>DATMFK010000012.1:0-4451 GCA_035556195.1 Rhizobiaceae bacterium
GCTGCTGGGCGTGGTGACGGAGCCCGTGCGGATCGAGCTTTCGCTGTCCGACACCGAAATCTCGCTGGCCAACGGCTTCCTGTTCGTGCTGTTCAACCTCGTCGGCGGATTGTTCATCGCCCGCTTCATCGATCTCGGGAACCGCAAGCGTGTCCTCGCGCTAGGGCTGGCGGGCTGGTCGCTCGCGACAGCGGCGACCGGGCTGGCGGAGGATTTCGCCACCTTGTCGATCGCCCGGATCGGGGTGGGCTTGGGGGAGGCGACGGCGTTTCCCGCGGCCATGTCGATCATCCCGGACCTGTTCCGGCAGGAAACGCGCGGCAGGGCGGTGGCGGTGTTCCAGTCGAGCGGCATGATCGGCGTGGTCGGCGGAACGATCGCTGCCGGGGTGCTGGCGGCGGCGCTGGGGTGGCGATCGATGTTCCTGGTGTGCGGCGCCGCGGGTATCGCGCTGGCGGCCACCCTGCTCCTGACTGTCCGCGAGCCGCCCCGGGGAGATGCCGCTGGATCCGCGCCCATCGGCCAGCGCCGGTATCTCGCGGATCTCCATGCCGCTTGCGAGCGGGCCCTGGGCATGCCTGGCTTCGTGCCACTTGCGCTGACGCTCGGCGTCGCGGGCATCATCGGCGCGGTGCTGGGGGCGTGGGCGCCGGCCTATCTGCAGCGCTCCTATGGCGTGCCGCTGGCGGAAGTCGGGTTGCTGATCGCGCCGGCGGTCGGCCTGGGGGGCATCGCCGGAACGCTGGTTTCCGGCGCGCTGGCTGACTGGCTCGTCCGGCGCCGCGGCCGCCCGGTTGACATGCTTCGGGTGCCGCTGGTTTCGCTGCCCTTGGCCGTGCCGTTCACCGCCGGTTTCGCGCTGGCACCCACTGTCGCGCTGGCCATGGTTTCGGCGGGGGCGATGAACTTCTGCCTGACGTGCGCGGTGCCGCCGTGCATCAACTTCGCCGTCAACGAAGCCGATCCGCGCGACCGCGGCGTGACGGCGACCATCATGCTTGCGGTGACCGGCGTCATCGGCGGCGGGCTGGGGCCGTTCATGGTCGGCGCGCTGAGCGACATGCTCGCCCCACGCCTGGGGGCTGAAAGCCTGCGATATGCGATCGCCGCCACGATATTCACTCCTATGCTGGCGACGACGTTCCTGTTCCTCGCCATGCGCCGCGCATCCGCCGGACCGCTGCCCATGGCCGCGGCGTGAAACAGGCCCACCGCCACATTGGGGCCAGAAGATATCAAGGTGCACTTTCGGCGGCGCGGCGTTGAGTTCAGTATGACGCTTTGCGATACTCCCCGAACCGTCGCAGGGAGAGCGATATGATCCCCAGGCTCGACCGCAATCTCGGCATTGCCGGTGAGCCTGACGAATGGGTCCATTCGGCCTGCCTGCTGTGTTCGAACGGCTGCGGACTGGATATCGCGGTGAAGGATGGGTGCATCGTCGGGGTGCGCGGACAACCCGATCATCCGGTCAGCTTTGGCCATCTTGGCCCCAAGGGCGAGCACGCCTGGGTCGCCAACAACTCTAAGCGCCGTGGCACCACGCCGATGATCCGCCGCAAGCGCGGTGCGCCGCTACAGCCGGTGAGCTGGGCGAAGGCCATGGAGTTTTTCGTCGAGCGATTCCGCGATGCGTGGTGCCGCGGGCACCAGAATCTCGCCTGCTACAATTCCGGGCAGCTTACCATCGAGGAGCTCTACACGCTCGGCAAGTTCTGGCGCGGCGGGCTGCAATCGGCCAATATCGACGGCAACACCCGGCTGTGCACCGCGACTTCCGCCACCGGGCTGATGGCCAATTTCGGCAGCGACGGACCGGTCGCTTCTTATGCGGACATCGACCAGGCCGATCTGCTCTGCCTTTACGGCCACAATGTCGCCGAGGTGCAGACGGTATTGTGGGAGCGGATGCTGGCGGCGAAGCAGGCCAATGGCGGCCGCATCATCGTCGCCGATCCGCGCAGGACGCCGACCGTGCTGCAAGGCGCCGACCTTCATCTCCAGCTCGCGCCCGGCACCAATGTCGCGCTGATGAACGGGCTGATTCACCTGCTGGTCCGCAACGGCTGGGTCGACCGCGATTTCGTGGATGCGCACACCGTCGGCTTCGCCGACATGGAAGCGGTGGTCGGCGAGTATCCGCCCGAGCGCGTCGCGCAGCTATGCGAGATACCGCAAGCCGATCTGGAAACCGCCGCCGAATGGATCGGCACCACCGAGCGCTTCGTCTCGACCGTGCTGCAAGGCTTCTACCAGAGCGTCGAGGCGACCGCTGCCTCGTCGCTGGTCAATTCGGTGCATCTGCTGCGCGGCGCGATCGGCAAGCCGGGTGCGGGGCCGCCGCTGATGGCGGGGCAGCCCTCGGCGATGTGCAACCGCGAGGCGGGCGCGGGCGGCTCCTATCCCGCCTATCGCAATGCGCACAACGAGGCGCAGATGCGCGACCTCGCCGCGCTGTGGAACCTCGATTACGCACATTTCCGCCACGAAGTGCCCAATGACATCATGACGATGATGGAGACCGCCGAGCGCGGCGACATCGAGTTCCTATGGGTGATCGGCACTAACCCTTTGGTCAGCCTGCCCGATCAGAACCGCTCGCGCCGCATCCTCGATAAGCTGTTCCTCGTCGTGCAGGATCCGTTCGTCGACGCCGAGACGGTCGACCTCGCCGACATCTATTTCCCGGCGGCGATGTGGGGCGAGAAGACCGGCTGCATCACCAACGCCGATCGCAGCGTCAACCTGCTGCTCAAGGCGGTCGATCCGCCGGGCGAGGCGCGCAGCGATTTCGACATCGTCGTCGAGGCGGCGACGCGGCTGGGTTTCGAGGATCGCCACGGCGCGCCGCTGATCCCTTTCACCGATTCCAAGCAGGCGTTCGCGGAATGGGGCAGGGTCTCGAAGGGCCGCCCGTGCGACTATTCGGGGATGAGCTACGAGCTGATCCTCGAGATGGGCGCGGTGCGCTGGCCGTGCAACGACCGCCATCCGCGCGGCTGCGAGCGGCTCTACGAGGACCTGAACTTCGGCGCTGCGATCGACTATTGCGAAACCTACGGCCACGATTTCCTCAGCGGCGCGCCGAGGACGCGGGCGGACTACGAGCATATCGACCCCAAGGGGAAGGCGTTCCTGCGGCCGGTGCAATGGCGGCGCCAGCCCAATCCGGTGTTGAGGCCTATCCCTTCACCCTCATCACCGGCCGCGTCGTCTATCACTTCCACACGCGGACCAAGACCGCGCGCTCCGAGGTGCTCAACCGGCGCGCGCCGCACCCCTATGTCGAGGTGCATCCCGAGGATGCCGCGCGGCTCGGCATCGGCCTTGGGGACATGGTGGAAATCAGCTCACCGCATGGGCGCTGGGAAGGCGTGGCGATGGTGGTCGATACCGTGCGGCCGGGCGAGGTATTCGTGCCCTTCCACTACGGCTGCGGCGCGCAATCGGCCAACCAGCATACCTGGTATGCGCGCGATCCGGTCAGCCATCAGCCGCAGCTCAAGTCCTCGCCGGTCGCGGTCAGGCGGCTGAGCTTCGGTGAGCCCGAGCCGTGGCTGCTTGAACGCCTCGCCGAACTCAATGGCGACAATATCGAGCCGTTCGCCGCACGGAGGTTCGCATGACTGCCACATCGATCCCCGCATCGCACCTTCGGCTGAAGCGCGCCTATGAGCCCGCCGAGCCGGACGACGGCACGCGCATCCTGATCGACCGGCTGTGGCCGCGCGGGGTGAGCAAGGCGAAGGCCGCGCTCGACGACTGGATCAAGGACGTCGCGCCGAGCACCGAGCTGCGTAAATGGTTCGGCCACGATCCCGCGCGCTGGGCGGAGTTCCAGCGCCGCTATCGCGCCGAGTTGCGCGGGCAATCGGAAGCGCTCGATCGCATTCGTGTGCTGGCCAAGGCGGGCGTGGTCACGCTCGTCTACAGCGCGCATGACGAGCAGCATAACGATGCGGTGGTGCTGCGGTCGGTGCTGCTCGACGGGGATTGAGCGCGCGGCCCGTGGTCAGGCGTGCGGCGTCTTGCCTGCCGTGCCGGTGGACAGATTGATGAAGGTCTGCTGCGCCATCGTGCCGTTGGCGATGATGATCCTGCGGCCGTCGTCGGTCTTGAGGACGGTATAGCCGAGCGAAATATCCTCGACCTCGCCGACTTCGAACTGATCCTTGTTCGGCACCAGGACTTGCAGGCGATCGCCGCGCCGGAACGGCTTGTAGAGCACGAGGCTGATCCCCGCGACGAGATTGCCGAGGGTGGTCTGCGCGGCGAAGCCCACGATCACCGACACGATACTGACACCCGCAAGCAAGGCGGTGCCGAGCCGGTGAAGCGCCGGGATGAGGTGGGCGTAGAGCGTGATCAGCAGGACCCAGATCGCCAGGACCGAAAGCTGGCTGAGGAACGACAGGGTGATCTCGTCGATCCGCTCCGCGCGGTCGTGGCGC
>DATMFK010000013.1:0-208792 GCA_035556195.1 Rhizobiaceae bacterium
GAAGGGCGGCCTCGCCCAGGTCAACATCATCGGCTCCGTCATCTTCTCCGGCATGTCCGGCACCGCGCTGGCCGACGCCGCCGGCATCGGCACGATCGAGATCAAGGCGATGAAGGATCACGGCTATCCGGTGGAGGCCGCGGTGGGCGTCACCGCCGCTTCGGCGACGCTCGGCCCGATCTTCCCGCCCTCGCTCCCCTTCGTCATCTACGGCATGATGGCCAACGTCTCGATCGGCGCGCTGTTCATGGCCGGCGTCCTGCCCGGCGTGGTGATGACCGTGCTGATGATGATAACCGTCGCCATCTTCGCCTATAAACGCGGCTGGGGATCGGACACGCCCTTCGAGGTCAGGCGGCTCGCAGCGGCTTCCGTCGAGGTGCTCGTCGTGTCCGCCTTTCCCGTCGCCGTCTATCTGCTGATCCTGGCGGGGCTCTCGATCAACATCGCCGTCGGCATCGCGCTGGTCATCCTGATCGCGCTCGACTGGTATTTCGACTTCTCTGCCGTCATGGCGCTGATGACCCCGGTGATCCTCATCGGCGGCATGACGATGGGCTGGTTCACGCCGACCGAGGCCGCCATGGCCGCCGTCATCTGGTCGCTGTTCCTCGGCCTGGTGCGCTACCGTTCCATGACCTTCCGCACACTGGCCAAGGCGAGCTTCGACACGATCGAGACCACGGCGTCCGTGCTCTTCATCGTCACGGCCGCCTCGATCTTCGCCTGGCTGCTCACCGTCAGCCAGGCCGCGCAGGCCTTCTCGACCTTCATCTTCGCGCTCACTGAGAACAAATGGGTGTTCCTCATCCTGGTGAACATATTGATGCTGGTCGTCGGCTGCTTCCTCGACACGATCGCGGCGATCACCATTCTGGTGCCGATCCTGCTGCCGGTCGCCGCCATCTATGGCATCGACCCGATCCATTTCGGGCTGATCATGACGCTGAACCTGATGATCGGCCTGCTCCACCCGCCGCTCGGCATGGTGCTGTTCGTGCTGTCGCGCGTGGCCAAGCTTTCCGTGGAGCGCACCACCATGGCCATCCTGCCTTGGCTGGTGCCGTTGATCCTGGCGCTGCTCCTTATTACCTTCGTACCGGCGATCACGCTGTGGCTGCCGCAGCAATTGGGGCTGATCCGATGAAGACCATCGCCGCGACGCTTTACGGACCGGAGGATCTCAGACTCGTCGAGCGTACCCTGCCTCCGCTTTCCCCCGGCATGGTGCGGATCAAGTTCGGCGCCGGCGGCATCTGCGGCTCGGACCTGCACTATTTCCGTCATGCCAGGACCGGCAATTTCGTCGTGACCGAGCCCCTTACCCTCGGCCATGAGATCGCCGGCACGATCGTCGAAACGAGAGGCGACGTCGGCCAGCTGAAATCCGGCGACCGCGTCGCGGTCAACCCGTCGCGCTGGTGCCGATCCTGCGCCCGTTGTCGCGAGGGGCGGCCGAACCTCTGCGAGAATATCTATTTCATGGGCTCGGCCTCGAAGACGCCGCATATGCAGGGCGGCTTCGCCGAGTTCTTCGACGCCGTGCCGGCGCAATGCGCGATGCTGCCGGGGAGCGTTTCGCTCGCCGATGCCGCGCTGGCCGAGCCCCTGGCCGTGGCTCTGCACGCCGCTGCCCGGGCCGGCGCGCTGGACGGCGTCCATGTCGCGCTGTTCGGCGGCGGGCCGATCGGCCTCCTCACCATGCTCGCCGCGAAGCTCGCCGGCGCCGGGGCCGTCACGGTCGTCGACATCGCCGAGGCGCCGCTCGCCTTCGCGACCAAGCTCGGCGCGGATCGCACCGCCGACATTTCCGGCGGCGAAGGCGAACTCGAGACGCTCGCCGGGGATCATGCCATCGACGTCGCCTTCGAAGTCTCCGGCACGGCTGCCGGGCTTGCCTCGGCGATCCGCCATGTTCGGCGGGGTGGAACCCTCGTCCAGATCGGCAACCTGCCGGGTGGGGATATCCCCGTGCCGGCCAATTCGATCATGGCCAAGGAACTGGATGTCAGGGGCACATTCCGCTTCGGCGATGAGTTCACGCATGCCGTCGAACTCATTGCGTCCGGCGTGGTCGCCGTGAGCCAGCTCGTCACCGCCAGCCGCCCCCTCGCGGCAGCGCCGGAAGCTTTCCGCCTCGCGCTCGACCGCAGGCAGAGCGTCAAGGTGGTGCTGACGGCGTAACCCCCTTCGATTTCAGTGCCCACAAGGTGTGCTGGTTTGACAGTGGACCATGTGCAATTTATGGTTGATTCTAGATCTAGGGGGGCAGAATGGCGTTGGCATCGGCAGCCAGTCCGGAGAGTTTCGCGATTGGTAGGGTGCTTCGCGACACGTTCGGCATTATCGGCCGCAATATCGGCCTTTGCCTGGGGCTGCTCTCACTGCTTTGCGGATTGCCCGCCCTGATTCTCGAATATTCGGTACCAGGCACGCTGGCGCCAGGCTCGGATATGATCGAAACGTCTCCGACTGTCGCATTCACTGCATTGGTCATCTACACGATTGTCGCGTTCGTGCTGGGAATATTTCTGCTCGGGGCGCTGCCGCGGATGGCCATTGACGATAAACAGGGAAGACGGCCGTCCTTTGACGGCTGTCTTTCGACAGGGGTCGCCGTCGCGTTGCCGGTCGCAGTCATCGCCATCCTCACCTACCTACCCGTCGTACTTGGCATCTTCCTTTCAGCCTTTGCCGGAACATTATTGCCCTACGGCTCCGGCATTGGCTTCATGCTCACAATCGTCCTCTGGACCATGCTGCTGCTGCGCTGGTTTCTCGCTATCCCCATTCAGGTCCAGGAACGGCTTGGGGTATTCGCCAGTCTGAAGCGAAGCGCTACTTTGACCAAGGGAAGACGCTGGTCTCTCTTGGGCCTGTCCGTCGTTCTGATCGTCGTCTTGACGATCGCGCAGATTGCCCTTGGACTGGTTGCCATGCTTCTCCCGGCTAACGGGGTCGCGTTTGGCCTTGCGGTCGCTTCCACGGCATGGACAGTCGGGATGGTCGTCGCCAGCACGGTAGCCTATTTGGAATTGCGCGCGGCCAGGGAAGGAAGCCGCGCCTAGAATCGACGGAGATATTCTCCAGAACCGCTGAAGCTCCGAGCGGACGCGGGCACGCATCAATCGCTGGTACGGCACAGCCACTTCGCCTATCTTCCGGCAATGAAATCCTTCAAGCGGAACGAACATGGCTCGTAGGGCGGGAAGCGCTGACCTGCCGCTACATGGCGGGCGGGTGCCGCCCTGGCTCGCCAACCGCATGACGCGGCTCGGCTCGGTCATCACCGAGGCCATCGTCCACCATTATGGCCGCGACGAGCTCCTGCGTCGCCTCGCCCATCCCTTCTGGTTCCAATCCTTCGGCGCCGTCATGGGCATGGACTGGCACTCCTCCGGCATCACGACCAGCGTGCTCGGCGCGCTGAAGCGCGGGCTCGGTCCGCTGTCGGGCGAGCTCGGCATCCATGTCTGTGGCGGGCGCGGCAAGCATTCCAGGCAGACGCCGCACGAACTCGTCGCGATCGGCGACAAGGTCGGTTTCGATGGCGCAGCACTTGCCCAGGCGAGCCGCCTCGTCGCCAAGGTCGACAGCGCCGCCGTGCAGGACGGCTTCGATCTCTACCTCCACGGTTTCGTGGTGACCGACGAAGGGAACTGGGTCGTCGTCCAGCAGGGCATGAACGACGACAGCCGCAAGGCCAGGCGGTATCATTGGTTGTCGGAAGGGTTGAAGAGCTTCGTCGACGAGCCGCATTCGGCGATTGACGGCGAAAGACAGGGCAAGATCGTCAACCTGACCGATCATCGCGCCGAAGCCTCGCGCCGGGCCCAGCTCGACCTCCTCGCCGATCTCGGCCCCGACGGAATCGCCCGCGAATTCGCAACGCTCGAAGGGCGGACGGAAAAGCCCAGGTCAGAGCAACTCGTCCTCCCGCATCTCGTCATGCCGGCCCACCACGACGTCCGCGCAAAGGACGTGCTGGCGCCGCGCCTCCACGCGACGCTTGCCGCCGCTGCCGATCGCGGCCCGGCTGATTTCGCCGACCTGTTGTTGGTGCCCGGCGTCGGCGCGCGCACCGTGCAGTCGCTTGCCATGGTCGCCGAGGTCGTCCATGGCGCGCCCTACCGCTTCACCGACCCTGCCCGCTTCTCCTTCGCCCATGGCGGCAAGGACAGGCACCCCTTCCCCGTGCCGACCCGCGTCTACGACCAGACCATCGACGTGCTGAAATCGGCCGTGTGTAAGGCCAAGCTCGGCAATGACGAGGAACTCGCCGCGCTGAAACGCCTCGACGACCAGGCCCGGCTGCTCGAGCGCCGCGTCTCCGGCCCTTCGGTCGAGCAGCTCATCGCCGAGGAGCGGTTCCAGTCCCATGCGCTGGGCGGCCGTAGCGTATTTGGGTGGGAGCAGGAGCCTGGGACAGACGCGACGCGCAGGCGGACATAGCCCCTCCCCCGGCCTCCGCCTCGCCCAGCCGATCTCTCCCCTAGGGGAGAAAAGGTTTTCTGCGCGGGCGCCAAGCTGGCGTTCCAGAAGTCGCAAACGTTGCAGATGGATCCAGGCCACGGGCAAGCCTGTGGATGGGGTCACGTCGCCATCGCTTCGCTCGGTGCCGGCCCGAGGATGATGAAGCTTCCATGTCGATGCCAATCGCCAACGTTGGCGATTGGCGGCAGGTCTTCAACGCGATCGTCATCCTCGGACGGGAGCCCGCGCCAGCGGGCGAGCTGATCCGAGGATCCATTCCGTTACGTGTGGGCA
Organism: Rhizobiaceae bacterium; assembly: GCA_035556195.1. Lineage (GTDB taxonomy): Bacteria > Pseudomonadota > Alphaproteobacteria > Rhizobiales > Rhizobiaceae. The sequence continues at coordinate 4,768 of DATMFK010000013.1, forward strand.
ACCCACCCAACGTTGCAGAACGAAGTGGCCGAACGGCAGTGATAGCAGCCATTATCCGACCCTATCGTACAGCTCCAGATGTGCGAATCCGATAGCCTTGGGGAGAGGGTGGCCGAGCGAAGCGGAAGCCGGGTGAGGGGCCTGCCGACAGCAATACTGGAATTTGGTTTCTTCTCACATTAGCCTCCATGCCATGCCGCAGGGGAAACTCAAGACCTATCGCGAGAAGCGCGACTTCTCGAAAACCACCGAGCCACGGGGCGGCTTCGGCGATAGCGGCAACCGTTTCGTCGTGCACAAGCACTCCGCCACCTCGGATCACTATGATCTCAGGCTCCAGGTCGGCGACGTCCTGAAGAGCTGGGCGGTACCGCGCGGGCCCTCGCTCAACCCGGCCGACAAGCGCCTTGCAGTGGAGACCGAGGATCATCCGCTCGAATATATCGATTTCGAAGGCGTGATCCCCGAAGGCGAATATGGCGGCGGACCCATGATCGTCTGGGACACCGGCACCTGGGCGCCGATGGACGATGTCGAGAAGAGCCTGAGAACCGGTGCCTTCAAGTTCCGTCTCGCCGGCGAGAAGCTGAGAGGCGGCTGGATGCTGACGCGCCTCAAGAAGAGCCAAGGCGAGGAACGGAACAACTGGCTCCTCTTCAAGGAGTACGATCTCGCCGCGGACGAGAAACTCGACATCCTCGCCGCGCGGCCGGAAAGCGTGAAGAGCGGACGACGCATCGAAGAGCTCTTGGAAACGCCAAAGCCTGCCGTCCCCCGGCCCGAGCCGGGCAAGCTGGCGGGCGCCGTCCGCGCGCCCATGCCCGCCCGCATAGCGCCGCAGCTCGCGACAGCGGTCGACGAGCCGCCGCATGACGAGGACTGGCTGCACGAGATCAAGTTCGACGGCTACCGCACCATGGCCCATGTCGCGGATGGCACGGTCAAGCTGATCACCCGCAACGGGCTCGACTGGACCAGGCGCTACGGCGATCTCGGCACGGCTTTCGCCCGGCTGCCTTGCCGCGAGGCTATCGTCGACGGCGAGGTGGTGGCGCTCGACAAGACAGGCGTCAGCCGCTTCGCCGCGTTGCAGGACGCGCTCTCGGAAGGTGCGGGGAACCGGCTGGTCTTCTACGCCTTCGACCTTCTTTATCTCGACGGCTGGGACCTCCGCCCCGTGCCGCTCGCCAGGCGCAAGAAGGCGCTGGAAGGCCTGCTGGCCGCCCATGTTTCGCGCAATTCGGCCATCCAGCTCAGCGATCATATCGCGGGGGACGGTCGCGCGTTCTACATGCAGGCGGCCGAACTCGGACTGGAAGGGGTCGTCTCCAAGAAATCGGACGCTCCTTACCAGGAAGGCCGCACGAAGAGCTGGGTGAAAGCGAAGGCTCCGGAGATCGAGAATTTTGTCATCGCCGGCTACACGATCTCGCCTGCCACCGACGGTCTAGGCGCGCTAGCGCTCGGCGAATGGGTGGATGACGAGCTGCATTATCGAGGCAAGGTCGGGTCCGGTTTCGACGCGACGTCGTTGCGCGATCTCCTGGCGCGGCTCGAACCGCTGGCCGCAGGCGCCGCGCCGCTGGAGGGCGCGCCCAAGGGCACGATCTTCGTGCGGCCGGTGCTTTCGGCCCGCATTCGCTACGCCAACCGCACTCATGACGGCCTCTTGCGCCACGCCGTTTTCCTCGGCCTACGCGAAGCCGATATCTCCGGCGCGGCCCCTGTGGAGCGGAAGCGGCTGATCACCGACGCTGACCTCGCCTCGATCTGGGTGACCAACCCGACACGGCGTCTCCTCGGCAAATCCGGCCCGACCAAGCTCGACATCGCCGTCTACTACGCGCTTATCGGCGACTTCATGCTGCCGCACATCATGGGGCGGCCGGTCTCGCTGTTCCGCTGCCCGACGGGAAGGTTGCAGGACTGCTTCTTCCAGCGCCACGCCTTCACCGGCATGCCGCCGACGGTGGCGGTGATCAACACCACCAACTCCGACAATGAAGAGAAGACCTACATCTCCGTCGAGGACGCGAAGGGCTATCTCGCGCTCGCGCAATTCGGCGTGGTCGAGTTCCATGCCTGGGGAGCGTTGCGCCAGAGACTGGAGAAACCCGATCGTATCGTCTTCGACCTCGACCCAGGCGAAGGCATCGGCTGGCGCGAGGTGGTCGAGGCCGCCGTCCATCTGCGCGGCGAGCTCTCCGCGCTCGGCCTCGTGCCTTTCGTGAAGACCTCCGGCGGCAGGGGCATCCACGTCGTCGTGCCGGTCGTGCCGCGCCTCGGCTGGAAGGAGGTGCACAAGGCCACCAGCGACATCGCCACGCGTATCGCCGCCGCGGAGCCCGGCACCTTCACCGCCGTCATGGGCAAGGAGAACCGCAAGCGTCGCATCTTCATCGACTTCCACCGCAATGCCAGGAGCGCGACGGCCGCCGCTCCCTACTCGCTGCGGGCCCGCACCGGCATGCCCGCCTCGACGCCGCTTTCCTGGCAGGATCTCGAAGCAATCGACGCGCCGGAGGATTTGAACTATTCTTCGCTTCCCGCGCTGGTGGCCAGCTCCGGCGATCCCTGGGCCGAGATCGACGAATCCGCCCGGGAACTGGCTGCGCCGCGCGGCGCTCGACGCCGTTGAATCGCTCCGGGGCGGCGCAGAGCGTCAGGATTGAATCCGGGGAGAAATGCCCGCCGAGAATGATCAGAACGTTTTCTTAAAGCATCCGGCCCGAAACTGGGATGGGGTTTGGGGGCCGGTGCGAAACCTAGGTATCGCGTAGGAGTGACCCATGGCGCCGAGAGCCAGTTGGAAAGGTTATCTGAAGCTCAGTCTGGTGAGCTGCCCGGTGCGGCTTTATCCCGCCACCAGCGCAAGCGAGCGCATCACCTTCAACCAGCTTCACAAGAAGACGCATAACCGCATCAACATGAAGCCGGTCGACCCGGAGCTCGGGCTTGTCGAGCGCTCCGATCTCGTCAAGGGCTATGAGTACGAAGCCAAGCAATACGTCATCATCGACGACGCCGATCTCGAAGCCGTCAAGATCGAATCGAACCATACGATGAACATCGAGGCCTTCGTCGAGGAAGGCTCCGTCGACGTCATCTACCAGGACGCGCCCTATTATCTGGCGCCGGACGGGGCGATGGCCGAGGAAACCTTCATCGTGCTGCGCGAGGCGCTGCGCCGGACAGGCAAGCTGGCCATCGCACGCCTCGTGCTCTCCAGCCGCGAGCGCGTCGTCACCATCGGGCCGCGAGAAACCGGCATGTTCGTCTCGACCTTGCGCAACCCCAACGAAGTGCGCGGCACGGCCGAATATTTCGGCAACATCCCCGTCGGCAATCCGGATCCGGAGATGCTGCAGCTCGCCGAGGCGCTGATCGAGCAGAAGGTCACCACCTTCGATCCCAAGACCTACGAGGATCGCTACGAGATCGCGCTCATGGCGATGATCAAGGAGAAGCTCAAGGGTCACAAGCCGATCATCGCGGCCGCGCCCGAGCGTGGAAATGTCGTCAACCTGATGGACGCGCTCAAGGCAAGCCTGTCCCAGACCAAGCCGCCGGCGAAGAGCAAGTCCAAGGCGCCGGCCGATGCCAAGCCGGCCGCGAAGGCAGCGGCAAAGCCGAGCCGGAAGAAGGCTTGATGAGGGGTCTGCGACGCGCGGCGGGGAGCAGGCCCCGCCCATGACCACCGCCCCCCTCTCCGGCGCCATGGTCGGCCTCGTCGGCGCCCTTGCCGCTTTCCCGCGACGGCTGGCAGCGCGCGAGGTCGAGCGCCAGCACGGTCAGCTGCAGCGCGGCGTCACGCGCCGCACCACGCATGTCGTCTTCGGCCGCAGCCTGCTCGAGCATTGGAGCGACGCCGATATCGCGGCTCGTTTCGAAGCCGAAACGAAAGCAGGTAGGCAAATCTTCTCCGAAAACGGCTTCCTGCGCCTCCTCGGTCTTCTCGACGCACCCGAGGCCTCGACCCTCCCTCGCCAGTCGCTCATCGACCAATCCGGGCTCACTCCGCGCGCCTTCGCGCTCCTCACCCTGTTCGACGCCTTCGAGCATGACGCCGAACCCTATTCCTTCCGCGACCTCATCCTGGCCAGGAAATATGCCGGGCTGATCGCCGGGGGCGCGACCTGGAGCGCGATCGCCCGCTCCGTCCATCGCTCCGGCCCCGTCGCCTCGCTCACCGCCCTGTCGCTGCAGGCGCAGGGCCGCGATGCCATCTATGCGCGCCTCGGCGACAATCTCAGCGAGCTCGACGGCCAGATGCTTCTGCCGATCCCCTCGCCCGACGACACCGAGATCGAAGAGCTTTTCGCCACCGCCGAGGCGCTCGAGACCGAGGAACGTTTCGAAGAGGCAGCGGCCGCCTATCAGCGCTGCCTCGCGATCGACCCCCGCGATTCCGTGGCCGCCTTCAATCGCGCCAATTGCCTGCGCATGGCGGGTCTCGCCGCCGAGGCGGCGCATGCCTATAAGCAAGCGCTGAAGCTCGATCCCGATTTTGCCGAGGCCTGGTTCAATCTCGGTGGGCTGCAGGCCGAGCGCGGGCATGTCGACAGTGCGCGGAGGACACTCGCCAGGGCCATTGCCCTGGACCATACCTATGGCGATGCCGTCTTCAACCTGGCCAAGCTCGAATACGACGCCGGCCATCTTCTCGAGGCGCGGCGCTGGTGGATACGCTACATGGAACTCGACCCGGACTCCGAATGGGCGCGCACCGCCGCGCGCGGCGTGCAGTATGTCGACCTGCACCTCGCTCACAAATCGGCGGGCTAGCGCCGGCACCGGTGGCGGTGCTGGTGCCGGGCAGTCATGACATCGTCATCCCCGGACTCGAAGGCGAGCGAAGCGAAGCCGGAGGTGATCCGGGGATCCATTCCGTGACGTTGCAGACGGGTGTTACGGTTCAAATATAAGCTTGCCAAGTTCTGCGGATCCCGGTGAAAAATTGAAACGTGGGGAGCCGGCAAGAAGGTAACGGAATGGATTCTCGGATCACCTCGCCCTTCGGGGCTCGGGTCCGAGAATGACGAAGAGGCTGGTGTGATCCCAAGATTCCTGTTCGACGGCCCGGATACCGCTGGCGTCACCATCCTTCTCGCCCATGGCGCCGGAGCGCCGATGGATTCGGGCTCGATGACCGCGACGGCCCAGGCACTCGCCGCCCGGGGCTTCCGCGTCGCCCGCTTCGAATTCTCCTATATGGCGAGCCGCAGGCAAGGCGCGCGCAAGCCGCCGCCGCGGGCCGAGACGCTCAATCCGGAATATCGCGAGGCGGTTGCAGAACTCGGCGCCGCGGGACCGCTGATCATCGGCGGCAAGTCGATGGGCGGTCGCATCGCCAGCATGGTGGCCGACGACCTCCACCAGCAAGGCGCCATCGCAGGCCTGCTCTGCCTCGGCTATCCCTTCCATCCGCCGGGCAAGCCGGATCAGCTTCGCACGAAACACCTGGCCGGGTTGAAGACGCCCACGCTGATCTGCCAGGGCACGCGCGACGAGTTCGGCACGCGCGACGAGGTGGCGGGATATACTCTTTCCCCCGCGATCGAGATCCTCTGGCTGGAGGACGGCGACCATGACCTCAAGCCGCGCAAGAGCGTCTCGGGCTTCTCCGCCGCCGACCATCTCGCGACGCTTGCCCGGGCGGTTTCGGGCTGGTCGGCGCGGATCGCATGAAGATCGCGACCTTCAACATCAACAACGTCAATCGCCGGCTGGAGAACCTGCTTGCCTGGCTGGAAGCCGCCCAGCCGGACGTGGTGTGCCTCCAGGAGCTCAAGGCGGCCGACAACCAGTTCCCGCGCTCGGCCATAGCGGCCGCCGGCTACGGCGCGGTCTGGCGGGGTCAAAGGACGTGGAACGGGGTGGCGATCCTGGCGCGGGGCGCCGACCCCGTGCTCACGCGTGACGCGCTTCCCGGCGATCCCGCCGACGGCCAGGCCCGTTACATCGAGGCGGCGGTGGAAGGCATCCTGATCGCGTCGCTCTATGCGCCGAACGGCAATCCGCAACCCGGCCCAAAATTCGACTACAAGCTCGCCTGGTCGGAGCGCCTGATCGCCCATGCCGCGGAGCTCTTCGCGACCGGCGTGCCGGTGGTGCTGGCAGGCGATTACAACATCGTCCCGGAGCCGCGCGACATCTATCCGACGAAATCCTACGACAAGAATGCGCTGGTGCAGCCGGAGAGCCGAGCCGTCTTCAAGCGCCTCCTCGACCAGGGCTGGGTCGACGCGATCCGCAAGATCCATCCCGACGAGACGATCTACACCTTCTGGGACTACATGCGGAACCGCTGGCCGCGCAACGCCGGCCTGCGCCTCGACCACCTGCTGCTCAGCCGCAAGGCGGCCCGTCGCCTGGAGGACGCCGGCGTCGACAAAGAGGTGCGCGGCCTGGACGACGCCAGCGACCACGCGCCGGTATGGGTGGAGTTGCGCTGAGATAGATGGCCCGTTGATTGACAGCCCCTCATCTGCCTGCCGGCATCTTCTCCCCGTAATACGGAGAGAAGAACGCTATCATCTCTGATTTCGCCAACATCCAACGCTCAGGATTTGCGAAATCCAAGCGGCAGGCCACTCTCTCCCCGCGTGCGGGGAGAGATGTCCGGCAGGACAGTGAGGGGCGAACAAGCAGGCCTACGCCCTCTCCTCCCACACCTTCGCCAACTCCACGATGGTCGCCACCGCCTTCTCCATGTCCTGCCGGCTGACCCATTCGAGCGGGGAATGGAAGGCATGCCCCCCGGCGAAGAGGTTCGGGCAGGGCAATCCCATGAAGGAGAGGCGGGAGCCGTCCGTTCCGCCGCGGATGCTGCCGCGCACCGGCGTCATGCCGGCGCGTCGGATCGCCTCGACGGCGTTCTCCACCACTTCGGGATGGCGGTCGAGGACGCGTTTCATGTTGCGATACTGTTCCTTGACCTCGAATGTGTAGGTGGAGCCGGGAAAGCCAGCCATGACATCCCTGATCAGGGCTTCGAGCATGGCTTCCTTTTCCGCCAGTCCCTCGTCGCGGAAGTCGCGGACGATGAAGGTCAGCGTGGCTTTCTCCATCGACCCGCTCATCGCGATGGGGTGGATGAAACCGTCCCGGCCAGACGTCGTTTCCGGCGCCATCTGTGGGGGAAGCCGATCGACGATCGCCCCCGCGATCTTGATCGCGTTTTCCATCCTGCCCTTGGCGAATCCCGGATGGATGGCCACGCCCTGGATCGTCACCTCGACGCCGTCGGCCGAGAAGGTCTCGTCCTCGACATGGCCGGCCGTTTCGCCGTCGAGCGTGTAGGCGAAGGCGGCGCCGAGTTTCTCCAGATCCACTCTGTCGACGCCGCGGCCGATCTCCTCGTCGGGCGTGAACAGGAGCTTGATGGTGCCGTGCCTGATATCGGGGTTGTCGAGCAGGAACTGCGCCGCGGCCATGATCTCGGCGACACCCGCCTTGTCGTCCGCGCCGAGCAGCGTCGTGCCGTCGGTGGTGACGATGTCGTTGCCGATCTGATCCTTGAGGGCAGGGTTGTCGGCGACGCGGATCACCTGGAGCGGGTCGCCCGGCAGGCTGATGTCGCCGCCGCCGTAGTTTCGCACGACCTGCGGCTTCACGTCCTTGCCGCTGAAATCCGGAGCCGTGTCCACATGGGAGCAGAAGCAAATGACCGGCACCTGCTTTTCCGAATTGGACGGGATGGTGGCGTAGACATAGCCGTGCTCGTCGAGATGGGCATCGGAAAGCCCCATGGCGAGGAGCTCATCCACGAGAAGGCGCCCGAGATTCCTTTGCTTCTCCGTGGAAGGCTGCGTCTGCGATGCGGGATCCGACTGCGTGTCGATGACGACATAGCGAAGGAAGCGGTCGAGAACGGTGTCGGTCATGAGCCAGGTCCGGAGATGTTCGTGGGACCACAGCTTTACAGCATCGCGGCCCAAAATGGACATGGGTTTTGCCGCTCGCCCGCGCGTCGCGGGCCTGCGCCTCCCGCTCGCGAGTTGGCCGCGCCATCCAGTCGCTCATTGTCATCTTTGGTATAGTATTCGGTTGGCGCGATTCAACTTCGACAAGACAATCCTGGAAAACCCGATGGACGCAATATCGACCCCCAAGCCCATCTTGGAACTTGTACTCGGAACATTTGGAATGATTGTCATAATCATCGTCCATGGGGCGGGGATCAGGATCATCAACCAGCGCTTCAGCGCTTCCTGGATCCACATGGACGAGTTTACGGCGCATTGGCGCATCAACGCGCTGCTCGCATTCACGATCGGATCGCTGGCAGCGCTTCACTTCGCCGAGACGCTCCTGTGGGCCATTCCCCTGTCGGCGGCAGGCCTGATTCCCTCGATGCGCGACAGCTACTACTATGTGCTCGAGAACTACACGACGCTGGGCGAAGGCTCGATCAGCCTGCCCGATCGATGGCGCCTGATCGGACCCGTCATCGCCATGTCGGGCCTGTTCACCTTCGGATGGACGGGCAGCGTTCTCGTAAGCATCATGACCGAGTTCGGGAAGGTCGACAGGATAAGGGCCAAGCAGAAGAGCGACAGCGGGTCAGACGAGGGATCGACCCTGTGACGCCGCTGATCAATCGTCGAACCGCTCTACGGCGCGGCGCTTGCCGAGCATGAAGGCGTCGGCGACGTGCTTCAGCGGAGAGAGGTCGACATCCGACACGCCTGCGCGAACGACCTCGGCGAAGCGTCGATAAAGCATCGGATACTCGGCTTCCGGCTGGCGATCGACGATCATTCCGTCGACCGCCAGTTGCGAGCCGCCACCGGAGAGGAGCATGGATCCCGCGTCGGTGTCGGCCGTTATTTCCCAGCTCTGCGGGCCTGTCTGACGCCAGTCGAATTCCGCCGTCACCGCCACTCCGTCCAAGGTCCTGAAGGCGATTTGCGCGGCGATCGGCGCATCGCGGTTTTCCGGGAAATCCAGCGTGGCGGCCGTGACGAACATCCTCGGAAGAATATGCGTGGCAATGGAGAGCGCATTGATGCCGGGATCGAAGACGCCGAAGCCACCGGGCTCCCAGATCCATTGCTGGCCGGGATGCCAGCGGCGCACGTCCTCCTTCCAGTTGATCCCTGCCGATTTGAGCCGGGTCGAGGCCAGAAACGTTCTGGCGGCCTCCACCGCCGGTGCATAGCGCGAGTGCCAGCTGGCGAAGAGAGACACGCCTTTTGCGGCGGCAAGTTCCGCCAGGTGCTCGACCTCGCTCACCGTCGCCCCCGGCGGCTTTTCCAGGAAGACATGCTTGCCGGCTTCGAGCGCGACGCGGGCGGCGTCCGCACGGACCTGCGGCGGCATGCAGAGCGAAACGGCGTCGAGCTCCGGAATGGCGTCGAGCATCGCCGCGATGGAGGGATAATTCGCGATGCCGTCGACCTCGGCGTGTCGGCTTGCCGCGGCGACCAGACGATAGTCGGGATTTGCAGCCAAGGCCGGCAGATGCTGGTCGCGGACGATCTTGCCCACACCGACGATGCCGATCTTGATGGGGGATGAAGGCATGTTGCTCCACCGCTTTGTGATGCGCATTCATAGCAGAGGGCAAGCGACGGACAAGCCGGTTTCCTGCCTGCACCGTCGGGTGGCCGGCCGCAATGGAACGGAATGGATACTCGGATCACCTCGCTTCGCTCGGATCCGAGTATGACGAAGCTTCTGTGTCTACGCCAATCGCCAACGCAGACGATCGGCGCTTGCCCTCAACGCAGTCGTCATACTCGGACCCGAGCCCAAAGGGCGAGGTTGATCCGAGTATCCATTCCGTGACCTTGCCGTACCCACGGCGCTGAAGAAACGCATCACGACCCGGAAGCGTCGGGGCCGGCTACTCCTCGACCACCGGCTCCAGGCCCAGATCCCGCTTCGGATCCTTTCCCGTCTCCAACAGCGCGAGTTCCCGTTCGTCGACGTCGTAATACTCGCCGTCGACCAGAACCCGTGCCGACATGCGGCCGTGAAAATAACGTTGGCTGGCAATGTGGAGCTTGTGCCGTTCGAGGGCCCGCCGCACCGCGGCGCGGGCCTTCACCTGGTTCTCGACGGCCTGACGTCTTTCCCTCATGCCTCTACGTTAGCACGCGCCTGGCTTCGAGAAAACCGGAGAGGGGGTACCCCGAGCATCCTTGTCGCTCGCCCGCCTCGCCGCCGCGCACGCCGGGCCGGACATCAGGCCGCGGCGGCGAGGCCGGTGATCATCGAGACGATCTCGTTCTTGTCGGTCTCCGCCGTTCGGCGGATGCCGATCTGGCGGCCGCGCCGAAGCACGCAGATGCGGTCGGAGAGACGGAAGACCTGGTCGAGACTGTGGCTGACGATCAGGATCGGCAGGTTCCGCGCCTTGAGCCCACGGATGATATCCTCGACCTTCGCCGTCTCCGCGACACCCAGCGCCGCCGTGGGCTCGTCCATCAGCACGAGATTGGTCGCCCAATGCGTCGCCCTCGCGATCGCCACGCCCTGGCGCTGGCCGCCGGAGAGATCGCGGATGATCGACTTCGCGGAGGGAATGCGCACATCGAGCTCGCGCATCAGCGTCTCCGTCTCGGCGATCATGCCGGTCCGGTCGAGCTTGCCGAACGGTCCCCTGGTCTTCTCGCGCCCGAGGAAGAGGTTCATGTAGACCGTCTGGCTGTCGGCCAGCGCGAGGTCCTGATAGACCACCTGGACGCCCTTGGCCTGCGACTGGCTCGCATCGCTGAAATGCACGAGCTCGCCGCCGAGCCGGATCTCGCCGGAAGTCGGCTGGTACATGCCGGAGACGATCTTGACCAGCGTCGACTTGCCCGCGCCATTGTCGCCGACCAGCGCGACCACCTCGCCGCGATCGATGTCCAGGCTGAAATCCTCGATGGCGACGATGCCGTCGAAGGATTTGTGGATGTTGCGAAGGCTGAGGGCTGAGGTGTTGCTCATGGCGCTCACCATTCCGGCCAGGCGATCGGCCGCCCATAGGCATCGTGGATCGCTTCGACCTTGGGAGCTCCGGAGGCCAGGCCGGACACGCCGACGACATAGGCCCGCGTGACGAAGGCCTGCGCGCGGAAGCCGAACACCACGCTGTCTCCGACGCGCGGCGCGGCGGCGCCCGATGCATCGACCATGCCGTAATAGTCGATCGCGGCGGGCGGCGGGATTTCGACGCTGCGCAACGCCGAGGCTGCGGAAGTCGGCTCGCGCGAAACGATCGCCTTCACGTCGTAGTCAGGGAAGACCGGATCGATATAGAGGCCACCGCCGAAGCAATAGGCCCGACCGCCATGGAGATGCGAAACCTCGCTGAGATAAACGACGGCGGGCATTTCCGGCAGGTCCTCGAGCGCGTGCAGCGGCGTCGTTCCAGTCAGCCCGTGGCCAGGCTCGCATTGCGTGGCCCCGACCTCCGCGAGAGCCGGGATCATCACGGACGATGTGGTGCCGGGCGCGTTGATTTCGATGTCCCGGCGTCCAGCGGCCGCGAGCGCGTCCGCCGCCCGGCGCAGCGTCTCGGTGTTGTGGGTCGGCTCGATCTTGCGCGTCGCGGCATCGAAGAGCTGGGCCGGAAAGGTCGTTATGCCGCCGAAGCGCCCGCCGCCCAGGCGATCGATGCGTTCGGCGACGCCGACGATGTCCGCGGCCGGGAAGCCGCCCTCATGGCCTCGGTAGAACGTGTCGCCCTCGGCCTGGATGCGCGCGAGCAGCCGCCCCTCATGGCCGGCGGCTTTCAGCGCGCCATCGGCTTCGGCCGCCTTCTCGTCATTGAAGACCGTCCAGTAGCGCGGCTTCATCGCCGCGGCGGCGGCTGCCTCGGCGCGCGGCACCTGGACGAGATGGCCGAGATGGCCGAGGCCGAGTCCGGCGCGATGCGTGGCCCGGGCGCATTCCATGTCGACCGCGACAGCCTCGTCGATGCCGCCTCGCCGGACGGCTTCACAGAAGGAAGCGTTGCGGCCCATCTGCTTGGTCATCGCGAAGACCTTGATGCCATGGCGGTCCGCCGTCTCGCGAATGGTCCGCGCATTGGCCTCAACGGCATCGGTGTCGATGACATAGGCATTGGCAGGCAGCCTGCCTTCCTGGTGGAGCCCGATCGCCGCCTCGATGAGCCGGGGGTTGCGGCGGCGAAGTACGTCGAGAAACATCGTCTTATCCTCGCTGAGCATTTGCAGCCAAGTGGCACCACTTGGCATTGCGCAATGCGGCCAAAACAATCAGCGCTGCGGTTCGCGCAGCGTCAGCGCCACGGCCGCCAGGATGATGAGGCCGCGCACGATCATCTGTTCGGAGACGGCAAGACCCATCAGAATCAGGCCGTTGTTGAGCATGCCCATCAGCAGCGAGCCGACGAGTGCGCCCACGACGGTGCCCGTGCCGCCATTGAGCCGGGTGCCGCCGACGATGACGGCGGCGATCACCGTGAGAAGGTCGGTCTCGCCGAGCGTGTAGCGCGCGCCCTGGATGCGGCCGAGATAGAGGAGCCCGGCGAGGGCCGCGCACATCGAGCCCAGCACCAGCACCTTGAGGCGCAGCCTGTCCACCTTGATGCCGGCCGCGCGCGCCGCTCTCGGATTGTCGCCGGTCGCGAGCACATGCGCGCCGAAGCGCGTCTCGCGATAGACATAGTGGCCGATGGCGACCGCGAGCACCGTCCAGATGACGAGAGACGGGACGCCGAAAAGCGAACCCGATCCGAACAGGCCGGTGAAGGTGGCATCAGTCACCGGCACCGACTGGAGGTTGGTCATCCAGCGCGCAATGCCGGCAAGCAGCCCCATCGTGGCAAGCGTGACGAGGAATGAAGGCAGCCTGCCATAGGCCACCAGCGCGCCATTGATCAGGCCGATCACGGCACCGGCCCCGAGGCCGGCGGCAACGCCGAGCACCCAGTGATGCTCGCGCATCACCACGGCCGCCGTCAGCGCCGAGACCGCCACGACCGAGCCGACCGACAGGTCGATCTCGCCGGCCGTCAGGACGTAGACCATGCCGATCGCCATGATGGTGACCGGCGCGGTCTGCTGCACGATGTTGAGCAGGTTGGACGCGGTCAGGAAACCGTCGTCCCGCAGCACCACGGCGAAAACCGCCAGGATCAGCAGGAAGCCGACATAGACGACATAGGCGCTGGGGTCGAGACGCCCGATGAGCGGCAGGCGGCGCAGGGTGTCTTGAACGGACATCACTCGACCCCGAGCGAGGCCGGCGGGTCGCGGTGCAGCGACCGGTTCCAGCCTTCTTTCACGTCATCCCTCGTGACGGCGATCGCATCGACGGCGAGGAAGGGCGGGACCTGTTCGCCGAGCAGGCCGAGAGCGGCGGCACGCGCGGCGGTCGTGCCGATCGCATAGGCCTCGTCCGCGACGATCGCCGCGACATTGCCGTCCCTCACCATGTCCAGAGCGAGCGGCTCGGAGAGATCGAGCGTCACGATCTTCGTGTTCTTGTTGCCGGCATTGCGCAGCGCCGCCAGCACCAGTTCGGCAGGTTCCGCCCAGGTGACATAGATCGCGTCGAGATTCGGGTTCTGCGCGAGGAAGGCATTGCCGATGTCCTCCGCGCGGGCCGGATCGGCAAGCCCCTGCTCGGCGACGATCTTCATGTCGGGAAAGCTCTCGATCGTCGCCTTGAAGGCGCGGTCGCGCTGGTTCGTCACGTAGAAGTCGGCATCATGGAAGATGTAGCCGACATTGCCTTTCCTGCCGAGCTTCTCGGCAAGCGCCTGACCGGCCTTGGTCCCCATCTGCGACAGGTCGGCCGACGAGATGGCGATGTAGTCCGTGCCGTGGACGAAACCCTTCGGAGCATTGTCGACGAACATCAGCTTGGTGCCGGCCGCGAGCGCCGGACGATAGGCTTCGGGCGCCGTTTCGGGATCGACCGGCAGCGAGACGATGACGCTGGGCTTCTTGGCGAGCAGCGTTTCGATATCGCTCTTCTGGCGGGCCGCGTCGAAGCCGGCGTCCGTCTCGCCGACCACCTCGATGCCGAGTCTGGCGAACTCGTCCCTGGCACCCTGTCCGACCGCACCGGACCAATCGGATGTCGTGTGCCATGAAAGCGCGGCGGTGAACTTGCCCTCCTTCACCCTGGCTTCCTGCTCCGGCGTCAACGTAACGCTGGCGGCCGGTGTCGCCGCCTCGCCATGCGGTCCCTTGGTGGCGTCGAGAGCGGAGGCCGGCGCGACCAGCATTGCCGCGACGGCTAGGGATGCTGCGGTCATTCTGAGCATGGTCTTCTGTCTCCTTGAGCTGCGGCGCCAGGCGTCCACCTCGGCGCAACGACAAGCCTGCATATTGAACCCGCGCCCCTCCGGGCGGGCAGCCGCGGGCCGGTGCGCCGAGCCCGCGGCAAAGCCAACCCTACTTCGCCGCGTCCAGCACGGACTGGGGCGCGTCGCGATTGAGCGATTCCTTGTAGCCGTCGGCCACGTTGTCCTTTGTCACCGTGATCGCGGGCGCGACGACGAAGGCCGGCGCCTCCTTGCTGAGCAGCCCATAGGCCGCCGCGGTCGCCATGGCGCGGCCGAGCTCATAGGCCTTGTCGGCGACGATGCCGGCGACATTGCCGCCCCGCACCATGTCGAGCGCGACCGGCTCGGAAAGGTCGAGCGTGACCACTTTCGTCTTGGTGTTTCCGGCCGAGCGCAGGGCGGCGAGAACGCCTTCGGCAGGTTCGGCCCAGGTGACGTAGATGCCGTCGAGATCGGGCGTCTTGGTCAGCAGCGCCTGTCCGATCTCTTCGGCGCGCGCCGGATCGGCGATGCCCTGGCTGTCGACGATCGAGATGTCCTTGTAGTCTTTTTCGATCGTGGCCTTGAATGCATTGTCGCGCTGGTTGGTGACGTAGTATTGCGCGTCGTGGAAGATCCAGGCGACCTTGCCCTTGCCGTCGAGCGATTTGGCGAGCACGTCGGCCGCCTGCTTGCCCATCTGGAACAGATCGTCCGTTACGATCGCGACATAATCGGTGCCCTGCTTGTACCCCGACGGCACGTTGGACAGGAACACCAGCTTGACGCCCTTGTCCTTGGCGGCCTGGAAAGCCTTGGCCGAGCCGACGGGATCGAGCGGCAGCGCCAGTATGGCGCTCGGCGACTTGGCGAGCACCGTCTCCACGTCGGAAAGCTGCTTGGCGGAATCGAAGCCGGCATCGGTGGTCGCCACGACCTCGATGCCCAGCCGCTTGAATTCGTCGGTCGCGCCGGCGGTCACCGCAGACACGAAGTCCGACGAGGTGTGCCAGAGGAGCGCCGCGGTGTGCTTGCCCTCCTTGAGCTTCGCCACCTCAGCGTCGCTGAGCGTCAGCGCGCTCGACGGCGTCGCCGTTTCGCCATTGGGGCCGACGGTTTGCGCCGCCGCGAGACCGGCCGCGCCCAAGGTAAGCATGCCGCCAAAGGCGGCCGCCATGAATTTCTGCTTCCACGACATGATTGCTTTCTCCCCTTTTATTTGCCCATGCCGGGCGGTTAAGCGATGACGCTGCGGTCTGATTTCGCGAGGACGCTTCAGTCTGATCTCGCGAGGACGCTTCGGTCGAAGCTCGCCAGGAAAGCCGCGAAGGCGACGATCCCGTCGAGATATTCCTGGACGACCACATGCTCCTCGAGCGTGTGGCAATTGCTGATGTCGCCCGGCGCGCAATAGACGGTCGGGATCCCGATGCGGTTGATCAGGAAGGGCGCTTCCGACCAGTAGGGCGCGCCCTCGATCCGGCCCCGACCGGGGCGCACAGCGAGGATCGCCTCCCTGAGCAGCGCGACCGACCTAAGGTCGGCGGGCACTTCCGAAGGCGTGCCGCCGATGGCATGATCCCGCCCCGCCGGATAGGCAAACGAAATCTTGATGCCGTCGGCGACGGATGCGTTGCGTACCGCCGCCTCGAGGCCCGCCACCGCATCGTCCAGGCTCTCGCCCGGCAGAAGCTTGAGGATCAGGCTTATGCGACACTCGCCGGGAACGGCGATGTAGCCGCCGCCTTCCAGGCCCGTGACGAGCACGAAGGGCCGCCCGACCAGATCGTGCGGCCCGCGCGCCTCCAATTCGGCCGAATGGGCCCAGATCGCCGCCAGGACCGAATGTGCCGCCTTCAGCGCATCCACCCCCCGCTCGGGCAGGCCGAAATAGGCAGACCGACCGACGACCATGATGTCACAGATCAGGAATCCCATCTGGGCGGGGTAGATGTTGAGCTGCGTCGGCTCGACATAGATGGCGAAGTCAGGCTTCCTGAGCTTGCCGCCTTCGATATCGGCGACGAAGGCCTTCATGCCGGCGCTGACGCCTGACCCGGGCTCGCCGCTTTCCTCGTCGCCGATGAAGGCGAAGAGAAGATCCGCCGCCGGCTCGAGCTCGGCTGCTCGCAGCAGGCGCGCCGCAGCGAGCGTCGTGCAGATGCCGGCCTTCAGATCGCCCGTGCCCCGCCCCCACATCGCGCCGTCGACGATGGCGCCGGAAAACGGGCTTTCACGATCCGTCCCGGCCCAGCGCTCGGCCCAGCCGCGGACGTGGACCGTGTCGGTATGGCCGGTGAGCAGGAGGCAGGGGCCGTCGCCCTGCCCGCGTAGCAATCCCCGCACATTGGGCCGGCCGGGCGCGAAGTCCGAGAGCATCACGTCGCTCGCGCCGAGCGCTTCGAGCTCCGCTGCGAGCAGCCGTGCGAATGCAGCTTCCTCCCCCGTGACGCTCGGTGTGCCGACGGCCCGGCGCAACAGCGCGATGGCCGCATCAGCGTCGAGAGCGGAGCGCAGGCGGGAAATGAGTTGATCGTCGATCATCATTCGGCAGCCCTCGCGATGGAAACGTCCGGCAGCGCGATCTCGCCCGGCAGTCCGGCCATGCCAAACAGCTGGTTGTGCAACGTGCTGACGGCCGACGACAGCGCGCCCACCAGGCCAGCACGATTGCCGAGCGCGCTGGGCACCACGACGACCGGCCGTGCGAAAACCCGCGGCAACTCGGCTGCGAGCCGCGCCAGCAGTTCCGGGCGCATGCCGATGCTGCCGCCCATCACGATCATCTCCGGGTCGAGGATGGAGCAGAGCGCGGCGATTGCCAGAGACAGGCTCTGTGCCGTCTCGTCGAGCACGGCGGCCGAGACCGGATCGCCGACCTCCAGCCGGGCAAAGACGTCCCGCACCGTTTCCGCTCCCTCCCCGCCCTTCGCCCGGAAACGGCGCACGATCGCATGCGACCCGACTTCCAGCTCGAAGGCGCCCACCGCCAGCGCCTGCGCCGAGCGCAGCTCCGGGCCGACCGGAAGGTAGGAGATTTCCCCCGCTGCCCCGGTGGCGCCGCGCACCAGCTTGCCGTTGACGATCAGACCGAGACCGGTGCCGGTGCCGAGCGAGAGGAACGCCGCGTTCTCGCAACCCCGGGCACGACCCTGCCAGGCCTCGCCCAGCATGGCGAGGTTGACGTCGTTCTCGATCGCTACCGGGCGCTGGAAAAGACCGCTGAGCGTCGCGACCACGTCGATCTCCGACAGCCCGCCGATGTTGGGCACGAGCGCGATGGCGCCGCTGGCGCGGTCGAGCACGCCGGGGGATCCCACGACGACGCTGCCGATCCGCGCGGCGTCGATCCCTCTTTCGGCAGCGAGCCGCAGCGCCAGGCGATGGAGCTGGTCGAGCACGTGCCGCCCGCCGCGCGGGTCGGTCCGCTCCGTGGTTTCCGCGACGATCTCGCCGAGCAGATTGGCGAGCGCCGCCGAGACTTTCGTACCGCCCAGATCCACGCCCAGCGAAAATGCAGCGCCGGCCGCGATTTCGAAGGTCACGGCATTGCGGCCGGGGCCGCCCGTGGTGACACCGACCGGCCTCACCCATCCGCCCGACTCCAGCTCACCGATCACTTCCGACATGGTCTGCTTGGAAAGCCCGGTCGTGCGGGCAAGATCCGCCCGCGAGATCGGCTCGCCCTTCAACAGGATCTCCGCGACGAGCCGCCGCGAGTATTGCCTGACAAGAGGTGACCGGGAAGCGTTCACCGAAACAACCCTAATTAGTTCGGCACCTTGACGAACTAATTATTGAGCCGGAATCTCGTTTGTGTCAATCGGCAGGATGGCAGTTCTGGACCGTCGGGCAGCCGGCCGCCAGGAAACGGAACGGATACCCGGATCACCTGGCTTCGCTCGGATCCGGGTATGACGAATTGCGTCGATGTGTTGCGCCAATCACCAACGTCGACCATTGGCAGTCGCCATAGAAGCCATAGAAGCTTCGTCATACTCGGGCCCGAGCCCGAAGGGCGAGGCGAGTATCCATTCCCTTCCCAAGCGGCCGGCTGCCGACGGTGCAGAACGAGGCGGCTATCTTCCCGGCACCGACAGCAGCGGCCCGCCCCGGCGAGCCGGCTTGTGCTGGCCCTTCGTCTTGCCTTCGAAGACCAGTTCCAGGAACTCGTCGAGCCAGCGCTTGAGGTGCATGTCCCAGATCATCCGGCCGCCGAGATGGTCGCGCCCAGGTTGCGCGCCCGGCAGCTCGAAACGCTGGGCGCCGCGCACCACCCAGCGATGCATCATCACCCTCGTCAGTTCGGCGTGGAACTGGATGCCCCACGCATTCTCGCCATATCGGAATGCCTGGTTCGGATAGGTCTCGGAGGTGGCGAGCAGCGTCGCGTCGGACGGCAGCGAGAAACCCTCGCGATGGAACTGATAGACCATCTCCGGCCAGTGCATCAGCGCCTTGCCCTCCTCCGTCGGGCGGATCGGATACCAGCCGATCTCGACCAGCCCGTCGCCATGGCCCTCGACCTTGCCGCCCAGATGGTTCACCAGCATCTGGGCACCGAGGCAGATACCGAGAAAGGGCCGGTTCTCCCTGAGCGGAACCGCGAGCCAGTCGGTCTCGCGGCGCACGAATTCGTCCTTGTCGTTGGCGCTCATCGGCCCGCCGAACACCACGGCGCCGGCATGATCCTCCAGCGTCTCCGGCAGGGGATCGCCGAGCGGCGGGCGGCGTATGTCGAGATCGAAGCCGTTTTCGATGAGCAGATGACCCACCCTGCCGGGGCTCGAACTTTCCTGGTGCAGCACGACGAGGATTTTCGGGCGCTTCGAGGACATGGTCTGCTGGCTAGTTGATCTTTCCGCCCTGGGCCTCACGCTGGGCACGCAGGCGCAAGGCGATGCGCTCGCGGCTGTCGACGCCGATCAGTTCGGCGACGCGCCAGACCGTATTGTCCTCCAGCTCGTGCATTTCGCCGTCGGCATAGACGATATCCCACATGATGCCGATGAAATCGGCCCGTGCCTTGGCGTCGAGATGGCGCTTCAGCACGCTTGTGAAGGCATAGAGGTCGATCGCTTCCTGGTCGGCCTTCTCGCCGGCCCGGAACAGGGCTTCGAGGGCTTGGCCGTGAACGTCGTAATGTTCCGCCAGCGTTTCCTTCAGCCGGCTGATCTCCGATTGCTGGCGCTCGCCGTCGGCGTCCATCACATGGACCATCAGCGCAGCGGCCGCGACTCTCGGGTCGTCCTTGCCGCCGAAGGAGCCGGACGCGCCGGCCGGCAGGTCTTTCAGAAAGGACAAGAGACGTTCGATCATGGGGAGAAATCCGGGAGCCTGAGACGAGCGCTACATAATGCCTTGAGACGAAATTTTTTAGATAGGCCAGTTCAACTGCGCAGGCACGCCAGTCAGAACAGGCCGAATCGCTTTGGCGGCCCGGCCGGTTCATCGCGCGAGACGCCGGGATCGTCCGGCAGGGGCATGGTCCCCGCGCCGCTCCGCCCGGCGTCGCCGCCCTGACGTTCCGGTTCGACGTCGACGTGATCGAGGATGGCAAGCTCGGCCGCTTCCGGCATGATCGATGGGCCATCCGGCCGGGGCTTCGCGGGCGGGGGGGCTTCGGTCGCCGCCGGCAGGGCCGGACGCGGCTCTTCCTCTTCCTGCTCGATCACCTGGCCGAGCCGCTCGACTGGCACGCGCCACTCGAAGGCGTCGAGCTTGCCCGTCACAGGCGAGCACGGTGCCCAGCGTTCGGACACGTAGCCGTCGGCGACCCAGGCCGGATCGCGCGGTGCCCGGACCGCCCTGCCCAGGAGCTGGCGGATGCGTCCCTGGTCGCCGGTCTCGGCTTCCTCCACGTCGGCGAGCAGCAGATAGGCGCTCTCGCGCGGTTCCATGCGGATCGCCGCCTCGGCCTCTTGGCGCGCCAACGTGAACTCGCCGGCATCGAGGGCGGCGCGCGCCACCGCAAGAGAGGATTCGGCATTGTTCTGGCGCAGCGACTGCAGCCGCTTGGCCCGTGAGAGCCGATCTTGCGTGGCATCGCCCGGCCGCGCATGGACGTAAGCGTCGGCGACTTCCGGATGCGGCTCGATCTTCCAGATCGCCTCCAGGATCTTCGAGCCCTTGCGCAGGTCGTTCTGGCGGAAAAGCGCCCGGGCAGCCGTCACTGCGGCCGGCACCAGCGTCGGCGCGAGCCGGTTGGCCTCGATCGCGGCATTCTTGGCCGCAAGCGGATCGGAATCGAGTATCGCCATGGCCTTGGCCGTGAGCAGCACCGCGCGCCGCCGATTGACGGCGTCCCGGCCGATCTGGTGCGTGGCCTTTTGCGTGTCGAGCAGCGCCAGCGCACCGTCCCAGTCGCCGGCTTGGGTCTTGTCGCCGAGCGCCACGTCCGAGGCCCAGGAAAGCTGCGGCGCGATCGCCGCCGCGCGACCCGCATAGTGGCGCGCCACATCGCGGTCGCCCAGGCGCTGGGCCTCGAGATAGAGGCCGCGCAGCCCGAGCAGGCGCATCTCGGGATCGTCGAGCATCGCCTCGAACCTCTTGCGCGCGCCCTCGTGATCGCCTTCGAGCAGCGACGCCTGCGCGTCCAGCAACTGCATCAGCGGTTCCTGGTCGGAACTGATCAGCTTCGCCGCTTCCTTGTTCTTCTTGCGCGCCAGCACGGCGTCGCCGGCGCCAGCCGCGATCATGCCGGTGGAGAGAGCCTGGTAGCCGCGGTCGCGCTGGCGGACCCGGAAATAGCGCGAAATCCTGTAGGGGCTGGTCCAGATGGCCTTCACCAGCCACCACAGGATCATCACCGCCGCCACCACGGCCGTCACCGCGACAGCCGCCACCATGAGCGACACTTCGTAGCGATAGCCCTGGAAGGTGACGACCATGTCTCCAGGCCGGTCGGCGAGCCAGGCAAAGCCAAGACCGAGACCGAAGACAATCACGAGGAATACGAGAATACGGATCATCGACTTTGGCCCCTCACGCCGGCTTCAACGCGCCGGCCAGCGCCTTGTCGACGAGTTCCTCGACCTTGAGACGGTCGCGCAAACTGTCGGCGAAGGCGGCTCCGGCCGCCCGCGAGGGTTCCGGCAGCGAATCGTATTCGGCAAGCGCCTTGGCGATATCGCCCTGCTTCACCGCCGCTTCGAGGCGGGCAACCTTCTCCGGCACGCCCTCGCCCTCGACGGCGCCGGTCGGCCGCACCTTCACCAGCGATTTCGCGCTGGCGACAAGCCGGTCGACGATGCCGGCATTCCCGTCGATCGCCTGCGAGGCATCGATCATGGCATTCGCGGCAGCCGCGGTATCCGCAACGAGATCGGCCCGCGACGGCACCCCCTTCTCGGCGAGCGGACGCAGCTCCGGAAGTTCCGGGGCGTCCGGCGCGACCGCGGCAAAGGTGTCGAGCTCGGCCGTGAAGGGCCCGCCGCGCTCAAGCGCGGCCTTGAGCCCCGAAGCCGCAATCGCCAGCGCGATCCGCGACTGGCCCGCCTGCTCGTCGACCTTCGCGGAGATGCCCGCCATCTTCTCCTCGAGCGCCGCAAACCGCGCATCCGCGGCGTCCGATGCAGTCTTGACCGCGGACACGGCTTCTTCCACGGAAGCGATCTTCTGGTTCAACGCGTCCAGAGCCTCCGATCCGCCACCGTCGCGCAACGCGGCGATCGCGCTCTCCAGCTCCTTGACCCTCTGGTCGAGGGCCTGCACCGCGGCACCGTCTCCGGCGCCGCCGGAAGAAGCAGCACCGCGCAGGCTCGCAAGATCCGACTCGACCTTGTCCAGCGAAGCCGCGAGCCCGTCGACCCGCGCGTTGGAATCGGACAGCACCTTGCGAAGGCCTTCCGCGTCGGCAAGGCCCGCGCTGTCCTTCAGCCCGCCGATCTCCTGCCGCAGCACGCCGATCTCGGTGCGCAGGCTGTTCGTCTCCGGATTTCCCGGAGCGGGCACAAACCCGGCATATTGCAGCGCGCCCGCGCCAAGAAGAGCGATCAGCCCGCCGACAAGCCCCGCGAGCAGTCCGCGCCCGGCACCGCGGGGTTCGTCCTGCTCAAAGTCGGTCGGTTCGCTCGCCGAGCGACCGAATGCGCCGGCTTGGTGCGGCTCGGAGCCGATCTTTGCAGCGAGTTCCTCGTCCAGCGACTTGTCACCCTCCGGTTCCCTCCGTTCCGCCGGAGCCTCGCGAGACGGTTCGTCGGCGGCAGCCGGGGCTTCGGCGGCAGCAGGAGCTTCGGCGACGTTTGCACCGTCCTCGGCGGCTGATTCCTTCACGGCATCCGGCTTCGGCTCTTCGATTCGGGAGACCTCCTCCGGCCCGAGATCGATCGTCACCGGATCCCTGAGGACCTTGGAATGCCGCGTCTTCGGGGTCTTCACCATCAACCAGAGCTCCGATCTGCCGTTGGCGGAACCGCACCGGCCCCGCGCCTTGCTCTATAATATCAACCTCGGCCGAAAAGAGGCGGGGTCAAGTGCACGCTTCCAGGCGCCGGCGCAGCAGTGCCAGCAATTCCGCCTCTTCCGGTGCCGACGCCGAGAAGATTCTTTCCTGTGAAATCCCGGACAGTGCCCCTCCGATCCGTGGAGAGAGGCAAAAAAAGAGGGTCCGAGCGAACAGAGGCGCGATCCGAGGCAATGCCGCGAGCTCGGCGAGCCGGGAAGCGGCCCTGGCGGAATGAACAAGGGCAGCGTCCGGAGCACCGTCGCGAATCGCGGAAAGAATGGTTTCGGGCGCGTAAGCGATCGCCGGCGCGTCGTAGATTTCAAGTTCGGTGATCGCAATGCGGCCCGCGCGCAATCCCTGCTCCAGCCCGCCGACCCGCACGCGGCCGCACAGATGGAGCACATGGGCTCCGGCGCGCAGGGCGCCGAGCATGATCGGCACAAGGCCCGCCGCATCGCCTGGCCCCGCCGTCACCGCCGTGAAGCCCGCCTCGCGCGCTGCCGTGGCCGTCGCGCCGCCCACGGCGAAGCACGTCTTGTCCTGGAACGCGGCGATCAATTCGCGGGGCGCGTGACGCAGCGCATTGGCGCTGGTCACGGCAACCGCATCGATGCCCGCTGGAGACGGGATCTGCGCGATCGGCAGTGCGCTGATCTCGGTCAGAGGCAGCACGATGGGCTCGTAACCCAGGCCTCGCAACCGGTCCGCCGTCTCGGCGGCGCCGGGTTGCGGCCGCGTGACGAGAACGTGCCTCACGACCATCCGTCGAAGAAGCTGGCGCCCGCCTTTGCCCGTACCGCCTCGCCTGCCCGGCGACCGATCGCCTCGGCGTCCGAAGCGGCTCCCTCCCCCGACGCTTCGTGCGCTTCGCGCCCGTCCGGGGTCAGGATCAGGCCGTTGAAGGAGATCCGGCCCGCATCGACCGTGGCATGGCCGGCGATCGGCGTGCGGCAGGAGCCGTCGAGCGCCGCGAGGAATGCGCGCTCGCAGGCGAGCGCCACATTGGTCGGCTGGTGGTCGATCGCCGCCATGATCGCATCGGTGGCGACATCGCCGATCCGCGATTCCACGCAGATCGCGCCCTGACCCGGCGCCGGCGGGAAAAGGTCGAGCGGCAGGAGCTCGGTGATGACACGGTCGAGGTTCAGCCGGCGCAGGCCGGCATTGGCGAGGAGCGTTCCCGCCACCACGCCCTCGTCGAGCTTGCGCAGGCGGGTCTGCACGTTGCCGCGGAAGGTCACGACCTGGAGATCCGGCCGCAGGCGGCGGATCAGCGCCTGGCGGCGTAGGGACGAGGAGCCCACCGTCGCGCCCTGCGGAAGGTCCATGAGGCGGGGCGCGGCGCGGCCGATGAAGCCGTCGCGCACGTCCTCGCGCGGCAGGAAGGCTGAAAGATGCAGGCCGTCGGGCAGCACGGTCGGCATGTCCTTGGAGGAATGCACGGCGATGTCGACGCGCCCGTCGAGCAGCGCCTCCTCGAGCTCCTTGGTGAACAGGCCCTTGCCGCCGGCCTCCGACAACGGCCGATCCTGGATCCTGTCCCCGGTGGTGGCGATCGGCACGATGGCGAAGGCCTCTTCCGGCAGACCGTGCGCCTCCATCAGGCGGGCTCGCGTCTCGGTCGCCTGCGCCAGGGCGAGAGCGCTGCCCCTTGTGCCGATCTTCAAGACGGTTGTTTGCATTGCTCGGTCCGTGTTAACCCGCGCCGGCGGGCATGTTGCCCGGAACTCCTAGAGCATTTTGCCGCCGAGTGAAATCACTTGGCGCCGCACAAATGCCGCAGGGAAAGAGTGAAAGGCCGGCCCGGCAAATCATGGATCGGAACGGAGCGACAATACGCGTCCTCGGCATCGAGACAAGCTGCGACGAGACCGCCGCGGCCGTCGTCGCCTGCCCTGACGGCGACAGTCCGGAGATCTTGTCCCCCCAGATTCTTTCCAACGTCGTCCTGAGCCAGATCGACGAGCACGCTGCCTTCGGTGGCGTGGTTCCGGAGATCGCCGCGCGCGCCCATGTCGAGGCGCTCGATGGCGTGATCGAAGCGGCGCTGGCGGATGCCGGGGTTTCGCTGGATGAAGTGGACGCCGTGGCGGCCACGGCAGGCCCCGGCCTGATCGGCGGTTTGATCGTCGGGCTCATGACGGCGAAGGCGATCGCCGCCGCGGCGGGCAAGCCGCTGATCGCGATCAACCATCTCGAGGGCCACGCCTTGACCGGCCGGCTCACCGATGGCCTCGCTTTCCCCTATCTCCTGCTGCTCGTCTCCGGCGGCCACACGCAGATCGTCCTGGTGCGCGGCGTCGGCGACTATGAGCGCTGGGCGACCACCATCGACGACGCGCTGGGCGAGGCCTTCGACAAGACGGCCAAGCTGATCGGCCTGCCCTATCCCGGCGGTCCCAATGTCGAGAAGGCGGCCGGGGACGGCGACCCCAGGCGCTTCGCCTTCCCGCGCCCGCTGAAGGGCGAGGCGCGGCCGGACTTCTCCTTCTCCGGCCTGAAGACGGCGGTGCGCCAGGCGGCCACCGCGATCGCGCCGCTCTCCGACAAGGATGTCGCCGACATTTCGGCCTCCTTCCAGGCGGCGATCGCGGAGACGCTGGTCGATCGCGTCTCGCGCAGCCTCGAACGGTTTCGCCGGGAGCAGCCCGGGGTGGCGGAGCCCGTTCTTGTCGTCGCTGGAGGCGTCGCCGCCAACCGGGCGATCCGGGCCGCCCTTGAGGCCACATGCAAGGGGCACGGCTTTCGCTTCGTCGCGCCGCCCCATGTGCTGTGCACCGACAACGCCGCGATGATCGCCTGGGCCGGCATCGAGCGCATCCGCGCCGGCATCGACGAGCCCGACGCCATGACGCTGGCGCCGCGTTCGCGATGGCCGCTCGACGCATCGTCCGCGCCTTTGATCGGCTCCGGCCGGCGAGGAGCCAAGGCATGATCCCCTCCCGCTTCACCATTCTGGGCGGCGGCGCCTGGGGGACGGCGCTTGCCATGGTGGCCAGAAGCGCCGGCCACGACGTGCGGCTCTGGGCGCGCGATGCCGAGACGGTCGAGGCCATCCGCATGCGCGGCGAAAACCCGCGCTACCTGCCCGGAATCGCCATCGATCCGGCCATCAACCCGACGACCGACGCGGCCGAAGCTCTCGAGGGTGCCCGGCACGTGCTGCTGGTCGTGCCGGCGCAAACCTTGCGCGGCGTGCTCGAAGCGGTGGGGCCGCTCATCCCGAAATCCGCCACGCTCGTGCTCTGCGCCAAGGGTATCGAGCGCTCCAGCGGGAGGTTGCTCTCCACCATCGTCACCGACATTCTGCCCGAACATTCCGTGGCCGCACTTTCCGGCCCGAGCTTCGCCACCGACGTGGCGCGCGGGTTGCCGACGGCCGTGGCCGTCGCTTCGACCGCCGGCGAACGTGCGGCCGGGCTGGCCGCGCTTCTGTCGACCCAGAGCTTTCGTTGCTATTCGACCGACGATCTCGCCGGGGTCGAGGTGGGAGGCGCGCTGAAGAACGTGCTCGCCATTGCCGCCGGCACGGTGGCCGGGGCGAAGCTCGGCGCCAGTGCCCAGGCCGCCATGGTGACGCGCGGCTTCGTGGAGCTGCGCCGCTTCGCCGCTACTTTCGGGGCGCGGCCGGAGACCATGATGGGCCTGTCCGGCCTCGGCGACCTGATCCTCACCTGCGGGTCCGCGCAGTCCCGCAACTTCGCCTTCGGCCTTGCGCTGGGGCGTGGCGACAAGCTCGACGGCCTGCCGCTCGCCGAGGGCGTGCCGACGGCTTCGATAGCCGCCAGGCTGGCGCGCGAGAAGGGCATCCCCGCACCCATCATCACCGCCGTCGACCAGTTGCTCGACGGTGCGATCACGATTTCCGAAGCCGTGTCCAATCTGATGTCCCGGCCGCTGCGAGCCGAAGACGAATAGGAGGAGAGAGAGATGCTTTTTGCGCTGATCTGCAACGACAAGCCCGGCCACCTGCAAGTACGACTCGACACGCGGCCCGCGCATGTCGCGTTTCTCGAGGGGCTCAACGCCGAGGGCACGCTCAAATTCGCCGGCCCCTTCCTCGGCGAGGACGGCAAGCCGAACGGCAGTCTGGTCGTGCTCGATGTCGCCGACGCGGCGGCAGCCAAGGCGCTCGGCGAGCAGGATCCCTATGCCAAGGCCGGCCTGTTCGAGAAGGTCGAGATCCGCGCCTGGAACTGGGTTTTCAACAATCCGGCGAACGCATAGCTTTTGCGCGAAGCGCATTCGGGGACCGACATGAACTATTGGCTGTTCAAATCCGAACCCTCCGTCTTCTCCTTCGGAGACCTCAAGGCCAAGGGCAAGGCCGGCGCGGAGTGGGACGGCGTGCGCAACTACGCCGCGCGCAACAATATGCGCGCCATGAAGATCGGCGATCTCGGCTTCTTCTATCATTCGAATGAAGGCCTCGACGTCGTCGGCATTGCCGAGGTCTGCAAGCTGGCGCATCCCGATTCCACCACGGACGACCCGCGCTGGGAATGCGTCGACATCCGCGCCGTGCGCGACGTGCCGAACCCGCCGACCCTGCAGGACATCAAGGCCAATCCCAAGCTTTCCGAGATGGCGCTCGTCCGCCTGGGCCGCCTCTCCGTCCAGCCGGTGACGCCGGAGGAATGGAAGGAAGTCTGCCGCATGGGCGGGGTCGATCCGATACCTTGAAAACAGTGGCGCGCTACGCTGCCCCCCCTCCGTCCTGAGGGGCGCCACAGGGCGCCAGCTTTTCCAGGCCGCGCATAATGACCCTCGCGCCCGACCGTTTCGAGCCCTTCGTCCGCGCCAACACCGCGCTTTGCCAGCCCCCGCACGTGCCCGAAATCCGCCTCCATTTGGCCGACGAGGCGCACGACCTCTGGCTCAAGACGGAGGAAGAGCTGGCCGAGATCGGCCTGCCGCCTCCATTCTGGGCCTTCGCCTGGGCCGGCGGGCAGGGTCTTGCGCGCTATGTCCTCGATCATCCCGCCAGCGTGGAAGGGCTCGCCGTGCTCGATTTCGCGGCCGGCTCCGGCCTGGTCGGCATCGCTGCATCGAAAGCCGGCGCGGCCGAGGTGCTGTGCGCCGACATCGATCCATTCTGCAGGGCGGCGATCCGGCTGAATGCCGAAGCAAACGGGGTCCGGCCTGAATTCACCGCCGATGACCTTGTCGACCAGGACCGTGGCTGGGACGTGGTCCTGGCCGGCGATGTCTTCTACGACCAGACTTTCGCCGCACGCCTCGTGCCCTGGTTCGAGACGCTCGCCGCGCGCGGCGCCCTCGTTCTGGTCGGGGACCCCGGCCGCTCCTACCTGCCGAAGGACAGGCTCGAGCGGCTTGCCGTCTACCAGGTGCCGGTGACACGGGTCCTGGAGGACTCCGAGGTCAAGAAAACGACCGTGTGGCGGTTCCGATAGAGCGGCATCTTACCGCAACACCCTGAGCCTCGTTCGTGGCGACAGTCGCGGCAGGAGTCGGGCCATGACCGTATGGGTGACGGCCACGCAGCCCTGTGTCGGCGTGAAGCCCGGTCGCGCCAGATGGAAGAAGATCGCGCTCCCCCGCCCCCGCCGGCGCGGACGGATGTTCCAATCGAGGACGATCACCGCGTCGTAGAGATTGTCGTCGCGCTTCATGCACTCGTGGCTCGCGCCATAGGGGATTTCGACCGGGCGGTTGTAGTTGCGATCGTCCGGCACCTCGCACCAGCCGAGCTTCGGCGAGATCGCGGTCAGCGGAAGCGGGCTGCGCGCCACGAATCGTCCACGTCGG
Organism: Rhizobiaceae bacterium; assembly: GCA_035556195.1. Classification (GTDB taxonomy): domain Bacteria; phylum Pseudomonadota; class Alphaproteobacteria; order Rhizobiales; family Rhizobiaceae. The sequence continues at coordinate 33,213 of DATMFK010000013.1, forward strand.
AAATAGCCGGAAAGGAGCCGCATCGAAGCCAGCGGGGTTGCCCCGTCGCCCTCCCGCTTGTTGGCGGAAATGCCGCCCCGGCCAAGTGCGCAGGGAAACACGGTGCCGGCGACGTTCATCAAGCCCTGGGACGGGGTGCCAGGCCGGGCCCGCACGGTCAAGCTGGTGAAAGGACTGCCGATTTTTCGGTCCGCCCAATTGCGCTCACTTTTTTTTGAATATGATCTATTCGAGTATGATCGGATCACGAAGCAAATCACCTTGGCCGGCCGGCTCGGAAGGATTCGCAGAAAAGCCAGCCGGTCAACTATATTCTTGGATTTAGAAACAACGGATTGAGCCATGACCTCCCGAACCATCCTGATCGTGGACGATGACGAAGATCTGCGCGCGACCCTCGTGGAGCAATTGTCGCTCTATGACGAGTTCGATGTGCTGGAGGAAGCGACCGCATCGAAGGGCGTGAATGCGGCGCGCGGCGGCATGGTCGATCTCCTGATCATGGATGTCGGCCTGCCCGACATGGATGGACGCGAGGCGGTGAAAATACTCCGCAAGGGCGGCTACAAGGCGCCCATCATCATGCTCACCGGTCACGACACCGATTCGGATACGATCCTGGGTCTCGAGGCCGGCGCCAACGACTACGTGACGAAGCCGTTCCGATTCGCGGTGCTCCTCGCCCGCATCCGCGCGCAGCTTCGCCAGCACGAGCAGAGCGAGGATGCCACTTTCACGGTAGGCCCCTACACCTTCAAGCCGAGCCAGAAGCTGCTGATCGACCCGCGGGGCGGCAAGGTGCGGCTCACCGAAAAGGAAGCCTCCATCATCAAATATCTCTATCGCGCCGACCAGAAGGTGGTCACTCGCGACGTGCTTCTCGAAGAAGTGTGGGGCTACAATTCGGGCGTCACGACCCACACGCTCGAGACGCATGTCTACAGGTTGCGGCAGAAGATCGAGCGCGATCCTTCCAATGCGGAAATTCTTGTGACAGAAAGCGGAGGTTACAAGCTGGTTCCCTGACCAGTTCGCGGAGAAGGGGGAAGGCCGCAAGACGGGAGGGACCCGGTGCATTTTGAGCCGGGGACATAATGGCGCTGGATGAAGACGTCCGCATCCTGTCCGGAGTGGGATTGTTCGATGGCTTGACGCAGGATCAACTGCGGCTTCTGGCCTTCGGAGCGGAAAACATGCGGATTCCGGCCGGCCGGATCCTTTACCGCGAGGGCGACCAGGCCGACAGCGCCTTCATTGTCGTCGCCGGCAGGGTCGAGCTGTTTCGGGAGATCGATGGCGACCGTGTCCCCGTCGGAACCGCCGGACCGGACACGATCCTCGGCGAGCTCGCTTTGATCGCTGATTCGAATCGGCTTACGGACGCTGTCGTCGCCGATGATTCGCAGCTCCTGCGGCTCAGCCGGAGCCTTTTCCGTCGCATCCTCGAGGAATTCCCGGACGTCGCCGTGACGCTCTACGAACGCATAGCCGCCGAATTGCAGCGGCTGGTGAGCGAAATCGAGAGCCTTGCACCGAAATTCGGGGAGTGATCGCCCGGGTACCCCTCACTCCCACGCGAACCGGGCGATCACCGGCACGTGGTCCGACGGGCGGTCCCAGCCGCGCGCGGCGCGCAGGATCTCGATGCTCAGCAAGTCGTCCTTGACGTTCGCCGACGACCAGACGTGGTCGAGGCGGCGGCCGCGGTTCGAGGCTTCCCAGTCCCTCGCGCGATAGCTCCACCACGTAAAGAGCTTCTCTTCCGGCGGCACGCGCATGCGCATCAGATCGACCCAGCCGGAGGCCTGGCGCATGGCCTCGAAACCTTCCGTTTCGACAGGCGTGTGGCTGACGACATTGAGCAGTTGCTTGTGCGACCACACGTCGTTTTCCAGCGGCGCTATGTTCAGGTCGCCGACCAGCACCGAGGCCGTGAAATCGGGCGTGTCCGCCTTCACCGCCCGCATCTCTTCGACGAAGTCGAGCTTGTGCCGGAACTTCGGGTTGATCTCGGGATCGGGCTCGTCGCCGCCGGCAGGGACGTAGAAATTATGCACCAGCAGCGAATGGCCGCCGACCTCCAGCCTGGTTGCCAGATGACGGCTGTCCACGATGCCGCAGAACTGACGCTTCTCGACGATCTCGATCGGCCGCCGGGCAATCGTCGCCACGCCGTGGTAGCCCTTCTGGCCGTTGAAGGCGACGTGCTCGTAACCCAGCTTGCGGAATGCCGCCGTCGGGAACTGCTCGTCGGGACATTTGGTCTCCTGCAGGCACAGCACGTCCGGCGCATATTCGCCGAGGAGGCGCTCGACGATCGGCATGCGCAGCCGGACCGAGTTGATGTTCCAGGTAGCGATGGAAAAAGGCATGAGAACTTTCCGGCACAAGAAGAAAGCGACATGCCCGCCGGGCATGTCGCTCTGCCGGAAACTGCCAGCCTCGGCCGGTTAAGGCAAGGCGCCGGATTATCGCATGTTGCGCGCGCCTCGGGATGCGGCGGCCTTGTCATAGTCGATCTTGAACGTGTCCGCCGCGAAGCGAACGCCCTGCTGGACGTTGAAGATCATCACCGTCGTGTCCTTGCCCTGCGCGTCGGTGAGGGTCCATTGCCGCAACTCGAAGCTCTTGGGATCGAACATCATGGTGAGACGCGCATTGCCGAACACCGATTTGTCGACCAGTTGGATGGTCGTCATGTCGGGCTCTTCCCGAACGCTTGTCACCTTGTTGCCGGACAGATCGATGCGATCGTCCAGCAGGAGCTTGAGCGGCGTCTTGGACAGCGGATAGAGATCGTAGGTCTTGAGCCGCGGATTGTTGAGAATGACCGACTTTCCATCCGAGATGACCCGGAAGGCGGAGGGCGCATCATAGTTGAAACGGATCTTGCCGGGCCGCTGCAGGAAGAACTTGCCGCCGGTCTGCTCGCCCTTCGGGCCGAACTGCACGAACTCCCCGGTCATGGAGCGCACGCTGGAGAAATGGTCGGCGATGCGCTGGGCGGTGTCGGTCGAAGCCTGTGCCTGCGCCACGGCCGAGAGGCCGGGCACGGCGTTGCCGACGAGCGCCACGCCCAGGGCCGCCAGCGAGAGGCCGAGGAAATCGCGCCGCGTCGAAAGGAAGGGGGGCTTGCTGGTTTCGCTCGTCATGCCGTGATCTTTCCTATTCGTCGACTTGGCTGCTCGATAGGCAGGCAGTAGGGCTTAAGTTTGGCGCGGGAAGACGGTTCCGCGTTCACTAGAATTTGTCCTCTTCGGTCGGAACCAGGATCTCGCGCTTGCCGGCATGGTTGGCCGGACCGACGATGCCCTCCTTCTCCATGCGCTCGATGATGGAGGCGGCGCGATTGTAGCCGATGCCGAGACGGCGCTGGATATAGCTGGTCGAAGCCTTGCCGTCGCGCAGCACCACAGCCACGGCCTGGTCGTACGGATCCTCCGAATCCTCCATGTTTCCACCGCCCCCGCCGCCCGAGCGGCCGGACGGCTCGCCGTCGTCATCGTCGTCGTCCTGGGTGATGGCGTCGAGATATTCGGGCACGCCCTGCAGCTTGAGATGGGCAACCACATTCTCGACTTCGTCGTCGGAGACGAAGGGTCCGTGGACGCGCTGGATGCGCCCGCCGCCGGCCATGTAGAGCATGTCGCCCATGCCGAGGAGCTGCTCGGCGCCCTGCTCGCCGAGGATGGTGCGGCTGTCGATCTTCGACGTCACCTGGAAGGAGATGCGGGTCGGGAAATTGGCCTTGATCGTGCCCGTGATGACGTCGACCGAGGGGCGCTGGGTGGCCATGATCACATGGATGCCGGCGGCGCGCGCCATCTGGGCAAGCCGCTGCACGGCGCCTTCGATGTCCTTGCCGGCGACCATCATCAGGTCGGCCATCTCGTCGATGATGACGACGATATAGGGCATCGGCTCGAGATCGAGATCCTCCGTCTCGTAGACCGCCTCGCCGGTGTCGCGATCGAAGCCCGTCTGGACGGTGCGCGAGATCGTCTCGCCCTTCTGGGCGGCGGCCGCCACGCGGGCGTTGAACCCGTCGATGTTGCGCACGCCGACCTTGGACATCTTGCGATAGCGATCCTCCATCTCGCGCACCGTCCATTTGAGCGCGACGACGGCCTTCTTCGGGTCCGTCACGACGGGGGTGAGCAGATGCGGGATGCCGTCATAGACGGAGAGCTCCAGCATCTTCGGATCGATCATGATCAGCCGGCAATCCTGCGGCGTCATGCGATAGAGCAGAGAAAGGATCATCGTGTTGATGGCCACCGACTTGCCGGAGCCGGTGGTACCGGCCACCAGGACGTGCGGCATCTTGGCGATGTCGGCGATCACGGCTTCGCCGTTGATCGACTTGCCGAGCGCCAGGGCAAGCTTCGCCTTGGTCTGCTCGAAATCGCGGCTGGCCAACAGCTCGCGCAGATAGACCGTCTCGCGCTTGGAATTGGGCAGTTCGATGCCGATCGCGTTGCGTCCCGGCACCACCGCCACGCGGCAGGCGATGGCGCTCATCGAGCGGGCGATGTCGTCCGCAAGGCCGATAACGCGCGAGGACTTGATGCCGGGCGCCGGCTCCAGCTCGTAAAGCGTGACGACGGGACCCGGCCGGACATGGATGATCTCGCCCTTGACGCCGAAATCCTCGAGCACGCCTTCGAGCAGGCGGGCGTGCTGTTCGAGCGCATCCTTGGAAAGGCTCGGGTCGCGGCCGACGCTCTTCGGCTCGGACAGAAAATGCAGCGTCGGCATCTCGAAGGCGCCGGAGCCTATGAAGGAGGTCTGCGCTTCGCGCTGAACGCGCGCGCCCTGTTTCGGCCGGGGGGCGGGCGTTTCGACGCGCGACACTCCAGGCGCCCGGGCGCCCCGCTCGGGGATTATCCCCTCCGGCACGAATTCGTCGATATCTTCGTCGTCCTCGTCGTCGAAATGGGGTTCGCGCATGCTTGCGTGCTCCCGCGGCGCGAAGTCGGGCTCGATACGGCCTCGGCTTCCGCCCCGGGGCGCGGGCAGGTCGTATTCGTCGGCGTCGTCGTGGCGAGCGCGTGGAAGCGGAAGCCGGCCGCCGAGATGACGGCGGAAGAAGGCGCGCGCCGAGAGCCACCAATGGGCCACGGCGCCGAGGGCCAGCATGCCCTCGTCCTCGTCGTCGTCATCCTCGTCGAGAACCGATTCGGCCGTCCGCAGGTTCTCGCGCTCGGTGATGACGGCTCCAAGTCCGCCCGGCCGGTGAAGCAGGCCGGAACCGAAGGCGAACAGCCATAGCGCAGGCGCGGCCAGAATGACGCCGACCACGATCGAGACCATGCCCCGCGGATAGGCGCCCGTGATGCCGGCCGGGACCTGGAGGACCATGTCGCCGAAAACGCCGCCAAGGCCGGTCGGCAGCGCCCAGGTCTGCGGCGGCGTCAGGCAGCCGGCAATCGCGGCGAACAGGATCGAAGCGCCGAACCACGCCAATGCCCGCCGCGCCATGCGGTCGATGCCACGGGCGGTCGCCAGGAAGCCGCCCCAGATCACGGCGGGCACAAGCGCGGCGACGGAGGACAGGCCGTAGAACTGGATGGCGATGTCGGCGAAGACCGCGCCGGGATAACCCATCGCATTGGTCACCGTATTGGCGGTGGCGTGGCTGAAGCTCGGATCGGCGACGTTCCAAGTGCCGAGCGCCGCAAGCGCGAAGGCGACGAAACCGAACAGGGCAAGACCCGCCGCGCGCCAGAGCTGGCGCCGCGCGAAAGCGTGCAGCCCACGACTATGTCCATCCAGCGAAAGCGGCGCCGAAAGCTCGGAACGCATGCCTGAACCCCGTCATAGAAGGACGACCGGCGAGCCGGCCGTGTGCAAGGAATCGTCCGACAGACTATGGCCGGGAAGGTTAAGGGCGCATTAACCATGCGGCTCGGCCCGAAGCCGGCGGACGCGCCGAAGCGCATTTGTGGGGAACAACTCTCGGCCTCCGCGGTTGGTGCTCCGGTCGGTCAGCCCTGATCCGATCACTCCCAAGGCTTTCCCGCGCCTCCCGGGAGGCGCGGGTTTTTTGGTTCGGCATGGAGGTTCACCGGGCGGTCCGGCTCACTAAAGCCCGTCGCAATCGGATTCGGGCGACACGCTTTAGGTATTTGCTTTTGCCGCATTCTCGCGACACCGACCGAATCCGGTCGGCTGCGAAATGCTTAGCTCTGCGCCGTGTCACCCTTGGCCTCGCCCTCCCGCTTGGCGGCCGCGAGGTCCTCATCTGACAAGATGCGCTCGTCCGGATCCGCGGCATCCACGTCGGCCGGCGAGAAGCGCAGCCCTTGCATGTAGGGCGTGGGCGTCTTGCGGCGGTAGTCGGCGAATTCCTTGGCGTAGTAGCGACGCGCCTCCTCGACGCTCTTATTGCCGCTGACGATGTCGTGCATCAGGTTGAGAGCAAGGAAATTGGCCTGCTCGTCGTGGCAACGGGCGGAGACTTCGCCGGCTGTGCGGTCGACCATCACGCTTCCGTCGAACTCGGCCAAGGCCGAGAATTTCTCGGGCGGCACGCGGTAGGCGATGAAACATTCGACGGAATCGGTATGAGGCGCCGGGAAGTTGTGAGTGTGGAACTCCTTGGAAGCCACGATGCGTTTCCACGGTCCGCACTCATACCAGACAAGCTCGTGTTCGGTCGCCTCGTCGGGTTCGCCGTAACTCTGGATGACAAGCTTGGCGGCTTCGCGCGATTCGTCAGGCCATCCGTCGGCAATTTGCGATCCTCTGGTCATCATTGCTCGGTCTCCTTGCATTTCCGGGGGACGCAGCCGAACGGCACTGGCGCGCAATTGTTTCCCCTCCCCGCTTCGTCGAACAGATGGAACAGCGGTCGGGCGGGTGACACGGTGCCTCCGACGTGGCAAAGCTATGGCCATGCAAATGGACCACGTTTGGCTGGGCAGCATGCCGGCATAACTGGGGAACACGCATGAAGCTGCCTGTGGCCGGCGCGGCCTTCCTGTCGCTGATCGCTTCCGATGCGCTCGCCGTGTCGCGCTACGACGTCACGCAGATGAGTTGCGCCGAGGTCCAGGCGCGCATCGAACAGGAGGGCACGGCTGTCCTCAGCTATCGGTCCTGGCGCGTCATCGGGCTGCCGATCTACGACCGCTTCGCCAAGAGCCAGCAATTCTGCCCGGAGGGCACGATCGCCGGCTTCGCCGGCGTGCCGACGGCCGACCAGAAATATTGCCCGGTCCTCAAGTGCTTTTCCTCGAGCCGGTTCGTCGCGCGCTAAAAGCACACCGCCTACAGTATGCGGCGGGATCGGGTAGACGATATGCTCCAGGACAAAAAAGAACCCGGCCGGAGCCGGGTTTAGAGGTCAGGAGAACTTGCGTTCTCCCAGACGGGATTTCTCGATCGTGCCAAGGCCGGGTTTTCCGACCTTGGCGCGCCAGCCCCCCGAGGGCAACTGCACGATCAGTTGTAGGCCCGCTCGCCATGCGAGACGATGTCGAGACCTTCGCGCTCGCCCGCTTCGGGCAGCCTGAGGCCCATGACCGCCTTGACCACCTGCAGCGCGACGTAAGCCACCAGGCCCGACCAGATGACGGCGACGATCACCGCCCAGGCCTGGGTTCCGAACTGGCCGGCGATCGAATATTCGCCCGCGCCGGGGCCGAAGCCGCCCAATGCCGGCGAGGCGACGATCGCAGTGCCAAGCGCGCCCACGATGCCGCCGATCCCGTGGATGCCGAACACGTCGAGCGAGTCGTCGTATTTCAGCATCGGCTTCAGCGAGATCACCGCCCACAGGCAGACGAGACCCGCGACGGCGCCGAGGAAGATCGCGCCGACGGTGCCGGCGAGGCCGGCGGCCGGCGTGATGGCGACGAGGCCGGCGACGGCGCCGGAGGCCGCTCCGAGCAGGCTCGCATGGCCGCGCACGATCCGCTCGGCGACCGACCAGGCGAGTGCCGCGGCCGAAGTCGCTGTGATCGTGTTGAGCATGGCTTGCGCGGCCAGGCCGTTTGCTTCGAGATTGGAACCGGCGTTGAAGCCGAACCAGCCGACCCACAGAAGGCAGGCGCCGATCAGGGTGAAGGTCAGGTTATGCGGCGCCATTTTCTCCTTGAGGAAACCGACGCGCGGTCCCACGACGATCGCTGCCACCAGGCCGGCGATGCCGGAATTGATATGGACGACCGTGCCGCCGGCGAAGTCAAGCGCACCGATGCCGAAGAGGTAGCCCGAAGGCGCATCGGCCGCGCTCGGGCCGCCCCACCACCACACCATGTGAGCCATCGGCAGGTAGGCAAAGGTGAACCAGAGCGCCAGGAAGAACATCACCGAGCCGAAACGCATGCGCTCGGCGACGGCGCCGACGATGAGCGCCGGCGTGATCGCCGCGAAGGTCAGCTGGAAGATCACGAAGGTGAGTTCGGGGATGAACACGCCCTGCGTGAAGGTCTCGGCCAGCGAATCCGGGCCGACGCCCGCCAGGAACGCTTTGCTCAGGCCGCCGATGAAGGGCGTGAGAAACGTCGCCTCCTGGGCCGTGCCCGCGCCGGTGAAGGCCAGCGAGTAACCGTAGATCACCCACAGCAGCGCAATCATGGCGAAGCCGGCGAGCACTTGCATCAGCACCGACAACACGTTCTTGGAACGCACCAGCCCGCCATAGAAGAGCGCCAGGCCGGGAATGGTCATCAGGATGACGAGGATGGTCGAGACCAGCATCCAGGCAGTGTCGCCCTTGTCCGGAACCGGTGCGGCCGCGGCGGCCGGCGCCGCTTCCTGGGCGACTGCGGTGACGGCACCCAGCACCCCCGTGGCCAATATGCCCAGACGGGCGAGACGTGAAATAGCTCTCATCGATGATGTCTCCCTGAGATCCCAAGCAGGTTCGGAACGCGTCCTCCGACAGACCTGCGACGAATGAAGAATTAAGCCGGCAAAGCGCTGGCCAAGCACGCAAACCCAGTCAGAGCGCGTCCATGTCGGTTTCTCCGGTGCGGATGCGCACCGCTTGGTCGATGCCGAAGACGAAGATCTTTCCGTCGCCGATCTGTCCGGTCTTGGCGGCGTTGGTAATTGCTTCCACTGCCTTGTCGGCGAGGTCTGCGCTGACGGCCACCTCGATCTTGATCTTCGGCAGGAAGCTCACGGCATACTCGGCGCCGCGATAGATTTCGGTATGTCCTTTCTGGCGGCCGTATCCTTTCACCTCGGTGACGGTCAGGCCTTGGATCCCGACGGAGGTCAGCGCTTCGCGCACCTCGTCGAGCTTGAACGGCTTGATGATTGCCATCACGATCTTCATGAACCTTCGCCCTCGCTATGCGGATCCCCGCGTTTCCATGACGTCGGCCGCACGCAGCCGAAACTGCACGGAGCGATTCAAACTCCGTGCCAGTTGCCGGGACATCGGCTCAGACTGTTGGAAAAGAAGGGAGTTGTGACGGTTCCGCGTCGTGAAGCACGCCGAACAGGCAGCTCGATTGCCTACAAAATGTGCAATAAACCGAAAATGCCTATTCTGAAGGCGATCGACGCAGGCGGATCAGGCCTTCCTGTGCGACCGAAGCGATGAGCACGCCATCCTCGCTGTAGATCGCGCCGCGCGTGAAGCCGCGCGCGCCGGAAGACGACGGGCTGTCCTGGGTATAGAGAAGCCAGCCGTCGATCGGATGCGGCCTGTGGAACCACATGGCGTGATCGAGACTCGCGACCTGAAGGTCGCGGTCGAACACGGCGCGGCCATGCGCGAAGGTCGAGGTGTCGAGCAGCGTCATGTCGGAAAGATAGGCGAGCACCGCCACCTGGACCGTCCGGTCGGCCGGAACGGCTCCCGTGGTGCGCATCCAGATGTTCTGGCGCGGCGGCAGCTTCTCGCGGCTCGTGTAGTGGTCGAGATTGACGGGCTTGATCTCCAGCGGCCGCTCGCGCGCCCAGAAACGCCGGATGTCCTCCGGAAGGTGCTCGGCATGCTCCAGAAGCTCGCGCTGCGTCTTCAGGGTCGATGGCGGCGGAACGTCCTCCGGCATCGAGACCTGATGGTCGAGGCCTTCCTCGTCGCGCTGGAAAGAGGCTTCCAGGGAAAAGATCGCTCGGCCGTGCTGTATGGCGACGACCCGCCTGGTGGTGAAGGAGCCGCCGTCACGGATGCGGTCGACCTGGTATACGATCGGCACCGTAGTATCGCCCGGCAGCATGAAATAGGCGTGTAGGGAGTGGACGTGGCGGCCGGGCTTGACCGTGCGGCAGGCCGCGACCAGCGACTGCGCGATTGTCTGGCCGCCGAAGACGCGCTGCCAGCTCAATTTCGGGCTGCGACCACGATAGAGATTGTGTTCGAGTTCCTCCAAGTCGAGTATGGAGAGAAGCTCCTGCATGGCCTCCGACATGGTGCGCCCTTTATATTTGAGACGTGCGGGTGTCGGGCCGATGTCAGCCGAACGGCGGCCGGTGTCAAGGCGGAAGGGAACGAAGCGATGGCCAAAGCGAAAGAAGCTCCCGGGAGCAAGACCGATATCGATGTGCTGGTGGCGGGCGCCGGCTATGTCGGCCTGGCGACGGCCGTGTCGATCCGCGAGGCCAGACCCAGCCTCTCCGTTGCGGTCGTGGACGCTGCTCCCTCCGGCGTCTGGCAGAAGGATGGCCGCGCCTCGGCCGTCGCCGCCGCGGCCTGTCGCATGCTGGAGCGGCTCGGCTGCTGGCGGGAGATCGAGCCGCACGCGCAAGCGATCACCGAGATGATCATTACGGATTCCAGGACATCGGATCCGGTTCGCCCGGTCTTCCTGACCTTCGACGGAGAGGTTTCGCCCGGCGAGCCCTTCGCGCACATGGTCGAGAACCGGGTGCTTAACGGAGCACTGCGCCGCCGAGCCGCCGAACTCGGCATCGACATCATCGAGGGCATCGCGGTCTCCGGATTCCAGAAGGGTCCCGCAGACATGGCCGTTCATCTGGAAGACGGCATCACCTTCGACACCAAGCTGCTGGTGGCAGCCGATGGCGTCAATTCCCGGCTGCGCGACATGGCCGGCATCAAGACGGTGCGCTGGGAGTACGGCCAATCGGGCATCGTCTGCACCATCGCGCATGAGCGGCCGCACAACGGCCGGGCGGAGGAGCATTTCCTGCCGGCCGGCCCGTTCGCCATCCTGCCGCTCACCGGCAATCGCTCGTCCATCGTCTGGACCGAGCGCACGGCCGATGCCGAAAGACTGGTCAAGGGCGACGAATTCGCTTTCGAGGTCGAGTTGGAGCAGCGTTTCGGGTTGAAGCTCGGCGAGATCAGGGTGGAGACGAAGCCCCGCGCCTGGCCGCTCGGCCTGACGCTTTCCCGCGCCTTCGTCGCGCCGCGTTTCGCGCTCGCCGGCGATGCCGCGCACGGCATCCATCCCATCGCCGGCCAGGGCCTCAATCTCGGCTTCAAGGATGTCGCCGCGCTCGCCGAAACCGTGGTCGAGGCCGACCGGCTCGGCCAGGACATCGGCGCGATCGACGTGCTCCAGCGCTACGAGCGCTGGCGCCGCTTCGACACGGTGCAGATGGGCGTGACGACCGACGTGCTCAACCGGCTGTTCTCCAACGACATCGGCGCGGTTCGCGCCGTCCGCGACATCGGGCTCGGCCTGGTCGACCGCGTGCCCAGGCTCAAGGAGTTCTTCATCCGCCAGGCCTCAGGCCTGGCCGGCCCGACGCCCCGCCTGCTCAAGGGCGAGGCCATTTGAGCTGAGCTCAGGATCCAGATCCTTGGCCTGTCGCGAGTTGCCCCTCAAAGTTTGCCGGACATCTCTCCGGCGCATGGCGGCTATCGAATTCACACATCTCGGGCGGTACGGCAGAATCCGGTGACGGCTGCTGTCACTGCCTTTCGGCCATTTCGTTCTGCACTGTCGGGTGGGTTGCCCACACGTCACGGAATGGGATCCAGTCCACGGGCAAGCCCGTGGACGGGGTCACGTTGCCATCGCTTCGCTCGGCGCCCGCCCGAGGATGACGAAGCTTCTATGTCGATGCCAATCGCCAACGTTGGTGATTTTCGGCAAGCCTTCAATGCCGTCGTCATCCTCGGACGGGAGCCCGCGCCAGCGGGCGAGCTGATCCGAGGATCCATTCCGTTACCCTATGGGCAACCCACCCGACGGTGCAGAACGACGTAGCCGAACCGGCACCAGCACCATCCCGCGCTTTGAGCTGTCAATGCCTTGCGCGATGTATTTCACCATCCAAGGTGTCCTCCCACGAGGGGTGAGTAGGGGCACAGGCGCGGAGAGAGATGACGGCCGCGCGGTCTCGCCAACCGCTGGCGATTGGCGAAAGCGAAGACGATATCGGTATTCTCCCCGTCCTGACTGGGAGAATATGCCGGCAGGCAAATGAGAGGCTTGCCCAGAGGTCAATCCTTGTTGCCGCCGCTATAAGTCGTGGAACATCCGAACGAGGTGATCGCCGCCCGGTCCCTGATGGATTTTCGGCGCAAGCAACCCATATCTTCGATATGGAGCATTGAGCGTGAACGGCGCGCATGTGGCCCTTCTTGCCGCGGCTCTCGTGGCAGATCTCGCTGCCAATCTCCCGCTTGCGGCGGGAGGAGAAGGTGGTGGGGCGAGGCTTGTGCTTGCTACCACCATAGACGGCGCCATCGGCCCCGCGAGCGCCAGGCAGCTCGAGGAAGCATTGGCCTTGTCGGCCGAACGCGGCGCGGAGGCCCTGATCCTGCAGCTGAACACGCCGGGCGGGCTCGTCACCAGCATGCGTGAGATGATCGCCGACATACTCGCCTCGCCGGTTCCGGTCGTGGGCTATGTCGCGCCAGCCGGCGGCCATGCTGCCAGCGCCGGAACCTATATCCTCTACGCGACCCACGTGGCGGCCATGGCGCCGGGCACCAATATCGGCGCGGCGACGCCGGTGGAACTCGGAGGTCCGCAACCGACATTCCCCGGCGGGAGCGACAAGAACAATGAAGACGCGGGCCAGAAGGACGGCAAGGGTCCGCCGCCATCCGGCGACGCGATGGCGGCCAAGGAGACAAATGATGCCGTTGCCCTGATCCGCAGCCTGGCGGAACTGCGCGGGCGCAATGCCGATTGGGGGGAGAAAGCGGTGCGAGAGGCCGCCAGCCTGTCGGCGAACGCGGCCTTGCAGCAGCGGGTCATCGACATCGTCGCTCGCAATTCCGATGAATTGCTGAAGATGGTCGACGGCAGGGTGGTGGAGGTCGGGGGCGAGAAAAGGACGCTTGCGACCAGGGATGTCACGGTCGAGGCGATCGAGCCGGGCTGGTTTATCGAGCTGCTGTCGATCATCACCAACCCCAATATCGCGCTCATGCTGATGATGGTCGGGCTTTATGGCCTCGTCTTCGAATTCGCGAGCCCAGGCGCCGTGGCCCCCGGCGTCGCCGGTACGATCTGCCTGTTGCTCGGGCTCTACGCCCTCAATCTCTTGCCGATAAACTATACCGGCCTGGCGCTGATGCTGCTCGGTCTGGTGTTTCTGGTGGTCGAAACGTTCAATCCCACGGTGGTGCTCGGCCTGGGAGGGGTGGGCGCATTTCTACTCGGCGCCGCGATGCTGCTCAGGATCGAGGGACCGGGCTTCGAACTCTCATGGTTCGTGACCGGCGGCGCCGCGGCGCTCACCCTTGGCTTCGCGGTGCTGACGGGAAGCTATCTCTGGGCCATCCGCCGGAAGCCCTCCCCCGTCGGTGCCGAAGCGATGAGGGGTTTGCCGGCCAGGATCGTCGACTGGTCGGACGGAGAGGGCCACGTGCTTGCCCAGGGCGAGCTCTGGCGGGCGCGGGGCGAAGAGGATTTCAAGCGGGGTGATAGCGTCGAGGTGAAAGGCATCCAGGGCCTTGTGCTTTCCGTTGGGCGGAGCCGGGTAGAGCGGAATGCGTCCGAATAGACGGCCCATCCCGCCCGGGTCATTCGGCTGCATCGCCAAGCGATCCCGCTTGGCTGCAGGATGCACTAAAGCGCGTGGCGATCTTTCAGATTCGCTCCCGCGCTTTAGAACTTTGACTTGACGCATGTCTTTCTCCCCAAACCGGTGCCCACTTTGGGGAGACATGCTTTAGGCATTGGAGAACAGCCATGATGATCGGCTCCGTCATCTATCTGGTCCTCGCGCTCCTTGTGGTCCTGTTCCTGGCCTCGGCGATCCGTGTATTGAGGGAATATCAGCGCGGCGTGGTCTTCACGCTCGGCCGTTTCACCGGAGTGAAGGGTCCTGGCCTCATCATTCTCATTCCTTTCGTTCAGCAGATGGTGAAGGTGGATCTGAGGGTCGTCGTTCAGGACGTGCCGTCGCAAGATGTCATCTCGCGCGACAACGTGTCGGTGAAGGTCAACGCCGTGCTTTATTTTCGCGTCGTGGACGCCGAAAGGGCGATCCTGCGGGTCGAGGATTACATGGCCGCGACCAGCCAGCTCGCGCAGACGACGCTGCGCTCGGCTCTGGGCAAGCACGAGCTCGACGAGATGCTGGCCGAACGCGACAGGCTGAACAGTGATATCCAGGAAATCCTTGACCAGCAGACCGACGCTTGGGGGATCAAGGTGACCAATGTCGAGATCAAGCGCGTCGATCTGAACGAGAGCATGGTCCGAGCCATCGCCAAGCAGGCCGAGGCCGAACGGCTACGCCGGGCCAAGGTGATCAATGCCGAAGGCGAGCAGCAGGCGGCGGAAAAGCTCGTCGAAGCCGGCCGAATGCTGGCCGCGGAGCCCCAGGCCATGCAGCTTCGCTACTTCGCCGCCTTGCACGACGTTGCCGGCGAGCGTTCCTCCACCGTGGTCTTCCCCGTCCCGATGGACCTGCTCGGCCATTTCAACAAGCCGGATGGCAAGGCGAAGCAGGACTGATGTCCCAAGGACAGTAGGGAGTGCCTCGGGCAAGCGCCTCTTCGCTCGGCGCCGGCCCGAGGATGACCAAGCTTCCATGTCGATGCCAATCGCCAACGTTGGCGATTTGGGGCAGCCTTCAACGCGGTCGTCGTCCTCGGACGGGAGCCCGCGCCAGCGGGCGAGCTGATCCGAGGATCCATTCCGTTACCTGTCGACAACCCACCCAACGGGCAGGACGAAGCGGCCGAACGGCAACGACGGCAGCCATCATCCCATCCCACCGTACCGCTCGACATCTGTGAGGCCGATAGGCCTATACGCGGGGAGAGATGTCCGGCAGGACAGTGAGGCAACTCGCGAGCGGGCATGCAAGAAAGCAATAGCCTAAGGCACGTCGCCCGAATCTCCGTTGTGCGACATGCTTTAGCCTCGGTCCTCCAGCACCATCGCGGCACCCTTTTCACCGATCATCATGGAGGGTGCGTTGGTGTTGCCGGAGGTGATCTGCGGCATGATCGACGCATCGATGACGCGCACGCCCTGGACGCCCCTCACCCTCAGCCTGGCATCGACCACGGCCATCGGGTCATCGGCCGTTCCCATCTTGGCAGTGCCCACCGGATGGAAGATGGTGGTCGCGACATCGCCTGCCGCCTTCACGAGATCGGCGTCGCTCTGCAGGGCCGGGCCTGGCTTGTATTCCTCAGGCTGGAAGCGCGCGAGCGGCGCTTGCGCCACGATGCGGCGCGTCAGGCGAATGCTTTCCACCGCGACTTCCCGGTCTTCTTCGGTCGACAGGTAGTTCGGCCGGATCGATGGCTTCTCGTCGGCGCCTGCGCCGCGGATATGGACGCTGCCGCGGCTGGACGGACGCAGATTGGCGACGCTCGCGGTGAAGGCCCCGAAGCGGTGGAGACCGTCTCCCCACTTGTCGAGCGACAGCGGCTGGATGTGGAATTCGAGGTTGGCCGTCGCGTAACGCTCGGACGACTTGGCGAAGATGCCCAGTTGGGACGGCGCCATGGTCAGGGGACCACGCCGACGCAGCGCATAGTTCACGCCCATCATCGCGCGGCTGAACAGGTTGGCGTAGTCCGTATTCAGCGTCCGGACGCCACTCACCTTGAAGACGGGGCGGATCTGGAGATGATCCTGCAGGTTCTCGCCGACGCCCGGCACGTCGGCTGTCACCGGAATGCCGAGATCCGACAAGCGCTTTGCGCTGCCGACGCCGCTGCGCTCGAGGATGGTCGGAGAAGCGACCGCGCCTGCGGACAGGATCACTTCGCCGTCGACACTCGCAAGCTGCCGTTCGCCGTTCTGCGTGAAAACGACCCCCTTTGCCCGGCCGTTCTCGAACACGATGCTTTCCACATGGGCGGCGGTTTCCAGCCGCAGGTTCGGTCGTTTCAGCGCGGGCTTCAGGAAGGCGCGCGCCGCGCTGAAGCGACGGCCGAGCTTCTGATTCACGTCGAAATAGGACGAGCCCTCATTGTCCCCGGCGTTGAAGTCGTCGATCTTGCGGATGCCCAGCGTCTCGGCTGCATCGCGAACGGCGTCCAGTATGTCCCAGCGAACGCGCGGCGGCTCGACCCTCAGCTCTCCGCCGGACCGGTGCATGGCGTTGGGTGGCGCGAGATGATCCTCATGCTTCAGGAAGAAGGGCAGGACATCCTCCCAGCCCCAGCCATCGAGACCGAGCTGGCGCCAATTGTCGTAATCGGCCGCCTGTCCACGCATGTAGATCATCGCGTTGATGGCCGAAGAGCCACCGATGACCTTGCCGCGCGGATAAGGCAAGGCGCGGCCGTTCAGCCCGGCCTCGGTCTCCGTCTCGAACATCCAGTCCGCGCGCGGATTGCCGATCGCGAAGAGATACCCGACCGGGATGTGGAACCATATCCAATTGTCGAGCCCGCCCGCCTCCAGAACGAGCACGCGGTTCGTTTCCCTGGCAGAAAGTCGGTTCGCCAGCACGCAGCCCGACGAGCCGGCGCCTACGACGACGTAGTCGTAGCGACCGGCATCCTTTACCCTATCGATCATGTCATCAACCCGGTTCACACAGCCAGATACCGGCTTTTTATCTCAGGTCGGGCCTCGAGCGCAGCCCAGTCCCCTTCGAATACGATCTGACCGGTATCGATGACGTAAAGGCGCTCAGTGCATTGGCGCGCGAACCAGAGATTCTGCTCGCAAAGCAGCAGGCCGGCCTTGGTGTCGCGGCAGACGCCGACGATGTCCTTCGCCAGTTGCTCGATGATGACCGGCGCGAGGCCCTCGGTCGGTTCGTCGAGCATCATCAGCCTGGGCCTCGCCGCAATCGCGCGAGCCACGGCCACCATCTGCTGCTGGCCGCCGGAAAGCTGGCCGCCGGGCCGATCACGGATCGGCTTCAGCATGGGAAAACGTTCGATCAGTTCGTCCGGATCGATCGGCTTCTCGCCCGCGCGCACCCCATGGGCCGACATTGCCATGTTCTCGCGCACCGTGACGTGGCTGTAGATGCGCCGATCCTCCGGCACCAGCGCCAGGCCCTGGCGCACGCGCTTGAAAGTGGGCGTCGAGCCGAAATCCGAGCCTTGCCAGAATACGCTTCCCCTGACGAGGGGGCCGGCATTCATGATGCTCTTCAGGAGCGTCGACTTGCCCGCGCCGTTGCGGCCGACGACGGCGACACGGCCGCCATCCTCGACGGCCAGCGAGACGGCATGCAGGATCTGGCTGTCGCCGTAGAAAGCGTCGATCTTGTCAACCTTCAGCACCATACATCTCCTTGCCGAGATAGACGTCCTGCACCATCGGATTGGCGCGGATCTCTTTGATCGTGCCGACCGCGATGGCCTCGCCGTGGTTGAGGACCAGGATTCGCGAGGCAAGCTCGAAGATCACGTCCATGTCGTGTTCGGTGATGACCACCGTCATCTTCTTCTCGTCGCGAAGGCGCAGGATGAGTTCGGTCGTGGCGACACGATCCTGCGGCGACATACCGGCGGTCGGCTCGTCCAGCATCAGCACTTCCGGCACGCCGGCCAGGGCGATGCCGAGCTCGAGGCGCTTCTTGTCGCCATGCGAGAGAAACCGGGCTTCCATGTCGCGCTTGTCGACCAGTCCCAGCCCGCGCAGCTGTTCGATCGCCTCCGCGACGATGTCGCCGCGCGCCGCCACGTTGAACCAGCGCGGCGGCTGTTCGCCGCGCGCCCTTCGCCGCGCCTCGATGGCGACCACGATGTTGTCGAGGACAGTGACGTCCGGATAGATCCGCGCCACCTGGAATGTGCGGCCGATGCCGAGACGAACCCGCTCATGCTCCGCCATGGTCGAGATGTCCCGCCCCTTGTAGCGGATCGTCCCGCTGTTGAGCTTTGCCTCGCCGGTCATGACCTTGAACATGGTTGTCTTTCCGGCGCCGTTCGGCCCGATGATGGCGAAGGTCTCTCCTTTCACGACGTCGAGCGTGACGCCCTTGATCACCTCGAGCGAGCCATAGTTCTTGCGGACGTCTTCGACTTCCAGGATGTTGGTCATGACGCGCTCCTGGCTTCGGTGGCGCCGGTCGCGTGAGACGGGCCTGCCTGACCGATGCGGCGCCGGATCAAGTTGAGCAGTCCGACGACCCCGTTCGGCGCGGCGAGCACGATGAACAGCAGCACCACCCCGATCACCACCTCGGAAAGGCCGATGAGGTTTCGGGTGAGATAATTGATGACCGAGAAGATCAACGTGCCGATCACGGGGCCCCAGAAGGATTGCGCTCCACCCAGCAGCGCCGCCAGCATCGGCTGTGTCGAATGGATCCAGTGCCCCGTTTCCGGCGTCACGATCTGGGCCCAAGGCGCGTAGAGCGCACCTGCCGTAGCCGAAAAGCCGCCCGAAAGCACGAAGGCAGTCAGCCGATAGCCGCGTACATTGACCCCCATGAAGGCCGTGCGCTCGGGATCCTGGCGGATGCTCACAAGCACGCGGCCGAAAGGACCATGGCAGATGACCCACAGGATTGCGCCGAGGACCAATGCCGCGACGCAGATGAACCAGTAGTACGCATTGCCCGACGTGATGTCGATCGTCGCCAGGCCGAGTTCGAGCATCGGCCGTGGAATGGAGGCCAGCCCGTCCTCGCGGCCGAGCGCGGTGCTGTAGCCGATGAAAAGCCGCAGCACTTCGGCCAGAGCCAGCGTGAAGATCGCCAGGTGGATACCCGTCGTGCGGCGCAGGAGCACCAGGCCGATCACGGCGGCTACCAGCGCGCCGGCCACGCCGGACGCCAGGATGAGGAGCAGAAACGGAACGCCGAACGCGGTCTTCAGGACATAGCCGGTCAGATAGGCGCCGATCGCAAAGAACGCCGCGTGGCCGAAGCTGGCGAGGCCGGTGAAGCCGAAAAGCAGGTTCCAGGCCAGCGCGAAAACGATCTCGATCAGCGCGAGGCCGGCCAGGAACATGATGCCCTGGTTGGCCCAGTAAGGCAATGTCGCGAAGGCGATGACACAGATCACGCCTGCGAGGATCTTGAGGCCGGTCATATGCCTTGCCCTCCGAACAGCCCTTGCGGCTTCGCCAAAAGGAACAGGATGACGAACAGGTAGGTGGCCATGCCCGGCATGTCCGGCATGATCAGCGAACTCGCGCTCTCGATGAGCCCGAGCAGGATCGCGGCGATAAAGGCGCCGCGTACGTCTCCGAGCCCGCCTATGACAACCGCCATGAAGGCGAGCAGGAGATAGCTGTCGCCGAGGATGGGCGACAAGGTCTGGTTGGCGAGCAGCAATCCGCCCGCCAGCCCGGCCAGCAGGAAGCTGATGATCACGGTCGCGCTCAAGGCCACCGGCACGTTGATGCCGAGAAGGCCCGCCATCCAGCTGTCGACGGCAATCGATTGCAGCATCTTGCCGATCCAGGTGCGGCGGATGGCGAAGTCCAGGACCAGGAAGATCACGATCCCGCAGACGATCACGAAGATCGAATAGGATGGCACGAACAGGTCGCCGACGATCAGCGCGCCGTCGATGCCGGGGGGCGGATTGATGGAAGCGTAATTGACGCCCCAGATCAGCTTGACAATGCCGGAACAGACCAGCAGCACGGCAAAGGTCGCGATCAGCATGAACGCCTCGTCGACGTTGCGAAGCCGTCGCAGCACGACGAGATCCGTGACGTAGCCGAGCCCCGCCACCACCACGCCGCCCGCCAGCGCGGCGAGCACGAAAACCCAGACCGACGAAGGATTGCTGCCGACGATCGTATAGGACAGATAGGCGCCGACCATGAAGAAGGCGCCATGCGCGAAGTTCAGGATCTTCAGGATGCCAAAGATCAGCGTCAGACCGGCGGCGACGAGAAAGATCGCCATCCCGGTCGCCATGCCGTTGATCAGGGCAAAGGAGACATCGATCAGCCCCATGGCTTTTCCTCCCTGATGGCTATGCCGCCGATGACGATGTCAGGGCCATCGGCGACGCCCTGTCCTCGGGCTCTCTCGAGCGCCGCGGCAAAGTCGGCCATTTCGACATCGACGGCGGTGAGGCGATCCTGCCCGTCGACGGAAGGCACAAAACGGATCTCGGAGCGATCGAGCCCGATCACATGGGCGGCGCCATCGATGCTGACAGGACGGCCGATCAGAGCCGACCATGCTGCGGCGATCTTTCCGGGGTCGCGGGCGGAGATCTCGGCGCGACGGATGGCCGTGAAACCCGGCGCCGCTCTTTCGCGCCAACTCGCGCCGGCGGGATACCAGCCCCCGTCGAAGGGCTTGCCTTCCTTCTGGACCGAGAAGGACAGCATCGACGCACCGATATCGCGCGGGTCGACCTGTAGTTCGTTATAGGTCGGGTAATCGACGGTCCCGGCGAGCCGCACACCCTGTTTGGCGATGCGGTCGCGGAACGGCTCGGTGGCACCCACTTCGGTGATCACCATGTAGCCGCCCGATCCGCGTCGCTCCAGAAAGCGTGTCGCCGGGGTATCGGCGCGGGTCGGGCAGACGAGTTCGAGGAACGTGTCGCCGATCGGCAGCAGCGCGCTCGCCAGTCCGTGCTGCTGGAAGAAGGCGGCCTGGTGCGCCGGCGGCGGCATGTAGGGAACGCCGTAGCGGCTGAGATCGGCCTTGCCGTAGCATACCTTGAGCCCGAGCACGAGCATCAGCTCGTCGATGACCGGTTCAAGCGCCGGAACGATGAGGCAGATCTGGCGTAGGCGGATCGGATCGGCCAAGGCTCAAGCTCCTGTAAACCGGGGTTTGCGCTTGTCGCGGAACGCCGCCACGGCCTCGGCATGATCGCGGGTGCGGCTCGACAGCGCCTCATAGGCCATCAGGACGTCCATCTGGTCCTGGGCGGATTTTCGCAGCATGCGGTTGAGGGCGATCTTGGTGAATCGGATCGCCTGGGTGGCGCCATTCAGCATCCGGCCGGCAAGCATCGCGACACGATCGTCGAGTTCCGCGGTCGGCACGACGTGGTTGATCAGCCCCATCGCCTGCGCCTCGCGCGCTGTCATGATCGTGCCGGTCAGCAGCATCTCCTTGGCGCGCAGATGGCCGATGATGAAAGGCAGGATGACCGCCGCCCCATCGCCGGCGACGAGGCCGGCGCGGACATGCGGATCGCCGAAGCGGGCATTTTCATCCGCAACGACCATGTCGCAGCACACCGCGAGCGTTGCGCCGAGCCCGATCGCATCGCCATTCATGCGGCATATCATCGGCTTCGGCATCTCCAGCATCGAGAAGACGATGGATTTCGCTTCCTCGATGATGGCGTTGAAGCTGCCGCCATCGTCGATCATCGCCTGCATCCAGTCGAGATCGCCACCGGAGCAGAAGCCGCGGCCCGCACCGGTCAGAACCACGACATCGGAGGCCGGATCATCGGCGACGACCCGGAATACGTGCTTCAGTTCGCGATGCAGCACACCGTCCACGGCGTTCAGCATCTCGGGCCGGTTGAGCGTGATGGTCGCGACGCGATCGACGACATCCACCCGCAGCGACTTGAATTCCTCTATCTTCATGGTTCTCCCCAGGGTCGTTCAGGTTTGTAGCAGCCGCGTATAGCGGCTCATGTGCCAGTGCAGATCGCCGTAGCTTTTGCCGATGGCCCGCAGCCGCTTGTAGAAGTGGCCGATGACATTCTCCTCGGCCATGCCGACGCCGCCGTGGAGCTGGACCGCGTTCCCGCCGACATATTCACCCGCCTGGATGACCGCGACCATGGTCGCCGAGATCGCCTTGTCCCGCTCTTCGACAGGTCCGTTCATCGCGGATAGGCCGCGATAGACCATCGAGCGCGCATTCTCCGCTGTCACGAACATGTTCGACAGCCGATGGGTGAGCACCTGGAATTCGCTCAGGGGCCGACGGAACTGCCGGCGCGTGCGCAGATAGTCGGCGGTGATCTCGATCGCCGCCTCCATCGCTCCCAGGGCCTCGGCGGCAAGCAGGATCGAAGCGCGGTTGACCGCCTCGCGCAGCACCGAGGAGCCTTGCGATGGCGCAACGACAAGATTGCCCTGCGGGATGTGCACGTCCTCAAAGCCGAGATCGGCCGCGTGACGGCCATCGATCAGGCGGTAACGGCGGATTTCCAGGCCGTCGGCGTCAGCCGGAACGAAGAGGATCGCGATGCCGGACCGCCCGTCGGCCTCGTCGATCCGCGCCGAGACGAGGAACGCGTCCGCGCTCGCTCCGTCCAGCACGACGACCTTGCGCCCTTGCAGACGATAATCGCCGCTGCCGTTGATCGCAGCCCTCGTCGCGACCGCCGTCGGATCGTAGCGCGAGCCTGCCTCTTCCAGCGCCAATGCGATGCGCCGTTGGCCGGCCATGATGGCTTCGAGAACGGACGCTCGATCGGCGAATCCAGCACCTTGTGCGATGATCGTGGCCGAAAGCATCGTGGCAAGCAGCGGCGCATCGACGAGCCCCCTGCCGATCTCCTCGAAGAGGAGCGCGGCATCCTCCAGTCTTCCGCCCAGACCGCCGTCCTCTTCCGGCACGGTCAGCGCCAGCCAGCCGAGCTCGGCGAATTTGCGCCAGTGATCGGCCCGCAGCCCGTTCTCGGCCGGACGGGCGTGCAGCGCCTGGAAATCATAGTCGTCGGCAACGAAGCGCGAGACACTGTCGCGCAGCAAGCGTTGCTCCTCGGTCAGCGAAAAGTCCAAATGCCTATCCTCGTATTTCCGTTGCGGCGCTGGCGCGCCACTCACATGTCGAACACCTGCTTGGCGATGATCGAGCGCTGGATCTCGTTGGTGCCGGCATAGATCGTGGCTGCGCGCAGGAAGAGCTGGCGCGCCGCGAGACCCGGCGCGTAGTCCGGCGCATCGCCGGGCAGATCGTTGGTCTGCTGGCCTTCGTGATTGACAGCGAGGCCCTTGGCGCCGAGCAGATCGACAGCAAGGGTCGAAATGCGCTGCTGGATCTCGCTTCCGACGATCTTGAGGCCCGAGGCGATGGGCGCGCTGCGGGCGCCATGCCCGTTGAAGAGCTCGCGCAGGACCGACCACTCCAGTCCCGCGAGATCGATCTCCAGCTGGGCGATCCGCTGGCGGATGTCGGGCTGATCGAACATCGACCCGCCGTCCGCCTCCCGCTCCTCGAGCGCGACCTGCTTCAGCAGCTCCAGGTCGCGTTTCGAGCGCGGCACCTGCGCGTTCGTGACCCGTTCGTTGCCGAGCAGGAACTTGGCCTGATCCCAGCCACGCCCGAGCTCACCGCCCAGAATGTCGCTTGCGCCCACCCGGACATTGTCGAGGAAGACCTCGTTGACGCTGTGTCCCTCATCGATCGTGTAGATCGGGCGGACCGTGATGCCCGGCTGATCCATGTCGAACAGGAAGATCGTCAGGCCGCCCTTCTGGGGCTTCACATCGGGATCGGTGCGCGCCAGGCAGAACATCTTGTCGGCGTAATGCGCTTCGGTGGTCCACAGCTTCTGGCCGCTGATCACCCAATCCTCGCCGTCCTTCACCGCCGTGGTCTTCACCGCGGCGAGGTCTGAGCCCGCCGAAGGCTCGGAGAAGCCCTGGCACCAGAAGGTCTCCCCGCTCAGTATGTCTTCGATATAGCGTTCCTTCTGCTCCGGCGTGCCGAACGTATAGAGCAGCGGGCCGATGAGGCGCAGGCCGAAATAGCTCAGGAATGGCGCATCGGCGGCCGCGCACTCCTCCTCGAACAGGTAGATGTGGAGCGGCGACCAACCCGTGCCGCCATATTCCCTTGGCCAATGCGCGGCCGACCAGCCCTTTTCGTAAAGGATCCGGTTCCACCGCTTCAGGTCCTCCTTGCTGGTGTGGACACCTTGCCGCGTCCGCCGCGCCATGTCCGCCGGCACGGCGCCGCGCAGGAAGGAACGGATTTCGGCGCGAAACGCCTCGTCCTCATCCGTGAATCTGAGGTCCATAGCGCCCTCTCATTTTCGAATTAGAATCTTGTTTAGAAAATTAGTAGAAGGTTCTGCCGCCGTCGACCATCATCGTGCTGCCGGTCGTGAAGCTCGCCTCCTCGGAAGTCAGGAAGAGGATCGCCTTCGCGACCTCGCCCGGTTCGGCGATCCGCTGCAGCGCATAGGTCGCCTTCGCGGTGGCGGCGAGCTTGTCCTCGTCAGGGTGCCAGTCCGAAACCATGCGGGTCCGCGTCATGCCCGGGCATACGACGTTGACGCGGATGTTCGGTCCGAGCTCCGACGCCCAGACCTTGGACAGGGTGATGACACCCCCTTTGCTCGCGCCGTAAGCCGAAAGCTCGGGGAACGGCACGATGGCCGAGGCCGAGGCCAGATTCACAACGGTCGCCTTGCCGGTTGCCCGCAGATGCGGAACCGTCTCCCGGGTGACGAGGAAAGGCCCGGTGAGGTTCACCGAAAGCGTCCGCTGCCAGAGATCGAGTGTCGTGTCCTCCAGTCGCGCGACAGGGAAGACGCCTGCGACATTCACGAGGCCGTCGATACCGCCCATGACGCCGGCCGCACGCGCGATCGCGCTGCGCACCGAGGCCTCGCTCGCCACATCGACCGCGATCGCCTCGCCGCTCAAACCTCTCAACCCCTCCGTGCTCTGGTCGAGCAAGGCGAGGGCGGCGCCCTCGGCCGCGAACAATTCGGCGGTGGCGCGACCGATCCCCGCGGCAGCGCCAGTGATGACGATCCTGCGCCCCTGCAGACGCCCCGCGCTCATGCCGCCTGCTCCGTTTGCGCGAGTTCCCTGGCTTTCTGACGAAGAACATCCTTGCGCACCTTGCCGACGCTTGTGCGCGGCAATTCGCTGACAATCTCGAGGCGCTCGGGTATCTTCTGCATGGCAGTGCCCACTCCAATCAGGTAGCGCTTGATCTCTTCCAGGTCGATCGACGTGCCCTCGCGCGGGATGACGAAGGCGCAAGCCATCTCGCCGGTACGCGGATGCGGCATTGCGACAATCGCGATGTCGGCGACCGCCGGATGGTTGAACAGAATGTCCTCGATTTCCTTGGGGCTGATGTTCTCGCCGGCGCGGATGATCAGATCCTTCTTGCGGCCGGTGACGACGATGAAATCGTCCCCGACGAACCGCCCGAGATCTCCCATCTTGAAATAGCCCTCGGCGTCGAAGGCATCGGCATTGTCCTCGGAATGCGCGTAGCCGAGGAACATCTGCGGGGCGCGGGCGAGGATCTCGCCCTCTTCGCCCTTCGGCAGCGTCTCGCCGGTCACCACGTCGACGATCTTCGCGTCCGCCATCCAGACCTGGCCATCGGTCGCGGCACCCAGTTCCAGCTGCGCCCGATCGTTCACGCCGGCCGTGATGCACGGCACTTCGGTCGATCCGTAGATGCGGGAGGGGATGCAGTTCGGGAAGACGCGTGCGGCCTCACGGATGAGGTCCGGCGGCACCTGTGCGCCGCCGCACAGGAAGAACCGCAGGTCCGGCAGGGTTTCGCCGCGCTTCTTCGCCTCCTCGACCAGCGCCTGCAGGAAGATGGTGGCCGCGACGATGCCATTGACCTTGTACCGGCGCATCATCTCGAGCCCGAGCTCGACCTCCCAGACATCGAGCATGACGGTCGTGATGCCGCAGGTGAACGGCAGCATCAGGGAATAGAGCGCGCCGGTCACATGCGTCACGGGCGACGGATTGAACATCACCTCGCCCGGCTTGAGATCGAGATGCGTCAGGCGCATCCGGTTCTCCGCCTGGATCGAGTTGTGGCTGTGCAGGACGCCCTTGGCGCGCCCGGTCGTGCCGGACGTGTACATGATCATCTTGAGCGCATCGGGGTCGGAGCCGGGGAGATCCATGCGGTCCCGGCCTTCCTCGAGAAGGGCATCGTAGCCGAGAAATTCACCTGGCCCGCCACGAAGCACGACGACGTCGATGGGCGCCTCGAGCGTCGGCATGAGCCGGCGCATCATCTCGACATAGTCGAACTTGCGGAAGTTGGATGGGATCAGGATCATCCTGCTGCGGCAGTCGCGCAGCATGAAGCCGACTTCCATGTCGCGGTAGATCGGCACCAGCGGGTTGACGATCAGCCCAGCCATGACGGCGGCGAGGCTGATCACGACGCTTTCGTACCAATTCGGCAGCTGGAAGGAGATCGTGTCGCCCGGCTTGTAGCCGCGCTTTACCAGCGCCGTGGCGAGCTTCTCGGCCTCGTCGAGAAGCTGCGTCACGGTGAACGGACGGTCGCGATCGACGACCAGCACCCGCTGCGGGTCCTCGGCCTGGATATCGCGAGCATAGTCGACGATCGTCTTGTCGGCCCAGGCGCCCTCGGCTTTCAGCCGCGCCGCTCTTCCTTCGTCCCAGCGGATCATCCAGCCGCTGACATCCTGCCGCATCATGGCAGACCTCCAGTTCCTCTTACTTGAACTTGAACTGCACCGGCTGGCCGGGAGAAGGCGGCTCGATCAGATCCGCCCCGGGCGTGAGCACGAAATCGGACACGCTCCAACCCGGATCGCCCTCGCCGGTGGCGAAAGTGATGTAGTTGACGTCCACGATCGCCTGGTGATCCTCCTTGCGGAAGACGCGCTTGCCCTTGGCCGTGTCGAATTCCATGCCTTCCATAGCCTTCGCGACGGCAGCACCTTCGGTAGCTCCGGCTGCCTGGATCGCCTTCGCGTAGGCAAGCACGGCCGCATGTCCCTGCTCCAGATAGCCGGGCGGGAACTTGTCGCCGGTCTTCTCGACATAGCTCTCGTAGAGCTGCTTGCCGAGCGGGTTGTCCTGATAGGCGCCATAGTACCAGTGCATCGCCGTCCAGAAATTCGGCACCATGCGGGCGCCGAGCGCCTTGGGCACGTTGAACTCGTTGGCGCCGTCGGCGATCGCCTTGAACTTGCGATTGAGCCCCAGATTGGCCCCTTGCGCGAGCAGGGTGACGGCGTCGGAACCATTGGTGTTGTTGAACAGGCCGGTCGCGCGGGAACGCACCAGGGTGTTCAGCTGCGACTTGAAGTCCGTGGCGCCGAATTTGGTCAGGACGGGATCGACGATTTCCACGTCCTTCTTGGCGATCGCCGGATAGAATTCCTTGAGCCCGTCCGTGAAGCCGTCCCAGGACTGGTGGCCGTAGGCCGCGTCCGGGAAGATGCCGGTCCAGCTGGTGATATCGGGATACTTCTCGGCCATGACCCGCGCCAGGCCACGATAGCGCATGTAGGAATTGTCGCTGATCCGGAAGTACTTCGGGACGAAGCCCTCATGGGTCAGGGTATCGGCGATTGCCGCGCAAGAGATCAGGACGGCATCGTTCTGCTCGAGGAGCGGTGCCACCGCAAGCACCACAGCAGTCTGGATGGAGCCGAAGATGAGCTTGACGCCCTCGCCGAACAGCGACTGCGCCTGCGCCACCGCCTCCTGTCCGGTCGCCTTGTCGTCGCGGGCGACGATCTCGATCATGCGCCCGTTTATGCCGCCCGCGGCATTGATCTGCGCCGCCGCGATCTGAGCGCCCAACAAGGCCGGCGCGCCATTGATTTCCTGCGCGCCCGAGAGCGGGCCGAGGAAGCCGAGCCTGATCGGCCCTTCCTGGGCCAATGCGGGGCTGAATTTCAGACCCGCCAGCGCCGCGCCGGCCGAGATTCCGGCCAAAAGCTTCCGACGTGAAATTTCATGCATGTTTGTCGTCTCCTCCGACGAACGGTTGCGGTTCAGCTCCACCAGCGGCCGCCATTGACGATGAGCGATTGACCGGTGACGTATCGGCTCTGATCGCTGGCGAAGAAGATCACGGCGTTCGCGATGTCCTGCGGGTCGCCCGCGAAGGCCATCGGCGTCTCCTTGAGATAGGTTTCCCAGATCGGCAGCTTGTCAGCCGCGGCGGTGCGGATGGGCCCGGGGCAGACGGCATTGACGTTCACTTGGAACGGTGCGAGCTCGCGGGCGAGCGACCGCGTCAGGCCGATGACGCCGGCCTTCGCGGCCGCATAGTCGGCCACCCCCTGCGATCCCATATAGGCCGCTTCTGATGCGATCGAGACGATCTTGCCGCGGCCGCGCTCGCGCATCCCCGGCACCACCTGGCGGCAGCAGCTCATCATCGACATCAGGTTGAGATTGATGATGAAGTTCCACACTTCCGGCTCGGAGCACCAGAACTCCGACGCACGCTCGCGCGCGCTTTGACCGACATTGTTGAGCAGGATCTCGACCGTTCCGACGTCCTTGTCGATCCGGGCGAAAGCATCGACGATCGCCTCGTGCTTGGAGCAGTCGACCAGCATCGGATGGGCGGATTTGCCGAGCTTGCGGATCTCCTCCGCCGTTCCGTCCAACGCCTCTTCCTGGAGATCGATGACGACGACGTCGGCGCCGTGGCGCGCGAAGTGGATGGCCGAGGCGCGCCCGATGCCGTTGGCCGCACCGGTGACGACGGCGAGCTTGCCCGTGAAATCCGTCGTCGTGGCGACCGGTGCGGGGCTTCTTGGCTGATCCGCGCTCATGTGATGATCCCTCCATCCACAGTGTAGACACCGCCGGTGTTGTAGCTGGCCTCCTCGCTCAGCAGGAAAGCGACGAGCGCGGCGACTTCGCTCGGCTCTCCATTGCGTTCGATCGCGCGAAAACCGCTGCCCCAGGCGCCGGCGCCCGCCGTTGCGGCAAGATCGACCGTCATCTGGCTGTTGATCACGCCGGGTGCGATGGCATTGACCCGGATGCCGTGGCGCGCGTTCTCCAGCGCCGCCGAATTGCTCAACGCGACGACCGCCCGCTTCGAGGCGCCGTAGAGCGCCCGATCGGCGCGCGCTTTCAGCGCCGCGACGCTGGCGAAATTGACGACCGCGCCGCCGCGCCCCTGCTTGATCATCTGCAGCAAGGCGGCGCGCATCGTCAGGAAGACGCCACGGACGTTGACGCGATAGATCAGGTCGAAGTCCTCGGGGCTGAGGCTGGTGATCGGACCCGAGGGACCTAGGATGCCGATCGCGTTGGCCAGCAAGTCGATCCCGCCGAAGATCTCGACCGCCCGGTCGATCACGAATTGCGCGCCGTGCTCGTCCGCCAGATCGGCCTGTGCCGTGGCCAGCTTGGCGCCGGCGTAGCGCTCCGCGATCGCGGCGAGCGCATCGGCGTTGCGATCGGCCAGCACGACGGAGCACCCTTCCTCGAGCAGCCGGGCCGCGACCGCCGACCCGATGGCCCCAGCGCCGCCGGACACCACGGCGACCTTGCCCTCGAGACCCTTGAATGCCATGCGAATACCTTCCCATAGGGCAGCGATCGCCGCCTCGCTCGTCGCTTCTGCTATTCCACCACGATCGCCTTGCCCGGCGTCGCCGGCCCGAGAAGGTCGGCGCCCGGCAGCTTGACATGGCTTTCGACGGCCCAGCCGGGCTCCTCTTCCTTCGGGCCGAGCTTGATGATGTTAATATCGGCGACGACCTGATGGTCTTCCTTGCGGAAGGAAAGCGGCCCCTTGGCGCTCTCGAAATTGACATTCTCGAGCGCGGCGATGACGGCGTCCGTCTCCGTGTTGCCGGCGGCCTGTATGGCGTGAGCATAAGCGGTGATCGCCATATGGGCCGGTCCGACATAGCCGGTGGGAACCTTGTCTCCGGTTCGCTGGACATAGGCTTCGTAGAGCTCGCGTCCGGCTTTGATGTCCTGGTAGGATTCGTAGTACCAGTGGCTCCCGGACCAGAAATTGTTCGGCAGATTCTGCTTCAGCGTCTTCGCGAACAGGATCTCGCCGCTGAGATCCATGAAGACCTTGACCTTCTTGGCGAGCCCGAAAGGCCGGGCCTGGTTGAGCATTGTCAGCAGGTCTTCGCCGGTAAGCGACTGGTAGAGCCCCTGAACCGGTTGCCGCACGAGGCTGGCGATCTGGTTCTTGAAATCGATCGCCCCCCACTTGAACAGAACCGGGTCCGTGATCTCGACCTCCGTCTTGGCAATGCTCGGATAGAATTTCTTCAGCCCCGCCGAATAGGAGCGCCACAAGGCGTGCCCGAATTCGACGTCGGGCAGGATACCGCCCCAGTTCGTAACGTCCGGATGCCGTTCAGCGACGAGTTGCGCCTGCGCCTGGGCCCGGCTGTAGGCGCTGTCGGTGATGCGGAAGAAGTTGCGGTTGAAGGACTCGTGCGTCAACGAGTCGGCCACCGAGCCGATCGTCATGAAGACGCTCTTCGATTCCGGCATGATACCCGCGACCGAAAGGGCCGAAGGCGTGTTCAGGCCGCCGATCACGAGATTGATCCCCTGCCCGGTCAGCTCCTTGGCCGCCGCAATCGCCGCATTGGGGTTCGCCTTGTCGTCCTGATAGATGATCTCCAGCGTGCGTCCCATGATGCCGCCGGCGGCATTGATCTGGTCGACGGCGATCTGCGCCGACAACTGGCAGTCCGCCGAATAGGTCGACTGCGCGCCTGAAAGCGGCAAGAGGATACCGATGCGGATCGGATCCTTGGACTGGGCCCATGCCCTGGTGGTGAAGCCGGTCGCGGCTGCCCCGATGGCCGCGGCGCCGGCGCCCACGAAGGTGCGACGAGAGATCGAAGACATTCCATATCCTCCCTGGTGATGGCGGGCGTGGCAGCCACCCGATCGCGGGCTCTCCCCCCGGCGACGCGAGGGAGATCATCACAGCGGGACCGTGGCTGTCAATCGAATTCGAATTCGAATTCGGATTTTTCGCGTGACGGAGATGCAGCTTTGCCCTGCCTTGACCACGTCCGGGACTCTCTAGAAACCCTTGGCAAAAGAGGCAAAATTCGGCCGATGCGTTCACCCGACCGTGCAGCGGTTTGGGTAACCACATGCACGAAACCATTAGCGCGAAGCATGTCGCGCAAATCAACTTGCGCGACATGCTTTAGCGTCGGCGGATTCCCTCGAAGAGCAGGATGGTGACCTGGTCCGCGATCTGCGATGGCGTCAGGCGGCCTTGCCGGTACCATTCCACCGACCAGTTCATCATGCCGATCAGCAGCAACCGGATCACCGATAGATCGACGTCGTCGCGGACGAGCCCCTCCTCCCTGGCCTCGTTGAGCAGCGCGCGCCAGAGCTGGGCGTTCTCGTCGAGGACACGGAGAAATCGCTCGCGCAGCCTGGCCGGAAGCTGGTCGAAGATGCGCATATGCGCGGCAATGTACTCATCGCCGGCAAGGACCACCTCGAGATGGCCATGGATCGCCGCGGTGATGCGGTCGCGCACGTCGGCATCCGGCTGCAGCGCGTTGATCGCGTCGATGACCCGATCCTGGGTCCGCTGATTGGCGACGCGCAGCACCTCGGCCACGATCGCCTCACGTGATTCGAAATGGTAATAGATGCTGCCGGTCTGGGTGCGCGCGCGCTTGGCAATGTCGCTGAGCCGCGTCAAGGCATAGCCCTTGCGGCAGAACACATGGGCGGCGGCATCGACAATGCGGCTTCGCGTTACTTCGGCCTTCCTGAGCTTCCTCACGGCGGCACGCTGATCGTCCGCCGCGGGCTTGCTTTTGCCGGAGTTCCGGGGGGGCGGCGCCGGCGGGAGTGCGACATCCTGCGGAGCGCGGGAACGAGTATGGGCCATGGCAATCGCGCTCTTCCTAGCTCGCACGTGAACGTTCGAAACCCTTCAACCTCTGGACGCCGTCGGGCAACGGGACGGATCGATGCAGAGCCAGCTGCTCCTGCAATCGTTGATGGAGATCGGCCGGCATCGATACCACCTTGGGCGGTGGCCCGAGCCTAACATGGATGATCCGGTATTGAACCAAGGCCGCAAGGAAGTTGCGCGATGTGTTGATCACCTCGAACAGCACCCGGATGCGCTTGTCGTCCACCTCGACCAGGCGCGTGGTCACGGTGATTTCGTCACCCAGAAGCATCTCCCGCAAATAGGCGACGTCGGCGTCGATCACGAAGTTCGACTCCCCGGTACGCCTGCGGAAGTCCTCGCCATAATCCCAGGAATCATGCGCCGCCATCGCCGGCTCCTTGACGATGGCCAGATAGTAGCAGGCATTCATATGATTGTTGGTGTCGATCCACTCGGGACGCACCTGAAGCTTTGACTGATGAAGACGGGGATCCGGCAACGGCACTTCCCACCTCGTCATTCCTACCTCCGACCTGCTTTCGGCTGTCTCCCTCCTATGGGCAGGACCTTGTCCACGTCAACATTTTTCGAATCCTGATTTGATTCTGGCACCGGACGATGCGGCAGACATCCTGGGGCTTTCCTTGCCTCTGCTTTCTTTGGACGAATGCCTTGATGGCGGATTTGCAGGCATCGCAGCGGCGCCCGGAGGTGCAGCCTCCTGCGGCCGGCGCCCTGCTCAGTGCACCACCACGCCCAGTTTCTGGCGGAGCTTGTGCATGCGCATCTCGAGCATCGGCAGCGGCGGGCCTCCGGCAGTCGCGACGCGCCGCGTCATGGTGATGAGGTCGCCTTTTTCCGCTTCATTGAGCCGCTCGCGCAGGAGAGGCGCCAGCGTGTCGATCACCACGCCCGCGTCGCCCACCCGGCCGGTCGCCCATTTCGCGTAGTCGATGGCGTCATGGGCCTTGCCCTGGGCGGCCACGCCGACAATGACCTTGCGCAGCGCCTGCTCGCGCTCCCTGGTCATGCGCGGCCCGTCGGTTGCCACGGCAAGGATGAGCGTCGCGGCGGCAACCACCGGGTCGTCGATCGCCGTGAGCGCCGATACTTCGTCCTTGCCTTCGAGCCGTTCCCGTCGAACAGATCCGCGTACCCGTCCGAGAACGTCGGCAACGTCGTTGGCTGCTTCCTTGATCATCTTGCGCCGGTACCACCACAGCACTGCTGCCACGAGCAGGACGATCACGATGAAAATAACGGGCATTCAAGCGGACTCCCTATGGCAGCCCGCCACAATAGAACATCGAAGCCGGATGAGGGAATCTGATTCGCGCCTAAAGCATGTCGCGCGGGATCGGATTCGGGCGACATGCTTCAGATGTTTGTTCTTGCCGCTATTTCGCGAAACGCCGGGAGCCGGCAACGCAGAGTACGACGGCGGCAGTGACGGCCACCATCAGCATGCTCACGGCTTCGCCGAGCAGGAAGGCCGCCAAAGTCAGGCCGAAAAAAGGCTGCAGCAACTGCAACTGGCCAACGCCGGCGATGCCGCCGAGCGCCAGACCGCGATACCAGAAGACGAAGCCGATGAGCATCGAGAAGAGCGACACATAGGCGAGGCCGATCCAGGCCGGCTCGCCGATGCCGTTCCATGACGCCGGCGAAGTGGCGAGCGTCAGCACGCCCATGACGGGCAGCGACAGCACCAGGGCCCAGCAGATCACCTGCCATCCGCCTAGCCTGCGCGACAGCTTCGCACCCTCCGCATAGCCGAGCCCGCACACCACGATTGCCGCGAGCATCAGAAGGTCTCCCGCCGGCGACGCCGAGAAACCCTGGACAAGCGCGAAGCCCGCCACCAGGGCGCTGCCGAAGCCTGAAAACAGCCAGAACAGCGGGCGCGGCCGCTCGCCGGCGCGAAGGACCCCGAAGATCGCGGTCGCCAGCGGCAGCAGCCCGACGAAGACGATCGAATGCGCCGAAGTGACGTGCTTGAGCGCCAGCGCCGTCAACAGGGGGAAGCCGACCACCACGCCGAGCGACACGATGAGGAGCGGAACGAGATCGCCGCGTTGCGGCCGCTTCTGCCGCATCGCGACAAGCAGCAAGGCAGAGAGAAGACCGGCGATCGTCGCGCGCGCCGTCGTCAGGAAAACCGGGTCGAACTCGGCCACGGCGACGCGCGTCGCAGGCAAGGAGCCGCTGAAGATCAGCACACCCAGCAATCCGTTGATCCAGCCTTCGGTCGTCTTGTCCATCGCGAGCCCAGCCCTTCGTTTCGACGCATCTGTTCGCCGAAGCCCTTGTCTTTTCCAGAGACGGTGCATTACGATTTCGACGAACTGTATTGGAGAAGGTGGCAGTACGGTGGACCGATCGGCATCCAACGAATCCGAGGGCACACGGGTCGGACGCGTGATGGGGGCCATCCGCGACCGCATCGCCCGTCGTTCCCTTACCCCCGGGTCGAGGCTTCCCTCGATCCGCGCCTTCGCCGAAACCATGCAGGTGTCGAAGTCGACCGTGGTGGAGGCCTATGACAGGCTGGCGGCCGAGGGGACGATCCGTTCGCGACCCGGCTCCGGCTTTTACGTCGCAGCGCCCCTGGCGCCGCTGGCCCTGGCCGAGATCGGCCCGCGCCTCGACCAGGCCGTCGACCCGTTCTGGGTGTCGCGGCAGTCGCTGGAAGCCGGGACCGACCTGCTCAAGCCCGGCTGCGGGTGGCTCCCCGCCGAATGGATGCCGGTCGAGAGCCTGCGGCGCGCGTTGCGCGGCATCGTCCGGGCGGCGGAGCCGGCGACGCTCACCGACTACGGCTCGCCGCGCGGGCTTCCGGCCTTGCGCCAGCTACTGGCCCGCCGCATGGCCGAGCGCGGCATCGAGACCGCGCCCGACCAGATCCTGATCACAGAATCCTGCACGCAGGCCCTGGACCTGCTCTGCCGGTTCCTGATCGAGCCCGGCGATTCCGTGCTCGTCGACGACCCCTGCTACTTCAATTTCCTCGCGCTCCTGCGCGCGCACCGGGCGAGGGTCGTGGGCGTTCCGCTGACGCCGACGGGACCGGATCTCAGGCTCTTCGCCCAGGCCCTGTCGGAACACAGGCCTCGCCTCTACATCACCAATTCCGGCCTGCAGAACCCGACGGGCGCCTCGTTGCAGCCAAGCGTCGCGCACCGGCTCCTGAAGCTCGCGGCGGAACACGAGCTGATCGTCATCGAAGACGACATCTTCGCCGACTTCGAGCATGAGCCGGCGCCGCGCCTTGCCGAGCTCGACGGGCTCGAGCGGGTGATCCGCATCGCCAGCTGCTCGAAGACGCTCTCGGCTTCGGTGCGCTGCGGCTACATCGCCGGCCCGCGCGACTGGATCGACAATCTGGTCGACCTCAGGATCGCCACCGACTTTTCGAGCCGCCGGCTTTCTGCCGAACTCGTCCTCACGGCCCTCACCGACGGCAGCTACCGCAAGCATATGGAGGCGCTGCGCGCGCGGCTCTCGAAAGCCATGGCCGCCACCAACCGCCGGTTGAAGGGACTGGGCATCGAACCATGGCTGGAGCCGGTGGCGGGCATGTTCCTATGGTGCCGCCTGCCGGATGGGCTCGACGCCGGCGAGGTCGCGCGCCGGGCCCTCGCGGAAAAGCTGGTGCTTGCGCCAGGCAACGCGTTCAGCCCATCCCAGACCGCGCCGCACTTCATGCGCTTCAACGTCGCCCAATGCGGAGACGAGAGGGTTTTCAAGGTGCTGGAGAGGGCGATGCGGGGATAGACAATAGCGGCGCGTTCTCACGCGCAAGCTCTCTTGCAGGTCCCCCTCTCGTACGCTCCTTGGTGCGAAACTGCGGCCGAGGCGGCACTTTCTGAGCCTGTTCGTACTACTTCCACATCCCTCGCATGCGGCTCCTCAGGTCGATCTCGACGCGCGGCTGGCCGATGCGCCCCTGCGGCATCGGCGCCGGCGGCCAGGCGACGCGCTCGAAGCGGTCGAGGATGTGGTCGGGGATGAAGCGCGTGCGCGAGGCATAGACGTGGCGGTCGCCGTTGCGGGCCTGGCCGTGCGTGAAGAAGCGCTGCGGCGTGATCAGATGGAGCGAATCCTTGGCCCGCGTCATCGCCACATAGAGCAGCCGGCGCTCCTCCTCGATCTCGTGCTTTTCGCCCACGGCGAGATCGATCGGCATGCAACCGTCGACCGCGTTGAGAACGAAGACCTTCTTCCACTCCTGGCCTTTCGCGGAATGGATCGTCGACAGGATCAGATAGTCTTCGTCGAGATGCGGCGGGCCGGGCTGGTCGCTCACCGCATCCGGCGGATCGAGGGTGAGGTCGGTCAGGAAGCGCTCGCGCGAGCCGTAGGCGGCGGCGATTTGCTCGAGCTGCAGAAGGTCGGCGCGGCGGGCGGCGGCGTCCTCGTGGATGCGTTCGAGATGCGGCTCGTACCATAGCCGTGCCTGCTCGAGATCGGCCGGCCAGCTCGCGGAACGCAAGCGAAGGCCGGAGAACAGCGCCAGGAACGCTGGCCAGTCGGCCTCCGCCCGCTGCGGCACGCGGAAGGCCGAGAGGCCCATGACCGCGTCGAGCGCGCCTTCCATCGTCTCGACAACCTGCCCCGCCGTCGTCGGGCCGACGCCCG
This sequence comes from Rhizobiaceae bacterium, assembly GCA_035556195.1. Taxonomy (GTDB): domain Bacteria; phylum Pseudomonadota; class Alphaproteobacteria; order Rhizobiales; family Rhizobiaceae. The sequence continues at coordinate 69,690 of DATMFK010000013.1, forward strand.
GCAGGAGTTGCAGCACCCGGAAACCGGCGACCCGGTCGCGCGGGTTCTCGGCGAAGCGCAGCACCGCCAGCACGTCCTTGACATGGGCGGCATCCAAAAACTTCAGCCCGCCGAACTTCACGAAAGGGATGTTGCGGCGGGTGAGCTCGATCTCCAGCGGCCCGCTGTGATGGGAGGCGCGGAAGAGCACCGCCTGCTGCTTGAGCGCGGTTCCGCTCTCGCGCTCCTCCAGGATGCGCTCGCAGACATAGCTTGCCTGGCCGGTCTCGTCGCGCACGGTCACCAGCCGAGGCTTTTCCGACGATCTGCGCTCGGTCCATAGGTTCTTGGTGAAGCGCTCGGCGGCTTCGCCGATCACCGCATTGGCGGCAGCGAGGATCGTGTCGGTCGAACGATAGTTGCGGTCGAGCGTCACAGTCTGCGCCGGGGCCGGGAACAGGCCGGGAAAATCGAGGATGTTGCGCACCTCGGCGGCGCGGAAGGAGTAGATCGACTGGGCATCGTCGCCGACCACGGTCAGCCCTCGCCCGTCCGGCTTCAACGCCGTCAGGATCGAGGCCTGCAGGCGGTTGGTGTCCTGATACTCGTCGACTAATATGTGGTCGAAACGGTCGCCGAGCTCTTCCGCGAGGGCCGGCTCTCCCACCATGCCGGCCCAGTAGAGCAGCAGGTCGTCGTAATCGAGCACGTTCTGGGCCTGCTTGGCCTCGACATAAGACGCGAACAGCTCCTTCAGCGCATCGGCCCATTCCCGGCACCAGGGAAAGGCCTCGGCAAGCACCTCCTCGAGCGGCAGCTGCGCGTTGACGGCGCGCGAATAGATGGCGAGGCAGGTGCCCTTGGTCGGGAAGCGGTTCTCGGTCTTCGACAGCCCGAGCTCGTGGCGGACGAGATTCATCAGGTCGGCGGAATCCTCCCGGTCGTGAATGGTGAAGGCCGGATCGAGGCCGACCTCCGGCGCAAGCTCGCGCAACAGCCTTGCCCCGATGGCGTGGAAGGTGCCGGCCCAGGAGAGACCGTCGGCCAGGATCGCGGCTTTCTCGCCCATCACCTCGCCGGCGATGCGCTCGACCCGCCGGGTCATCTCGGCCGCCGCCCGGCGCGAAAAGGTCATCAGCAGGATGCGCCTGGGATCGGCGCCGTTGACGATGAGGTGGGCGACCCGATGCGCCAGCGTGTTGGTTTTGCCCGAGCCGGCGCCCGCGATGATCAGCAGCGGTTCGCCCACGCTGCCTTCGCCATGCTGGACGGCCGCCCGCTGCGCATCGTTGAGCTTGGTGAGATAGGCGGGCTGGAAGATCGAATCAGGCGCGGCGATGTTCATGCGCGGCATGAAGCATCGTTTCCGTTTCGTTCGCAATGCGCACGCCGCTCCCGGATTGCCTTCGGCACAATTTCCCTGCGTGAGATCGCGTTCTATCCTGTCGCTGTCGGGCCGATTCGGCGTGCCCGCTAGAGCATTTCCGCTTTTCTTCGAATCGCGAAAACGCTCTATCCATTTGTCTTGACGCAATTCCGGACGCAAAACCGCTGCGCACTTTTGCTGGAATTGCTCTGGTCTCGGAGCGAGCATGGGCCGTTCGGCGGACTGGCTGATCGCGTTGGCGGCGGGCGCCGTGCTCGCCGCGATGATCCAGGTGAACAGTGTTCTCGCCGCGCACAGCACGGCCTTTTTCGCGTCCTGGATCGCCCATGGGGTCGGAGCACTCGCCGCCCTTGCCTTCATGGCCACCATATCCTGGAAGGTCGACGCGGGGCGGATGCGGAAGCCGCCGCTATGGTCCTATCTGGGCGGCATACCCGGGGCCTTCACCGTTGTCCTGGCGTCCGTCACGATCAATGGCGGCCTCTCCCTGTCCGTGACCATCGCGCTGATGCTGGCGGGGCAGGTCGCTTTCGGCATGGCCGCCGATCAATTCGGCCTGTTCGGCGTGATGCGCCGCAAGCTCGGCGGTCGCGATCTACTCGTCGTGTTGGCCGTGCTCGCGGGCAGCCTGCTCCTTCTCTTCGGTGGCGCATGAGCTGGCTCGTTTTCCTCGCCCTGCTGAACGGCGTGCTGATCGGCGCAAGCCGGGCCATCAACGCGCGTCTGGGCATGTCGCTCGGCGCGTTCCGGTCGTCCTTCTGGAATCATCTCGGCGGCTTCCTGCTGCTCGCAGCGTTGCTGTTGGCCTTGTCGGACCAAGGCTGGAGGACGGTATCCGACGCCCCGCTTTTCGCCTATTTCGGGGGTGCGCTCGGCGCGCTCTTCGTGGCCATGAACAACCGCGTCATTCCGCGTATCGGCAATGTGGCGTCGCTCGTGCTGGTCATCGGTGGTCAGATGGCGGCCGGCCTGGCGATCGACTATCTCGGCAAGGACCTGCTGCCCGCCCCCTGGCAACTCGCGGGCCTGGTGCTGATTGCGGCCGGCGCAAGCCTGGCGCGCGGCAGACGATAGATCGAGGCCGAAGAGGGCTGCGCGGCCCTTGCACCCGCCTGATCGCCATCGCCGCCCTCGTATGAGGATGTATGAAGCACCATCCATTTCATGCACCTCCTACACCTTATGCCTAGGGCCTGCATGCCTACACGCTGTGGTAGTTTCTCGCCCAGGTGGCAAGGCCCCGAAGGCTACGGGGCACGGCTTGGAGGCTAACATGACAGACTTGAGAGCCTTGGTAGGGGCTGGCGCGATCGTGTTGTTGTCGCTCAGCCCGAGTTTCGCCTTGGGTGAACTGCTGCCACCGGGATCAGGCAATCCCGGTAGCCCGCCACAGTCGCATTCCGCTCCCGGTCCGGTGGTCGGCGTGGGGCTTCCCGCAATGATCGCCGTCGGCGGCTACATGTGGTTCCGCTATCGTTCCAGGCAAAAGAAGAAGTAGGCGCGCGCCATCGCCGGCAGCCGCGGGACAAGTTCGTGACATATGATTCGTCGCGGAAGGCAGGAGCGACCTCCGGTTTCGGCTCGGACACCGTCGCCGGAGGGCGCCTTTGGCTTACCCGAAACGAACTCTACAGCGGGCTGGCCGTCGTCGGCTTCGCCAATGGGATGAGCGAGCGGGCCTCGGACGAGATTGCCCGAGCAGGCGTGACCGGCGCTCTTTTCAACACATTCGACGTCAGCGCCATCGTCTGGGCGGCGCTGATCGTCGCCCTCTGGCTCCTGTTGCGGGCGGAACCCGAGCGGGTGCGGACAGCAGACATCGCGGTGGGGGTCTCCGCCTCCGCGGCATTTCTCGTCCCGGTGCCGTCGCTCGCCTGGCTGGCGATCGCCGGCATGGCCACGCGTCTCGTATGGACATCGGCGCCGCGAAGCCGGATGCGCAGGGGCGCGGTCGTGCTCGGCGCCCTCACGGTGCCGATGCTATGGGCGCGCCTGCTGTTTGCGTCCCTGAGCAATACCCTGCTCGGCATCGACGCGAAGCTGGTTGGCTGGATGGTCGGCGTCCAAAGCACAGGGAATGCCATTCCCTTCGCCGACGGCTCCGGCCTGCTTTTCCTGGAGCCGGCCTGCTCTTCCCTCACTAACGTGTCGCTCGCGCTTCTCTGCGGCGTCGTATTCGTGAAGGCCCACGGCCGGTCATGGACACGTCCGGTCATTGCCACCATGTTGTTCGCCTGCGTCGCCACGGTGGCCATCAATGTCCTGCGCATCAGCATGATCGGAGTGTTCCCCGTCACCTATGACGTGATGCATGGTGGGATCGGCGCGACGCTTGTCGCCTGGGCAACGATCATCACGGTGACGCTCATATACACGAAATGGATCAAGCCCCATGCGCCTGATCCTGCTTAGCCTTTTCTTTGCCCTGCTGCTGGGGGCCAGCTTCGGCGCCAAGGTCCACGCCAATTTCGGCCGCGGCCTGGCAGCGAGCGATCCCGACGACGCCGACATCCTCGCCCTTCTCAGCCGGCACGGCTTCACGATCACGCGCGCGCCACCCGGTACCGATCCGGTCTGGCTCACCGGCCGGAAGGGGGACTGCGCCATTGATATCGCCAGCGTCTCGCCGCGCGGTTGGCACCGCACTGCGGTCGACTGGCGCGCGAGCGGCGGAACGCTGCGCTACGCGGCGGAGGGCGGGCTCTTCGACCAGCAGCCGATCCTGGGACCGACGTTGATCCATTATCTCAACCGGCTGAAGCGATATGCGGGTATCGACGCGCCGGCCGTGAAGGTGCGTGCGATAATCATCGCGCCGGAATGCCCGGCGGACGCCGTTCTCATGACCGAGCTTGCCGCCTTGTCCGAATGACCGGGCTGGGTGCGACGGCGGTCGAGCCGCTTTCCGCCATCCCACATTGAAGACCGCGGTCTGCTCATATAGATCGGGCGCATGGACCAACTGCCGTTCTATGTCGTCAACCTTGCGCGCTCGCCGGACAGGCGGGCCGCCATGAAGCGCAGGCTCGACACGCTTGGCCTCGCCCATGCGTTCTTCGACGGTGTCGACGCGTCCAGGGGCGAGCATCTGCCGGTGTCTCGCTATGCGCCGAGATGGGCGCGATGGCTTCGCCAGCGCCCCATGAGCGCGGCCGAGATCGGCTGCTTCGCCAGCCATTATCGCCTCTGGCAGCAGTGCGCTTCAGGCGCCGAACCGATGATCGTGATGGAGGATGATGTCACGGTCGACGACGGATTCGCCGACGTCGTTCCGCTGGTGCGGGACGCCGTCACGGGCTCCGGTTTCGTCCGTTTGGCGGGCCTCAACGAGGTCGACTCGATGACGATCCGGCAGCTCGACGCGTGCTATCGCCTCGCCCGCTTGCTCAAGGGTCCGGCCGGGACGCAATGCTACGCCATCTCGCCCGGAGGCGCGGGCAAGCTGCTCGCGGGCGCCGACCGCTGGATCGAGCCGGTTGACGACTATCTCGACCGCTTCTGGAGCCATGGTGTCCAAAGCATGGCCATATTGCCCTACCGGGTCCACCACGACGACGAGCAGCCGTCGCTGATCGGCAAGGACAGGGACAATCGCCAGCGCTCGATCATCGGAGCGGTCGGCCGTACCGTCAGCGGGCTTTATGCCTCGCTCGCGCGCCGCCTTTCCAACATCCGCCATCTCGGCCTTGGTGCTCTGCGCGGCTGATCCTGCAGGCAGGTGGATGCCGCTTCCGCGGAGGCGAGGAAGGCCTTTATCGTGATATGGTGGTTCCTGTCGGCGGTACAGCGAGGCTGACCATCGAAGAAGACCGCGCCGGCCCGGGCCCGTCCGCAACGGGAGTTTCCGGCGCAGAAGACCGGCTGCCGGGCAAGGACAGCCGAGCTCGATCGTGAGGCGAAGGGCATGATCCGCCGGCAAAAGACCATCCACTGCGTCTCGTGAGGACCTGAGGTCAAAGGGAGAGAATGATGCTGAGCAACAAGCAACCTGTCGCCACCATTGCCGTGCGCGATCTCGACACGGCGCGCCGCTTCTACGAAGACAAGATCGGCCTGACCCCGGCCAGGGAAGAGGAAGGACCTGCCCTCACCTTTCGGTGCGGGGCCTTTTCGCTGCTCGTCTACAAATCGGACTACGCCGGCACCAACAAGGCGACGTCGGTGACCTGGATGGTTGGCGACGAGATTGGCGACATCGTCCGCCAGCTCGGTTCGAAGGGGGTGGCTTTCGAACAATACGACATGCCCGACGTCGTGAGGGACGGCGACGTCCATGTCTTCGGAGCGATCAAGTCTGCCTGGTTCAAGGATCCAGACGGCAATATCCACGCGCTGGTGAACGGCTAAGGAAGATCGAAGCCACGACGCTCAGAGCTGGTCGTTGTATGGCAGCTTGGTTTGCGCCACCGTCCTGGCGAGTTGCGAGAAGGACGGAACGCCGGTCTCCGACTGGGCGAGGTTCGCCGATTGCAGGAAGCGGATCGGAAAACACACCGCGTCGCGGTTTGCCGGCGACATGTCCTCGTAGAGGCGTTCCTCTCCGATCACATTGGCCTCGGCCCGACGCAGCGCCTCGTCGATCTCGTCGATGGTGAGCAGGCCCTTGTGCACGAGCACGTTGTTGATCGAGGCGATGGCCATCAGCAGGCCTTCCAGTTGCAGATTGGCGACGTTCATGGATTGGGCTCCCATTCAATGCCAGGGTGGAGACGGCGCCCACCGTCCCCCTAAGTTTCGCAGACGCTCCAGATAAGGCAACGGGTCGGATCGCGGTCCGGCAGCGACCGAACCCGTCGGCCTCACAACAAGGTTCCCCCGAGAATGGCAAGGGCGGCCGTGAAGTAGATGACCAGCCCCGTCACGTCGACCAGAGTGGCCACGAACGGAGCCGAGGCGCTCGCCGGGTCAAAGCCGATCCGCTGGAGGATAAAGGGAAGCATCGACCCGGCGAGCGAGCCGAAGGTGACGATTCCGACCAGGGCCACCCCTACCGTAAAGGCGATGAGGGCCCAGTGCTCGCCGTAATCGTAGAACCCGAGCTGCTGCCACACGGTGACGCGGATCATGCCGATCAGGCCCAGGATCGTCCCGAGGGTGATGCCGGTAGGCAGTTCCCGCAAGGCGACACGCCACCAGTCCCGCAGCCGCACTTCCCGCAAGGCGAGCGCCCGGATCAGCAGGGACGTCGCCTGCGAGCCGGAGTTGCCGCCGGAGCTCATGATCAGGGGAATGAATAGGGTGAGCACGATGGCCTTCTCCAGCTCGCCCTCGAAATATTGCATGGCGCTGGCGGTCAGCATCTCGCTGAGGAACAGGACACAAAGCCAGCCGGCACGCTTGCGGATCATTTCGCCGAAGCCGATCTGCATATAGGGCTCGGTCAGGGCCACCATGCCGCCGAATTTCTGCACGTCCTCGGTGCTCTCCTGGAAAATGGCGTCGATGATGTCGTCGACGGTCACGATCCCGACGACCTGCCCCCTGTCGACGACCGGAACGGCCAGGAGATCGTATTTCGAGATGATCCGCGCCACCTCCTCGCGGTCGGTGACGGGCGTGACCGTGACGGGACGCCGGGGGCTGGCGACGGAGAGGATCGGGGCACCAGCTTCGCCCGCTATGAGCCGCCTCAGCGAGACCGTCTGGACCAGCCTTTTCGTCCGTGGTTCGAGCACGTAGATGGCGTAAACGGTCTCGCGCGTCCGCTCGACCCGGCGGATATGGTCAAGGGTCTGCGCGACCGTCCATGTGGTCGGGACGCTGACGAACTCGGTCGTCATGATGCTGCCGGCCGTATCCGGCGGGTAGGAAAGGAGCCGCAGAACCGAGAGCCTCGTCTCGTCGTCGAGGCGATCCAGCATAGCGGAGCGGCGGGGCTCCTCGATGTCGCGGAAGACCTCGGCGACCCGGTCCGCGGACATGCCGGACAGGAGGTCTGTCGCCCGGCCCTCCGGCAGTGTCGCGATCAGATCGGCTGGCGCTTCCAGTTCCGGCTGGTCCAGCACCTCGACCGCCCGGTCGAGCGGCAGCCGGGCAAGCACCTCCGAGGCAACCTCGGTGGTCTGGTCGTTCAGGATCTCGGCGATGTCGGCGACGTGTTGGTCCGCCAACTTCGCCACGAGTACAGAGGGGTCGCGCTCGACTTCGGATGCGCTGGTGTTGTCTTGCATGGCTCACCTCTTTTCCAACCAGCCGTCACAGGCCGGTCGCGGGCGAGCCGATCAGGCGATCAGGCGTTCGTGCGGGCCGGTGACGGCGAAGGCAATCGACTGTGACTGTCGCTTGGCATGGGGTTTATGGCTCCTAAGGGGCGCTGCCGGGCGGAAGCAGGACAGCAACGCGACGCAGGCATGCGCCTCCGCGCGGTGGCTGTCAATACGGACGATGGGCAGGGCAACGCCCGAATCGGCGCGCGAGCGAAGGACAGGGCCAGAGGATCGAGCCTCAGAACGACGTTCCCAGCATCGCAACCATGGCCAGCGTCATCACGGCCGTGACCACCCGGCGAGCCCGCGGAGCCAGCCCCGAACGGGAAAGCGGCCCATGATGTCGGCCCGGGAGGCGACCAGCATCATGACCACCATCACCGGCACGGCGATGATGCCGTCGAGCACCGCCGTTCGCGCGCTTCGCCCAAGGCCAAGCGCATTTCCTGAATGACACCATCGTCGCCAGACCTGCCTTGTCAGGCTGGAACCGAATGTCTAGCGTCGGCCCCGCATGTCCGGTGCATGCAATGGTGTCCGCGAGAAGGACGACGGGAGGTCGACCGAAGGCGACGACGGCATCCGTGATTCGCGCCGGCCGGCGTGCCGAGGCACGCCGCGGGCAAGGCCGTGATGGGCGGATCCGCGTTCGCGACCGGCTCGGTGATGGTGGAGGCCAAAGATCGTGAGGAACGGCCAAGCGAGCAAAGCCGTGAGAGCCGGAATCGAGCCGCTCAGAAATTTCGTGCACAAGGTGCTTGTGGCGGCCGGAGCGGACGAGCCGACGGCGAATGCCGTGACCCGCGCCATGATGCATGGTTCCCGGCTCGGCGTCGACAGCCACGGCGTGCGGTTGCTTGGCCACTATGTCCAGGCCTTGGCCGGCGGCCGGGTCAACCCGCGCCCGACAATGCGGCTGGCCGGCCGCGTGGGGGCGGTGGCGTCTCTGGACGCGGATCATGGTCACGGCGCGCTTGCGACCTATGCCGCCATGAATCATGCCACGCGGCTCGCCGGCCGGTTCGGCATCGGAGCCGTCGCGATCCGCAACGGCTCCCATTTCGGACCGGCCGGCGCCTTCGCGCTCGAGGCGGCCGAGCATGGTTTCATCGGCATGGCATTCTGCAACTCAGACTCTTTCGTGCGGCTGCATGACGGAGCGTCGCGGTTTCACGGCACCAACCCGATCGCCTGCGCCGTTCCTGTCGAAGGCGGCGATCCCTGGCTTCTCGACATGGCGACGAGCGCCATCCCCTACAATAGGGTGCAGCTCTATCGGAGCCTCGGACTCGAGTTGCCAACCGGCGTGGCGTCGGATTCCCGCGGCCTGGACACGACAGACGCAAATACGGCCGAGATGCTCGCGCCGCTCGGCGCGGCGTTCGGCTTCAAGGGGGCCGGGCTCGCGGGCCTCGTCGAGATCCTGAGCGCGGTCCTTTCCGGCATGAAGCTCAGCCCCGAGCTCGCTCCGATGGGCGGACCCGATTTCGCGACACCCCGGCAGCTCGGCGCGTTCGTGCTGGCGCTGAAGCCCGACGCCTTCGTCGACAAGGCGACCTTCGACGACGGCATGCGCCGCTACCTGGTCGCGCTCCGCGCCTCGCCGCCCCGTGCCGGCCAGGTCGTCATGGCCCCGGGCGACCGCGAATGGGCGGAGGCGCGAAGACGAGCGGAGGAGGGCGTGCCCATCGATCCGATGACGGCGAGCCTATTCAGAGACTTGGCCGAGCGCCATGGCGTGCCCCTGCCCTTCGCCGACGCCGGACTTTGACGAGAGAAAGAAGCAGGAAATTTGAGATCATCGCGGCCCGCTTTTCGTGCCCGGTCTCATTTTCAAGCACTGACGGCCGGCTGGCACATGGTTTCCTGGCAGGACGGCGCTATAGTCCCGGATGGCCGCACGCGCGGCGCCCCGAACAAGGATCAGGAGGAAAACCATGGACCGTCACGCAACAGCCGTCTGGAAGGGAAATCTCAAGGAAGGCAGCGGCACGCTCGAGAGCCAGAGCGGCGTTCTGAGCGGCACCCCCTATTCCTTCAAGAACCGTTTCGAGGACGAAAGCGGCAAGTCTGGTACCAATCCGGAAGAACTGCTCGCGGCGGCCCATGCCGGCTGCTTCGCCATGCAGCTATCGCATTTCCTCGCCGAGAACGGCACGCCGGCCGAGAAGCTCGACGCCAAGGCCGTCGTCACGCTTGTGCCCGGCACGGGCATCACCCAGAGCGCGCTGACGCTCACCGGCACCGTGCCCGGCGTCGACGCGGCGAAGTTCAAGGAACTTGCCGAGAAAGCCAAGGAAAACTGCCCCGTCTCCAAGGCGCTCGGCGCCATCAAGCTCACGCTCGACGCGCGGTTGGGGTAAGCGGTCGGCCCGATTTGCCAGCCCCCGTTCCGTCGCGCGGCACCCTCCGTCCTGCCGGACGTCTCCCCCTGAAAGGGGGGAGATTGGCAGCCTTGGGATCGGCGCAAAATGTGCAATCGCCCGCGGGGTAAGAGCCTCTTCCCCTTCTCGCCTCGGCGACGATCAGGGAAGAAGAGAAAATCATTCTCTCAACCCTGCTTTCAGAAACAACAATAAACTCTCCGACCATCTCATCCGAGCACCCCATTCCATGTGACTCGATGCGCGCCGGTTTATAACCGCCGGCAAAAGACCCACGTGGATTCTACGGAGTTGTTTATGCGTCTCAGGCTCTTTTCCGCCGTCGTGGCGGTCGCAATGTCCTTGATCGGCTCGGCTCAGGCCGAGCGCCTCACCGATCAGCCGCTCGTCGATGCGGCCTGGCTGAAATCCAAGGTCGGCAATGAAAGCCTCGTCGTCATCGACGTGCGCGATATCGAGAAGGGCAAGCCGGACCCCTACAAGGCGGGCCACGTGCCCGGCGCCGTGAACGCGCCCTATTCCACGGCCGGCTGGCGGGCCACTGTGAACGGCGTCCCCGGCATGCTGCCGCCGGTCGAGCAGATCGAGGCAACGATTGCCGGCCTCGGCGTCGACAATGACAGCCACGTCGTCATCGTGGCGGCCGGAACGGATTCCAGCGAGTTCGGAGCCGCGACGCGCGTCTACTGGACGTTCAAGGTGCTCGGCCACGATGCCGTCTCGATTCTGGATGGCGGCTGGCGCGCTTGGCAGGCCGCGGGCGGCGAAGCGACCGACGCTTCCGCCACGCCCGCGAAGTCCGATTTCAAGGCGCATCTGCGGCCCGAGATGATCCCAGGCGTCGCCGATGTCGAGAAGGCGCTCGCCAACGGCACGACATTGGTCGACGGCCGTCCCGCGGCGCAGTACAGGGGCGAGGCAAAGAGCCCCGTCGTGCGCGCTGCCGGCACCATCCCCGGAGCGGTCAACATCGAGAACGACAAGTTCTACGACAAGCCGAACGCCTCCTTCGTCTCCCGCGAAACAGTCGCAAGCCTGGCCAAGGACGCCGGCCTGGCCGACAACGAGGAGGCGATCGCCTTCTGCAACACCGGACACTGGGCCTCGATCGCCTGGTTCGGGTTGAGCGAGGTGCAGGGCAACAAGAACGTCAAGATGTATGACGGCTCGATGGCTGAATGGGCGGCCGATCCCGCCCGGCCGGTCAAGTAATCACAGTCGTTAGACCCGATGCGCGCGACGTCCGGGCTTTGTCCCGGACGTCGCTTTTGACAACAAGCAACAAAAGACAATGTCCCAGATTTCCGCCGCCGTTCCGGCCTCTCCGCCACGCTCCATCATCGACCGGGGTCCCGTCATCGTCGTCCTGGCGGCGCTGCTTGTCGGCGCGCTGGCTATCGGCCAGGCGATCTCGCCGCGGCAGGCAGCGCTCTTCCTGATCGGGGGCCTGCTCGGCGCCACGCTCTATCATGCCTCCTTCGGCTTCACCGGCGGCTGGCGGCGGCTGGTCGTCGAGCGTCGCGGCAACGCCATGCGCGCGCAGATGCTGATGATCGCCGTCGCCGCGATCGTCTTCATTCCGCTGCTCGATCTCGGCGCCTTCGGCGGGCGGCCGCTGGTGGGCGCGATGGCCCCGGTCGGCGTGTCGGTCCTCGTCGGCGCGACGATATTCGGGCTCGGCATGCAACTCGGCGGCGGCTGCGGCTCCGGCACGCTCTTCACGGTCGGCGGCGGCAGCGCCCGTATGCTCGTCACGCTCATCTTCTTCATCGTTGGTGCCGTGATCGGCACCGCCCACCTGCCCTGGTGGCTGTCGCTTCCCGCGCTGCCGCAGATCAGCCTTGGCAAAAGCCTCGGCGTTCCCCAGGCCATAGTGGTCACGCTCGCTGGGCTGGGCGCCGTGGCGCTCCTCAGCGCCTGGGTCGAGCGGCGCGCCCATGGCAGCCTCGAGAAGGCGAATCCGGCGCCGCGCCAGGGTATCGCACGGCTTCTGCAAGGTCCCTGGCCGATCGTCGGAGCCGGGCTGCTGCTCGCCGGGCTCAATATCGCGACCCTGCTGACCGCCGGCCACCCGTGGTCGGTGACCTTCGGTTTCGGCCTGTGGGGCGCCAAGGCGCTCGCCGCCTTCGGCGCGCCGGTCGAGACCTGGGAGTTCTGGACGTGGCCCGGACCGGCGCGCGCGCTTTCGGGCAGCGTTCTAGCCGATGTCACCTCCGTGATGGATTTCGGGGTGATCCTCGGCGCGGCGCTGGCCGCCGGTCTTGCCGGAAAGTTCGCGCCGAAGGCGGTCGTGCCGTTCGCCTCGTTTGTCGCCGCCGCGATCGGCGGTGTGCTCATGGGCTACGGAGCCAGGTTGTCCTTCGGCTGCAACATCGGCGCGCTTTTCAGCGGCATCGCCTCCGGCAGTCTCCACGGCTGGCTGTGGTTCGCCTGCGCCTTCATCGGCAGCCTGGGCGGCATCGCGCTGCGTCCCGTGTTCGGTCTGGACGGATTCAAGACGAAATGAGTTCTCGCAACACCCTGCTCTTCGGGGCGGCTTTCGTCGCCGCCACCTCCGCGATCGTCGCGGATCACTATGCCAGCACGCGGCCGGCCGCGGCGCCCGCGCCGGCTGCGGCCCAATCGGCCGCGCCCTGCGCCGCCGGCGGGGCCACGTCGCCTTGTTCGGCAGCTTCTCCTTGCTCGGCGGCTTCGCCCTGTGCAGCGGCCTCCCCTTGCGCCGCAGCTTCTCCTTGCTCTGCCGCCTCGCCTTGCGCGGCAGCATCCCCCTGTGCGGCTGCATCGCCCTGTTCGGCAGCTTCGCCCTGTGCAGCGGCCTCCCCTTGCGCCGCAGCCTCTCCTTGCGCTGCCGCCTCGCCTTGCGCGGCAGCATCCCCCTGTGCGGCTGCATCGCCTTGTGCCGCCGCATCGCCCTGCTCGGCAGCTTCGCCCTGTGCGGCGGCGTCCCCTTGCGCCGCAGCCTCCCCTTGCGCCGCCGCTCCAGCCCCCTGCGCTGCAGCTTCGCCTTGCGCCGCGGGCGCACAATAGGCAACACTTACCGGCAGGAGATTGCCGATGAGTACGGACAAAGCCCTCGCCGCGCGGCAGGCGCTGTTTGCGGAAAGGGTCCTCGCCAAGACGGGCGACAACGTCCTGCTGGAAACCTTGCGCGGCGCCGAGACCGTCCAGTCCTGGACCCACTACCCGCCCGGCGACGTCTTCGACGCGGAGACGGGGGCCCAGTGGTACTACCATTGCCACCTGCCGGTGGAAGGCGCGCGGGAGCACGGCCATTTCCATTGCTTCTTGCGGCCCGAGGGAGCACAGGGCCCTGTCCATCATCTCGTCGCCGTCGGCGTCGACGCCTATGGACGGCTCGTCCGTCTGTTCACGGTGAACCAATGGGTGGTCGGCGATGCATGGCTCGACGCGGAGGCGACGATCGCCCTTCTACCCCGCTTCGACCTTCACCTCGCGCGGCCGTCCTATCTCGTCAATCGCTGGCTGACGGCCATCCTTGATCTCTATGCCGACGAGATCGCCGGGTTGATCCGCGAGCGCGACCGGGTAATCGCCGCACACGTTCCTCCTGCGGGCATCGCCGCCCGCGAGGATCGGAGGTTGGAAGTCACCTCGGAACTCGCCGCCGATCTTCAAGCCAGGGCGGCGGAAGTCGACCCAGCGAAATAGAGCATGTTGCAGCCAAGTCGCGTAATACCCGCGGACTAAGCCTTCTCGCCAAGGGAAGAGGGCCGCATCCGGCTCCCGGTCCCGGCCGGCTGTTCCAGCCGTTTTCTTGGCAGGGCCGAAGCCAGCCCTCCGGGAAGGAAAAGAAGTACGACGATCATCGCCACGGCAACCAGCATGAAGCGACCCTCGGCAAGGCCATCGACATTGGCCAGCCCTTCCGACACGAAAGTCAGTCCGAGAGCTGCGAACACGGGCCCATAGATGCTGGACGTCCCTCCCACCAGAACCATGCTGAGGATCAGCGATACGGTCGAGAAGCTGAAGACCTCGGGCGAGGCGACCCGCAGGTAGATCACGTAGAAGCCCCCGGCGAGCCCTGCGAAAAACGCGCTGAACATCAATACCTTCAAACGCTGCAGCCCGATCGGAATGCCGCGCGAAACGCCGTAGTCCTCATTGTCGCGCAACGCTCGGATCGAGAGACCGAAATCCGAGCGGACGAGCCAGCGCAGGCAAGCGACCGTCAATACGAGCAACAGGAGCGCGACGTAGTAGTAGCCGAACTTGTAGTCGCGCAGGAAGTTGTAGCCGAACAGTTCTATGGTCGGCACGCGAACGAGTCCCTGGGTACCGCCCGTAACGGCCGACTGGCTGATGACGACTTGCAGCACGAGTTGGCTGAAGGCGAAGGTGACCAGCACGACATAAATGCCCTGAAGGCGCACCACCGGCAACGCCACCAGGGCGGCCGCGGCCGAAGCCGCGAGTCCGCCGATCACCATGGCGAGCCAGGGATCGATGCCGAGCAGCTTCGCCGCGAGTCCCGTCGCGTAGACCCCGATGCCAAAAAAGGCGACATGGCCGAAGTTGAAGATGCCGGCATAGCCGAGGCTCAGATCCCAGCTCGCCGCAACGACGGCATAGATGAAGGCCACGATGAAAAGATGCCGGATATAGGTGTCCTGCACGACGAGCGGCACGAGCAGTCCGACGAGGAGGAGCGCGACGACCGCGAGCGTCCTGACATTGAATGCGACAGACATCAGCGCTCCACCTTGCCGAGAAGTCCCTGGGGACGAATGAGGAGGATGGCGATCAAGAGCACGAAGATCATCGACGGCGCCCAGTAGATGCCTATGAAGAAGATCAACGCAGCTTCGAGCAGGCCAATGAGATAGGCGGCCGCGATCGTCCCACCGAGGGAGCCGAGGCCGCCGAAAATGACGATGATCAGCGCCTTCACCAGGGGCTCGGCGCCAAAGGTAGGAGTGACCAGCCGCACCGAGCCGAGCAGAATGCCCGTCAACGCCGCGAGACCTGCCGACAGCGCGAAGGTGACGATGAAGAGGCCCGATACGTCGATGCCGATCAACTTGGCCGCGGCCGGGTTCTGCCCCACCGCTCGGATTCCCCGGCCGATGCGCGAATTGCGAAGGAAGAACCATAGGAGCCCGAGCAGCACCGGTGCCAACACGACGATCAGCGCTTCCTGGGCAGAAATCGTCGTGCCCAGCAGATTGACGTTGCCGGGCACGATCGGCCGAAGCTGCTTGAGCCGGGCGCCCCAGGCGAGCTGCATGCCCTTTTCCAGGAAGATCATCGCGGCGAGCGTCGTCATGACCGTGATGAGAAGAATGTCGCGACGATCGTAGAAAGGACGGATGAGCAGGCGCTCCATCAGGATCCCGACGCCGATCACGGCGGCGACCGCAATGGCGATGCCTGCGGCCAGCCACAGGTCTAGGCCGGCCGCATCCGAAATGGTCCATGCCATGTAGGCGCCGAGCGTCATCAGCGCGCCATGCGCGAAGTTGAAGATGCCGAGCGTCGTCCAGACCAGCGAAAGCCCGCTGGCCATCAGCGCGTAGACCGAGCCCAGGACGATTCCGCTGACGAGGATGGTGCTGATCGTGTCGGCGGTCATGGCGCGGCGTGCCCTCCGAAATACATGTCCATGATCTCCTCGTGATCGACATCGCTGCCGCGATCGATCTCGCGTGCGATCTCCCCGTGGTCGACGAAGTACATCCGGTCGACCAGCGAGAGGACGAAGGAAATGTCCTGTTCGATCAGAAGCAGCGGAATGCCGCGTTTCGAGATCTCCCCTATCGCTGAGGCCAGCTCCTGCTTTAGCTTGGGCGAGAGCCCGAGCGTCGGCTCGTCGAGCATCAGCATGCGCGGTGCGCACATCAGGCCGACCCCGATGGACAGCATCTGGCGCTCGCCGCCGGACAGCGTCTTGCATTGCTGCCTGCGTCGTTCGGCGAGCCGCGGAAAGAGGCCAAGCACATAATCGAGATTGGCGTTTCGGTCCCTGCGCGCCCGCTCCGTGAAGGCGGCGAGCTCCAGCGTCTCCATGATCTCCATGTCGGGAAAGAGCTGATTGGCCTGGGGCACATGAATGAGCCCGCGCTCGACGATCCGTCGCGCCGAAAGCGACTCCAGCGCCTCGCCCATAAAGCTGACGCTGCCGCTTCTGGGCACGATAATCTTGGAGATCGCATTGAGGAGCGTCGTCTTGCCATGCCCATTCGGACCGAAGAGACCGACGCGCTCACCGGCGCCCACGTGAAGGCTGATGCCCTGCAGGACGTCGTAGGCGTCGTAGCCGGCCCGCAGCTCTCGCAGCTCGAGCGCATGAGCCTTGGGCTTCATGCCGCCACCTCCCGGCTTCCAAGATAGGCTTCGATCACATTGGGATCCTTCACCACGGAATCCGGCGCGCCCGAAGCGATGATGCGCCCCTGATTGAGAACCATCAGGTGCTCCGACACGCCCAGAAGGAGCGGCAGGACGTGTTCGATCAGCACGATCGTGATGCCACGCTCCCGTACGGTGCGGATGAGGTCGGCGAGCCCCGCGACTTCCGGCTTGGTCAGGCCTGCGGCCGGCTCGTCGAGGAGCAGCACCTTGGGCTGGCTGGCGATCGCCGAGGCGATCATGAGCTGTTTTCGCTCGAACACCGATAACTCCCGCGCCGCCAGTCCCCGGCGCGGATTCGGAAGGCTCACATCGTCGAGCGCCCGAGCGGCGGCCGATCGTGCCTCCTCGCCCCGCAATCCGGCGCAGTAGGCTGCGCTTGTGTATACGTTCTCGAATGCAGTCAGCGTGGCGAACTCGGCATCCTTCTGGAACGTGCGCAAGATGCCGGCCCGACTGATCTGGTGCGGCCTGAGATTCTGGATTGGGCGGCCCGACAGCAGCACCTCACCGCTGCTCGGAGCGAATGGAATTCCGGTCATGACGTTGAAAAGCGTGCTCTTGCCACTGCCGTTTGGCCCGGCGATGCCGAAGACCTGCCCAGCCGTGACCGCGAACGATACGTCGTCCACGGCCACGAGGGCGCCGAAACGGCGCGTCACATGGCGCGCTTCGAGAAGCGGTACGTTGTGCTGAGGCACGGCATTCGATCCACTAACCAGGGGAATGGCTGGCGGCCGCGCGGGATAGACCGGGCGGCTGCCGCTCGGCTGCTATTTCATCCATGGCGGCGAGCGGAACTCGCCCGTCGCATAGTTCGCTGGGTAGAACAGCACGCGCTCGCCGTCCCAAAGCTGGAAGAACTGGATCGGAATCGCGTCTTCGCCCTGAACCGCCAGATGCGTTGCCGGATCGAAGCGCAGCTTCCCGGAGACGATCTGCTTCTCGGTGGCTCCGATGGCCTCGCCGATCTCGAGCCGCTTCGTGGGGTCACCTACTTTGGCCAGCGCATCCGCATAGATGTAGACCTGCTCGTAAAGCGACGCGCCGTAGGCCCCCGGCAGCACCCCATATTTGTCCTCGTACTTCTTCACGACTTCTGCCGCGCGAGGATTTTGCGGCGTGTCGAGAGGGCCGCCGAGCATATTGTACATGATGCCGTTCGAACGCTCCTTGGTGAGGTCGAGAAACTCCGGCACCGACGGGGCGTACTGGATGAAGACGAGGCTGTTGGTCGGCTGCTCGAGAAACTGCGTCATGAATTTTGCGGCATTTCCGGGCAGATAATCGGTGTTGATGATGATCGCAGGTGCGTCCTGTCGAACGCGCGCGAGGAAGGCGCGCCAGTCGCTGATCTCGCCAAACGGCAGCAGGTCCGTCGAGGTGATGGTCCAGCCCGCGTCTTCGAAGTTCTTCTTCAGGCCATCCATGATGGTCTTGGAATACGGATTGTCAGACGAGATCAGCGCGACCTTTTTGTTCGGCAGCTTGATCTTGCCACTTGATTCGAGCTGCGAGATCACCGGCACCATGGCCGTCTCATAGGCCTCATAGGACGGAGTCAGCGACCACACTGTCGGGAAGTCGTCGGGGCTCGGGGCGATGATGTCACGTGTCTGGGCGGAATTGGCGGAGATGAGGTAAGGCATCTCCTGCTCCGCCATGAGTTCGATCTCGAAGTTGCTGCCGCTGGCATAGCCGGTCATCATTACATTGACGTCACGGTCGCCGGCCAGCCGCTCGAAGGCGCTGGTCACTGCGTCGGCGGCCTGGTCCTGGGTATCGCCGACCACGACTTCGAGCTTGTAGCCCGCCACCCCGCCGGCCGCGTTGATCTCGTCCACCGCCAGCTTCGCGCCGTTCACCATTTCGTTGCCGTCGGCGGCAGCGCCGCCGGTCAGCGGTGCCAGAACGCCGATCTTGGCGATCTTGTCCTGTGCAGCGGCGGGAAGGGCCGCCAGCATGGAGGCGGCGAGAAGCGTACCTCTCACGAGTGTCCTGAATTTCATCGCAGTTCCCCTTTTTTCTGTTGGATTCCAATGAAGATCAGCGCACGCCGCACCAGTCGATGATCGTGGCCGCGAGCGTCTTCGTCGTCTCCTCGAGCGACGCAATGTCGACATATTCGTCGGTGCCGTGGAAGCCGTCGCCACTGGCCCCGCAGATCACGGCGTCCACCCCGGCCCCGGCATAATGAGCGGCATCGGCCACGGCGACGAAGCCCGCGATCTTCGGTTTGCCGCCAGCCTCGGTCCGCCGCTTGAACAGCGATTGCACGACGGGATGGTCGGGAGAAGTATCCATGGGCGGGAAATGCAGCCCGCCCAATTCCCACTCGACCTTGATAGGATGTTCCTGCAGCCACAGGTCCTGTTGGCAGAAATGGTGGACGAAGGCTTCGAACTCGGCCCGGATCTCCTTGCTGGTCTGGTTGGGCAGGAACTTGTAGTCGAGATCGATGACCGCCACGTCCGGGATGATGGCCGGGTTGGTCATGATCAGCGGCAGGCCGTCCGGTCCGAGGCCGGCGCCGCCACGGATGACGCCGACATTGATGGTGTTCATCCCCGGTGGCAATAACGGGTGCTGGCGCAGCCGGCAGCGTGAGCTCTCGAATTGGCGAAGCGCCTCGATGAAGCGGGCGGCGATATCGATGGCGTTGGCTGCCGGACGCAGGCGGCCCGGCTCGTCGCGTTGCGGCCAGATCTCGTTGTAGCGCCAGGCCGAATGTCCCTGGCGGCCGGTGATCGTGACGCGGATCCATTCCAGGCCTCCCTCGCAGGGCTGGATCTCGCCCCAGCTCGGCTCGGTTATGATCGCCGCCTTTCCCAGATGGCCGCGCCTTACCGCGTCGATGGCTCCGAAGCCCCCCGCTTCCTCATCGACCACCGAATGGATGGACACCCTGCCGTCGAGCTCGATGCCCGCCCTGCGGATGGCTCGCACAGCGGCGATTGCCGCGGCGACGCCGCTCTTCATGTCGACGGCGCCGCGACCATAGAGCCTGCCGTCCTTGATATCGCCGCCGAACGGATCGACCGTCCACGCCGAGCGCTCGCCGACCGGCACGACGTCGATATGGCCGCAGAGAAGAAGGCTGCGCTTCTCCGATCCGCTGAGATCGCCCACCACATTGGGCCTGTTGTCGAACACGTCCCAGCGATTGACGGACATATCGAGCGCTTTTAGCTCCCGCTCGACGACATCCTGCACCGCACTTTCACGATTCTGCTCGGGATCTGCCACGAATTTTGGATTGACGGACGGGATGCGCACCAGTTCCTGCGTGAGGCTGGTGGCGTAGTCCCGATCCTCGTCAAGAGCCTTCCATGCCGCGCTGACAGCAGCTTCGGTACTGGTCATCTGGTGCCTCCCTTCAAATACATCGCTCAGCGGCCGATAGGCCCGGCGGAGATTTCCTCGATCAAGGCGTCGGTCGAAACCTGACGGCAATAGCCCTTGATGGCGCGCAGCGTGTTGTCGTGGCGCTCCTGGCTGTATGTGGCGCAGGCATCCGGAACGAGCGTCACCAGATAGCCGAGATCGCAGGCATCGCGGATGGCGGATTCGACGCATTGGTCGGTGACGAGGCCGCAAAGGACGAGCTGCTTCACGCCGAGATTGCGCAGCAAATAGTCGATGTGGGTGGACACGAAGACGCTCGAAGACGACTTGGGCAACACGATTTCGTCGTCGCCCGGCGCGATCTCGTCGATCACCTTGCCGTCCCAGGACCCCTTGGGCACATGGAAGCCGGTTATCTTGTAGTCCAGGCTCCGGTCGCGGCCGTCCTTGGTCAGGCTCTCGATCGTAGTGTACAGCACTTCGATGCCTGCCGCCCGGAACGCCTTCTGCAGGCGCTGCATGTTCGGAATGGCAAGGGTTGCCAACCGGTCGAAATAGTACCCGTACTTGGCGGCAATCTCGGAGTCGGGCACGTCCTTGAACTCGCCACCGTCGCGACGGACAGAGAAGTTCTGAACGTCGATGAACAGCAGGGCCGACGCCTCAGGGTCGAGCGGGATCTCGCGCGTATCGGGAAAATGTCTGGCCATGGACGGCATGTCCCTCGTCTTTGATCGCCGCGGCGAGCGCCTCGGCGACGAGCGTTGCCCATCGCGCCTGGCCGCTGCCATCGGCGATCAGATCGTTGCGGATTTCGAGTAGCAGATGCGGAATCCCGCGCGCCTCGCCATGCACGGGGATAGTGTAGTCCGACGTGTCGTCGACGATATAGGGCTGGTTCGCAGCTGCCGGAACGTCGGGATTTCGCTCGCGGAACGCCCAGAGAAAGCGGTCGGCAAGCCGTCGGTCGCGATTGAAGAGCACACCCAGGTGCCAGGGTCGCGGTGCTCCACCGGCCAGCTGCGGCGTGAAGCTGTGGACCGCGACCAGGACTGTCGTCTTGCCGGAGCGCCGCTCAAGTACCCCGGCCAGCGCCTCGTGAAAGGGTCGATGGATTTCCTCGAAGCGCCGACGCCTCGCGCTTGGGCTCAATCCGGCATTGGACGGCACTGCAGTACCGTCGCTGATTTCAGGAAAGCAGTCCGGAGCGTCGAAGGGACGGTTGCAGTCGACCACGAGCCGGCTGTAGCGCTGGAGGACCAACGGCGCGTCCAGAAGGGCCGACAAGTGACGCGACACCCGTTCCGCTCCGACGTCCCAGGCGATGTGCCGCTCCATGTCGGCCGGAGAGACGCCAAGGTCCCCGATGCGAGCCGGAACGGCGCGTCCTGCATGCTCGCAGGAGAGGACGACGGCCGAGGGACCTTCCCCGTTTACGAGTTCGACCGGATGAGGGTCGCTCGGTGCCAACAACCTCGTCAAAGCATCTTCTGACTGCAACGTGCTCCCCGGAGCCCTGCCGATCAGGATCGATCGAATGGCGGCCTTGCCTGGAAAGGAAAGAAATTTTTCTATCATAGTCAATCCTGATTTTCGATTTGACTATTTTTTTTCAAAACAGATAATGCCGCCGGGGAACCTGACAGAGAACAACAGCACCATGACCGTGCGTGAAACGATCCGGCGTGAGACGGCGAAGCTGACCGCCAGCGAGCGCAAGATCGCCCACGCGGTGCTGGCGGATTACCCCTTCAGCGGCATTCAGACGATCCAGGAGCTGGCCGAGCGGACGGGCGTGAGCGCCCCCTCGATCACACGCTTCGTCAGCAAGATAGGCTTTGCCGGCTATCAGGAATTCCAGCGGCAACTGATCGGAGAGTTGCGGGAGGGACGGCGTTCGCCGCTCGACCTGAAAGCCACCGAAAGGGTTTCCGACGGCGATTTCCTCGCCGACTATACGCGACGCGCCTCCGTCCTGCTCGCCGACATGGCCACTGCCGTGCCCCAGGAGCAGTTCGATCGCATCCTCAAGCTGTTGTCGGATCCCTCGCGCAACATCTTCCTGCTCGGCGGCCGCATCAGCGATACGGTCGCGGGCCTCCTGTCGCGCCATCTGCGGCAGATCCGGCCGAGAATCCATCATTTGTCCCCCAACCCGGAACAGTGGCCGGATCAGCTCCTGAATATGCGCAGGCAGGACGTTTTCGTCTTGTTCGATTTCCGCCGTTATCAGCCTGACTTGGCAAGACTTGCCGAGGTGGTCGCGAACAAACGCCATTCGACGATCGTGCTGATCACCGACAGGTGGATGTCGCCGATCGCCCGATACAGCGACCATGTGGTTGCCTTGCCGATCGAGAACGACACGGCCTGGGACACTGCGATCTGCGCGGTGGCGTTCGTCGAAGCGCTGATCGTCAAGGTTTCGCAGGCCGATTGGCCCGCCACAAAGACACGTATCGAGGCCTGGGACGAATTGCGTCTTTCGCCGCCGGTTTCAAAGAACGGGGAACGGGATGACTCGTGAGGAAATGATCATCGCTTGCTGCACGGACCTGGCGGGCAAGGTGCGTGGCAAGGCTTTTCCCGCCGTCCAGTTCGACAAACGTTTGAAGCGCGGCGTCGGATGGACGCCGACCAACGTGCAGATCACCTGTTTCGACACCATCGCCGAAAGCCCCTTCGGCTCGCTCGGCGATCTCGTGCTGATCCCCGACGATGCCGCCCATGTGCGCGTCGAGCTCGAGGGCGGGATTGAGCACTTTGCGCTTGGCGACATTCGTCACACCGACGGAAGACCTTGGGAATTCTGCACACGGTCGATCCTGAAAGGCGCGCTGGACCGTTTGAACAGGGTTGCCGGTGTCACTCTATTCGGCGCGTTCGAGCATGAGTTCCAGTTTCGCAACGGATCGAGCCCGCTGGGGGACGCCTTCTCGACGGCGAGCTTCCGGGCCGAACGCAAGCTGGCGGAAACGCTCGTCGCGGCAATGCGCGCCGCCGGGCTGGAACCCGACACCTTCATGAAGGAGTACGGGACCGGCCAGTACGAAGTAACGATGGGGCCCTCGCGCGGCGTGGCTATCGCAGACCAATCGACCATCCTGCGTGAACTGCTGCGCGCGATCCTGGCGCAGTCGGGGCGTGAGGTGACGTTCACGCCCATCCGGAATCCCGCCGGCGTCGGCAACGGTGTGCACGTCCATCTGAGCTTCCTCCGCGGAGAGCAACCGGCCACTTGGGATCCCAATGGCAAGCATGAGCTCTCAACGCTTGCCGGACAGTTCATCGCCGGCATCCTGAAATATCTCGATTCGATCGTGGCGCTGACCGCACCCAGCGCGATTTCCTATCTCAGGCTGACCCCCCATCGCTGGAGCGCGGCCTTCAACAATCTGGGCTTCCGAGACCGCGAGGCATCGGTGCGCATCTGCCCTGTCTCGGACCTGAGCGACGTCGCCAAAGCGGCCCAGTTCAACTTCGAGTTTCGTGCGGCCGACGCCTCCGCCAGCCCTCATCTGCAGCTTGCGGCGATCGTTCATGCCGGCGTGCAAGGCATCGAGGAAGGGCTCCCGACGCCCGATGCCACTACCGAGGATCTGTCGCTGCTCGAGCGGGACGCGCTCAAGGCCCGGGGCGTCGTGCGCCTGCCCGAGTCACTGCCGGAGGCGCTCGAGCGCTTTGCCCGCAACAGCACGGTCACTGGGTGGTTTCCGGAAGGCTTCGCCGACGTCTATCTCAAGCACAAGCATGGAGAGATAGCGTTCCTCGAGGGCAAGACCGAGTCGGAGGTCTGCGGCTTGTACGAGCAGACCTATTGAGCTTCCCGCGACGGGCGCGTCTGCATCGGCGCTAGGTTTGGAAGGAGGAGAACATGAGCCATTCATTGACCATAGAAAAGGATTTCGTCGACGACGTCGTGGGGTGGCGCCGGCATCTTCACGCCCATCCTGAGACGGCCTTCGAGGAAAACGGGACGGCCGACTTCGTCGCCAAGAAGCTCGAGGAGTTCGGGGTCGAAGTCCATCGTGGAATAGGAGAGACGGGCATTGTCGGCACCTTGAAGCGGGGCACGAGCCCCGTTGCAGTGGGCCTGCGCGCGGATATGGACGCCCTGTTCATCCACGAGCAGAACCGGTTCGACTATCGCTCGAAGGTGGACGGGAAGATGCACGCATGCGGCCATGACGGGCATACCGCGATGCTGCTCGGGGCCGCCCGGTATCTTGCGGAGAGGGGCGAATTCGACGGCACTGTGCGGTTCATCTTCCAGCCGGCGGAAGAGACCGGGGATGAGCGGTGCGGCGGCAATGCGATGGTCAAGGACGGTCTGTTCGAGAGATTTCCGGTCGATGCCGTCTTTGGCCTGCATAATTGGCCCGGCCTTCCCGCCGGAAGCTTCCAGATGCGCTCCGGCCCGATGCTCGCCTCGATCGACACGTTCGAGTTCTCGATCGGCAGCCAGCTGGCCCATCCGGCTTCGCAGTTCGTCGTTCCGGACCCGCTTCTCATCGCGACAAGGATCGTGCAGGACATGCACGCCTACAAGGCGCGGTATCTCAATCCGGCCGAGCCCGTCGTCCTCTCGATCACGCAGTTTCAGAGCGGCAATCCCGCGGATCGGCAGGGCGTGCACGTCACGCCCGACAAGGCGGTCGTTCGCGGCACGCTCTACACCCTCAACGATGCGGTGCGCGACGATTTCGAAACCGGGTTGGAGAAGATCGTCCGCCACGCCGCCGAAGCGGCGGATGCCAGCCACACATTCGCGTTCGAGCGCGGTTATCCCGTGCTGCGCAATACTGTCGAGGCAACACAGTTCGCCGCCTCTGTGGCCAGAGATCTCGTGGGTCCTCAGCTTGTGGACGACACGATGCAGCCTTTGATGGGCGCGGAGGACTTCGCTTTCATGCTCGGCAGCGTTCCTGGATGTTATGTGTTTCTCGGCGCGCATCGCGAAGGTGAGGCACCGCGCCAGCTTCACAACCCTAGCTACGACTTCAACGACGACATCATACCGACCGGGATTCGGTATTGGGCCACGTTAGCGCAACGGTATCTGAGCGACGCAGCCTCCAAACGCATGTGAGGGGCAAAGATAGGGTGTGACAGCGGTAGAGCCGAAACGGCCCCTCGACATCGTCGAGCCGCTCGCCCTTGGCCTCCTGGCGGGAATCGAATGAGCCAGCGATCGTCATGGTTTCGCCGGCAGAATCGAGGCCTGCGAAGAGTTGCGGCCGTGAAACCCTTCTGCGCCAAGTCCACCGACCACGGCGCTTAGCCGCCCCTACATCCCACCCAGCCGCGCGGTGCGCCGATAAAGCCCCAGGCACTCGGCGGCGATCGCTTCAGGCGAAAATCGGTCGGCGATCCGCTGGCGACCGGCCGCGCCCATGCGCGTGCGCCGATCGGGATCGGTGGCAAGCGCCGCGATTGCCAGCTTCCAATGCATGGGGTCGGCAGGCAGCGCCAGGCCCGATACCTCATTCTCGACAATGTCGCCCGTTCCACCGACATTCATGCTAAGGACTGGGACCGACCGCGACATCGCTTCGGCGATCGCCAGGCCGAAGGATTCGCCCGGCATCTGGGTGGGGGTCGCATAAAGGTCGAAGGCCGGCATGAGGTCGCGAGCGTTGGCGATCTGCCCAACCAGCTTCAGACGGTCGCCACCGGCCTCCCTCAGCCGCCTCAATTCCGCCTCGTCCCGCGTCGCCCCGACGACGACGAGCACGAAGGGAGGCCCCAGCCGGCGCACCACATCCGCAAGGAAAGGCAGGTTCTTGATCGGACGGATGGCGCAGACTGTGCCGACGGCAAAGTCCTTGGGGCCGATGCCGAGCCGCGCGCGCAGCGCAGCGCGGTCCACGCCGTTCCCTTCCGGCAGCTCGATCGCATGGTGAAGCACCGCCACGCGTGAGGGCGAGATGCAGCGCCGGAGGAGCTTCCCACCCATCCAGTTGTTGACCATGGCGTGGGAGGGGACGACGAGCTTGTCCACGCGCCGGTTGAAATAGGTTTTCCAGTCGAACGGGTTGAGAAGGTTGAGCCCCCCGATCGCCCCATGATCGAAGAGCACCGGCACGCCCGGTTGACCTTCAAGGGCCTTCATGACGGCCAGCGCCACCGGGCGTCCGGTTGCAATATGCACGAGGTCCGGCCGGAAGGCGGCGACCGCGTCGGCGATCGGCTGCGTGATCTTGCCGCTCGGGAAATAGCGCCCGAACTTCCGCGCAAGTCTGGACCCCTTCTCGTTGCGAAGCTCGGACAACACCACATGGCGGAACGTGACGCCTCCGGTCTCCAGCACGCGGAACACCGCATGATTGAGAACCTTCGCTCCTTCCGAAACAAGGAGGACCTTCATCGCAGCATCACTCGGGTGGCGATTGTCGCAGGGGACCGATTCCGAATCGGAAATCGCTTCGCCGAAGCTCGGCACAAGGCCTCGGCGCAGCCGATCAGACGCGCCGCTCCACCATCATCTTCTTGATCTCGGCGATCGCCTTGGCCGGGTTCAAGCCCTTCGGGCAGGTCTGCGCGCAGTTCATGATGGTGTGGCAGCGGTAGAGCCGGAACGGATCCTCGAGATTGTCGAGCCGCTCGCCGGTCGCCTCGTCGCGGGAATCGATGAGCCAGCGATAGGCCTGAAGCAGCACCGCAGGCCCGAGATAGCGTTCCCCGTTCCACCAATAGCTCGGGCATGAGGTCTGGCAGCAGAAGCACAGGATGCACTCGTAGAGCCCGTCGAGCTTCTGGCGATCTTCATGGCTCTGGCGCCATTCCTTGGCCGGCTCCGGCGACACCGTCTTCAGCCATGGCTCGATCGAGGTGAGCTGGGCGTAGGGAACCGTCAGGTCCGGCACGAGGTCCTTGACGACCGGCATGTGCGGCAGCGGATAGACCTTCACCGCTCCCGATATGTCATCCATGCCCTTCGTGCAGGCCAGCGTGTTGGACCCGTCGATGTTCATGGCGCAGGAGCCGCAGATTCCCTCGCGGCAGGAGCGGCGCAAGGTCAGCGTCGGGTCGACCTTGTTCTTGATCCATAGCAGCGCATCCAGCACCATCGGCCCGCAATCGTCGATGTCGACGAAATAGGTGTCGATGCGCGGGTTCTCGCCGTCGTCCGGCGACCAGCGATAGATGCGGTATTCGCGAAGGTTCGTCGCGCCCTCCGGCTTCGGCCAGGTCTTGCCGGTCCGGATCTGCGAATTCTTGGGAAGGGTGAGTTCGACCATTAGAACATCCTCTCGGCGGGTGCGCTCAGTACACCCGCGCCTTGGGCGCGATCTTCGCGGGATCGATGCCGCCTTCCGACACCGGCAGCATCGTCTCGGTGTGCACGGGACGGTAGGCGAGTGTCACCTTGCCGTCGGCACCCACCCAGGACAGCGTGTGCTTGCGCCAGTTGGCGTCGTCGCGCGCCGAGAAATCCTCGCGCGCATGAGCGCCGCGGCTCTCCTTGCGCGCCTCGGCCGAGTAGACCGTGGTGATCGCATTGGCCATCAGGTTCTCGAGCTCGAGGGTCTCGACGAGATCGGAGTTCCAGATCATCGAGCGGTCGGAAACCTTGATGTCGGGAAGCTCGGTCCAGAGCTCGGACATGCGCCGGCAGCCGCTTTCCAGCGATTCCTGCGTGCGGAACACGGCGGCGTCTTCCTGCATGGTCTTCTGCATCTTCTCGCGCAGGAAGGCGGTCGGCTGCGAACCGTTGGCATGGCGGAGGCGGTCGAAGCGATCCATGATCTTCTCGACCGAGGCTGCATTGGGCGCCGGAATCGGGGCCTCGCGATCGACCACCTGACCGGCGCGGATCGCGGCGGCGCGACCGAAGACCACGAGATCGATCAGCGAGTTGGAGCCCAGCCGGTTGGCACCGTGGACGGACGCGCACCCCGCCTCGCCGACGGCCATCAGGCCCGGCGTCACGCGGTCCGGGTTCTCCGCGGTCGGGTTGAGCACCTCGCCCCAATAGTTGGTCGGGATGCCGCCCATATTGTAGTGCACGGTCGGCAGGACCGGGATCGGCTCGCGCGTCACGTCGACGCCGGCGAAGATCTTCGCCGACTCGGAGATGCCGGGCAGCCGCTCGTGCAGCACCGCCGGATCGAGGTGGTCGAGGTGCAGGAAGATGTGGTCCTTGTTCTTGCCGACGCCGCGGCCCTCGCGGATCTCCAGCGTCATGCAGCGCGACACCACGTCGCGCGAAGCGAGGTCCTTGGCTGAAGGCGCGTAGCGTTCCATGAAGCGCTCGCCTTCGGAATTGACGAGATAGCCGCCCTCGCCGCGCGCGCCTTCGGTGATCAGGCAGCCCGCGCCGTAAATGCCGGTCGGATGGAACTGCACGAATTCCATGTCCTGGAGGGGCAGGCCGGCGCGCGCCACCATGCCGCCGCCGTCGCCGGTGCAGGTATGGGCCGAGGTCGCCGAGAAATAGGCGCGCCCGTAGCCGCCCGTCGCCAGCACCACCATCTTGGCGGAGAAGCGATGGATCGTGCCGTCGTCCAGGTTCCACGCCACGACGCCGGTGCAAGTGCCGTCCGGCTCCATGATCAGGTCGAGCGCGAAATATTCGACGAAGAACTGCGCGTGATGCCTCAGCGACTGGCCATAGAGCGTATGAAGTATGGCGTGGCCTGTGCGGTCGGCGGCGGCGCAGGTGCGCTGCACCGGCGGCCCGTCGCCGTAGTTCATCATGTGGCCGCCGAACGGCCGCTGGTAGATCTTGCCTTCCTCGGTGCGCGAGAAGGGCACGCCGTAATGTTCAAGTTCGTAGACGGCGGCCGGCGCCTCGCGCGCCAGATATTCCATCGCATCGACGTCGCCCAGCCAGTCCGACCCCTTGACCGTGTCGTAGAGGTGCCACTGCCAGGAATCCGGCCCCATGTTCTGCAGCGATGCGGCGATGCCGCCCTGGGCGGCTACGGTATGGGATCGGGTCGGGAAGACCTTGGTGATGCAGGCCGTGCGCAGCCCCTGCTCGGCCATGCCGAGCGTCGCACGAAGGCCGGCGCCGCCAGCGCCCACCACGACAACGTCGAACTTGTGGTCGACGAACTGATAGGCCGCCTTGGTACTTTTTGTTTCTGCCTTGGCCACGCCTCAGCCTCCGAATGCAAGCTTGAGCAGCGAGAAGACGGCAACCACGCCGACCGCTACCGTGAAGAACGTATTGAGGACGATCAGTGCGAGCTTGTTCAGTTCGCCATGCACATAGTCCTCGATGATGACCTGCATGCCTATCCGCATGTGATAGAGCACCGACACCAACACCAGGATCAGGGGAAGGGCCACGAAGGGACTGGAAAGCGTCGCCCGCGTCTGGGCGTAATCCGCGCCGTTGATCGCGACGAGCAGTCCGACGAAGAACAGCACGAGCGGGATATTGGAGATGGCGGTGAGACGCTGCTTCCAGAAATGGCCGGTGCCTTCCCGGGCCGAGCCCAGGCCGCGAACCTTGCCGAGCGGTGTGCGCATGTCGGCCATTATCAAAAACCTCCGCGCGCGGCGTAGCCCGCGATCCAGATCAGGACGGTGAGAGTGATCGAGCCGGCAAGCGTCGCCCAGGCGATCTTCGAGGCGGTGTGCTTCTCGAGTCCCGCGCCGGTGTCCCAGATGAGGTGGCGGAGACCGCCCAGCATGTGGTGCATCAACACCCAGGTGTAGGCGAAAAGGACGAGCCGGCCGAACCAGCTTCCGTAGAGCCAGCTCACGAAATTGAAATATTCCTCCGACGTTGCCGCCGCGATCAACCACCAGGCGACCAGCAGAGTGCCGAAATAGAGCGCGCCACCGGTGACGCGGTGCAGGATCGACATCGTCATGGTGATCGGCCAGCGATAGACCGTTAGATGCGGCGACAAAGGCCGTTGGCGGGTGGCTGTCGATTGGCTCATGGCTCCCCCAGGGATCGTGTCCCGCATGTCAGGCGCTCAAGGAGAACGCCGCCGCTTCGGAATGCGACTTCGGGCAGCGCTTTCTAATGCGGTTTTTTCAGCGCGTCAAAGGTCGTGAACGCGTTTCAAAGCATTGATTTCGTTTCAATCGATATGATGGGAATCCGGCTTTCCTCTTCAATCGGTTCAGCCCACGCGCTCCATGCCGCGAATCGGAGGATGCCCCTCACGGCTGATTCGGGTGGGAGCCGGCGGCGCGGAAAGCCGCCCCTCGCGAGGGCGGGCCAGCGGCGTTCCGATGCCGCGCATTGGGAGCGCCTCAATCCGTCAGTGCACGTCGAAGCGGATCACGAAGCTTGTCCAGTCGGCGGGGGCGGCGATCTGCTCGTAGAGCTTGCGCCCGTCTTCGGGCTGGCGCGGGGCATTCAGCATCAGCCGGGTCCAGCCGCGATCCTCGGCATGGTCCGCCAGCACGTCGATCAGTGCCTTGGCGATGCCTTTCGCGCGATGCTCGTGATGCACGTAGATGTGGTCGCAGGCACAGCAGCGCATGCCGGAGACCGGCTCCGGCATATCGGTGAAGATGGCGAAGCCGACGAGCTTGCCGTCGACGCGGGCGCCGAGCACTTCGGCCGTGCGGTCCTGGAGCAGCGATTCGGCGTAGAACTTGTCCGGCCGGCGTGGGGCGCCCCGCTTGAGGGCCTGCGCATAGGCCGCGAGCAGAGGAGCGAACTCGAGGGCGTCCTTCAGCCTCAGCAGGGCGATGTCGATCGTATGGCTCTCGGTCATCGTCTATCCTTCGGTGTCCAACCGCCCCTGTCAATCGCGTTCCGCCAAGAAATACCAACGGTCAATAAGATCAACTGTTGGAACGTGCGACCCCGCGCCGCGCCTTACGGCCGGACCCAAGCGGCCCGGATGGGACGCGCCGGCGATTGAGGTGCCCCGGATGTGCCAACATCCAGGGCCACGGGTAAAGTCCAGCCCCGTGACAATGGTTGAGAAAAGGTTAATCTGTGCGGCAGGTAACGGCATATGTCCAATCAGGGGGGCCCGATGCGTTCGATGCCGAACAGAATGACAATTGCCGCGCTCGCCCTGCTCGGCGCCACGACCACCGGACAGGCTTTGGCCGACAGCCGCTTTCGCGACCGTGTTTCTGCCGATTCCTTCGGCAATCTGGTCGTCTACAGCGCGGCCGGCTACAAGCGGATCGTGGTCGGCGAAGGACATCGCGCCAGGGAGCTCGCCGCATATACGGGTCCGAAAGTCATTTTTGCCGATGAACCGGCGCCTTCTGGTGTCTTCCGCGAATGCCCGGCCGTCCTGCTCAAGGGCCGCAGCTACATGTACGGCCTGCCGGACCATGTGGTGCCGCAACCCTCGCTAGACTTCTGCGACTGAACCGGCCGACCCGTGAAGGTGCAGAGGCCCTGCATCATTCCTTGCCCCTGTTGATCGCTGCCGCCAATCCCGCTTCGCGCATGCGCGCATATTCGTCGGAGACGTGGGAGAGCTGGTGGATGTCGAAATGCGCCGAAAGGGCGGTGCGGAAACCTTGCGCATCGAAACAACGATTGAGCGAACGCTTGATGAGGCTCAGCGCGAAGGGAGGCGTTGCGGAGATTTTCTCGGCCAGTTCCTGGGTGGCGGCATCGAGTTCTGCCCGCGGGACGACCCGATTGACCATCCCGATCTCGCGGGCCTCGGCCGCCGTCATCCTTTCGCCGGTATAGAGGAATTCCTTGGCCCGACGTAGCCCCATCACCCATGGGTGAATGAGCACTTCGACCGCCGCGCAGGACATGGTGCGCACCACGGGGTCGGCGAAGAAGGCATCGTCTGACGCGATGACGAGATCGCAGAGATTGGCGACCATGAAACCGCCTGCGATGCAGGCGCCCTGCACGCGGGCGATGGTCGGCTTCGGGCAATCCCATATCTTGAGCGCGTAGTTGAAATAGCGCTTCTGCTCGTAAGCCCAGCGTTCCTCGACGGTGAAGCCCTGGCGATCGCGTTGGGCCTCCTTCAGGTCGTGCCCCGCGGAGAAGTGATCTCCCTGCCCTCCGATCACGATCGCCCGCACCGCCGGATCGGCTACCGCTTGATCGAGTGCCGCGTCCATTTCGTCCAGAAGCCGCTTGCTTTCCGCGTTGCGCATCTCGGGCCTGGCGTGAAGAATATACGCGACGGTGCCCTGAACCCGGTAGTCGATGTCGTGGTACACAGCTTGTCTCCAGTCTTTCCGGTCCTGTCTGGACGCCTGCTTTCAAGGGTGGATCCTCGCAAACCGGCGTCATCTCAGTCTCGCCCGCCTTGGCGTGGCGCGGTCGAAGGTGCTCGGCCCTTCCAGGATCTATTCCCTCGCACCAGTGAAGCGCGACAAGCCGCCAACGGCGCTGTTCGAGGCCACACGCACTCTGTCGCGCCCCGACTTCTTGGCGTCGTAAAGGGCCTGGTCGGCGCGCTGCAAGAGGTCGGAGAGGCTTTCGCCCTTGGCCAGTTCGGCCACCCCGAAGCTCGCGGTGAACCGCAAGGTTTGCGGCAGCCCCTCTACATAGAGACCGCCGGCGGTGCCCCGAACGCCTTCGGCGAAGAGCCGCGCCGCGACGAGATTCGTACCGGGCAGGACGATGGCGAATTCCTCGCCGCCGATACGCCCCGCCACGTGGTGTGACGAAAGCGCCGAGCGCAGGAACTGGGAGAAGGCCGAGATCACGCGGTCGCCGGTGGCGTGGCCGAAATCGTCGTTGATCGATTTGAAATGGTCGATGTCGGCGATGATCAGCGACACGGGCATGCCCTGCTCGACCGCCTGGATCGACGCGCGGCTGGCCTGGCGCTCGAAGCCGCGGCGGTTGAGCAGGCCGGAGAGAGCGTCGGTTTCGGACGTCTCCATCATATGCGAGACGAGGTCGCGTACGAGAATCACCAGCATCATCAGCGCGATCGCCATCGCAAGGATCGTGCCGGTCGTTTGCGAGGCCATGGCGTAATCGCTCTCCAGATAGGCCTGGGGATTGGCGCCCCACCCCCCGAGATATCCGGCCAGGAACGGCTTGGCGAGGAACTGCACCGCGCTGGCCGCGAGCAGGACCGCGAACGCGCTGTCGAGGGCGCGCCTCTGGCGCGACGACATCACAAGCCCCGCGCCGATTGCCTGCATCACGAAATAGGGCGCCTGGTAGGCCATCATGCGAACGATGGAATGACGCGGCAGGTCCTGGACCAGCGCGACCGCGACGACCGACACCGCGAAGATGACGGCTGACAGCCGCCAAGGGAAAGCAACCTCGTATTTGCGCGCGACGCCGACATTGAAGGCGAAGGTTGCGGCCAGGAACAGCGCGAAGGCGAACACCACCGGCCAGCGCGCATTCGTGACGAACGGCATCGCCGCCTCGACGATCAGATAGGCGACGCCGAAGAAATAGGCCAACGCCAGCCAGCGGGCCGAAACCCGTGCCCGGTCATAGACGGCGATCATCAGGAAGGCCGTCGCAAGGAGTCCCGCAACGATCATATTGATCGTCAGAATATAGTCTGCGCCGCTCATGGGTCCGCCTCCTGGCACAAGGAGTGCACGGCCCGCCCCAAGATCGCGTTAATGTACGATGTGAATAGAACGTTGCCGAAGCAAAATTCAACCGGCCGCACGTCGCCGTTCAACCGGTAGCATACTGACCGAAAAGACGCAGACCTGGTTCCGGCCATTGTCCTTGGCCTGATAAAGCGCGACATCCGCTCGTCCCAGCATCCGCGAAAGCGTATCGTCTCCCGCTTCGCGTTCGGCCAGCCCGAAGCTCGCTGTGAAGGACGTGCCTTTGGGCACGCCGGCTATGGCGACGTTCGCGAACGATACCCGAGCGGTCTCGGCGAAGACCTGCGCCTCGGCGAGAGCCCGCCCTGGAAGCATGATCGCGAACTCCTCGCCGCCTATCCGGCCGATAACGGCTCTCTCTCCCGCCAGTTCGCGCAGGGTGGTGCCGAAGGCTGCGATGACGCGGTCACCGACCGGATGGCCGTAATTGTCATTGATGTTCTTGAAACGATCGAGGTCGGCGAGAACGAGCGAAATCGCTTCGTCGTCGGCAGCGGCCGATGCAAGCAGCGCGTTGCCGCACTCTTCGAAGCCGCGCCGGTTGAGCACGCCCGACAGCGGGTCGCTCAAGACGTCCTTCCGCAGCCTGCCGATCACCTCCATTGCAATTCCGGTCATCAGGCACACGGCAAGCAGCACCGAATTGAAAGCATGCGTCACCGCGGTTGTGATCCAGTAGAGCGACATGAAAATGTCGCCGTCGCTGGCTGGCGGCCCGGTAAAGGCGATGATCGCGATGGGGCGCACCGCGAAATTGACGCCATTGACGAGCAGCGCCACCATGAGCAGCCGGTCGGCGAAGATCTTGTCCTTCACCGGCCGGATCTCGGCCGCCATGACGAAACACATTCCGGCCAGCGCGAAATTGATCGCCAGAACGCGCCAGGCCATGTCCGGCTGGACGAAGAGAAACCAGGACAGGGTCGCCAGTCCGGCGAAACTCATCACGCCAAGTGCCGCATGCGGCACCTTGCGCCCGAACTTCACCAGAATGCCGAGCGCCATCGTATAGGCTGCGATGACGAAGAACGTGTTCGAAGCGAGCTTTGTCAGCGCCACGCCGAACGGCAGGGTGATGCTCTGCAGTACGTAACCGCAGGCGGCGGCAACATAGGAGAAGGCGATCATGCCAATGTAGCGTCGCTCAGGCTGATGCCGCCACAGGATGAAGAAGCCGCCGGCAAAGATCGCTGAGATCGCCGGGTTCAGCAGCGCGATGAAGATGCCGTTGCCCAAGTCCGCCGCCTTTCCGTCGCGGAAACCCTAGCCACAAAGCGGAAACAAGCGGTTAAGCAGATCTCACGATAGTGAAAAACGGATTCCCATCGGCACGTTCCCCTCCGCCTCGGCGGAGGGGAACGTTCGCCCGGGGGTCAGTTCCAGTCGCGAATGTCGACGAAATGTCCGGCGATCGCCGCAGCCGCGGCCATGGCCGGCGACACGAGATGCGTGCGGCCCTTGAAGCCTTGGCGGCCTTCGAAATTGCGGTTCGAGGTGGACGCGCAGCGTTCGTGCGGCTTCAGCCGGTCGTCGTTCATGGCCAGACACATGGAGCAGCCCGGCTCGCGCCAATCGAAGCCGGCCGCGATGAAGATCCTGTCGAGCCCCTCGGCCTCCGCCTGTTCCTTGACGAGGCCCGACCCGGGCACGATCATGGCGTTGACGCGCGGATTGACGGTCCGGCCCTCGACGACCTTTGCAACAGCGCGCAGGTCCTCGATGCGACCATTGGTGCAGGAGCCGATGAAGACGCGGTCGATCTCGATGTCGGTGATCTTCGTTCCCGGCGTCAGCCCCATATAGTCGAGCGCCCGCTTCTTGGAATTGCGCTTCGTTTCGTCCGCGATCTCGTCAGGATTGGGCACCACGCCCTGCACCGAAGCGACGTCCTCGGGCGAAGACCCCCAGGTGACGATGGGCGGCAGCTTGGCGGCATCGAGCACCACGACCTTGTCGAAATGCGCGCCTTCGTCGGAACGGAGCGTCTTCCAATAGGCGACTGCCTTGTCCCAGGCCTCTCCCGTGGGTGCCTTCGGGCGGCCCTTGAGATAGGCGAAGGTCGTCTCGTCCGGTGCGATCAAGCCGGCGCGCGCGCCGGCTTCGATCGACATGTTGCAGACCGTCATGCGACCTTCCATCGACAGTGAGCTGATTGCCTCGCCCGCATATTCGATCACATAGCCCGTACCGCCGGCCGTGCCGATCTCGCCGATGATGGCCAGCACGATGTCCTTGGCGGTGACGCCCTGCGGAAGCTGGCCGTCCACGCGCACCAGCATGTTCTTGGCCTTGCGCTGGATCAGCGTCTGGGTGGCGAGCACGTGCTCGACCTCCGAGGTGCCGATGCCGTGCGCCAGAGAGCCGAAGGCCCCATGCGTGGAGGTATGGCTGTCGCCGCACACGATGGTCATGCCCGGCAGGGTGAAGCCCTGCTCGGGGCCGATGATGTGTACGATGCCCTGGCGCTTGTCGTTCTCGGAGTAATATTCGAGCCCGTAATCGGCGGCATTCTTGGCGAGCGTCTCGACCTGGATGCGGCTTTCCTCGTTCTTGATCCCGTTCTTCCGGTCCGGCGAGGTCGGCACGTTGTGGTCGACCACGGCCAGCGTCTTCTCGGGATGGCGCACCCGGCGCCCGGCCATGCGCAGGCCTTCGAAAGCCTGCGGGCTCGTCACCTCGTGCACGAGATGGCGGTCGATATACAGAAGGCAGGTGCCGTCGTCCTGACGGTCGACGAGATGGTCGTCGAAGATCTTGTCGTAAAGGGTGCGGGGTCCGCTCATGGTCTAAATCCGTCGATAGCGAGAAAATGAAAAGTCCGGCGTCGGCCGGAGGCCCGTCGGCCCTAGGTAAGGCGGCTGGTCAGCGCGCCGGAAATCCGGGCATGAAATCGCGACGGCAGGCGCTTGCGGTCCTGCAGCACGAAGCCCTTATAGGCCGGATCTCCAAAAAGCTCTTCCATCGACAGGCTCAATATCAAGCTTTTGACCTTCCGGCAATTGTGGCGGATGAGGGGTAGGCCCCACACAAACGTTACTTGTGCTTCCCCTTGAGACCGGAATGCTCGTCTTCCTTTCGCGGTTCGTTCCCCCTGAGGCCCAGGCGATCCTCGAGCTTCCACATCAGACCGAGCACAATGAGCGCCACCAGGGTGACGAAGCCGGCGATCTGCCACAGGCCGAAACCACAGGCGAGCCCGATGACGCCGGCGAGCCACATGCCGGCGCCGGTCGTCAGCCCCTGCACTTTGCCGCGGGCGAAGAGGATGGTGCCAGCGGCCAGGAACGCGATCCCTGCCGTCACGGCCTCGACCGCGCGGATCGGGTCCACCCGCGTCGCCTCGCCAACGAACATGGGCGCATGGACGATTTCGATGGTCAGGATACCGAGCGTCGCGGTTGCAAGGCACACCATGATGTGGGTGCGCAGACCCGCGGGCCGACGTCGCCACTCGCGGTCGAAGCCGATCGCCGCGCCGTAAATGGTTGCGAGCAGAAGGCGCGCGACGACGACGGAGAACGGGGTGTAGGTGGGATGGCCGAACTCCTCGACGAGCTTTTCCATGTTTCTCCCGGATCTGGTCCGGCGAGTAACGCGGCCGCAGGCCGGCGGTTCCGTGCCGCCTGTTCAGCCGGAACATCCTGCGCGTGAGCGCCGCCGCGCTGAATGACCCCCTGCGCGCCGCCCATGAAAAAGGCGGCCCAAGCCGCCTTGATCGCTTGTCCGGAATCGACGCGGACTATTCGGCGGCCTTCTCGGCCGCATCGGCGGCAGCCTTCTCGGCGGCCTCTGCAGCGGCCTTCTCGGCAGCCAGAGCCTCGGCGGCGGCAACCTTTTCAGCCTCGATCCTGGCACGCTCGGCTGCGGCAGCCTCACGCTCGGCATCGTTCAGCTTGCGGGCGCGCACGCCGGTGTTCTCGGAAATACGGGCCGACTTGCCGCGACGATCGCGCAGGTAGTAGAGCTTGGCGCGGCGCACCTTGCCGCGGCGGACGATCTCCACGCCCTCGACCAGCGGCGAATAGACCGGGAACACGCGCTCCACGCCTTCGCCATAGGAGATCTTGCGGACGGTGAAATTCTCCTGGAAGCCGGAGCCGGAGCGGGCGATCACGACGCCCTCATAGGCCTGAACGCGGGTGCGCGAACCCTCGGTGACGCGCACCTGGACGCGCACGGTGTCGCCCGCCTGGAATTCGGGAAGCTTGCGCTTGGCTTCGATCTTGGCGGCCTGCTCGGCCTCGAGCTGACGGATAAGGTCCATCTCAGTAATCCTCTTCTTGCTTCTCGACAGCCAGAGCGCCCGCTCTTGCCCGCAGTTCATGACCGCTGGACTATGCCCTCTCTCCCGCCGGGAGAAACGACAGGGGCGAATTCACCGCTCTTATTGACGGGACCGGGACCTGAATCCCGATTTCGGCGGGCTCATACACGCTTCCGCGACGTTTGTCACCATTGCGGATGCATTTTCGCGTACCCAGCGCATAGGTGGCAATCAATCGGCCTTGGTCCAACACGTTCGCGTCCGGATGAAACTGTTTTTAGCCTGCCGCCCTTGCCTTGGCCGCGCGGGCTTCCTAGAGGAAGTCGTCGAATTCCGCCAGGTGTCCCGCTCCTTGTCGCTTCTCGTCGTCGTCCTGATCTTCCTTTCCGGTCTGCTGTCGGGCGCGGTGAACGCGGTCGCTGGGGGCGGCACCTTCATCACCTTCGCCGCGCTCTCCCTCGCCGGCATCCCGCCGATCGCGGCCAACGCGACGTCGTCCGTTTCCCAGCTTCCCGGCTACGTCACCTCGACGCTCGCCTATTGGAGCGACATCCGCAAGTTCTGGCGCGGCGCCCTCCTGCTCGCCCTCATCTCCGCCGTCGGCGCGCTCTGCGGCGCTCTTATCCTGCTTTCCCTTGACAACCCGTCCTTTCGCCAGCTGGTGCCGTGGCTGCTGATCGCCGCAACCGCGCTCTTCGCAGCCGGCCCGTGGCTCAAGCCTGCGACGAAGCCCGGGAAGGAAGCCGCCGTCGATTCCCTGCCGGGCTCGATCGTGCAGTTCCTCACCGCCCTTTATGGCGGCTTCTTCGGCGCCGGCATGGGCGTCATGATGCTCGCCACGCTCGGGCTTACCCAGAGCGGCGACTATCACCGGCTCAACGCGCTCAAGAACATGCTGTCGATCGTCATCGCCGCGGTCGCCATCCTCGTCTTCGTCGGCGGCGGGGTGGTGTCCTGGCTTGAAGCCGCGGTGATGGTCCCCGGCGTCGCGCTGGGCGGTTATGCCGGCGTGTGGGCAGCCAAGCGTGTGCCGCAAGGCGTCGTGCGCGGCTTCGTCATCGCGACCGGACTCTTTCTCGCGGTCTATTACTTCGTGACGGGCTGAGATTTCAGCAGATCCGGCCGGCGCTCGGCCGTCAATCTCTCCGCTTCCGCGCGACGCCAGGCGGCGATGCGGGCATGATTTCCCGACGTCAGAACCTCGGGGATCGTGCGCCCCTCGAATTCCTGCGGGCGCGTGTAATGCGGGTGCTCGAGCAGCCCGTTCTCGAAGCTCTCTTCCGTGCCGGAGGCTTCATTGCC
Source organism: Rhizobiaceae bacterium (assembly GCA_035556195.1). Classification (GTDB taxonomy): domain Bacteria; phylum Pseudomonadota; class Alphaproteobacteria; order Rhizobiales; family Rhizobiaceae. The sequence goes on from DATMFK010000013.1 coordinate 108,426, forward strand.
CATCACGCCCGGCAGAAGCCGGACGATCGCGTCGAGCAGGACAAGCGCTGCCGGCTCGCCGCCCGACAATATATAGTCGCCGATCGAGACCTCCTCGAGCTGCCGCGCCTCGATCACCCGCTGGTCGACCCCCTCGAATCGCCCGCAGAGGATCATCACGCCCGGCCCCTCGGCGAGCGCGCGCACGCGCTCCTGGGTCAGCGGGCGGCCGCGGGGACTCATCAGCAGTCTCGGTCTCGGATCCCCCGTGGGAGCTGCATGGTCGATCGCTCTGGCTACGATGTCGGCGCGCATCACCATGCCCGCGCCGCCGCCGGCCGGCGTGTCGTCCACCGTGCGGTGCCTGTCGGTAGCGAAGTCGCGGATCTGCACCGTCTGCAGAGACCATGTGCCCTCGCCGAGCGCGCGGCCGGCGAGCGACAAGCCAAGCGCACCGGGAAACATCTCCGGGTAAAGGGTCAGCACCGAGGCACGGAAGCTCACCGGTTGCCCCCTGCGTCCCTCGGTCCGCGCGGGCGGCTCTTCGGATCGAAGCCGTGCGGCTCTTCGACGTCGGCCTCGGCGTCCTCCTCGTCCCCGATCAGCCCGGCCGCGGCGGGATCGACGACGATATAGCCGCCGACTGTCGAGATATCGGGCACGGCGGCCTGCGTGAAGGGAATGAGCGCCTCGCCGCCCATGGCGAGCGTCACCGCCAATATGTCCCCGCCACCGTAATTCTGAACCGCGGCCACCTTGCCGATCACCGCCCCGGCATCGTCCTTCACCGCAAGGCCGATGAGATCGGCATGATAGAACTCACCTTCGTCGAGATCGTCCGGCAGGGCCGAACGATCGACGAAGAGCTGAGTGCCGGTCAGCGCCTCGGCCGCGTTGCGGTCCACGATCCCTTTGAAGCGCACCACCAGAACGTTGCCCTGCGGCCTCAGTTCGACGATCTCGAAGGCGCGCCCCTCTCGCGAATAGAGCGGACCATAGTCGCCGAGTGCCAGGGGATCGCCGGTGAAGGTCTTGACGCGCAATTCGCCCTTGATGCCGTGGGCCGCACCGATCACGGCCATCTGGACAGGGTTATGGGGCTTGGTCATGGGCAAGGCTCCTGTTGCCGCGCGCTCTACACCGAATCCCTGGGGAATTGAACCACTCCGCCGACCGGCAGTTCCACTATCGAACTTGGACCATGCGGCAAGCGGTCAGAACGGCCGCAAATTCACCGGATGCTAACCCAACCGCGTCAGCATTGGGCCATGCAGGAATTTCTGATCTCGGCGAAGGACGATCTTCAGGTGGCGCGTGCCGAATGGTTGAGGGCGCTGGCCGGCGAACGGCGGCTGTCGGAGCTCACGGTGGAGGCCTATGAGCGCGACACGAGGCAGTTCCTGCAGTTCCTCACCGGGCATCTCGGCGGGCCGCCCGATATCGCCGACGTCAGCGCGCTTCGCCCGGCCGACCTGCGCGCCTTTCTGGCGCAACGCCGCACGGCTGGCGCGGGAGCGCGCACGCTGGGGCGCGGCCTCGCCGGCGTGCGATCGCTGTTGCGCTTCCTCGAACGAAACGGGCAGGTGAACGCGGCCGGCGCCACGGCGCTGCGAGCCCCGAAGCAGCCGAAGAGTCTGCCGAAGCCGCTGACCGCCGCCGATGCCAGGCGCGTCGTCTCGTCGGAAGGCCAGCTCGCCGAGGAACCCTGGATCGCGGCGCGCAATGCCGCCGTTCTGACGCTGCTCTACGGTTCGGGCCTGCGCATTTCCGAAGCGCTAGGCCTTGCCGGAAACGAATTGGCGAACCCGCGCGACAGCGTTCTGCGGATCACCGGCAAGGGCGGCAAGACGCGGATCGTTCCGGTGCTGCCGGTGGCCTTCCAGGCGGTAGGCGAATATCGAAGGCTTTGTCCCTACCAGCTCGGGCCGGAGGGATTGCTCTTTCGCGGCGCCCGTGGCGGTCCGCTCAATCCGGCGATCATCCAGCGCGAGATGCGGAAGCTGCGCTCCGCCCTCAACCTGCCGGAGACGGCGACGCCACACGCCTTGCGCCATTCGTTCGCCACCCATCTTCTCGGCCGGGGCGGCGATCTGCGCGCGATCCAGGAACTGCTCGGCCACGCCAGCCTTTCGACCACGCAGATCTATACCGGCGTCGATACGGCCCGCCTGCTCGAAATCTACCAGGCCGCCCATCCGAGGGCGTGAATTCGGCCGATGCGGTTAACCGTTTCGCCGCAATTCTGGACTAGTCCTGGGGCTATGAAACGCGCTGTTGCCGTCGCCGATTCCTGGGCCCCATGGGCAATGAGACTGCTTGCGGCCCTGAACGTCGTCGTCTTCCTGTCCTTCCTCGCCACCGTCCTGCTGATCGCGGGCGAAGCCCGTTCCGAAGCCCCGGCCTGTACCGGTTCCGACATGCTGGCCGAGCTCGCCAGAGAGGATCCGGCCACGGCCGAGAAGATCGAGCGCGAGGCGGCCGCGACGCCCAACGGCAAGGGTCTCCTCTGGAAGCTCGAAAGGGAGGGCCGGGCACCCTCCTTCCTGTTCGGCACAATGCACATGACCGATCCGCGCGTGACCAGCCTTCCGCCGGCGGCGAAGGCCGCCTACGAAGCCTCGGCGACAGTGGTGATCGAAACGACGGACGTTCTCGACCAGGCGGCAATGATGGCTGCGCTGATGAAGAAGCCGGAACTCACCATGTTCACCGGCGACACGACGCTGACCTCGCTGCTTTCGCCCGAGGATATCAAAGTGGTGGATGCCGGGCTCGCGGCGCGGGGCATCCCGCTTGCCGCCGTCGCCAAGATGAAACCGTGGATGCTCTCGGCCATGGTGGCGCTGCCGCCATGCGAGATGGCGCGCAAGAGTGAAGGCGCGCCGGTGCTCGACGTGAAGCTCGCCGAGGAGGCCGAAGCGTCCGGCAAGACGCTGGCAGGGCTGGAGACCGCCGAAGAGCAACTGCAAGCCATGGCATCGCTGCCGATGGACTTCCACATCAAGGGGCTGGTGGAGACGCTGAAGCTCGGCGACCGGATGGACGACGTCGTCGAGACGATGATCGCGCTTTACCGGCGCGGCGACACCGGAATGTTCTGGCCGCTGTTCCGCGCGGTCCTCCCGAGCGGCAGCGAGGACCAGGCCGGCTACGCCGCCTTCGAGGAGACGATCGTCACGTCACGCAACCGGACCATGGCCGAAAAAGCCGAACCGTTGCTTGCCGAGGGCAATGCCTTCGTCGCCGTCGGCGCGCTCCATCTCCCCGGCCCCGAGGGACTTGTCGAGCTGTTTCGCAAGGCTGGGTACAGGGCGACGGCGGTGGAGTGAGGAGCGGCAGGCGATAAGATTGCGGGTCGACCTGCCGCGCAGCCTTCCTCTGTCCTGCCGTCCATCACCGAAGCGAGGCGAAGAACGCGCGCAGCGCTTCGAACAGGAATGTTTCGGTGGCCGCGTCGGCCAACATGCCGTCCTTCACCTTGGTGTTGGCATGGGTGACCACGACTTCCTGCCACACGAAGGTTCGCGCCAGCACGCCGCTCAATATGTTTTTCAGATGTGCCTGGGCGCGCACGCCGCCGAGCGCGCCGCCGGAGACCGAGGCGATGAACACCGGCTTGTGCTTGAGGACCGAGGCGTAGCCGGGGCGCGATGCCCAGTCGATGGCGTTCTTCAGCACGCCGGGGACGCCGTAATTGTATTCCGGCGTGACAATGATCATCCCGTCGGCGGCCGATATCGCCGCCTTCAGCGACGTGACGGTCTCGGGCAGCGGGTCGAGATCGGCATTGTAATGCGGCAACGAGCCGATATTGAAACGCGAGAAGCTGGCCTCGCCGGCAAGCTTCTTGCAGATCGTCTCCACGACCGCCTTGGAACTGGACGCGGCGCGCAGACTGCCCGAAAGGCAGAGAATCGAAACCATTTCAAAGCCTCGCAAGCCATGTCGCGATCTGCGGGAAGATCGTGAGAATGATCAGGCAGACGACCATGGCCAACACGAAGGGCATCGAGCCACGAAAGATTTCGCCGACCTTCAGCGTGCGGTCGTCGCTGGCCGCCTTGATCGTATAGACGGACAGCCCGAAGGGCGGCGTGAGCAGCCCGATCTCGACCGCGACGACGGTCATCACGCCGAACCATATCATATCGAAACCCGCCGCTTGCGCCACGGGGAGAACGATCGGCAGCAGGATGAGCATGATCGAGATGGAGTCGATGAAGCAGCCCATCACGATGATCAGCGCGATGAACAACAGCAGGAAGCCATACGGACCGAGCGTGCCGCCGATCAGAAACTCGGCCAGCGCCGATGGTAGGCCCGACATGGCCAACATCCTGCTGAAGAACGTCGCCGCCACGATCAGGAACAGCACGGACACGGTGATCTGCCCGGTCTCCACGAGCAGCGCCCAGAATTTCGAAGGGTTGAGCGAGCGCCGCTGCAGCGCGATGCCGAGCGCGCCCAACGCACCGGCAGCGCCCGCCTCCGTCGGGTTCAGGAAACCGCCATAGAGACCGCCAAGCACCAGCGTGACGAGCAGGACGATCGGGGCGCCCTTGCGGAGAACGTCGAGAACGCTGCTTGGCGGGACCGCTTCGAGCCGGGCTTCTTCTTCGAAGACCCATGCAGGACGCCAATAGGCCATGATCAGGATGGTCACGGCGAAAAGCATGGACAGCAGGATGCCCGGACCGACGCCGGAGAGGAACATGCGGCCGACCGATTCTTCGGCCAGCACCGCATAGACGATCATCAACAGGGAGGGCGGAATGAGCATGCCGAGGACCGAACTGCCCGCGACCACTCCGGTCGAAAAACGGCGGGTATAGCCATGCCGGACCATTTCGGGCACCGCGACGCGGGCGAAGACCGAGGCGGATGCGACCGAGATGCCGGTGATCGAAGCGAATACCGCATTGGCGAAGACCGTGGCGATGCCGAGTCCGGCCTTGACCCGGCGAAGCATCCGCTCGAACAGGTCGAACGTGTCCTTGCCGACGCCCGAGATCGTCACGAGCAGACCCATCATCACGAATAACGGCACGATCGCGAAGAGATACTCCTCCAGGCTGTCATTCGCCACCGAGCCCAGCATCCTGATCGCGACGGCTTCGTTGCGGATGAAGGCGACGCCGCCGAAGGATGCCACCATCATCGCAACGCCGATGGGCATGCCCAGAATGATCAGAAGCAGGAGAACCGCGATGGCGGACACGCCGACCTCTATACCGGTCATGGCGCGCTGTCCCCGCCGGGTGCCGGACCGCGCAGGCGGCGCGCCGCCAAAAGCACGAACTGAATGGCGGCGACCGCGGCGCCGACGAAGATCAGCGCGCGGAAGGGCGCGGTCTGCATCGTCATAACGCCCGTCACGCCGATGAACTCCCGATGCTCGATGTCACGCTGCAGGATTCCCCAACTCGACCAGGCGATTCCGGCGCAGACCGCCGCCCCGAACAGATCCCAGACCGCGCGGATCGACGCCGCGGCCCTGGGGCGGCGGATGGACACCGCCTCGAGGAAGAAGTCGGTGCTCGCCAGCCGGTCGTTCCGCACGGCGGTGCCGAGCTGCAGGAAGACGATGAGCACCACCGTCAGTGCTCCGAGCTCGGCGATCATCGGCAGCGACGCGCCGAGCAGGTTGCGGACCACGACGTCGGCGACGATCATGATCATGAGCAGCACGATCATCACCGTGCCGAGCGCGGCCAGCCCGTCGACGCAGGCGTTCCAGAGCCGCAGCGGCGCGCGGCCGCTGGTGCCGGGCGGTGCATCTGCGCCAGTGCTTCTCTCTTCTCCTTGCATGGTCGTCCCGGCGCCTCAGAGCGCCTTGTCCCAGTCGCGCGCCGGCTTCTCGCCCTTGGCGCGGAGGCCGTCCATGTAAGCCTTCACGAACGCCTTGCCCGGGAGACCACGCGCCTCAGCCTCCGTCGCCCACTCCCCGGCGATGTCGGGCAGCCCATCGACCCACTTCTGGCGGTCGCCGGCGGGCAGTTCGACGACGGTGACCGGCGGGTTCTGACCGGCCCCGAGCTCGATCATCTTGGCGAAAGCCGCCTCGTGTCGCTCCAGCAGATCCTTGCCGTGGGCCTCGGTGTAGAATTTGCCGGCCTGGATCATCGCCTGCTGCACCTCTTCGGGCAGTCCGTCCCAGCTATCCCTGTTGATCGCCACCGCGCCGGAAAAGGCCGTGCCGATGCGCACGCGGGTGATATAGGGCGCCACTTCGTAGAGCTTGGCCGGCAGCACGCCCAGCGCCAGCGACAGCACGCCGTCCGACACGCCCGTCTGGATGTCGGTGTAGAAGGTCGGCAGCGAGCCGTCGACCGCGTTCGCTCCGGTGCCCCGCAGCCATGAGCCGAGCACGCCGGGCGCCGAGAGCTTCAGCCCGTTGAGGTCGTCCAGGCTCTTGATCGGCTTCTTCGTATAAACGTCGTAGCTGTCCGTCCCCGTCAGCCCGAGAACCTTCAGATTGTACTGCTCCCACTCTTTCTTGAAGGCCTCGTTGCTGTCGAGCAGATCCCACATGACCTGGAGCTGCACCGGCGGATTGGCGGTGGCGAAGGGCGTGTAGGTCGACGCCTGGCTGAGCGGCAGCTTGGCGCCTTCCAGGAAGGAGAACACCCAGCCGACGTCCGTCACGCCTTCCTGCACGGAGGTCAGCGTCGCGTTCGCCTTGTAGAGCGAGCCGCCGAAGGCCTCGTTCCAGGCGATCTTGTAGTTGCCCTTTTCAGCCAGGATGCGATCCGTCTCGGCCATGAAGTGCGACTTGATCATGCCGACCCAGGGAATCGCGAGCGGATGGCTCGACGCGACCGTCAGTTCGATCGTCTCCTGCGAATGGGCGGTGACGGGAAAGGCCATGGCGACGCCAAGAAGCAGTCCGGTCAGTCTGTACATTTCTTTCCTCCCTTGGTTGGCTCTACAGCTGCCCATGGCAGCGACGCCTTGGCGCGCATTCGGCGATTTTGGCAGCTCAGCGCCGTGAAGCTTTCCACGATCGACAGCGCCCGGCGGAATTCGTAGCCGGAGGTCGAATTGGCGTCGCACTTGGCAGCGGCCATGACGATTTTTTGCCGGCCGGTGCCCCTCCGTCCTCCCCCTATTTTCGCACAGCGAATTTTTTTTCTCTAATCGGAAAAGTATTGCTCACACCCGCTTACTGTCAAGCCTCGGAATATCCCGCGCGAGTTGTCTCGGCACGCGCTTCTGACACCAACTAATAAGCCAGGGTGATGCAGCCGCGACGATTGACAGGGTGGAATTCGGCAATATAGCATCAATACCGAAAAAGTTTTCGCATAGTGAAATCGTTAATACCAGCCGGCTCGAACCCGGAGAAGCCCGCTGGACCGAGGTGATCGGCGCTGCCGCCTTGATAGGATGCCGGAGCTCGTCGGCACCCCATGGGCAGGTCGAGGGATGGTGAGGAGCCTCCTCCGACGGCGTCGACAGGATCCGACGCCGGAGGAGGAGTTCGATGCCACGCCCGCTTCCATTGCTGCCGACCTCGCTGGTCGGCTCCTATGCCCAGCCCGACTGGCTGATCGACCGCAAGAAACTGGCCGGGCGTTTCCCGCCGCGCGTGCGCGCCCGTGAATTGTGGCGCATTCCACCCGAATGGCTTCGCGAGGCCCAGGACGACGCCACGCTCATTGCTATCCGCGACCAGGAGCGAGCCGGGCTCGACATCATCACCGATGGCGAGATACGCCGCGAAAGCTACTCCAACCGATTCGCCACAGCGCTCGAGGGTGTCGACATCGACAATCCCGGCATCGCGCTCGATCGCTCGGGTCATCCCAACCCGGTGCCCCGCGTGACCGGCAAGGTGCGCCGCAAGCACCCGGTGGAAGTGCGTGACGTCCAATTCCTGCGCGCCGCCACCGACCGCCGCATCAAGATGACCGTGCCCGGTCCATTCACCATGTCGCAGCAGGCGCAGAACGATTTCTACGAAAGCGACGAGGCGCTCGCGATGGATTACGCGGCTGCCGTCAACGAGGAGATCAAGGACCTCTTTGCCGCCGGTGCCGACATCGTCCAGGTCGACGAGCCCTACATGCAGGCGCGGCCCGAGAAGGCGCGCGCCTATGGCCTGAAGGCGTTGAACCGGGCGCTCGACGGCGTCGAGGGCGAGACGGCCGTGCACATCTGTTTCGGTTATGCCGCAATCATCCACGAGCGGCCCGAGGGCTATTCCTTCCTGCCGGAACTGGCGGGCTCGACGGCCAGGGCCGTATCCATCGAGACCGCCCAATCCGGCCTCGACTGCTCCGTGCTCGCGAAGCTGCCGGACAAGACGATCATCCTCGGCGTGCTCGACCTTTCGACGCATGAGGTCGAGACGCCCGAGACGGTCGCGGCACGCATCCGACGCGCCCTGCCGTATGTCCCGGCCGAACGCATCGTCGTGGCTCCCGATTGCGGGCTGAAATATCTGCCGCGCGATGTCGCGTTCGGCAAGATGAAGGCCATGGCGGAAGGCGCTGCGATCGTCCGCACGGAGCATGGGGGCGCCGGCCAGGCATAGGGCGCCGCCAAACCCTCCCTTGCAATTGCTGTACGCTCGCGCAGCGGTCTGCCCGCTGTTCGAATTCGAACGAGCCTGTTACGGTGTGGTCATGGGGAGGATCAGGATCGGGAGATGGCGGCGCGTGGCGCTCGCGGCAGCGGGCGTGGTCGCGGCGTATCTGCTTGTCGCTTATTTGGTGCTTCCCGCCGCATGGACCCATTATGAGAGGCAGCCGGGCCTCGCCGGGCACCCGATGGTCACGCGCACGGCGCAAGGCATTCCCGGCGATCCGCTGAATGTCGGTCTGGTCGGCGACCGTGACGACATCGCCCGAGCGATGCGGGCCGCGGGATGGTACCCCGCCGATCCGCTGACGCTTCGCTCCGATGCCGAGATCGTCGGCAGCGTGCTTCTCGATCGGCCGGACCCGACCGCACCTGTGAGCACGCTCTTTCTCGACGGCCGTCGCGAGGACCTCGCCTACGAATTTCCCGTCGGTGACAACGCCCGGCATCGGCATCACGTCCGGCTTTGGCGGGTCATGGACAAGGGCGCCGAGGATCGCCCCGTCTGGCTGGGTTCGGCGACGTTCGACCGCCGCGTCGGCGTGAGCGACTACACCGGCCAGGTGACCCACGACATCGCACCCGACATCGATGCCGAGCGCGATTTCCTGGCCGAGACGCTCGTCAAGGCGGGCATGGCCGAAACCCTCTACCAGATCTCGGGCGTGGGCCCGACCGTCGACGGCCGCAATGGCGAGGGAAGCCACTATTGGACCGATGGCGAAATCCACGTCATCGTGCTTGTCGCCGATGGAGTCCGCCGGGCTGCCCCGCCAGCCGTCGTGCCGCCACCCGCCTTCATCGCGACGAAGGACGCGGTATGGCGGTCTGTCGCCGACGCCTTCGGGAACTGACGAACGGCGCGGCGCTACTTCCCGTTCACCAGCCTGAGGATGAGTTGATGGACATTGCCGCCGTCGCTCATCTCGAGCTTGTCGAAGTCGCGGCTGCGCTGCCGCTGCGCCAGCGAAAGCTCGGCGAGGCGCTTCGTGAGCTCCGACCGGATCTTGCGGCAATCGGGATCGGCGGGAGCGGAAAAGCCGATGCTCATCGCTTCGATCGCCTTGACCATATCGACGATGATGTCGCCATGGACCTTCTCATGGGCACGAATCCCGGCGAAGAAGGTCTCCCAGTCCTTCTGGATCTCGGGCGGCAGTTTCGCGGCAGGTTTGGGCAGCGTGTAAGTGATGATGAGTTTCGGCTTCGCGGTCACCAGCATGCAGGCGCCGTCCGCCTGCGGCTCGTATTTACGCGTCCAGGTGAGCTTGAAATTGGTATGGGCAATGGTGCGCACGAGCCCACGGATCTTGGGGCCCCTTTCTCCAATGGACCGATAGAGTTCAGCTCCGGTCTTGCCGGAAATGGCATAGGTCTCGATCTTCTCCGTCGGCTCCCATTGAGCCCGCGCCGCGGTCGCGGCCGGCAGCAGGGCCACCAGCAGACAAAGTCGGAGGGCTGTCCTCACTTGAATCCTCACCCCTGAATTCGGACGCCAAGCCATAGGGGGAACGGCTTCTGGTTTCAACCTTCAGCCAAACCTGTCGCCTGGGCGCTTTCCGCTGGCACATGGCGCGTCGAGCAATTACAACTTTGGCGCGACACCGTCAGCTCATGCAGAGAAGGAGGGACAGATGCGGATCCTGCTCACCAGCGCTGCCGCCCTATTCGCAACCGCCGCCATGGCCATCGCAACAAGCGCGTCCGCCGACGAGTGCGGCAACGCCGCGGGCGGACAGGCCGGGCTGAACGAATGCTACGACAAGGCCTTCAAGAAATCGGACGCCGAACTGAACAAGCTCTACAAGGATATCGAAAACCGCCTGAAGAGCGATCCGGACACGACGAAGCTGCTGGTCGGGGCGCAGCGGCGCTGGGTCGCCTTCCGCGATGCAGAATGCGAGTTTCAGGCGTCGGCTTCCTCCGGAGGAAGCGTGGGCCCGATGATCTATTCGATGTGCCTGGATGGCCTGACGAAGCGCCGGATCGAAGACTTCAAGGGCTATCTGCAATGCGCGGAAGGCGATTTGAGCTGCCCGGTCCCTGCCGCGAATTGATCGGCTAGCGGCGGGATGGCATCGACGCGTGCAGGAGCAGCGGACGAGAAGGTCGCGGCGTGCCCGCTACACGAGGCCGCCCGGCCCTTCGCGCAAACCGCCACATGGCGGCTCGCCTCAACCTATATGGCCAAGCCGGGCTTCGCGGCCGGGCTTGCGTCGTATTGCGGAGCGATGAGTCAGCCACCCGATATGACCTGGCCCGCCAACAAGATGTTCGCCCAGAAAACGCGCTACATCATATGTTACCTTCTGGTCGGGAATTATGTGCGATGGCTGGGCGGTCAAGGCGCCCCTCCGACGCTCGCGACGCTGCAGAAGCTCTCGTCGGCGAGCCCGCGCCATGTCGCGGAATTCGTCAAGGCATTGCGTCTTGGCGGTTTCGTCCTGGCCGCCCCGAGCCCGCGGGACAGGCGGTCCATCCATTTGCGCCCTGCCCCGCTCCTTCTGGCGGAAATCGCGCGTTCGCCACTCGCGTTCCTTGAAGCTTCCGAGCATATCGACCCGCCGCGCGCGCCCCTTGCGGCCTGTCTGCGCCGCAGTCATGACCGGCTGTGCCAGCTGCTTGCCCGCTCGACGGAACGCTTCATGGATGGGGATATGCTGCTTGCGCCGTTTCGACCGATCGTGCACTTCACAGAAAAGGATTGCGGCTATCCGATCCTGACTGCGGTGCTGGGGCATCGTTATGCCCTCTCGGGCGTGCACGGCCTCCGGCTGCCTGCACCTCTCACCTACGATGCTCTGGCCGAACGCTTCCAGGTCTCGCGCCAGCATATCGGCAATATCTTCATCGAGGCGGAGAAGCGCGGGTGGTTCACTGTCGCGCAGGGCGGCCGCCTCACATTCGTTTCGGAAGACCTGATCCACCAGTTCGAGACCTGGGCGGCCGGCCAGATGGCGCATTATCGGGCCATCGCGGAAGAGATCGCGCTCTGATCGAAGTGGCTCGGCAGTTCAGAACCTGACGCTCAGCGCGCCCCAAAAGCTGTTCTCCGCGGCGCCCGATGCGAACCTGCCCTTGTAGGACAGGCCCGCGGACACGGTCCGGCCGAGCTCATAGTCGAAACCGGCCTCCACCAGGGCCATATCGCGAGCCAGCGGGGTGCCGGAGACGGAAAAGACCGTGCCGCCTGAGGCGAAGGCAAGCGACGCGCCTGGAACGGTGTCACCGAAACCGTGCTGCCAACCGGCGCTCAGATACGGGTCGAGCCGCCCACCATTCGCCAGGTCCAGGCTGCTCGTGAACCGCACGCCAAGCATGGAGGAGAGCGACCGATAATCATCCGCCGAGCCCGTCAATGCAGCGCTCGAGCCATCCTCCCGGAAGACGTCGGCGTCGAGGTCCACATAGGCGAGGCCGGCGAACGGCTCGATGGCTGCCTTGCCCGATCCGGCCGTGCGGAGATCGAAACGGTAGCTCGCCTCGCCGAAGACCTGCCTGGCGGCAGCGCGGTAGCGGGCGGAACCGTGTTCCATGAAACCGGGGAATTCGATCGTACGGTCGATCGAAACGTCGTTCCAGCCATAGGCAGCGCCCGCGAGCAGATCAAGCGCGCCGAGGCTGGCGGCGCCGTAGACGCCGAGATCGACCCGATCGAGGCTGCCCGACGAATCGAGGGCGTCCGCCTCCAAAGTCGAACGACCATACCCGCCGACGATGCCGAGGCGATAACTCTCGGCAAGGGGCACGTCGAGGCCGGCAAAGAGGCCGCGTGCTTCACTGGTGACGCGAGCCCTGCCGGCGCCCTCATTCTCGGACCGTCCGCCATAGGCGCGGGTCCAGAGCGTCGCGGCGGAGCCTGTTACAAGGGGAGCGCTGGCGGCGCCGCCGGTGGCGCCAACGGGATCGTTGGCGAAGGCCTGCCGAAGACGCTGCGTGACCGCGTCCCGAAGATAGGTCGAATGTTCCACCATCACCCCGGAGGCAGAGGCATGGATCTCGCCCGACAGCGCGTCGAAGGCGGCCGGCGCCTGAGCGGCCGTGAGCTGAAGGATCGCGTCATAGACGGGATTGCCGAGCCCGAGGCGCTCCGCCGCGTCTGCCACGACCTTCTGCTCCGTTGGGAACACCACATCCTCGAAGGCCCAGCTGTTGCGCTTGAGGGTCAGGTACACATTGTTGGCATCGTAGCTCAGGACGGGGTCGAGAAATGCGAGATTCGTCGTGACGGAGGTGAACTCGCCCGCCACGCCGCCATCGGCGGAGAGGATCGTGTAGACGGTTTTCGGAGCGTATTTGCCCTCTCCGGCGATCGCCTGCACCGTTCCGCCGGAAAGCGCGGCCCTGCCTTCGGCGGCAAGAAGGTCATGTTCGCCGGAGGGCGCACCGTCGACCACATAGGTCGATCCCGAGGCGAAGGCGACGTCGCCGGCCACCGACAAGGTTCCCGGCGAATGGCCTGGAGACACCAAGCCGCCATTCCTGACGAACAGCCCATTGATCGTCCCCGTCCCGCTGATCATTCCGCCGGAGTCGACCATGACGTCGGAGGAAAGACGAGAGCGGGGCGCCAGCACAAGCCCTGACCCGACAATGGTGGTCCCGCCAGCCTCGGCAGTGCCGGCGAACAGCGCAGTGCCGCCGCCTCGGAGCACCAGGAACCCCGGGCCGGTCATGAGTTCCGGCAGGGCATAGGTGCCCTTGCGGTCGAAGACGAGCGTCCCGTTGTTGACGACGTTCCCGGAAATACTGCCGGTCCAACCGCCATCGCCGACCTGCAGGCTCCCGGCCTCGATCACCGTCGCGCCGGCATAGGAGTTGTCGGCCGTCAGAACGAGGGAACCGGTCCCGCTCTTGGTGAGGGAACCCGAGCCGGCGATGGTACCGGAATAGGTCCCATCGGCGGCCTGGTCGAAGACGAGGGCCGCTTCATTGACGATATCGCCGGCAAGGCTACTGCTCGTGCCTACGAGGCGGCCCGCCGCGATCAGCGTTCCGCCGCTATGGGAAGCGGCGGCTGTGAGGATAAGGGTGCCATCGCCCGTCTTGACGAGCGTGCCGGTCTTGCCGCCGTCGTCGATCGAACCCGCGAGGGTCGCCCGCCCGGCATCGATATTGATCCGGGCGGTGCCGGAAAGCTCGATGGCATTGGCGAGGCTGAGATCGCTGGTCGCGAATTCCAGCGCCGTCCCGTCGTCCATGGCGATCGTGCCCGTGCCCAGGGCAGTGTTTGAAGCCACAGCGACGGTCCCGGCGAGCACCCGCGTCCCGCCTGAATAGTCATTGGCTCCAGACAGCATGAGCCGGCCGGCTTCGGCTTTGGCGAGGGAGCCCGCTCCGGTGATCCGCCCGGCAAAGGCGGCGTCTGCCGTTTGCGTCACCATCAGCGTCTTGGTGCCGAGATTGATGATGCCCGCATCCGAACCGGCCAAGGTCCCGACGGAGGCCAGGGTTGGGGAGATGCCGGATATATCGAGCGTCGCATTCACGGTGATGCCGTCCGAACCGGCGATGGAGCCGCTCCCCGAGAGCATCAGGGTGCCCTCCTGGATCAATGTGGCGCCAGAATAGCTGCTCTCCCCCGTCAAGACGAGCGCGCCGCCGCCCGTCTTCGAAAGCGACCCGACTGACAGGCCGTCGCCGAGGGAACCCGACAGGGTTCCGGTCCGGCCCGCGCCGATGAATATGGCGGCATCGCCCGAGAGCCGGATCGCATTGGCGAGTACGAGACTATCGGCGGCGAGGTCGAGCAAGGCGCCACCCTCGATCGCGATGAACCCGGTCCCTGACGCGCCGTTCGATGCGACCTTGAGCGCACCGGCCTGGATCGTCGTTCCGCCGGAATAGTCGCTCGCGCCGGTGAGGGTAAGAGTGCCGCTCCCCGACTTCACGAGCGAGCCCGAGCCGGTGATCCGCCCGGCAAACGTGGTGTCGACAGATTGCCTCACCGTCAAGGATTTCCCGCCGAGATGAACGGTGCCTGGCGCGGAGCCGGTCAGGCTTTCGATGGTCGTTCCGCCCGATGACAGGCCGGAAATGTCGAGCGCGCTGTTGACGATGACGCCGCGCGAAGCAGCGATGGCGCCGGCATCCGCGAGCGCCAGCGTGCCCTGATCGATCCGCGTTACGCCCGAATAGGCATTGTTGCCGGTCAGGGTCAGTGTCCCGCTGCCCTGCTTGACCAGTCCGCCGGAACCCGAGATCACGCCGCCGAAGGTGCCGAAGACGTAGTCGTTGAACCGGAAGCTTCGGTCCTGGATAACCGTGAGCGTCTTGGCGCCCAGCCGGATCTCTCCCATTGGGACGCCGTCACTGCCGTAGATCTCCCGAATGGTTGCGCCGGAGGTGGTTGCCGAGATGTCCAGGGTTCCGTCGATCTCGACGCTGTCGGACCTTGCGATGGTGCCTGCGCCGGAAAGGGCGAGCGTTCCTTGGCTGATCTGCGTCGCGCCGACATAGTCATTCACGCCGGAGAGGATAAGGGTGCCGCTCCCTATCTTGGCGACCACGCCGGAACCGCGGATCGCCTGGTCCAGGGTGAAGCTCGTCGAAGGGTTGATCGACAGCCGGGCGCCATCGGCATAGATGTCGCCGATCAGTCTCGCTCCCGCGTCGATATTGAGCCGGCCGTTCATGACCAGCGACGCGGCACGGCTGCTTCCGTCTCCGGAGAGACCGCCCTCGATGCGTGCCGTCGAGCCCAACGTCACGGTGACATCGCCACCGTAGATCGCGGCGCCGCCGCCGGCCGAGCCACCGCCATTGCCGCCCCGCACCGTGGATCCCACGACGATCGTCCCGCTCTGCCTGGCGGCGATGCCGTATCCGCCGCCGCTGTCCCATCCTCCGTTCGCCCCGCCTGCCCCACCATTGCCGCCCACGATCGTCCCCTGGACGACGACCGTGCCGCCATAGGCGCCACCCAGCACCACGCCAGCCCCGGCTGCACCGCCATTGCCGCCGCGTGTCGCGCCGGTACCGCCATGGCCGCCATCGCCGCCGGTAACGGTCGATTGGATGGTGATGTTTGCGCCGCTTCTGTTGAGGGTCAGACCGTGACCGCCCGACCCTGCCATCCCGCCATAATCGCCCCCGTTGCCGCCATTGCCGCCACGGCCGCCGACGAGATCCACGGAGAGGGTATAGTCGGTCCCGTAGAGCAGCGCGCCGTCGCCGGCGCCGCCGCCGCCGCCTCCGGCACGTCCGCCTGCCCCCCCGTGGCCGCCATTGCCGCCCCTCGTCAATGTCGTCGGCAGCGGGGCCGCCAAGGGGTCGACGAAGCCATGCGCGCCGCCGCCGCCACCGCCGCCTGCGCCGTCGCCGCTTTCACCATCGGTGCCGTCGGTATTCCCGAGGCGACCACCGCCGATCCCGCCCCGAGCCACGTCATACTGGGCGCCGGTTTCCAGGCAGCTCATATCCGGGCAGCCGAAGGATCTCCCGCCATCACCGCCGTAATACCCGCCGCCTCCACCGCCACCGCCGCCGACGACGCTATCGATGCCCTTGCCACCGTAGCCGGTGCCTCCGTCACCGCCCCCGGACCCGCCATCGCCTCCTGAACCTCCGCCGGCCAGGGCCGGCGCGACGGCCAGGCCGAGGGCAAGGACCAACGCACAAGCCATGCAGGAAGTCGTGCAGGCAGCAGGAAGCCTGAAACGATCGCCAGGCCCCCTGCCGGACAAGAGCCCGCTTGTTGCCGTCCCGCCACCAGCCGCCATTCTTTCCGCCGCCCTGCCTGAGCCGACCTCATCGCGTCGGCCGTCCGATCCCATCGGCGCGCAAAATCGCCCGCCGGCAGCCTTGTTCCTAGTCCAAACTCTGCATGGATCGGTCTCTCGCGCTCGGCGCCTTTCCTATCGATGCTTCGAGCGAAGCAAGGGCCCTGATCAGGAGATGCCACTATCTTAGGGTGAACGATGCGCGGTTCGATCACGCAAAGCGTGATTTGGTCGTCGGCCCGGGCTTTGTTACCTTGCGTTGGTAGCAGACGAAACGAGGATGACGAGCATGACCAGAGCCCTTCTAGTGGCTGCTGTCCTTGGCCTTTCCCTCGCGGGAGCCAATGCCTGCGAGTTCCAGCGTTCCGCGTCCACCAAGGTCGACCACACCAAGGTGGCCAGCACCACCCAATCCATGTCCAAGCCCATGAGCACGGCACCGACTGCCACGCAGGCGGATCAGGGAAAGACTCCCACCGCGACTGTGGAGAAGGACGGCTAACTTCCCTGCCCATCGCCGGTTTCGGCCGGCGAGGCTCCCGGGCGGCGGCTTCGATCGAAGTTGCCGCCCTTATCACCCCCAAGATAGCCTGGGCGGCCGGCCGCTGGCGCTGATCGCGTGAGGTTGCGGGCGCGATTTTGGTTGCGCTTTGCGATCGAGTGAAACCTAAGGGCACTTTCCGCGTTCATCCGTCATAGCAACCGACGGAGGACCGCCCCTATGGCTAATCCCGCACGGAAATATGACGATCCGCAGGATCCGCGCCTCGTCAACGACCCCGTCAATCCGGTTCCACCACTCGGGACGGATCCAACCCAACCCCGAATGGCGGCAACCGACACGCCTCGTGCCGACGAGCCCGTGATGCGTACGGATCGTGGGATGGGAACGAGTGTGTTGATCGCGGCGGTGGTGCTGGTACTGGCGGTGATCGCCTATTTCATGTTCGGTCCGCGAAACACCGAAACGGTGACGCCGACCGAGCAGCCGGCAGCGACCGCACCGGCGACGCCTACGACACCGGCGCCCGAGTCGAGCGCGCCGACCACGCCGGCTCCGAGCGGCACGGCTCCGGCCACGCCGACCGAACCCGCTCCGGCCAACCCGGCAACGCCCGCTCAGCCCGCTCCGGCGCAGTAGGCCGGAAACGAGACGGCCGGCTCCTGGCGGGCCGTCTCACCCCTTACGCCGGCCCATGCGGGCCGGCAGGTGCAGTTGCGATCAGATGTGAATCGGCTTGAAGAAGGTCGCGAGCGCGGCCTCCTTCACGGCCTCGGACATGGTCGGATGCGCGTGGCAGGTGCGGGCAAGGTCTTCGGACGAGCCGCCGAATTCCATCAGCACCGCTGCCTCGTGGATCATCTCGCCCGCGCCGAAGCCGACGATATGGGCGCCGAGCACCCGGTCGGTATCCTTGTCCGCCAGGATCTTGACGAAGCCGTCCGTGTGCAGCGAGGCGCGGGCGCGACCGTTGGCCGAGAACGGAAACTTGCCGGCCTTGTAGGCGACGCCTTCGGCCTTGAGCTGCTCCTCCGTCTTCCCCACCGAAGCCACTTCGGGGCTGGTGTAGACGACGCTCGGGATGACCTCGTAGTTCACATGGCCGGCCTGGCCGGCGATGATTTCGGCGACGGCCACACCTTCGTCCTCGGCCTTGTGGGCGAGCATCGGCCCGGCGATCACATCGCCGATCGCGTAGATGCCGGGAACGTTGGTCCGCAGGTGGGCGTCTGTTTTCACGCGGCCGCGCTCGTCGACCGCCACGCCGGCCTCGGCAAGGCCGAGCCCCCCGGTGTAGGGCTTGCGGCCGGTGGCGACGAGGACGACATCGGCGTCGATCGTTTCCGACGCACCGCCCTTGACCGGCTCGAAGGTCACCTTCGCGCCTTTCCCATCCTTCTCGACGCCGGTCACCTTGGCACCCAGCTTGAAATCCACGCCCTGCTTGGCCAGCATGCGCTGGAACTGCTTGGCCACCTCGCCGTCCATGCCACCGAGGATCGTGTCGAGGAACTCCACGACCGTTACCTTGGCGCCGAGCCGGCCCCAGACGGAGCCGAGCTCGAGCCCTATCACGCCGCCGCCGACCACCACCAGATGGCCGGGCACCTTCTCCAGTTCCAGAGCCCCGGTCGAGGACACGATCACCTTCTCGTCGAATTCGAAATTCACGCCGGGAATGCCGTTGACGTCCGACCCCGTGGCAATGACGATGTTCTGCGTCTCGATTTCCTGAACCTTGCCGTCGTCGCCGGTGACGGCCACCTTGCCGGCGGCGGCGATGCGCCCGGTGCCGCGCAGCACGTCGATCTTGTTCTTCTTCATCAGGAAGTCGAGACCCTTGACGTTCTGGTCGACGGTCTGGGTTTTGTGGTCCAGCATCCGAGCGAGGTTGAGCTTCGGCTTGGCGATTTCGACGCCCAGCGCCTCGAAGCCGTGGCTCGCCTCGGCGAAGACCTCCGACGCATGGAGCAACGCCTTGGACGGAATGCAGCCGACATTCACGCAAGTGCCGCCATGGGTCGGGCGCCTCTCGACAACGGCCGTCTTCAATCCGAGCTGCGCTGCCTTGATCGCGCAGACATAGCCCCCAGGCCCGGTTCCAATCACCACGACATCATAAGACATTGCAACAATTCCTTTTGCCAACCGCATCTATGATCCGCCGCGCTTTCGCGCCATGGCGGAGCCATTCATTCATGACAACCCTTCAATGCGAAAACATCGAAGGGCAATTTGGACGATCCCTGTCCGCCAGAGGCGATGCCCAGCATCAGCGCGACGGAGGCGGTCAGTGCCTTACGACACACCCCTCTGTCCTGCCGGACATCTCCCCCACAAGGGGGGAGATCAGCGGCGGCAATGTCGTCGATCCTCTGGAACCGGCGATTGGCGAAACCAAAGCGGACTGCCAATCCCCCCTTGTGAGGGGGATGCCCGGCAGGACAGAGGGGACGCGAGGAATCACGACGCCTCATCTCGCCTTCCCGAGCGGTGCGTTGAAGGCCCAGACGTGGCCGAACGGATCCTGCACCCTGCCGTAGCGGGCGCCCCAGAACATGTCCGCAACCGGCGCGGAAACGAGCGCGCCCGCAGCGACGGCCCGATCGACCGCTTGATCGACGTCGGCGGGCGCCTTGAGATTGACGGTGATCGTCAAACCCGCGCCGCCACGGCTTTCCGGCGACAGCACATCCGCGCCGAATTCGGGAAATTCGTCATGCAGCATCACTTCGGTGCCGAACATCGACAGATTCGCGTGAAGCACGCGCTGGCCGTCCTGGGCCATCTGCTCGTAGGTCTCTATCGCCCCGAACGCCTCTTCGTAGAAGGCGATCGCGGCCTTGCCGCGCCTGACGCACAGATGCACCTGGATAGGGGGAATGTCGGGTTCGAAAGCCATGCCGGATGGTCCTCTCCCTCAACAGGCGGGACGGCGCCTGGCCGTCCCGTCTTGCTCGTCGCCGCCGAACTGGAGCTAGAGGTCCAGCACCAGGCGCTCCGGGTCCTCGAGGCTCTCCTTCACGCGCACAAGGAAGGTGACGGCCTCCTTGCCGTCGACGATGCGGTGATCGTAGGAGAGCGCCAGATACATCATCGGACGGATCACGATCTGACCGCCGACGACCACCGGGCGCTCCTGGATCTTGTGCATGCCGAGAATGCCGGATTGCGGCGCATTGAGGATCGGCGTCGACATCAGCGAGCCGTAGACACCCCCGTTCGAGATGGTGAAGGTGCCGCCCTGCATGTCGGTGACGGCGAGCTTGCCGTCGCGCGCCGCCACGCCAAGTCGGCCGATCTCCTTCTCGATCTCGGCGATGCTCATGCTGTCTGCATTGCGCACCACCGGCACCACGAGCCCCTTGTCGGTGCCGACGGCGACGCCGATATGGGCGTAGTCCTTGTAGATGATGTCGGTGCCGTCGATCTCGGCGTTGACGGCCGGGATCTCCTTGAGCGCATGCGTCACCGCCTTGGTGAAGAAGCCCATGAAGCCGAGCTTCACGCCATGCTTCTTCTCGAAAACGTCCTTGTACTTGGCGCGCAGGTCCATCACCGCCTTCATGTCCACCTCGTTGAAGGTGGTCAGCATGGCGGCCGTCGACTGCGCTTCCTTGAGCCGGCGCGCGATGGTCTGGCGCAGCTTGGTCATGCGCACGCGCTCCTCGCGCGCCTCGTCATCGGCCGGCGACGGCGCCCGCGCGGTAACGGGAGCGGCGGCCGGAGCCGGCGCCGGCTGCGCGCCCGCGCCCCTGGCGATGGCGTCGAGCACGTCGCCCTTCAGCACTTGGCCGCGCTTGCCGGAGCCGGCGATCTGGTCGGCCGACACATTGGCCTCGGCGAGCAGCTTCGCGGCGGCGGGCGCCGGCGGCATGGTCCGTTCCGTGACCGGCGGCGAGCCGGCGATCTTCGCGGTCTTGGCCTCGGCCTCCCGGACCGTCGACGCGCCGGAATTACCGGCCGCCTGGGCGACGGCTTCCGGCTTCGCCTCGGCGGGCTTCGCCGAAGCGGCAGCGCCGGCCGCGATGGTGCCGAGCAGGGCGCCGACATTCACCGTCTCGCCTTCCTTGACGGCGATCTCGGACAGGGTGCCGGCGGTGGGAGCCGGCACCTCGACCGTCACCTTGTCGGTCTCGAGCTCGACCAGCGGCTCATCGACCGCGACGGCGTCGCCTGTCTTCTTGAACCATTTTCCGATGGTCGCCTCGGTGACGGATTCGCCGAGGGTCGGAACGCGGATTTCGGTAGCCATCGGTTGTTTTCCTGATTTAGCCTTGTTCGCCGAGCGCGTCCTCGAGCAGGGACTCGAGCTGCGCCAGATGCTTGGACATGAGACCGGTCGCGGGAGATGCCGCCGCGGGACGGCCGGTATAGCGCACGCGCTGATGCTTGGCGTCGATATGGGCGAGCACCCATTCCAAATACGGGTCGATGAACGACCAGGCGCCCATGTTCTTGGGCTCCTCCTGGCACCACACCATCTCCGCGTTGCGGAAGCGCGACAATTCCGTGATCAGCGCCTTGGCCGGGAAGGGATAGAGCTGCTCGACGCGCAGCAGATAGACGTCATCGATGCCGCGCTTCTCACGCTCCTCGTAAAGGTCGTAATAGACCTTGCCCGAGCAGAGCACGACCCGGCGGATCTTGGAATCCTTGACCAGCTTGATCGCCTGGCCGTCCAGATATTGCGCGTCGTCCCACAACAGGCGGTGGAACGAGCTCTCGCCCGACATCTCCGACAGGGTCGAGACCGCGCGCTTGTGGCGCAGGAGCGACTTCGGCGTCATCAGGATCAGCGGCTTGCGGAAGTCGCGCTTGAGCTGCCGGCGCAGGATGTGGAAATAGTTGGCCGGCGTGGTGACGTTGGCCACCTGCATGTTGTCTTCGGCGCAAAGCTGGAGGAAGCGCTCCAGCCGGGCGGACGAATGCTCCGGCCCCTGCCCCTCATAGCCATGCGGCAGCAGGCACACCAGGCCCGACATTCTCAGCCACTTTCGCTCGCCCGACGAGATGAACTGGTCGAAGACGACCTGGGCGCCGTTGGCGAAATCGCCGAACTGCGCTTCCCACAGCGTCAACGCCTTGGGATCGGCCAGCGAATAGCCATACTCGAAGCCGAGCACGGCTTCTTCCGAGAGCATCGAGTTGATGACCTCGTAGTTGGCCTGGGCCGCGGACAGGTTGTTCAGCGGGATATAGCGGTTCTCGTCGCGCTGGTCGTACAGCACGGAGTGGCGCTGCGAGAAGGTACCGCGCTCGGAATCCTGGCCGGAAAGGCGGATCGGGTTGCCCTCGAGCAGGATCGAGCCGAAGGCCAGCGCCTCGCCGGTCGCCCAGTCGATGCCCTCGCCCGATTCGATCGCTTGCCGGCGATTGTCGAGGAAGCGTCCGATGGTGCGGTGGACCTCGAAGTCCCGCGGGACTTCGGTGAGCTTCTTGCCGATCTCCTTCAGCGTCTTCAGCGGCACGGCGGTCTTGCCGCGGCGCAGCTCGTCCTGCTGGTCGGCGGTCCGGAGCCCGGTCCACGCGCCGTCCAGCCAGTCGGCCTTGTTGGGCTTGTAGCTCTGGCCCGATTCGAACTCGGCCTCGAGATGGGCGCGCCACTCGGCCTTCATCGCGTCGACCTCGGCTTGCGTGACAAGCCCTTCGCCGATCAGCTTCTCCGCATAGAGCTGCAGCGTCGTCTTATGGTTGCGGATCGAGCGATACATGATCGGCTGGGTGAAGCCCGGCTCGTCGCCTTCGTTGTGGCCGAAGCGGCGATAGCAGAACATGTCCACCACCACCGGCTTGTGGAAGCGCATGCGGAACTCGATCGCGATCTTGGCCGCGTAGACCACGGCCTCCGGGTCGTCGCCGTTCACGTGGAAGATCGGCGCCTCGATCATCTTGGCGACGTCCGACGGATAGGGCGACGAACGCGAGAAGCGGGGGTTGGTGGTGAAGCCGATCTGGTTGTTGATGATGAAATGCAGCGTGCCCGCGACGCGGTGACCGCGCAAGCCGGAGAGGCCGAGGATCTCCGCGATCACGCCCTGGCCGGCGAAGGCGGCGTCGCCATGGAGCAGCAGCGGCAGCACCTTGGCGCGCTCGGCCAGCGGCACGATCTCCTCGCGCTTTCGGCCGTAGAGCTGGTCCTGCTTGGCGCGCGCCTTGCCCATCACCACGGGATCGACGATCTCGAGATGCGAAGGGTTGGCGGTCAGCGACAGATGCACCTTGTTGCCGTCGAACTCCCGGTCCGACGAGGCGCCGAGGTGATACTTGACGTCGCCCGAACCCTCGACGTCGTCCGGCGCATAGGAGCCGCCCTTGAACTCGTGGAAGATGGCGCGATGGGGCTTGCCCATGACCTGCGAAAGGACGTTGAGGCGGCCGCGATGGGCCATCCCCAGCACGATCTCTTCCATCCCCAGCGAGCCGCCGCGCTTGATGATCTGCTCCAGCGCCGGAATCAGCGCTTCGCCGCCATCGAGACCGAAACGCTTGGTGCCCTTGTACTTGACGTCGATGAACTGCTCGAAGCCTTCCGCCTCGACCAGCTTGTGCAGGATGGCCTTCTTGCCGGCATCGGTGAAGGCGATACCCTTGTCGACGCCTTCGATGCGCTCCTGGATCCAGGCCTTCTCCTCGGGATCGGAGATGTGCATGAACTCGACGCCGAGCGTCGAACAATAGGTGCGCTTCAGGATCTCCAGCATCTGCCGGATGGTCGCGTATTCGAGCCCCAGCACGTTGTCGATGAAGATCTTGCGGTCGTAGTCGGCCTCGGTGAAGCCGTAGGTGAGCGGCGACAGCTCGTTGTAGTCCTCGATGGGCTTGGCGAGACCGAGCGGGTCGAGATTGGCATGAAGGTGGCCGCGCATGCGATAGGCGCGGATCATCATGATGGCGCGCACGGAATCGCGCGTGGCCCGAAGCACGTCGCCATCGCTGAGCGACACGCCGCCGGCGGCCGCCTTGTCGCGCACCTTCTTCTCCACGTGCTTCTCGACCTGGCCCCAATTGCCGTCCAGCGCCGACACCAGCTCGCCATTGGCGGCGATCGGCCAGTTCTGCTTCGACCAGGAAGCGCCCTTGGCGTTCTTCCTGACGTCGCTCGCCTCGTCTTTCAGCCCCGAGAAGAACTCGCGCCATTCCTCGTTCACCGAGGACGGATCGTCCTGGTAACTGGAATAGAGCTCCTCGATATAATCGGCATTGCCGCCATAAAGGAACGAGGTGAGGGAAAATTGGTCGTTGGCCTGATCCTGCCGTGCCATCTTCAAATCGGAGCTTTCGCTCCGTCTCCTTTTGCGCGGCCCGTGCCGCTTCCATCGAACGGGTCCGTTCTTTCCCCGAACCGTGCCCTCAATATGGCCGCCCGGCCCTTCTTTTCGGGACCCGTCCGTCACATGAGCGGGCGGCGGCCCGATATGAAGGCCGCCGCCCTTGTTCGTCAGCTCTTGAGCGCCTCGAGCAGCGTCGTGCCGAGGCGCGCCGGCGATGGCGACACGCGTATGCCCGCCGCTTCCATCGCTGCGATCTTGTCTTCCGCCCCGCCCTTGCCGCCGGAGATGACAGCGCCGGCATGGCCCATGGTGCGGCCGGCCGGAGCCGTGCGCCCGGCGATGAAGCCGGCCATCGGCTTCTTGCGCCCGCGCTTGGCTTCATCCCTGAGGAACTGCGCGGCGTCCTCCTCGGCCGAGCCGCCGATCTCGCCGATCATGATGATCGACTTCGTCTCGTCGTCAGCCAGGAACATCTCCAGCACGTCGATGAACTCGGTGCCCTTGACGGGGTCGCCGCCGATGCCGACGGCCGTCGTCTGGCCGAGGCCGGCATTGGTGGTCTGGAACACCGCCTCATAGGTCAGCGTTCCCGAACGCGACACGACGCCCACCGAGCCCTTGCGGAAGATGTTGCCCGGCATGATGCCGATCTTGCATTCGTTCGGGGTGAGCACGCCCGGGCAGTTCGGGCCGATGAGGCGCGACTTGGACTTGTCCAGCCTGGCCTTGACCTTGACCATGTCCGTCACCGGGATGCCCTCGGTGATGCAGACGATGAGCGGGATCTCCGCGTCGATGGCCTCGATGATGGCCTCGGCAGCGCCTGCCGGCGGGACATAGATCACCGACGCGTCGGCGCCGGTCTTGTCGCGGCCCTCGGCCACGGTGGCGAAGATCGGAAGGGTTTCGCCACCGGCGCCCGTCCAGGTCTCTCCGCCCTTCTTGGGGTGGATGCCGCCGACCATCTTGGTGCCGTGATAGGCGAGCGCCTGCTCGGTATGGAAGCTGCCGGTCTTGCCGGTGAGGCCCTGGACGAGGACCTTGGTGTCTTTGTTGACGAGGATGGACATGCCGTTTCCGTTCGAATTGGGGTGGGGACCGCATCGCCTGGCGGCAGGGGCTCGGATGAGCCCCCGCCTGCCCGCGACGGCTCTATCCGTTCACCGCGGCGACGATCTTCTTGGCCGCGTCGTCGAGGTCGTCGGCCGGCGTGACGTTCAGGCCGCTCTCGCGCAGGATCTTCTTGCCGAGATCGACATTGGTGCCCTCAAGGCGCACGACCAGCGGCACCTTGAGCCCCACTTCCTTGACCGCGGCCACCACGCCCTCGGCGATCACGTCGCATTTCATGATGCCGCCGAAGATGTTCACCAGGATGCCCTTCACGGCCGGATCGGCGGTGATGATCTTGAATGCCGCCGTCACCTTCTCCTTGGACGCGCCGCCGCCGACATCGAGGAAGTTCGCCGGCTCGGCGCCGTAGAGCTTGATGATGTCCATGGTCGCCATGGCGAGCCCGGCGCCGTTGACCATGCAGCCGATATTGCCGTCGAGGGCGACATAGGCCAGGTCGTATTTGGACGCCTCGATCTCCTTCTGGTCCTCTTCCGTCGTGTCGCGCAGCTCCACTACATCCGGGTGACGGAAAAGCGCGTTGTTGTCGAAGGATACCTTGGCATCGAGCAGCCGCAGCCGCCCGTTGGACATGACGATCAGCGGGTTGACCTCCAGCAGGCTCATGTCCTTCTCGACGAAGGCCTTGTAGAGCGCCGGGAACACCGCTTCGCCGTCCTTTGCCGCCTCGCCCGTGAGCTTCAGCGCGTCGTTGAGCGCGGCCACGTCCTGGGCGGTCACGCCCTTGTCGGGGTCGATCGCCAGGGTGACGATCTTCTCCGGCGTATCGTGGGCCACCTGCTCGATGTCCATGCCGCCTTCGGTCGAGACGACGAAAGCGATGCGGCCAACCGTGCGGTCGACGAGGATCGACAGATAGAGCTCGCGGTCGATGTCGGCGCCGTCTTCGATATAGAGGCGGTTGACCTGCTTGCCGGACGGGCCGGTCTGCTTGGTGACGAGCGTGTTGCCGAGCATTTCCTTGACGTTGGCGACCACCTCGTCGGCCGAGCGCGACAGCCGCACGCCGCCCTTGGCGTCCGGGCCGAGTTCCTTGAACTTGCCCTTGCCGCGCCCGCCGGCATGGATCTGGCTCTTCACGACATAGAGCGGTCCCGGCAGCCGGGCCGCCGCCGCAGCGGCTTCCTCGACCTTGAGCACGGGGACGCCTTCGGCCACGGGAAGACCGTAACCCTTCAGCAGCTGCTTGGCTTGATACTCGTGGATATTCACGGGCAGAACCTCCTTACTTCGCGCCGAGATTCGGCGCGATCCCGATGCAGGCCTCGCACAGGCCCTGCACGGCGGCGACCGACTTGTCGAACATCGCCTGCTCTGCCTTGTTGAGATCGATCTCGATGATGCGTTCGATGCCGCCTGCGCCGATCACGGTGGGCACGCCGACATACATGTCCTTGACACCGTACTGGCCGGCGAGATGGGCCGCGCAGGGGAGCACGCGCTTCTTGTCCTTGAGGTAGGCTTCCGCCATGGCGATGGCCGAGGAGGCGGGCGCGTAATAGGCCGAGCCGGTCTTCAGCAGGCCGACGATCTCGGCGCCACCGTCACGGGTGCGCTGCACGATCTGGTCGAGCTTCTCCTGAGACGTCCAGCCCATCTTGACGAGGTCGGGCAGCGGAATGCCGGCGACGGTGGAGTAGCGGGTGAGCGGCACCATCGTGTCGCCATGGCCGCCGAGCACGAAGGCGGTCACATCCTCGACGGAAACCTTGAACTCCTCGGCGAGGAAATAGCGGAAGCGGGCGGAGTCCAGCACGCCGGCCATGCCGACGACGTGGCTCTTGGGCAGGCCGGAGAATTTCTGCAGCGCCCAGACCATGGCGTCGAGGGGGTTGGTGATGCAGATCACGAATGCGTTCGGCGCGTATTTCTTGATGCCGGCGCCGACCTGCTCCATGACCTTCAGGTTGATGCCGAGAAGATCGTCGCGGCTCATGCCGGGCTTGCGCGGCACGCCGGCGGTGACGATGCAGACGTCGGCGCCCTCGATCGCGGAATAGTCGTTGGCGCCGGCAAAGCGCGCATCGAAGCCGTCCACCGGTGAGGACTGGGCGATATCCAGGCCCTTGCCCTGCGGGATGCCTTCGGCGATGTCGAACATCGTGACGTCGCCGAGTTCCTTGAGGCCGATCATATGGGCGAGGGTGCCGCCGATCATGCCTGAGCCGATGAGGGCGATCTTGTTACGAGCCATGGTGGAGAGTATCCCTTGTCTGAACCGTCACGGACGGCGCTGTGGTGGGCATGAAAGGACAGGCCTGAAGGGCCGGGATTTCAGGGCTGCAGATAGCGCTCCGGGCCGAAATATTCAACCGATTCTTTGGGCGCTAAGTTTTTCAATCGTTTAGATTGACTGGCATTTACGTAAACGTAAGAATTTGTGCGAATGTATGAGCCGCGTCAGGTGCGGGCACTCCTCATCCGACCGTCAGCCGCCTTCGGCGCCCAGCTCGACTCGATGCGGGCCGGAGCGCATGGCCCAGTCGCGGCTCTGCATTTCGATCAGCCGCGAGACCGTGCGGTCGAACTCGAAGGCTTCCGTCCCGCGCTTGCCGAGATAGAGCCCTTGCGGCGGAGCCTCCGCGCTCGCGATCAATCTCACCTTGCGATCGTAAATCGTGTCGACGAGGAGAATGAAGCGCTTCGTCTCGTTACGCTTTCCTTCGGCAAGGACCGGCACGTGATCGAGGAAGATCGTATCGAAGCGTTCCACGATCGCCAAATAGTCGCGTGCGCCGAGCGGCTTTTCGCAGAGGTCGTGGAACGTGAAGCGGGCAGCCGAGCCGGCCGCGCGCGGGATCGGGACATGACGTCCTTTCACGACGATTTCGGCCGGAGCGATGCCATGCCCCTCCGTTGCGGTCGCCCAGGCCGCATCCATCCTGGCGTCGGCCTCCGCTCCGAGCGGCGTAAGATAAACCGGAAGGTTATCCAGCTTTTCCAGCCGGTAATCCTTTTTGGCGTCCAGCGACAGCACCCCGGCGTGCTGCTTCAAGATGGCGATGAACGGCACGAACAGCTGCCGGTTCAGACCGTCGCGATAAAGTTCGTCGGGCACCACGTTGGAGGTGGCCACCAGCACGACGCCTTCGGCGAACAGCGCCGAGAAGAGCCGCGACAGGATCATGGCGTCGGCGATGTCGGTCACCGTGAATTCGTCGAAGCAAAGCACCCACGCCTCTTCGGCAAGGGCCTTGGCGACCGGCGGAATGGGATCGTCTTCCCTCGTCTCGCCATTCTTGCGCGCCGCTCGCTGCTTCTGGATGCGGTCGTGCACGTCGGCCATGAAGTCGTTGAAATGAGCACGCCGCTTGCGCCGCACGGGCACAAGCTCGAAGAACATGTCCATCAGCATGGTCTTGCCGCGACCGACGCTGCCATAGATATAGAGACCCTTGACCGGCTCCGGCTTGCGCTTGCGCCCGAACAGCCAGCCGAGGGAACTGGACTTCGCCGCCAGCCTTTTCGCCGCGATCTCGCCGATCAGCCCGTCCAGCGCCTTGGCGACACCTTCCTGCGCCTCGTCATGCCCGATCGCGCCCGTTTCGACGAGATGGTTGTAGCGCTGCACGACGGAAGGGTGCGTCTGTATGCCGTCGCGCAGATGATGCATCAGCTGGTCCGGAAAGCGTCGTGGTGCTCGTTACCTGGAGAGCGAAACCGGCAGGCCGCCTTCGGTTTGCCCGTCGAACCTCTCCGCGCCCGAAGAATAGAGGCGGGCGAGCGTGCCGCCACTTTCGTCATAGAGCGTAAGCTGCTTGCCGGAAACGTTCCACGACTTCACCCCATCGAGCGGAGCGGGGCAGCGCAGCGGGCCGGCGCGAAAGCCTGAACCGAATTTGGTCTGGGGCGTCGCCACCTTGCAGCTCTGACCGGAGACGGAGGCGTTCCACACGCCGGCGACGTTTGCCGCGGTGAGGTCCGGCGCGCCAGCCGGCGGCTCGGCGGGAAGTGCCGCGACCTGGGCGCCGGCGTTGGGAGGGGGCGGAAAAGTGCCCGGCTGAGCCGGTGGCGGCAGTTGCGAACCGGTGACGGTGCCTGACGGCGCGGGCGTCAGCGGCTCTGGCCGCGACTCCAGCGACGAAAACCGTGAGCTCGAGCACCCGGCCGTGGCCAATGCCATCAAAGCCACCGAAACCACGCCCATCTTCGAGAAATTCATTAAACCCTCCGTCGAAGCTCGCTACGCCTCGGCCGATCCTTATCAATCGCAACCAAATCCGCGATGTTGGCGAAATTGCAACATCACATGGTTAAAATAGCGTATCCATCCGACAACTGTTGCGCTTCTGCCACGCTTCTCGTGCAACGTCCGGCTCCATCGTTGGAGTGCGTACACGCGGGCGGGGAACCGAACCTCCATCGCTACGTTCCCCTCGCGATGGAGGTAAGTACCCAATGATCAAATGGATCCTCATCCTTCTCGTCGTGGCAGCGATCGCCGGCCTTCTCGGCTTCAACACGCTGGCCGGCACCGCGCTGACGGCGGCGCGCTTGCTCATCGTCGTCGTGCTTGTCCTGTTCCTGCTCGTTCTCTTCGGCATCATCGCCATAGCCTGAGCCTGCTTGCACTGGTAATTCGCGGCGGTTTCCGCCATATAGCGCCCAAACGGAACAGGCCTCGGGGAAGCAAGCCCTAGAATGACCGCGAGAGCGCAATTCGCCAAGATGAACGGGCTCGGCAACGAGATCATCGTCGCCGACATGCGCGGCCGCGCGGATCGCGTGTCGGCCGCCGCAGCGATCGCGCTCAATGCCGATCCGGCCACCCGCTTCGACCAGATCATGGCGATCCACGACCCGCGTACGCCGGGCACCGAAAATTACGTCGAGATCATCAATTCCGACGGGTCGAGGGCGCAGGCCTGCGGCAACGGCATGCGCTGCGTGGTCCAGGCGCTGGCCGCCGAGACCGGACGCAAGCGGTTCACCTTCGAGACGATCGCCGGCATCCTGACGGCCGAGGAGCATGCCGACGGCCTGATCTCCGTCGACATGGGCGTGCCGCGTTTCGGCTGGAAGGATATCCCGCTTGCCGAGGAATTCCATGACACGCGCATGATCGAACTGCAGGTCGGGCCCATCGACGCTCCGGTGCTGCATTCGCCATCGGTCGCCTCCATGGGTAACCCGCACGCGATCTTCTGGGTCGATCGCGACGTGTGGACCTATGAACTCGATCGCTTCGGGCCGCTCCTGGAGAACCACCCGATCTTCCCGGAGCGGGCCAACATCACCATCGCCCGGGTGACGGAGCCGGACGCCATGACCATCCGCACCTGGGAGCGCGGCGCGGGGCTGACGCGGGCATGCGGAACCGCGGCCTGTGCCGCGGCCGTCAGCGGCGTACGGACCGGGCGCACGGGCCGCAGGGTGACCGTGACCGTGCCGGGCGGCCCGCTGCTCATCGAATGGCGTGACGACGACCACGTGGTCATGACCGGCCCGGCCGAGTGGGAATTCTCCGGCACCTTCGATGCCGGGACCGGCGCCTGGGACCGTGACCGACAGGATGTCGCCTGATGGCCGTCGACATCGTGACATTCGGCTGCCGGCTGAACACCTATGAATCGGAGGTGATGCGCCGCGAGGCAGAGACGGCCGGGCTGGCTGGCCTGACGGGCGGCGCGGTGATCTTCAACACCTGCGCGGTGACCGCCGAAGCCGTGCGGCAAGCCAAGCAGTCCATCCGCAAGGCGCGTCGCGAGAATCCGGACGCCCGCATCATCGTCACCGGCTGCGCGGCGCAGACCGACCCGGCAGCCTTCACCGCGATGGGCGAGGTCGACCTCGTGCTCGGCAACGAGGAGAAGCTGAAGGCGTCGAGCTACCGCGCGCTTCCCGACTTCGGCGTCAACGACACGGAGAAGGCGCGCGTCAACGACATCATGAGCGTGCGCGAGACGGCCGCTCACATGGTCGATGCCATAGAGGGCCGTGCTCGCGCCTTCGTCCAGGTCCAGAATGGCTGCGACCACCGCTGCACCTTCTGCATCATTCCCTACGGGCGGGGCAATTCGCGCTCGGTGCCAATGGGCGCCGTGATCGAGCAGGTGAAGCGGCTCGCCGGCAACGGCTATGCCGAAGTGGTGCTGACCGGCGTCGACATGACGAGCTACGGTGCCGACCTGCCAGGCGCCCCGAAGCTCGGCAAGCTGGTGAAGACCATCCTGAAACAGATTCCGGACATCCGGCGGCTGCGCCTTTCCTCGATCGATTCGATCGAGGCCGACGACGATCTGCTCGACGCCGTGGCGAACGAGAGGCGACTGATGCCGCATCTCCATTTGTCGCTCCAGGCGGGCGACGACATGATCCTGAAGCGCATGAAGCGGCGACACCTGCGCGACGATTCCATCCGCTTTTGCGAGGAGGTGCGCCGGCTTCGTCCTGAGATCGTCTTCGGCGCCGATATCATCGCCGGTTTCCCGACCGAGACCGAAGCGATGTTCGAGAACTCGCTGAAAATCGTCGAGGAATGCGGCCTCACCCACCTCCACGTCTTCCCGTTCTCGCCACGGCAGGGAACACCGGCGGCTCGCATGCCGCAGGTGGACCGCGGCGTCGTGAAGGAACGGGCCGCACGCCTTCGCGCCGCGGGCGACAGGGCCTACCGGGTGCATCTCGCCGCCCTTTCCGGCACGCGCCAATCGCTGCTCGTCGAGCGTGACGGGCTCGGCCGCACCGAAGGGTTCACCCTCGCCACGATCGCCGGGGGCGTGCCGGGCGAGATCGTCGAGGCTGTCGTGACCGGGCATGACGGTCGCCAGCTGCTGGCTTCTCCCCTCGCCGCGCGCGCGGCCTGACGGAACGATCGATGGCGTTCAATTTCATCAAGAAGGTCTTTTCCTTCGGCCGCAAGCAGGCCGAGGAGAACGAGCAGGCGGCGCCCCCGGCGGAGGAATTGCGGCCTCAGGAGCTGCCCGAGCAGGCCGGCCCTGGCCCGCAGGAGCCCGAGCCGTCTGCGTCATCGCCTGAGCCGTCCCCGGCTCCCGAGCCGACCGAGCCCGAGGAGACGCCGCAGGTGCCGCATCCGGCACCGCCCGCGCAGCCGCCGGAACCACAGCCTCGGCAGCCACAGGTCGAAGTCGCGACGCCGCCGGCCGAACCCGCCGTCGAGCCCGAGCCTGCGCAGCCGGAAATCGAACCGTCGGCATCCGAGCCGGCGCCGGTCGAAATACCGACCCCGCCAGCAACCCCGGCCCCTTCCCCGGAAACGCCGACAAGGGCTGCGGTCGAGGAGACGCCTCATGCCGCGCCAACGATCGGGGAAGCCGATCTGGGTGGGGTCCCCGAAGAACAAGGCCCCACCGTCGAAGAATCGCCGAGCAAGGCAGAACCCGCTCCCTCGGCCCCTGCCGAGGAGCAGCGCAAGAGCTCGCCTGCGCTCGGTGCCCCGCAGGAAGCGCGCCCGACCGAGGCGCCCTTGCCTGGCACGGAGCCAGTCATCGGGCTTGCCGAAGGCAGGACCGACAGTGGCCATGTCCCCATTGCAGACCCGTCGCATGACGTCGCGCCTCCCTCCTCCTCGGAGGAGAGATCGATCGACGAGGCCGATCGGGGGGACGTCGGCGTAGAATCTGGCGCCCTCGAGGAGGCTCCGCCCGTCCCGGAATTGCCGGCCGCTGGCCAAACGAGAGACATCACCGCGACGCCAGCGGGCCGGGTGACGGTCAGCAAGAAGGTGCAGCAGAAAGCCGAGGCGGCAAAGCCGGCCGAGCCGGCACCGAGGCTTTCCTGGTTCCAGCGACTGAAGCATGGCCTGTCGCGCTCGTCCAGGGAGCTCTCCGGCAACATTGCCGGCGTCTTCACCAAGCGCAAGCTCGACGAGGACACGCTGCAGGACCTGGAGGACGTGCTGATCCGCGCCGACCTGGGCGTCGAGACCGCGTTGCGCGTCACCGACGCGCTCGCCTCCGGACGCTACGGCAAGAACGTGTCGGACGAGGAGGTCCGCACGATCATGGCCGAGGAAGTCGAGAAGGTGCTGAAGCCCGTCGCCCTCCCGCTCGAGCTGGACCTCTCCCACAAGCCACATGTGATCCTGGTGGTGGGCGTCAACGGCACCGGCAAGACCACCACGATCGGCAAGCTCGCGGCCAAGCTCACCGAAGGGGGGCTTTCCGTGACGCTCGCAGCCGGCGACACGTTCCGCGCGGCGGCGATCGAGCAGCTCAAGATCTGGGGCGAGCGGACCGGCTCGCCGGTCGTCTCCTCCAAGCTCGGCGCCGACGCGGCGGGCCTCGCCTACGACGCCTTCGAGAAAGCCAAGCAGGCGGGTTCCGATGTGCTGATCATCGACACGGCGGGCCGCCTTCAGAACAAGGCCGAGCTGATGGCGGAGCTCGAGAAGATCGTGCGCGTGCTCGGCAAGCTCGATCCGGAAGCGCCGCACACGGTGCTGCAGACGGTCGACGCCACCACCGGTCAGAACGCGCTGAACCAGGTCGAGATCTTCCGCAATGTGGCCGGCGTCAACGGTCTGGTCATGACCAAGCTCGACGGCACGGCGCGCGGCGGCATCTTGGTCGCCATCGCCGCCAAGCATAAACTGCCGGTCTATTTCATCGGCGTCGGCGAACAGGTCGACGACCTCGAACCGTTTTCCGCAAGCGACTTCGCCAAGGCGATCGCCGGAGTGGCGTAATCATGAACGAACCGATCCTCGAGCGCGGCCCCACCGATCCGAAGAAGAAGGAGATCAATCCGTTCCTGAAGCTCGCGCTGGAGCTCGGACCTCTTCTGGTCTTCTTCTTCGCCAACACGCGCGGCGAGGCTCTGATCGCGCAGTTCCCGGCGCTCGGCACGTTCGGCGGGCCGATCTTCCTGGCGACCGGGCTCTTCATGGTGGCGACCGCAGTCGCGCTCGCCGTCTCGTGGCTCCTCACCAGAACCTTGCCTTTGATGCCGCTGGTCTCGGGCGTGGTCGTGTTCGTGTTCGGCGCGCTGACGCTCTGGCTGCAGGATGACGTCTTCATCAAGATGAAGCCCACCATCGTCAACACGCTGTTCGGGGCGGTGCTGCTGGGCGGGCTTGCCTTCGGCAAGTCGCTACTCGGCTACGTCTTCGATTCAGCCTTCCGCCTCGACGCCGAAGGCTGGAAAAAGCTCACCTTCCGCTGGGGCCTGTTCTTCCTGTTCCTGGCGATCGTCAACGAAATCGTGTGGCGGACATTCTCGACCGACGCCTGGGTGGCCTTCAAGGTCTGGGGCATCATGCCGATCACCCTGGTCTTCACCTTCAGCCAGATGCCGCTGATCATGCGACATTCGCTGGACGAGCGCGCCCAGAAGTAGCATTCGCCGCGGCGGGTTTTCACGCCGGCCGAACCGAAGTAACGTCGCACCACGCCATGCGAGGGGGACGTTGATGGAATTCGTCGGCACACGCGAAGAACTGCGCTCGATCTACAAGCAACCGGGAGAAGGCGCGCTGCGCAAGGAGTTGAGGGCGCTCGACGCCCACTGTCGCGGCTTCATCTCGAAAAGTCCGTTCGTGCTGATCGGCTCCTCCGACGCCAACGGCAATGGCGACGTCACGCCGAAGGGCGACAAGCCCGGCTTCGTCGCCATACTCGACGACAACACGATCGCCATTCCCGACCGGCCCGGCAACAACCGGCTCGACACGCTGGAAAACATTCTCGTCAATCCCGCCGTCGGCCTGCTGTTCCTGATCCCGGGCATGAACGAAACGCTTCGCATCAATGGCGATGCCCGCATCACCACCGACCAGGCGCTGCGCGAAAGCATGGCCGTCGAAGGACGCCCCCCGGTCAGCGTCATCGTGGTCAAGGTGCGGGCCGCCTACATGCACTGCGCCAAAGCCTTCATGCGCTCCGAACTGTGGCGGCCGGACAGCTGGATCGACCGTTCGACGCTGCCGACGCTCGGCACGATCCTCAAGGACCAGCTGGCCCTCAGCGAGCCCGCCTCCGCGACCGATGCGTGGCTCGACGAATCCTATAAGAAGTCGATGTGGTGAGCTGCGCGCGTCACCGCTCTTCCCACAGCATGTCGGTACCCACATTGTGGCGACGTGCACTTCGCTGACATGCAAAACATGCATTGCTGCATTGCAGCAATAAATTTTGCACTGCAGTATCTCTATGTCATTCTTGCAGGAGGAGGAAAGCAGCGCGCCGGAAAGCTGGCGCCGAAAGGACAAAGCTATGGTCTTCTCCAATCTTATCGCCCGCGCGCGGGACAGGTTGGCCAAACGCGCCGAATATCGCCGCCTGGTGAGCGAGATCGAAAGCCTCTCCAACCGCGATCTCGTCGATCTCAGGGCCGATCGCGGCGAGATGCTCTATCAGGCCTACCGATCCGTCTACGATTGAATTGAGCTTACCGCGGCAACCGGCCGGCGCCTCAACCATGCGATAAGGAACGCGGCGGTGATATAGGCGACGATTCCGTAAAGCGCCGGCGGTATGGCCATCTCCGGATTGTTCAGCAGCTCTTCGCTCAGGGCGATCGTGATCACCAGCACGGCGTTATGGAGGCCGATCTCCATACAGATGGCGATCGACTGCCTTTCGTCGAGTTTGAAGAAGCGCGGCACCCAATAGCCCAGGGCCATGCTGGTCAGGTTGAAGGCGAGCACCGCAAGCCCGATAACCGGGCCCCAGATGAGGATCGTGTTCCACTCCCGCACGATCGCCACGACCACCAGCACCACGACGAAGAGAAGGGACAGGATCTTGACCGGCCGCTCCATACTGATAGCGCGTTCGGGGTAAAGGCGGCGGACAGCCATGCCGATGGCGGCCGGCACGACGACAAGTCCCAAGAACAGCAGGATCTGGCTGAACTGCAAGGGTATCGCCACGCCCTCGCCGTAGAAGGCGACCAGCGAGAGATTGACGATGATCGGCAGGGTGACGACCACCAGGGCCGAGTTGATCGCGGTGACGGTGATGTTGAGCGCCACGTCGCCGCCGGCGAGGTGGCTGTAAAGGCTGGCGGACGTTCCGCCCGGGCTCGCTGCGAGCAGCATCATGCCGACCGCGAGCGCCGGCGGAAGCGCCATTGCGTGGACCATTCCGAAGCAGACGACCGGCAGGACGAGCGCTTGGCAGACCAGCGCCACGACGACCGGCTTCGGCCGCGCCAGCACCTTGCGAAAATCCTCGAGCGTCAGCGAAAGGCCGAGACCAAGCATGACGATCGCGATCACCAGAGGCATGAAAATGGTCAGCACAGCATTTTGCTGCATGTCGATGGCCCCGGCGTTCCGCCATGAATTCGCGATTCGCCGAAGTTAGATCAACCGACGCGTGCTATGAAGTGGCCCTTTCATACCAGCGGCAATGAGGATTGGCCGCGCGGGCAAGCCCCTGATCCGCCTAAATGCGACAGGCACATGCGCGGGGAGAGACAATACTCACCCCCGCAGGAACTTTCAGGCGCCAATCGGCTGTGACGCGGTCCCCAAGGTTTTTCGCCGGCGCGCCGCCTGGAGCGCCGCGATGCCCGCCGTGGCTGCCAAGGCAAGACCGATGGGGATGGCCCTCGACGGCTGATCCGCCTTGCGCAGAACGGCCGCGACATCGTAGCCCGCTTCCAGACCGATGCGCTTGGCTTGGGAACCGAAGGCGACGTTGGTGATGGTGAGCATTTCCCCCGTGCCAGCCAGGGTGAGCCCGACCGCGCGCAACCGCTCGCTCGCGGCGCCCGATGCTTCGATCGGAAGAGTGACGGTCTTGCGCACATCATCGCCGTTGAGGTCGATGCCCTCGATGATGAAAGTGACGTGGTGGCCGGGCCGCGCCTGCTCGACTTCGGTCAGGAGCTGGCTTGCCGGGAGCTCGTGATAGGGCTCCGATATCTGGTTGATCCACCAGTCCGGGCGGAACAAGGTGAAGCTGACGACGAGCAGGATGGCCGACTCCCAGAGCCGGCTTCGGGTCACGAAATAGTTCATCGTCGCGGCGGAAAAGAGCAGGATGGCGGCGAGCGAGATCGCGCCCACCCAGATGGTTTGAGCCCAGCTTTCTACTCCGATCAGGAGCATTGCCGGATTGAAGATGAAGACGAAGGGCAGGATCGCCGTTCGCAGCGAATAGAGCGCTCCCTGGAAGCCGGTCGCGATCGGGCTTTCACGCGAGATCGCGGCAGCGGCGAAGGCGGCGAGCCCCACCGGCGGCGTGATGTCGGCCATGATCCCGAAATAGAAGACGAAGAGGTGGACCGCGATCAGCGGGATTGCAAGCCCGGCCTGCGCGCCGAGATCGACGACGACAGGCGCCATCAGCGTGGCGACGAGGATGTAGTTGGCGGTGGTTGGGATGCCCATGCCGAGCACGAGGCTGACCGCGGCGATCAGAAGCAGCATCAGGACGACATTGCCGCCGGAGATGAGCTCGACCAGCTCGGTCATCATGAGGCCGAGGCCCGTGAGGGTGATGGTGCCGACGACGATGCCGGCCGTGGCGGTCGCCACGGCGATGCCGATCATGTTGCGCGCGCCGAGCGCCAGCCCCTCGACGAGATCGTCCCCGGCGGCACGGATCGCGGCGGCGAGTTCCTCGTTGCGGAACAGCGCCATCAGCGGCTTGCGCGTGACCAGAATGCCGATGATCGTGACGGTAGCCCAAAAGGCCGAAAGGCCCGGCGACATCTGCTCCACCATCAGGCACCACAGCAGCACGACGATGGGAAGCAGGAAATCCAGACCGGTGCGCGTCACGTCCCACGCCCGCGGCAATTCGAGGATCGGAGCGTTGGGATCATCGAGTTCGAGATCGGGATAGCGCGAGGCGAACCAGACCGACGCCACGTAGAGGCCGACGCCGGCGAGGGCGAGCACGACAGGTGCCGCCGCGCCGAGGAGCCTCTGGGCGAAGACGATCCCGTAATAGAGAATGCAGAGCGCCAGCACGCTGCCGGAGATACCGATTCCCATCCGCAGCAAGCGTTCCCTGGCCGGTGACGGGCGCTGGGGAATTGGCTTCAGCCCCATCTTCACGGCTTCGAGATGCACGATATAGAGCAGCGCCAGATAGGAGAAGACGGCCGGCAGGAGAGCGTGCTTCACCACCTGCGAATAGGGAATGCCCACATATTCCACCATCAGGAAGGCGGCCGCGCCCATGACGGGCGGCATGATCTGGCCGTTGATGGAGGCGCTTGCCTCGATGGCGCCGGCCTTCACGCCCGACAGGCCCGTGCGTCTCATCAGGGGAATGGTGAAGATGCCGCCTGACACCACGTTGGACACTGAGGAGCCGGAGACGATGCCGTTGAGCGCCGACGATATGACGGCCACCTTGGCCGGGCCGCCGCGCAGGTGCCCGAGCAGCGCGATGGAAATCTGCATCATCCAATTGCCTGCGCCGGCCTTTTCCAGAAGCGTGCCGAACAGCACGAAAAGGAAGACGAAGCTGGTCGAGACGCCGAGCGCGATGCCGAACACGCCTTCCGTGGTCAGCCATTGGTGATTGAGGAATTTCACCAGCGACGCACCGCGATGCTGGATCACGTCGGGCATGTATTGCCCGCCGAACGTATAGATGATG
Source organism: Rhizobiaceae bacterium (assembly GCA_035556195.1). GTDB lineage: Bacteria > Pseudomonadota > Alphaproteobacteria > Rhizobiales > Rhizobiaceae. The sequence goes on from DATMFK010000013.1 coordinate 147,139, forward strand.
AAAACCACGGCGACCATGACCATCGGCAGGCCGAGGGCACGCCGCGTGGCTTCGAGGAGCAGCAGGATGCCCGCCGTGCCCGTCGCCAGGTCGAGCGTCGTCGGCAATCCGGGCCGCTGCGAAAGCGCGTCGTGGAACAGGAAGAGGTAGGAGCCCGCGAACGCGCCAGCGAGGGCCAGCACCCAGTCGAGCGGAGGCACGCGCTCGCGCGGCGAGGAGCGCAGGGCCGGATAAGCGACATAGGTCAGGAACAGCGCGAAGCCGAGATGGATCGCACGTGCCTTCGTGTCGTTGAGGATGCCGAAGCCGAGCACGAAGGAGAGAGGCGAGGCGACCCACAATTGGAACAGCGACCAGGCGACTGCCGTCCATAGCAGCACGCGGCCAGCGGCGCCGGCGGCATGGCGCCCGCCGGTGTCGGCCTCCGCCACCAGCTGTTCGAGATCGACCTCGGCCGTTTGCGGTTTGGCTTCGCTCATCTTGCTCTCCCAGGAGCATCCTTCGGCCAGATGAAAACTCCCGGCGACGTCGGAATGCGGTCAAAACAACGATACGGAGGAGTGCTGCGCGTCCAGGAGACGCGCAGCACTCCCCGCATGTGCGGGCGCCCCCCTCTAGGCCCGGCGCCCGCCATGCTGCCTTCAGGCGGCGAAACCTATTTGAGCCAGCCCTTCTCCTTGTAGTATTTCTCCGCACCGGGATGGAGCGGCGCGGAAAGGCCGTCCTTGATCATCTTCGCGGGGTCGAGATTCGCGAAGGCCGGGTGCAGCGCCTTGAAGTCCTCGAAATTGTCGAAGGTCGACTTGACGAGCTGATAGACGGTTTCCTCCGGCACCTTGGCGGAGGTGACCAGCGTGGCGAGCACCCCGAACGTCTCCGTATCGTCGGGATTGCTGTTGTAGAGGCCGCCCGGAATGGTCGCCTTCGCATAATAGGGCGCCTCCGCCAGCAGCTTCTCGACGGCCGGTCCTGTCAGGGAAACGAGCTTCGCGCCGCAGGTGGTCGTCGGGTCCTGGATGTTGGCCGATGGATGGCCGACGCCGTAGAAGAAGCCGTCGATCTTGTTGTCGCACAGCGCGGCGCCGTGCTCGTCGGCCTTCAGCTCCGAAGCGAGCGAGAAGTCCGCGAGCGTCCAGCCCATCGCCCCGAGCAGACGCTCCATGGAGTCGCGGGTCCCCGAGCCGGGATTGCCGACATTGAAGCGCTTGCCCTTGAAATCTTCGAACTTCGTGATGTTCGCGTCCGGACGGGCGAGCACGGTGAAGGGCTCGGGATGGATCGAGAAGACCGAGCGCAGGTCGGCATGTGCCCCGCCCTCCTTGAAGGCGCCCTCGCCCTTGAAGGCGTTGTACAGCACGTCCGACTGCGTCGTGCCGAAATCGAGCTCGCCTTCCTTGATGGCATTGACGTTGAAGGCCGAGCCGCCGGTCGATTCGACCGAGCAGCGGATGCCGTGGGTCTTTCGGTCCTTGTTGAGCAGCCGGCAGATGGCGCCGCCGGCGGCATAGTAGACGCCGGTGACGCCCCCCGTGCCGATGGTCACGAAATTCTGCTGCGCCGAGGCGCTGCCGCAGAACAGCAGCGCCGCCGAAAGCGCTGTGATCCGGGCCACGGCCCTGAAAGTTCTAGCCTGATGCATGTGGTGCTCCCTTCTCTGGTTTCTTGAAGTCACTGGTTTTCTCGAAGTCACTGGGCTGTCGCGGCGATAGCCGCGTCGATGGCATCGCCGAGACGCTCGACGATGCGGCCGATGTCCTCGCGCTCGGCGATGAATGGCGGCGCCAACAGCACATGGTCGCCGAGCCGGCCGTCGATCGTTCCCCCCATCGGATAGACCATGAGGCCCCGCGCCATCGCCTCGCGCTTGATGACGCCGTTCAGTTTCAGGGCGGGGTCGAACGGCGCCTTCGTCACCCGGTCCGCCACCAGCTCGACGCCGCGGAACAGGCCCCGGCCACGGATGTCGCCGATATGATGATGGTTGCCGAGCCGTTCGATCAGCCGGAGCTCCAGCTCTTCGCCCATCGCGACCACGTTGGCGAGAAGCCCATCGCGACGGATGGTCTTCTGGACCGCCAGACCGGCGGCGGCCGCCATGGGGTGGCCCATATAGGTATGGCCATGCTGGAAGAAGCCGGACCCCTGCTCGAATGCCTCGAAGATCTTTTCCGACAAAAGCACCGCGCCGATCGGCTGATAGCCGCCGCCGAGGCCTTTGGCGATGGTCATCAGGTCGGGGGCGATGCCCTCCTGCTCGCAGGCATGCATGGTGCCGGTTCGGCCCATGCCGCACATGACCTCGTCCAGGACGAGCAGGACGCCATAGCGATCGCATATGGCGCGGATGCGCTTGAAGTAATCGGCGACAGGCGGGACCGCGCCGGCGGTGGCGCCGACGACCGTCTCGGCGACGAAGGCAAGCACCCGATCGGGCCCGAGTTCGAGGATCTTGTCCTCGAGCTGGCGCGCGGCTCGCTCGGCATAGGCCTCGTCGCTCTCGCCGGCCTGCTGGAGCCGATAGGCGTAGCAGGGGTCGATGTGGTGCGTTTCGATGAGCAGCGGCCGGAACTGTTCGCGTCGCCATTCGTTGCCGCCGGCCGCCAGCGCGCCGAGCGTGTTGCCGTGGTAGCTCTGCCGCCGGGCGATGATATGCCGACGCTGGGGTTCGCCCTTCTCGACGAAATATTGCCGGGCCATCTTGAGCGCGGCCTCGACCGCTTCCGAACCGCCGCTGACGAGATAGACATGGCTGATCCCCGCCGGCGCATCTTCGATCAGCAGTTCCGCAAGCTCCTCGGCCGCCTCGCTGGTGAAGAAGGCGGTATGGGCGTAGGCGAGCCTGTCGAGCTGCGCATGCAGGGCCGAAAGCACGGCCGGATGACCATGGCCGAGGCAGGAGACGGCAGCGCCTCCTGACGCGTCGATATAGGCCTTCCCCGAGGCGTCGAAGATCTCGATGCCGCGGCCGCCGACGGCCACAGGCGGATTCGAACGGATGGCGCGCTGCAGAAGTCTGGTCACGAATGTCTGGCCTTGTTCTTGATGTGCGTGTTGAGCGCGGCGGACTGGCGATCGGCACGGGCGATCGCCTCCCGCGCGGCATCGCCACCATGTCCGGCAACGAGCGCGCCGAGGATCTCGGCAACCGTGAAGGCAGGCGCCATGGTGTGCAGGAATGACGGGCTCTCCGTCGCAACGACGATCGTCACGGCGGCGAGTTGCGCCAGGGGCGCGACCGGGCTGTCCGTGATGGCGACGAGCTTCACCCCGAGCGATCGCGCATAATCGGCAATCTCGACCGTCTGGCGCGTGTAGGGCAAGACGCTCACGGCGACAGCCACGTCTTCCCCGGTGGCGCTGCTCAGCGCGTCCGGCCCGATACCGCCGACGCTTTCGAGCATCGCCGGGTTCCCCCCTGCCAGCGATAGCATGTAGTGAAGGTGCCAGGCCACGGGATAGCTCGAGCGCAGGCCAAGGCAATAGACGCGGCGAGCTTGCTCGATGAGCCGCGCCGCCTCCACCAAGCCTGCGAGCCCCGGCGGGTCGGCAAGCGCCGAGATGTGGGAGTCGACGGCACGCAGGATCTCCGCGGCCAGCGCCGGGTCGCCTTTCAGCCGCTGGTTTTGCGCCTGCGCATCGACGCGCGGGGCGAAGTCCCCGCCATCGCCCCGGAGGAAGTCGGCATAGAGCTGGCGCACGTCTTCATAGCCGGCAAAACCGAGATGCTTGGCGAGGCGCGTCATCGTGGCTGGTTGGACGTCGCCGCGGCGCGCCTGTTCGCGCATCGACAGCAGCGCGACTTCCCGGGGATGATCGAGAATGTAGCGGGCAGCCGCCTGAAGCTGTTTCGACATGTCGTCGAAACGGTCCACGATCGTCTCTGTCAGCGGCCCCCTCACCATGATGATACGTTAGCCACTTGCCTGCCGCCTTGCAACGTTTGTTTCACCGGAATACTGAATGAACTGATTGGATCATCGAGGCTTCGACCGCGAACTGGAACGGGAATGGAAAGAACAGCGATCGCCGTGGCGCCCAACGGGGGACGCCGCACCAAATCGGACCATCCGGCCATACCGCTCACGCCGGCGGAGCTTGCCCGCACGGCGGCGGAATGTCTCGCGGCTGGCGCCGGCATGATCCACGTCCACGTCCGCAAGCCCGACGGGAGCCACCTGCTCGACGCCGACGCCTATGGCGAGGCGATCGGCGCCATTCGGTCCGAGGTGGGGCGGTCGCTCGTCATCCAGATCACCACCGAGGCGCTCGGCATATACCAGCCTGCAGAACAGATCGCCGTGCTGAAGGCGGTCCGACCGGAGGCAGCCTCGCTGGCGCTGAGGGAAATCGTCCCCGGCGACGCCTCCGAGCCGGCTTTCGTCGAAGCACTGGAATGGATGGCGCGGGAGAACGTCCTGCCCCAGATCATTCTCTACGAACCGGCTGAAGCCATGCGCCTCGCCGCGATGAGAAAGCGCGGTATGCTCCCTTGGGACGACGTCGCCGTGCTCTATGTGCTCGGCCGCTACACCGTCTCGCAGACGTCGCAGCCCGCCGACCTTCTCCCCTTCCTCTCGCCGGAGGCTCCCCGGTTCCGCCATTGGAGCGTTTGCGCCTTCGGGCGGCACGAGGCGGCCTGCGTGGTCGCGGCCGCGCTGCTGGGCGGCCATGTCAGGGTCGGCTTCGAGAACAACCTCCTCCTGCCGGACGGAACGCAGGCGCCCAACAATGCGGCGCTTGTCGCAGCCGTCTCGACGGCGATCCGATCTCTCGGTTCGGGCCTGCAAGACGCCGAGGGCATCCGAGCGTCCTGGACGGCTGCCGGAGGCAACGAGCAGGTGTAACGGCCCACGCCCGGAAAAGTGAACGTCGAGCTCGGCTTGAGCATCGGTCGGCCCTTCCTAGTTTCCTGCTGGCCAAGCCAGGAAAGGAAGGAACGTTACATGAAACGCTGCCTAATGGTCATAGGCCTGCTGTCGGTCGGCGGGCTGGCTTCGACGGTCGCCCCGGCCTTCTCGGACCCGTCCGACCGCTTGCCGGCGGAATGGTCGCCGGTCCGGCTCCTCGATGGGTCGGTGGACGGTCGGGGTACGCCTTTGCGCCTCGCCCAGGCGGACGCTGATCGCGACCACGGTTGGGGGACCGCATCGGATCGGGACGAGGATCGTGCCGGCCCGCAAGGGGGCTGCCGCAACAGGGGGCACATGATGGGTGGCATGATGGGGCACATGGGAGGGATGGGAGGCATGATGGCGCGCATGGGTCCCCATGGGTATGCGCATCGCGGCCAATCGCTCGGGCTCGTGATCGCGGCAAGATTGGCACAGACGGAGACCTATGTCGGAATTACATCGGCGCAGCTCGACGTATGGCGCGCCTATTCCTCCGCGCTGATCGGTTTCTTCGAGCGCCCTGGTCGGGATCAGCGCCCGGGTGGTCCTGGGCCGGCCGAGACGCCACCGGCGCAATCCCCGCAAGGGGAGGCCGCGCCAGCGCCGGCCAATGCCGCACCTGCCCTGTTCGCCGATCGCCTCGCCGACCGGGCGATCGCCCGGGCAGACAAGGCGAGGGCCCTCAAAACGGCAGTCGACGCGCTTCGGGCCCAGCTCACGCCCGAACAGCTGGACAGGCTGGCGAAGGCCGAACGCGCGTTCCTGCCTCGTAGGGGACCGCACGACAGGAACGGACCTCGCCACGAGTGGCGCGCCGACATGGAGCAGATGTCCCCCGAGGACATGACTGCGCAAGAGGACATGTCGGAAGAGCCCGAGGATATGCCCGCGGCCTCACCGGAGGACATGCCGTCGGATATGCCGGGCGACATGCCTTCGGAAATGCAGGGCGACATGCCCACGCCCGAGGAATAGGAGACGTGGCCGGCGCGCTCGATCGCGAGAATCAGGACGCCGGCGCCGGTACGGCGAGCGCCTTCTCGATCTCGGGCAGCAGCTTATCCTTCACGGCCCCGGGCGTCAGCGGCCCGACATGCTTGTAGAGGATGGTGCCGTTCCTGCCGACCAGAAAGGTCTCCGGCACGCCGTAGACGCCCCAGTCGATCGCCGTGCGGCCCTTTTCGTCGACGCCGAGCGCGCCGAACGGATTGCCGAGCTCGGCAAGGAAGCGATGGGCGTCTTCCGGCCGGTCCTTGTAGTTGAGGGCCGAAATGCCGAAACGCTTGTCTTGGGCAAGCGCCATCAGCACCGGATGCTCCTCGCGGCACGGTCCGCACCACGAGGCGAAGACGTTGACCAGCGTGACCTTGCCCTTGAAATCCTCGGAAGCGAGGCCGGGCAGGCCGAGGCCCTCAAGCGGCGGCAGGTCGGTCGCCGGGGCCGGCGATCCGATCAGCGCGGAGGGAACGACCGAGATGTCGCGGCCGGAATAGAGCTGCATCAGGAACACGCCGGCCAGTGCGAGGAACACGGCCAGCGGCAGGAGCACCAAGAGCTTGCGCGGCTTTTTCGGCGTTTCGGCCTGGCTGCTCACGGCTTTGCCCCACCCTCGCGATCGGACCGGCGGCGCACCCCGCGCGCCTCCAGTTCGATGAGTTCGCGGCGGCGCGCCCGCTGATCCACGAGCAGCCAGCCGATCAGCCCGGCCAGCACCAACACGGTGACCGCATAGGCGGCGGTGACATAAAGAGCGTGGGGGCTCATGCAGGGGCCCCGCTCGTTTCGGCCCGCCGGGCCGCCACCCGCCGCATCGCCGCCACCCGACGGCGCCAGATCTCGGTGCGCATCGCCACCAGATGCAACGCGAAGAACAGGATGGTGAAACCGAGTGCCATGACCATCAGCGGCCACAGCAGGCTCGGATGGATCGTCGGGCCGTCCAGGCGGAACACCGAGGCCGGCTGGTGCAGCGTCGCCCACCAGTCGACCGAGAACTTTATGATCGGGATGTTGATGAAGCCGACCAGCGCGATGACGGCGGCCGCCCGCGCCGAACGCGAGGGATCGTCGAGCGCGCGGGTAAGCGCGATGATGCCGAGATAAAGGATGAAGAGCACGAAGACCGAGGTCAGCCGGCCATCCCACACCCACCAGGTGCCCCACATGGGCTTGCCCCAGATCGACCCTGTGATCAGCGCTAGCGCCGTGAAGACGGCCCCGATCGGCGCGGCGGCCTTGAGCGCCACATCGGCGAGCGGGTGGCGCCAGACCAGCGTGCCGAGCGCCGAAATGGCCATCACCGTGTAGCACATCATCGACAGCCAGGCGAAAGGCACGTGGATATACATGATGCGAACCGTGATGCCCTGCTGGTAGTCCTCGGGCGCGGCGAAGCTCATGGTGAGGCCGACGGCCAGCACCAGCGCCGCCACGCCCGCAAGCCAGGGTATCAGCCGGTCTGCCAGCGCGACGAAGCGCGTCGGGTTGGCCAGATCGCTCCAGCGCAGGGACTGGGTGCTCGTCTCGTTCATGGCTGTTACATAACCTCGCGACCCGTTGTCCGCAATTCGCCGACTTTGCCGCATGGCCCACGCCGGAGGATGGGTCAATCCGCCGAATAGCGCAACGCCGCCGCAGCAGCGATGGGGCCGATCACGGCAAGGAACAATGTGAGCGCGGCAAGAATGAGGAAAGGCGGCAGAAAAGGATTGGGCTCGGCCACCGCGGCATAAGCGGCGGAGACGCCGAAGATCAGTACCGGGACGACCAGTGGCAGCACCAGCACCGAGACCAGCACGCCGCCGCGCGGCAGCGCCACGGCGACCGCCGCGCCCGCCGCCCCGATGAAGGCGATCGCCGGAGTGCCGACGAGCAGCGTCAGAGCCGTCGCGCCGATGCCGACGGCCGACATGTTCATGAAGAGGCCGAAGAGCGGCGCCGCGACGACCAGCGGCAGAACGCTCACCGCCCAATGGGCGAGGCATTTCACGAAGACGGTCAGCGCCGGCATGTGCCGGTCGCGCGCGATCAGCAGCGCGTCCAGCGAGCCGTCCTCCCGGTCGGCCTGGAACAGGCGGTCGAGACCGAGCAGGCTGGAGAGTAGCGCGCCGATCCACAGGATCGCCGGCCCGACGCGGGCGAGCAGGTTGAGATCCGGCCCGACGGCGAAGGGGACCGCTGTCACGACCGCCAGGAAGAACAGGACGCCCATCAGCCCGCCGCCGCCGGCGCGGATGCCAAGCCTTATCTCGCGCAGGAACAGGGCTAGCATGGAGCCCTCGTGTTCGACCGCCCGCGCTCTGCGTTGCCCCCGTCTGTCCTACCGGACATCGCCCTGACAAGGAGGGAGATCGGACGGCCGCTCGATTTTCGCCAATCGGGAACGTCGCAGAACAAGCGCCGTATCCCGCCACAGCCGGTCTCCCCCCTTGAGGGGGAGATGTCCGGCAGGACAGAGGGGGGCGCGACCAAGCGCGACACCACAAGACCTGTCACCCCCACATGCCCTCCATCACCAGCGCCTTGCCGCCTTCCAGCCCCAGCGGCAGATGAGTGGCCGCGACGATGATGCCGCCGCCGTCGAGGTGAGAGCGCATGAGCCGGGCGAATCGCTCTTCCGAGGCCTTGTCGAGCCCCGCCGTCGGCTCGTCGAGCAGCCACACCGGGCGGTGGCTGACCAGGAGCCGGGCGATCGAGGCGCGGCGCCGCTGGCCCGTCGACAGATATCCGAACGGCAGATGACCGATCGCCTCCAGGCCCACCGCTGCCAGCGCCTCGTCGACAGCCAGACGCGCCGCGCCATTGTAGTCCTGCCAGAAACGCAGGTTTTCCGTGACGGTGAGGGCCGACTTCATCGCGTTCTGATGGCCAAGATAGTGAAGCGCGCTCCCGAGCGTCGGCCATTCCGCGCCACCTTGCTCGAGCACGACGCTGCCGGCCGCGGAGGGAAGCAGCCCCGCGATGACCCGCAGCAGCGTCGACTTGCCGGCGCCGTTCGGCCCCGTGACGACAAGACTTTCCCCCTTGCCAAGGGAGAAACCGACTTGGGAAAACACCGTTTCCCCGCCGCGTTCGCCTGCCAGTTCCTCGGCAATCAGCCGCATCTTCATTCCGTGTCCGGAGCCTCTTCGCGGGCATTTGCACCGCAGCGAAATTGCCGATTCTCCGTCTAGAACTATTCCAGGAATTTCTCTATATGCGTCTGGACCATGCCAGCGGTCGGCATGGGAAACATATTTGCGCCGAACCCGCGCGCGCGCCGCCTTGAACGGCCGGGTGCGAGGGAGCGGACAGCGGAAATGGCCGTACCCGCACCTTTGCGCGTGATTCCAGCATGCCGAGGCGTCCGTTCCCAGGCAGAACAGACCAATGGGATCGCACGTGTCCAAATCTCTCGACAGTTTCAATTCCCGCAAGACGCTGAAAGTCGGCGACGCGGAATATGTCTATTACGACCTCGTCGAGGCCGAGAAGAACGGCCTGACCGGCATTGCCCAGCTTCCCTACTCCATGAAGGTCCTGCTTGAGAACCTGCTGCGCAACGAGGACGGCCGATCCGTCACGAAGGAAAGCATCCAGGCCGTCGCTGGCTGGCTGACCGATCGCGGCAAGGCCGGCGTCGAGATCGCCTACCGCCCGGCGCGCGTGCTGATGCAGGACTTTACCGGCGTTCCGGCCGTGGTCGACCTCGCCGCCATGCGCGACGGCATCAAGGCGCTCGGCGGCGATCCCGAGAAGATCAACCCCCTCGTCCCGGTCGACCTTGTCATCGACCACTCCGTCATTGTCGACGAGTTCGGCACGCCGATGGCCTTCGCCCGCAATGTCGAGCTGGAATACGAACGCAACGCCGAGCGCTACCGGTTCCTGAAATGGGGCCAGCAGGCGTTCCGCAACTTCCGCGTGGTGCCGCCCGGCACCGGCATATGCCATCAGGTCAACCTCGAATATCTCGGCCAGGTCGTGTGGACCAACACCGGTGAGGACGGCGACATCGTCGCCTATCCCGACACCTGCGTCGGTACCGATTCGCATACCACGATGATCAACGGTCTCGGCGTTCTCGGCTGGGGTGTCGGCGGCATCGAGGCCGAGGCGGCCATGCTCGGCCAGCCGGTATCCATGCTTTTGCCGGAAGTCATCGGGTTCCGCCTCACCGGCAAGCTCAAGGAAGGCGTGACCGCCACCGATCTCGTGCTGACGGTCACCCAGATGCTGCGCAAGAAGGGCGTGGTCGGCAAGTTCGTCGAGTTCTTCGGACCTGGCCTGTCCAACATGACGCTCGCCGACCGTGCCACCATCGGCAATATGGCGCCTGAATACGGGGCGACCTGCGGCTTCTTCCCGGTCGACGCCGAGACGATCCGCTATCTCACCATGTCCGGCCGCGCCGAGAATCGCATCGAGCTGGTCGAAGCCTATGCGAAGGCACAAGGCATGTGGCGCGACAACAGCTCGGCCGACCCGGTCTTCACCGACCTGCTCGAGCTCGACCTTGCCGATGTCGTGCCCTCCATGGCCGGTCCGAAGCGTCCCGAGGGCCGCATTGCGCTGGAAGGCGTGGCCTCCGGCTTCGCCAAGGCGCTCGAGACCGAATACAAGAAGACCGCCGATATCGCCAAGCGCTATGCCGTGGAAGGCACCGACTTCGACCTCGGCCACGGGGATGTCGTCATCGCGGCGATCACCTCCTGCACCAACACCTCCAATCCGAGCGTGCTCATCGGCGCTGGCCTTCTCGCCCGCAACGCCAACCGAATCGGCCTCAAGCAGAAGCCCTGGGTGAAGACTTCGCTCGCGCCCGGCAGTCAGGTCGTGGCGGAATATCTGGAGAAGTCCGGCCTGCAGAAGGAACTCGACCAGATCGGCTTCAACCTGGTCGGTTTCGGCTGCACCACCTGTATCGGCAATTCCGGCCCGCTGCCGGGACCGATCTCGAAGACCATCAACGACAAGGGCCTGATCGGCGCGGCCGTGCTGTCCGGCAACCGCAACTTCGAAGGCCGCGTGTCGCCCGACGTGCAGGCGAACTATCTCGCCTCGCCGCCGCTGGTCGTGGCCTACGCGCTCGCCGGCACCGTCACCAAGGACCTCACGACCGAGCCCATCGGCGAGGACCGCGACGGCAATCCGGTGTTCCTCAAGGATATCTGGCCCTCCAGCCAGGAGATCGAGGAGTTCATTGAAAAGAACGTCACCCGCGAGCTCTTCGCCCGCAAATACGCCGACGTTTTCAAGGGCGACGAGAACTGGCAGGAGGTCAAGGCGCCGAGCGGCCAGACCTATGCGTGGGACGACAAATCGACCTACGTGCAGAACCCGCCCTATTTCGCCGGCATGGGCGCCAAGCCCGGCAAGATCGGCGATATACAGGGCGCGCGTATCCTCGGCCTGTTCGGCGACAAGATCACCACCGACCACATCTCGCCCGCGGGCTCGATCAAGGCGGCTTCGCCGGCCGGCAAATACCTCATCGATAATGGCGTGGGCGTTGCCGACTTCAACCAGTACGGCACGCGGCGTGGCAACCATGAGGTCATGATGCGCGGCACCTTCGCCAACATCCGCATCAGGAACCACATGCTGGGCGAGAACGGACGCGAGGGCGGCTACACCATCCACTATCCGTCCAAGGAAGAGATGTCGATTTATGACGCCGCCATGGAGTATCGCAGGGAAGGCGTGCCGTTGGTGATCTTCGCCGGCGTAGAATACGGCAACGGTTCGTCCCGCGACTGGGCGGCCAAGGGGACCAACCTGCTCGGCGTGCGTGCCGTCATCGCCCAGTCCTTCGAGCGTATCCACCGCTCGAACCTGGTCGGCATGGGCGTGATCCCCTTCGTGTTCGAGGAAGGCACCTCCTGGGCCTCGCTCGGCCTGAGGGGCGACGAAACGGTGACCATCGACGGCCTGGAGACGATCAGGCCGCGCCAGAAGATGCACGCCACGATCACCTACTCCGACGGGACGGTGAAGAACGTGCCGATCGTCTGCCGCATCGATACGCTCGACGAGTTGGACTACTTCAAGAACGGCGGCATCCTGCAATACGTGCTGCGGGATCTCGCGGCCTGAGTTCTGGCCTTCCCGATAAGATCACCGGGCCCTGCGCCCGGTGATCTTTATTGTTCCGGCCGGTGGCCGGGCTCCAGTTTTCAAGCGAACGTGACTTCCCGTTGAAATATGCTTCTGCCAGTTTGTCCGCCAAATAAAACAGCCGGCGAAGCTCGGCGTAGTGTGACGGAACGGCCAATGGGATTTCGGCAACTTGTCGGGCTGGCGGCAACGACGCTGGCCACGGCGGTTTTTATTGGACAGGGCAGCGCGGACGAGTCGAAACAGCCGAAAGGTGTCATTGAACTCTTCACCAGCCAAGGATGTAGTTCCTGTCCGCCCGCGGATGCCGTATTCGGCGAAATGGCCGACAAGGGCGACGTGGTGGCGCTGGCTTATCACGTCAATTACTGGGACTATCTCGGCTGGCGCGACACGCTTGCCAGCCCCGAAAACACGGCGCGTCAGAACGAGTATATGCGCGCTTTCGGCAGCGGCTCGGTCTACACCCCGCAGGCCGTCATCAACGGCCGCACCCATGTGAACGGCTCCAATCGACTGGCGATCGAGGACGCTCTTGCCAAGAGCGGCGGCCTGCCCGTCGGCGTGTCGGTCAAGCGGGCCGGCGACAGCATGGTGATCGAGGTCGGCGAAAGCAGCGGAGCTACGACCCAGAAAGCCCACGTGCTGCTGGTCTACTACGGCCTGGCGACACCGGTGGCCATCCGCGACGGCGAGAACCAGGGACGCACGCTTTATTACTGGAATCCCGTGACCGGCATCCAGACCGCCGGTATGTGGCATGGAGCCGTGGCACGCTTCGAAATGCCGGTCAGCGAAATCGCCAAGAAGGGCACGGGCGGCTGCGCGGTGCTGCTGCAGGCCGTCAGCCGCGATGGTGCGCCAGGTCCGATCCTCGGCGCGGCCACGATTCCGCATCCCGTGAATCACTGATTCGGCCTCGGGCCTCCAATGCGAGAAGTGATTCGCGGTAAAGGCCGATTTCGGGCAGGATGGATTGCTGGCCAATAAAAAACCGGCGCCAGCCGTAACTGACACCGGTTCAGTCAATTTGGGATCGTCGCACCCGGTTCCTTGCTAAACCGAGGTTGGTTCGATCCGACGCGGGCCCGTGGGCGGGGGGCTTGGGGTTTACGAGCCGGTGCCGGACCGAACCGTCTCAGGCAACGGGTGAATGGTCGCCAGAGATTGGGGCGACAGAGTGGATACATTGTGGCGAGATTGCGGCAGAAGATCACCAATTCTAACGCGCTGGCCTAGTCTGTGACCTGACGTGAACGTAAAGCTCAATTGCCTCGGATTTTTTCGTGAAACGTGAAAATTCGCACCAAGGCTTGCTTTTGCAGAACGAACGGGCAAACTGCCAAAGAACTCGACGAAAACTTCATGAAAAGGTCGAATGATGGTTGATCGCGGCGCCGGCACGGAGGGTGGGGACGAATCCGCAATATTGATCCCCTTCCAGGCGCGGCGAGAAAGACCGGGCATGCCTGTCACATTCGATCGGCGGGAACTGGACCAGATTCTTCGCCTCTACGGCCAGATGGTGGCGGCCAACGAGTGGCGGGATTATGCGATTGACCACCTTTCCGACCGCGCCGTTTTTTCGGTCTTCCGGCGCGCCAGCGAAACCCCGCTTTTCCAGATCGTCAAGGATCCCCGGCTCGCGCGCAAGCAGGGGGCCTATTCGGTGATCGCCGCCACGGGGCTGATCCTGAAGCGTGGCCACGAACTCGCCCGTGTGCTCGGTTTCTTCGACAAGAAGCTGAAGGTGGTCCAATCCTACTGAAGGAGATTGGTCTCGCCTCGCGGATATCTCAGGACGAGAAAACGGCGCCACGGCCCTCATCCTGAGGGCGCTTGAAGCGTGCCTCGAAGCCCGCCTATAGCCTCTTCCTGAAATTCCTCTCCGGCAACGACCCGGGATCCGGCGGCAGGGTCGAGCCGCCATTGAGCGCAAGCTGCATGAGCACCGTGTCGAGCCAGCGCCCGTGCTTGTAGCCTGTGCCTTCCAAGGTGCCGCAATGGCGAAAGCCCATCGCCTCGTGCAGCCGCACGGACGTGCTTTGCGGCGAACCGTCGCCGATCACGGCGATGATCTGCCGAAAGCCCAATTCCCCACAGGCCCTTATGAGTTCCTGAAGCAACAGCCGCCCGACGCCTCGGCCTTGATGACCGGGGGCGATGTAGATGGAATCCTCGGCGATGAAGCGGTAGGCCGGCCGCGGCCGGAACGGGCCGGCATAGGCGAAGCCAATGATGCCCCCCTCGTCCTCGGCGACGAAATAGGGATAGCCGCTGTCGCGAAGAGCGGCAAAGCGCGCTGCCATCTCGGTGCGCGACGGCGGCTCGAGCTCGTAGCTCGCCGTGCCGTGGCGCACCGCCTGCGCGTATATGTCCGTCGCAGCGTCGAGATCGGCTTCGGCGGCGAGCCTGATCGCGATCGTGTCTGTCGGCTCGTTCATCGGCTCAGCGCGCCGCGATCGCTGCCGCGGCGCCGGCCATGGCGGTGGCACTGACGCGATTGGCGATGCGCATGGCGCGCACGCTCCTCAGCAGGCGTCGCGACTGCGCCGCGGCGAACACCCAGGCGAGGTCGATCGAGATCAGGACGACCGCGAGCGTGAGCGTCAGTTCCATCCAGCCGAGCAGGTTGACCGAGGCGAGATCGATGATGGTCGGCAGGAGCGCCATGTAGAACATCATGATCTTGGGATTGCCGAGGGTCACGGCCATGCCCGCCAGAAACATCCTGACCGGCGACTCCACATTCGGCATGTCGGTTTCGGACACGACGACAGGCGCGCTCCACATCTTCCAGGCAAGATAGGCAAGATAGGCGACGCCCGCCCATTTCAGCGCCAGGAAAGCGAAATGGAAGGTCTGCGCCAGGAAGGCGAGGCCGAACACGGCCATGGAGAGCCAGATCGCTTCGCCGATCCACATCGCCGCGAGGAAGGGCAAGACGTCGCGATGACCCTTGGCAATGACGCGAGCGACGAGCGCGGCGATCGACGGCCCGGGCGAGCCGGCGGCGACGAAGAGTGCGGCGGCGAAGATGAGAAGCGAAGTCGGTTCCATGGTATCCCTCGCAAATGAGGGCCGGAACTCTAGCTTTCCTGGCGGGGTCAGGGAATAGGCCAGATGTTCCCGGTTCGCATCGGTTGGCCTGAGCCATTGGTATCGGAAAAAAAATCGGCGCCGGGTCGCCCCGGCGTCGCGCGTCAACCTCGTTCCGGACTGCCCGATCAGGCGGCGCCGGCCGTCTTGGACTTCTCGAAACGCTTGCGTTCATGGGTGTCGAGATAGAGCTTGCGCAAACGGATCGACTTCGGCGTCACCTCGACCAGCTCGTCGTCCTGGATCCAGGCAAGGGCGCGCTCGAGCGTCATGCGGATCGGCGGGGTGAGACGCACCGCCTCGTCCTTGCCGGCGGCGCGGATGTTGGTGAGCTTCTTGCCCTTGAGCACGTTCACTTCGAGGTCGTTGTCGCGGGTGTGGATGCCGACGATCATGCCGGCATAGACCTTGACGCCGGCGTCGATGACCATCGGGCCGCGATCCTCGAGGTTCCAGAGCGCATAGGCCACCGCCTCGCCCGGTTCGTTGGCGATCAGCACACCGTTGACGCGGCCGGGGATCTCGCCCTTGAACGGCTCGTAGGAATGGAACAGCCGGTTCATGACGGCCGTGCCGCGCGTATCGGTCAGCAGCTCCGACTGGTAGCCGATCAGGCCGCGCGTCGGCGCATGGAAGACCAGGCGCTGGCGGTTGCCGCCTGAAGGCCTGAGCTCGACCATCTCGGCCTTGCGTTCGGACATCTTCTGCACGACCACGCCGGCATGCTCCTCGTCGACGTCGATCACGACCTCCTCGACGGGCTCCAGCGTCTGGCCGGATTCATCCTTCTGCATGACGACACGCGGACGCGAGACAGCAAGTTCGAAGCCTTCGCGCCGCATGGTCTCGATGAGGACGGCAAGCTGCAGTTCACCGCGGCCGGAGACATAGAACGAGTCCTTGTCGGCCGATTCCTCGATCTTGAGCGCGACATTGCCCTCGGCTTCGCGCAACAGGCGGTCGCGAATGACGCGGCTCGTCACCTTGTCGCCCTCGGTACCGGCGAGCGGCGAGTCGTTGACGATGAAGCTCATGGTGACAGTCGGCGGATCGATCGGCTGAGCCGGGAGCGGCTCGGTCACGGCGGGATCGCAGAACGTGTCGGCGACCGTGCCCTTGGAGAGACCGGCGATCGCGATGATGTCCCCGGCGGAGGCTTCCTCGATCGGCTGGCGCTCGATGCCGCGGAACGCCAGGATCTTGGAGACACGGCCATTCTCCAGCACGCTGCCGTCGCGCGACATCACCTTGACGGCCTGGTTGGGCTTCAGCGTGCCGGATTCGATGCGACCGGTGATGATGCGGCCGAGGAAGGGATTGGCCTCCAGAATGGTGCCGATCATGCGGAACGGACCGGGGCCGACATTGGGCTCGGGCACATGCTTGAGCACGAGATCGAACAGCGGCGCCAGCCCCTCGTCCTTCGGGCCGGCCGGGTCGGCGGCCATCCAGCCGTCGCGGCCGGAGCCGTAGAGGATCGGGAAGTCGAGCTGCTCGTCCGTCGCATCCAGGGCGGCAAAAAGATCGAAGACTTCGTTGATGACCTCGTCGGCGCGCGCATCGGGTCGATCGATCTTGTTGATCGCCACGATGGGGCGCAAGCCCACCTTGAGGGCCTTGCCGACCACGAATTTGGTCTGCGGCATCGGGCCCTCGGCGGCATCGACCAGGACGATGGCGCCGTCGACCATGTTCAGGATGCGCTCCACCTCGCCGCCGAAATCGGCGTGGCCCGGCGTGTCGACGATATTGATGCGCGTGTCCTTCCAGACGACTGAAGTCGCCTTGGCGAGGATGGTGATGCCGCGCTCCTTTTCGAGATCGTTGGAGTCCATGACGCGCTCGGCGACGCGCTGGTTGTCGCGCACGGAGCCCGACTGCTTGAGGAGTGCGTCAACCAGCGTGGTCTTGCCATGGTCGACATGCGCGATGATCGCGATATTGCGGAGTTGCATATTCGGCTCGGGAGTGTTCGGGCCACGACAGAGGGCGGCCAGCATTTCGGTTGGCCGCGCTCATACAGTGTTTTTCGCAAATGCGAAAGAGGGCGCCCGGTCGCTGACGGACGCCTCGGCAATGCTAACGAACCACGTAGACGATGCGCCGCGTCTCGGGCTCGACCAGCACGGGCTGGCTGTTCACATAGACATAGCGATAGCGGTAGTCGGGGATTTCGCGGAACTCCACGGTGTCGGGGAGTGTCGCGCCCACCGCCACCTCGCCGTCGAGATAGATGGTGTCCGACCGGTTGTCGACCACGTAGGACCTGACCGCTGCCGGCGGCTCGATAGCCTCGCCGACATCCCCGCTGACGATCGCGCCGGTCACTTCGCCGGAGGCAACCATGCCGGTCTCCGGCGCGGGGATGTACTCGATCCCGAAATCGGCGGGGCGCTCGGTGATCACGACACGTGTGCCTCCGGCGTCGCCCACCAGATACTCGGAATATACCCAGCCTTTCCCGCCATTGACCGAGCACCATTTGCTGTCCCTGATGCAACCGTCGAGCGTGGCCGGCTGTCCGCGACCGATCAGGCCCACCACCGGATGCTGGGGGCCCGGCCCGGCGCGGACGTTGAGATCCGTGGTGGCCGTAACGGCGGAGGCGGCCGTGGCGCTCGCGACACCCGCCAACAGAGCGGCCGTCGCGGCAGAAACCAGAAGATGTGTTCTCATTTTGCTACTCCGTGTTGTCCCTCGTCGGGATGAACGGAGCCGCCGACGTTCCGTTCCTTGCCGAAAGCGGAACCGCATCACGGTTTGTTTCTGACTATTGTTTCCAATTCCACTGCCGCAGTGGGGGAGCCACGGTCGATTTACTCCATTCTTCTCGTGATCCGCGGCCGATCATCAGGTCACCTTTCCTTTGCGTCGCCGTGCCCTACTTCAACCGGTTGCGTCGGGGGATCGTTGACCTTAGGAGAGCTTCTGCCGAGCCGGCAAGACTTGCTTCTGCCGTAAACTTGATCTTAACCGTGGCGATAAACAGTTTCAGCCGGTGTGCCCGGCACATCAATCAGGCAATAGGAGAAGGGAATGGCAGCTCTTGCCAAGGTGAAGGTTGTGGCCGTGGCGGCTGCCATGATGGGCTTGGCGGCGGGGGTGGCGGAAGCGGCCAGATGCGGCAATAACGCCGCGGGCTTCGAGGCTTGGAAGGCCGAGTTCGGGCAGGAAGCCGCCGCGAACGGCGTAGGCAAGCGGGGCCTCTCCGCACTCGCCGGCACAAGCTACGCAACGAAGACCATATGGGCCGATCGCAACCAGAAGAGTTTCAAGCTTTCTCTTGACCAGTTCATGGCCAAGCGCGGCGGCAAGACCATCGCCTCCAAGGGCAAGGCGCTCAAGAAGCAGAACGCCGCTCTGTTCGATCGTATCGAGCAGCGCTACGGCGTGCCGGCGGGCCCGCTGATCGCCATCTGGGGCATGGAAACGGGCTTCGGCAGCTTCATGGGCAATGCCAACATTCTGTCGGCCGTAGCCACGCTCTCCTATGACTGCCGGCGCACGGAGTATTTCACGGAACAGCTTCACGCGGCCCTGAAGCTCGTCGACAGAGGCACACTCAGCCCCTCGGCCATCGGCGCCATGCACGGCGAGATCGGCCAGACCCAGTTCCTGCCGCTCAATGTGGTGCGCTACGGCGTCGACGGCGACGGCAACGGCTCGATCGACCTGATCCGCTCCAAGGCCGACGCCCTGGCGTCCACGGCGAACTTCCTGCGCGGCCATGGTTGGCGCGCCGGCGCCGGCTACCAGCCGGGCCAGCCAAATTTCGTTGCCCTGCAAGGCTGGAACGCTGCCAGCGTCTACCAGCAGGCCATCGCCATCATCGGCGCCGAGATCGACGGGGACTGAAGCGAACCACTCATCGGCCGCAGACGACCCCTCGTGCGGCGACACTCAAACCCAGGGCGCAATGCCTAAGCCATTGCGCCCTTTCTCGTCTCAGCCCTTGCGCTTCCTTGCGGCCAGCGTTCTGAGCCTCAGGCCATTCAGCCGGATGAAGCCTTCGGCATCCTTCTGGTCGTAGGCGCCGCGATCGTCCTCGAAGGTGACCAGCGCGTCCGAGTAAAGCGACTTCGGCGACTTGCGGCCGGTGACGATGACGTTGCCCTTGTAGAGCTTCAGCCGGACGGTGCCCTCGACATCCTCCTGGCTCTTGTCGATCAGCGCCTGCAGCATCTCCCGCTCGGGCGAATACCAGAACCCGTTATAGATGAGCTCGGCGTAGCGCGGCATCAGCTCGTCCTTGAGGTGCGCCGCGCCACGGTCGAGCGTGATCGACTCGATGGCGCGGTGCGCCGCGATCAGGATCGTGCCGCCGGGTGTCTCGTAGACGCCGCGCGACTTCATGCCGACGAAACGGTTTTCGACCAGATCGAGACGGCCGATTCCATTGTCCCGGCCGAGATCGTTCAGCCGCGCAAACAGCGTGGCCGGCGAGAGCTTCTCGCCATTCAGCGCAATGGGATCGCCGTTCTTGAACTCGATCTCGATCTCCGTCACCCGATCGGGCGCGTCCATCGGAGAGAGCGTGCGCTGGTAGACATATTCCGGCGGCTCCTGCCAGGGATCCTCCAGCACCTTGCCTTCCGAGGAGGAGTGCAGGAGGTTGGCGTCCACCGAGAACGGCGCCTCGCCCTGCTTGTCCTTCGGCACCGGGATCTGATGGTCCCGCGCGAAGTTCAGGAGATCGGTGCGCGACTTGAAGGACCAGTCGCGCCACGGCGCGATGACCTTGATGTCGGGGTTCAGCGCATAGGCCGAAAGCTCGAAGCGCACCTGGTCGTTGCCCTTGCCAGTGGCCCCGTGGGCGATCGCATCGGCGCCCGTCTCGCGGGCGATGTCGACGAGATGCTTCGAGATCAGCGGCCGGGCGATGGAGGTGCCGAGCAGGTAAGTGCCTTCATAGAGGGCATTGGCGCGGAACATCGGGAAGACGAAGTCGCTGATGAATTCCTCGCGGACATCCATGATGCGGATATCCTTGATGCCCATGAGCTCGGCCTTCTGGCGCGCCGGCTCCAACTCCCCTCCCTGCCCGAGATCGGCCGTGAAGGTCACGACCTCGGCCTTGAGTTCGGTCTGCAGCCATTTGAGGATGATCGAGGTGTCGAGCCCGCCCGAATAGGCAAGCACGACCTTCTTGACGTCTTTCCACTTCGACATGTCTTCTTCCGCCTGGATTGGGTTGGAGACCGTCCGAGACCGTCTCTTGCCGCCAGCTATCACGCCGGTTCCAGACTTCGCAAGGGCAAGGGGGCGAACCGGCGCGCGCGGATATCTTCTTGCCGTAATGAGACGGTTCAATCCTCCGCAACCGATTCGGGGATCATGGATTTGATAACGTGAGACATCTTCGTTTGCCGACAACGCTTGCTCTCGCCCTGCTCGCAGCCTCGCCGGCATGGTCCTCGTCGTGGCAGGAGGCCGGAATCGGTGCCGTCGCCATCCTGCCCGCCCCCGAAAAAGCCTCGGGCATCATCGGCGCGTCGCTCGTCTGCGCCGAGCAGCACTGGAGCTTCCTGTTGCGCGTCGAGCCTGGAGGCCTCGCCTCCAGCGCGAACATGCCGGGCGTCCTGATCACCGGCGGTACGCGTTTCGCGGTGGAAGGCCGGCCGACCCACGGACAGCTGCTCGTGCCGGTTGCTTCGGACATGCTCGAGCCGATCAAGGCGTCCACACGCATGAAGGTTGAAATCGGCGACCGAGCTGGCGGCCTGAGGGCGGAGTTCGCCCTCGCCGGGTCTCGCGCCGTGATCGACAGGGTCGCTCCCCGCTGCAGCCCGGTCGACATGTCGCCCTATGAGCGCATCACGCTGTCCGAAACGGATCCCGCGACCGCGGAGGCCCGAATTCTGCTCGCCGAGGAAGCAAAGCTCTTTCGCGCCGCGACGGGACAGGATGCCGGCTTGGCCGCCGCAAGACTGGAGCTGGCCGACGGGAAGGCGCTGCTGCTCGCCTCGGTCTGCGGCTCGACGTCTTATTACGGCGAGTCCGGCTGCAGCCTCTTCGGATACGCAAGGCAGGCCACGGCCGGCGAGTGGCAACTTGTCTATGACACGGAGGGCCTCCAGCTCTATCTGGACCGGAATGCGGAGAAGGACGGCTTTCCCGCACTGTTGACCTTGCCGATGACGGGTTCGGCGGAGCCGAGCCGCTGGGTGTGGACGGGCAAGGCCTACGAAATCCGCGACGAGATCATGGCCGAAGGACACCGCACGGAGGCAGGCCAGGCGCAATGAGCGGCCGGTCCTTGGCGGGGCAATCCTGATCGGGTAGAGCATTGATCCGGAATGCGCCCTCTCCGCTCTCCTGGCCGAGAGAGCAATTTCAGCATCTTTGCCGAAAGCCAAGTGTTGGAGATCGCATGTGAGGGGAATTGTCGCTGGCATTCGCGCCCCTTCTCGAACCGGAGTCCCTGGCAGGTGACCCAAGCCATCGAATCCAGCCCGCGCTCATTGCTGAGGGTCGACACGAGTTTTGGCCTGCTGCTCGTCTTGCTCCTCGCGGTGCTCGCGCTGCGCGTTGCAGGCCTTGCCGTCTCGCACGCCGAGCTGTTCTTCGACGAGGCGCAATATTGGGCCTGGGCGCAGGATCCGGCCTTCGGCTACTACACCAAGCCTCCGCTGATCGCCTGGCTGATCGGAGCGTCCACCGCGCTGTGCGGCGACAGTCCGGCCTGTATCCGGCTGCCTGCTCCGCTCATGCATTTCGCCACGGCACTTCTGGTCTATGCCACCGCGGCACGCCTCTTCGATCGGCGCGTCGCCTTCTGGTCGTCGCTCATCTACGCGATCATGCCCGGCACCTCAATCTCGGCCACGTTGATCTCGACCGACGTGCCGTTGCTCTTCTTTTGGACGCTCGGACTTCTTGCCATCGTTCTCCATGTCGAGAGGCCGTCGCTCGCCGCCGGCGCGCTGCTCGGCGTGGCGGTCGGGCTCGGCCTCAACGCCAAATATGCCATGGCTTTCCTGCTTGGCTGCTTCTTCCTTTATGCGCTCTTCACGCGCGAGGCGCGCGCCCTCCTGAAGCAACCCGGAACCTGGCTCGCGGTTGCGATCGCCGCACTGCTGATTGCGCCGAACGTCTGGTGGAACATGGAGCACAGTTTCGCCACCTTCACCCACACGCGGGACAATGCCGGCGCCTGGGGTTCCCGTTTCCCGAATGTCCTCGGCGTATTCGAGTTCATCGGCATCCAGGCAGCCATCATCGGTCCCGTTCCTTTCGCCGGCTTCGTGCTGGTGCTGCTCGGCGCGGGCGGGAAGCTGGCGGCGGGTCCGAAGCGCCTGCTTCTTTTCCATTCGCTGCCGGTGTTCCTGGCGATCGTCGGACAGGCCCTGCTGAACAAGGCGAACGGCAACTGGGCGGCCACCGGCTTTCCCGCCGCCGTGATTCTCGCCACGGCGGCCATGCTGGCGTTCGACTGGCGCCGCGGCATGATCGTGACGCTCTGGATCTCGGTGGTGGCGCTGGTTGCCGTCTCCTTCGCCGGCGCGCTGGCGGGAACGCTCAGCAGCGGTCCCGCCGGCCGCGAACTCGGCAAGATGGTCGGCTGGGGCGATCTCGCCGCCAATATACGTCGCATCGCCGAAGCGAACGGCATCCGCACCGTGGTCCTGGGGGAGCGCGGCCTGACGGCCTCGATGATCTACGAGCTGCGCGACAGCGGGCTTCAGGTGAAAGCGTGGCGGGCAGACCCCGACCATCCGCTCGATCATTTCGAGCTGACGCGACCGTGGGGGGCTGGCGATGCCGGCCCGGTGCTTTTCGTCACCATGGGTGAAGCACCGCCCCCCGGCCCCCTCGCGCCACGCGCCACCCGGCTTGAATCGTTTTCCACCCAGGTGTTCATTGCGCGGCGCGCCGGCGCCGTCGCCTCGGCCTACCGGATCGACTGACCAGAGAGCCGCAAAGATGAATTTCATCCCCGAGACAACGATCCTGCTGCAATTCGTTGCGGCGACCGTCGTGCTGGCGATAACGCCGGGTCCAGATATGACGCTCTTTGTCAGCCGCACGCTGAGTCAGGGCCGGGTTGCCGGCTTTGCCACGGCGCTGGGCACCTATTGCGGCGTCGTGGTGCATACCACCCTTGTGGTGGCGGGCATCTCGGCGCTCATCGTGGCCTCGCCGCAGGCCTTCCTCGCGCTCAAGATCTTCGGCGCCGGCTACCTCATCTATCTCGCCTGGCAGGCGATCCGTCACGGCTCGGCCTTCTCGCCCGAGAAGAAGCCAGGTGGCGATCGCTCGCTCCTGCGCAACTGGGCGAACGGCTTTTGGGTCAACCTCCTCAATCCCAAGGTCATCCTCTTCTACATGACCTTCCTCCCGCTCTTCGTGTCGGCGCACGATCCCGACGCGCCGGCCAAGCTGCTGTTCCTGGGCTTGCTGTCGATCGCCGTGTCGATACCGATCACCGCGCCGATGATCCTCGCAGCCGATCGCTTCGCCGCGATGATGAAGCGGAGCCCGCGCGCCACGCGCATCGTCGACTATCTGCTGGCAGGCCTGTTCTCGGCCTTCGCCCTCAAGATTCTATCGGCCCAGGCGAAATAGGGTTGGGCATGCGTTGCAATGGGAAAGTCGCGGGCACGGATACAAGACCCAGCCCCGCGTTTCCTCACCTGTCCGCCTGACCAGGCGAAACCGCTCTGCGCCACGCGCCTGCCCTCAGGCCGGCAACCAGCCAGTAGGCGATGCCGCCGACGACGCCACAGCCCACGATCGTCAGGATGAAACCCGGGTCGGAAAAAGCGGGATCGACATCCGCTCCCCCGCCGTCGATCCACGGGACGGACCACGAGGCCTTCAGGGAAAGACCCATGACGGCGGCTCCGACAAGCCCGCCCGCGAGCGCATAGGAAAGCCAGTCGCGCCTGCCCAGAAGCTCGGCGAGGGCGATCGCCACGCAAGCGGGAAGAAAGGCGTAATAGGCGATGAAGAGCGCCATGACAGGCACGGCGACGGCGAGCGATCCCGTCACCACCCAGGGCACCTCCTCGGGGGCCCAGCCGAGCGGCCCAACGATGATGAAGACGAGAAAGGCGCTGGCGGCGAAGGCGGCCACCACATAGCCAAAAAAGATAATGGCGAGCCGCAGGAAAAGGACGGCGATCCCGTTCACGCCTCGCCGTGCCCGGCAATCATCATCGCCTCGAGCGCCAGCCGGTCGGACTTGCGCATGCGCTCCGATTCCGACTTGAGCTGGCCGCAGGCGGCGAGGATATCGCGCCCGCGCGGCGTGCGGATCGGCGAGGCGTAGCCCGCCTGGTTGACGTAATCGGCGAATTTCTCGATCGTTTCCCAGTCGGAGCACTGGTAGTTGGTGCCGGGCCAGGGATTGAAGGGGATCAGGTTGATCTTGGCCGGGATACCTTTGAGCAGCCGCACCAGTTCCTTGGCGTCCTCGAGCGAATCGTTGACGTCCTTGAGCATCACATATTCGAAGGTGATGCGACGGGCGTTCGACAGGCCGGGATAGGCCCGGCAGGCCGCCATCAGTTCCTTGAGCGGATACTTCTTGTTGATCGGCACCAGCATGTCGCGCAGATCGTCGCGCACGGCATGCAACGAGATCGCCAGCATGACCCCGATCTCCTCCCCTGTGCGCGCGATGCCCGGCACGACGCCCGAGGTCGAAAGCGTGATGCGGCGCTTGGAGAGCGACAGGCCGTCGCCGTCCGACGCGATCAGCAGCGCCTTCTTCACCTCGTCGAAATTATAAAGCGGCTCGCCCATGCCCATCATGACGATGTTGGAAATCTTGCGGCCTTCGGCCGGGACGATCGCGCCGTCCGGCGTGTCACGGTCCGGGAAATCACCCAGCCGGTCGCGTGCCGTGAGGAGCTGCGCCAGGATCTCCTCCGCGGTCAGGTTGCGCACCAGCTTCTGCGTACCGGTGTGGCAGAACGAGCAGGTCAGGGTGCAGCCGACCTGCGAGGAGATGCAGAGCGTCCCGCGACCCTCTTCCGGAATGTAGACGGCCTCGATCTCGACAGGGCGCCCGGCACCGCGCGGCGGGAAGCGGAACAGCCATTTGCGTGTGCCGTCCTTCGACACCTGCTCCTCGACGATCTCCGGACGGGCGATCGAGAAGTGCCGGTCGAGGGCGGCACGCAGATCCTTGGAGATGTTGAACATGTGGGCGAAGTCGGAGACGCCGCGCACATAGAGCCAATGCCAGAGCTGCTGGACGCGCATCTTCGCCTGGCGTTCCGGCACGATGCCGGCCGACACCAGCGCCTCGGCCATCTCGGCGCGAGACAGCCCGATGAGCGATGCTTTCTGCGGAACGGTCGCGCGCGCTGCAAGCGCAGCACGTGTCGTGTCATTGGTGAGGTCGAGCGAAAGGGCCATGATGGACCGCAATATAGGGTGGCGCTGGGGGATTTGTCGAATGGGCCGCGCTCTTATCACGGACCGGGCGCTGCGTCACCTGTGGTGGATGGTCTCGGGATGTCGTCTTACGCCAGCCCGGCGAGCAGCTCGGGTAACTCGCCGAGATGCGCGACCTGGCGGAAGCGCGGCGCATGGACAGGCGTTTCGGCATGCTCCAATGCCCAGGTCAGATCATGAGGGACGTAAACGCCCCACCCGCCTGCCTCGAGTGCCGGTACGATGTCCGACCTCAGGGAATTGCCCACCATGACAGCGCGTTCGGCCCCGTCGCCATGACGACCGAAGACGCGCCTGTAGGTCCCCGCATTCTTCTCACTGACGATCTCGACCGCGTGGAAGAGCTCCGCAAGTCCCGAACCTGCAAGCTTGCGCTCTTGGTCGAAAAGGTCGCCCTTGGTGATCAGCACCATGCGATAGGTGCCGGCGAGACTGTCCAGCGTCTCCTGCACATGCGGCAGAATCTCGACGGGATGAGCGAGCATCTCGCGGCCGGCGGCAAGGATTTCCTCGATGACCGAGGCAGGCACCTTGCCGCCTGTCACTTCGATCGCCGTTTCGACCATTGAGAGCATGAAACCCTTGATTCCGAAGCCGTAGAGCTGCAGGTTGCGGCGCTCGACGTCGAGCAGCCTGCCCTTCAGGTCGCCTCCTTCGGCATGATCGGCCAGCAACGCCGCGAAACGGTCTTCGGTGAGCCGATAGAACTGCTCGTTCTGCCAGAGCGTGTCGTCGGCGTCGAAGCCGATGGTGGTTGGCGTCCTGGACATCAGCCCATTCTCCGGAACGGAAAGGGCCGGACAGTCGCCCGGCCCCTTGCTTCATCTAGTGCCTCTGCAGCCAGGTAGAATTGCCTGGCCTCGCAGGAATGCGGATTATTTGCAGCTGGAGATCGACTGGAGCGCAGCCGTGATGCCCTTCAGCGAGAACGTGTAGTTGGTCGGATTCCCGCGTCCGGACTTGGCGGCGACCTTCATATCGGCCCCCCCCTTCATGGCGGCGATGAGGGCCGGTTCCTCCGCGGCGTTCTCCATCCAGGCGGACTTGCCACGGGTGAACATCGAGAAGCTCTTGTTGCCGACAGTGACCTCGACCTTGGAGTTCTCCTGGAAATTGTAGGACGCGATGAATTGCGGCTCGTAAGAGATGTTCTGCCCGGGCTTCTGGCTGACGAAGAAGAAGATGTCGCCGTGATCGAGAGTGGTCGGCTGCTTGTCCGTGGGTACGGTGAGCACGTAGCAAACCTTGCCGTTGCCGGCCTGGTAGGAATACGTGCCCCAGGCGTCGTGCTGCTTGATCTTGGTGGCCGATTGGGCCAGCGCCGGCGCGCTTGCCGCGATCAGAGCCAAGCCTGAGAAAATGGAAATCAGTCCGCGCATTGTCGTCCGTATCAACCCCTGTCTGTGGCGTGGTGCAGGCGAACGGCCCGGCCCCCCTAGCCAAGCCCGATTGCTTCATTTTGATTTAATCTGAGTTACCAAAAGATGAATCGCGGGGCAAAAAAACCCCAAGCCGATACCCAGACACCACCACCATCGTTGCCGTCCGCCCCTCCAGGGGCTTTCCGCATGAACGTCCCTTGACGTCGTTGAAGACTACGAAAACGGCGAGAGTTTGGCTGTTGCGGGAGACTGCGCGTGGCTCACGACCGGGCCAGGGCCTCGCGGGCAGCGTCCTTGTGCGCGGGCTTGATATGCGCCTGGATCGTGGTGATGGCGGCCGTCAGCACGGCGATATCGTCAGTGAAGCCGAGGCCGAAAATGAAATCGGGAATGGTATCGGCGGGCAGCACGAAATAGCCGAGCGCGGCAAGCAATATGCCCTTGGCGCGCAACGGCGTCTGCTTGTCGAGGGCGCAGTAATAAGCGGCCACGACATCCTCCATGAAGGGCACCTGCCGTGCCGCCTTCTTGACCGTGCGCCAGAAGTCCCTGCGCACGCCTGCTTCGTCATGGTCGATCGTGGTCGTCACCGTCGTTCCTTTCCAAGGTTCGCGAACCTCGGCTTCCTCTCTGCCGCAGGTTTTCGCCGGAAAGCCGTCAGACACTTTCCGAAACCTGCTTTGCTATGTGGGAATCTTCGCCGGCCCCCGCAAGCAGGGCGATTTCGTTCTTGCATCGCACGTGCTACGGGCCGGACATGAACGACAGACCCGTTTCCATTCTCTTCGTCTGCCTCGGCAACATCTGCCGCTCGCCCTTGGCCGAAGGCGTATTCCGTGCCGTCGTCGATGCGCAAGGCGAGGCATCGCGCTTCAGGGTTGATTCGGCCGGCACCGGCGGTTGGCACGCCGGCTCGGCGCCCGACCCGCGCTCGATCGCGATCGCGGCACGTCACGGCATCGACATTTCCGGCCAGCAGGCGCGCCAGATACGCCCTCAGGATTTTGCCGAGTTCGATGTCATCCTCGGGATGGATCGCTCGAATGTGGACGATCTACGAAGGGTGGCGCCCGTCCAGGCGCTTCCCCGCATTCATCTCTATCTCGACTTCGCGACCCGCCGGGTGGGCGATGTGCCCGATCCCTATTATGGCGGCCCTGAAGGATTCGCCGACGTCTACCGCATGATTCGCGTGGCGTCGGAGGCCCTTGCCGGAAGAGCGGAGTGGCGCGAATCGGCACCGAGGAGCGGCCACGCCTCCTCGACGATGTAAGGCCCCCCGCCGACCGAATCGCGCGACGACATCAGGACGAATCGAGAGACGCGGAAGGGCTGAGCAGCGAAGTTGCCGCGTGCCGACAGATAATGCGCGACATCGGCCGGATTGGCGTTCTTCAGACGGGCCAGCGTCACGTGAGGCGAGAATTTGCGAGGATCCGCCGGCAGGCCGAGGCGCTGGCAGATGCGTTCGATCTCCGCCTGAAGGGCGTTCAGATCTGGGGACGCGGCAACGCCGGCCCATACCGCATGAGGCTTCTTGCCGAAAGCGCCGACACCAGACAGGGTCAGCGAGAAGCCCGGGCGGCGCACGCGATCCAAGGCATTGGCCACCTCGTCGGCGACGTGCCCTTCGACATCTCCTATGAAGCGCAGGGTGAGATGGTAGTTCTCGACATCTACCCAGCGGGCCCCGGGCAGTCCCCCTCGCAGGAGGGAGAGCGACAAGGCGGCGTCGCGTGGGATTTCGAGGGCGGTGAAAAGTCGCGGCATGGCTACCTCCTCGATTCGAACTCACAACGGAAGCGGATCACCGATTGGCGACCCGGGCAAGCTCTTTGTGCGCGCATGTGCCGTCGCCTGCTTCCAGTGACGCTGCGATGTGGGATATTGAGCCGCGAATAGACCGGATTTGTGACGGGCCTGTGGGCGAACCCATGCCGGCCGCCGCCGGGGTCCAAGAAAATGATAGCCGAATCAACCGCCTGTCGGTCATCACGAGAGGCCTTCGATATGCACGCTGGCGCCTCTCGAGAGCCCACTATTGCTTGGCTTCCGGACCGGTTCCCGTTGCGGCGGCGATGGCTTTTTCCACAGAGGGCGCCATTCTCTCCACCATGCGATCGATCCCGCCCGCGTTCGGATGCATCCCATCCTCCAGGAGGAACGCTCGATCGCCGGCGACGCCGTCGAGAAAGAAGGGGTAAAGCGGGACCCCGTGCTTCTGTGCAAGGCGCGGATAGATTGCGTTGAAGGAATTGGCGAAGTCCGACCCGAGATTGGGTGCCGCCATCATGCCGGCCAGCAGTACGGCGATGCCACGCTGCTTGAGCCGGGTGATCATGGTGTCGAGGTTCTTCTCGGTGATGTCCGGCGTCACGCCGCGCAGCATGTCGTTCGCGCCGAGTTCGAGAATGACGAGCTGCGTGCCGTCCGGCACCGACCAATCGAGCCTGGACAGGCCGCCGCTGGTCGTATCGCCGGAAACGCCGGCATTGGCGATCACGACATCGTGACCTTTCTTGCGTAGCGCGGCCTCGAGCTTTTCCGGAAAAGCTTCGCCGGGGCCGAGGCCGAAACCGGCCATGAGGCTGTCGCCGAAGCCGACGATTCGAAACGGTTCCGCGGAAGCGGCGGCTATGTTGGCCAGGAGGACGAGAAGTGTCGCGATGAGAGCCCGCCCGATCCGTTTGAAAGCCATGATCCGCAACCCATATGACGAAAACCTGCCCTACGCCCCATATAGGATGAATTCGCCGTGACAGAAGCCGTCATCGAACTGCGGGACGTGTCGCTCACCCTCGGCGAGGGAGCATCCTCGGTCCATGTGCTGAAAGGCGTGAGTCTCGACGTGATGGCCGGGGAGGCGACGGGGATCGTCGGCCCGTCGGGCTCGGGCAAGTCGACCCTGCTGATGGTCGTGGCCGGCCTGGAGCGGGTCGATTCCGGCACCGTGCGCATCGCCGGGCAGCTCCTGAACGGCAGGACGGAAGATCAGATCGCTTCGTTCCGGGGCCGCAACGTGGGCATCGTGTTCCAGTCCTTCCATCTCATCCCCAACATGACCGCGCTGGAGAACGTCGCGGTCCCGCTTGAACTCGCCGGCCATCCCGATCCCTTCGCGGTCGCGCAGCGCGAGCTCGCGGCGGTCGGGCTGAGCGATCGCGTCACCCACTATCCCGGCGAACTCTCCGGCGGCGAACAGCAGCGCGTCGCGATCGCCCGCGCGCTGGCGCCGGAGCCGCGCATCCTGATCGCCGACGAGCCGACCGGCAATCTCGATCAGGCGACGGGGCGGCAGATCGCCGACCTGCTCTTCGCGAAGGCGGCCGAGCGGGGCATGACGCTGCTGCTGGTCACGCATGATCCCGCCCTGGCCGCGCGCTGCACGCGCCAGGTGGCGATGCGCTCGGGCCGGATCGAAGGCACAGCGCTCGCCTCGGCGGAGGTGGCGTAGCTGTGCGTCCTTCGAGGTTTGCTTCGCTCACACCTCAAATCGACGACCGTTGGCATCGCTTCAGGTTCCTTCGTCCTGCACCGTCGGGTGCGCTGCCGACGCGTAACGGAATGGATCCACGGGTCATCTCGCCTCGCTTCGCTCGGCTCGAGCCCGAGGACGACGAGGTGAATGCGATGCCGGCAAACCGGCAGCGTCGGCGATTGGCGTGGCCCTCGCGACAGTCGTCATCCTTGGGCCTGAGCCCGCGTAAGCGGGCGAGGATGACCCGAGGATCCATGCCGTTACGTCCCGGCTGTCCACCCGACGGTACAGAACGAGGCAGCCGCGGCGGCATGGGCAAACATCACGCTTCTCGACCTTTCCGTGCGTTGCAGGACCTGCTGGACCACACAACGCGCGCTCCCAAGGAAAGTGAACATCGTCGCCGCGAGACGCGCGCGGAGCGAACCGCGAAGGAACGGTCCGTGACCTTTTCAGTATGGAGGTACTAGGTGGACGCCCGCACGCTTGCGCCTGCCAACTGTCCAACGGCATCCGCCGGTGGCTCTGGCGCGCTCCGCAGCCTGAAGCTGGCCATTCGCTTTGCCTTGCGCGAGATGCGGGGTGGTCTGTCGGGCTTCCTGATCTTCCTGACCTGCATCGCGCTGGGCGTCGCGGCCATCGGGGGGGTCAATTCGGTGGCCAGGGCGATCAGCGCCGGGGTCGCCGACGAGGGCCAGACCCTGCTCGGCGGCGATATGCGTTTCGAACTCGCCCAGCGCCAAGCGAGCGCTGCCGAACGTGCATTCCTCAGCGAGTTCGGCGTCGTGGCCACCAGCGCCTCGATGCGCTCGATGGCGCGGCTCGAGAACGGCGCCGACCAGGCTCTTGTCGAGGCGAAAGCGGTCGACGACGCCTATCCGCTTTACGGAGAGCTGATCACCCAGCCCGCCCTGCCGCCGGCCGAGCTCTTCGCGCAAAGAGCCGGCGTGTTCGGCGCCGTCGCCCCCGACCTGCTGTTCGAACGTCTGGGCATCGCGCCGGGCGCGCGGGTCAAGCTTGGCAATGCCACCTTCGAGCTGCGCGCCAAGCTGGTCACGGAACCCGATGCGCTGTCCGACGGCTTCGGCTTTGCCCCCCGCCTGCTCGTCTCGTTGGAGGGCCTCGCCGCTTCCGGCCTCATCCAGCCGGGCAGCCTCGTCGAGCACGCCTACAAGCTGCGCCTTCCCGCCGGTTCGAGCGAGGCCGACATCGTCGCGATCCGCGAGCAGGCCAAGGCCCGCTTTCCGGAAGCCGGCTGGTCGATCCGCACGCGCAGCAACGCCGCGCCGGCGCTCTCCGCGAATATCGAGCGCTTTTCCCAGTTCCTTACCCTCGTTGGCCTGACAGCTCTCGTCGTCGGCGGAGTGGGCGTCGCCAATGCCGTGCGTGCGTATCTCGACGGCAAGCGCGGCGTCATCGCCACCTTCAAGAGCCTGGGCGCCTCCGGCGGTTTCGTCTTCACCGTCTATCTCGCGCAGATCATGACCATCGCCGCGCTCGGCATTGCGGCAGGGCTCGTACTCGGCGCGTTGATGCCCTTCGCTGCCGAGGCGGCACTTGGCTCCATCCTTCCGCTGCCGGCCGAGGTTTCCATCTATCCCGCGGCGCTCGGGGTTGCCGCGCTGTTCGGCGTTATGGTGACGCTCGCCTTCGCCCTGATACCGCTCGGCCGTGCGCGCGACGTGCCGGCGACGGCACTGTTCCGTGAGCTCGGCTTCGAGGGCAGCGGCTGGCCACGCTGGCCTTATGTCGCCGGAGCGGTCGGCATCGCCGCCCTCCTCGCTCTCTTCGCCATCTGGTTCTCCGGCGACAGGCGGATCGCCACCATCTTTGTCGGCGCCGCGCTATTCGCCTTCATCGTACTGCGCTATGTCGGTGTTTTCCTGCAATGGATCGCCAGGAAAAGCCCGCGCGTCCGCTCCACGGCGCTCCGGCTCGCGATCGGGAACATCCATCGGCCAGGCGCGCTCACGCCCTCGGTCGTCCTTTCTCTCGGTCTTGGCCTGACGCTGCTCGTGACGCTGGCGCTGATCGACGGGAATTTGAGACGGCAGATCGCCGGCAGCCTACCCGAACAGGCACCGAACTTCTTCTTCGTCGACATCCAGGCGGCCGACCTCGAGGATTTCACCCAGCTTATCCAACGCCAGGCGCCCGAAGGGGTGCTGGAGCGCGTCCCCATGCTGCGCGGCAGGGTGATGGCGATCAACGGAACCGACGTCCAGAAGATGACGGTGCCGGCGGAGGGGGCCTGGGTGCTGCGCGGCGACCGGGGCCTGACCTACGAAGCCAATATTCCGGAAAACGCGCGCCTCACCGAAGGCGCGTGGTGGCCGCAGGACTATGCCGGCGAGCCGCTCGTCTCCTTCTCGGCCGAGGAAGGCAAGGCGATCGGGCTGAAGCTCGGCGACACCGTCACGGTCAATGTGCTCGGCCGCAATGTCACGGCACGCATCGCCAATTTCCGCCAGGTCGAATGGGAATCGATGGGCATCAATTTCGTCATGGTGTTCTCCCCCAACACCTTCGCCGGAGCGCCGCATTCGTGGCTGGCCACGCTGACGACGAGGGGGGCCTCGGTCGCGGAGGAAGGCCGCATCCTCAACGAGGTGACACGCGCCTTTCCGGCCGTCACCACCGTGCGCGTGAAGGATGCGCTAGACGTGGTGAACCAGCTCATCGCGCAGCTCGGCACCGCGATCCGCGCGGCGGCCGCTGTGGCGCTCATCGCCTCGGTGCTGGTGCTTGCCGGCGCGCTCGCTGCCGGAAACCGCGCGCGCATTCACGATGCGGTGGTGCTGAAGACGCTCGGAGCCACGCGGCGTACGCTGATCGCGGCCTTCTCCATGGAATACGCCCTGATCGGCCTGGCGACCGCCGTCTTCGCGCTTCTCGCCGGCGGGCTGGCGGCATGGTTCGTCGTGGCGCGCATCATGACTTTGCCCTCCACCTTCCTTCCCGAGGTCGCGGTCGTCACAGTGGCCATGGCCCTGGCGCTCACCATTGGCATCGGCCTCGTCGGCACCTGGAGGGTGCTCGGGCACAAGGCAGCCCCGGTGCTCAGGAACCTGTAACATCAACGGCAGTAAGGATGGATTTTCGGGCAAGCCTCACCGGCCTGCCGGCCACTTCTCCCCGTAGGAACGGAGAAACCGGGAGGAGACCGATGTCGTCCACGCCATGGCGACCATGACAAGGCGAGCGATCTCGGCTAGTGCGATCCCGAAGACCTGAGAGGAGATCACATGACGCCACCGCTCGTCACCTTCACCGGCGTCGTCCATCCCTGGATGTGCGACGTCATGGGACATATGAATGTGCGCTTCTACGCCAGCATCTTCGACGACGCGAATTTCCAGCTCGTGGGCCATCTCGCCGGGCTGGAGGGCGCGGAAGACAAGACCAGGGGGTGGGTCGACGTCCGTTCGGAGACCGAATACAGGCACGAGGTGAAAGCAGGCGCGCTCATCACGGTCCGCTCGCATGTGGTGAAGATCGGGCGCAGCTCGATCACCCTGGAACAGGTCATGTCCGGAAGCCTTGACGGCGCCCTCCATGCGATCAACCGGGCGGTGACCGTACGGTTCGATCTCGTCGCTCGAACGTCCGTTGAACTCGAGGCGGCCACGCGCGGGCGTGCCGAGGCGCTGTTGCTGGCGGGTTGATCTCGATCTGGATACATGGCGCCTGTGGTGAGGGCTTCCTCGCCCCGGCGCGTGCCGGAGCCGCGAGGAGCAATACGAAGGAGCAACGATGAAAGCCTTCTACGCGAGCGAGCAGAGGCGGCATGACCCAAAAGCCTTCCTCTCCAGCGGAGCTCCGAGGCCCAACCCGGAGCAGCCGGAACGCGTCGAGCGGCTGCTGGCCGGCGCCGGTGCAGCCGGTTGCGAGATCGCCAGGCCGAGGAATCACGGGCTTGACCCGATCGCGGCGGTGCACACGCCCGAATATCTCGACTTCCTCCAGCACATCCACGCGCGCTGGCAGCGAATCCCCGGCGCCTCGGCGGAAGTCATCCCGAACATCCATCCGATCGCACGCATCGGCGGCTACCCGGCTTCCGCCGTCGGTCAGGCAGGCTATCACATGGCCGACACCGCCTGCCCGATCTCTGCCGAGACATGGGAGAGCGCTTGCTGGAGCGCCTGGAGCGCGGTCGATGCCGCCGATGCGGTGCTCTCGGGCGAGCCCGCCGCCTACGCGCTCTGCCGACCGCCGGGCCATCATGCCTTCGTCGACCTCGCCGGCGGCTTCTGCTTCATCAACAATTCCGCCGTCGCCGCGCAACGCTTGCGCAGGGAAGCCGCACGCGTCGCGATCCTCGATATCGACCTCCATCACGGCAACGGCACGCAAGGTATCTTCTACGCCCGGCCGGATGTGCTGACTGTCTCCATCCATGCCGATCCCGTGCGCTTTTACCCCTTCTTCTGGGGCCATGCCGCCGAACGTGGAGAAGGGCCGGGTCTCGGCTACAACCTGAATCTCCCGCTGGCACTGAAGTCCGGCGACCAGGAATTCCTCACAGCACTCGAAATCGCGCTCCGCCGCATCCGCGCCTTCGCGCCGAACGCCTTGGTGGTGGCTCTCGGGCTCGACGCCTTCGAGGGCGACCCATTCGGTGGCCTGTCGGTCACGACGCCTGGTTTTGCCCGCATGGCCGCCGCCATCGGCAAGCTCGACCTGCCGACCGTCGTCGTCCAGGAAGGCGGCTATCTATGCGATGCGCTGTCCGACAATCTGACCGCGTTTTTGACCGGGCTGGGACGGTGAACGGTCAATCGTGAAATGGTGGATGGAAGGGAGCGACGCTACGGGCCGACATTCCATTCACTCTTTTACCGGCCGCCCCACAGATCGTGCCGTCTGGACGTATGAAAAAGTTAGGCTATCGTATGGTAACGATGGATTGCGCATCGTAATGGGCCTTGTTCTCGCCCGAAAGAAGCATCATATTTCGCGCGGGCATGCTGGAGTCCCGACAGCGGCGCCTGGGCGTGCGAAGCCCGACTCCCGACGGGACAGGAGCAACAGAGGAAATTATGGCTGACCTTCGTAATTATCAGACCCGCGTCGCGGCCGGCAGCCGCGTCGACGCGTCTATCGACGAAGGCCTGCGCGCCTATATGCTCAAGGTTTACAACCTTATGGCGCTTGGCCTCGTCATCACCGGCGTCGCCGCGTTCGGCACGATCATGCTGGCAACCACCAATGATCCCGCCACGGCCGTCGCCACACTCGGCAACGGCAAGATGCTGACTGCGTTCGGCGCCGCCATCTACGGGTCGCCGCTCCGCTGGGTCGTCATGCTTGCCCCGCTCGCCGCTGTGTTCTTCCTGTCCTTCAGGGTCCACACGATGAGCGTTTCCGCCGCGCAGACCACCTTCTGGGTCTACGCCGGCCTTGTCGGCCTCTCGCTGTCGTCGATCTTCCTGGTCTTCACCAACCAGAGCATCGTGCAGACCTTCTTCGTGACCGCCGCCGCCTTCGGGGCACTGTCGCTCTACGGCTACACGACGCGTCGCGACCTGACCGCGATGGGCTCGTTCCTGATCATGGGCGTGTTCGGCCTCATCATCGCGATGCTGGTGAACATCTTCCTGCAATCGTCTGCTCTGCAGTTCGCGATTTCGGCGATCGGCGTGCTGGTCTTCTCGGGCCTGACCGCGTACGACACGCAGAAGATCAAGGAGATGTATTTCGAGGGCGACGACGTGCTGGTCGCCGGCCGTAAGGCCATCATGGGCGCACTGACCCTCTATCTCGACTTCATCAACCTGTTCATGTTCCTGCTGCAGTTCCTGGGCAACCGCGAATGACAGCCGGAAAACGGCAAATCGATTAGACGGAAAGGGCGGCCTTCGTGCCGCCCTTTTCTTTTCCGACCAGAGTGTTGTCGTCATCCTGCATTCACCACGAGGCTTCATTTTCGGGGTGGACGCTGGGGTGAATGCAGGTCGTCAAAGGATGGCCATCTGATACGATGGTCCAATGCGCCGGTCCGAATGCCCGAGCCTGGGCAGGAGAACGCGGGGAAGAGGAAGAACGCCATGGTCGTAAGCCACAAAGTGAAGAGCGCGTCGAAGTCAGCGCCCGCCGCCGAGAAGCGCAGCGGCGCGGCGAGGTTGGCCGCCTTCCTTCTCGACCGGGCCTCGGCCGAGGACGTGGCCGCCTATGAGCCGGCGGAACTGGAGAAGGCCGCCGCGATCGCCTGGGACGCGGTTTCCAGGCACCGCAAGGGATCGAGCATCGTCGCCATCGACAATGGCAGACATGTGTTGCGGGAAGGTCGCCCGATGACGGTTATCACCGTCGTCAACGACAACATGCCCTTCCTGTTCGATTCGCTGCTCGGCGAGATCACCGACAGTGCCGGCGAGCCGACATTCGTCGTGCACCCGGTTCTGCTCGTAAAGCATGGCCGCGAGGGGATAAGCGAAATTCTCGACGAGGCTGGCCACGCCAGGGCCGATGCGAGCAACGACCGCATCAGCGTCGTCCATGTGCATGTCGGTCAGCTTTCAGACCAGCAGGCGGCCAGTCTCGAGGCGCGTCTCGACAAGATACTGGTCCAGGTCCGGGCGGCCTTCACCGATTGGAAGCCGATGCTCGCCCGCCTCGACCATGCCATCTCGGAATTCCGCTACGGTTCCGTGCCGCTCGACAAGGACGACGTCGCCGAAGCGATCGCCTTTCTCGAATGGCTGCGGGACGACAATTTCACCTTCCTCGGCATGCGCGAATTCAAATACTCCGGCGGGGAAAAGAGCGGTCGGCTCGAACGTGCCGACAGCCCGGGCCTCGGTATTCTGGCCGACCCCGACGTGCTGGTGCTGCGGCGCGGGGGCGAGGCGGTGACCACCACGCCGGAAATCCGTGCCTTCCTGCATGGGCCCGACCCGCTGATCATCACCAAGGCGAACGCCAAGTCGGTGGTTCATCGCCGCGCCTATCTCGATTATGTCGGCGTCAAGACCTACGACAAGAAGGGCAAGCTGTCGGGCGAGTTGCGCATCGTAGGCCTGTTCACCTCGACTGCCTATACACGCTCCGTCATGAAGATCCCCTACCTGCGCTCCAAGGCACAGGCGATCATCGCCAAATCCGGCTTCGATCCCAACGACCATTCCGGCAAGGCGCTCATCAACGTGCTGGAATCCTATCCGCGCGACGAATTCTTCCAGGTGCCTGTGCAGAAACTGCGCAAGCACGCAATGGCGATCCTTGCCTTGGGCGAACGTCCGCGCGTCCGCGCGCTGGTTCGGGTCGACCAGTTCGACCGTTTCGTCTCCGTCCTCGTCTTCGTGCCGCGCGACCGCTACGACTCGATCGTAAGGGAGAAGATCGGGGCCTTCCTGAAGCACCGCTTCGACGGGCGCCTGTCCGCCTTCTATCCAGCCTTCCCCGAAGGGTCGCTGGCCCGCATCCATTTCATCATCGGACGGTCCGGCGGCCGCACGCCCCGGGTAGAACAGGCCGAACTCGAGGCCGGTATTCGCGACATCGTGCGCACGTGGGACGACGCGCTGCGCGAAGCCGCGGCCGATGAAGGGGTCGCAGGCGAGCTGGCCGACATCGCCAGGCGCTTCCCCGACAGCTATCGCAACTCCTTCTCGCCGGCCGTGGCGCTTGCGGACGCCCGGCGGATCGCCGAGCTCAGCGCGGAAAACCCCATTGCCGTCGACTTTTATCGCGACGGCAGGGCGCCCGATCAGGCAGCGCTCAAGATCTATCATTTCGGCGCGCCGGTCGCGCTTTCCCGACGCGTCCCCGTGCTGGAGAACGCCGGTTTCCGTGTGATCAGCGAACGCACCTTCGAGGTCGGCGAGACCGATCGCGACACTGTCTTCCTGCACGACATGGAGCTGGAGAATGCCTTCGGCGGGCCGATCGACCTCGCCGACGACGGCGAGCTGTTCGAGGAGCTCTTTCTGTCGGTCTGGCGCGGCATCGCCGAAAATGACGGCTACAATGCACTCGCCCAGACCGCTTGCCTGCGCTCGGCGGAGATTACTGTGCTGCGCGCCTATGGCCGCTATCTGCAGCAGGCAGGCATTCCGCAGAGCCAGGATTTCATTGCCGCCGCGCTCAACCGCTACCCGGGCGTGGCACGCGGCCTCTACGAACTTTTCGTGGCCCGCTTCGACCCGAAGGCGGCGGACGGGGAGGTGACCGCCAAGCATCTCGTCGCCAAGATCAGGGACGAACTCGACGCGGTTCCGAGCATCGATGACGACACCATCCTGCGCCGCTATCTCAACCTGGTCGAGGCCTCTCTGCGCACCAACTATTTCGCCGCCCCGCGCGACGAAGACGTGTCGCTGGCGATCAAGTTCGATCCCCATGCCATCACCGGCCTGCCCGAACCGCGGCCGTGGCGAGAGATCTTTGTCTACGGCCCCGAAGTAGAAGGGGTGCACCTCCGCTTCGGGCCCGTGGCGCGTGGCGGCCTGCGCTGGTCCGACCGGGCGCAGGACTACCGCACCGAGGTGCTCGGCCTGGTCAAGGCGCAGCAGGTCAAGAATGCCGTCATCGTGCCCGTCGGCGCCAAGGGTGGTTTCTTTCCCAAGCGACTGCCCGCAGGCGGCACACGGGATGCGGTCTTCGAGGCCGGCAAGAACGCCTATGTGAATTTCGTGTCGAGCCTGCTTTCGATCACCGACAATCTCGAGGGCGACAAGGTCGTCGTACCCTCGGGCGTGCGCCGCCACGACAATGACGATCCCTATTTCGTCGTGGCAGCCGACAAGGGAACGGCGAGCTTCTCCGACACAGCAAACGCGATCAGCGAGCGTCACGGCTTCTGGCTCGACGACGCTTTCGCCAGCGGGGGCTCGGCCGGCTACGACCACAAGAAGATGGGAATCACCGCGCGTGGAGCCTGGGAAGCGGTCAAGCGGCACTTCCGCGAGATGAACCGCGATATCCAGACCACGCCCTTCACCGTGGTCGGTGTCGGCGACATGTCCGGCGACGTGTTCGGCAATGGCATGCTGCTCTCCGAACAGACCCGGCTGATCGCCGCTTTCGACCACCGCGACATCTTTATCGATCCGGACCCGGACGCGGCGGTGTCGTTCGCCGAACGCAAGCGTCTCTTCGAGCTGCCGCGTTCGAGCTGGCAGGACTACGACAAGGCCAAGCTCTCGGCGGGCGGCGTCGTCGTGTCGCGCGCGCAGAAGTCGGTCACGCTGTCCGCTGCGGCCGCCGCGGCCATCGGTCTCGGCAAGACGGCCGCCACGCCAGTCGAGATCATGCGCGCTATCCTCAAGGCGCCTGTCGATCTGCTCTGGTTCGGCGGCATCGGCACTTATGTCCGGGCCTCGTCGGAGACGAATGCCGAGGTCGGCGACCGCGCCAATGATCCGATCCGCGTCACGGCAGCCGAAGTCGGCGCCAAGGTCATCGGCGAGGGCGCCAATCTCGGTGTCACCCAGCGCGCGCGCATCGAGTTCGGACTGAAGGGGGGGGCCTGCAACTCCGACGCCATCGACAATTCCGGGGGCGTCAATTCCTCCGACGTCGAGGTTAACATCAAGATCGCGCTCGCCTCGGCGATGCGGCGCGGTGCGCTTACGCGGCCTGCCCGCAACAAGCTGCTCGCCGAGATGACCGACGAGGTCGCCGGCCTCGTGCTGGGCAACAACTACCAGCAGACGCTCGCCATCTCGCTCGTCCAGAAGCGGGGGCTTGCCGAGTTGCCTCACCAGGCGCGATTCATGACGGCGCTGGAAACGCGGGGCCTGCTCGATCGGGCCGTGGAGCAGCTTCCCTCGCCGGCCGCCCTCGCCGAACGCGAGACGCGTGGCGAGCCGCTGACCCGGGCCGAGATCGGCGTGCTTCTGGCCTATGCCAAGATCGTGCTGTTCTCCGACATCGTCGAAAGCAGCCTGCCCGACGATCCGCATTTCGAACGGGACCTGCTCGGCTATTTCCCAAGCCAGATGGCCGGGAAATTCGCCGACGAGATTCGTGGTCACAGGCTGCGCCGGGAAATCATCGCGCGCGTCCTGGCCAACGACCTCGTCAACCGCGGCGGCCCGACCTTCGTCAACCGCCTCCAGGATCTGACGGGGCGCGGGCCCGCCGAGGTCGTGCGGGCCTTCGCGATCGTGCGCGACGGCTTCGGCCTTGCCGGGGTCTACCGCGACATCGACGCCCTCGACAACCAGGTCGACGGCCAGGCGCAGCTCGACTTCTACGACACGGCCGGCCAGCTCACCTGGGCTGCGACGGCATGGCTCCTGAAGAACGACCATGCCGACGCATTGCTCGCCGAGCGCATCGCGCAGCTTCGTGACGCACGCAAGGTGCTCGAACCGGCGATGAGCGATCTCCTGCCCGACTTCATGCGCGAAAGGTTTGAGGAGCGCCGGCAGGATTTCGCCAAGGCCGGAGCGCCGGAACGCCTGGCCGAGCAGCTTGCCGCGCTCACTGACGCCGCGCTTCTTCCCGACATCGCCCTCGTGTCACGCTCGAGCGGCGCCGATCTCACCGTATCCGCCAAGGCTTTCTTTGCGGCCAGCGACGCCTTGCGCATCGCCCGTATCGAGGATGCGGCGCGTGGGCTGGAGCCCACCGACTATTATGACGGGCTGGCGCTGGCGCGCGCTCGGGATACGATCGACGCCGCAAGGCGGGATATCGCCGTGTCGGCGCTCTCCGCCTATCGCGAATCGCCCGACCCGGTGGCGGCCTGGCTCGATGCCGGCGGCAGACGGGTCGCCCGTACGCGCGAAAGGCTCCAGGCGCTGACGGAAGGCGGCGATCTCACCGTGTCGAGGCTGTCGGTCGCATCGGGCCTGATGAGCGACCTGACCGCTGTGTGACAGCTCTGGGGCCCGTGCCAGCCGGTTCGGGCTCGCCCAAGAGCAATCTTGATTGGCAAGCCCGTTAGCGTGGCGATGCTGGGGGCGTGCTCACATGCAGCATGGCGCGGTCAGCTCGCGAAAACCAGCGCTCCCAGCCAGGCCGAGACATAGAGTCCGATTCCGAAGGACAGATGCGTCATCAAGCTGCGCAGACGGGCGGTGTTCGGGTGCGGGACTCTCGATGCGGCAACGCCTAGTCCGAAGGCCGGCTGCATGACGAAGAACGGCACGACGATTGTCACGAGGCCGACGGCAAGCGCGGGCAAGGGTGTCGGATCGCGCGCCCATTCCAGCCCCCAGACGCCCAGCAGCAGGGCGGCAAAGATGATGCCGATCGCATAATGTGCGCTCCAACCGAGCGCGGCCTCGCCGCGGACGGGCTCGGACTGCCCGATGCTCTTATGCATCAGGCGCCCCCTCGGAAAATGACCAATCCAGCGGCCGACCCACGCGTAGTCGAGCGAAGAAATGCCGAAGACCCGTTTCCGGAAGAGGGTCCAGACATCCATGACGGCTGTCGCACCCGCCCCGACAATGATCGCCCTTGCAATGAATTCCCACCCTTCGGTCATCCGCAGCCCCTTTTTTCCGTCACATCAATGCTAACCACCTTTGATTTAATAATCAATATATTGATTGATCGTTTTAGCAATGCTAGCGTCTTCGCATGACAGACAACGACCCGAATCCCATTTTCGAGGAATTGGCGGATCTCGCCCGCGCACTGGCGCACCCGCATCGGCTCCTGCTCCTGCATCATATTGCCGACGGCGAACGGGCCGTCGAAAAGTTGACGGAGCTTTCCGGCCTGCCTCTGGCGAACACCTCGCAGCATCTTCAACAGCTTCGCCGAGCGGGGCTGGTGCAGACGCGGCGAGACGGCAAACGCGTGTTGTACCGGTTGGCGAGCGGACCAATCGAGAACGTGCTGGCGGCGATGCGGATGCTTGCAAGGCACAGGC
Source organism: Rhizobiaceae bacterium (assembly GCA_035556195.1). Taxonomy (GTDB): domain Bacteria; phylum Pseudomonadota; class Alphaproteobacteria; order Rhizobiales; family Rhizobiaceae. Next base: position 189,322 of record DATMFK010000013.1, read on the forward strand.
GTGAGCAGATCCGGGAATTGATCGACGACAGGGCCAGCCGGCCGGAGAGGCTGGAGACGATCTCCCGCCAAGAGCTCGTGCGGCGCATGCGTGAAGACGACATAGTGCTGCTAGACGTCAGGCCCGAAGACGAGTTCGCGGCGGGGCACTTGCCGGGTGCGATCAATATAGCCGTTGCCGAACTGGAGAGCCGGCTGGCCGAGCTCTCCTCCGACAAGGCGATTGTCGCATATTGCCGCGGCGCGCACTGCGTGCTCTCCGCCGAGGCCCTGGCGATCCTCGAGAGACACGGCCGAGCGGCGCGTCATTTCCCGGGCGGCTTCGCCGACTGGCAACTCGCCGGGTTGAGTGTCGAGGGGCCCGGTTATGAGAGCGGCTGAGAGCCAGACGTATCGGATACAAGTCTAGAAATGACCATGGAGAGCAGAACGCAGCAGTCCTGGGACTGTTGCGATCGCTCTCGCGCGCAACGGCCCCATGAATACATCCTGGCGCTCTATCTGCAACAGGTGCGCGGCTGGGTCCTCGCTCATGACCGCGGTCGCCTTCCTGCCCTTCGCGTTAACGCTGATCCTGACGAACTATGCTTCGCCGTCGCCGGACGGCCGCATGGGGCCGGCTCCGGCCACCATAGCCGGGCTGATCGTCGCCGCGGCCCGGAATGATTCTGCTCGCCGCTGATATTGTAGCTGGTCCCAGGCTGGCGGGCGGCGTCATGAACACCGCTATGCAACTCGGCCCGACGGTGGGGCTCGCGGTATTGATGTGCGGTCGCGGCTGCTCAATATGACATCCCGCGCGGCTATCAATGGGCGTTCGGGACCGCATGCCTCCTCTATATCGGCGCCGCGCTCCTGGTGATCGGGCTCCCGACGGAGCGCCTGTGCAACGAATGCCGCCATGGAGCGCCTGCCACGCGGATGAGCCGTTTCGGATCGTGGGGGCCCACATCTCCCGTAGGCGCCGGCTGCCCTGACTTCTCCAGGGGATTGCTAAAGCGTCGCGTGTCCCACCAGGATTTGAGAAGACGCTCTGTCCTTTGATCGTTCCGGATGGTGCTTTCCAAAATCGTTCCGATTTTCAGCCCGATGCTGTAGCCATGACTGATAGAGCATCGCCAGGGAAGGTCCGCGGGAGGGGCAATGTCGCAAGAAGTTTCGACGACAAGGCGCGGTGTCTGGGGATGGATGCTGTTCGACTGGGCAGCCCAGCCCTTCTTCACGGTCGTCACCACCTTCATCTTTGGCCCCTATGTGGTCTCGCGCATGGCAAGCGACCACGCGGCGGGACAGGCTGCGTGGGCCTACGGCATCGCCGCGGCCGGCCTTGTCATAGCGGTATTGTCTCCGGTGCTGGGTTCGATCGCCGACCAGACGGGGCCGCGCAAGCCATGGATCGCATTCTTCGCGGTCATCAAGATCATCGCGCTGACACTGCTGTGGTACGCGGAACCCGGATCCAGCCTCGTGCCGGTCATCATCGTCTTCTCGCTGGCCTCGATCGCCGCGGAATTCTCGATCGTGTTCAACGATTCCATGATGCCGCGCCTCGTCGCGAAGGACGAGATCGGCAAGATCTCCAACCTCGCCTGGGGGCTCGGCTATCTCGGCGGCATGATCTTCCTGATCTTCGTCATCGCTTTGCTGTCCGCCTCGCCGGAGACCGGCAAGACCATGTTGGGTGTCCCACCCCTGTTCGGCCTGGACCCGGCGACCGGCGAGGACGCACGCATCACCGGCCCGCTTGCGGCGCTGTGGTACCTCGTTTTCATCCTCCCGATGTTCCTGTTCACCCCGGACAGCGGCAAGGGCCTGCCTCCTGGCCGGGCAGCGCGCGCAGGACTGATCGAGCTCAAGGCGACCGTCGGGGACGCCAGGAAGCGCGGCGGCATCTTCCGATTCCTGATCGCCCGAATGATCTATCAGGACGGCGTCAACGCGCTTCTCGCTCTGGGCGGCACCTTCGCGGCCGCCATGTTCGGCTGGTCGGTCATGGAGCTCGGCCTCTACGGCATCATCCTCAACATCGTCGCCATTGGCGGCTGCCTGGCGGCGAGCCGCATCGACACCGCGCTGGGCTCGAAGCTCGTGGTCATCCTATCGCTGATGCTCCTGTCGATCGCCACCATCGGCATCATCTCGACGGGCCCCGGCTACACATTCTTCGGCCTGCTGCGCCTGCCCGGGATCGACACCGGCGGCCTATTCGCCACGCCCGCGGAAAAGGCCTATATCGTATTCGGCCTTTTGGTCGGCATCGCCTTCGGTCCCGTACAGGCCTCGTCGCGGTCCTATCTGGCGCGCAGCGTGGCCGCCGACGAGGCCGGCCGCTATTTCGGTCTCTACGCGCTTGCCGGCCGCGCGACGAGCTTCCTGGCGCCGTTTTTGGTGGCGACCGTCACCGCAGCGAGCGGCTCGGCCCGTTTGGGCATGGCCGTGATCATCCTGTTCCTGATCGGAGGTCTCTCGGTCCTCGCCGGCACGCCCTACCCGGCGGCGAAGGTCGAGGAGTGAGATAAGAGCCACTCATCCGAGTTGGGCAACCCCTCATCCGACCTCGCTTCGCGCGGCCACCTTCTCCCACAAGGGGAGAAGGGAAGACGGCCGCAACGCCTCGGCCAATCGCCAGGATTTGCGACTTTGTCGAACCGTCTGTGCCAGGCGCCTTCCTTCTCCCCTTGTGGGAGAAGGTGGCCTCGCGAAGCGAGGTCGGATGAGGGGTTGGCAACGTCGGACGAGGCATCCCATCAAAAATCGGTGGCCATGCCCTTGACCTCCCAGTCGCCATAGCGACCGGGCTCCCGGCCGCCGCGACCGCCGATCTCCTTGGGCATCTCGGCTTCCTTCTTCAGATATTCGGCACGCCGCGCTTCGGCCTCGGCGAGCGCGCGCATAGCAGCCGGCGAGAGTTGCCTTGGCTGGGCCGCGGTTTCCCGCGATGCGACTCCCGTCTCGTCCGATCCTTCGTCGATCATCGTTCCAACCCTTGCAAAGCATTGAAAGAAGGCTTTTGCCGTCCCATCATATCAGCATATAGACAGGCCGGGTCGCGGGATCGACCCCTTTCGAGGAGCACGGAACGAGATGAACATCATGCGCACGGCCATGCTGCTGGCCCTGATGACCGCGCTTTTCATGGGCGTCGGCTATCTCATCGGCGGCTCCGGCGGCATGACGATCGCCTTCTTCATCGCCGCCGCAATGAACCTGTTCAGCTACTGGAACGCCGACAAGATGGTGCTGCGCATGCACCACGCCGTCGAGGTGGATGAGCGCACCGCACCCGAATATTACGGCATCGTGCGCGAACTCGTTCAACGCGCCGGCCTGCCCATGCCGAAGGTCTACCTCATCGACAACCCGCAGCCCAACGCCTTTGCGACCGGGCGCAATCCTGAAAATGCGGCGGTTGCGGCGACGACGGGCCTTCTCGACAGGCTCTCCTACGAAGAGGTGGCGGGCGTCATGGCGCATGAGCTCGCCCATGTCGAGCATCGCGACACGCTGACCATGACGATCACCGCCACGCTGGCCGGAGCGATCTCCATGCTCGGCAATTTCGCGTTCTTCTTCGGCGGCAACCGCGACAACAACAATCCGCTGGGCTTCATCGGCGTCCTCGTCGCCATGATTGTTGCCCCGCTCGCCGCCGGGCTCGTGCAGATGGCGATCAGCCGCACACGCGAATACGCGGCCGACCGGCGCGGCGCGGAGATCTGCGACCACCCCCTCTGGCTGGCCTCCGCTCTCGACAAGATCGCCCGCAACGTCGAGCGCATCCACAATCCCGACGCCGAGCGTAACCCGGCGAGCGCCCACTTGTTCATCATCAACCCGCTGTCGGGCGAAAGGATGGACAGTCTGTTCTCGACCCACCCGGCAACGGAGAACCGCATTGCCGCGCTGGTCGAGCTGGAGCGCGAATTTTCGAGCCGCGCGCCCGACCGGCCGGCATCCGGCGGCTCACCGCGGCCGGCCGCGCCAGAGGCCCAGGTGGACCCCCGCGCGACAGAACGTCGGACGCCGACGAGTTCAGGCCCGTGGGGCGAAGCTGAAAGGCCGGCCGAACCGCGCAAGAGCGGCCCCTGGGGACGCAATCCCACCGGATCCAAGAGCGGGCCGAAGGGCCCGTGGTCGTGACCGTCGCCGCCAAGAGCTCGAAGCCACACTCGAAGCTTGTGATCCGGCAAGCCGAAGATTCCGTCCCGGGTCTTGCCGCCCGGAAGACGGCGGCGAAGCTGCTCGCGGCCGTCGTCGACGCCCACACGCCGCTCGACGGCCTCACCGACAATGAGCACGGCCATCCCCAATACCGGGCCCTGGAGATACGCGACCGGTCGCTTGTGCGCGCCATATTGGTGACGGCACTGCGGTTCCGCGGCACGATCGAACGGCTTATAGCGCGTCGGCTCGAGCGGCCGCTGCCCGCCAACGCCCACGCGCTCGGCCATGTGCTCCACGTCGCTGCGGCACAGATCCTGTTCCTCGACATCCCCGACAGCGCCGCGGTCGATCTCGCCGTCACCCATGCCAAGTCCGATCCCCGCACCGCGCGCTTCTCGGGTCTGGTCAATGGCGTGCTGCGGGCGCTCGTGCGCGTCAAGGAGAAGGCCTTGCCCAGCGAGCTCGCCAGAAACGACGACGCGCCGCGATGGTTCGCGGAGCGCCTTGCCGAGGCCTATGGCGAGCCCCGTGCGAAAGCCATTCTCGCCGCTCACAGGGTCGAGGCGCCCACCGATTTCACCGTCAAGTCAGATCCGCGGGGATGGGCCGAAAAGCTGGGCGGTATCGTTCTGCCCACCGGCACTGTCCGTGTCGAGCGTCTGCCGGCGCAAGTTTCGGATCTTCCCGGCTTCCGCGACGGCGAATGGTGGGTACAGGACGCCGCCGCGGCCCTGCCCGCGCGCCTCCTCGGCGACGTGAGCGGGTCGGACGTCGCCGACCTTTGCGCCGCCCCGGGCGGCAAGACGGCGCAACTCGCGCTCGCCGGAGCGCGCGTCACGGCCGTCGACATGTCGAAGAGCCGCCTGAAGCGCCTCGCCGCCAACTTCGAACGGCTGAAGCTATCGGCCGAGATCATGGAAGCCGATATCGGCGCCGCGGCGCCGCCGAGACTGTTCGATGCCGTGCTGCTGGATGCGCCCTGTTCGTCCACCGGCACGGTGCGGCGCCATCCCGACGTGCCGTGGACGAAATCGCCCGAAGACATCGAGAAGCTTGCCGGCCTTCAGCGGCGCCTTCTCGCCCGTTCGGTGGAATGGGTGAAGCCCGGCGGACTGATCGTCTTTTCCAACTGCTCGCTCGATCCGCGGGAAGGCGAATCCTTGCTGGCCGCCTTCCTGGAAGAAGAACGCGGGATCGTGGCCGAACCGATCCAGCCGGGCGAGATCCCCGGCGCCGATCCGTTCCTGACGCCGCAGGGCACGTTGCGCACGACGCCGGCCGACATGGTCGTCGATTCCCCCGCCCTCTCCGGCATGGACGGCTTCTTCGCCGCCCGCATGCGTCGGGTAGCCTAAAGCATGTCGCCCAAAAGCGTGCAGCGGTTTGGGGATAACGACATGCGCGAAAGCAGATGCCTTGGTCCAGACTGGTCCTGCCCGGAAAGGTTTCAACCGGGCCCGACACTCGCTCGTGACGGGCAGGAGAGAACACCGAATGACGCCGGCAGGCGATCCACTCGTGGGTAACGGAATTTTCACCCTCGCGGTAAACCATTAATCAACTACACTGACAGAATGGCGAATCCGGAATTTGCCGTTATCGGCAGCGCACCAGGCGGGTTCCGGGCCGTCGGAAATCAACGATGCCGCACCGGGCGCGGTGTGGTTCCGGGTCTGAAGTCCTGAACGCGGATGCCCAGGGAAACAGCAGGGACTTTCTCAGCCACTATGAGCGACATGCAGCCGGGATACATCATCCGGAACGAACCGCTGTCGGGCGGGGCTGGTATCTGGAGGCAAGTCTTGGCGAATGCGGGCGATGCGCCGCACCTGTGGGGACTGGTGGCTCGCGAACTATGGCGTCGCACGCGCCGGCGCTTGCGATCCGGCCCGGTCTATCGCTGGCGATACACCGGCCGAACCCCTGATCGGGTCCTGATCGCGCCACCGGACCTGAGGCTTGCCGATCCGCAGATTGCGACCGAGATCTATTACGGGCGCTTCCCGCTGGCCGGTCATCTGGTCGAGACCGGCGGCACGTCGCCCTTCCAGCTCGACGTGGCCAATCGCGCGTGGCGCAAGTCCCTGCACGGCTTTCGCTGGCTGCGACACATGCGTGCCGCCGGCACAGAACTCGCTTCGGCCAACGCTCGCGCGCTGATCTCGGACTGGATCGCGATCCATGGCGGGCGCATCAATCGCCCTGCCTGGAAGCCCGCAACGACCGCCCGGCGCATCATCTCCTGGCTCCAACATTCCTCGGTTGTGCTGCAGGGGGCGGAGTTCCCCTTCTACCGGGCTTTCCTGAAGTCCCTCGCCATCCAGATCCGCTATCTGCGCTCCATGGCCCCGGAAATGCCGCCGGGCGCGGAACGGCTGAGGGCGCGCATAGCGCTCGCCTTCGCTGCGCTGTCGCTGCCGGTGCCGGCTTCGACGCTCAGGAACGCCACCCGCAACCTGGCGCAGGAGATCGAGCTTCAGATTCTCCCAGATGGCGGGCATGTCTCCCGCAATCCGGCGGCCGTGCTGGAGCTCCTGGCCGACCTTCTGCCATTGCGCCAGACCTACGCCAACCAGGCGGAGGCGCCTCCGCCCGCCCTGATCGCGGCTGTGGAGCGCATGCTGCCTGCCCTGCGCTTCTTCCGTCATCAGGACGGAAGCCTGGCCCGCTTCAACGGCATGGGTGTCACCATCCATGACCGCATCGCGGCAATCCTGCGCCATGACGATACCGGCGGCGCACCGCTTCTGCATGCCCCTCATTCCGGCTACGAGCGCCTATCGATGGGCGGCACCACGGTGATTGCCGATACCGGCGCGCCTCCGCCCGTCGAATTGTCGGACGACGCGCATGCGGGTTGCCTGTCCTTCGAGCTTTCGTCGAGCCGCCAGCTCTATGTCGTGAACTGCGGCGTCGACACTTTCGGAGCCGAAGATTTCCGGCCGCTGGCGCGGGCGACCGCCGCTCATTCGACGGCGGTGCTCAACGACACCTCCTCGGCGCGCTTCAGCCATTCGGCGCGGGTGAACGGCCTGATCGGCCGGCCGCTGGTCGACGGACCCAAGACCGTGCGCTGCGAGCGAACCGACCAGAGCGGCCGGCAAGGCTTCGTCGCCAGCCACGACGGCTATGTCGCTCGCTTCGGCCTTTATCATGAACGGGAACTGACCCTTTCCAGGGACGGCGACATGCTCGACGGCACCGACCGTTTCTTCACGGCAAAGGGCGGTGTCGCGCCGAATAACGGGCGGGACGCGGTCACGGTCCGCTTCCACCTCCATCCCGATGTCCATCTCATGCGCGACGAGGCCGGCCGCCTGATCCTGACCGCTCCCGGCATGGACAGCTGGGCTTTCGCCGCGGCCGGCGTCCAGCCGACCGTCGAGGAGACGATCTTCTTCGCCGGCCTCTCGGGCCCACGCCGGTCGCGCCAGATCGTGCTGTCCTTCAAGGCCTCGGAACGGCCGGAACTACGCTGGCGAATGGTGCGGCATCGTGCCGAGCAAGGGCCGCTCGATCGCCGCGGCTGAACTCAGACCCCTCATCCGACCGCGCTTCGCGCGGCCACCTTCTCCCACAAGGGGAGAAGGGAAAGCCGGCCGCAAGGCCGATGCCAATGCCCAGCGTTTGAGACTGGCAGAAATGTCTATGCAAAGCTCCCCTTCTCCCCTTGTGGGAGAAGGTGGCCTCGCGAAGCGAGCTCGGATGAGGGGTCATCACACACTCCGCATGCGGCCGGAAATCCGCCCTATTCCTCCTCGTCCTCGTCGCGGGCGCGGCCCTTGAGCGAGGAGAGCTTGGCGAAGACCGCGTTCGGATCGAGTTCCTTTTCCTCGTCCTGCGTCTCGGCCTCCGGCGCCAGGCGCTCCGTGAGCGCCGCCGGTAGCAGCGTGTCGCCCACGGGCGCAGCGGGCTGCTTGCCGTGCGAGGCGCGCTGGACTTCGATGTCGAGGTCGGTCTGCGAGCAGAGCCCCAGCGTCACCGGATCCATCGGCACCAGATTGGCGGAGTTCCAGTGCCGGCGTTCCCGGATCTGCTCGATCGTCGACTTGGTTGTGCCGACCAGACGCGAGATCTGGGCGTCTTTCAGCTCCGGATGATTGCGCACCAGCCACAGGATGGCGTTCGGGCGGTCCTGCCGCTTCGACAGCGGCGTGTAGCGTGGGCCCTTGCGCTTGGATTCCGGCACACGCACCTTCGGCTCCGAAAGCTTCAGCCGATAATTCGGGTCCCTTTCGCCCTTGGCGATCTCGTCGCGGGTGAGCTGGCCGGTCATGATCGGGTCCATGCCCTTGATGCCCTGCGCCGACTCGCCGTCGGCGATCGCCTTCACCTCGAGCGGGTGCAGCGTGCAGAACTGGGCAATCTGGTCGAAGGACAATGCCGTGTTGTCGACCAGCCAGACGGCGGTCGCCTTGGGCATCAGAAGCGTGTTGGCCATAGGTCAAATCCTCTCGTTCGCCCGCGTCCCTGGCGCGGGCGGTGGATGGAAACCACCAAAAATTGGGAAATCGTCTCTCATATAGCGGTTCGGCCGCTGCTCCGCAACGATTTCTCAACGAGCAGGAAGATCTTGGCGCGTGAAGACATCGACACGCGCGACCTGCTTTGTTCAGGCGACGTCGAGCACGATCTTGCCGATATGTTCGCCTTCTTCCATGCGTTCATGCGCTCGCCATGCCTCGCGGAAGGGAAAGATCATGTCCATGACCGGTGCGATGCGGCGCTCCGCCAGCAGCGGCCACACCTGCGCCTCCAGCGCCGCCGCCACCGCGCCCTTGAACTCGACGGTGCGCGGTCGAAGCGTCGAGCCGGTATGGGTGATCCGCTTGACCATGAGCTTGGCGAAGTCGGTGCTTGCCACCGCCCCGGCCTGGGTCGCGATCTGCACGATCCGCCCGTCGACCGCGGCGAGGTTGTAGTTGCGCGCGACATAGTCGCCGCCGACCATGTCGAGGATCAGATCGACGCCCCGCCCGTCCGTGGCTTCCTTGGCCACCGCCACGAAGTCCTCGCTGCGATAGTTGATGGCTCGGTCCGCGCCGAGCGACAGGCACGCGGCGCATTTCTCGTCGGAGCCTGCAGTCGTCAGCACGTAGGCGCCGAAGGCGGAGGCGAGCTGGATCGCGGTGGTGCCGATGCCGGACGAGCCGCCATGCACGAGAAAGGTCTCGCCCTTCTTCAAGGCGCCGCGCTCGAAGACATTGTGCCAGACGGTGAAGAAGGTCTCCGGCAGCGCGGCCGCTTCGGTGAAGGTGAAGCCGGCCGGCAGCGGCAGCGCGTTGCTTTCGTGCACCTTCACGAATTCGGCATAGCCGCCGCCCGGCGTCAACGCGCAGACCGCGTCGCCGACCCGCCAGCGCTGGACGCCCTCGCCGACGGCGGCGACCTCGCCGGATACTTCGAGGCCCGGCAGGTCGGAAGCACCGGGCGGCGGCGGATAGGCGCCCTTGCGCTGCTGCACGTCCGGCCGATTGACGCCCGCGGCCCGCACCCGGATCAGGATTTCGCCCGGGGTCGGGATCGGCACGTCGCGCTTCTCCGGCTTGAGCACGCGCGGGCCGCCCGGCTCCGTGATGGCGATGGCGGTCATCCGGGAGGGAAGCTTCGTCGTTTCGGTCATGGATTCTCGTCCTGTCGCCGGCGGGCCGGCAATTGCGTCATCGATCCCTGACTATGTATTCTGGTCCATGCGACAATCAAACCGGAGAAGAAAAATGGCCGTCTTCGACGACGAACCTGTGAAAAAGCCTCGGGTCCACGAGATCGGCCAGGATCTTTCGCTCTTGTCGGTGGGCGAACTGAGCGAGCGCATCGTTCAGCTGAAGGCCGAGATCGGGCGCCTCAAGGCCGAGTTGAAGGCCAAGGGTGCGACGAAGGCGGCGGCGGAGGCGCTGTTTCGACGCGAAAATTGAAACCGGTGCCGCAGGATCGCCGTTGAAAAGCCTGAAAAGCTTTATCGTCTGACGATATTTTTCCGATCCTTCCGCCTCCGGACAGACGCATGCTCTCTTCCTACCGACCGATCTTTTCGCTCCTGCGTGGCACGGCCTTCCTGCTCGCCGCCTCAGGCTTGCACGGGCTGCTCCTTCCCTTGCGAGGCCAGCTCGAAGGCTTCTCCACGACGTCTCTCGGCCTGATGGGAACGGCTTGGGCGGCGGGTTTCGTCACCGGCTGCTTCTTCGCCCCGCGCCTCGTACGGCGCGCCGGGCATGTGCGGGCCTTCGGCGCCTTCGCCGCCTTTGGGGCCATCATCGCGCTGCTCACGGGGCTGATCATAGAGCAGACCGTGTGGATCGTGCTGCGCGCCTTCACCGGCTTCACCATGGCCGGCGCCTTCATGGTCATCGAGAGCTGGCTCAACGAGCGGGCGACCAACGAAAATCGCGGCACGGTGTTCGGCCTCTACATGATGGTCACCTATGCCTCCATCATGGCCGGCCAGATGATCGTCGCGGCGGGCAACATCCGCACCGAGGCCCTTTTCATGGTCACCGGCATATTCTTCTGCTGCTCGCTCATCCCCACCGCAGTGTCGAGCCAAGCGATGCCGAAGCCTCTGCAAGACGTCTCGCTCGATCTCAGGAAGCTCTACGACAATTCCCCCGTGTCATTGGTCGGCTGCCTGCTGATCGGCGTGGCCAACGGTGCCTGGGGTACGCTCGGCGCCGTCTATGGCGCGCGAATCGGCATTTCGACGGCAGGGATCGCGCTGATGATGAGCCTGGTCGTGATCTCGGGCGCCGTGCTCCAGATGCCGGTCGGGCGCATCTCGGACGTGACCGATCGGCGCTACGTGCTGAGCGGAGCAGCGCTGGGCGCCGCGCTGATCGGGGTGCTCATCTATGTCGTCGCACCGCGCTCCGCCGTTTTCATCATCGCCATGACGGCCTGCTATGGCGCGCTCGCCTACACGCTCTATTCGGTGGCCGTCGCCCACGCCAACGACCATGCCAGCGCCGAGGAATTCGTGAAGGTTTCCGGGGGACTGCTGCTGCTCTACGGATTCGGCACCATGATCGGCCCGGTGATCGCGGCCGCCCTCATGGATTGGCTGCGTCCCGAGGGCTTGTTCCTCGCCACCGCGCTCGCCCATTTCCTGCTCGCCGGCTATGCCGTGCTGCGCATCAACCGCCGCGCGCCGGTACCGCTCGAGGCCCGCGAAGCCTTCCAGACGATGCCCGCCGATCGGGCGGTGACACCCGAGGCCGTGCGCCTCGATCCCCGCACCAAGCCCGAAGAAGAGGATTGAGATCGGGCAGTTGCTGGATCAGTTCTGAACCGAGCGAAAAGCTATCGACGACGGGGCACCGGATGGGCCAGGACACCGGGTCTCGGGAGAGCCGGCGGCAACCTGCCGCCGGCAAGGCCGTGCGCCGCGCACGGCAATAGGGCTGGTTGGAGTCAATGGGTCGTGGAACGCGACCTCAATTTTTCAATCTCGTCCTTGAGTGCCAACTTGCGTCGCTTGAGGCTCACGATCTCGAGGTCGTCGACCGACGGATGTGCCATCGCTTCGTCGAGTTCGCGCTCGATGTCACCGTGCTTGCGCTTCAGCTCCTCAAGATGGGATGCAAGAGACATGATTGGTTCTCCCTTTCATGGTTTCTCGAAGCACCGCCGGGTCCGTCCAAGGGGCCGACGGTCCCATGACGGTACGACGGCACTGTGGCATCAAGTCGGCTAAAAGTCGAATAGGTCGTAGTAGCATTTCCCGACGCCCTGAAATGTGGTAAGAGCTGGCCGCCGGATTCGAGAGGCTCCGGACCCGCCGGTTGGCGCCTCGAAGAGGCGTCGGAGACTTCAGACGGTAGACATGTCGGAACAGGAACAGGCCGAGATTCGTCTCGAGTTTGCACGTTTGAAGCAGGAGCATGCGGATTTCGACGCGGCCATCAACGCCATGATCGCGACCGGCTGCGACCCGCTGCAGATCCAGCGCATGAAGAAAAAGAAGCTTGCGCTCAAGGACAAGCTCAAGATGCTGGAAGACAGGATCATCCCCGACATCATCGCCTGAGCGGCGCTCTGGCAACCCCTTATCGGCGAGCGCATCCCATTCGCCATTGACCATTCACCATTCACCGCTTAATTCCGCGCTGACAATCCGGGAGATGCTGGTGAGCCGAGCCGACATCGCGATCATCATGGGCAGCCAGTCCGACTGGGCCACCATGCGCCATGCCGCGGAAACGCTTGACGCGTTGGGCATTTCCCACGACGCCCGCATCGTATCTGCGCACCGCACGCCGGAACGGCTCTTCGAATTCGCCAGGGGCGCCAGGGAGGCAGGATTCAAGGTGATCATCGCCGGTGCCGGCGGCGCCGCCCATCTCCCGGGCATGACCGCGGCGCTGACGCCGCTACCCGTCTTCGGGGTTCCGGTCGAATCGAAGGCGCTTTCCGGCCAGGACTCCCTTCTTTCGATCGTGCAGATGCCGGCCGGAATTCCGGTCGGCACGCTCGCCATCGGCAAGGCGGGCGCCGTCAACGCCGCTCTGCTCGCCGCCGCCGTGCTCGCGCTGGGCGACCCCGCTCTCGCCGGACGCCTTGACGACTGGCGGGCGGCGCAGACCGCCAAGGTGGCCGACAAACCCTCGGACCAGGCATGAGCGCCCTTCCCACCGGCGCGACCATCGGCATCGTCGGCGGCGGCCAGCTCGGCCGCATGCTCGCCATGGCCGCGGCGCGCCTGGGCTACCGTACGCTCGTCCTGGAACCCGAGCCGGGATGCCCTGCCGCCCAGGTCGCGAACCGCCAGATCACCGCGGCCTATGACGACCCCGCTGCCCTCGACGAGCTTGCCGGGGAAAGCGCCGTCGTCACCTACGAATTCGAGAACGTGCCCGTCGCGGCCGCCGAGAAGCTATCCGGCCTCGTCCCTGTCTTTCCGCCCGCGCGGGCGCTCGAGGTGGCGCAGGATCGGCTGGTCGAGAAGACGTTCCTGAACGACATCGGAATATCCACCGCGATATTCCGCGCCGTCGACAGCGATGCGCAACTTGCGGAAGCGCTGCGCGAATTCGGCGGCGCCGGCATCCTGAAGACCCGCCGCCTGGGCTATGACGGCAAGGGCCAGCGGGTGTTCCGCGGCGGCGAGGCCACGACAGGGATGTTCGAGACGATGGGCGGCGTGCCGCTCATCCTGGAGAGATTCGTGCCTTTCGAGCGCGAGGTCTCGGTGATCGCCGCGCGCGGCAAGGATGGCTCGCTCGTGGCTTATGAGCCTGCCGAAAACATCCATCGCGAAGGCATCCTGCGCCGCTCCACGGTTCCCGCCGCGATCGCGCCCGAAACGGCGATGGCGGCGCGCGAGGCGGCCTTCGCCATCCTGTCGGCGCTCGACTATGTCGGCGTCGTCGGCGTCGAGTTCTTCGTGCTGCCCGATGGCGGCCTGCTCGCCAACGAGATCGCCCCACGTGTCCACAATTCCGGCCACTGGACGGAGGCTGCCTGCGCGATCTCGCAATTCGAGCAGCACATCCGCGCCGTCGCCGGCCTGCCGCTCGGCGATGCCTCGCGCCATTCGGACTGCGTCATGGAAAACCTGATCGGCGACGACGTGTTGAAGGTGCCGTCGCTGCTCGCCGAGCCCCGTCTCGTCCTGCATCTCTACGGCAAGGCCAAGGCCCGGCCTGGCCGCAAGATGGGCCATTTCACACGCCTTTCCGCGCGCTCCTGATCGTCGGCCGCATTCACCCCTCATCCGGCCTCGCGAACCGAGGTCGGATGAGGGGTTTGCCATGCCTCCGGACCTCGCCCGCTTCTTGATTCGATTCTCCTGAATCCCTTCTTTTACCGAACGATCCCTGATGCCCGCACCCGCGAAATAAAATTGCGCGGCGGAGACCAAATACGACGCGGAGCTGCGCTCACCTTCCCCGGGGGAGCGTGTTAAAGTCCGCGCCGACCGGGCCCGGATGCGGAGCCGACCCGGGGTGACAAAGGGAGGCTGCGTCGTGACATCCGATAGAGTTTTGCCCGCGCCGTTGCGGCTTCACGTGCCGGAGCCGGAGGTGCGACCCGGCGGCACGCCCGACTTTTCCAGCGTCAAGATCGCGCCAGCCGGTTCCGTGCGACGGCCGGAGGTGGATACGAATCCCGAGGACATCCGCGACCTCGCCTATTCCATCATCCGTGTGCTCAACCGCCAGGGCGAAGCTGTCGGCCCCTGGGCCGGACTGCTCAGTGACGAGGAGCTGATCGAAGGGCTGCGCCATATGATGACGCTGCGCACCTTCGACGCCCGCATGCTGATGGCGCAACGCCAGGGCAAGACATCTTTCTATATGCAGCACATGGGCGAGGAGGCGGTGAGCTGCGCGTTCCGTCGGGCGCTCCAGCCCTCGGACATGAATTTCCCGACCTATCGGCAGGCCGGCCTGCTCATCGCCGGCGGCTATCCGATGGTCGACATGATGAACCAGATCTTCTCCAACGACGCCGATCCGCTGAAGGGCCGGCAGCTTCCGGTCATGTACTCGTCCAAGGAGCACGGCTTCTTCTCGATCTCCGGCAATCTCGGCACGCAGTTCGTGCAGGCGGTCGGCTGGGCCATGGCCTCGGCGATCAAGAACGACACGCGGATCGCGGCAGGCTGGATCGGCGACGGCTCGACCGCGGAGTCCGATTTTCATGCGGCTCTCGCATTCGCCTCGACCTATCGGGCGCCGGTCGTTCTCAACATCGTCAACAATCAGTGGGCGATCTCGACCTTCCAGGGGATCGCGCGCGGCGGCTCCGGAACCTTCGCCGCCCGCGGTCTCGGCTTCGGCCTGCCTTCGCTGCGCGTCGACGGCAACGACTATCTCGCCGTCCACGCTGTCGCCTCCTGGGCGGCGGAGAGGGCGCGACGCAATCTCGGCCCGACTCTCATCGAATATGTGACATACCGCGTCGGCGCCCATTCGACCTCGGACGACCCCTCCGCCTATCGGCCGAAGACGGAATCCGACGCCTGGCCGCTCGGCGACCCCGTCATCCGCCTGAAGAACCATCTCATCAGGAAAGGCGTGTGGTCGGAGGAGCGGCAGAAGCAGACCGAAGCGGAGATCCTCGACACGGTGATTTCAGCACAGAAGGAGGCCGAGCGACACGGCACGCTGCATGCCGGGGGCAAGCCCTCGGCGCGCGACATGTTCGAAGGCGTCTATGCCGAGATGCCGCCGCATCTCAGGCGCCAGCGCCAGCAGGCGGGAGTCTGATCATGCCGCGCAAGACCATGATCGAGGCGATCCGCGACGCCATGGACGTGATGATGGGGCGCGACGACGATGTCGTCGTGTTCGGCGAGGATGTCGGCTATTTCGGCGGCGTCTTCCGCTGCACGCAGGGCCTCCAGGCGAAATACGGCAAGACGCGCTGCTTCGACGCGCCGATCAGCGAGCTCGGCATCGTCGGAACGGCGATCGGCATGGCCGCCTATGGGCTGAGGCCATGCGTCGAGGTGCAGTTCGCCGACTATGTCTATCCCGCCTACGACCAGATCGTTTCGGAAGCGGCACGGCTGCGCTACCGCTCCAACGGCCAGTTCACCTGCCCGATCGTCATCCGCATGCCGACCGGCGGCGGCATTTTCGGCGGCCAGACGCACAGCCAGAGCCCGGAAGCGTTGTTCACCCATGTCTCGGGTCTCAAGACGGTGGTGCCGTCCAACCCGCATGACGCCAAGGGCCTGCTCATCGCGGCGATCGAGGATCCCGATCCGGTGATTTTCCTGGAGCCGAAGCGTCTCTACAACGGACCCTTCGACGGCCATCACGAGCGGCCGGTCACGGCCTGGTCGAAGCATCCGCTTGGCGAGGTGCCGGACGGCCATTTCACCGTGCCGTTGGGCAAGGCGGCCATCCGCAGGGAAGGCACCGCGATGACCATCCTCGCCTACGGCACGATGGTCTATGTCGCCGAGGCAGCGGCCGAGGAGACCGGCATAGATGCCGAGATCATCGATCTGCGCACCCTGCTGCCGCTCGACCTCGAGACAATCGTCGCGTCGGTCAACAAGACCGGGCGCTGCGTGGTGGTGCACGAGGCAACGCTGACCTCGGGCTTCGGGGCCGAGCTTGCCGCCCTCGTACAGCAGCATTGCTTCTATCATCTGGAAGCGCCGATCGCTCGGGTGACGGGCTGGGACACGCCCTATCCTCACGCGCAGGAATGGGACTACTTCCCCGGTCCGGCCCGTCTTGGCCGCGCCATGCTCGAAACGATGGGGAACTGAGGCCATGGGCGAGCATGTCATCAAGCTTCCGGACGTCGGCGAGGGTGTCGCGGAGGCCGAACTCGTCGAATGGCACGTGAAGGTAGGCGACCTCGTGCGCGAGGACAGCCTGCTTGCCGCCGTCATGACCGACAAGGCGACGGTCGAGATTCCCTCGCCCGTCGATGGCGAGATCCTGTGGCTGGGTGCCGAGATCGGCGACACGATCGCGGTTGGCTCGCCCCTGGTCCGGCTCAAGGTCGAGGGCGAGGGGAACGTCGCGATGGCTGCCATTCCCGAGCCGGCGGCCATCGAGATCGTCGCGACGCGGCCGGCCGCCGAACCTGCGCCGGCGAAGCCCTCGGGCGCGGCGCCGAAGCCGAAACCCGGGCCGGAGCCCGAGCCTCGGTCCCTTGCCTTCAGTCCGAGGGTCGGGGCGCCGCGGCCCGAAGGAGAAAAACCCCTCGCCTCGCCGGCGGTACGGCTTCGCGCCAGGGAGGCCGGCATCGACCTGCGTCAGGTTCCGGGCACCGGTCCGGCGGGTCGCGTCACCCATGAGGACATCGACGCCTTCATGCGGCGCGGCCCTCAGCCGGCCCGGCCAGGCAAGGGCTTCGCCGAGGACAATACCGTCGAGGAGATCAAGGTGGTCGGGCTGCGCCGCCGGATCGCCGAGAAGATGGCGCTCGCGAAATCGCGTATCCCGCACATCACCTATGTCGAGGAGGTCGACGTCACAGCGCTCGAGGAGCTTCGCGCCGCCCTCAACAAGGAACAGCGGCCCGAGAGGCCGAAGCTCACCCTGCTTCCCTTCCTCATGCGCGCCATGGTTAAGGCCATCCGGGAGCAGCCCGGCATCAACGCGCTTTTCGACGACGAGGCAGGCGTCATCCAGCGCCATGGCGGCGTTCATGTCGGCATCGCCGCCCAGACATCGGCCGGGCTGGTCGTGCCCGTCGTGAAACATGCGGAGGCGCGCGACCTCTGGGATTGCGCCGCCGAGATCAACCGGCTCGCGGAAGCGGCCCGGAACGGCACGGCGACGCGCGAAGAGCTGTCCGGTTCCACCATCACCATCACCTCGCTCGGCGCCATGGGCGGGGTCGCGACCACGCCCGTCATCAACCATCCCGAAGTCGCCATCGTCGGCGTCAACAAGATCATGGTCCGGCCGGTGTGGGACGGTTCCAGCTTCATCCCGCGCAAGATGATGAACCTGTCGTCGAGTTTCGATCACCGCGTCGTCGACGGCTGGGATGCGGCGGTCTTCGTCCAGCGCATCAAGGCGCTGCTGGAAACGCCGGCGCTGATCTTCGTGGACGAATAGCAAATGACGGCGAAGCGGATGGGTGAGTGAAAGAGCACACTGTGTCAGATCCAGCATCGGACCCGATCATGAAGGAAATCTCCTGCAAGCTTCTCGTCATCGGCGCCGGTCCCGGCGGCTATGTGGCGGCGATCCGCGCCGGCCAGCTCGGCGTCGACACGGTCATCGTCGATTACCAGAAGCCCGGCGGCACCTGCCTCAATGTCGGCTGCATCCCCTCCAAGGCGCTCATCCATGCGGCCGAGGAATTCGACAAGGTGGTTCGCGCCGGCCGCGGCGGGAGCTCGCTCGGGATCTCTCTTTCCGACCCCGCCCTCGACCTGGCCAAGACGGTGGCCTGGAAGGACGGCATCGTCGGTCGGCTGAACAGCGGCGTGTCCGGGCTCCTGAAGAAGGCCAGCGTGAAAATCGTCGAGGGGCGCGCCAAATTCCGTGATGGCAAGACCGTGGAGGTTGCAACCGAGATCGGCCTGCAGGTGATCCGCGCGGAGACGGTGATCATCGCGACGGGTTCCGCACCGGTCGAGCTTCCCGCCCTGCCCTTTGGTGGGCCGGTGATCTCGTCGACCGAGGCGCTGGCGCTGACCAAGGTGCCCGAGCGCCTCGTGGTCGTCGGCGGCGGCTATATCGGCCTGGAGCTGGGAATGGCCTTCGCCCGCTTCGGATCGAAGGTCACTGTCGTGGAAGCCGAGCAAAAGATCCTGCCGCTCTACGACTCCGAATTGACCCGGCCGGTGCTGAAGCGCTTGTCCAGCCTCGGCGTCGAGGTGCTGACCGGGGCCAAGGCAAAGGGACCGTCGGCGAAAGGCGATGCCTTGCTGGTCGAGACGGCCGACGGAACGGAGAAGAAGATCCGGGCCGACAAGATCCTTGTCACGGTCGGGCGAAAGCCCGTCACGGAGGGTTGGGGCCGCGACGAGATCGAGCTCGATATGGCCGGACGCTTCATCCGCATCGACGACCAGTGCCGCACCTCGATGCGCGGCATCTATGCCATCGGCGACGTCACCGGCGAGCCCATGCTCGCCCACCGCGCCATGGCGCAAGGCGAGATGGTGGCGGAGATCGTCGCCGGCCACAAGCGAAGCTGGGACAAGCGCGCCATTCCCGCCATCTGTTTCACCGACCCCGAGATCCTCTCGGTGGGGCTGTCGCCGGACGAAGCGAAAAGATCCGGCCGCGAGGTCAAGATCGGCCTTTTCCCTTTCCAGGCGAACGGCCGTGCCATGACCAGACAAGCCGAGGACGGCTTTGTGCGGGTGGTGGCGCGAGCCGACAATCACCTGGTGCTGGGCATCCAGGCCGTCGGCGAGGGCGTGTCCGAATTGTCGGCGGCCTTCGGCCTGGCCATGGAGATGGGCGCACGGCTCGAGGACATCGCCGGCACGATCCACGCTCACCCGACGCAGGGCGAAGCCTTCCAGGAGGCAGCCCTCAGGGCGCTCGGCCACGCGCTCCATATTTGATGAGGTCGGAGCGCTCGCGTGACAACAGCATCAGCCTCCACCGTAGGGCAGGCGGCCGAGAGGTCACGGAATGGCAACTGTGTTCTAGGCGAAGCATTTTCGGTCGCGGACCATTGCGTTGAGGGCGGTTAGCAGCTTTCTGGCGACGGCGATCAATGCCAGCTTCTTCGAGGCCGCGCGGGCAACAAGGGCCTTGTAGAAGCCTTTGAAACGGCGACTTCGGCTGGCGCTCAGGGCGGCCATGTAGAGGGCTTGACGCACGCGTGAGCGGCCGCCACGGATGGCGCGGCGGCCGCTGCGTTTGCCGCTGTCGTTG
>DATMFK010000014.1:0-3350 GCA_035556195.1 Rhizobiaceae bacterium
TTCGAACCGCGCGAGCAGCCAGGCGCCGATGAAACGGCCGACCGCACGCAGGACGAAGAAGATCGACACGACGAACGCGGCGATCGCGGCATTGGGGCCTTCGTAGCCGGCAAAATAGGTCGGCGCCCAGACGTAGATCGCCGCTTCCGCCGCGACATAGAGCATCAGCAGCGTGGCGAAGAACAGCGCATAGGGGTCGGCGAGCATGCGCATCGCATCCCTGGGATCGGCGGGCTGTTCAGCCCGACCGGCGCTGCGGGGGAATGGCGCCAGCACTGTTCCCAGGATCAGGATTCCGCAAAGCGTTGCGGCAATAAGGTAGAGCCACTTCCAACTCGTGCCGGTCTCGAGCAGCAAGGCGACCAGTGCCGGGCCTACGATGGCGCCGACACCGAAGAACCCCTCGATCAGGTTCATGTTCGAGGCGTGGTCGCGGGTCGACACCGAGATGTCCCCCAGAAGGGCGAGCGCACCCGCCTTGAAGATGCCGATGCCGAGGCCCGACACGAACAGCAGGATCACGAACATGCCGAAGCTGTTGCCCGCGGCGAACATCGCGGATGTCGCGCAGAACAGCACCAAGCCAAGCAGGATGGTGCTCTTGCGTCCGAACCGGTCGGCGAGAAACCCAAGCAGTATCGCGGCAATGCCGATCCCCGCCATCGACGCGTAATGGAACGAGCCGGCGGCGGTCATCCCGAGCCTGTATTCGCGGATCACCTCCGGAATGATGGTGCCGACCGAATCGGTGGTCATCGCGAACGTGGCGAACATCAAGAAGATCAGCAGCTTCAGAAGCCGGGTCGATGCGCTTGCTCTGGCGTGTGCGGTCACCTTCAGGTCCTTCTCTCTTTTCCCGGGTCGGTCAGCGGAACAGGTCGAGGTCGATCGCGTCGGCCATGGCCCGATTGCCCGCGTCATTGGGATGGACATGATCGCCCGGATCGAACGCGGGATTGATCCGCAGGCCGTTCGCCGGATCGCGGATGACCGCCTCGAAATCGATCACTGCATCGAAGCGGCCGCTTGTGCGGATCCACTGATTGACCGCCTCCCACATCGCCCTGCCCTTGTCATTGTAGAACGGCAGGCCATAGGTTCCGAGGATCGTGCCGCCGGCGACCCTGATGCCATGGAGGTGAGCGCGATCGATCAGCTGGCTGAGCCCGTCGATAATCTGCTCGGCGGTGACCTGCTCGCTGTCGGGCATGCCCGGAATGATCGACATGTTGATGTCGTTGATGCTCTCGAGAAGGATGATCCATTTGACGCCCGGCCGGGCGAGGACATCTTCGTCGAAGCGCGCGACCGCCGCGTCTCCCGTGCCGGCCTTGAGGACCCGGTTGCCGGAAATTCCGACATTCACCACACCCCATCCCCGCAGCTGCGGATCCGCCTGCAGCCGCTCGGCGAGAAGCTCCGGCCAGGTCCGGTGTGCGCCGGGCGTGGTCGCAAACCCGTCGGTGATCGAATCGCCGAACGCAACGATGGTCGCGGCATCGGCGTTCGATGCGGGAACGCTGAGGCCCGTCAGCCAGAAGTACGACCGAACACGCTGCGGATTGCGAAGCTCGGGTACTGCGCTCGCATCCCCCGCGGCGATATAAGCCGGGTTGAGACCGAGCGGGTGCACGGTATTGAGCGGCGTGGGATCGGGCAAATAGACCGACACCGCGACTTCGGTGAGCGGCGGGACGGCCAGGTCGATCGGATCACTGACCGCCTTGGCGCCGGGGAAAAGCGTGAGAACGGGTTTTCCGGAAAATGTCACCGTACGGTCGGTTGCGGCGACGATCGCTCCGTCCTTGCCGGCAAGGGCCGCATGGACCGCGCCGAAGGTGACGGGGGCATCCCCGAGCGCATTGCTGAACTCGAGGCGAAACTGTGACCCGCCAGCCGAAGTGCGAACAAGCATGCGCACGGTCTGATCAGACAAGCTCTCCGGAAACGGCACGAGCGGCGACGCAGGCGCGGGCGGCGGCGGAGACTGGCGGACTGAAGGGTCGCCTTGCGCAGGGGGGCGCATCGGCGGCGGAGGTTCGGGACCGAGCGCCTGCGCCGTGCCCCAGCTCTCGATCCATCGGTCAATGCCGGGCGTTGCCGAAAGCGCGATCGAGGGCGCCAAGGCCAACGACAGAACCAACAAGCGGAGTGCCAATCTGATCAAGACCATTGCTCCCTTCCATGCACGGCGCGCGCCTGGCGGATGGGCCGTGCGATGCCGAAGTTGATAACATTGAAGGGAGCGTCGTCGACGTCATAGCCGATCGGAGAGTGACCATCGGCGTTGCTGCCGATCCCGCGCAAGTTATACGAGCATGAGGCGACCTTGCGCCGGCACGCGCCCGAAATGGCAATAAGCGTCGCGGACTGCCTTGAAGCCATCACCCCTATCACTCCCCCAGGTATATTTTCAATCGATTGCATATGGTGTGGCAGAGTGCCTGCCAAGCAATTTGTATGCGAAGCGCGCAGAGCCTGATCCGTCGCCTCAGCGGGCACGCTTGCATCATCGATAGGGGATCGTTAGCCCTCAAGGGCAATCGATTGTGATCATTTCGTGCCAAGCATGCGCACGTCGCCGCGAGAGAGGAAGATATGGCCTTTGATTACGCAGCCGGGGCGCACAAAGCCGCTTTTCTCGCGCTGCTTCTGGCAACGGCCAGCACGGCCGGGAATGCCCAGTCATCCGCGGGCGAGCGCATATCTAGCGATGGGACGGTGGCGCTCGACGGGGTACGTATCGGTCTTCCCGCCACGCTCAGCCCGGAAGCGAAAGAGTATCTGCGGGATCTCATCGTCGACAAGCCGTTCGGCACAGCCGTTGCCGACATTGCGCAGGAGCGCGCTCGCCAGGACCAGATCATGTTCGGTTTCCTCGAGCCCATGCGCCGTCGGTATGCTGTCGACGTCACGCAGGACCGCATCGCCGGCGTGACGGTCGACGTGGTCACGCCTGCGGAGGGTATCGCGCCCGAGAATAGACATCGGGTGCTGATCAACGTCCACGGGGGCGGCTTCACTACAGGCGCGCATAGCGCGTCGCTCGTCGAGTCCGTGCCGCTCGCCGCGCTGATGAAGATCAAAGTGATCTCGATCGATTACCGCATGGCGCCCGAGTTCCAGTTTCCCGCCGCCAGCGAGGATGTCGCAAGGGTCTATCGCGAGTTGCTCAAGACCTACAGCGCCAGGCGGATCGGCTTGTTCGGATGCTCGGCCGGGGGTTTCCTCACCTCTCAATCGGTCGCCTGGTTCCAGACGCACGACCTTCCCAATCCGGCGGCGGTCGGCGTGTTCTGCGCCGGTCTCAACGGCTATTTCGGCGGCGATTCGACCGCGCTGGCGGGCCC
>DATMFK010000015.1:0-211837 GCA_035556195.1 Rhizobiaceae bacterium
TTCTCTTCATGCACTTCGCCGACCTGGTGGTTCTGGCGGAGCGGCTGCACCCGATCCCATTCCGAACTCGGCCGTGAAACGCTCCAGCGCTGATGGTACTTCGTCTCAAGACGCGGGAGAGTAAGTCGCCGCCAGGTCTGCCGAGTGCATGAACAAGATCGCTTCTCTTTTCGATTGTCTGCCGAACAGCAGCTTTCACCATTATCCCCAAGGGTCGCATGCCGCGGCCCTTTTTTCGTTTTCGCGGATTGATGCGCTCTGACGCCTGGTGGCTCGCATGCCGTATCAGGACTGCGGCTTCCCGAAGCCCAAAATTAGACACTCGACGAGCGGCGAGTCGAAATCCAAGCTTGCCATCGCCACTCTATCTCTTACTGTGATCGACGGTCTGGTAGGGAAGGGGACTCTCAGTGCTCAACTTGCCCACCGCAGCAGATGTCACCGATGCAGCCCGGGCGATCTCCGGCGTGGCGTTTCGAACGCGGCTTTTGGCCTCACCCGCGCTCGATGCTCTCACCGGGGCTAGTGTATTTCTGAAGCCGGAGATGTTGCAACGCGGTGGCTCGTTCAAGTTTCGCGGTGCCTATAATCGTCTTTCCCGTATTCCCGAGGATGCGAAGTCGGCCGGGGTGGTGGCAATGTCCTCCGGCAATCATGCGCTCGGCGTTGCGACGGCGGCCAGATTGCTCGGCACCCGCGCAACCATACTGATGCCCACGGACAGCCCCGGGGTGAAACGGGAGCGCACTGCGGCGGAAGGCGCTGAAATCATCCTATTCGACCGCGACAAGGACGATCGTGTCGCCATGGCCCATTCCATCGCCGCCGAGCTCGGCGCTGTCGTCGTCCCGCCCTATGACGATCCCTTCATCATCGCCGGGCAGGGCACCGTTGGTCGCGAGATCGTCAGGGACCTGGAGAAGGTGAAGCTCACGCCCGACGCGGTTCTCGTTTGCTGCGGCGGCGGCGGCCTGCTTGCGGGTATCGCATTGGCCGTTCACGAGCACGCGCCCTTGGCGAAGCTCTATTCCGTGGAGCCGGAAGAGTTCGACGATCACGCCCGGTCGTTTGTCGCAGGCGAGCGACTTGCCAACAAGAAGACCTCCGGTTCGCTTTGTGACGGACTGCTGTCGCAGATGCCCGGCGAGCTCACTTTTTCGATCAACAGGGAGCATGTCGCCGGGGGATTGGTGGTTTCGGAAGAAGAGGTCAAGCAGGCCGTAGCGTTCGCGTTTCGCGAGCTGAAGCTGGTCGTGGAACCCTCCGGAGCTGTTGCCCTCGCGGCTTTGCTGAGCAAGCGTATCGACGTCCGTGGCCAAAAGGTTGTTGCTGTCCTGACCGGCGGGAATGTCGATGGGGCTCTCTTTTCGCATCTCCTGTCCTGAAAAGTCGTGCCTTCGTCCTGGTAGAGGAAAGGCTGAGCGCTGGGCATCCGGTAGAGCCGAGTTCGGCGCCGTTTCAGCGTTCCTCGGCCCCGCGGATAGTGCGCGACGCGGGTTAAAGGCGATGAAGGGCGGAGATGTGCGAGCCGAGGGGCCCGTCCCCCCCGAAGAGGATCAACTGTCCCGCGCGCTCCCTTTCGACGGATACTGCAATCGCCCGTTGGGCTGACATGTCCCTGGCCTCGCTGTGGCGACTGTCAGCGCAGCCGGGGCGGTGCAGTGCTTCAAAGGGCCCTCTATTTTCTTCCCGGTCTTTCCGATCGATCCGGGCCGACGGCTGAACTCGCCGAAGGAACAACCCGGTTGATGGCGCGTTCAACACTTGAATGTTCCACAGAACAACGGAGCGCCAGATGAAATATGACTTTGGCCCTCGCGACAACGTCATGGAAGCCGCTTGGCTGATCGCTGTACCGGCTACGCTGGTGCTGACTGTTCTGATAGCCGGACTGATTATTCTTTGAGATCGGGCGTGTCGCGCCGAATGATTTCGTGGAAATTCTCGCGCGTGCCTGGCTGGTCGATCGCGACGACGAGCGCGAGCTGGTTCTTGTCGAAGATCTCGAACCATTCGTTCCATTCGACCAGTTCTACGCCGCCGGTATTCGGTGGCCGCTCAGGGCGATCCTGATCCTGGTAGGCCGCCTGGTCGAACACGATGCGCAGCATGGGTTGCGTACCGGCTTCCGCTGACACGTCTACGATGGCGGGGGACCCCATCCGAGCGGCTGCCCAGTCGCGGATTTCCTCGTGATCTGTCAGTGTTACGGTGCGCGCCATGATGCTTTCCTCGGTCAGGTCGTTCCTTGAACAATCTGGGGCGGGCAGCCGCAGTGGCAAGGTCCCGGTGTGGCGTCATATCGCTGCCACAGAATCGATTTCTTAACCCTGTTCTGGTTGACGGGGAGGGCGGGTACGCGTTTGATAAGATTCGTGATCTTGGCCAACGGCATATCTTGTCTGGCGGGCCCGGCTGATGCGGCGAGGCGCGTGAACACGTGGTCTTGCGCCGCGTCACGTACGACATGCAAACCCTGGGTGACCGTCCCGAAGAATGACAGATGCAAATCTCCTGCTGCTGCTGATTTTCCTACCCTTTTTGGGAAGTGCGTTTGCTGCCATGTTGCCGGCCAATGCGCGCAACACGGAGGCTTGGCTTTCAGGCATCGTCGCCGCGCTGGCCTTGGCGGCAAGCGTGGTTCTTTATCCGACGATTTCCACGGGAGCTGTTGTCCGCCACGAAATCAGGTGGCTGCCTGAACTCGGCCTGAACTTCACGCTGCGCATGGACGGCTTTGCCTGGCTGTTCTCGATGCTGATCACCGGCATTGGCTTTCTGGTTGTCCTCTATGCGCGCTACTACATGTCCCCCAAGGATCCGGTGCCGCGTTTCTTCTCGTTCCTGCTCGCCTTCATGGGGTCGATGCTTGGCGTGGTCGTCTCGGGGAATCTCATCCTGCTGTCGGTCTTCTGGGAACTGACCAGCATCTTCTCCTTCCTCCTGGTCGGGTACTGGTATCAGAATGCGTCGGCGCGGGATGGCGCGCGCATGGCGCTGATCATCACGGCCATAGGCGGCTTCTGCCTGCTCGTCGGACTGATCCTGGTCGGACACATCGTCGGCAGCTACGATCTCGAAGCCGTCCTGGCGTCGGGCGAGCGGATCCGCTCCCACGAGCTCTATACGCCGGCGCTGCTGCTGATCTTCTTGGGGGCGCTCACCAAGAGCGCTCAGTTCCCATTTCATTTCTGGCTGCCCAATGCCATGGCCGCGCCGACGCCTGCCTCGGCCTATCTGCATTCGGCAACCATGGTGAAGGCCGGCGTCTTCCTGCTCGCGCGGTTCTGGCCGGTCATGGCCGGAACCGACCAATGGTTCTTCATCCTCGGCTTCGCCGGCATGATCACACTGGTGCTGGGGGCCTATTTCGCGATCTTCCAGCAGGATCTGAAAGGCCTTCTCGCCTATTCCACGATCAGCCATCTCGGCTTGATCACGATGCTCATCAGCCTCGGCAGCCCGCTCGGCCTCGTGGCGGCGATATTCCACATGGTCAATCACGCCACCTTCAAGGCGTCGCTCTTCATGGCTGCGGGCATCATCGACCACGAGGCCGGTACGCGCGACATGCGCAAGCTGAGCGGCCTCTTCAGCTACATGCCAATCACCGCGACGCTTGCCATGGTGGCGAGCGCGGCGATGGCGGGGGTGCCCCTGCTCAACGGCTTCCTCTCGAAGGAGATGTTCTTCGCAGAGGCGATCGAAACGCACAGAGCGTCTGTCCTCGACACGATAACGCCCTATGTCGCGACCGTCGCCAGCGCCTTCGCCGTCACTTACTCGGTGCGCTTCATCCACAGCGTCTTCTTCGGGCCAAAGCCGGTCGACCTACCGCACGAACCCCACGAGCCGCCGCACTGGATGCGCTTCCCGGTCGAGGCCCTCGTGCTCGCCTGTCTCGTCGTCGGCATCATTCCCGGCCTTTCCATCGGTCCGTTCCTTCACACAGCCGTCGTTTCGGTGCTGGGCGACCAAACGCCGGAATACAGCCTCGCGGTCTGGCATGGGTTCAACTTGCCGCTCGTCATGAGCGTCATCGCCATGGCGGGCGGGCTGACCCTCTTTGCCCTGCTGCGAGGCTATCTGGCTTATTGCGAGCCGGATCCGCCGGGCCTGCGCGGCCTCAAGGGCCAACGCATCTTCGAACGAATCCTGGTCACCGTCTCGTGGCGTTGGGCGCGGTGGGTGGAGACGCATCTCGGCACCCGTCGCCTGCAGCCGCAGCTCCGTTTGCTGGTGGCCGCGGCACTGCTTGCCGGGGCGTGGCCGATCCTGACAAGCGGCCTTGGCTTCCGCTCGCCCGGCATCACCGGCTTCGATCCGATCTTCGCCTTGATCTGGGTGGTGGGCATCGCCTGCGCGATCGGCGCCGCGGTCCAGGCCAAGTATCATAGGCTCGCTGCGTTGATCCTGGTGGGCGGCGCCGGCCTCGTCACCTGCATCACCTTCATCTGGCTGTCCGCGCCCGATCTTGCCGTGACCCAGCTTCTCGTCGAGGTCGTCACCACCATCCTCATCCTGCTTGGCCTGCGCTGGCTGCCGAAGAGGCTGGAGAGGGTCGACTCCTTCATCGGCGCCATCGGCCGGTTGCGCCGCTACCGGGACGCTTTGCTTGCGGTTGCCAGCGGGGCAGGCGTCGCGGCGATCGCTTACGCGATGATGACCAGCCCCGTGCCGCAGACGATCGGCGACTTTTTCCTCGAGCGCTCATATCCGGAAGGCGGCGGCGCGAATGTCGTGAATGTCATCCTCGTCGATTTCCGCGGCTTCGACACCATGGGCGAAATCACCGTGCTCGCCATCGTGGCGCTCACCGTCTTCGCGTTGCTGCGTCGCTTCCGCCCGGCCCAGGACAGTGTCGAGGTTCCCGAGCAGCAGCGCGATCAGAACAAATTCGACGAGGCCGAGCCCGATCGTCAGATCGGCGAGACGCTGCGCGACTATCTGATGGTGCCATCGGTCATCATGCAATGGATGTTCCCGGTGATCATCACCCTGGCCGCGTTCCTGCTCCTGCGCGGCCATGATCAGCCGGGTGGCGGCTTCGCCGCCGGCGTAGCCATGTCGATCGGCTTTCTTCTGCAGTATCTTGCCGGTGGCGCGCGCTGGGTGGAAGGTCGCCTTCGCATCCTGCCGGTGCGCTGGATCGGCTACGGCCTGACGCTCTCCGCCATGACCGGGGTCGGAGCATGGCTGTTCGGCCTTCCGTTCCTCACCTCCTATTTCCGCTATCTCGAACTGCCGCTCATCGGCAAGGTGCCGATGGCGTCGGCACTGTTGTTCGATCTCGGAGTGTTCTTCCTGGTGGTCGGCGCGACGGTGCTGATGCTGGTCGCCATCGCCCACCAGTCCTTGCGCAGTTACCGCGTCCGCGAGGCTTCCAAGGTCGAGGACCAGGCCTGATGGAACTCGTGCTGTCGATCGGAATCGGGGTGCTGGTCGGATCGGGTGTATGGCTGCTCCTGCGGCCGCGCACCTATCAGGTCATCATCGGGCTCGCTCTTTTGTCCTATGCGGTCAATCTCTTCATCCTGAGCATGGGGCGGCTATGGTCGAACGCGCCCCCGGTCGTCGAATCCGGGGTGCCGGTCGATCCCGCCGCTTATGCGGATCCGGTGCCGCAGGCCCTCGTGCTGACGGCTATCGTCATCAGCTTCGCGACGACAGCGCTCTTCCTCGTGGTGCTGCTCGCCTCGCGGGGGCTGACCGGCACCGACCACGTCGACGGAAAGGAGCCTGAAAGATGAATCTGGCTCCCCAACATCTGGTCATCGCGCCGATTATCATCCCGCTGCTGGCGGGGACACTGCTCCTGTTTTTCGATGACCGCGAGCGACGGCTGAAGGCCACCGTCTCGATCATGGCGGCGGTGGCTCTTCTCGGCGTATCGCTCCTGCTGCTTCGTATCGCCCATGGCGGGGAGGGGCGGGTCGCCGTCTATCTGCTCGGCAACTGGCCGCCACCCTTCGCCATCGTGCTGGTGCTCGACCGGCTGTCTGCGATGATGCTGGCGCTGACGGCGGTGCTCGCCATCCCTGCGCTCGTCTTTTCGCTCGCGCGCTGGCACAAAGCGGGCTCGCATTTCCATACGCTGTTCCTGTTCCTGCTGATGGGCCTGAACGGCGCGTTCCTCACCGGCGATCTCTTCAACCTCTTCGTGTTCTTCGAGCTGATGCTTGCGGCTTCCTATGGCCTCGTGCTGCATGGCTCGGGTCCGTTCCGGGTGCGTGCCGGCCTTCATTACATCGCCATCAATCTCGCCGCCTCGCTGCTCTTCCTGATCGGCGTTTCGCTGATCTACGGCGTGACCGGCACGCTCAACATGGCCGATCTCGCCTTGCGGATCCCGCAGGTGGCGCCGGAGCACCGCATGATGCTGGAGGCGGGGGCGGCGATCCTCGGCGTTGCTTTCCTCGTCAAGGCCGGCATGTGGCCGCTGAGCTTCTGGCTTCCGACCGCATACACGGCTGCGGCAGCTCCCGTAGCCGCCGTTTTCGCCATATTGAGCAAGGTCGGGGTCTATACGCTGCTGCGCCTTTCCCTCCTGTTCTTCGGCGAGAATGCAGGGCCTTCTGCCGGCTTCGGCTCGAACGTTCTGCTGTTCGGGGGGATGGCGACGATCACTTTCGGGATGATCGGCGTCCTTGCTTCGCAGGCGCTTGGCCGGCTTGCAGGCTTTTCGATACTGGTTTCCTCCGGCACCCTGCTTGCCGCGATCGGTCTGTCGCAAAGCGGCGTCACCGCCGGCGCGCTGTTCTATCTCGTCAGTTCGACGCTTACCATCGGCGCTTTCTTCCTGCTCATCGAACTCGTGGAACGGGGGCAGGACGCTGTCGCCAACGTGCTCGCCGTCACCATGGAGGTCTATGGCGATGGTGACGAGGAGGATGAGGAGGAAGAGATGGGCGCGGCATTCCCCGGCGCGATCGCAGTGCTGGGCATTGGTTTCGCGGCCTGTGGCATGCTCCTTGCCGGGCTTCCGCCACTTTCGGGCTTCGTTGCCAAATTCGCCATGCTGTCGGCCATGCTCGCTCCGCAAGGGGAGGGAACCGTCTCTGCCAGCGCCTGGTGGCTGGTGGCGCTCATCATCCTCTCGGGCGTCTCGGCCCTGATCGCCATGAGCCGGGCCGGCATCCGCACCTTCTGGGCACCCGTCGAGGAGATCGCGCCGCGCGTGCAAATCATCGAGGTGGCGCCGGTCGCAGCGCTGCTGGCGATCACCGTCGCGCTCACCATTGGCGCAGGGCCGACCATGCGTTTCATGGAGGAGACGGCCGCCAGCCTGCGTGAACCCGCCTATGTGGAAGGCGTCATGGAGGCACCGCGCGTTCCGAGGGAGGCGCGGCCATGAGCAAGGTGTTTCCCTACCCGCTGCTCATCGTTTCCCTGCTGGTCATGTGGCTGCTCCTGACCAGCTTCTCCCTCGGCCAGCTCATCGTCGGCACCGCCGTAGCGCTGCTCGCCGCGCAAGGCCTGGCCGCGCTCAATCCGGTAAAGCCGACAATCCGGCGCTGGAGCCTGCTGCCCAAGCTGATCGTCATCGTGCTGTATGACATCATACGCTCCAATATCGCGGTCACGCGCCTGATCTTGAGCGAGGGAAGTCATCGTCGTGTCTCCGGCTTCCTCACTATTCCACTCGAATTGCGCAGCCCGTTGGGCCTCTCAGTGCTCGGCGTGATCATCACCAGCACGCCGGGGACTGCGTGGATCGACTATAATTCGGCGCGCGGCACGCTTTTGCTCCACGTCTTCGATCTCGTCGACGAGCAAGGCTGGCGCTCGCTGATCAAGCAGCGCTACGAGCAGCTGTTGCTGGAGATCTTCGAATGAGCGCAGTCATCCTTTTCTGGGCTGTGATGTTCGCCCATGTGGCGCTGGGGATCGCGATGGCGTTCGCCCTTTACCGCATGTTGCGCGGCCCTCGTGCGCAGGACCGGGTGCTTGGCCTCGACGCGCTCTATCTCAATTCCATGCTTCAGCTTCTGGTGTTCGGCATTCGCACCGAAAACAGGATCTACTTCGAGGCTTCGCTCATCATCGCGGTGCTCGGATTCGTCGCCACCGTCGCTCTTGCCAAGTTCCTGATGCGCGGAGAAGTGATCGAATGATTCATGCCACGGACCTCCCTCTCTGGGCCGCGATCCTTGTCGCGTCTTTCCTTGTCCTAGGCTCCGGCCTGACGTTGATCGGCTCGATCGGCCTGTTGCGCCTGCGCAGCTTCTACGACCGAATCCACGCGCCGACGCTCGGCGCGAGCTGGGGCACGGCAGGAATCGTGATCGCTTCGATGCTGTTGTTCACCGTCTTGGAGTCGCGCCCGGTTCTGCACGAGTTCCTGATCGGCATCTTTGTGACCGCCACGACGCCTGTGACTCTGATGCTGCTCGGCCGCGCCGCACTTTATCGCGACCGTGCCGAGGGCAGTCCCGACGTGCCGCCCGGGGACGTGCTGCTGGGGCTGAGGAGGAAAGAGAGGAGTTGAGGTCAGCTAAAGCATTGTCGCGTGAATCCAGGGATTCCCGCGAGATGCTTCGCTGCTTTTTCTGCATGTCGTTGCCCCAAGACCGCTACGCACTTTCGGGCGACATGCATGAGGCGGGATGCCTCGTCATCCCGCCTTTCGGGGCACGACCAGTGCATCGCATGGGAGCTGCGCCAGGATCTGCCTGGCAGTGCCGCCGATGATGGCTTCGAAAAGCGGGCCGCGGCCATGCGTCCCGAGGACCACCAGATCGACGTGGCGGTAATCCGCCAACTCGCGCAGCAGCCGGGCAGGTTCTCCCCATTCGATCAGCGACGGAGGCGCTTGGCGGCCTTCGGGGATGCGCACCGTGCGAAGGAATTCCTTGTATTCACGTTCGGCCACGCTTCCGTAGTCGCGTCGATAGGCCTCGGGATCGCCCGCGAATCCTGCCATCGGCGCATCATAGGCGTGGAAGACGGTGAGCTGCCGGTCGGGGAAGAAATTCAGTGCCGTCTCCAGCGCAAGGCGCGCCGAATCGGAGAAGTCGGCGGCCACGACGACGTTCAGATAGGGCGACCTGGCACGATCCTTGACGATGAGAAGGGGGATTGCCGACTGGCGCAGCAGGCGATCGACCGTGGCTCCGAGGCTGAAACGCCCCAGCAACTCGTCGCGTGCGAGGCCGGTTAGGATCAGATCGCAACCCTGCTCCTCGGCGACGCGCAGCATGACCTCTCCCGGCGCGCCCTGTTCCACGATCACCGTCGCCTGGGCGTCCAGACCGTGGAGATCGGCCCGCAAGCGTCGTTCCGCCAGTGATTGCGGGTCGGGCGGCCGCCGCCACGACGGGATCGGCCCGTTGCCACCGGTGAAGGTCTGCTCTTCCTCCAGCACATGCAGCACGAAGAGTTCGGACTTCCAGGCGGCAGCCAAGAGGACGGCTCGGTCGAGAGCCCGGTCGGAGCGCGCGGACAGGTCCGTGCCAAGCAGAATCTTCTTCGGGAGTTGGTCTGCCCGGTTTGTTTCCGCCATGTTGCCTCTCCTCGTCGCGTCACTCAAAGTTGAAGCCAGCCCATCCGTCGCGCGACCTGCTTCTCGATCTCCAGCACGATCATCATCGCGACGCCGGCGACCACGATCAGCACACCATCGGCGAAGGAGACCGGCCGGCTGCCGAAGAGTTCGTTCATGAACGGAAGATAGGTGAAGGCGAACTGGGCCACGACGACGACGCCGATCGCCGTCAGCACCGCCGGCGTTCCGAGGGCGCCGCGCCAGCTGAACGAGGTCACGTGGAGATATCGCACGTTGAACAGATAGAAAATCTCCAGGACGACGATGGTGTTCACCACCATCGTGCGCGCCGTCTCCACGTCGTAGCCGCGGCCGAGCGCGTAGAAGAAAATCGCCAGCGAGATCGCCAGGAACAGGAAGGAGACGAAAGCCACGCGCCAGAGCATGAAGGAGGTGAGCAATCCCTGGCCGGCCGGCCGCGGCCGGCGCCGCATCACGTTCGGCTCGGCCGGCTCGAAGGCGAGCACAAGTCCGAGCGTGGCCGTCAAGAGCAGATTGATCCACAGGATCTGGACCGCCGACATCGGCAGGGTGAAGTTGAACAGGATCGCCGCGATGACCGTCAGCACTTCGCCGCCATTGGTGGGCAAGGTCCAGGCGATCACCTTGCGGATGTTGTCATAAACGACGCGGCCTTCGCGGACCGCGGCGACGATCGACGCGAAATTGTCGTCGAGAAGCACCATCTGGGCGGCTTCGCGGGCCGCGTCGGTACCCTTGTGCCCCATGCCGATGCCGACATTGGCCTGCTTCAGGGACGGCGCATCATTGACGCCGTCCCCCGTCATCGCCACGACCGCACCGGACGCCTGGAGGGCACGAACGATGCGCAGCTTGTGCTCCGGGCTGGTGCGGGCGAAGACCGAAGTGCCGGTCACCACGTCGGGCAGGTCGCTGTCGGAAATGGCGTCCAGGTCACGACCGGTCAACACATGCGGGTCTTCGTCGATCCCCAGCTGGCGTGCGATGGCGGCGGCGGTCTCGCCGTGGTCACCCGTGATCATCTTCACGGCAATGCCGGCTGCGTGACATTCGGCGACTGCCGTGATCGCCTCCTCGCGCGGCGGATCGATGAAGCCGACGAGGCCCAGGAAGACCAGCCCCTCGTCCATGTCCGGAAAGTCGATCCGTTGGGTCAAGCGGCCGACCCGCTTCGTCGCGAATCCGAGCACGCGTTCACCTTCGCGGGCGGCTGCCGCGATCTGCTCCTGCCAATAGCCTTCGTCGAGAGGGATCGGACCGCGACGATCGGCCTCCAGGCGGCATAAACGAAGAAGCTCGTCCGGCGCGCCCTTGACGAAGACCCGCCGGCTTCCATCGGCCGCCTGGTTCAATGTCGCCATGAAACGATGCCGCGCATCGAAGGGGATGGCATCCACGCGGGGTGATTGGGTGCGCGTCTTGTCGGCATCGAGGCCGATCTTGGCGGCGAGCACGACAAGCGCCCCCTCCATCGGATCACCCGCCACGGTCCACGCGCCGTGGTCGTGCCGAAGCTCTGCATCGTTGCAGAGGAGGCCTGCCAGCGCGAGCTCGCGAGCGGCAGTCCCAAGGTCGTCCGCCGCGCCCTCGTGAGGGAAGACCAGGTCTCCGGCCGGCTCGTAGCCGACGCCGGACACCGCCACGATTCCGTCGGCAAGGACGACCCGCCGTGCCGTCATCTCGTTGCGCGTCAAAGTGCCGGTCTTATCCGAGCAGATGACCGATGTCGCGCCTAGCGTTTCCACAGCCGGCAATTGACGGATCGCGGCGTTCCGCCGGGCCATGCGCTGCACGCCGATGGCAAGGGTGATGGTGATGACGGCCGGCAAGCCTTCGGGAACGACGCCGACCGCAAGGGCGACCACCACGATCAGGGCGTCAGTCGGATCATAGCCGCGAAAGGCGATCGCGAAGGAGAAAAGAGCAGCCGCGGCGGCAACAGCCAACCAGGTGATCTGCCTGCCGAAACGGTTGATCTGACGAAGCAGGGGCGTCGTTATCGGCTGGACATCGCCAAGCAGCGTGCTGATACGCCCGATCTCGGTGCCGGCGCCAGTGGCCACGACGACGCCCATGCCTTGGCCGGCTGCGACGAGGGTGCCCGAATAGGCCATGGAACGGCGATCGCCCAGCGCGGCTTCGGTCGGCACTGGGGCGACCTGTTTCTCGGCTGCGACGGACTCGCCCGTAAGGATCGCCTCCTCCACCAGCAGGGAGTGCGTCGCGATCAATCGAAGGTCGGCCGGTACACGGTCGCCACCCTCCACGAGCACGATATCGCCCGGCACGATCGTGTTCGCCGGCAGGCTGACGCGATGCCCGTCGCGCAACAGGTGGGCGTGAGGAGACACCAGGCCGCGGATCGCGTCGAGCGCCTTCTCGGCCCTGCCTTCCTGCACGAAACCGACGATCGCGTTGACGAGCACGACCGCCACGATGACGGCCCCATCCACGTGATGCCCCAGGAAGAAAGCCGTGATTGCGGCGGCAAGCAGGAAATAGATCAGCGCATTGTTGAACTGCGAGAGAAAGCGCAGGAGCGGATGGCGTCCGGCCACCTGCTTCAGTTCGTTGCGGCCGTAGCGGGTGAGACGCCGCTGCGCCTCCTCGCTGGTCAGGCCGTCCGCACCGGTTGCGAAATCGCCAAGGACGTCGTCGACGGCGCGCGAATGGAAGACCGCTCGATCCCCTTCCAAGGCGTCGCGGCTTTGGGTCAGGGGCGATTTGTCCATCGTCGCTCGCGAATCCTCATATCATCGTTGGGCCTTCCACCACCTTTCGCGGAAACTCTAGCCGAACCCTCCTTGAGGCGTAAAGGCGCGCCGGCATTCGATATGCCTTTCCGCCTTTTCATGGTCTATTGGCCACGATGCCGTCAGGCCTGGCGGCAATGGGGAGGTGCGACATGGCTATTCCGCTGACGGCTGTGCTCAATTTCAGGAGCTTTCTCGTCGCGGTCGCAGTCACCGGGCTGGCCGCCGGCGCTCTCTCCTGGCTCGCGGGACGGCCTGACTGGAGCGCTTGGATCTGGGCCGCCGGCACGGTTCCAGTTCTTGTGGCCCTTGTCGCCGAGATCGTCACCAGCCTGCATCGCGGGCAGGTTGGACTCGATCTTGTCGCCGCCCTTTCCATGACGGCGGCCTTGGCTTTCGGTGAGCCGCTCGCCGGCAATGTCGTGGCGCTGATGTACGCTGGCGGCCAGCTGCTGGAGGCCTATGCCGAAGGGCGGGCGCGGCGCGAGATGACGGCATTGCTCGGACGCGTGGCCCGCGTGGCGCTGCGCCGCGTCGGCGAGCGGCTCGAAGAAGTTCCGGTCGAGGCGGTCGCTGTCGGCGACCGTATCCTGGTGCGTCATGGCGAGGTCGTGGCGGTGGATGGCGTTCTGGCGCAGCACGTTGCCCTGGTCGACCAGTCGGCGCTGACCGGCGAAAGCGTGCCGGTGAACAAGCGGCCAGGCGACGAGATCCTCAGCGGTTCGACCAATGTCGGCGACGTTTTCGAACTCGATGCCTCAAGGCCGGCGGCGGAAAGCACCTACTCCAATATCGTGCGCCTGGTGGAGCAGGCCCGGCGAAGCAAGGCGCCGAGCGTCCGGATCGCCGACCGTTACGCGATCTGGTTCCTGCTTTTGACACTGGTCATCGCCGGTTCAGCCTGGTGGGCCTCGGGCGACCGCATCCGGGCGCTCGCGGTACTCGTGGTCGCGACGCCATGCCCTTTGATCCTGGCGCTGCCGGTCGCCATCATCGCTGGCATGTCACGGGCGGCGAAGCTCGGCGTGCTCGTCAAGAGCGGCGGGGCGATCGAGGCCCTCGCCAAGGTCCGCACCGCGATCCTCGACAAGACGGGCACGCTGACCTTCGGACTGGCCACCATCACCGACATCAGGACGATCGAAGGCGGGGACGGCAACGAGATGTTGCGGCTCGCCGCGTCGCTCGACCAGGCGTCAAACCATGTGATCGCCGAGGCGCTGGTCGCCGACGCGCGTCGGCGCGGCCTGCGGTTGTCGCGGCCGACGGAAGTGCGGGAGGCGGCGGGCACAGGCGTGTCCGGCGTCGTCGATGGGCGCGCGGTGACCATCGGCGGCAGTGGATTCGTACGGGACCACAGCAAGCGTGGCGATCCCTACGCCTTGCGCCGCGGTGTCCCCGAAGGAGCCGCCGTGGTCGCCGTGGCGATCGACGGTGAAGTGACCGGCATCATCGTGCTGGCCGATCGCGTGCGCCCCGATGCGCCGGCCATGCTGTCGGCGTTCAAGGAAGCCGGCATCGAGCGCGTGGTGCTCGCGTCCGGCGACAGAGAGGATGTGGTCGCCGCCATCGCTCACCAGCTCGACATTGCCGAGGCGTTTGGCGAGCTCGACCCCGCAGCGAAGGTCGCGGTCGTCCGGAAGGAGCGCGAGCGGGCGCCGGTGATGATGGTGGGCGACGGCGTCAACGACGCACCGGCACTGGCCAGCGCCGATGTCGGTGTCGCCATGGGCGCACGCGGATCGGCAGCATCCTCCGAAAGCGCCGACATCGTGCTCCTGGTGGACCGGCTCGACAACCTTACCATGGCGGTGCGGGTCGCGCATCGCACTCGCCGCATCGCGCTGGAGAGCGTGCTGGCCGGGCTTGGTCTTTCCTTGATCGCGATGGTCGTCGCCGCCTTCGGCTATCTGCCGCCCGTCGCCGGCGCGCTGATCCAGGAGGCGATCGACATAGCCGTCATCCTGAATGCCCTGCGGGCGCTGCGCTGATTGGATTCACTCCGCTTCCGTGAAGTGCCCGATCACGCCCTTCACGCCGCGCACGCTCTCGGCCACCACGCGGGCGGCGATCCGGCAATCTTCGCTTTCGACATTGCCCCAGAGATGCACCAGCCCGTCGGATACGGTGACGGAGATGTTCATGCCGGCAAGGCCGGTATTCTCATCCAGCCGGGCGAGAATACTGCGCCGGATCGCCTCGTCGCCGCGGGCGGTTCCGTCGAGCTTGGCCGACGCCAGGGCGCGCAGAAGGTCAGCGCGGCTGACGATGCCGATCAGCCCGCCGTCGCGGGTCACGGGCACACGCTTGATGTTGTTCTCCTCCATCAGCGTCGCGATCTGCGCCAGGTCCATGTCCTCGTCCACCGTGACGAGCTTGTCGCTCATCACGCCGCTCACATTCCAGGCATGGGCCTTCACATAGGCGCGCGCCTGTTCCTCGGGCGATCGGCTGGGAGAAGCGACCGTGGCGAGTCCAAGCTCGGAGCGCCGCAGAAGATCGCCTTCGGTGACGATGCCGATCAGCCGGCCGCCATCGTCGACCACCGGCAGGCCGCTGACATGATTTTCGAGCATGATCTTGGCCGCGTGGCGGACGCTATGGTCGGGCGTGACCGTGGCGACCTTGGTCGTCATGACATCGCTGGCTTTCATGATCGCTCCAGGGCCCGATGTGGAGCGGGAATTCTCGCCGGGGAATCCGGGAGCGTCAAGTCACGGCTGCGTCTCGTCGGGGCGACGCCTCTTGAAGACTACAGGCCGCCAGGTCGCTCATCGGCTGTCAGCGGTGCCGATGCTGGGCCGCGGCGTCGTATCGATCCCGACCTGATCGGGTTACGCTTTGTTTACCAAGCTCGTTTACCTTCACCAGCATTCGCCGGCCCATGTGGTTGTCCGGCGACTATGTTTTACCGGCCATGAGGCGGCCGGGTTGAGTGCCGGCCATGATGGGCCCGGACTTCCAGGCAAGGAACTATCATGACGAGCATCTTGACCAACGTGTCGGCGATGACGGCTCTGCAGAGCCTTCAGTCGACCAACAAGAACCTTGAGACGACACAGGGCCGCATTTCGACAGGCCTGCGCGTCGCCGAAGCCAAGGACAATGCCGCCTATTGGTCGATCGCGACGTCGATGCGTTCCGACAACTCCTCGCTGTCGACGGTGAAGGATGCGCTCGGCTTCGGCGCCGCCCAGGTCGACACGGCCTATACCGGCACCAACGCCGCCCATAAGGTCCTCACCCAGATCAAGGACAAGATCATCTCGGCCATGGCGCCGGGCTTGGACAAGGCCAAGATCCAGAGCGAAATCAAGGAACTGCAGGGCCAGCTCAAGAGCATCGCAGATTCCGCTTCCTTCGCCGGCGAGAACTGGCTGTCGGTCGATTCCAGCGCGTCCGACTACATCGCCAACAAGGAGATCGTCGCCTCCTTCACGCGCGGCGCCGGCGGTGCGATCTCCATCGGCACGCTGACGGTCGACACGAGCCAGACCAAGCTCTTCGACGCCACGGCCACGACCGGAGCCACCAAGGGCCTGCTCGATTCCGACATCAGCGTTTCGGCCGGTGCCGGCAGCCCGCCGGCTTACAGCGCCTTCACCTTCTCGATCGCCACGCTGGACGTTTCGTCGATCGATCCGGACGCGCTCGAAGCGGTCGTCAATGAAGTCGTCAAGGTCGCCGGCAAGCTCGAGACTTCCGCCGCCACCCTGGGCGCGGCCAAGACCCGCATCGACCTGCAGAACGAGTTCATCGGGTCCCTGCGTGACGCCATCGACCGCGGCGTCGGCACGCTGGTCGACGCCGACATGAACCAGGAATCGACACGCCTCCAGGCGCTTCAGGTCCAGCAGCAGCTCGGCATCCAGGCGCTTTCCATCGCCAACAGCGCCGTCCAGAGCGTCATGAGGCTCTTCCAGTAAGCGCCGACAGGACCATTGCAGCCGGGCCGGCAGCGATGCCGGCCCGGTTTGTCATGTGACGGAGCGTCTTCGCCGTGAGGTTAAGATTCCGTTCCGCTTCGGGCTGCTCGTAAATCTTTTGTTAACCATGTCTGCCTAGGGTCCGATCTGCTCGCCGGGACAACTCAGTCCTCGGACGAGACCTGATTTCTGCCGGCCATGTCGGGGTCGGTTGCACTGTCGGCCATGTCGGGCCGGATCCCTAAAAGGCATTGCATAAATGACGAGCATCTTGACCAACGTCTCCGCGATGACGGCGCTGGCCAGCCTTCAGGCGACGAACAAGGCGTTGGAAACCACGCAGTCGCGCATTTCGACAGGCCTGCGCGTCGCCGAGGCGAAGGACAACGCCGCCTACTGGTCGATTGCGACGTCGATGCGCTCCGACAACTCTTCGCTGTCGACAGTGAAGGATGCGCTCGGCTTCGGAGGTGCCCTGGTCGATACGGCCTATACCGGCACCAATGCTGCCATCAAAGTCATCAACCAGATCAAGGACAAGCTGCTTTCGGCCAAAACGCCGGGCATGGACAAGACCAAGATCCAGAGCGAGATCGATCAGCTTCAGGATCAATTGAAGAGCATCGCCGATTCGGCATCGTTCTCCGGCGAGAACTGGTTGTCGGTTGACTCCACGACCGACTTCGATCCCCAACGGGAAATCGTCGCCTCGTTCACCAGAGGCGCCAACGGCAACATCAGCGTCGGCATGCTGACGGTCGACGTGAATGCCTCCAAACTGTTCGACAAGAATGCAGACAACGACGAGAAAGGGGTGCTTGACAAGCAGTTCACGCCGGCGACCGGCGCGGCTTTCTCCGTTGTTGACTTCGACATCACGGCAAGTGGCGCGGCTTCGGTCGACGACATGCTCAATCACGTGAATGCCGCATCGAGAGCCCTGGAGACTTCGGCTGCCACGCTCGGCGCTGCCAAGACGCGCATCGATCTCCAAAACGAGTTCATCGGCGCCCTGCGCGACGCCATCGATCGCGGCGTCGGTACGCTGGTCGATGCGGACATGAACGAGGAGTCCACCCGGCTTCAGGCCCTGCAGGTGCAGCAGCAGCTCGGAATCCAGGCGCTTTCGATCGCCAACAGCGCCGTCCAGGGCATCATGAGGCTCTTCCAGCAGTAAGGGCCGGGCTGCTCCCGGACGCCCCGTCAGACCTGGGGCGACGCCCCTCTAAAAGCGTGTCGCGCGGATTCGCCAGACACGCTTTAGCCTATTGTTCCTGTCGGATATCGCTTACCCAAACCGCTGCACAGTTCGGGCAGCATGCAGGAGGCACTCTCAGGCGGCCCGGGCCTCCGCCGCGTCCGGCGCAGAGGTTCGAATGAGATAGTCGAAGGCTGAAAGCGAGGCCTTGGCGCCTTCGCCGACCGCGATCACGATCTGCTTATAGGGCACAGTCGTGCAGTCACCGGCCGCGAACACGCCGGCAAGCGAGGTCTGTCCGTTCTGGTCCACGACGATCTCACCCCGCGGCGAGAGTTCGATAGTCCCCTTCAGCCACTCGGTGTTGGGCAGGAGGCCGATTTGTACGAAAATGCCGTCGACCGAGAGCGCATGCATTCGCCCATCGGTGCGGCTTTCGTAATTCAGGCCCGTCACTTTCTGGCCGTCGCCCAGCACCTCGGTGGTGCGCGCCGATGTGAGGATCGTCACATTGGCCAGGCTGCGCAGCTTGCGCTGCAGCACGTCGTCGGCGCGCAGCTTGCCTTCGAACTCGACGAGCGTGACATGGCCGACGATCCCGGCAAGATCGATCGCCGCCTCGACGCCCGAATTGCCGCCGCCGACGACGGCCACGCGCTTGCCCTTGAACAGCGGGCCGTCGCAATGGGGGCAATAGGCGACGCCCCTGTTCCGGTACAGTTCCTCGCCCGGAACGTTCATCTGCCTCCAGCGTGCGCCGGTCGAAAGGATGACGGTCTTGGATTTGAGGGTCGCGCCGCTGGCGAGTTCGATTTCGAAGAGATCACCTCCGAGTGCGAGCTTTTCGGCGCGCTGCAGGTTCATCACCTCGACGGGATAGTCCTTCACATGCTGCTCGAGCGCCGCGACGAAGGCTGGCCCCTCGGTGTGAGGCACGGAGACGAAGTTCTCGATGGCCATCGTGTCGAGCACCTGACCACCGAAACGTTCGGCCGCGATGCCCGTGCGAATCCCCTTGCGCGCCGCATAGATGGCGGCAGCGGCCCCGGCGGGCCCACCGCCTATGACGAGGACATCGAAGGGCTCCTGGCCGTTCAGCTTCTCCGCCGTACGCTTCGCCGCGCCCGTGTCGATCCTGGCGAGGATCTGCTCGACCTCCATCCGGCCCTGGTCGAACATCTCGCCGTTGAGATAGACTGATGGCACCGACATGATCTGGCGTGCGGCCACCTCTTCGGGGAACACGGCGCCGTCTATCGCGACGTGTGTCACGTTGGGATTGAGCACCGCCATGAGATTCAGGGCCTGCACCACGTCGGGGCAGTTCTGGCACGAGAGCGAGAAATAGGTCTCGAAACGGAATTCGCCCTGAAGGCCTTTGATCTGATCGATCACGGTCTGCTCGAGGCGCGGAGGATGGCCGCCCACCTGCAGAAGCGCCAGCACCAGCGACGTGAATTCGTGACCCATAGGAACGCCCGCGAAACGCAGTTGGATGTCGTGCCCGGGGCTGGTGAGAGCGAAGGAGGGCGCCCGCTGGCCGGGCTGGCGTTCCTCGACGACCGCGATCTTGTCGCAGAGTGCCGGCAGGGCCTGAAGCAGGTCCATCAACTCGCGCGACTTGGCGCCGTCATCGACATTGGCGACGATCCGCACTGGGCGGACGACTTTTTCCAGATAGGCTTTGAGCTGCGCTTTGAGGGCGTCGTCGAGCATCGTCAGGCTCCATGTCCGACGGCGTCCCGGCGACGCGGTCTGCGGCGGGATCGAGCCGCCCGCAGAGGCGGCCACCGGAGCCGCCGTTCTGTCTGTTGTATTGGCTCCGCCCGCCCAGGCGCTTCTTCGGCGCGGCGAGGGGCGGCTTACGGCTTATGGCCGGGCTGCCCGCATGGCGCCCGGCCCGCTGGGGAAGCGATCAGATCTTGCCGACGAGCTGCAGCGACGGGGCGAGGGTCTTCTCGCCTTCCTGCCACTTGGCGGGGCAGACTTCGCCCGGATGGTCGCGCACATACCGGGCGGCCTTGATCTTGCGCAGCAGGTCCGTCGCGTCACGCCCGATGCCCTCGGCGGTCACCTCCATCGCCTGGATGATGCCGTCGGGATCGACCACGAAGGTGGCCCGGTCGGCCAGGCCCTGGCCTTCGCGCATGACGCCGAAATTGTTCGTGATCACCCCGGCCGGGTCGCCGATCATGGTGTATTGCACCTTGCCGATCGTTTCGGAGCTGTCGTGCCACGCCTTGTGGGTGAAGTGCGTGTCGGTGGAGACCGAGTAGATCTCTACGCCGAGGCGCTGGAATTCGGCATAATGGTCGGCGATGTCGCTCAATTCGGTCGGGCAGACAAAGGTGAAGTCGGCTGGATAGAAGAAGAACACGGCCCACTTGCCCTTCACGTCGGCGTCCGTGACCTCGATGAATTTGCCCTGCTTGAAAGCCTGAGCCTTGAACGGCTTGATGGAAGAATTGATGAACGACATGGAGGCTCCTGCTTGGGATTGTGCGATGCGAAAAAATCTCCTCGCAACGCAGCATTGAGGGCCCGTCGATAACGGAAGCGGATGTGAGTCTCAAGGTCGAAGGACCTCTTCCGGAGACCTCTGGAACAAGCAAAACGACGCAGTCGAGTGGGAACCACGCCACCGCCCAGGAGAGCGAGAGCGCCGACGGTCGATGCGCTCTGCGCGAGCGCCTCGGCTTCATGGGCGAGGCCCTGGAATGGTATCCAGTCTGTTGCCCTTACCGCGATACCAGGCGCAATGGACCGATCGGCGGGGCGGTATCAAACGAAGGGTCTGCCGAACGTGTACTTCCTCGGCACAAGTCGATCGAAATAGGCGACGCCCTGCGGCGACAGCGCATGGGCATCCGGCAGCAGGAAGTCTTCCGGCATATGCCGCGTCTTGCCCGCGACGGCCGCGAGCGGGACGAGCTTCGGCGCGGTCTTTTCCCCGTCATACTGCAGGGCGACGGAACCGCTGCCTTGCATCGCGGCGGCCGCGGCGAAGGCGCCGGCTTCGAACGCTTCCCGGGAATCGGTCCGATTGATGGAGCCGACATAGCCGCGAGGCAGGTAGCCGAAAATGTCGACGCGGGTGCGTGTTCCCGGCAGACCGTCGCGCAGGGCGTGTTCGAAGGCCAGGCCCAGGTCGCCGCCGGACAATTTCACATTGCCATGGGCGTCGCGCTCCAGCCGGTCCGGCGGGATCAGGATTTCCACCAGGGATCGGCCATCCTCCGCGGCGACGCCTTCGGAAATGGCGACGATGCAGCGGCCGTGGCGATCGAGCGTCGAACGCACATCATCGACGAAGCGCGGTACCGAGAAGGCGCGTTCGGGGACATAGAGGAGATGCGGCCCGTCATCCGCTTCGTCCCGCCAGGCTGCCGCGGCGGCTGTGAGGAAGCCGGCATGGCGCCCCATCACGATCCCGGCATAGACACCAGGCAAGGCGCGGAAGTCGAGATCGATGCTTCGGAAGGCTCCCGCCACGAATTCGGCGGCCGAGATGAAGCCGGGCGTATGATCGTTTTCGACAAGATCGTTGTCGATGGTCTTGGGCGCATGGACGAAGTTCATCCTTCCGCCGGCTGCCCCGGCGAGGATTTCCAGCGTGCCGGCCGTGTCGTTGCCGCCGATATAGATGAAGGCGCCGGCGCCGATCGTCTCGAGGCCCTTCAGGATGGCTTCGCAATAGGTGGCATCGGGCTTGTCGCGTGTCGATCCGAGCGCTGCGCTCGGAGTAGCAGCGACTTGTGCCAGCCTTTCGTTCGACACATCGGCGAAATCGACATAGTTGCCGTCGCGGATCCCGCGTACGCCGTGCCGCGCGCCGAGGATGCGGGCGCCGGGATGTTGCTTGCGGATCTCGGCGATCGCGCCTGCCATGGTCTGGTTGATGACTGCGGTCGGTCCGCCGCCTTGTGCGATAACGAACGTGCCTGCCATGGCGCGGCTCCCTGGTGATTGGTGAATGGCGAAATCCTAGATGAAAGTGGCTCCATCCACCATTGGCCGTTCGTCATTCTACCACATCAGGCGACCACGATCGGGGTCTTCCCATTCACGCGGTTATAGAGATCGA
Source organism: Rhizobiaceae bacterium (assembly GCA_035556195.1). Taxonomy (GTDB): domain Bacteria; phylum Pseudomonadota; class Alphaproteobacteria; order Rhizobiales; family Rhizobiaceae. The sequence goes on from DATMFK010000015.1 coordinate 21,488, forward strand.
TCACGTCCTGATTGATCAGCCGAACGCAGCCGGATGACATGGCCTGTCCTATCGTCCACCATTCCGGTGAGCCATGGACGCGATAACCGGTGTCACGGCCATTCTGGAAGATGTAGAGTGCGCGGGCGCCGAGGGGATTGTCCAGCCCGCCGGGCTGGCCGCCACTCCATTTCACGAGTTCCGGTTTGCGAGCGATCATTTCCGGCGGTGGCGTCCAGGTCGGCCATTTCTTGCCGTATTGGATGTTCGCTCGGCCCGACCAGCGGAAGCCGTCACGCCCGATGCCGACGCCGTAACGGATCGCGTCGCCGCCGGGTTGGACCAGATACAGGAAACGCTCCTGGAGCCGCACGACGATCGTGCCGGGCGCTTCTCCCGTCGGGTCGACGACGATCTGGCGGCGATATTTCGGTTCGACCTTGTCATAGGGAATGGCGGGGAGGGCGAACCCCTCGTCGGTGAAGGCCGCATACATCAGGTCGGGGCTCGTCACCTGCCTGTCGACGCTGATCTTTGGCCTTATCGAGCCGGTCGTGACGTCGTCGAGCTGCAATGCCGGCAGATCCAGCGAGCGGGTGCAGGCGGCCAGGCCTGTCAGCGATAGCGCGCCAATGCCAAGCAATGCTGTGCGACGGGCCGGTTGCGGCGGTTCATCGGAAGAGGTGTCCGGATTCGAGGAGGAGGCTGGCATACGCGACACGCGACAGATCCCACATTGCTACCCTGCAAAGATCGCAAAACATGGTTGATAAAGACTAAATCATCCGAATTGCCGGGCAGGCAGGATAGTGCGCGTGGCGAAAACCGGGTGAATGGCCCCTAGCGTGGAATCTGCGCCGGCCGAGCGTTCTCTAGAGCGCGTCGCGATCCTTCAGATTCTCCCGCGCTCTAGGTTCTTGATTGATGGATGTTCTCCCCAAGCCATATCGAGTTTGGGGACACAGGCCTTACGCCGCGCGGGACTTCGTGCCTATCAGAGTCGCGCGCAGGAGGCGCGACGACACGATGCAAGGGCTGGAAGGCTCCGCGGAGCCTTCCTTGCGCCACCTGCAGACGAGCCGCCGGGTGGCGTGGTCGATATGCCAGCCGGCCACCAACTGCCGTGCGTCTTCCGGCTTTTCCGGGGCCGCTCGGTCACGAACCGGAAATGCCACGACCTTGGCGACTGCATCCAGCAGCGGGCGGCTCCTGGACGTTGCACCGCGGGTTGCGCGGACGCGAGCGAGATTGAAGATGTTGTTCATGGCTCACCTCCATGTCGGGTCCGGCGGAACCCGGAGGTGAGCGGACAGGCTAGCCTGCCTGACGGACGCCCACCGGCCGCGAGATGCCGGACGCGATCTTTTCGATCTGGTTTTCGGGGCCGGCGACGTGCCGCAACGCGACAGTCGCCAAGCGACTAGAGTGGCTGTCCATCGTTTCGGTTTCGGTTGTTGGGACGTCCGGCCGCGATCTCCTCGCGTCAGGACGATGGTCCCGTTACGCCTGATGGCAGGGCTTGTCAACGTTGGGACGGAGCGGGGCTCGAGGACGCTCTTTTGCCCCTTTACTTTGCCACTGCGGCGGAGCTTCATACCTTGCTTTCGAGGAGAAGATAATGGCCATCGAAACCTGGGCCGCTTTCGTCGCGGCTTCCGCCGTCCTGCTGATCATTCCAGGGCCCACTATCCTGCTGGTCGTTTCCTATGCGCTCGGCCAAGGCTGGCGCACGGCCCTGCCGATGGCGGTCGGCGTGGCGCTCGGCGACTTCACCGCCATGACGCTCTCGATGGTCGGCATCGGCGCACTGCTGATGGCTTCGGCCGCTGTATTCACGGCACTGAAATGGCTGGGCGCGGCCTATCTCGTTTATCTCGGCATCAAGCTCTTCCGCGCCGGAGGGACATTGGAAGCGAAGCCGCGCACCGACGCGACGCCGCCGCTGAAGATGATGGCCCATGCCTGGCTGGTGACGGCGCTCAATCCGAAGAGCATGACCTTCTTCGTGGCCTTTCTGCCGCAATTCATCGACCGCCATGCGGATTTCCTCACCCAGATGGCGATCTTCGAAACGACCTTCCTCACGCTCGCTTTCGCCAATGCTTTCGGCTATGCGCTCGTCGCCTCGCGCGCCCGCCAGTTCGTGCGCAACCCGCGCGCCATCCGCGCCTTCAATCGGGCAGGCGGCACGCTCCTCGTCGGCGCCGGCCTCGCCACCGCGGCCATCCGCACCGGCAACTGAGCGATGGCTATGCCTTTCGACGGAGCGCGCGAGTATCGTCATAGCACCAAGGACGCCGAGATCTTCGCCTTGGTGGGCGGCGAGGGGCCGCCGCTGCTCCTGCTGCACGGTTTCCCCCAGACCCACGCCATGTGGCACCCGGTCGCGCCGGCGCTCATGCAGCAATTCACCTGCGTGATGCCTGACCTGCGGGGCTATGGCGCGTCATCCTGTCCCCCCAACACGCCGGACAACTCGGCCTATTCCAAGCGCGCCATGGCCGAAGACATGCTGTCGCTCATGCGCTCGCTCGGCCATTCACGCTTCGCCGTGGTCGGCCACGATCGCGGCGGCCGGGTGGCCTATCGCCTGGCGCTCGATCATCCGGGGGCGCCGACCTGCCTTTGCGTGCTCGACATCGTGCCCACCTCGCAGATGTGGCGCGAGTTCACCGTGGACTTCGCGATGAAGACCTATCACTGGCTGTTCCTGGCGCAGCCAGCACCGCTGCCCGAGATGCTGCTGGAGAAGGCGCCCGTCGCCTGGATCGACTACACGATCGCGAACTGGTCGAAGACGAAGGACCTGTCGGCCTTCGATCCGCGCGCCCTCGATGATTATCGCGAAAGTTTCGCCCGGCCGGAGCACATCCATGCGATGTGCAACGACTATCGCGCCGGCGCGACCTACGATCGGAGCGCCGACGAGGCGGACCGCGAGGCCGGCCGCAAGATCGCTTGTCCGACGCTTACGCTGTGGGGCGATGCGGGTTTCCCGAGCGAGACGTCGGGTCCGCTCGACACTTGGCGCGACTGGTGCGTGGATGTCGTCGGTGCCGGCATCGACGCCGGCCACTTCGTCGTCGAGGAGAACCCGATGGAGACGCTCGGGCATCTCATGCCGTTTCTGCGCCGTTATGCGGCGTAGGGTGGACTATCTGCGGGAGGCTCCTCATCGGCCTGCGGGCCATTTTTGAGATGGCAGGACAGAGGGGGGCAACGTAGGGCGAGATGTTTCCCTCGCCCGACTACCTCAAAGGAATGTCGTTGCCGGTCTTGCCCGACTGATACACCTGCGAGAGCCGGTCGTATATTTCGCCTATTCGCGTCGCCCTTCCTTCCAGCCCTTCCCGCTCTCCCGCCGGTAATTCGCGGATGAGCTTGCGGATGGCGAAGCTCTTCCAATAGGCGTTCTCGGCGTTGTAGCCGCCGGGATCGAGGGTGAAGACCTCTTTCAGGATCCTCAAATCGTGCGGAATGGCGAAGGAATCCCGCGAATCCTCGTGGCTGAACAGGTAGTAGAAATTGTCGAAGCCGGTCCAGGTGATGGCCGAGAGGCACAGCGAGCAGGGCTCGTGCGTGCTCAAGAAGATGCAGTCCTTGGTGTCCGGCCGGTCCGCCTTCGGCAACTCGTAGAACCGCTTCAGGCAATGCATCTCGCCGTGCCAGAGCGGGTTCTCGAGTTCGTTGTTCGTCTCCGCGAGGACAAGCGACAGGTCGTCCTTCCTGAGCAGCGCCGCGCCGAAGAGCTTGTTGCCGCGGGCAACGCCTTCGGTGGTCTTCGGCACGATATCGCTTTCGATCACGTCGAACAGCCGGTCGATCAGCGACGCTTCGGCCATGTCACACCCCCGGCAGGTGAATTTCGTAAGGATGGGAGAAATGGAATTCCTCGACGTTCGAGCCGTCGCCGCCACGATCGATCACAACGAAATCCTGCGGTTCACCCACCGGAGTCAGCACGCCGTGCCAGAGGTTGCGCGGATAGTTCACGCCTTGCCCGGGCTTGGTCAGGAAGGCGTGCGGCGCCGATGGCCCGTCCGGCCCGTCATGGCACACAATGACCACGAAGGGCCGAGGCGACAGCGGAATGAAGGCCTGGCTGCCGTAGGGGTGGCGTTCGACCATGGTGAGCTTCAGCGGAAAATCGTAAGGCGTGCCCTTGAAGAGGTTTATCAGCACGTGGCCGTTCGGCCCGGCCGCTTCCGGCCGCGCAAGGCCATGGTAACGTTCGGTCTTGCCGTTGTTGATCGAATAGTGCGTGTCGGTCTCGGTATCGATGACATCGCCGAATTCGGCGAAATTCTCGCGGGTCAGGATCTTCGCGACGACCTGGCGCATGGTGCTCAAGCCCCCCGCCTGCCGAAGCCGCCGAGCTTCATGTGGCGATTGACATCCTTGTAGAGCAGGTAGCGGAAACGGCCGGGACCGCCAGCGTAGCAGGCCTGCGGACAGAAGGCGCGAAGCCACATATAGTCACCGGCCTCGACCTCGACCCAGTCCTGGTTGAGCCGGTAGACCGCCTTGCCCTCCAGCACATAAAGGCCATGCTCCATGACATGCGTCTCGGCGAAGGGGATGACGGCGCCCGGCTGGAAGGTGACGACCGTCACATGCATGTCGTGGCGCATGTCGGCCGGGTCGACGAAGCGGGTCGTCGCCCATCTGCCCTCGGTGCCCGGCATGGGCGAAGGTTCGATGGCCTCCTCGTTGACAAAAAAGGCGTCGGGCGCATCGAGCCCGTCGACATATTCGTAGGCCTTGCGGATCCAATGGAAGCGAACGGTCTCGAGACCTTCGTTGCGTGCCGTCCAGTGGCTGGCCGGCGGGATGAAGCCGAACCCGCCCGGCCCCATGACATGCTTCCTGCCGGAGATGGTGACGGTCAGTTCGCCCTCCACGACGAAGAGCGCGCCCTCGGCGCCGTCGTCCAACTCCGGCCTGTCGCTCCCGCCGCCCGGCGCGACCTCCATAATGTATTGCGAGAAGGTTTCCGCGAAACCCGACAGCGGACGTGACAGCACCCATAGCCGCGTCCCCTCCCAGAATGGCAGGCAGCTCGTGACGATGTCCCGCATCGTGCCCCGGGGGATGACCGCATAGGCCTCGGTGAACACGGCGCGATCGGTCAGCAACTGGTCTTGCGAGGGATGTCCGCCCTTCGGCGCGTAATAGCTCATGGTCGGTTCCTAAAGCGGGAGGACATCGCGAAGCCTCAGAAGCGCTATGCGCTCGACCTCGCGGCAGGCCGTCGCGAATTCCGTGGCAAGGTCGTTGCCGATCCGCGTCTCGAACGCTGCGAGGATCTCTGCCTTGGTCTTCCCCCGCACGGCGATGATGAACGGGAATCCGAAGGTCGTCACGTAGGTGGCGTTCAGCTTGGAGAACAGCTCTCGCTCATCGTCGGTCAGCGCATCGAGGCCGGCCGACGCCTGCTCGCTCGCCGATTCCGCCGTCAGGCGCTTGGCCTGGGCAAGCTTGCCGGCAAGATCGGGATGCGCCTTGAGCACCCCCAGCCTTTCGTCCTCGCGGGCCGAGCGGAAGACGCGGCAGAGCGCATTGTGCAGCCCGCCCGCGCTGTCGTGGGCGGGGCCGAGCTCCAGCTCGTAGGCGCGTTCTGCGACCCACGCCGAATGCTCGAAGATGCCGCCGAATTTGGCGACGAACTCGTCGCGCTTCATGCGCGACGGGCGCAGTGCCGGGGCGCTGTAGGGGTGATGTTCGCGCCAGTGGCGGGCAATGTCGATGCGGCGCGGAAGCCAGACATTGTCGTGGGTCTTGACATAATCGATGAAGCGCTTGAGCGCGACCGCCCGGCCGGGCCTACCCACCAGGCGGCAGTGCAGCCCGACGCTCATCATGCGCGGGCGCCCTGCCTTGCCCTCCGCGTAAAGCGTGTCGAAGCTGTCCTTCAGGTAAGTGAAGAACTGATCGCCGGAGCTGAAACCCTGGGGCGTTGCGAAACGCATGTCGTTGGCGTCGAGCGTGTAGGGGATGATGAGCTGAGGCTCGATCGGATTGCCGTGGCCATCATGGTCGAGCCAATAGGGCAGGTCGTCGTCATAGGTATCGGAAATGTAGGCAAAGCCGCCTTCCTCCGCCGCCAGCCGGACGGTGTTCGCCGAGGTGCGGCCGGTGTACCAGCCCGTGGGCCGCTCCCCGGTGACCTCGGCATGAAGGCGGATCGCCTCCACCATGTCGCGGCGCTCGGCCTCCGCCTCATGCTCGCGGTAGTCGATCCATTTCAGGCCGTGCGAGGCGATCTCCCAGCCGGCCTCCTGCATGGCGGTGACCTGGTCGGGCGAGCGGGCGAGCGCGGAGGCGACACCGTAGCAGGTCGCCGGCACGCCGGCCTCGGTGAACATGCGGTGGAGCCGCCAGAAACCGGCCCGGGCGCCATATTCATAGATCGATTCCATGTTCCAGTGGCGCAGGCCCGCCCAGGGCTGCGCACCGACGATCTCGGAAAGAAAGGCCTCCGACGCCGCGTCGCCATGGAGCACGCAGTTCTCGCCGCCCTCCTCGTAGTTCACCACGAACTGCACCGCGACCAGAGCGCCTCCCGGCCATTCCGGATCCGGAGGATTGGCGCCGTAGCCGCGCATATCTCTGACGTAACGCATGAAATTCCCTGGGTTCCGGCCATGCCCGACAGGCAGGGTAAAAGGATATCAAAGGGGATTACGGGCATTCCCCCGAAAAAATTTGAAAGTCTTTTTGTGGCACTTCGCCACGCCGGGTCTTATGCAGGGCGGCCAAATGGCGCAAGATTGACCGTTCGCAACGCAGATGGGAGGCTCAATGTCGACGGAGAAGGGCGGGTGCCTGACGACCCATGTGTTGGACACCGCGTCTGGCAAACCCGCGGCGGGACTTTCCATCTCGCTTTATCGTCTGGAGGGCGAGTCGCGCAGCCATCTGAAAACCGTCTCGACCAATCAAGACGGGCGTTGCGACGCGCCGCTTCTCCACGGAGCGGAATTCGCGGAGGGCGAATACGAACTCGTTTTTGCCGCTGGGGACTATTTGCGCGGCCAGGGTGTCGATCTGCCATCGCCCGCTTTCCTCGATGTCGTGCCGATCCGCTTCGGCATGGCGGAAGGCGCACATTACCACGTGCCGCTTCTCCTTTCGCCCTATGGCTACTCGACCTATCGCGGAAGCTGAGTCATGGCCAAGATCCGCAACGAATTGCATTTCATCCTGAATGGCGAGGACGTCGCGCTGTCTTCGGTCTCCCCCGAGGAGACGCTGCTCGACTTCCTGCGGCTGCGCCGCTCCCTCCGAGGCAGCAAGGAAGGCTGCGCCGAGGGCGACTGCGGCGCCTGTACCGTCCTGGTCGGCAAGCTGGTCGACGGCAAGCTCGTGTATGAAGGCGTCAATTCCTGCATCCGTTTTCTCGGTTCGCTCGACCGCACTCATGTGGTGACCATCGAGCATCTGAAGAGTGCTGATGGGAAGCTCCACCCGGTCCAGCAGGCCATGGTCGATTTCCACGGCTCGCAGTGCGGCTTCTGCACGCCGGGCATCGTGATGTCGCTCTACGGTCTTTGGATGCAGGACCCGCAGCCGTCCGAAGGGACGATCGAAAAGGCTCTTCAGGGCAATCTTTGCCGCTGCACCGGCTACGAGGCCATCGTGCGTGCGGCGCGCGCCGTCTCCAGCTATGGCGACAGCGGGAAGGATCCGCTTGCCGTCGAGCGGCAGGCGATCGCGACGCGGCTGGCTGCCTTCGCCGACGGCGCACGTGTCGAGATCGGCGCGGGCGAACAGCGCCTGATCGTGCCGGCCGACGTCGACGACTTCGCCGCTGTGCTGGAAGTCGAACCCAAGGCGACCGTGGTCGCGGGCTCGACCGATGTCGGCCTGTGGGTGACGAAGTTCATGCGGCCCATTTCACCCTCGGTCTTCATCGGCGGGCTCGACGGACTGCGCGCCATTTCGGAAGAGAACGGGATCGTCACGATCGGCGCCGGAGTGACCTACACGGAGGCGTTCGCCGCGCTGTCCGAGCGCATTCCGCCGCTGGGCCGCCTGATCGATCGCATCGGCGGCGAACAGATCCGCAATATGGGCACGATCGGCGGGAATATCGCCAATGGCTCGCCGATCGGCGATACGCCGCCGCCCCTGATCGCGCTCGGCGCGTCGCTCACGCTCCGCAAGGGCGATATGCGCCGCATCATGCCGCTCGAGGATTTCTTCATTGCCTATGGCAAGCAGGATCGCCAGCTCGGCGAATTCGTCGAGGCCGTGCATGTGCCGTTGCCGAACAAGTCGAGCCGTTTTGCCGTCTACAAGATTTCGAAGCGCCGGGACGAGGATATCACCTCGGCGCTCGGCGCATTCCATCTGACGCTGGCAGGCGATGGCAATGTCGCCGCGATCCGCATCGCCTATGGCGGCATGGCGGCCACGCCCAAACGGGCGCTGGCGGTCGAGGCGGCCTTGATCGGCCGGCCCTGGAACGAAGCGACGGTCGAGGCCGCGTTGCCTCGGTACGATGAGGATTTCACGCCGCTCACCGACATGCGCGCCACCGCCTCATATCGGTCGCTCGCCGCGAAGAACCTGCTTCGTCGCTTCCTCGCGGAAACCAGCGACACGAGCGTGCCCGTCCAGATTTCGCGCCACGAGCCGGCGTGAGGGGGAGGTCATGAACAAGCACGCCAGCGCCGACCTGAAAGCCGGGAAGATCAGGGGCGGCGTCGCCACCGATCAGCGCCACGATTCCGCGCACAAGCATGTCACCGGCGAGGCCATCTACATCGACGACATGCCGGAGCCGGCCGGCACGCTGCATGCGTGCCTCGGCCTGTCGACTGTTGCGCACGGCACGATCGTGAAGGTCGATCTTGCCGCAGTGCGCGCGGCGAAAGGCGTGGTCGCGGTACTCACCGCGGAGGACGTACCCGGTGAGAACGACATCTCGCCGAGCGGCCGCGACGACGAGCCGGTGCTCGCGGAGGGCAGGGTCGAGTTCCACGGACAGCCGATCTTCGCGGTCGTCGCGAGGACACGCGAGGAAGCGCGGCGCGCGTGCCGGCTCGCAGTCGTCGAATATGACGAGTTGCCGGCGATCCTCGACATAGAGGCGCTCGATCCCGTCAACGACAAGCTCGTCACGCCGCCCTTGACGCTCAAGCGCGGCGATGCCGCCCAGGCGATCGCCAGCGCCCCGCGCCGGCTGAAAGGGCGGATGCGGATCGGCGGCCAGGACCATTTCTATCTCGAAGGCCATATCGCGCTGGCCGTGCCGGGCGAGGACCGCGACGTCACGGTCTATTCCTCGACCCAGCATCCGAGCGAGGTGCAGCACATGGTGGCCCATGCGCTCGGCGTGCCGAGCCACGCCGTGACCGTCGAGGTCCGCCGCATGGGCGGCGGCTTCGGCGGCAAGGAGACCCAGTCGAACCAGTTCGCCGCGGTCGCCGCCATCGCGGCCAAGAAGCTCGGCCGTCCGGTGAAGTTGAGGCCCGACCGCGACGACGACATGACCGCAACTGGCAAGCGGCACGATTTCATGGTGGACTACGAGGTTGGCTTCGACGACGACGGGACAATACTAGGTGTCGACTACACCTATGCGGCGCGCTGCGGCTTCTCGTCGGACCTTTCCGGTCCGGTGACGGACCGTGCGCTGTTCCATTGCGACAACGCCTATTTCTATCCGGCCGTGCATGCGCGCTCGGCGCCGCTCTACACCAACACCGTCTCGAATACGGCATTCCGCGGGTTCGGCGGCCCGCAGGGGATGGTGGGCGCCGAGCGGGTCATCGACGAAGTGGCCTTCGCGACCGGCAAGGACCCGCTCGAAATCCGCAAGCGGAATTTCTACGGCAACACCGATCGCAACGTCACGCCGTACCACCAGACCGTCGAGGACAACATCATTCACCGGATCGTGGCGGAGCTCGAGCAAAGCTCGGATTACGCGCGGCGGCGTGATCAGATAGCTGCTTTCAACAGCAACAGCCGCTTCATCAAGCGCGGCCTGGCGCTGACGCCGGTGAAGTTCGGCATCTCCTTCACCGCTACCCATTTCAACCAGGCCGGCGCGCTCGTTCATGTCTACACCGACGGCTCCGTGCATCTGAACCATGGCGGCACGGAAATGGGGCAGGGGCTCTACACCAAAGTGGCGCAGATCGTGGCCGAGGAGTTCCAGATCGACCTCGACCGGGTGAAGATCACCGCCACGACGACCGGAAAAGTGCCGAACACGTCGGCGACGGCCGCTTCCTCGGGATCGGATCTCAACGGCATGGCTGCGCGAGACGCGGCGCGCCAGATCCGCAAGCGCCTCACCGACTTCGCCGCCGACAAATATCAGGTGCCGGCCGAACAGATCGTGTTCCTGCCCAATAGGGTCCGCGTGGGCAATCAGGAAATCGCCTTCGACGACCTGGTGAAACAGGCTTATCTCGCCCGTATCCAGCTTTCGGCGGCGGGATTCTACAAGACGCCGAAGATCCACTGGAACCGAGACACGGGCGAGGGGCACCCTTTCTATTATTTTGCCTATGGCGCTTCCTGCTCGGAAGTGTCGGTCGATACGCTGACGGGCGAATACCTGGTCGAGCGGACCGATATTCTCCACGAGACCGGCCGTTCGCTGAACCGGGCCATCGACCTCGGGCAGATCGAGGGCGGCTTCATCCAGGGCATGGGCTGGCTGACGACGGAGGAACTCTGGTGGGACGAGAAAGGCAGGCTGAGGACGCACGCACCCTCGACCTACAAGATCCCGCTGGCCTCCGACCGGCCCAAGATCTTCAACGTGACGCTGGCCGACTGGCCGGAAGCGCATGTGCCGACCGTCCACCGTTCGAAGGCGGTGGGCGAACCGCCCTTCATGCTGGCCATGTCGGTGTTGCATGCCTTGTCCGATGCGGTGGCCAGCGTGGCCGATCACAAGATCTGCCCGCGGCTCGACGCGCCCGCCACGCCGGAACGTGTGCTCATGGCCATCGAACGCCTGCGCGCGGAGGCGGGGAAGTAGCGCCGTGCGGTTGTCGGTCTTATGTATTTGAGATGGCTGCACTCCTGCGCGCGCCCCTCTGTCCTGCCGGACATCTCCCCCACAAGGGGGGAGATCGGCCTTCATATCGGGTTTCGCCAATCGCCAGCATTGCAGGAAGAGCGCCGTCGTCCGAGACAGCCGATCTCCCCCCTTGTGGGGGAGATGTCCGGCAGGACAGTGGGGGGCAACGTCGAGCGCGACATAGCCGGCGCTCGCCATGACCACATCCGCCGCCCTCTGCGCCTTCTTCGCTGCCTCGCCTGGCGTGGCGCTGGTGGAGGTGACCGATGCCAAGGGCTCGACGCCCCGGGAGAAGGGCGCTTGGATGCTGGTTTCGCCCACTGCCATTTACGGTACCATCGGCGGTGGCCAGCTCGAATTCATGGCGATCGACCGGGCGCGGGCGCTCCTTGGCGGCCGGGAGGCACGCGGATCCGTCGCCCTCGACGTTCCGCTCGGACCCGAGATCGGACAATGCTGCGGCGGCCGCGTGGCTGTCGGCATCAGGCCGGTCGACAAGGCGCTTCAGGATGAATTGATCAGGGTCGCCCAAGCCGAAGATGCCGGCCGTCCGCACGTCTATGTGTTCGGGGGCGGCCATGTCGGGCATGCGCTCGCGACGGCCTTCTCGCTGCTCCCGGTGCAAACGTCAGTCGTGGAGACACGCGCCGATGCTCTGGAGGGCATGCCGGGGGAGGTCGGCACGAGGGTGACGCCTGTTCCCGAGGAGATGGTTCGTGACGCACCGGCCGGCGCCGCCTTCGTCGTTCTCACCCATGACCATGCGCTCGATTTCCTGATCGTGGCGGAGGCGCTGAAGCGCGACGATGCAGCCTATGTCGGCATGATCGGTTCCAAGACCAAGAAGGCGACGTTCCGGAGCTGGTATCTGAAAACTGCGGGCGGAAGCGAGGAAGCCTTCGCCCGCCTCGTCTCGCCGATCGGCGGTGACGCGGTGAAGGACAAGCGGCCCGCCGTGATCGCAGCCCTTGCCGCCGCGGAGATCATGACGGCCCTGTCACGGCAGGCATGACAAGCCGTCGAGGCGCTCACCTCCCCGCCAAGATATCCCTTATCAGTCGCTGGCAGCGGTCGGCCATGAAGTCGAGCAAGAGACGCACCTTGGGATCCTGCAGCTTCTTGTGCGGATAGACGGCGGCGAATTGCACCGGGGTCGGCGGCGTGTCCTTGAGGATCACCTTGAGCCGGCGGTCGCGGATGAAGGGCTCCACTTCGAAACGCGGTTTGTTGACGATGCCCCGGCCGGCCAGCGCCCAGCCGGTGAGCACGTCGCCATCGTCGGAATCGAAGGGGCCGTGCACTTCGAACTTGGCCGGCCCTCCCGGGGTTTTCAGCGTCCAATGGTGTTCCTTGGCGCCGGGAAAACGCAGCATCAGGCAGTCATGTCTCTTGGTGACGAGCTCGGAGGGCACGGTCGGCTCGCCGCGTGCTTCGAGATATCTGGGCGAAGCAACCAGCACGCGCTCGCATTCCATGATGCCGCGCATCCTGAGGCTGGAATCCTCGATCAGGCCGAGCCGAAAAGCGACGTCGATCCCTTCCCTGAGGATGTCGACATTGTGGTCGGAGAGGCGGAGGCGGACCTCGATGTCGGGATATTTGTCATGGAAATCCGGTATGCCCGAGGCAATGAAGCGACGGCCGAGACCGAGCGGCGCGGTGACCCGGATCGTGCCCCGCGGCTGGCCGGAGAGGGCACTCACCGCTGCCTCGGCCTCGACGATTGCATCGAGCACCTGCTTGGCGCCGGAATAGAACACCGTGCCGTGCTCGGTTGGCATCAGTTGCCGCGTCGTGCGGTTGAAGAGCCGCACGCCCAAATGCTTCTCCAGCTCCTTGATGCGATTGGAGGCAACCGCCGGCGAGATGCGCATGTCCCGGCCGGCGGCGGAAAGATTGCCCAACTCGACCACGCGGACGAAAACGGCAATATTGTCGAGATAGGCCATGCGTCGTCAAATCCCGTAGGCTGGTCCTTTCCGGGTAGCATTTTACATTTTTTTTTGAAAGTCATCGTGCAGGCACGGTCTTTCCGTCAGGCCGCAGACACGTAGAGTCCGACAATCGAGGGACGAGGTTTCACTGCATGCTGGATTTGGCGATCACCTGGGACTGGCTGAGCTTTGCCGTGCGTTGGCTGCACGTCATCACCGGTATCGCCTGGATCGGCTCGTCCTTCTATTTCGTGGCGCTCGATCTGGGCCTGCGCAAACATGCCGGTCTTCCCGAAGGCGCGTATGGCGAGGAGTGGCAAGTGCATGGTGGCGGCTTCTACCACGTCCAGAAATATCTGGTCGCGCCGTCCCACATGCCCGAGCATCTGACCTGGTTCAAATGGGAGGCCTATTCCACCTGGCTGACGGGCTTCGCACTGCTCGCGGTCGTCTATTACGCCGGGGCCGACCTCTTCCTGATCGACCGCAACGTGCTGGATGTCTCGGCTCCGACCGCAATCGGCATTTCGATCGCGTCCATCGGCATCGGCTGGATCATCTATGATCGGTTGTGCAAATCGCCACTTGGCAAGAGCGATACGGGCCTCATGCTCGTGCTTTATGCCGTGCTGGTGTTCATGAGCTGGGGTTATACACAGCTCTTCACCGGCCGCGCCGCTTTCCTGCATCTCGGCGCCTTCACCGCCACGATCATGTCGGCGAACGTCTTCTTCATCATCATCCCGAACCAGAAGAAGGTGGTCGCAGACCTTATAGCCGGGCGCAGGCCGGATCCGGCGCTCGGCGCCCAGGCCAAGCAGCGCTCGCTGCACAACAACTATCTGACGCTGCCGGTCCTGTTCCTGATGCTGTCGAACCACTATCCCCTGGCCTTCGGCACGCAGTTCAACTGGGTGATCGCGTCGCTGGTCTTCATCATGGGCGTGATGATCCGGCACTATTTCAACACGGTCCATGCGCGCAAAGGCAACCCGACCTGGACCTGGCTGGTTGCCGCCGTCCTGTTCATCGTCATTATCTGGCTCTCGACGGTGCCGAAGGTGCTGACCGGTGAGCCGAAGGCCGCCGCTGCGGCTCAGGTCTTCACGGCGTCGACCCATTTCCCGGCGGTCCGCGATACTGTATTGGGGCGCTGCGCCATGTGCCACACGGCCGAGCCGTCCTATGAAGGCATCTACTTCGCGCCGAAGGGTGTAGTGCTCGACAATGACGCCGATATCGCCGACCACGCCCGCCAGATCTATCTGCAGGCCGGCCGCAGCCACGCCATGCCGCCGGGCAACGTCACCCAGATCAGCCCCGAGGAGCGCGCGCTGCTCGTGGCCTGGTTCGAGGAGGCGCGGCAGTAGGACGTTTCCGCCGCCATGCTGTCCGGATAAACGGGATGCAGATCCCCGAATCGAACGGAAGAGCCTGCCATGAACCAAATCCTGATCCGTGGGCGGACGCTGACCTTCCTTCGCTGGCCCGACAGCACGGACGATCGCGGCGCCTATCGCTACGAAGAGGACGGCGGGCTGCTGATCGCCAATGGCAAGATCGTCTCGGCTGGTCCCTATGCAGAGATCGCCGCGACTGCCGGCGACGGCGTCGCCACGGTCGACCATCGTCCGAACCTGATCCTGCCGGGCTTCGTGGACTGTCACGTGCATATGCCGCAGATGCAGGTGATCGCTTCCTATGGCACCGAACTGCTCGACTGGCTCAACACCTACACCTTTCCAGAGGAGAGCAAGTTCCGGAATGCGCAGCACGGGCGGCGCATCGCCCGGCTCTTCCTCGACGAGATGCTGCGGCAGGGCACGACCACGGTCGTGGCTTACTGCTCGGTGCACAAGGAGTCGGCGGAAGCCTTCTTCGCGGAATCGCACGATCGCGACATGCTCAACATCGCCGGCAAGGTGATGATGGATCGCAACGCGCCCGAAGCCGTGCTCGACACGCCGCAATCCGGCTATGACGACAGCAAGGCGCTGATCGCCGAATGGCATGGCCGCGGCCGTCAGCACTATGCTCTCACGCCGCGCTTTGCCATCACCTCGACGCCGGAACAGATGGAGATGGCGGGAGCGCTGATGCGCGAGCATCCCGATCTCCACATGCAGACGCATCTCTCCGAGAACCAGACCGAAATAGCGTTCACGCAGCAGCTCTACCCGTGGTCACGGGATTATACGGACATATACGAGCATTATGGCCTGCTGGGCCGGAAAAGCCTGTTCGGCCATTGCATCCATCTTTCGGAGCGCGAGGCTGACGCGCTCTCGGACAGCGGCTCGGTGGCGGTGTTCTGCCCGACCTCGAACCTGTTCCTCGGATCGGGGCTGTTCGACTATCAGGGCTATCGCCGGCGCGAGAAACCGCTGCGCATCGCGGTGGCCACCGACGTCGGCGGCGGCACCAACTATTCCATGCTGCGCACGATGGACGAGGGCTACAAGGTGATCGCCCTCAACGGCGAGAAGCTCAATCCGCTGGCTGCCTTCTGGCAGATCACCCTCGGCAATGCCGAGGCCCTTTCGCTCGCCGATCGCATCGGTACGCTCGAGCCGGGCACGGACGCCGACATCACCGTGCTCGATGCGCGAGCCACGCCGGTCATGCGCCTGCGTATGGAAACCGTGGAGAGCCTGGCCGAGGAACTGTTCCTGCTCCAGACCCTCGGGGATGACCGGGCAATCAGAGAGGTCTATGTGGCGGGAAAGCCGGCGAAGAGCGTGATAAGCTCCACTGATATCTAAATTCCGGGGAGGGACGACATGGCCAGCGCCGAAGACATCAGGAAAGTCGCCCTACAGGAGGCCGCGCTCGTCTTCGATCGTTTCGACGAGGCGACAGCCTTTGCCGTTGGCAGCCTGATCCGGGAACGCGCACTGGCCGACAAGCTTCCCATCGTCATCGATATCCAGACCTGGGACCGGCCGCTCTTCTATGCAGCACTTCCGGGCTCGACGGGATCGAACGCCAACTGGGCGCGCCGCAAGCGGAACGTCGTGAAGATGTTCCTGAAGAGCACGTACCGGATGGTGCTGGAGAAGGCGCGACCGGACCGCACCTTTCCGGTCGGCGAAGGCCTCGATCCCGCCGATTACGTGCTTGCGGGCGGCGGCTTTCCCGTCCATGTCAAGGACGCTGGCGTGATCGGGGTGATCGCCGTCTCGGGCCTGCCGGAGCGGCAGGACCATGAGGTGATCGTCGCGGCGCTTGCCAGGCATTTCGGAATCGACGGCGAGGCCCTCGCGCTTGGTCCGGCAGAGGGTTGATCATGATGTTTCATCGAGCGAGGTCGGATGAGGGGTTCTCCAGACACGGGAAAGCTGCACGGAGTGGTTTCCATCGATACCAGACAATTCCTCACCGCGATCTTCAGGGCTGCCGTTGCCGCCGCGGATCCGGAACTGACGATCCGAAGACACCTGCCGCCCAAGCCGAAGGGGCGCACGATCGTCATAGGGGCAGGCAAGGGGGCGGCTCAGATGGCAGCCGCTTTCGACAAGGCCTGGGACGCGCCGTTGGAGGGGCTGGTCGTCACCCGCTACGGCTATGGCGCGGTCTGCGACCGGATCGAGATTGTTGAAGCCGCTCACCCAGTCCCGGACCAAGCTGGGCTCGAAGCCGGGCGGCGCCTGCTGGAAAAGGTCTCCGGACTGAGCGAAGACGATCTGGTCGTCGCCCTGATCGCCGGCGGCGGCTCGGCGCTGCTTCCCGCGCCGCCCGGTGGCCTGACGCTGGCCGATGAAATCGCCGTCAACGAGGCGCTGCTTGCGTCCGGCGCGCCGATCGCGGCCATGAACACGGTGCGCAAGCATGTCTCGCGCATCAAGGGTGGCCGGCTTGCCGCGGCGGCCTTTCCGGCGCGGGTCGTTTCACTGGTGGTTTCGGACATACCGGGCGACAATCCCGCGCTGGTCGCTTCCGGCCCGACCGTGCCCGACGAAACCAGCCGAGCGGATGCTCTGCGCATCGTCGAGACCTATGGGATGGCGCTCCCTCAGGCCGTCATGGCGCATCTGAACTCGCCCGCCGCGGATGCGCCGCGTCCCGACGATGCACGCTTCCAGCGCAACGAGGTGCGGGTGATCGCCTCCGCGGCCGTGTCGCTCGAAGCAGCGGCTGCCGAAGCGCACCGTGAAGGCGTTGACGCGGTCATCCTGTCCGATTCCATCGAAGGGGAAGCGCGGGACGTCGGTTCCGTCCACGCAGCGATCGCACGCGAGGTGGCCATGCGCGACCGTCCCTTTCGGAAGCCTGTATTGATCCTCTCCGGAGGCGAGACGACGGTCACCTTGCGGGCGAAAGGCAAGGGAGGCCGCAACAGTGAATTTCTCCTGTCCTTCGCCATCGGCATCGACGGCGTGCCCGGCATCGACGCACTCGCCGCCGACACGGACGGCATCGACGGATCGGAGGACAATGCCGGCGCCTTCGCCAATGGCACGACCGTCGCACGCATGCGAGCCGCCGGCCTTGATGCAAAAACGCTGCTGGCGGGAAACAACGCCTGGACGGCCTTCAATTCGGTGAGCGACCTCTTCGTCCCCGGTCCGACCGGGACGAACGTCAACGATCTCAGGGCGATTCTTGTCCGATAGAGGCGCTCCAAGAGCGCGACCTAAGCGTGTCGCCGATGATCGGATTTGGCGACACGCTTTAGGTATTTTGATTTGCGCGTCTCGTTATCCCAAAACCGCTGCGCACTTTTGGGCGACATGCTGTAGAACGCGCCAACCGCGCCTGGCGCTTCGTTAGCTGTCGGAACAATCCGCATCGGTACGTGTTGGGCGGCGATGCCCCAATCAAGCGATGATCATCTATTCGACGCCGCCATCATCGGCGGGGGGCCTGCAGGCCTTACAGCCTCGCTCTACCTCTCCCGGTTCCTGCGTTCAGTCGTGCTGCTGGACGCCGGAGATGCACGCGCGAAGCTCATCCCCAGGACCCATAACTGTCCAGGCTTTCCCGAAGGCATAAGCGGCAAGGAACTGCTCGGTCGCCTGAGGGATCAGGCCAAAGCCTATGGTGCAGAGATCGTCGAAGGCTCTGTCGGCGCGGTCCGAAGGTGCGAGGGTTTTTTCATGATCGCGACGAAATGGGGCGGTACAATCAAGGCATCATACGTGATCCTTGCCACCGGCGTCCTCGACAAAGCCCCGAACATAGTGGGACTCCATGAGGGAATTGCAAACGGTTCCGTGCGGCTGTGCCCGGTTTGTGACGCTTATGAAGCGAAGCGCAAACGCATTGGTGTCCTGGGGCCTGAACGGCGGGCGCTGAAGGAAGCGCTGTTCCTGAAGGACTATTCTCCGCATGTGTCCATGCTCTTCAACGATCGTCAGGATGTTGGCGAGAAGACGCGCAGCAAGGCTGCTATGGCTGGAATCGATATCTGTGACAATGTTGACAATGTGACCCGTCGAGACACTGGTTTCGACGTGGCCTGTGGCTCAGCGAACCGCGAGCTCGATGTGATTTATCTTGCGATGGGCTGTGAGGTGCAATCCGAGCTCGCAATGATGATGGGCGCCGATTGCGACGACGAGGGATACGTCGTGGTCAGCCCGCATCTCGCGACATCGGTGCCGGGACTCTACGCAATCGGCGATGTCGCCAAGGCGCTCAACCAGATTGCGGTAGGGTTTGGGCATGCCGCTTTGGCCGCTACGCACATCCACAACGAGCTTCGCGAGCGGAGATCTGTCTAGCGAACCAAGGGCGTTACCGTGACGCAAGCCAAGCAAACCGTGATCCGCAGTCTGGGTCAACGCCGACGTTCAGCAATGTGCAAAGGGAACGCGCGGCGCGCTGTCACATGTCGGGAGCAGGTTGAGGATTGCAGCGGATTTCGGCGGGCAGCCGGGCGAACAGGGACTTCGCCCACCCGGCCTCGCCGCGTTACATGCCCTTAACCAGCGTGCAAGCCTCTGTCATCGCTTGCATCTGGCTTGTTCCGCCCGCACCGGATGTGCCGCCCGTGGTCGTGGTTGCATCGCGGGTCCCGGCACCGGAAACGCTGCCCGTTGTCGTGCTGTCCGTGGAGTCTTCCAAGGGGTCCGTGGTCCCGCGCGGCGCGCCCGTAGCGGAATTCTTCCCAGTCGCAGCGCCTGGTCCCGACATCGAGCCGGCGCTCGCCATTTGTTGGCAATCGGAACGAACCTGGGCCTGCTGCTCAGGGGTCAAGCTGGACCATCTCTGCCGAATTTCGTCCGGGCTTCTCAGGGTACCTTGGTCTGGGTCGCTGAAAAACGCGTTCCCCACGGCTCCTGTCCAGCCGCTGGACATTCCTTGCGTTGAATCGCCTTTGCCTGCATTGCCGGCCGTTCCGCCAGCGCCGGCCATTCCACCCCCGGACGTGGTTCCCCCGCTCGACGACTGGGCGACAGCTGCCATGCTCATGCCGAATGAGACGGCTGCGGCGACGATTGCGATCTTGATCATTCTATCTGCTCCTGAGATTGAGTCCGGATTGGCGTTCCCGAACTGCACAGGACAGGCCCGGTTCCCCACGGCCTAGGAATCTCTAGAAGTGAACGGACGTCGGGACCCGGCAAAAAGATCGCTCGACCGGAAGCAGAGCCCGAGGGGCGTAGTGGGGCGGGCTACGGAAACAGGGAGCGTTGGGGCGGCGTCTGAACCTATGCCGCCATCAATTCTCTGACCGCCTTCATATCTGCGAGGAATCGCTCCCGCTCTGCCGCGGCATCGGCCTTTTCGCGAATGCGCAGGAGGAAGGAGGGATGGATGGTGATGAAAACCCGCAATCCGTCGTCGCGTTCGATCACCTGGCCGCGCATCTTGGTCACCGGGACCGCCTTGCCGAGTAACGACTGCGCCGCCGTTGCTCCGAGCGCCACGGCGAGTTCGGGCTCGATCAGCTTCAATTCCTTGGTCAGCCAGCCATTGCAGACCTGGATCTCCCCGGCATTGGGCTTGGAATGGATACGACGCTTGCCGCGAGGCTCGAACTTGAAATGCTTGACCGCATTGGTGACGTAGACGTCGCCACGATCGACGCCTGCTTCTTCCAGAATCTTGTCGAACACCTTGCCCGCCGGTCCGACGAAGGGTTTGCCGGCGATATCCTCCTGGTCTCCTGGCTGTTCGCCGACGAAAACGACCGAGGCATCTGCCGGCCCCTCACCAAAAACGGTCTGGGTGGCATCTCGCCACAAAGGGCAGGCGCGGCAGTCGCGTGCCGCGTTGCGCAGAGCTGGAAGAGAAGCCGCGTTCTCGCCCATATCGGGTTTGGCCGGAGGGCGAACCGGCCAATGGCGTGCCTGCACCTTTGCGTGGTGTGGCGCTGGGGTTGTCGGCATCCTGGCAATCATTTCCTTCGCGGCCTTGTCCGCGCCCGCTATCAAACCGGGAATGAGCGAAGCCTCCGGAAGGTTCCGCCAATACTTCTTGGGCATCTCCGCCTGCATGGCTTTCACCTTCAGCCGCGCGGGGTTGAAGATGCTGGAGAAATAGGTCCGCCAAAGCTCCTCCGCGTCGTCTTCCGCAGGCACCGCGTCTCGCGATGCTCCCGGCCCCAAAAACAATCGCTCACCGTCCCAATCCGCTGATGCATAGGGTGTCAGGATGGTCCAGTGCATGCCGGTGAAGCGATTGACGAAAAAGGATGCGTTGCGCTCGAGGATGAAATGCTGAGGCTCGAACCAGGCGACATGGCGTGCATCTTCCCCGTCGCCAATTGCTCTGAAGCGCACGAAGGCCCGCATCTTATGAAGATCGCGTCGCACCGACTTTTCCAGTGCCTCGAAATGCCGGATATCCGGATCGGAAGCGATCTTCAGCAGGTCGGGCTCAGTGCTCAGCCGCCAGAGCAGGCGGTATAGGAAGGCGAAACGCTGCGGGTCGGCGTGGCAAATGACGGTTTCGGCGCGCTGAACGAAGTCTCTCGGCACCTTCAATGGCATGAGCCGTGTAGCATGTGGCGGCGGAGAGATGCCTGACGTGCCTTCGCAAACGGCCCACGCCACATCGCCGGGCGGAACGTCTGCCAAAGCCAGTTGGCGCGCGGCGTCGCGCCATCCAGCGAAGTCGGTCTCGCCGGCGAGGCGAACATCATAGCGGCTGAGGGCGAGGGCTGCCTGGGTCATGGTCAAAGCAACGATAATTGCCGAGGCGGGCGCACGAGCTTGTCGCGAAGGCTCGGTTGGTCCGTCAATTTCGCCGGCGACCAACCTTCAGCGACGATGAACGGACGAATCTTGGCAACGGACTGGCAAAGGCGTCCGACATCTTCCAGGCGAAGCGAGCGATGCACGCGAGTCGTAAGGATACGCTTCACCGCTCTTGTGCCCAGGCCAGGGACGCGCAACAGTTCTTCGCGCTCGGCACGATTGACGTCCACGGGGAAGGACGCTCGATTGCGAAGGGCCCAAGCGAGCTTAGGGTCGATTTCGAGGTCGAGCATTCCGCCATCTGCCCCTTTCAGGATTTCGTCCTGTGAGAACCCGTAAAAGCGCATCAGCCAGTCCGCCTGATAGAGCCGGTGTTCGCGCATCAACGGCGGCTTCTTGAGAGGAAGGGCGGAGGACGCGTCCGGAATCGGGCTGAATGCTGAATAATAGACGCGGCGCAGATGGTAGCTGCCATAGAGCCTGGCGCTGCTTCGCAGGATCTCGGCGTCCGATGTGCGGTCCGCGCCGATGATCATCTGGGTGGACTGGCCGCCCGGTGCGAAGCGCGCATGTCTTTTCGTTTTCAGGGTCGGTTCGCTCTTCTCCTCTATCTTGCTTCTAAGCTTGGCCATTGAAAGCCGGATAGTCCCCGGGTTCTTTTCCGGCGCAAGTTGCTTGACGCCATCGTCGGTCGGCAATTCGACATTGATCGACAGCCGGTCGGCATACAGACCAGCTTTTTCGATCAGGTCGGCAGAGCATTCGGGAATCGTCTTCAGATGGATGTATCCCCCGAATCTCTCTTCGACCCGCAGGCGGCGCGCGATCTCCACCATTTCCGCCATGGTTTCATCAGGGGAGCGAATTACGCCTGAGGAGAGGAAAAGCCCTTCGATGTAGTTGCGCTTGTAGAACGTCATGGTCAGACGCACGACTTCATCGATGGCGAAGCGTGCGCGTCGGACATTGGAAGAGGACCTGTTTATGCAATAGCTGCAGTTGTAGATGCAGAAATTGGTCAGCAGGATCTTCAGAAGCGAGATGCAGCGACCATCCGGAGCGTAGGAATGGCAGATGCCAGTTGCCTCTGTCGAGCCTATCCCCCGGGTCGCGCGCGAATTCCGGTTTTCCGCGCCGGAAGATGCGCAGGATGCGTCATATTTGGCGGCGTCCGAGAGAATGGCGAGCTTGTCGCGGATCGAGAACATACGTTCATGATATGTTCTGTTCGTGCCACTTGCCAGCAATTTTCCGCAGTCGGCTCGAAATGTGATCGACGTGGGCGCCGGGTTTTCACACCTCGTGGAGATAGAGGTGGTAATCGAGCTCGCTCACGGTTCGGGCAACGCGCAGATACTCCGCCTCCTTGATCGCGGTGAAGGTGCGGTGCAGGTCTTCGCCCAGGGCGCGTCGGAGGAAGGCGGATGCCTTGGCCGCCTCGATCGCGGTCTTCCAATCGCTGGGCATGTCCGAACGGTCGCGCGAGGCAGCCTCGTAGCCATTCCCGGTCGTCTCCGGACCGGGGTCGAGCTTCTCGTCGAGGCCTTTGGATATCCCTGCCAGCACAGTGGCGGCGACCAGATAGGGATTGGCGTCGACACCGGATGGACGGTGCTCGATGCGCCGGTTCCTCGCATCGCCGGCCGGCACGCGCAAGGCGACGGAACGATTGTTCACGCCCCAGGTCGGCGCCACCGGCGCGTAGGATTGCGACACGAAGCGCCGCCAGGAATTGGCGTGCGGCGCAAAGACCAGCATGGATTCGGCCATGGTCCCGACAAGCCCGCCGAGGGCGTGCAGGAGCGACGGCGACCAGCTTCCTTCGCGGGCTTCGGTGAACACATTGGTGCCGTCGCGATCGCGCAGCGACACGTGGAAGTGCATGCCCGAGCCGGCATATTTTTCGATTGGCTTCGCCATGAAACAGGCGGTCAGGCCATGACGGCGGGCCTGGGCTCGCACGAGGCGCTTCAGCATCAAGAGGTCGTCCGCGGCACGCATGACGTCCTTGCGGTAATTGAGGGTCAACTCGTACTGGCCAGGCGCGTATTCCGAGATCACCGTTTCGGCAGGTATGTCCTGGGTCCTCGCCGCCGCATAGATGTCGGAGAAGAGCGGTTCCATGCCGTGCAGGTGGTCGACCGAATAGACTTCGGTCTTGGCGCTGCGCCGGCCATCGATCACTGCCCGCGCCGGTTGAACCCGGCCTTCGCCGTCACGCTCATTGGCGAGCAGGAAGAATTCGAGCTCGAAGGCGCCGGCAGGATGAAGCTCTTTTTCGGCCAGAATGGAGACCTGGCGGGCCAGAGCATGGCGCGGGTCCGACGTCATCGGGGTGCCGTCGAGATGGTACATGGACATCAGGACCTGGCCCCGTGCCGGCGTGGTGCCATGGAGAGGCACCAGCGTCCCCGGAATGGGCCATGCGCGCAGGTCACCGTCACCGGAATCCCAGATCAGCCCGGTCTCGTGCACATCCTCGCCTGTGATGTCGAGCCCGAGGATGGAGATCGGCAGATGCCGTCCATTCTCGTAGAGGCCCGCCAGTTCATGGCGGCGGATGATCTTGCCGCGACCGATGCCGTTGGCGTCGGTGAGCACGATGTCGATGCCTTCGATCTCTGGATGGGCTTCGAGGAACGCCTTGGCCTCGTCGGGCGTGGAGCCGGAGGGGGAACGCATGGGTGACCTTTGGATAGACCGGAAGCTGGGGGCTTTTCTCATGGCGCGAGCGTGGCGGCAATATCGCCAAAGGCTGAAATCAGCCGATCCACCTGCCGCGTCGTCGTTGCCGGCGAGACCAGCATCATGTTGTGGAAGGGCGCGATCAGTACGCCGCGATTGACCAGGGCGACATGGATCGCCGCCTCGAGTTCCGGCGCGTGCGCCTCTTCCGCCTCGCCGCCATTCCGGAGCGGACCGGGGGCGCAGACAAACTCCACACGCGCGCCGACGCGAAGCGCGTGCCAGGGCAGACCATGGCTTTCGATCGCGCCGCGCAGGCCACGTTCCAGCCGGTCGGCCAGCCGATCCATGTGGGCGTAGTTCACGTCCGTCATCACCCCTTCGAGCGTGGCGCGCATGGCTGCGAACTGCAACGGGTTGCCGGAGAGCGTTGTGCCCATGCCGGAATAGCCGGGCTCCTTGGTTCGGTTATAGGCCTCGTAGCGGTCGGCGACCTCCCTGCTCATGCCCCAGACGCTCGCCGGCACGCCGCCGGCTATCGGCTTGCCGAGCACGAACAGGTCCGGCTCCAGCCTGTGCGTCCTCGTATAGCCGCCGAGACCAGTCGAAATGGTGTGGGTCTCGTCGATGAGAAGCAATGTGCCGGTCTCGCGCGTGATGCGGCGCAGGCCGTCGTGGAAGCCGGGCTCCGGTTGGACCATGCAGCAATTCGTGAGGACCGGTTCGGTGATGACGCAGGCCACATCGCCCTGGCGCAGCGCCGCTTCCAGCGACGGCAGGTCGTTGAACTCGACGATCCGCGTGGTCTGGGTCAAGTCCCGGAACTCGCCGGCGAGGCCGGGGCGGTTGATGGCAACGCCGTTCTTCATGCGTACCATCGTTTCATCCACCGCGCCGTGATAGCAGCCGTTGAAGACCAGGATCTTCGACCGGCCGGTGACGGCGCGGGCGACACGCAGCGCGAAACGGTTGGCGTCGCTCGCCGTTGTCGCGATCTGCCAGAAGGGCAGGCCGAAGCGCTGCTCCAGGAGCAGGCCGACAGCCAGGGCGTCATCGCTCGGCAACATATAGGTCAGGCCGCGCGAGGACTGTTTTCGTATCGCGCGTGCGACAGGTGCGGGCGAGTGGCCGAACATCGATCCGGTGTCGCCCAGGCAGAAATCGGCAAGGCTGTTGCCGTCGATGTCGGTGATGACGGCCCCGCGCGCCCGCTCGACGAGGATCGGGAAGGGCGTCGGCCAGTCCTTCATCCAATGCATGGGCACACCGCCGAGATAGCCCTTCGCGCCTCGGCCGACCGCGGTTTGCGTTTTCGGCCGCGCCTTGCGGAAAACCTCCGCCTCACGCACGCTCATCCCCGCGATTCGCGCCGCCGCGATGCCCCCGATCGTCGCCTTGGCGGTCTCCTCGAAATCCATTCCTGCCCTCCGCTCTACCCTCTCTCTATATGCGGGCGAGCGCATGACCAACAAGAAGCCGACGTCCAGAACAGCCACGCTCAACTGCAAAGGTTGCCGCTACGGTACCGCAGGAACGTAAATCCGGTAGCGAGCGGGGAGAGGTGGTCGAGTGACGCACCGGCCGGGGACCCCCGCAAAAACCGCGGTTGCCAAGCTCTGGGCCGGTTGCTTCTCGTGCCGAACCGGCCGCAACGGTCAACTCCATTGACCGTCGGGACTAGCCCGCTATGTCGATCACGCCGCAATCGCCCGCTGTGGAGCCGAAGGCGAGGCGGCGTCCTTCTTCGTCCCAGCCCATCGAGGTGATGCCGCCCTGGCCCGGGCGTCGCAGCAGGACTTCCTTGCTGTCTGCGAAGCGCGCCGCAAGCACCATGCCGTCCTCGTAGCCTATCGCCACGATATCCTCGTTCGGATGACAAGCGACTGTCGTCACCATCGTGTTTCCGCGCGTCCCGAGTTCCAGCGGGGCCTTGCCCATCGGGCCATCCTTGGCCTGGAACGGCCACACGATTGCCGCCGGCGCGCCGGAACTCGCCAGCCATTTGCCCTTGGCGCTCCAGGACAGGCTTTTGACCTTGGCCGGATAACCGCTCATGCGCATGTGCTTGCCATCGGCCAGCTTCCAGCCGTGAAGCGCGTTCTCCTGCATGGTCGTGACCACGAAATTGCCGTCCGGCGAGAAGGTGACGCCGGTATGCGCGCCCGCCCATTCGAGCTCGACCGGCTTTCCCTCCGCGGCCGGAAAATGCAGCGTCACGCCATTGTAGCGTGCGACGCCGAAACGCATTCCCTTGGGCGAGAAGGCAAGACCTTCGACCGTGCGCGGATGGGCGAACTCCTTCGTCTTGCCATCGGCAAAAAGCACGGTTGCGTTACGACCGGTCGCCGCGGCAATGGCGCCCTGCGGGCCGATGGCGACGTTCGTCACCCATTTACGGCCAAGTTCGATCAGGGTTTCAAGCGTCCCATCGGCCTTGAGCGAGGATACCTTGCCGTCCTCTCCGCCGCTGACCAGCCGTTTCGCGCCGCTGTCGGCGACGGCGCAGAGCAGCCCGTCATGCGCCACCGTCGACTTCTGGCCATGATCCAGCCAATGCACGTTGCCATCCGCCAGCGCGAAGAAGGGCACGCCGCCGATGAAGGCGGCAGTGACGCAATGGCCGTCGAGATCCAGCGGTGCGACAGTAGGCATGAGTTCGGGCAGTCCGTATTCGAATGATTTGGGCGGTCTGCGGGGCCGCTTCACCGTGGAAGCGGCCGTCCGGGACGATCGGAAGCGTCAGGCCTGGCAGGCCTCGAAGCTCCTGCGCAGCCGCTCCTCGTCGAGCTTGCGCCCGATGAAGACCAGCCGGCTCTCGCGCCTCTCGCCATCCCTCCAGGCCCGCTGATGATCGCCCTCGACGATCATGTGGACGCCCTGGATCACGTAGCGATCCGGATCGTCCTTGAACGCGATGATGCCCTTGAGACGGAGGATATTCGGGCCCTCGACCTGCGTGATCTTCTCGACCCAGGGCATGAATTTCTTCGGATCCATCTCGCCGCCGCGCAGCGACACCGACTGCACGGTCACGTCGTGGATCGGCGACGCATGGTGGTGATCATGATCGTGGTGGTGATGATGGTGGTCGTGATCATGGTCGTGATCATGGTCATGGTCATGGTCATGGTCATGATCGTGATCGTGCGCGTCGAGGAAATCCGGATCGTTCTCCAGCGCCCGCTTCAGGTCGAACGCGCCGCGATCCAGCACTTCCCGGAGGTCGACGCCGGCGCGCTGGGTTCGATGGATGCGCGCGCTTGGATTGATCGCGCGGACGGTCGCCTCGACGTCGCGCAACTCTTCCGGCGAAACGAGATCCGTCTTGTTCAGAACCACGACGTCGGCGAAGGCGATCTGGTCTTCCGCTTCCTTGGAGTCCTTGAGCCTCAGCGGCAAATGCTTAGCGTCGACCAGCGCCACCACGGCATCCAGCTTGGTCTTGGACCGCACGTCCTCATCCATGAAGAAGGTCTGGGCGACGGGTGCGGGATCGGCAAGGCCGGTAGTCTCCACCAGGATGGCATCGAAACGGCCGGGCCGGCGCATCAGGCCTTCCACAGTGCGGATGAGATCGCCGCGCACCGTGCAGCACACGCAGCCATTGTTCATCTCGTAGATTTCCTCGTCGGACTCCACGATGAGGTCGTTGTCGATGCCGATTTCACCGAACTCGTTGACGATCACGGCGTAACGTTTGCCATGGTTCTCGGAGAGGATGCGGTTGAGAAGCGTCGTCTTGCCGGAGCCGAGATAGCCGGTAAGCACGGTTACGGGGATCTGTGTCTGAGCTTCGCTCATTCTGCGCTCTCACGGGAAAGGGTGATGGGTTGTTGGCAACCATATAGGATGGGCGGCAGGGTTTTGCACGCCCTAATCCCTGCCGGCCTCCTTCGGGAAGAAGCAGCCATTTTCGTTTGTCATCTAATTGAAACGCGGGTCTGGCATTCCTTTGTCCGCGTCGTCGGATTGCCGGCAAAGGATCGGCCGATCCTTCGAAAGCGTTGCTATCGTCTGGATGACGGTTATTCTTCTCCCCTGCAGCGGGGTTTTCCGAGGAGGGCCCATGGCCAAGGCTGACAAGAGCGCCACGATGAACCGGCTCCATTCGGCGGCGCGGCTGGCGCGAACGGCGCTGGCGGCGCGATTGCTCGATCATGGCTTCTACGCCGGCCAGGACCAGATCATGCTGGCGCTCGACCAGTCCGACGGCCAGACGCCGGGCCAGCTGGCGGCGCGGCTGGGCGTCAGGCCCCCGACCATCACCAAGACGATCAACCGCTTGCAGGTCCAGGGTTTTCTAGACAAGCGTGCGTCCGAGACCGATGCTCGCCAAGCCCATATTTTTCTGACGGAGGTCGGCCGGAATACCATTCGCGCCATTGAGAAATCAGTGCGCAAGACCGAAAAGCAGGCGCTGAAGGGATTGGACAAGAAAGAGCAGAGGACGCTTGCAAAACTGCTCTCCAGGATCGAATCCAATCTTTCGAGCAACGGCGCGGATCTCTCCGGCCCCGAGCCGGACGAAATCGAATAGGCCGTGTCGGCGTGGTGGTTTTTTGCCGCGCCGGACATTTCCCCTTGCCGTCCGGGCAAGGCTGGCCGACAAGAGGCCCATCGCTTTTCTTCCCACGGCGTGCAAGTGAACAAACATTTACCGACGACGGACGGCGCTGCGCCGGGATCCGCGATCCTGCTTGTGTTCGGCTCGGGCGTCCTCTTCACCTTTCTCGACAGCACGGCCAAGTATCTCGTGCTGTCCGGCTTCGATTCGGGCTTCATCACCTGGGTTCGTTTCGCGGTCCACGCGGGATTGGTGATCATCCTGTTCAGGGCATGGCAGAAGCCTGAGCGGCTCAAGGCGCATAGCCTTTGGCGCCAGTCGCTGCGTGCCGTCTTCCTGTTCGGCTCGACGATCTTCAACTTTCTTGCCCTGCAGACACTGCAGCTCGCCGAGACCGTATCGATCATGTTTTTCGGCCCGATGGTCATCACAGCCCTTGCCGGGCCAATGCTCGGCGAGTGGGCGGGCTGGCGGCGTTGGCTGGCCGTGCTCATAGGCCTCGTCGGGGTGCTGGTCATCACCAGGCCCGGGATGAGTGCCTTCGGGGCAGGGCACATTTTCGCGCTGTGCGCCATGCTGAGCAACTCGCTCTATTCGATCATGACGCGATCCCTCTCGGCAAACGAGACGGCGGAAAGCCTCATTTTCTATTCCGCGATCGTGCCCGTCCTGCTTCTCTTCCCATTCGTGCCGCTGAAGGGTACGATGCCTGCCGATGCGCTGAGCTGGTTCCTGATCCTGTCACTCGGTGTCTATGGCGGACTTGGCCATTGGCTGCTGGTCCGCGCCTACAGGATCGCGACCGCGACCGCCCTTGCGCCCTATCCCTATCTGCAAATGGTGTGGATGATCGGCTCCGGCTATATGATCTTCAACCAGTTGCCGGACCGCTGGACGGTGATCGGCGCCGGGATCATCGTGGCGAGCGGGCTCTATATCGTTTATCGCGAGCATATGCTCAGACTCCGCAGCAGCGCCGGACCCACCGCCGAAACCGACGAGCTGGCCAAAAAGCTTTGATTCTTCTGTCTGCAATGGCATAAGCCGGTTTCAAACCTTTCAGTATTGGTTAGGTCCGCGAGGGCGTCCTGGCACAAAAGATCAAGCTTTCCACCATTGCCGATGCCCTCGGCGTCTCCACCGCGACGGTCTCGCTCGCCCTGCGCGACAGTCCGCTCGTGGCGGGAGGGACCCGGGACCGCATCAAGGAACATGCCCGCGCCATCGGCTACATCTACAACCGCCGCGCGGCGAGCCTCAGGACCTCGCGATCGGGAATCGTCGGCGTCGTCGTCCACGACATCATGAATCCCTTTTTCGCGGAAATCCTCCGCTCCATCGAGAGCGAGCTCGATCGCAGCCGGCAGACCTTCATCCTGTCCAATCACTACGACCAGCTGGAAAAGCAGCGCACCTTCATCGACACGCTCCTGCAACTCGGCGCCGACGGCGTGATCATGTCTCCGGCCATCGGAACGCCGCCGGAAGACATCCGCATGGCCGAGGAGAACGGCCTGCCGGCGGTGCTGATCGCGCGCACGGTCGAAGGCGCCGGTGTTCCCGCCTTTCGGGGCGATGACGCCTATGGAACGGCGCTCGCCACCAACCACCTGATCTCGCTCGGGCATCAGCGTATCGCCATGATTGGCGGCACCGACCAAACGTCGACGGGCCGCGATCGCTACCAGGGATATCTGAACGCGATGGAGACGGCGGGGCTGGAGGTGAAGCCACACTGGCGCGTGCCGGGGCCGCGCACGAAGCAGGCCGGCTTCGAGGCCGCCGGCCAGTTCCTGGCCATGAAGGACAAGCCCACGGCTGCCGTCTGCTGGAACGATCTCGTCGCCATCGGGCTCATGAACGGCATCTCGCGCGCCGGCTTGACACCGGGCGTCGACATCTCGGTGACCGGCTACGACGATCTCGAGGAAGCGGAAATCGCCACGCCGGCCTTGACGACGGTGTGGAACGGACAGCGCGAGGTCGGCCGTCGTGCCGCCCGCGTGCTGCTCGACCGCTTGAACGGCGCCGCGGTGCGTGCCTCGCAGGAGCTCATAAGGCCCGAACTGCACGTGCGCCAGTCGACGGCACGGCCTCACGAGCGCTGAGGAATGAGAAACAGGATGGATGCTCGATGAGCGACTTGAAGGATATCGCCGTTCTCGTTCCCGGCAGGCTGCACGACCATGCAGTGACGCGGGTCGGCGAGACCTTCCGGATGCTGCGCATCGAGAGCGCCGACCCAGCCTTGCTGACGGCCGGCATGGCTGACGAAATCCGCGGCGTCGCCCTCATGGCCACAATGGATGCGGCCTTCATCGACGCGTTGCCGAAGCTGGAAATCATAGCGAGCTTCGGCGTCGGCTACGACCATGTCGACGCCAAATATGCTGCCGGGAAAGGCGTGGTTGTGACCAACACGCCGGACGTGCTGACCGAGGAAGTCGCCGACACCGCCGTAGGGCTGTTGATCAACGCAGTGCGCGAACTGCCGCGCGCGGAGAAATGGCTGCGCGAAGGACGTTGGGTCCGGGACGGAGGCTACCCCCTGTCCAAGGCGACGCTGCGGGGCAGGCGCGTCGGCATTTTCGGCCTCGGGCGGATCGGTCTCGCCATCGCCCGCCGGCTCGAGGCTTTCGGGCTTCCGATCGCCTATCACAACCGGAGTCCGGCAGAAGGCGTCAGCTATGCCTATCATCCCACCCTGCTCGGCCTCGCAGAGGCGGTCGACACGCTGATCTCCGTCGCGCCGGGGGGCGCTTCCACCGCCAAGGCGGTCAATGCCGAAGTGCTCCGGGCGCTAGGTCCGGATGGCGTCTTCGTCAATCTCGGGCGCGGCAGCACCGTCGATGAGGAGGCCTTGATCAAGGCGCTGTCCGACGGAACCATCCGGGCTGCGGGCCTCGATGTCTTTGCCGACGAACCACGTGTGCCGCAGGCGCTCATCGACCTCCCCAATGCCAGCCTGCTCCCGCATGTCGGGTCGGCGTCGGTCCACACGCGGCAGGCGATGGCCGATCTCGTGGTCGACAATCTCGTGGCATGGTTTTCCGAGGGCCGGCCGCTGACGCCGGTTCCCGAGTCGGCCGGCCTGAAAAAGCCTTAAACCTATCGGTAAGGTTAATCCCTGTTTAAGGGGAAGGGCGCATGCTTGGCGCTCGCCCGCACCGGACCTGGGGGAATCCGATGCGTCAGGATTTCTGTGAGGGATTTTTCGATGGGTTTCTTGTGGCATGGTGTGTTGGCTGCGGCGCTGATGACGACGGCGCTGATGGGCTCCCGGCTGAATGGCAGCGAAGCTGATCTCACGACCGCGGTGACTATTCGGAACGACGACGTCCGGTCGGGCGCCGAACACTTCCAGCTCTCGACTGGCGACCGGTCCTGTCTCGTGACCAAGTTCGATCGCCTGGACAGCGCCTCGGCGAGGCTCATCGCAGAGCCAGCGTGCGACGACGTCATGACTGGGATGACCACGGTTCGTTCCTGGCGGGAAATGCCGGACGGCGTGATCGTCCTGAGCGATAGGCAAGGATCGGTGCTGGCCGCATTCGCGATCGCCGACGGGGCCGGTTATGAATCCTTCGAGCCGCGCCTGCGCCCGATGTCGCTCGTGAAGGCAGGCGGGTAGGGGCGTCTACTCCGCGGCCTGCCTGGCAGCGGCGCGACCGGCGGCATGCGCCCGGACGGCATCGCCGAAGGCCCTGAAGATGCGGGCGGAAGCGTCGTCCGACCTGACCCAGTATTCCGGATGCCATTGCACCCCCACGGCGAATGCGCGAGCGCCTTTCACCGACACCGCTTCCACGGTCCCGTCCTCGGCGACCGCTTCGATCTCCAGGCGCTCGCCCAGCCGACCGACCGCCTGGCGATGGACTGAATTGACCTTGATCTCGCCGGCGCCGAACACACTGGCCAGGCAGCTGCCCGGCTTGATCCGCACGTCCTGGCGGATGGCAAAGCGTTCGTCCTGGCTGTCGCTCACCGGCGCCCGGTGATCGAGCGAGCCCTCGCGCTCCTGGATTTCCGTCGCGAGCGTTCCGCCGAGGGCGACGTTGAGTTCCTGGATGCCGCGGCAGATTGCAAGCAGCGGCACGCCATGGTCGATCGCCTTGCGAATCAGCGGCAAGGTCGTCGCGTCGCGGTCTGGATCGTAGGGGCCGTTCGCCTCGCTCGCTTCGCCGCCGTAAAGGGAGGGATGGACGTTCGACTTCGATCCCGTGATCATCACGCCGTCCACCGAGGCAAGCAACTGGTCAAGATCGAGACGGGCACCGAAGGAAGGCACCAGGACCGGCAGCACGCCAGCTCCGGTCAGCGCCGCATCGAGATATTGCTGCGGCGCAGCATGCCAGGTGTAATTCTCGAAGTGACGGACATCCGTCGACACGGCCACCAATGGCTGCAGCATTCCGTTCTCTCGCGAATGGCCCGTCCAGCGGGCAAGATGATGAGCCCAAATCTAATGCGGATCGGCGGCATTTCCAACTCCCCGCGCGATGGCCGGGCGGGACGGACACGCGTGCAACTAAAGTCTGAGCATATTCTCTTGTCGGTATTTCTACGCTACTGGCTTTCGGATCGGCGCTATGCTGGACAGGACAAGCATTGGATGTATTGTGCGGCGCGCCGAAGAAACGGAATTTTTTCATCCGCCGCATGGCGCAACCGAACGAGAACAATGGAGGAGAATTCATGGATCGTCGTTCATTCATCAGAAAGGCCGGTGCTACCGGCGTCGGCGCGGCTGCTGCCGCGGCAACGCTCGCGGCACCGGCAATTGCCCAGTCGAATCCGAAGGTGACGTGGCGACTGGCCTCGTCCTTCCCGAAGTCGCTCGACACGATCTATGGCGGCGCCGAGGTGCTGTCGAAGATGCTGTCGGAGGCGACCGACGGTAATTTCGTCATCCAGCCCTTCGCGGCGGGCGAGATCGTTCCTGGCTTGCAGGCTGCCGACGCCACAACCGCCGGCACGGTGGAGGCATGCCATACGGTTGGTTACTACTACTGGGGCAAGAATCCGACCTGGGCTCTCGGCGCGGCCGTTCCGTTCGCACTTAACGCGCGCGGCATGAATGCCTGGCACTATCATGGCGGCGGCATCGATCTCTACAACGAGTTCCTGGGCGCGCAGGGCCTTATCGGCTTCCCCGGCGGCAATACCGGCGTGCAGATGGGCGGCTGGTTCCGCAAGGAGATCAACACCGTCGCCGACCTGCAGGGCCTCAAGATGCGCATCGGCGGCTTCGCCGGCAAGGTCGTCGAGATGCTCGGGGTGGTGCCACAGCAGCTTGCTGGCGGCGACATCTATCCGGCACTCGAAAAGGGTACGATCGACGCCGCGGAATGGGTCGGCCCCTATGACGACGAGAAGCTCGGCTTCCAGAAAGTCGCGCCGTATTATTATTATCCCGGCTGGTGGGAAGGCGGCCCGACCGTCCATTTCATGTTCAACAAGGCCAAGTACGAGGAATTGTCGCCTGCGTACAAGTCGCTGCTGCGCACCGCGTGTCAGGCCGCCGACGCCGACATGCTGCAGAAGTACGACTACAAGAATCCTGCGGCCATCAAGAGCCTCGTCGCCAATGGCGCGCAGCTGCGTCCGTTCAGCCAGGAAATCCTGGTGGCTTGCTTCGACAAGTCCAATGAAGTCTACGCCGAGATGACCTCGACGCTGCCCGAATTCAAGAAGATCTGGGATTCGATCGTCGCGTTCCGCAAGGACTACTATCTGAATGCGCAGATCGCGGAATACAATTTCGACACCTTCATGATGATCCAGCAGCGCAACGGCAAGCTCTGATCCTCGCGGAAACCACAAACAAAAGCCCCGGAGCGGCGACGCTCCGGGGCTTTTGTTTTGGGCGCTTTGCCCCGGTCACGGATGCACCGGACCGATTGTGGAAGAGGTCCGGTGCCGTCGTGGCCCAGGGAGCCGTTCAGTTGAACTTCGGCGGCTGCGTCAGATCGTTGGCCGGCGGCTGGGCCGGGGTCGCCGGCGCGTTCCCGCCATCGGTCGGAGGCGCGCCGAGCGGCGGCAGTCCGAGGCCGGGAAGCCCGGGCTGGTTCGATCCGCTCAGAGGCGGCAGCTCGATCTTGATATCGGCTGGGTTCACCACCGGACCCTTGTAGTGCATCACCATCTGCGGGAAGGTGATGGTGAGGGCCACCATGACAATCTGGATGCAGACGAAGGGCACGGCACCCCAATAGATCTGGCCTGTCGTGACCGGGGCGATCTTCTGGCCGGTGATCTTGTCGAGATAGGGCACGCGCGCCGCGACCGAACGCAGGTAGAAGAGCGCGAAGCCGAAGGGCGGGTGCATGAAGCTCGTCTGCATGTTGATGCCGAGCAGCACGCCGAACCAGATCAGGTCGATGCCCAGCTTGTCCGCGGCCGGCGCAAGGAGCGGCACGATGATGAAGGCCAGCTCGAAGAAATCGAGGAAGAAGGCCAGCAAGAACACGAGCACGTTCACCGCGATTAGGAAGCCGACTTCCCCGCCAGGCAGCGACACCAGGAGGTGTTCGACCCAGAGGTGGCCGTTGACCCCGTAGAAGGTCAGTGAGAACACACGGGCACCGAGCAGGATGAACAGCACGAAGGACGACAGTCTCGTGGTGGAGGTCAGCGCCTGCCGGACGACATCGAGCGTCAGCCGGCCCTTGGCGGCCGCCATGATCAGTGCGCCGACCGCGCCCATCGCGCCGCCCTCGGTCGGGGTGGCGATGCCCAGGAAGATGGTGCCGAGCACGAGGAAGATCAGCGCGAGCGGCGGGATGAGGACGATGATGACCTGCTGTGCCAGCCGCGACATCATGTTGGTCTTCATGTTCTTGTCGAGGACCGCGACGATGTAGATGACGATCACGCCGACGGTCGCGCCGAGGATATCGGCATTGGCTCCATGGGTGGGCGAGAGATAGACATGGGCCGCGTATGCGACGACCGCCGCGGCGGCAAGCGCCACGACGAGCGATGTCGCGCCGGAACCCAGCGTGCGTGCCTCGAGCGGCAGTGCCGGCATAGATTTCGGCCGGATGATCGACATCGCCAGGATATAGATCATGTAGAGCCCGGTCAGGACCAGGCCGGGGATCATCGCGCCTTTGTACATGTCGCCGACCGAGCGGCCGAGCTGGTCGGCCAGCACGATCAGGACAAGGGATGGCGGAATGATCTGCGCCAGCGTGCCGGAGGCTGCGATGACGCCCGAAGCGAGACGCCTGTCGTATCCGTAGCGCAGCATGATCGGCAGCGAGATCAGACCCATGGCAATGACCGAGGCGGCGACGACGCCGGTGGTGGCGGCGAGCAATGCGCCGACCAGGATCACCGCGTAGGCGAGGCCGCCGCGGATCGGGCCGAAAAGTTGGCCGATCGTGTCGAGGAGATCCTCGGCCATGCCGGAGCGTTCGAGCACGATGCCCATGAAGGTAAAGAACGGGATCGCCAGAAGCGTCTCGTTCGCCATGGTGCCCCAGAACCGTTCCGGCAGGGCATAGAGCAACGGCCAGGAAAGGTTGATGGTGCCGTTGGAAAGCGGCGCGAGTTCGACGCCAATGAAGAAGAAGAGCAGGCCGTTGGCGGCCAGCGAAAAGGCGACGGGATAGCCGATCAACAGGAAAATGATCAGCGAGAAGAACATGATTGGCGCCATGTTCTGGGCGATGAACTCAATCATGAGCGCAGCTCCTCGACCAGCGCCTTCCCCTCGGCCTCGGCCTGCTCATGGGCCGTCACGAAGGGGTTCGGATCCTCGATTAGGCCGCGCATGATCGCGATCTTCTTGATGATCTCGGATATGCCCTGGATGCCGAGCTGCGCAAAGCCGATGAGAAGCAGCGCCTTGGCTGGCCATATGATAAGCCCGCCGGCGCTCGAAGACATTTCGCCCGAGCGGAACGACAACGTCACATAGGGGATGAAGTAGTAGATCATCAGCAGCACGAAGGGCATCAGGAAAAAGATATGCCCAAGAAGATCGATCCAATGCTGGACGCGCCGGGGGAACGCGCCGTAGACGACGTCGATCCGGATATGCTCGTTCTGCTTCAGCGTATAGGCGGCGGCCAGCAGGAAGGCGGCGCCGAACAGGTACCATTGCAGTTCGAGCCACGCATTGGACGAGACGTTGAAGGCCTTTCGGATCACCGCATTGCCGGCGCTGATCAGGATCGACAGGAGGATCAGCCATGCCACCCATTTGCCGATGAATTCGTTCAGGCGATCTATTGCTCTGGAAAGAGCGAGAAGCCCTGCCATATGGAAGTTCCTCCGGTTGTTTCCTCCGCGAGGCAGGCCGGACGTTCCCTTTTATCTTTCCCGGCATGCCTATCCGCCGAAGCTCGTGCGAATATACACGAGGTCGCGGCGAGCAGGTGGATAACAGGATCGAAGGCGCGGGAAAAGATGGTGAGAATACGACGATGGTCTCGCATGACGTCGCGTCGGGTCGGGCCCGCGGTCCGTGGAATTCAGGGGCGCGCTGTGCGCGTTTCCTCGTTCCCGGGCCGCAGGACGAGCAACGCGACCAGGCCCAGAAAAACGGCGGCATCGCGCCATTCGATCGGGAAATAACCGGACCACAGGCTCTCCGCCATGCCGAAGACGGCGGCGCCGGCCGCCGCTCGCGGGGGTGAATCGTAACCTCCGACCGCTGTGACGAAGAGGATCTTGAGTCCGAACACCAGCCCGGTGCCGAAGCTGACATTGCCGAAATGGAGCCCGGTGAGGATGCCGGCGAGCGCGGCTGCGAGACCCCCTGCCAAAATCGCGCGCCTGAACACGGCAGGCACATCGACCCCGCACATGGCCGCGGCTTTCGGATCGTCGCATACCGCCCGCCAGCGCCGCCCGAAACGCGACTGTGCGAGCGCGATCGTGGCCGACACCAGGACCGCCAGTATCACGCCGCAATTGACGAGTTGCATGACCGTCAGCGTCGCCCGGAAGCCGCCTTGCGAAGCGAAGACGACCGGTCGGGCAAGGAGCGGCGGCAGCCAGAAATCGCGCGTTTCCGCGGCGATACGGCCGATCTCCATCAGCATGAGCGCGACACCGAGCGTCGCCACGACCACCGCATTGGGCGTGCGGATCGCAAGCGGCGCAAAGACGTTCCGCGCCAGGACGGCGCTGACGAGGGCGGCATAGGCGAAGCCGGCGAGGATGCCCAGAGCTACCGTCGCCGGCAGGGTCAGCCAGAGCGCGTACCAGCCGAACACGGCCACCAGGATCATCGTCTGTCCGGAAAAGGCGAACAGCGCACCGTAGGCGAGGTTGGTACGGCGAACGACCCCGTTGGTCAGCGCATAGCCGAAGGCAAGCAGCGCATAGAGCGCGCTCATATGAAGCCCGTTCAGGATCTGCTGGAAAAGATAGAGCAAGACTGGCCTTCCATTTCCATTCCGGACGTTGGGCTGCCCATTCTAACTTGTCAAATTGATTTTGAAGGTTAGTGTCAACGCCATGACCGTTCATTGGACGCAACACAGGTTCGCGGGCGGCGTGCTGGCGCTCGACACCGCGAACACCGTTGTGCTTCGCGGCGATCCGCGCGGCTTCGACCGCCTCGAGGAACCCATGGAGATCGTGCGCTTCGCCGCTGCTGCCAGCCGCCATCGCTCGGAGGAACTGGCGGAGCGCCGCCTGTCGGTTTCCGATCCCCAAACGGTCCATCCGCTAGTGATCGAGATGCGCGAGGCCATCGACAGCCTGTTCCGTTCGACGGTGACGGACGGTCGGCCCGGTCCCGGTACGTTGCCGCGCCTGTTGCGGGCCTGCGCCGCCGGGCTCGACGGTCATGACGGGACTGGCGGCGACGGCCTGTCCGAAAGGCAGGGGCGGAGCATAGCCTTTGAGGCGGCACTCGCCGTCTCGGCGCTCTCGCTGCTCCCGGCCGAACGTAGCGGACGGCTGCGCATATGCCCGAACTGCGGCTGGCTTTTCATGGACAGGAGCCGCAACGGGAGCCGGCTCTGGTGCGACATGGCCGTGTGCGGAAACCGTCAGAAAGCCAGAAGACATTATCGCCGCCGTCGCGCGACTGGGGAGGAGCGTGGTGATGAACATGAATAGACTTGCACGAACGGTTGCCCTGCTGCTCGCGCTCGCCGCGTGCCGCGAGACAGGTGGAGAGAACGAACTCTTCGAGATCTCCGGGAAACTTTTCGTCTTCAACTATCGTATGGCCGAGGCGACCTATCTGGTGACCTTGAAGCCCTTGCAGCCGATGCGCGACGGCCAGACCGCGGTCGCGACATTCGAGGATCCGGTGGATGGCGGTGCGATCGTCGTACGCCAGAAGATCTGGCCAAGCCTCGACAAGGTGACGATCGAAAGCCCGCCACTCTCCTGCGTGGCCAAGGGCAAGCCCTATTCGGTGTCGATCGCCATCGAGGGCGGCGACGGCGCAACGCTGCAAACCCTGAAGACGACGATCACATCCTCTGAAGACCAGAGCAGGTTGCCGGATGCGCCGCTTGTGGTCGGGCCCGCCTACACGCCCAACCCCGAGCTTGCCGGTAACCCCGCCGGCAAGCGCCCAGGCGAGGCGCGTCCTTGCCCCTCCTGACCGGTTTCCGGACCGCCCCGGGACGTTTCAACCGAAACTGGTTGGGTGCGGCTTTCGCCGCTTTTCGACCTGGCGCGGCGGGACTGCTTGTGCGTGCTTCTGGTTCGATCCCAAACCTCTGGTCGGCGAGCGGTTCAAACGAGGCCGGAAATGGTCTAAACCCGTAGGCGACCCGACGTTGGCCGTTCCGGCGAATCGGCGCGGCTTTCGCAGAGGAGTAGGTGATGACGCTTCACGACGTCGCCCTGGACGACAAATTCGATCTTTCCAAGGAGCGCATCTTCCTCTCCGGCGCGCAGGCGGTGATCCGTATGCTGCTGATGCAGCGCGAGCGCGATCGGCTGGCCGGGCTCGACACGGCCGGCTTCGTCTCGGGTTACCGCGGTTCTCCGCTCGGAGGCCTCGACCAGCAATTGTGGAAGGCGAAGAAGCAGCTCGCCGCTTCGAATATCGTGTTCCAGCCCGGCCTCAATGAAGAGCTGGCCGCAACGGCCTGCTGGGGCACGCAACAGGCCGAACTCCTCGGCGAAGGCAAGCATGATGGCGTGTTCTCCGTCTGGTACGGCAAGGGACCGGGGGTCGATCGCGCGGGCGACGTTTTCCGGCACGCCAATCTGGCCGGCTCGTCGAGGCATGGCGGCGTCCTGGCACTCATGGGCGACGACCATACCGCCGAGTCCTCCACCAATGCGCATGCGACGGAATTCCACTTCGTCGACACGATGATCCCGATCCTCAATCCGGCCGGGGTGCAGGAGCTGATCGATTACGGGCTCTACGGCTTCGCCATGTCGCGTTTCGCCGGTACCTGGGCGGCGATCAAGTGCGTCAAGGACAACATCGAGTCGACGGCGTCGGTTGATGTCTCGCTCGACCGGCTCAAGGTCGTGCTGCCGGAATTCGACATGCCGCCCGGCGGGCTCAACATCCGCCACGAGCTTGATCAACTCGGACAGGAGGCGCGCCTCCACCAATTCAAACGCGCGGCCGCAGCCGCCTTCATCCGCGTCAATGGGCTCAACCGCATCGTCTATTCCGGCGGATCGCGAGCCCGGCTCGGCATCGTGACGGTGGGCAAGAGCTATCTCGATGTGCGCCAGGCGCTGGAAGACATAGGCATCGACGAAGTCCGCGCCAACGAGATCGGAGTGCGGCTGTTCAAGGTCGGTTGTCCCTGGCCGCTCGACCTGGAACATATCCGGGAGTTCGTGCAGGGCCTCGACATGGTGATCGTCGTCGAGGAGAAGCGCTCGCTGATCGAGACGCAGCTTCGCGAGCATCTCTACGGCACGGTCATGCAGCCGCGGATCGTCGGCAAGAGAGACGAACGGGGCGATTGGCTGTTCCCGGCCCAGGGGGCTCTCGATCCAAACGACATCGCCGTGGCGATCGGCGAGCGGGTGCTCAAGGTGATCGGCCCGGCCGAGGACATTGCAGCTCGGGTCGCCAAGCTGCGCCAGTTCCAGGCGATGCTGGCCGACACGAGGGACGTCGCCGCGCGCACCCCGTATTTCTGCTCTGGTTGCCCTCACAACTCTTCGACCAAGGTGCCGGAGGGCTCGATTGCCGGCGGCGGCATCGGATGCCATTTCATGGCGCTCTGGATGGATCGCCAGACCATAGGCTTCACGGCAATGGGTGGAGAGGGCGCGCAATGGATCGGGCAGGCGCCGTTTTCCAGGCGCGAGCATATGTTCCAGAATCTGGGCGACGGCACCTACGACCATTCGGGTGTTCTGGCGCTGCGCTTCGCTCTCGCCGCGGGCGCCAACATCACATACAAGATCCTCTATAACGACGCCGTCGCCATGACCGGCGGCCAGCCGCTGGAAGGCAGCCTCTCCGTCGACATGATCGCGCGGCAGGTGCGTGCCGAAGGCGTTTCCCGTATCGCGGTGGTCACCGACGAGCCCGGAAAATATGCGGGGGTCGCGGAGTTCCCGCCCGGCGCCACAATCCACCACCGCGACGAGCTCGATCTCGTCCAGCGCGAATTGCGCGACGTGAAGGGCGTCTCGGTCCTGCTCTACGACCAGACCTGCGCGGCCGAGAAGCGCCGGCGCCGCAAGCGTGGCACCTATCCCGATCCCGACAAGCGCGTCATCATCAACGAACTGGTCTGTGAGGGCTGCGGCGATTGCGGCGTCGCGTCCAATTGCGTCTCCGTTCAGCCGGTCGAGACGGAGTTCGGGCGTAAGAGGCGGATCGACCAGTCGAGCTGTAACAAGGACTTCTCCTGCGTCAACGGCTTCTGTCCCTCCTTCGTCACCGTGCACGGGGCCAAGCTGCGGAAGGCCGAAGGCCTCGCCGGCAAATCCGATCCGCTCGAAGGCGTGCCCGAGCCTGCGTTGTTCCCGCTCGGCGGGGAGGGCTGGGCCTCCATCATCGATGGTGTCGGCGGCACCGGCGTCGTCACGGTCGGGGCGATCCTCGGCATGGCCGCCCATCTCGAAGGCAAGGGCTGCGGGATGATCGACATGGCCGGACTTGCCCAGAAGGGCGGGGCGGTCTTCACCCATGTGCGCATCGCAAGGACGCCGGAGGAAATACATGCGATCCGCGTCTCGGCGGGCAAGGCCGACCTGGTCCTGGGCTGCGACCTTGTCGTCTCCGGCTCGAGAAAAGTGCTGGCGTCGGTCCGCGAGGGGCATACGATCTTCGTGGCCAACACGGCCGAGGTGATGCCCGGAGATTTCACCCGGTCCGCCGATTTCTCGCTGCCCACCGAGCGGCTGAAGAAGGCGATCCGTGCGGCCGCGGGCGACAGGGCCCATTTCTTCGACGCCACACGCACGGCCGCGACCCTTTTCGGCAATTCGCTCGGCGCCAACATGTTCATGCTCGGATTTGCGTATCAGCATGGCGGACTTCCGGTCTCGGCCGAAGCGATCGAGAAGGCGATAACGTTGAACGGGCAGGCGGTGGCCATGAACGTCGCAGCGTTCCGGTGGGGGCGGCGCGCGGCCTTCGATCCGGAATCCGTGCGTGGCCTGACGGGATCGGCCACGGAGATCTCCGAGAAGCCGCAAACGATCGACGAGATTATCGCGCGTCGCGTCGGTTTTCTGACGGCCTACCAGAATGCCGCCTACGCCCGGCGCTACGCCGAACGTGTCGCGGCCGTTCGCGCGGCCGAGGAAAGGATTGCGCCTGGCTCCACCGGGGTCACCGAGGCCGTCGCTCGCAATCTCTTCAAGCTGATGGCGATCAAGGACGAGTATGAGGTTGCGCGCCTCTATACGGACGGTTCATTCCGCCGTCAGCTGGCGGGCCAGTTTCAGGCATATGACAGGCTGGAATTCCATCTGGCGCCGCCGGTGCTGGGCCGGCGGGGGGCAGACGGCAAACCGCGCAAATCGAGCTTCGGCCCATGGATGATGACAGGGTTCAGCTTGCTCGCCGCGATGAAGGGGCTGCGTGGGACGCCATTCGATCTGTTCGGCCGTACCGCCGAGAGACGGTTGGAACGCCGTGTCCTTGCCGACTACGAAACCGATCTCGATCTCATCTTGCGCCTTATGGCGCCCGAGCGGATCGAGGCGGCGGCTGCCCTGGCCTCCGTGCCCGCTCTGATCCGCGGCTACGGCCATGTCAAGGAAGCGAGCATCGCCAAGGCGGCAGGGGAAAGGGCCCGATTGCGCGAGCGGTTGGCCGGAAGCGCGTCTTCTGCAATGCTGGAGGCTGCGGAATAGGCATGGGCCTCCATTTCCGTGCCTAAACGTCTGATAAACTTTTATTAATGTCATTGTGGGAAATCTCGGCCCGATGCTAGGCCGCTGGTGATGGGCAAGACAACCGAGAACCACATCCCTGACGATGTGTACGTCCAGTTCGTGCGGTCGTTGTTCGACAACGCCTACATGCTGCTTATCGGGGCCGGATGCCACGCGGTCGTCGCGTTCATGGCCTATTGGAAGAGCGGTGAACCCATCTACGGTGCCCTGGCGATCGCGCTCTTCGGCATCGGCGTTTGGCGTTACGTCGATATCACCAAATTCCATCGCAGCGGCGGCATCACCAATGCCGAGGAAGCTAGGAGATGGGAGCGCCGATATATCGGCAAGGGCGCCGTCCAGGGCTTTGCGCTCGGCCTTTTCTGTTTCGTAGGCATCTATCTCGTCCCAGATCCCTTTGCCGAGATTGGTGCCGTCGCGGTAACGCTAGCTTCGATAGTGACTGTCGTCAGCCGGAATTATGGCTCCCGGCGGATGGTCCTGATTTTCGCCACGACCTTCGTTGCCCCGATCGCGACCGGGCTGATCCTGGAAGGAAGCATTCCCTACGTAACGCTGGGCTTCCTGATCATACCGTTTCACTTCGTCATCAAAAGCAGCGCGGATAGTGTCCGCGAGGTCCTGTTCTCCGCTGTGATCGGCCACAAGCAAGCGCGACAGATCGCCCAGCGTTTCGACCGAGCCCTGAACACCATGCCGCACGGCCTGGTGATGCTCGACTCCGCCGGTCGCGTGGTCGTTGCCAATGCAGAGGCCGCGCATCTCATGGCCATGTCTTCGCCCGAGGCGGTTGTGGGTCGTTCGATCGAGGCCCTCTTCATGCGCGGGGTCGCGGCTGGCGTGCTCGACATGCGCGAGTATCGCTATGTCGTGGGCCAACTCGCTCGCTCCTTGCGTGACGGGCGCGACCGCAAGATCATGCTCACCTTCACCGACGGTCGCCATCTCGAGCTGTCGACCCGCGAAGGACGCGACGAGCTCAGTGTAATCACCTTCGAGGATGTGACCCAGCGGGCTCAGTCGGAAGAGAAGATCCGAACGATGGCCCGTTTCGACAATCTGACGGGTCTCCCGAACCGGGCCTATCTCCACGAGCTGGTCAGTGAGTACATGGCGGCGGGCGATCGTAGTCGGCTTTGCGGGCTGGCGGTCTTCGACCTCGACGATTTCAAGAGCGTCAACGACACGCTTGGACATCCCGTCGGCGACGGTCTCATCTATGCGGCCGCCGAACGGCTCGGTGTCTTTCGAAAGAATGGGGTCGAGGTGTCACGCTTCGGCGGCGACGAGTTCATGATCTATTTCGACCGCATTGAGGACGACGCCCACATGGCGCAGATGTTGGACGAGATCTTTGCCGCGCTGCAAGGTGAGGTCGACGTGGCAGGCCATTCGTTGCGTATCCAGGCCAGCGCCGGCGCGGTCTTGTCGCGGGTTGGCGACACGGATGTCAATGCCATGACGGTGAAGGCGGACCTTGCACTCTATACCGTCAAGGAGCTCGGCAAGAATGGATGGCGCCTGTTCGAGGCGACGATGGATGAAGCCTTCCGAAACAAGCAGCTGCTGAAGGCCGACCTGCGCAATGCTATCGAGGCGAATGGACTGCGCGTGGTCTATCAACCGATCGTCGCAATGGAGTCGATGCGGATCGCCTGCTGTGAAGCGCTCTGCCGCTGGGATCATCCGGAACTGGGGCCGATCTCGCCCGCGATCTTCATTCCGTTGGCCGAGGAGATGGGCATCGTTTCGGAAATCAGCTCGTTCATGCTCGCCGCCGCCACGAAGGAATGCGCCAAGTGGCCCGAACCGATCAATGTCGCGATCAACCTGTCGGCCAAGGATTTTCGCAATCGCGACATCGTCGACAAGGTTCGTAACGCGCTCGCTGAATCGGGACTGGCATCGCATCGCCTCGAGATTGAAGTTACCGAAACCGCCCTTCTCGATGACAAATCCCTTACACGGGAACTGATCGAGGAGATGAAGTCCCTCGGTGTACGGATTGCTCTGGACGATTTCGGAACCGGCTATTCGAGCCTGAGCTATCTGCACAAGCTGCCGTTGGACAAG
Source organism: Rhizobiaceae bacterium (assembly GCA_035556195.1). GTDB lineage: Bacteria > Pseudomonadota > Alphaproteobacteria > Rhizobiales > Rhizobiaceae. The sequence continues at coordinate 66,221 of DATMFK010000015.1, forward strand.
ATCAAGATCGACCGCAGCTTTCTCATTGACGTGACGCAGAACGATCGCTCCCTGGAGCTGCTGAAGGGAGTGGTCAACCTTTCGCGCCCACTCGGGCTTCAGGTGACCGTCGAGGGTGTGGAGACCTTCGAGCAATTCAAGGTCCTGGCTCTGACGGTCAAGCCCGATCTCGTCCAGGGATTCCTTTTCGGGTCGGCGCTTTCCGCCTCGGGCATCGAGACGATGTCAGCCACGGTTTGGCCGTTTCTCAAGGAAACCAAGGCCGGCAAGCGTTCAGCGACCAGCAGACATTCTCCAGCCTAGGTGGAGCGCTCTGAAGCCGGCCGCTTCCTCGCGGCCGCTCCGCGTTCCTGCCCTTCCGGTCATTAAGGTTAACCGCTGGTAAACGCTTCCGTTTCGATTTTTATGTTTGCCAATACCGACTTGCGGTTTACCAATGATTAACTGTTTGGGGCGGCGGAGTTGAGCATGCAGGTTGCAAGGGATTTGCGGGCGAGTATTCAGCAGCATATGCCTCAGGCCGCCAAAGTATCCCCTTTCGTCAAGAGCGTCGCGGCAGTTCTGGAGCACATAGAATACAGGTTGTGCGACCGGGGGGAAGATCTGGAGGCAATCTGTCGCCTTCGCTACGACTCTTATGTGCTGTCCGGAATGATGCGAGCGGATGCTTCGCGCATGGTGGTCGACCGTTTCGACGATCTTCCGAATTCCTACCGCTTCGGCGTGTTCTACGAAGGAAACCTGGTGAGCACGCTCCGGCTCCACCACGTCAGTTCCGATCATCCCATGTCGCCAAGCGTTGACGTGTTCGGTGAGGAGCTGACACCTCGGCTTGCGGCTGGCGAGACTTTCATAGACCCGAGCCGGTTTGCGGCACGACCCGAGTGGTCTTCGGCGTTGCGCGTCCTGCCTTATATAACCTTGCGTCTGGCGGTCGTCGCCTGCAAACATTTCAATCCCACATATTGCCTGACGGCGGTCAAGGAAGAACACGCCAGCTTCTACAAGCGGATATTCCGCTCGACGATCGCAGCGGAACCGCGCACCTATCCGGGCCTTACGATGCCGGTTTTTCTCTTCCAGTCGAAATGTTCGGACAATATGGAGGACACGATCGAGCGTTTCCCCTTCTTCAAGTCCACGCCGTTCGAGCAGCGCATGCTTTTCGAGCGTCCAAGCCTCGGCGAGGTGGGGCCGTTGACGGTCCTGCCGACGGCTAAGTACTTCCTGGATGCAGCCTGACACGGACGACGCTCAAGGCGGTGGAGGCGCCCCGTGGTTTTCAGGCGAGGTAGGCCGTTCTAACCCGAGCATCGCGAGGAAATCGGGAAGATCATCGATTTGCTGGAATACAGCACATCTGGCGCACGCCGGTGGGCAAGCTTCCATACCGACTGCAAAAGCGCGTCGAACTCGGCCGGGCTTTGGCGATGAAACCATCGCTGCTTCTGCTCGACGAGCCGATGGCGGGCATGAAGCTGGAGGAGAAGGAGGATATATGAGCCGGCTCATCACCGACGTGAACCAGCAGCGCGGCACCACGGTCGCCCTGATCGAGCACGACCTAGGTGTGGTCAGGGACCCATTCGACCGAGTGGTCGTTCTGGATGACGGCAAGAAGATCGCTGACGGCCCGCCCGACGCGATCAAGGCCGACAGACTGCCCATCCACGCCTATTTCGGCGTCGCCCATTGAAAGGACAAGAAATGACGATTTCCGCCATCACCGTCGGACCGCTCGTTGCGCTGATTGCCGGCGTACTCATTCTCGTCATGCCGAGGCTGCTGAACTACATCGTCGCGATCTATCTGATCCTCATCGGGCTTCTCGGCCTCTTCCCGCAACTGGCCGGCTGACGGGCAGCCTCATGGATCCCGTGAACGCCATCGTTGCGAAGCCCTTGGCCGACATGGTCGGACATGGCGAACCCCGGAAAAGCCGCACCCTCATGTCGCAGGGGAGGGCGGCGATAGCGCATTGCCCTTGACCGCGCTTTTCGCTATGTGCCGGGCAGAGATTTTGCGAGGGATTGATAATGGCTGACCATACGCCGACCGGCCCCGTCGAGACGGGCGCGCAGATGGACTACGAGGAGCACCGCAAAACCTATTCGCTCTTCCTCACGCTGACGAAATATGGATCGCTCGTCTGCGTGGCGCTGCTGATCGCCATGGCCTTCGGCTTCTTCACGACGGCCGGGTTCTTTTCTTCCCTGGTGCTTTTCCTGATCATTTGCGGCGTCGGCGGCTATCTGCTGCGCGACATGCCGGCGCACATCACCTGATATTTTCACCTGGAGCGCCGAGGCGCCTCAAGGCTCCGGCCGCTCCAGCATTCTGTTTCGCATCGGATGTTTCCGCTCCGATGCAGGGAGATGCAGCCGGTGATTTTTCGGCGGCTGAATCGGGGGCATCGTTCCAACCGGAGGGACTGAGGCGGTGGGACAAATAGTTTTCGTACCTCGTGAAATCGATGCCGGGGAGCCTCGTGTCGGCGCCTCGCCCGAAACGGTGAAACGGCTGGTGGGACTTGGCTTCGACGTGATCGTAGAGGCCGGCGCCGGGCTCGGCTCGCGCGTCGTCGACGCGGATTTCATCGCTGCGGGCGCGTCGATCGGAAAGGCGTCGGACGCGGGCAAGGCCGACGTCGTCCTCAAGGTGCGCCGGCCGACCGAGGCCGAGCTCAAGGGATACAAGAAGGGCGCTGCCGTCATCGCCACCATGGATCCTTACGGCAATGACGCGGCGGTCGTGGCGCTTGCCAAGGCCGGCGTGACCGCCTTCGCCATGGAGTTCATGCCGCGCATCACCCGCGCCCAGGTCATGGATGTCCTGTCCTCGCAGGCCAACCTGGCGGGCTACCAGGCCGTCATCGACGCCGCCGGCGAGTACGATCGCGCGCTGCCGATGATGATGACGGCTGCCGGCACGGTACCCGCCGCCAAGGTCTTCGTCATGGGCGCTGGCGTGGCCGGCCTGCAGGCGATCGCCACGGCGCGCCGGCTCGGCGCCGTCGTCACCGCCACCGACGTGCGGCCCGCCGCCAAGGAGCAGGTCGCTTCGCTCGGCGCCAAGTTCGTCGCGGTGGAGGATGAGGAGTTCAAGGCGGCCGAGACCGCCGGCGGCTACGCCAAGGAGATGTCCAAGGAGTACCAGGCCAAGCAGGCCGCGCTGGTGGCCGATCACATCGCCAAGCAGGACATCGTCATCACCACGGCGCTCATTCCCGGCCGACCGGCACCGAAGCTGGTCTCGGCGGCGATGGTGAAGTCGATGAAGCCGGGTTCGGTGCTCGTCGACCTGGCGGTGGAGCGCGGCGGCAATGTCGAAGGGGCGGTTGCCGGCAAGGTCGTGACATCGGAAAATGGCGTCAAGATCGTCGGGCATCTTAACGTCCCCGGCAGGGTAGCTGCGTCGGCGTCGCTGCTTTACGCGAAGAACCTCTTCGCCTTTCTTGAGACGATGGTAGACAAGGAAAGCAAGCAGTTCGCCATCAATCGCGAGGACGAACTGGTCAAGGCGACCATGCTGACCGACGGCGGCAAAGTGGTGCATCCGAACTTCGCGGCTTTGGCCGACACGGTGGCGACGGAACCTGCCGCACCTGATGCCGCTGAACAGCCGCCCAAGAAACCGGCCGTCCGAAAAACGACTGCGGCGAAGAAATCGTCCAAGCCGAGCGCCGGGGGAGACGCGTGATGGAACAGACCGCATTGGAAAAAGCGCTCGACCAACTCGACCAGGCGGTCGCGGCGGTGCGCCTCGCGATCACCGACACTGCAGGGGCGCAGCGGGCCGCGGAGGCGGCCGGCGATATGGCTCACGCCGTGTCGGGCGGGGCGATCGATCCCTTCGTCTTCCGTTTCGCCATTTTCGTGCTGGCGATCTTCGTCGGCTACTATGTCGTCTGGTCGGTGACACCCGCGCTGCACACGCCGCTGATGGCCGTCACCAACGCAATCTCCTCGGTGATCGTGGTCGGCGCCTTGCTGGCCGTTGGCATCTCGGCGTCGGGCCTGGCAACGGGCTTCGGATTCGTTGCCCTGGTTCTCGCCTCAGTCAATATCTTCGGCGGCTTTCTCGTCACCCAGCGCATGCTGGCCATGTACAAGAAGAAAGAGAAGTAAGCGATGAACGCCAATCTCGCCTCTTTCCTCTATCTGGTCTCCGGCATCCTGTTCATCCTGGCGCTGCGCGGCCTTTCGCATCCGACCACCAGCCGGCAAGGCAATGTCTACGGCATGATCGGCATGGGGATCGCCATCCTCACCACGCTGGCGCTGGCCCAGCCAAGCCTGGGCGGCTTCGCCCTGATCGTCGTCGGGCTCGCCATCGGCGGTGGGGTCGGCGCCTATGTCGCCCGCAGCATCGCCATGACCTCAATGCCGCAGCTCGTAGCGGCCTTCCATAGCCTCGTCGGCCTTGCGGCGGTCATGGTCGCGGCGGCTGCCATGTATGCGCCGACCAGCTTCGGCATCGGCACTGTCGGCGACATCCACAGTCAGGCGCTGGTGGAGATGAGCCTGGGCGTGGCCATCGGCGCCATCACCTTCACCGGCTCGGTCATCGCCTTCCTCAAGCTCGACGGGCGCATGTCGGGCAAGCCGATCCTGTTGCCGGCGCGCCACGCCCTCAATGCGGCCCTTGCGATCGCGCTGGTCGTGCTCATCGTACTTCTGGTCACCACCGAGAGCACCACCGTATTCTGGCTCATCGTGCTCGCCTCGCTGGTGCTCGGCGTCTTGATCATCATCCCGATCGGCGGCGCCGACATGCCGGTGGTTGTGTCGATGCTCAATTCCTATTCGGGCTGGGCGGCGGCCGGCATCGGCTTCACGCTCGGCAACCTGGCGCTGATCATCACCGGCGCGCTGGTGGGGTCCTCGGGCGCGATCCTGTCCTACATCATGTGCAAGGGCATGAACCGGTCGTTCCTGTCGGTCATCCTCGGCGGCTTCGGCGGCGAGACCGCCGCCGTGGCCGACGACGGCATCGAACGAACGGTAAAGCAGGGCTCTGCCGACGACGCGGCCTATCTGATGATGAACGCGCAGAAGGTCATCATCGTGCCGGGCTACGGCATGGCGGTCGCCCAGGCGCAGCATGCCGTGCGCGAGATGGCCGACAAGCTGAAGGCGGCGGGGGTGGAGGTGAAATACGCCATCCACCCGGTCGCCGGGCGCATGCCTGGCCACATGAACGTGCTGCTGGCCGAAGCCAATGTGCCCTATGACGAGGTGTTCGAGCTCGAGGACATCAACAGCGAGTTCGCCCAGGCGGACGTGGCCTATGTCATCGGCGCAAACGACGTCACCAACCCGGCCGCGCGCGACGACAAATCCTCGCCCATCTACGGCATGCCGATCCTCGACGTCGACAAGGCGCGCACCTGCCTCTTCGTCAAGCGGTCCCTCGGCTCCGGCTATGCCGGCATCGACAACACGCTGTTCTATAAGGACGGGACCATGATGCTGCTCGGCGACGCCAAGAAGATGACCGAGGAGATCGTCAAGGCCATGGACCACTGAGCAGGTTCGGAAGGCGTCTCACGGTTTCCGATAAAGGCCTCGGCAACGAGCTTGAACAGGTGCCACTCCTGCGCCTGCACAGATCAAACCTCCAAGCCCGGCGCGTCGCCGGGCTTGTCCCATTTCCCACCGAAGGCCCCGACGGTCTACCGCTTCTTGGTCACCTTGACGCGTGCCGCCGGCTGAAGCCTGAAGCTCGTCACACCCGCTGCGACATTGACGCCGCTCTGTTGCTGGATGCTGACCGGCTGGAGGCTGTAGGTCTTTTGGGAGCCGCCGACGAGAACGTTTGCACCCGCCCCGATCACGGCGGTGGCTTCGGCGCCCGCGCCCACGTAATCGCCCGCCAGCGCTCCGCTCGCGTAGCGGGCGGTGGTGGGCGCCAGCACCAGCCATTGCATCAGGGTACGTCCGGTGGCGCCGACATCGACTCCGTATCGCGTCACGGTGCCGACATAGGCGTCTTGCGGAAGCGCCCGGTTGGAGGGCTGATACCTGCAGGCGACATTCTTCCGTGACGCGAGGACGAGGCCGACACCGCCTTCGATCGTGCAGTCGAGCATGCCGACCTGTACCCATTTCGCCGATTGGGCGACTACGGGCGTCGTGCCGACGGCGGCCAGGGCGAGGGAGCCAATGATCAATCTCTTCATCATCTCAAATCTCCATCTATTATCCCCCACGCGGTAACCGCGCAGAGCTTCGTAGGTTCCCGTGCCGGCCGGACACGTGATGGAGAGGTTGTCTCACGCCCCATGCAGGCAAAAGCAGATCGCGCAAGTTGAGACTTGCGCGACCTGCTGTAACTATTGTTTGGCCTGTCGTTTACCCAAATGCCGCTGCACTTTTGGCGACATGCATCAGATCTTGGCCATCTTGAGCTGGAAGTTGCTGACGCCAACGGCAAGGTTGACGCCGGTCTGGGCCTGTACGCTCACTGGCTGCAGCGCGATCGTATTGTCCGACCCGCCGACCAGCACATTGGCGCCCCCGCCCACGACGGCGCTCGCGTCGGCGCTTGCCCCGACATAGCTGCCGGCAAGCGCCCCTGCGGGGAAGGGATCTGCGGTCGGTGCCAACACCAGCCACTGCATGACGGTCTTGCCGGTGACGCCGACGTCGAGGCCGAACTTGGTCACCGTGCCGACATAGGCCTCGGCGGGGCGGTTCTGCTCAGATGGCTTGAACAGGCAGGCCAGCTCTTTCTGGGAGCCGATGATGAATCCGGGACCACCTTCGATCGTGCATTCGAGCATCCCGAGCTCGGTGCGCTCCTGCGCGAGGGCGGGCGTCGCGGCTAGGGCCGCTATCGTTGCGGTTGCGAGGATCATTCTTTTCAGCATATCCAATCTCCATGCGTGTCCCGGCGTGTTAACTTACCAGAGGCTGCATGGGTTCCGCTGCTAAACCCTGGCAAGCGCGGCGGCCCGCGCCGAGGACTGCAGCAGATTGTCTGCCGGAAGGACCGGAAGGAGAAGCGTCAGCTTCGCGTGCGCGCCAGGCCTTCGCTCGCCGGCTTGTAGTTCGGATCGAGTTGGGCGGCGCGCGCATAGGATCTCGCAGCCTTGTCCTTCTCGCCGCGACGCTCATACACCAGCGCCTGATTGGCCCAGCTTTCAGCGACCCTGTCGTTCAGCTTGATCGCCGAGTTGAAGTCCGCGAAAGCATTGTCGTCGTCATTGAGCGCGATGTAAGAGAGTCCTCGGCCGTTATAGGGTTCCGGCGCGTCCGGAGAAAGCGAGATGGCGGTCGAGAAATCCTCGATGGCGAACGCGTGCTGGCCCTGGCTTTGATAGATCAGGCCGCGATTGTGATAGGCGCGCGGATCGGTCGTGTCGAGCTGGATGGCCTTCTGGAAGTCGTTGAAGGCATCCTTTGTGCGACCTGCTTTCCGGTAGAGGTTGCCACGGCCGATATAGGCCGAATCGTAATTGGGATTGATCTGGAGGGCGCGGTTGTAGTCCGCGAGCGCCGACTTCTGATCGCCCATGAAGCGGTGGATCAACGCCCGGTTCGAATAGGCCTGGTAGTAGTTGGGGTTGAGCTGAATGGCCCGATCGAAGTCCTTCAGGGCTTCTTGATACTTGCCGCCGCGGCCATAGGCGGAGCCGCGGGTATTGTAGCTTTCGGGATCGCGTGGATTGCGCTCGACGACCGAGGTGAGCGACGCGATGTTCTCCGTGGAGCCCTGGGCAGCTTCGATCCTGGTCAGCTCGCCGGCCGGTCCGCTCTGGCATGCCGCAAGCGGCAACATCGCCAGCACGGCAAGCACGGGGATATTGCCGCGCAAGGAGAGTTTTCGACCCCCGCTCATGCCAATCATTCGCTCTTCCCTCTCAGTCGCAATCATGCGTCTCGACGCCCCGCCCGCCCAGTGGGGCAAACAAAAAGGTGGCGGCGATTCTCATCGCGCCACCCTCGGCAGTAACGTCGGAAAAGGACCAAAAATTGGCGTGATCAGCGCGCCGGACGAGCCGCAGCGGCCGGACGTCCGCCAGGAACGAGGCCTTCACGCTGCGCGCGCTTGCGGGCCAGCTTGCGCGCGCGGCGCACGGCTTCGGCCTTTTCACGGGCACGCTTCTCTGAAGGCTTCTCGTAATGTCCGCGCATCTTCATTTCGCGGAAAATGCCCTCGCGCTGCATCTTCTTCTTGAGAGCGCGGAGCGCCTGATCAACATTGTTGTCGCGGACGAGTACCTGCACGTGTGTTCCTGTCTTTCCCGTTTGGTTCAGTTGGCCTGCCAGCACATAGGCTTTTGCCTCCGCGATGGCTCCCACCGCGAAACTTCGCGGGCAGATAGCAGAACCGGCGGCGCTTGTCGAGGGTGATTCCGCTATTCCGCTGCTTGCCGTGGCTCGGTGACGTCCGGGCCGTCGGGGTCGCCGGGCTGGGTCTCGCAACCGAGATCGGGAAACGCCGCGACCCGCTTTCCGTGGAAATCGATGCGCAGGACCAGCAGGCCGCGCTCCTCGAAATAAGCGAGCAGACGACGGGCGCGTCTGGCCGAATGGGTGCCATAGGCGCGCGCCAGCGTCGCGTCGGACGGGCAGGGTTCGCCGGCGATCGCCGCCTGCGCCACCACGAGGAACACGCCTTGCAGATCGTCCGGCAAGCCTTCCGAAAGGCCGAGCGCCTGCTGCCAGCCTTCGCTCGTCGCGACCTCGCCGCCGACCCCGGCCCGCGCCACGGCGTAGCGCCGCCGGAACGCGGCAAGCGAGAGGGGGGCGCCGGGAACGCGGCGGATCCGGCACCTTACCAGAAAATCCTGGTAGAGCACCGCGTCGGTACGGAAGGAGGCGTCGGGATCCTCGAGGATCTCGCGCACCACCTGCTCGATGCCGGCCTCCCGCTCGGATTCGTCGATCTCGACCTCGGGCTCGCTTACCGGCTCCATAGCGGGCCGGGAGCGCACGAGCTGGGCCAGGATGTCGGCCGTAGGCGTGGGTGGCGGCGGAGGCTGGCGGCGGACGATCGTGGGCATCGTTTCTTCCGGGCCCGGCGTGAAGATCAGGTCGCGCGCGTCTGCCGGCGAGTCCGGCAAGGGTGTAAGCTTCGGGCTGGTGGAGCGTGCCGAGGTTTCGACCGTGCCGATGGTCATGGGAAGGGGCCGCCGCGACAATGCGGGTCCGAGCGCGACGAAATTGCCACGCGCCAGGTCCCGGAACATTTCCGCCTGGCGGCGGTCCATGCCGAGCAGGTCGGAGGCACGCGCCATGTCGATGTCGAGGAAAGTACGGCCCATCAGAAAATTCGAGGCCTCGGCCGCGACGTTCTTGGCGAGCTTGGCGAGCCGCTGGGTGGCGATGACGCCGGCCAGGCCGCGCTTCCTGCCGCGGCACATCAGATTGGTCATGGCGCCCAGCGACAGCTTGCGTGCGTCGTCCGAGACTTCACCGGCGGCCGCGGGCGCGAAAAGCTGGGCTTCGTCCACAACGACAAGGACGGGATACCAGTAGTCGCGGTCGGCGTCGAACATGCCGCCGAGGAAAGCGGCGGCGGCGCGCATCTGCTGCTCCGCATCGAGCCCTTCAAGATTGAGGACGGCCGAGACGCGGTGTTGCCTGATCCTGCCGGCGATTCGCGTCAGTTCGGATTCGGCCCGTGCCGCATCGACCACGACGTGGCCGAACTTGTCGGCCAGCGTGACGAAATCCCCTTCGGGATCGATGATGCATTGCTGCACCCAGGGCGCGCTCTGCTCGAGCAGGCGGCGCAGCAGGTGCGACTTGCCCGAGCCGGAATTGCCCTGCACCAAAAGGCGCGTGGCAAGCAGCTCCTCGAGGTCGAGCTTGGCCGGCGCGCCCCCGGCCGCGGTTCCCATGTCGATTTCCACCTTCATGGCGTCTCCCATAACATCGCTCGGCGGCGGGAGGCAGCCGCCGAGCGGGAGATACCCACAAATGGCTGGGAAAGCCAAGGTGGCTCACGTCCGGTTGATGGAAACGCCGCCGTCGGCGAGGAGCGCCGCGCCCGTGACGAAGCTGGCGGCGTCGCTGGCCAGATAAAGCGCGGCTTGCGCGATCTCCTGCGGGCGTGCGACGCGTTTCAGCGCGTGCAATCCATCGACGAAAGCCCTTTCGTCCGGCGTCTTGGCGGTCAAAGCCGGCGTGTCGACGCCGCCGGGAAGCAAGGCGTTGACGCGAATTCCCTGCCGCCCGTGCTCGGCTGCGAGCGCTTGGGTGAGGCCGACGAGGCCGGCCTTGCCTGCCGCGTAAGCCGCCATGCCCGGCATACCGACGGTGTGACCGACGAAGCTGGACGTGAAGAGCAAAGATCCGCCGCCGCGTTCGATCATGGCGGGAATCTGGTACTTCGCCCCAAGGAAGGCGGCGGTGAGATTGGTGTCGATCGTGTCGCGCCACGCTTCCAGGGAAAGCCCGCTGACAGGCCCCATCTCGCCGACCACGCCGGCATTGTTGAAGGCGACGTCGAGCCCACCGAATCGTTTGGTGGCAAGCTCTACCAGGGCCTCGGCGTAAGCTTCGTCCCTGACGTCGCCCGCAAGCACGGCCACCTCGCCGCCGGCACCTTTTATGTCCGTTGCCAGCGTCTCGAGCTCCGCCTGCCGGCGCGCCGCGACGACCAGCTTTGCCCCTTGTTCGGCGAAGAGAAGCGCGGTCGCGCGTCCGATACCCGAGCTCGCGCCGGTGATGATTGCGATTTTGTCGATAAGGGTGAACATTGGCTTGCTCCTGTTTGCCGGGCGCTGGTCGCAAACGGAGCGCAGGGCCGCCACCCGAATCCGGCCAAAGCAAGCGGGCGCAAAACGGCAAGTCCCGTCGCAATCAGCGCAAGGGTGACAGCGGCTTTTCGCTAGTGATACACCTCACGTCAGAAGCCAGGCGGCGTTTTCCGGCATTCTTCGAGGCGAGGGCCCATGCGGAAATATTCGGTGTTCGCCATCGCGCGCGAGGCCATGCGCGGCCATGTCGGCTGGGAGGAGCAATGGTCCTCGCCAGAGCCACGCAAGGAGTACGACGTCGTCATCGTCGGGGCTGGCGGCCACGGCCTCGCCACCGCCTACTACCTGGCAAGGGAACACGGCCTCAGCAATGTCGCCGTGCTCGAGAAGGGATGGCTGGGTGGCGGCAACACGGGCCGCAACACCACGATCATCCGTTCGAACTACCTCTATGACGAATCGGCGGCGATCTACGATCACGCCGTAAAGCTGTGGGATGGGCTGTCGCAGGACCTCAACTACAACGTCATGTATTCGGCGCGCGGGGTCATGATGCTGGCGCACAATGTCCACGACACGCAAGTGCTCAAGCGGCATATCCACGCCAACCGCCTGAACGGCGTCGACAACGAATGGCTGACGCCGGAGCAGGCCAAGGAGTTCTGTCCGCCGCTCAACATCTCCAGGCAAGCGCGCTATCCGGTCGTCGGGGCGGCGCTGCAGCGGCGCGGCGGCACGGCTCGCCATGACGCGGTCGCCTGGGGCTACGCCCGAGCTGCGTCCGCGCGCGGCGTCCACATCATCCAGAATTGCGAGGTGACCGGCATCACGCGCTCGCCCAACGGCCATGTGACGGGTGTCGAGACCACGCGCGGCTTCATCGGCGCGAGGAAGATCGGCGTCGTTGCCGCGGGCCACTCCTCCGTCATCATGCAGATGGCGGGTGTGCGCATGCCTCTGGAGAGCTATCCGCTCCAGGCGCTGGTGTCGGAACCGGTGAAGCCGGTTTTCCCCTGCGTCGTCATGTCGAACACGGTTCACGCCTACATCTCGCAATCCGACAAGGGCGAGCTGGTCATAGGGGCCGGCACGGACCAGTACGTCTCCTATTCGCAGACCGGCGGCCTCCACATCATCAATCACACGCTGGACGCCATCTGCGAAATGTTCCCGATCTTCACCCGCATGAAAATGCTGCGTTCCTGGGGCGGCATCGTCGATGTCACGCCGGACCGTTCGCCGATCCTGGCCAAGACGCCGGTGCCGGGTCTCTATGTCAATTGCGGCTGGGGTACGGGCGGCTTCAAGGCGACACCCGGGTCGGGCCATGTCTTCGCCCACACCATCGCCAACGACAATCCGCATCCGATCAACGCGCCCTTCACGCTGGAGCGCTTCCGCACGGGACGGCTGATCGATGAGGCGGCGGCCGCCGCCGTCGCGCATTGACGAGGCGACCCACGCGATCATCCAGGCAGGAACAGCATGCTTCTCATCCGATGCCCCTATTGCGAGGAAGAGCGCCCGGAACTCGAGTTCCGCAACGCCGGCGAGGCGCATGTCGCCCGTTCGCCCGACATAGCGTCGATCTCCGACGAGGATTTCGAGAGCTTCTTCTTCATCCGCTCCAACCCGAAGGGCATCATCTTCGAGCGCTGGCGGCACATCCATGGCTGCGCGCGTTTCTTCAACGCCGTGCGCGACACCGTTTCCGACAGGTTCCTGATGACCTACAAGGCCGGCGAGCCCAAGCCGGACATCGCGGCGGCCGCGAATGACGCCGGCCCGGCGGCCTGGGCCAATCGGCCGCCGGATCAGCTCAACGTGAGGAGGGTTGCGGGGAAGGGAAACGGCACAAGGAGCGAGGCTCAATGAGCGTCTTCGCTCTGTCCCACCCCCCTCTGTCCTGCCGGACATCTCCCCCACAAGCGGGGAGATCGGCCTTCATTTTTGCTTTCGCCAATCGCCTGCGCTGCAGAACAAATGCCGTCATTGATGACGGCCAATCTCCCCCCTTGTGGGAGAGATGTCCGGCAGGACAGAGGGGGGCACGAAGGAACGCGCCCTTGCCGGCCCATCGCCCCGCAACGCCGGCCGCCGCCCCGGAGCGCACCGCATGACCACCTCTTTCCGCATACCGGGCGCCGGCCGGCTGACGCCCGCCAAAACGGCGCGCTTCGTCTTCGACGGCAAGAACTACCTCGGCCTTGAAGGGGATACGCTGGCTTCGGCGCTGCTCGCCAACGGTGTTCATCTTGTCGGCCGCTCCTTCAAATACCACCGGCCACGTGGCATCCTTTCCGCCGGCGCGGAGGAGCCCAACGCGCTCGTCACCGTCGAGCGCGACGCGGCGCGCAAGACGCCAAACATCCGCGCGACGGTTCAGGAGCTTTACGAGGGCCTGTCCGCCATATCGCAGAACCGCTGGCCGTCGCTCTCCCTCGACATCGGCGCGCTCAGCGATCTCGCCGCGCCGATGTTCTCCGCCGGTTTCTACTACAAGACCTTCATGTGGCCGAAGGCGGCCTGGAAAAGAATTTACGAGCCCAGGATCCGCGCTGCCGCAGGCCTCGGCGTGGCGCCGGACCAGCCGGACCCAGACCATTATGCCTCGCGCTTCGCCCATTGCGACGTGCTGGTTGTGGGTGGCGGCGCGGCCGGGATCGCGGCGGCTCTCGCCGCGGCCGAAGTCGGCGCGCGCGTCATCCTCTGCGACGAGCAGGCGGAATTCGGCGGCGCGTTGCGCTTCGAGACAGGCGCGGCCATCGAGGGCCAGGCGGGGTGGGACTGGGCGCAAAAGGCGGTCGCCTCGCTGAAGGCCATGGACAATGTACATGTGCTGGCGCGTACCACTGCCTTTGGCTATTACGCGCAGAACTTCGTCGGCCTCGTGGAGCGCGTCACCGATCATCTCGCCGGGCCTGATCGGGCGCTGCCGCGCGAGCGCCTCTGGCAGGTCCGTGCCAAGCGCGTGGTGCTGGCCACCGGGGCGATCGAGCGCCACATGGTCTTTGCCGATAACGACCGGCCCGGCATCATGCTGGCTTCCGCTGCGCGCACCTATCTCAACCACTATGGCGTCGCGGCAGGGCGCAACATCGGTGTCTATACCGCCAACGATTCAGCCTATGCGGCGGCGATCGACCTCAGGAAAGCCGGGGCGAATGTCGCGGCGATCGTGGACCTCCGTGACAATCCGAGCGGTCCCGCGGTCGACGAGGCGCGATCGCTCGGCATCGAGATCAATCACGGGCGCGCCGTCGTCAGGGTCGGCGGCAGGCTGCGCGTTTCCGCCATGACGATCCAGCCCAAGCAAGGCGGGGGCGAGCGCACAATTCCCGTCGACGCGGTCCTGATGTCGGCCGGCTGGACGCCTTCCGTACATCTTTTCTCGCAATCGCGAGGCAAGGTCGCCTTCGACGAAGCCACGAAACGGTTCCTGCCGGGCATCTATGCGCAGGACTGCGTTTCGGTCGGCGCGTGCAATGGCACCGACGCCCTGGACGCAGCGGTCGCCGAGGCGCTTGCCGCCGGCCTGCAGGCCGCGAAGGAGGCCGGCGGCAAATCCGGCAAGGGCCTCAAATTGAAAGTCGACGGTTCCGAAGCCTGGACGGGTGGCATGCTGGGCGCCGGTCCAGGCGCCGGCGAAGGCAGCAAGGTCAAGGCATTCGTCGACTTCCAGAACGACGTGACCGCCAAGGACATCCGGCTCGCCGTGCATGAGGGCATGCGCTCGATCGAGCATGTCAAGCGTTTCACCACGACGGGTATGGCAACGGACCAAGGCAAGACATCCAACATGCACGGTCTGGCCATCGCGGCCGAGACGCTGGGCACGCCGATACCGGAGGTAGGCCTCACCACTTTCCGCGCCCCCTATACGCCGGTCACCTTCGGCGCCATCGTCAATCATTCGCGCGGCCCCCTGTTCGATCCGACCCGCCGGACACCGATCCATGCCTGGGCAGCCGCCCAGGGTGCGGTTTTCGAGGATGTCGGCCAGTGGAAGCGCGCCTGGTATTTCCCGCGTGCCGGCGAGGACATGCACGCCGCGGTAAATCGCGAATGCGTCACCGTACGCCAGACGGCCGGCCTGTTCGACGCGTCGACGCTCGGCAAGATCGAAGTGGTCGGGCCCGATGCGGCGAAATTCATGGAGCTCATCTACACCAATCCGTGGGAGAAGCTGGCGCCCGGCCGCTGCCGCTACGGGATCATGCTGCGCGAGGATGGCTTCATCTATGACGACGGCGTGGTAGGGCGGCTGGCGGCCGATCGGTTCCATGTGACGACGACCACCGGTGGCGCTGCGCGCGTGTTGAACCATATGGAAGATTATCTCCAGACAGAGTTCCCACAACTCAACGTCTGGCTCACCTCGGTCTCGGAGCATTGGGCCGTCATCGCCGTGCAGGGGCCGAGGTCGCGCGACATCATCGCACCGCTGGTGGAGGGCATTGATCTCTCCGACGTGGCCATGCCGCACATGTCGGTGCGGGAAGGCCGGATTTGCGGCGTTCCGACGAGGCTCTTCCGCATGTCCTTCACCGGTGAGCGTGGTTTCGAGGTCAATGTGCCGGCCGATTACGCGCCGGCGGTCTGGGAAGCCCTGTGGGCCGAAGGTCAGAAGCACGGCGCCTGCGCCTACGGCACGGAGGCAATGCATGTGCTGCGGGCCGAAAAGGGCTACATCATCGTCGGCCAGGACACGGACGGCACTGTGACGCCGGACGACGCGGGACTCGACTGGGCCGTCGGCAAGAAAAAGACCGATTTCGTGGGGATCCGCGGCATGGCGCGGCCCGATCTCGTGGCCAAGGGCCGCAGGCAACTCGTCGGGTTGAAAACGCGGGATCCAAACGTGGTGCTGGAGGAGGGGGCCCAGATTGTCGGCAACCCGAACCAGCCGGTGCCGATGACGATGATCGGCCATGTCACGTCGAGCTACTGGTCGCAGAATTGCGGCCGCTCGATCGCCCTGGCGCTGGTCGCGGGCGGCAGGGACCGCATGGGCGAGACGCTTTACGTGCCGATGCCGTCCGGCGCGATCGAGGTGGAAGTCAGCGGAACGGTCGCCTTCGACGAGAAGGGAGAGCGTCTCAATGGCTAAGGCAGCTTCGAAATCCCGCGTCCCGGTTCCTTCGACGGCTGAACGCAGGCCGGCGCTTGCGGGGGGCGACTTCTCCGCGAGAGGCGTCCGGATCGTTGTCCTCGAGCCCTATCAACGCATTTCGCTGCGCGCCCCCGCCGCTTCCGTCGCGGCCCTGTCCAAGGCACTTGGTCTGACGCTGCCGCAGAAGCCGAAGACATCGGCCCTCAGCGGGGCGCGCGCCGCCTTGTGGCTCGGGCCAGACGAATGGCTGGTGGTCGACAAGGCCGGCGATCTGCTGGCGGACTGCGCGAAGGCTGGCGTCCTTCATTCGGCGGTCGACATCTCGCACCGCAATATGGCGATCGCGGTCGCCGGTTTCGGCGCTGAAGCGGCGCTAAGTGCCGGTTGCCCGCAGGATCTGTCGCTTCCCATCTTCCCGGTCGGTGCCTGCTCACGCACGGTCCTTGGCAAGGTCGAGATCGTGCTGCTGCGCACCGCCGAGAATGCCTTCCGCGTAGAATGCTGGCGGTCGTTTTCGGACTACGTCTTTACCTTCCTGTCGGAAGCTGCCCGCGACGCGGTGGTCTGAGGATTAGGCGGCTTCGAGAAGGCGCTCGACAGTCACTGCGGCCGCGAGCACCTTGTCGTCGCTTCCCCTGGTGCCGGAGAGAAGAAGGCCGACAGGCATTCCGCCAGCGCCGGTTCCGCATGGAAGCGACACGCCGCACCAGTCGAGGAAGTTGCCGATCAGCGTGTTGCGTAGCGTCTTTCCGTTCACCTGGAAGAACAGGTCCTCATCCTCGACCAGCGGTCCGAGGAGGGGAGCGACATGCGGTAGGGTGGGGCTCAGCAAGATCTCGTGGTCTCCCAAGCGAGCCTCGAAGGAGCGGGTCAGCCTGGTGCGTGCTTCCAGGGTTTCCACGAAGTCGGCGAGCGAAATATTGGCCCCGAGCGCCGCGCGCTTGACGACGCGCGGATCCATCTGCTCGGCTTCTGGCCCGAAGATGCGGGCGCGATGGAGAACGAAAGCCTCTGCCGTCACCAAGGCGCCATGGCGGGCCATCAGGTCGAAGATCTCGGTGAATTCCGGGAAAGTGTCACGTCGGATGCGCGCCCCGGCCTTGGCCAGCCGCGCGATGGCCGTCTCGAACGCATCGACGACCCCGGGTTCCGCTCCATCGAAGAAGACCGTCTGGGGAACGACGAAGGAGAGATCCCCGGAAGGAGGCCGCGCCGGCCCGCCTGTCACGGAAAGACCGCGCATGGCGGCATCCACCCAGATCGCATCCTGCACCGTCCGGCAGAGCGGCCCGAGGGAATCCAGCCTTTTCGCCAATGGATATACACCTTCCATTGGGTAGCGGCCGCGCGTGGCCTTGTAGCCGACAAGACCGTTGAAGGCGGCGGGGATGCGAACCGAACCGCCCGTGTCCGTTCCGATCGAGACCGGCACAAGCCCGGCCGCCACCGCGACGGCCGATCCGGAGGAGGAGCCGCCAGGGATGCGGTGCTCGCCTTCGGGCGAAGCCGGATTGCGCGGCGTGCCGTAATGCGGGTTGATGCCTAGCCCCGAGAAAGCGAACTCGCTCATGTTGACGCGCCCGACGCTGACCATGCCCGCGCCCGCGAGCGCCTGCACCACGCCGGCGTCGGCCTCGGCCGGTTCGGCCTTGGCGAGAACGCGGGAGCCGGCCGTCGTCGTCAGGCCACGTATGTCGAAAAGATCCTTCCACGCCAGCGGCACCCCGTCGAGCGGCCCGAGCGAGCGGCCGCCGCGGATACGCCGGCGGGCGGCCTCCGCCTCCGAAAGCGCTCGGTCCTCGAGCAGATGGATGAAGATCGTGGGGTCCGGGTGGTTGCGGATCGCCTCGAGCGTGTCTTGCGCGAGTTCGACCGGATCGAGCTGGCGAGACTGCAACAGAAACGAAAGTTGCGCGATCGACCGTGGTTCTGGCGACATGGTCATATGTCCTTCTCCGCTCGTCCGACGAGTTGCATCCAGCGACGGACAAGATAGTTGTGCTCGTCCATCGTCGTGTTCCAGACGGCGATGCTGTTGGCGCGTTGCCAGTAGGAGCCGCCACTACGAACCGAACCCTGCTTGACCCGGATCGAGCCATCGGGCCCGGGCAGATCCTCGCGTGCGGGGAGCCCCTCGTACCAATAATCCCATTCGGCTGGCGACATGTAGCGGCGCGAGCGCTCCGGAGTGGAAATGTAATAGCCCTGCCGTGCCATAACGGCGCCAGGCCAGCCGGAAATCCACCAGTTGAGATACTCGTAGGCGACGTCGAGCCGCCGCCCGCTGAGGCGGCGCGACAGGCAGAGCCCTCCATGCCAGGCGCGGTAGCCCTCGGCGGGAACGGCCTGCTCGACGGGCAACCCGCAGCCATTGAGCATGCCGAGGCCCGTCGACCACATGCTCTGGATGTCGGTTTCGCCCTCGATCATCAGCCGCGCGGCATCTTCCGCTGTCCGCCAGAAGCCGCGGAAGAAACCCGCTTTTCGACGGGCTTCCAGCAAGTCCATGAGTTGATCGATCTCGACCACGGTCATGTTGCCGATGTTTCCGAAACACATGAGACCCGCGGCCTGCGCGGCAAGGGCCGCATCGAAGACGCCGATGGCTGGCTCGTCGATCAGTGCGGCGCGCCCGCTCCAGCGCTCGTCGAGAAGCGCTGCCCAGCTGTTCATCGCGGGCGCATGGTCGACGGCGTCTGTGCGATAGGCGAAGCTGTCGAAATTGTGCGTCGTGGGCAGCATGGAAATGCGGCCGGTGGGTGTGTCGCCGAGAGCCAGGCTCGGCTGCACGTAGAGCTTGCGGGCGGGGACGTCGCCCTGTCCCATGCGCGCGCTCGGCCCGATCTGCCCGGTCTTGGTCAGGTCGTTGATCTCGTCCCAGAGCGGGATTCGGGAAATCTCGATCGGCTGGATGGCGCGCCAATACCAGACGATGTCGAGGTTGTGGAAGCACTGGTCGTAGATGTCATAGCCTTCCGGCTCCTGCGCGGCCTTGTGCTGGGTGATGATGAAGTCGTTGTTGTCGAAGCTGACCTCTATGCCGAGATCTTCCTCCGCCTTCACCCGCAGCTCCTCGAGCAGCGAGATGGCGGTGCCGAGCACGCGCAGCTTCGGCTTCCCTGCCGTATGGACCGCAGGCGCATTGGGTTCCTGCGCTGGCATATGCTTGTTCATCGAGAGCTCGGCGCGCTCCGGGCCGGGGTCGGCGTGGTTTCCGTCTCGCCCGCCACGCGGCTGCGCGTGAAGGCGTCGAGCGAGCGTTTCAACAGCCCTACGTTGAGCCCGTCAACAATAAAGACGATGCGCGAGGACCGATCCGCCGACGGCCAGCGTTCCATGTGAGCCGGCGGATGGACGAGATGCTGGACGCCGTGGATCGCCACGGGGCGCTCCTCGCCCGCAATGTTGAGGATGCCCTTCACCCGCAGAACGCGCTCGCCGTGTCGGTTCAGCAGCATGGTGAGCCAAACGCCGAATCCGGTCCAATCCAGCGGCTCCTCGACGGTGACCACGAAGGAGGAAATGGCCGCCTGGTGCGCCACGCCCTCGGCGGTCACCAGCATCGACGGCGCGTCGCAATAAAATCCGCTGGCCGATTGGAGTCCCGCTGCCCGACCGGCTTCGCCGTCGCCCAGAAGCACGTCGGCGCCGGGGGCGGCCGCCGAGGCCACGAGACAGGCAGCGTCGGGATTGAGGCGGGCGAGGCGCTCCTTCAGCGGGCCGATCCTCGCCTCGTCGGCCAGATCGGACTTGGTTATGACGAGACAGTCGGCGATCGCCGCCTGCCGGTTCGATTCGATGTAGGTGTCGAGCTGCGACAGACCATTGACCGCGTCGACGGTGGTCACGACCCTGCCTGGCCGGAAATGGTGGCGCAGCACCGGGTCGGATCTGACCGTCGACAGGGCCGGAAAGGGATCGGCGAGCCCGGTACTCTCGATGACGACCCGGGAGAAGGCCGGCACCAGGCCGCGCTCACGCCTTGAATGAAGGTCCCGCAGCGCATCGGCGAGTTCGCCGCGCACCGTGCAGCAGATGCAGCCCGACGGCAGCAGCACGATCGTGTCGTCGATCCGCTCGACCAGATGGTGGTCGAGACCGATCTCTCCGAACTCGTTGATGATCACGGCCGTGTCCGCCAGTGACGGATCGGACAGCAGCCGCCGCAACAGCGTCGTCTTTCCCGAACCGAGAAAGCCGGTCAGCAGGTTGACCGGCGTAAAGGCCGGAGCCTCAGCCATCGACGGCTTCCATGCGCGCGATCAGCGCCGGGTCGAGTGGGTCGCAGGGCCGGCCCGCGAGCCGCTCGGCGGCCGGCCAGAGATGGCCGAGATCCTCGATGACCTCACTCTTGCCGGTGCGGGTCGCGATGACGTACGAGCTGCCCTGCCAGTCGGAAAGGCTCATGCCGTAGGCCGACAGGATGCGGTTGGCCGCCGCCACGCGCCGCGCCCGCTCGCGACGCCGGTCGATCCGCTCGACATTGCGCGTATAGACGCCGGGTCGCGCGACCGCGTCGGTCCAATGCTCGTTGCCGCCCAGGACGCCGCAGAGTGAACACATGGCACGGCCCTTCTATGGTCGCGGGAGCGGCGCGGCCGCTCCCCACTCTCTTCACTTCTTGCGCGGGAAGCGCTTGGCGAAGTCGTCGGCGATCTCGTTCATCGTGACGAATCTGACGCCCGGATGCTTTATCATATGGCCATAGAGGCGTTCGAGCATCATCAGCACCTGCGGCCGGCCGGACACGTCGGGATGGATGGTGATGGGGAACACCGCATAGTCCATCTCGCGGTACACCCAGTCGAACTGGTCGCGCCAGATCTGCTCTATGTCGCGTGGATTGACGAAGCCGTGGCTGTTCGGCGACTTCTTGATGAACATCATCGGCGGCAGGTCGTCGAGATACCACGAGGCCGGGATCTCGATGAGATCGGTCTCGCGGCCGCGCTTCAGCGGCACCATCCAGTCCGACGGCTTCCTGGAATAGTCGATCTTCGTCCAGCTGTCGCCGACGCGCACATAGTAGGGCGTGAAGTCGTTGTGCATCAGCGAATGGTCATATTTGATGCCGCGCTCCAGCAGCAGCTCGTTGGTCACGTTCGAGAATTCCCACCACGGCGCCACATAGCCGGTCGGGCGCTTGCCCGCGAGCTGGGTCACGAGCTCGATGCACTTGTCGAGGACCTCGGTCTCCTGCTCGCGCGTCATGGCGATAGGGTTCTCGTGCGTGTAGCCGTGGATGCCGATCTCGTGGCCTGCATCGGCAACCGCCTGCATCTGTTCCGGGAAGGTCTCGATCGAGTGGCCGGGGATGAACCAGGTCGTCTTGATGCCGAAGCGCTCGAACAGCTTGAGAAGCCGCGGACTGCCGACTTCGCCGGCAAACAGGCCGCGCGAGATGTCGTCCGGCGAATCCTCGCCGCCATAGGAGCCGAGCCATCCGGCAACGGCATCGACGTCGATGCCGAAGCTGCACAAAATCTCTTTCGCCATAGGTAATCTCCTCGGTTTCCTCTGTTTGTTCGGATCTTCAGTGAGCGGGGATGACCGTGGCCTCGGCGGCCTTCCAGCAAAGAAGCACCCCGCTGCCCACCGGGAAGGCACCCGGCTGGTACTTGTCGACATGCGCCTCCAACGACACGCTGCGACCATCCTGGAGCTTCGCGGTGAGATGCGAGATGTGGCCGATCACGTCGAAGCTTTCCACGCGCGCGTCGACCAGGTTGGTGGCGCCCCCGCGCACAAGCGTTTCGCGGGCTGCGGCGGCGTGCACTTCGATTGCCTCGGCCGGCACCACGAGATTGACCCGGCCCTTGTCCGCCTCCTTGCCGTTGACGCGGCCGCTCAGCATGCCGACGCCGGTCGAAACGACGAGGTCCTCGCCCTGCCTGCCCGCGACCTCACCCTGAAGAATGGTGTTGCGACCGATGAACTGGGCGACGAAGGGGGTATTGGGCCGGGTGTAGAGCTGGTGCGGCGGGCTGACCTGCTCGACGCGCCCCATGTTCATCACGACGATGCGGTCGGAAAGCGCCAGCGCCTCCGATTGGGCGTGCGTCACGAAGACGAAGGTGACGCCGAGCCGCTTCTGAAGCAGTTTCAGCTCGTTCTGGATGGCCTTGCGCAGGTTCGCGTCGAGCGCCCCAAGCGGTTCGTCGAGAAGCAGGATGTCCGGCTCGACGACCAGGCCGCGCGCCAGAGCGATGCGCTGGCGCTGCCCGCCCGAGAGCCGGTCCGGCTTGCGATCGGCGATGTCCTCGAGATCGAGCGTCGCGAGAATGTGATCCACCTTCGCGTCGCGCTCCGCCTTTGGCAGGCCCTTGACCTCGAGCCCATAGCCGACGTTCCGCCGCACCGTCATGTGCGGAAAGAGCGCGTAGTTCTGGAAGATCATCGACGTGGGACGCCGCTGCGGCGGCACGTCGTTCATGCGTTCACCGCGTATCAGCATGTCGCCGGACGAGATGCTCTCGAATCCGGCGATCATGCGCAGCGTCGTCGTCTTGCCGCAGCCGGACGGTCCAAGAAAGGCGATGAACTCCCCCTTGGTCACCGACAGGTTGAAATCGACCACCGCTGGCGTGCCGTTGTCGTAGACCTTGCCGACATTATGGAGTTCCAGGTCGAAGATCATCGCTTTCTCCCGAAGGCAGGTACGGAACCGGGGCGGCGGGGCGCCGGTTCCGGTGTCATGAATCAGGCGCTAAGGAACTCGTCCCACTTTTGGATCAGATGGTCGTACTCGTCCGGCCACTGGTGCCAGTAGGCGACATTCGCCGCGCGCTGTTCGAGCGAACCGCCATCGCGCAGGTCACCTTCCTTGATGCCGCGCTCCTCGGGCCCGACCCAGGGCTTGCCCTCGTACCAGAAGCCATATTTCTCCGGCGCCATCACATTCTTGATGTTGGTCGACGGCGAGTAGTAGCCCTGCTCGGAGACGGTGATGCCGGGCTCGCCGGACAGCCAGTAATCGGCATAGGCGACGACGGCAGCCTTGTTCGGCGTGCCGGCGATCATGGAGGGACCGATCGCCCAGGCGCGATAGCCTTCCTTCGGAATCGCATATTTGGCGGGCTTGCCCTGCGCCTTCACCGCCATCACAGCGGGCTGCCAGGCGTCGGAGACCACCATCTCACCGGAGGCCATCAAATTGACGAGCTCGCCGAAATCGCCCCACAGGGCGCGGAACTGTCCTTCCTTCTTCTTCGAGACCAGGAAGGCCGCTGCCTCGTCGATCTGCTCGGTCGTCGGGTTGCCCGGGTTCTTCACATCGGAAAGACCGAGCGTATTCATGGCCATGATGGCCTGGCCGAAGGCGATCAGCGGGTCGGTGTTGAGGCCCGACTTGCCCTTCCACTTCGGGTCGAAGATGCAGGCCCATGTGTTGGCCTCTTCGGCGGTCACCACATCGGGATTGTAGCCGATGGAGTCGTAGTTGTAGACCGCCGGCACCATGTTCAACGTGGTCTGGCCTTCGTCGGCCCAGATCTGGCCGACGATCTGCGACTTCAGATCCCATTTGTCGCTCGGCTTGGTGAAGGTGTCGCGGATGTTCGCCCAGTTCTTGAGTTCGGCGGCAGGGATCGGCTCGACATTGTTGGTCATGACGATCGAGGGCAGGCGCTCGCCGATGATCTCCCAGCAATCATAGTCCTTGGAGCCCGAGAGGATCTTCGTCTGAGCATCCGGGAAGGTCGCCGCCGTGCCGGAGGTGGTGCCGACGCCGGTCGCCTTCTTGAACTCGTCGAGGATGCGCTCCTGAACGGTGACCGAAAGGCCGATCGTGCGAAGCTGCTGGCCGGTGAGGTCGGCGGCCTGCGCCCAGGCGGCGCGAGAGGACAGGAAAGGCGTGCCGCCTCCCATCGCAAGTGCGATCGCGCCTGCCGACCGCTTGAGAAGCGAGCGGCGATTGATTTCCATTTTTGACATGGTTCTTCTCCAGCTTGTTGTCGTTCCCCTGGGGCCGCAGGAACGCGGCTCCTTTGACGTGCCGCCGCGACGGATCGCCCGCCGCCGCGGCTGTTCAGTACCGGCCCACCAGCAGGCCACCATCCACGACCAGCACCTGGCCGGTCATGTATCTCGCCGCGTCGGAGGCGAGGAAGGCGATGACGTCGGCGATGTCCTCCGGCGTCCCCAGCCGGCCCATCGGGATGAATTCCGCTGCCTTCTCCGCTCCGATCGGTCCCAGCGAGTTCTCCTCGGACAGAAGCTGGGCGGTGCGGATGTAGCCGGGCGCCACGCCGTTCACCCGCACGCCGTCCCTGGCCAGCTCCACGGCAAGCGCCCGGACAAGGCCGACCACGCCGGACTTCGCCGCCGAATAATGGACGTGCTCGTCCCAGCCATAGGCAACGCCCATGATGGAGGAGAGCGCGACCACACTGCCCGAGCGGCGGGCGCGCATGCCGGGTGCCGTCGCCCGCACCAAGCGGAAGATGCCTTTGAGATCGATGTCGAGGGTGAGATCCCACTTCTCATCGGAGAGCTCGGCGAGTGGCGTGCGGTGGGCAATTCCGGCATTGGCCACGACGACGTCGATGCGCCCATGACGCGCCTCGACCTCGGCGACCAGTGTATCGGCGGCCTCCTTCGAGCGTACGTCGTAGTGGCGGAATTCGGCAGAGCCGCCCGCGGCCACGATGGCTTCTGCCGTTTCGCGACCCTCCTTCTCCAGGATGTCGGTGACGACGACATGGTCGCCGAGGGCGCCGAAGCCTTTTGCCGTGGCATGGCCAATGCCGATTCCGGCCCCGGTGATGATGACGATGCGGTTCTTCCTGCCTTCTGTCATGTCGATCTCACTTTCACAGCATCACGTCGCCGGAGTTCGGTCCGAGTGTCTGTCCGACAAAGAGGCTGGCGGCCGGCGACGCGAGGAAGGCGACCGTCTCGGCAACCTCGCTCGGCTCGCCGAAGCGGCCGAGCGGAAGCTGCGCGCGCTTTGCGGCGCGCCACTCATCGGAAAGTCCCATGACGAGCGGCGTGTTGATCGGGCCGGGCGCGACGGCATTGACGCGCACCCCGCGCGCCGACACTTCGCGCGCCAGCGCCTTTGTCATGCCGATGATCGCAGCCTTGGCGCCGGAATAGTGCACGAGTTCGACCCCGCCGATCTGGCCGAGCTGGGAGGCGATGTTCACGATCACGCCCTTGCCGGCGGCGAGCATCGCCGGCAGCACGGCTTTGGTCATCAGGAAGGTGCCGCGCACATGCACGGCGAACATGCGGTCGAAATCCCCGACCTCGAGATTCTCGAACAGCGCCTGGTGGGCGATGCCGGCATTATTGACCAGCAGTGCGACCTCGCCATGCGCGGCGACCGCGGACTTGTGGATGGCAGCGGCATCGGCCTCGACGGAGACGTCGCCGCCGCTGGCCGCAGCGGCCCCGCCATCGGCGCGAATGGCCGCCGCCACCGCTTCCGCCCGCTCCCGGGAAAGATCGTTCACGAGAACCGCATAGCCGTCGCCGGCGAGCCGCTCGGCTATGGCCTTGCCTATGCCGGAGCCGGCGCCGGTGACGATCGCGGAGATGCCGGCCATCACGCTTCTTCCTGAATGGCGACGCGCTTGGCCCGGCGCACCGAGAGCGTCATCAGGATGGCGTAGGTGCCCAGCAGCGCGAAGGAGAAGAGGGTGGTGAGCACGCCGAAGGCGAAGACGTTGGGATGCACTTCCACGGAGAAGGTGCCGTAGATGGCGAGCGGCAGCGTCAGGTCGCGGCCGGAGGCGAACAGCGTGCGCGAGAATTCGTCGTAGGACAGCGTGAAGGCGAACAGCATGGCCGAGAGGACGCCGGGAAAGATCAGCGGGAATGTGATCTTGCGAAAGGTGCGGGCCGGGCTGACACCGAGAGACCAGGACGCCTCCTCGACGCTCGGGTCGAAGCGGTTGAAGATCGCCAGCATCACCAGGAAGGCGAAGGGGAAGGTATAGACGACGTGCAGCACGAAGGCGGTACCCCACCAGTGGCGGTCGATGCCGAAGGCGTTGGCGACGAGCGCCATGCCAAGGCCGACCAGCACGCCCGGAACCATCATGCCGAGCACGATCAGGTAGAACACCACGCCCGAGCCGCGGAACCTGCGGCGGAAGGCCTGGGCGGCCGTGACGCCGAGCACGGTGGAGACCACCATGGTCATGACGGCGAGCACGAGCGAACGGATGAGCGCCTGCTCGATCGGCAGCGGGGCGATGCGCGATGGCGGGGTCAGGCCCAGGAGGTGGCGATACCAATAGGTCGACCATTCGATGATCGGGAATTGCGGTCCGCCTTCAGGTCCCGTCTGAAAGGACAGTATGCCGAGCACGACGAGCGGCCCGTACAGGAAGACGAGGAATGCCGCCGTGTAGAGGCCGAGCCCAAGTTTCATGCCGGTGGCGTTCATGGTCAGAGCTCCTTCCTGAGATCGACCACGCGCAGCAGCGCCGCGACGACGACGCCCATCACGACGGTCAGCACGACGCCTGCGACGGCGGCGAAGGCCCATTTCAACGACCCGACCTGGGTGACGATGATGTTGCCGAGCAGGTTCACCTTGCGGCCGGAAAGCGCGGCAGCCGTGGCGAACTCGCCGAGCACCATCACCGAGACGAAGATCGCGCCGACGACCACGCCGGGCATCGACAGCGGCAGGATGATGGTGCGGAAAATACGCCAGAAACCGGCGCCCAGATCCTGCGCGGCTTCCAGCACCGAGGAATCGATGCGGCCGAGCATGAAAGCGATCGGACCCACCATGAACACACAGTAGATCTGTGTCATGCCGATGATCACCGACAGCTCCGAAAACAACAGAACCTCGATCGGGTGGTCGACGATTCCGAGCGACGTCAGGATCATGTTGATGGCGCCTTCCTTGCCGAGCATCGGCCGCCAGGCGAGGACGCGGATGAGGAAGGAGGTCCAGAACGGGATGACGCAGAGCACGAGCAGTGCCGTGGACAGCGTCTTGTTCTTGACGAAGAGCCCGACGAACAGGGCGGCGGGATAGCCCACGACCAAGGTGGCGACGAGCACGATCAGCCAGATGCGGATCGTCGTCCAGAGCGCGCCGAGGTAAGTGTCGCTCGTGAAGAAGGTGACCCAGCTCTTCAGCGTCAGTGTCGGCTCGATCTTGAAGGTGGTCTGGGTCCAGAACGACACATAGACCATCATCAGGATCGGCAGCACCAGGAAGAGCAGCATCCAGATGACGCCGGGAGCGAGCAGCCAGAGCGTCTTTTGCGACGCCTTCCCGTCATGCCCAGCCTTCGCCTCGACGTGCCTGTCTTGGCTTGTGGCAACCATCGTCATCTCTCATTCTCCAAGGGGAGGTCGGCACTGCGGGGCACGCGAGCCTCGTCACGCGTAAACAAGGGCATCCTTCCTCTTCCAGACGAGCGCGTAGCGGCCACGCTCTTCGTAGTTCTCGGGAGCCGCATGGCTCAGATGCTTCTCGACCTCGAAGACGCGGCCGTCGTCGAGCGCAAAAAAGAGATTGACGGCCGCACCGGAATATTCGCTGGCAACGAAGCTGCCCTCGATGCGAACCTCGTCACTGGCCACAGGCGCATCCTTGGGCCGGATCGACACGCGGTCGTAACGGATGGCATAGGCGGGCCTGGCAAAAGGCTGGCGAATGCCGCTCATCGGAAGACGGCCGACAGGGCTGACGAACTCGTCGCCCGCCAGTTCCCCGGGGAAGACGTTAAAGCAGTTGAGAAAGCGCGCAACATCCGGCGAGGCGGGACGGCTGTAGAGGGTAGCGGCGTCCGTCGACTGAGCGATCTTGCCGCGATCGAGCACCAGGACCATGTCGCCCATGGCGAGCGCTTCGGTCTCGCTCCCGGTCACATGCAGGAAGGTGACGCCGCAGCGCTCGCGGATCCTGCGCAACTCGGTGCGCATGCGCATGCGCAGATTGGCGTCCAGCGCGCCCAGCGGCTCGTCGAGCAGAACCATGCTCGGCTCTGTTACCAGCGTCCGGGCGAGTGCCACGCGCTGTTTCTGGCCCCCTGAGATCTGGGTGATCGCGCGGTCCTCGAGCCCCGACAGTCCGACGAGCCCGATCATGTCGCGCACGCGGCCCGCGACCACCTTCGGATCGGTCACGGGCTCGACCATGCGGTTCTCGAGGCCGAAGGCGATGTTCTGCCTGACGCTCAGATGCGGAAACAGCGCGAAATTCTGGAAGACGAAACCGATGCCGCGCTGGTGCGGAGGCACGCTGTCGATCGGCCGGCCCGCGAAGAGGATCTGTCCGCTGTCCGCCTGCTCGAAACCTGCGATCACGCGCAGAAGCGTCGTCTTTCCCGAGCCGCTCGGCCCAAGAAGCGAGACATAGGCATCGTTCGGCAGAGAAGCCTCGATTCCGGAAAGGGCCGGGACGCCCCCGTAGGACCGGCACACGTTCTTCAGCTGCAAGACGGCCGACACGTCCACTCCATTCCATAGGGGCTTGGAACATCGTGGCAACGCTCCGCCGCCGGGAGCATCCGCACCCGGACTAGAACGGCCAGCGCCCGCCTGCCGTCTAGGCACACGGATCAGCGATATTCTCTAAGCCTTGCTTCGTTCCACCTGCGCCTCTCCGGGCGCTTGACAGAAAAACTATGTCACGAATGACTTTTGTATTCAATCGTCTTTTTGATATGTTTTGATGGAAATATATGGGCCTGGTTTTTTTCCCCGAGTAGCCCGGGCCATCTTTCCAGAAGCGCGACCTTGGCGGCGAAAGCTGCATGATCGTCGCCACATTTCGGCCTTGTGCCGCATTTTCTTGCGGCATTGGCGAAAAACTTAGCGTTTCTCACGCTGTCGCTAGATGGTCGTCATGCCGCAGTGTCACCTTCGACGCGTTTTCCTTTTGTATTCAATAGCCATTTTATGCCATCCTTTTCTTCAGGGGGAGAATGCGCCACATTGCGCGCAACCATCGATGCGGACGCTTGACTGGAATCATGGAAGACGACCGCACAATGACGACCACGCAGAGACGCTACGAGATCGCGGAAGAGGTGCTGCGGAGCAATATCGAGGCGGGCGTCCTGCCGCCAGGGCTCGTGCTGCTCGAAGGGCCGATCGCCGAGATCCTCCAGATCTCGCGCGCCCCGGTGCAGCGAGCGCTTCAGGCTCTCGAGGCCGATGGGCTCATCCACCGCTTCCCCGGACGCGGCTTCCTGGTTGGCGCGCCGGGCAGCGCCGTGGAGCCGAACCGGACGGATATCAAGGCGCTTGGCCTGGTCGTGTCGCGTCGTGCCGACGAAGCTCTCCAGAGCCGCTCGTCGTGGGAAAGAATCTACAACACGGTCGAGGCGGACGTCGCCGGCTGCGCGATTTTCGGCCGCTATCGCATCATAGAGATGGAACTCGCCAACCATTTCAACGTCAGCCGCACCGTGGTGCGGGACGTGCTGACCCGTCTGCGTGAGCGTGGACTGGTGCGCAAGAACCAGAGTTCGCACTGGATTGCGGGGCCGCTTACCGCCCAGACGGTCAAGGATCACTTCGTCTTGCGCAAGATGCTGGAGCCCCCGGCGATCCGCCTCGGCGCGGGCGCGATCGACCAGGAGCGGCTCGAATTGCTGCTCGCGCGGCTGGACGAGGCGGAAAGAGGAACGGCCGCGGACGTCCTTCGCGAGGTCGAGGCGGTGCAGGCGGAGTTCGTCGAATGCTGCGTGCTTGCGGCGCCCAACGAACGGCTGCGGGACCTCGTGCGCAACAACCTTCTGCCGGTCACGGCGACCGAGCGCCTGCTGCGCCGTCTCGGCCTGCCAGGCGATCCGGCGATTATCACCGAGCTCAGGCTGATCGTGGAGCTGTTGCATCGCGGCGCGACCGATGCGGCAGTTTCGATGATGGAGGCCCATCTCGAGGGCTCGCTCAACCGGACAATCGCGCAGATGAAGATCGTCGCGATCATCCCGAGGCCGCGGGCGACGGCCGCCTATCTCACCCCCGTGCAGGACTAGGCGGGTTTCGGTTCTCCGACAGAACGCTGCGGCAAGCGAAATCGCCACGCGGGCGAAGCATGGGCGAGGCCAGTCAAGCCTGCCTGGCACGCGGGCAGGCGGGGGAGACATCGGGCGAAGCGCAGCGTGTCGCATCGCCCCTCCTGTTTACGCCAGCGCCGCGCGAAGGGCGTCGAGCGAGGCGCGGCGTGCTTTTCGTGCAGCCAGCGCCTCCTCCATCGTCACCTCGACGAAACGCGTCGGCGTGTGGGGTTGCAATTGCCCGATCAGGTCCATGTCGGCCGAGATGACCGTGCCGACCATGAAGTAACCGCCGCCGGAGACGGCGTCGCGATGCAGGATGATCGGTTCGGTGCCGCCCGGCACCTGGATGGAGCCGTATGGATAGCAGCTGTCCACGATGTTGGACGGGTCGGAACCCGCGCCGAAAGGCTGCTCGCGCTCGACGAATTCGAGCTTGCGGCCTCCCTTGAAGCGGTAGCCCATGCGGTCGGCCTCGTTGGCGACCTTCCATTCGTCGGCAAAGAAATGCCGCTGCGACTCCTCCGTCACGCGATGCCAGTAGAGTCCGGGCACGACGCGCAGTTCGACCGGCGTGCCGGGCGCCCGGCGGAACCTTTCGTCCAGCGAACGGCCCTCGGCGGCGAGGCTGCCCTTGCCGACAGGGAGTTCGTCGCCCGCCGACAGTGGCCGACCCTTGTAGCCGCCGAGCGCGCCGATCGGATAGGTGGAGCGGCTGCCCAGCGCGACCGGAACGTCGATGCCGCCGGAAACCGCGATATAGATGCGCGCCCCCGACTTGAGGAAGTCGAAGGTGAGGGTCTGGCCCGCCTTGACCTTGAAGGCCGTCCAGCCCGGCTGCGCCACGCCGTCGACCTTGGCCGGCATGTCCGCCCCGGTGACGGCGACGAGGGCATCCTCGGTGAATTCGAGCTTGGGCCCGACGAAGACGGCTTCCAGCCCTGCCGCGCCTTCGTCGTTGCCGACCAGCAGGTTCGCGGCGCGCAACGCGTAACGGTCCATGGCCCCGCCGATGGGAATGCCGAGATGGAAATAGCCGGGGCGGCCGAGGTCCTGGACGGTGGTCGAAAGACCGTGATGCACAATCTTAATTGCCATTGAGCACGCCCTCGATCCTTGCATTATAGCCGTCGATATCCTGCCGGAATTCGCGCAGGTCGAAGCTGACTTCGCGGATCGGCGGCGCAAAACGCCCGCGGGCCACGTCCTCGACTGCTTGATCGTAGGCCTCGCGTCCGATCGCCTTGAACTTGACGATGTCGCCCGGCCGGAAGAACACCATGAAGTCGCGCAGGTAACTTGTGGTCTGCGTCGGGTCATAGATCGGCATCGGCGTGATGCCGAACATCTGATAGCCGCCGGCGCCGCGCACCGAATAGATGCAGCCAAAACAGCCGCCGTGCCCGACCGTCAGCTTGGGCGTGTCGGTGCGCGGGCGCAGATATTTCGGCACCTGGATCTGCCGCTGCCGCTCGACCATCTGGTACATGAACGGCAAGCCCGCGACGAAGCCGACCATCGACACGAACCAGGGCGAGCCGGAATGGGCCGCGATGAAGTCGTCGACCGACCCGTAGTCGTTGATGCGGGCGGCGTAGTCGAGATCGGTCCCGGAGGGATCCTGGTGCCGCTCACGAAAGCGCATAAGCGTCTCGTGGGTCCAGGGATCGTTGTAGAAGACCGGGATTTCGACGATGCGCGTGCGGATCACGGGCTCTGCCTTCTCCGCCGCCTGCTCGATCGCCCTGACTTCCTTCAAGATGTCGTCGGGGCTGATCACATCCGGATCGAACTTGACCTGCAGGGAGGCGTTGGCCGGACAGATCTCCGTGACGCCGTCGATGCGGCTCTCGCGAATGCCGTTGCTCATGGACAGGCTCTTGAAGAAGGCGTCCAGAGACATTTCTTCGCTGCATTCGACGAACAGGTGCTCGTCGCCGCCGAAAGAATAACGAGCGCCCATCAAGCCACCTCCGCCTTGGATTGGACCTTGCCGGCGAAGTCGTCTTCCAGCCAGCTCTCGAGAAATCTCGTGTGAAAGTCGCCGCGTCGCACATGGTCGTCCGCGGCAAGCGCCAGATGAAGCGGCACGGTGGTCGGCACGCCGTCGATGGCGAGCCCTTGCAGGGCCGCTCTCAGCCGGTCGAGACAGGCTTCGCGCGTTTCCGCCCAGACGATCAGCTTGCCGAGCAGGGAATCGTAGAACGGCGGTATCGTGTAGCCCTCGTAAAGCAACGTGTCGAAGCGGACGCCCTCCGCCTCCGGCGTGACCAGCCGCTGAACCGTGCCGGGCGCCGGAAGGAAGCCGCGCGTGGGGTCCTCGGCGTTGATGCGGCACTCGATCGCGTGACCCCGCAACACAATATCGTCCTGCCGGATCGATAGCGGCGCGCCGCCGGCGATGCGGATCATCTCCTGGACGAGGTCGATGCCGGTGACCATCTCCGTCACGGGATGCTCGACCTGGATGCGCGTGTTGACCTCGATGAAGTAGAACTGCCTGCTGTCCTCGTCATAGAGATATTCGACAGTGCCGGCGCCGCGGTACTTCACCTCCTTCGCCAGCGCCACGGCGCTCGCGCACAATTTCTCGCGCACCGCCTCGGGCAGGCGGAACGCCGGCGCCTCCTCCCACAGTTTTTGCCGCCGCCGCTGAAGCGAGCATTCGCGTTCGAAGCAATGGATGAAGTCGTTTCCGTCGCCCAGGATCTGCACCTCGACGTGCCGCGCCCTGGTGATCACCTTCTCCAGATAGAGTCCGCCGTCGCCGAAGGCGGCGAGCGCCTCGGCCGAGGCCTGCGGGAAATGCCGCTCAAGCTCCGCCATGTCGGAGGCGATGCGGATGCCACGGCCGCCGCCGCCGGCCGCAGCCTTGATCATGATGGGAAAGCCGGCGTGCGCGGCCACCTCCCGAGCCTCGTCGAGGCTGGAGACGCGTCCCGCGCTGCCCGGCACGGTAGGTACGCCGGCTCTGGCGGCGACCTCGCGGGCAGCGACCTTGTCCCCGAGCAGGCGGATGGCGTCGCCTGCCGGGCCGACAAAGATCAGGCCCGCTGCCTCGACCGCATCGGCGAAGTCCGCGTTCTCGGAAAGGAAGCCGTAGCCGGGATGGACCGCGTCCGCGCCGGCCGCCTTGGCGGCGGCGATCACCGCCTCGATGTTGAGATAGGACTTCTTGGCCGCCGGCAGGCCGATATCGACCGCCTCGTCGGCCAGCCGCACCGCCAGCATGTCGGCGTCGGCAGCGCTGTGAACCTGCACGGTGCGAATGCCGAGGGCCTTGGCCGCCTTGATGATCCGCACCGCGATCTCGCCGCGGTTGGCAACGAGAAGCGAGCGGATGGTCATGCCTCGACCTCGGCGATGGCCTGGCCCGCCATCACCGGCTCCTCATTATCGAGCAGGAAGCGGATCGCCGTGCCGTCGACGCCCGCGGGCACTTCGTGAAAGGTTTTCATGACTTCGATCAGGCCGATGGTTTCGCCGCTCGTGACCGCGTCGCCATCCGCCTTGAAAGGGGGCGCATCCGGCGAGGGCGACCGGTAGAATGTGCCGGGCATGGGGGCTCTGATTTCTTGCTTGCTCATCTACCAAGGTCCCTCAGGTAACGATCGTGGAAACGGATGCGATGCGGATTCCCGCCGTCTTGAGTGCTTCGCGCATCCGGCTGGCAATCTCGAAGGCACCCAACGTATCCGAATGGAAACAGATGGATTCAAAGGCGATGTCGATGTCGTTGCCGGTCACCGTTCGGACCTTGCCTTCGGTGCAGGCACGCACGACTTTCTCTGCGATCCGCTTCGGGTCGGGTCGCCCGGCGTCGCGTGTGAACACGATGGAGCCGGTGTCGTCGTAGTCGCGATCGGCATAGAATTCGCGGATGGCCGGCTGGCCGGCGTCATGCGCCGCCTGCCAGGTCGCGGAGCCGCCCATGCAGAAAACGAACGCGTTGGGCTGCACTGTGCGCATATATTCCACGAAGATGCGCGACAGTTCGGGGTTGACCGCCATCTCCATGTAGAGCGCGCCGTGCGGCTTTACGTGCTGCAGGCGCGCGCCGTGGCGATGGGTGAATTCCTTCAGGGCGCCGACCTGGTAGATGATGTCGTTGACGAGTTCCTTGCCTGTGCCGGCGATCTTGCGCCGCCCGAAACCCTGCAAATCCGAATAGCCGGGGTGTGCGCCGATGGCGACGCCGTGACTGACGGCCAGCCGCACCGTTTCATCCATCAGGTTCGGGTCGCCGCCATGGAAACCGGCTGCGATGTTGGCGGAACTGATGAGCGGCATCAGCGCGGCATCGTCGGTATCTCCGATCCGCCATCGTCCAAACGCCTCTCCCATGTCGCAATTGATGTCGACGGAACGCATGGGCACCTCTGATGCTTGCCAAACCGGGAAGCCGGCCGTGGCTGCGAAGCAGGCTAGGGGATGAAAGGATATTTGAAAAATTCTATCTTTTGCCCCAAGATATAAAAAAATCAGAACGGAGCGAGGCAGGTAGCCGCTCACGCGGGCACTTCTATGTCAAACGCTTAGCGCCATCTGCCTAGTTTCTAGGCGTAGTCGCTTGCTCCTGGCGCGCGCCGTTTCTGAAATTTCGAAGAATCCGTTCGTTTTTTCCGGGGAGACGCGATGTCGCTCAGTTTGAAGCAGCTACGCTATTTCATCGCCACTGCGGAGGCCGGTCAGATTTCCCAGGCCGCGGTCAATCTTTCCATCTCCCAATCGGCGATCACCACGGCGATAAAGGAGCTGGAGCGCAATGTCGGGGCGGCCCTGTTCGAACGCACGGCACACGGCATGGACCTGACTCCTGCCGGGCGCGAGTTTCTTTCGCACGCCTACGACATTCTGAAGAAGGTCGACGATGCGACCCATCTGAACGCCATCAGCAACATGGTCGAGGGCTCGCTGACCATCGCTGCCAGCTATACGGTCATCGGCTATTTCCTGCCCTACCATATAGAGCGGCTGCACCGGCTGTTCCCCAAGCTCGACATCCAGCTCTTCGAGCTGAACCGGGAATCGATCGAGGAAGGACTCCTGACCAACCGCTACGACATTGCGGTGCTGCTCACCTCCAACATCCTCAATCCGCAACTGACCACGGAGAAGCTGCTGAGCTCGACGCGCCGGCTGTGGGTGCCGTCCGGGCATCCATTGCTGCAACTGCCCAGCGTCGGACTGGAGGAGGTCTCCAGGGAGCCGTATATCATGCTCACCGTGGACGAGGCCGCCCATACGGCGATGAAGTACTGGAGCGCCGCGCTCTACCAGCCAAAGGTCATCCTGCGCACGTCCTCTGTCGAGGCCGTCCGGTCGATGGTCGGCAACGGGGAAGGCGTGGCGATCCTCTCCGACATGGTGCATCGGCCGTGGTCGCTGGAGGGTCGGCGTATCGAGACCATCACCATGCGCGACCCGATCCCGGCAATGGATGTCGGCCTTGCCTGGCGTCCGACCATCGAGTTCACGCCGGTCATGCGCGCCGTCCGCTCATACTTCCAGCAGGCGTTCCATATCCCGGTCAGTCGGGGCGTGTGAATAAAATCGATTATTGGGTTGAAGCGCGTTCTTCCGCCTGCCGCTGCCGCACGCCGTCCCGATACTCGCCAGGCGGGAGGCCATATTGGTTCTTGAACGCCCGCGAGAACTGCGTCTGATCGCTGAAGCCCCAGCGATAGGCGATCTCGGCAACCGTCTGGCCGCTCCCGGGGTCATCCAGCGCGGCGCGGCATGCCGCCAGGCGCTGCTCGCGGATCCATTTCGCGACCGTCTGGTCCGTGTCCTTGAACAGGGTATGAAGATAGCGGATGGAAACGCCGCAGGCGCGCGCCACCGTTTCGGGGTCGAGTCTCGGATCCTGAAGATGCGAGCGGATGTAGCACTCGATGCGCGACAGATGCGCGTTGCGGACAGAGGACTGGCGTGAGGCCAGAATGCGCTCGTCTGCCTTGATCGCGAGCACCAGGAGATCGATGAGCTGGCGCCCGATGGCAGCCAGCGAGTCGGGCATCAGCGTGTCGAACCGCGCCGGCAGCAGGTGGAGCATGTCGGTGAACAGCCCGCCGGCACCGTTCGCGGCGTCGAAACTCAGGGAGCATAACCTGTCCGGTGCCCGTATCCGCTCGGCGAGCGCCTGCGACGTGACTTTCAGGACCCACAGGTCCGCCGCCTCGTCATGGCTGAACGCGTAAGGCTCGTGGCTCCTTTCCAGGAAGAACCCACCCGGCGCGCAGCGGATCTCGCTGCCGCACTGGGAGAAACAGACCTCCGAACGCGCCGGTACCGTGACCAGAAATTCCTCCTTCCCCTCGGCCTGGAGATGACGCGGCAGCCTCAGATACCGAAGCCCGTCCGAGGAGAGACGGGATACGGAAACATCGCCGAACTGCCAGATGGTCAGATCTCCGAAGAACCGGTCGGGATTTCTGAAGGTCAAATCGAGAGGAAAATAGGCGCTTGCGATCGCCCGATGCCAATACTGGCTTCGGTCGGCGGGACGTACGGCCGTTGTGCTTATAGAAGCCTTCATCTTCCGTCCGCGAGAGCAACACGAACACTAAGCTCCACCGTTCCGGAACGCAACGCGCCGGGGCCGAATGTGCGCCCCAGGTCAATTCTTCCTTCTCTCCCTGCAAAGACGAGCGCGGGCAAAGCTGCTTCGTTTGCCGGCAGAAACGGCGCGGAAGCCGCCGGCGACCTGGGAACACTCGACCGAGAAGGGGTCCTCGCGGATCCTTCGACCCGTCGTCGCCGCGGCGCTGGAGGAGCAATGAGCAAGACTGCGACGAATGTCGATCCGATCACCTTGTCAGTGGTGAGAGGCGTTCTCGAAACGACGCAACGCGAGATGACCCTGGCCCTTGAGAAAACGGCGCGGTCCTCTGTCTTCAACCTTGCGCATGATTACTCGACGGCGCTCTTCAACGCTCGTCCCGAGATGATCCTGCAGGGGCAAGACATCCCCATCCATCTCGGCTCGCTCATTCCCGCGATGAAGGCCGTCGCACGGTTCTTCGGCGACGACATCCATGAAGGCGACCTGATCCTGCACAACGATCCGGCTTCCGGTGGCAGTCATGCCATCGACACCTGCATGTACAAGCCGGTCTTCTACAAGGGCGAGCTCGTCTACTGGACCGTCTGCAAGGGCCACCTGACCGACATTGGTGGCCCGGTGCCTGCCGGCTACAACCCGAACGCCACCGAGATCTACGCCGAATGCCTGCGCATCCCGCCCGTCAAGATCTGGGATCGCGGCAAGCCGCGCAACGATGTCATCAACATGATCCTGACCAACATGCGGGCGCGCCGAGACCAGGAGGGCGACTTCCGCGCGCTCATCGGCGCGTGCCAGGTCGGCGAACGGAATCTCGTCGCGCTGCTCGACAAATACGGCAAGCCGGAGGTCGACGCGTGCGTCGACACGCTGCTCGACATGGCCGACAGGCACATGCGCTCGCTGATAGCGGCCGTGCCGGACGGCACCTACGAAGGCACGGCCATCCTCGAAGACGCAGGCCATGGCTTCGGCGATTTCGAGATCAAGGCGACCGTGACGATCACAGGCGACCATTGCCACATTGCCGTGAGCAGCCCGCCGCAGGTTCCCTATTTCATCAATTCCTACGAGGGGAATTCGCACTCCGGCGTCTATCTCGGGCTCATGATGTTCGCGGCCTTGCCGCCTCCCTATAACGAAGGCCTCTACCGCTGTGTCACCATCGACTTCGGCCCAAAGGGTACGCTCTGCAATGCCCAGGAGCCGGCGCCTCACATGAACTGCACGACGACGCCGATGGAGACGCTGACCGACGCGGTGCGGCTCGCCTTCGAAAAGGCCATGCCGTCGAAGGTGGCTGCATCATGGGGCCATGCCAACGGATTGAACATCGCCGGCAAGGACAGCCGCACCGGCGAGGAATTCGTGACAATGGTCCTGGCCACCATCATCTCCGGCGGCGGCGCCACGCCACAGCAGGATGGCTGGCATGCGGTCGGTCCGGAATGCTGCTTCGGGGCGCTCACCTCCGGTGATGTCGAGCTGCTGGAATATTCCTATCCGATCATCATCCACCGCTATTCGCTCATGACGGATTCCGGTGGGGCGGGGAAATTCCGGGGTGGGTCCGGCACCGCCTGGCAAGTCGAGCCGCTGAACGGGGAGATGCTTTGCATCGGCTTCGGCGAAGGCCGCCGCATTCCGGCGATGGGCGCCGCCGGGGCCAAATCGGCCCTGATCGACGAGAAGGTCGGAAGAGTCGAGTTGCAGCGTGGCGGCAAGGTGGAGGTCGAACGCAAGAACATCATCCAGACGATCAGATCGGGAGAGACGATCACCAATCTCAACCCTGGCGGCGGCGGTTACGGCAATCCTTTCGAAAGGCCGGTCGAAAAGGTGGTGTGGGACGTGCGCAATGGCCTCGTCTCCATCGAGGGCGCGCGTGCCGACTATGGCGTCGCGATCAGGGACCTCGAAACCCTGGAAGTCGACCTGGCAGAGACCGAACGGCTCCGGGCAGCGTGAGGACGAAGACAATGGAACATGCATATCGTCTCGGCATCGATGCAGGCGGCACCTTCACCGATTTCGTCGTCGCTTCCCGTAAGAGCGGGGAGGTCAAGCTGTTCAAGGCGCTCTCCACCCCGTCGGATCCCACCAAGGCCATCCAGAACGGCCTGAAGCTCATCGCCGAGGATCTCGGGATCACCCAGTCGGATCTGGTGGCCGATTGCGATCTCTGTATCAACGGCACCACGGTCGGGCTCAACGCGCTGATCACGCACCGCGGCGGAAAAACCGGGCTGATCTGCACCGCCGGCCATGAGGACTCGATCGAGATCCGCAACGGCCACAAGGAGGATGGTTACCGTTACGATCCGGAATATCCGGCCGCCACGATGCTGGTGCCGCGATATCTTCGCAAAGGCGTGCGCGAACGCGTCATATCGGATGGCTCGATCCGATTGCCGATGAATGAGGAAGACGTGCGTGACGCGTGCCGGCTCTTTCTCAAGGAGGGCGTCGAGACGGTCGCGATCTCCTTCGTGTGGTCGGTTCTCAATACGCAGCACGAGCAGCGCGCGGCCGAGATCGTGCGAGAGATGATGCCCGACGCGATCCTTACCGTCGGCAGCGAGCTCTATCCGCAGATCCGCGAATATACGCGAACGTCGACGGCGGTGACCAATGCCTATCTGGCGCCCGTCATGCGGCGCTACGTGAACGCGGTCGACAGCTATTTCCGGGAGCTCGGCGCCAAGCAACCGGTCCGATACTTCCAGTCCAATGGCGGGCTGGCCATAGGCCAGGCGATGACCGACAGATCGGTCTACGCCATCAATTCCGGGCCCGCCTCGGCGCCGCAGGCTGGCCTCTTCGTCGGCGAGCCGTTCGGCAAGGACAATGTCATCACCGTGGACATGGGCGGCACGTCCTTCGACATCACGCTGACGCGCAATGGCCAGACCAACCTCAACAAGAACATCGATTTCCTGCGCTACCGCATCGGCGTGCCCATGATCCAGGTCGAGACGCTCGGAGCCGGCGGCGGATCGAT
Organism: Rhizobiaceae bacterium; assembly: GCA_035556195.1. GTDB lineage: Bacteria > Pseudomonadota > Alphaproteobacteria > Rhizobiales > Rhizobiaceae. Next base: position 105,590 of record DATMFK010000015.1, read on the forward strand.
CGGCTGGATCGACAGCCTCGGCCTGATTCAGGTCGGTCCCCAGTCGGCCGGTTCCGAGCCGGGGCCTGCCTGCTACGGCAATGGCGGGTCCGAGCCGACCACGACGGACGCCAACCTGGTGCTGGGATATCTCAGCCCCGCCGGGCTCCTCGGCGGCAAGCTGCCGCTCGACGTCGGCAAGGCACGACAGGCGATTGCCAAGGTGGCGGAGCCGCTGGGCATCAGCGTCGAGCAGGCCGCATACGGCATGTTCACCATCGTCAACAGCAACATGGTGAACGGCATTCGGCGGGTGTCGGTCGAGCGCGGCTATGATCCGCGCGACTTTGTCCTGGTCGGCGCCGGCGGCGCAACCGCGGCGCACATCACCGCTCTGGCGCGTGAGATGGGCATCGATACGATCATCCTGCCCAAGCTCGCCTCCGGGCTGTGCGCCTTCGGACAGGTCATTTCGGATGTGAAATACAACTATATGGCGGCATGTCCTCTCCGCCTCGACACGCCGGGCGCAAGCGACAGAATCGACCGCCTGTTCGAGGAAATCGAACAACGCGGTGTCGACCATCTCAAGGCGGACGGCTTCCCCGGCACAAAAATCGACATCAAGCGCAGCCTGGAAATGCGCTATGTCGGCCAGGTGCACGAATGCACCGTCGACATCGAAACCTTCGAGATAACCGACGAGACCATCGCGCGCATCAAGGACGCCTTCCATGCCCGGCACGAGGAGCTCTACACCTATTGCGAGCGCCACAGCCCTGTCGAGGTGGTCAACATCGAGTCGACGATCTACGGCCGCATCGAAAAGCCGATGCCGCCGAGGCTGAAGGACCAGGGCTCCGCCGACCGAGCCCTCAAGGGTCGTCGCGAAGCGATCTTCGAAACCTCCGGCAAGGCGACATCGACCCCCGTCTATGACGGTTCGAAGCTTGGCGTCGGAGCCATCGTCGAGGGCCCCGCCATCATCGAGGAAGTCACGACGACGATCGTGGTCGAACCGGACTGGACGGCGGCGCTGCACGAAAGCGGCAGCTATCTGCTGACGCGAAAGCGCTGATCCATCCGCTCGCTCGCACCATGTCGCCAGCCGGACGATCGTGGATGGGCGAGGGCAGGGTAGGGTGGGTGGTACTAGAACCCGAAGGACTGCTGGGCCGGCGCGGGCGGCGTGAGACGCACGCCTTCGAGCTCGAGCATTCGGATCTTGGCCGCGGAGCCGCCCGGTGCCGAGAAGCCGCCGATCTTGCCGCCTGCCGCCAGCACGCGGTGGCAGGGGATGATCAGTCCCACCGGGTTCTTGGCCATGGCCTGGCCGACGTCTCGTGCGGCTTCCGGTCCGGCGCCCAGTTCCTTGGCCAGCGCGCCATAGGTGGTGGTGTGTCCCCAGCCGACCTGTCGCGCGGCCGCGTAGATCCGCTGGAAGAACGCGTCCTGATCGCCGAGATCGAGCGTGAAGCCGGAAAAGTCGACCTCTTCACCCTCGAAATAGCGACGGATTGCATGGATCGCCTCCGCGACTGCGGGCGTGGGCTCGCCCGGCTTCCCGATGGGCAAGCGGCGCAGGAGACCGCGTTCCGTGGCCTCGGCGCTTCGGTTCGGCAATTGGAAGCGTGTGATGCCGACATCGTTCCAGGCGATGCCGCAGAAGCCTCCGGCGGTTTCGAAGACGGTATAGTGATGCTCGGTCTGGCCCATGGCGTGGCCCTCGCGTTTCGACTTCCATCCAAGATCCTGCGTCGGGACCTCGAACTCAACCCGATTCCTGCGTACTCCTGACTTTTCAGGTCGCTTCGGGGCGCGGCTGCGCCGTCACCATGGCCTTCTCGATCTTGCCGAGGCGAACGATCGTGAAAGCGAGCTGCTGGCCGATCTTGTCGCCGGCGAGCAGTCGCAGGAGGTCGTCGACGCCGGCGAGAGCCCTTCCGTCGATCGCGGAGATGATATCGCCGTCTCGCAGGCCGGCACGGGCGGCCGGTCCATCCGGCTCGACCCGGCGGATCCTGACCGCCGTGTCGCTGACCACACCTGCTGCCAGCGCCACACGCCGCGGCAGCACGACGGTGTCGGCAGAAATGCCGATGTAGGCGCGTCTCACCCGGCCGTGACGGATGATTTCCGACACGACGTGGCTTGCCGTGTTGGATGCGACGGCAAAGGCGATGCCTTGCGCGCCGACGATGATGGCGGTGTTGACGCCGATCACCTCGCCGCTGGACGCCACGAGCGGTCCGCCGGAGTTGCCGGGGTTGAGCGCGGCGTCGGTCTGGACGACGTCGTCGATCAGCCGCCCGGTCGCCGAGCGCATCGAACGGCCGAGCGCCGAAACGACGCCCGCCGTCACCGTCCATTCGAAACCGAGCGGGTTGCCGATGGCAATCGCGATCTGGCCGCGCCGCAGTTTCTTGGAATCGCCCAGCCGCGCCACGCTCGCAAAGCGGCCGTCCGCGCGCACCAGGGCGATGTCGGTGTCCGGATCGCTGCCAAGCACCCGACCTTCGGTTGAACCGCCATCGGGCATGGTCACGCGGACCGACTTGGCAGTGCCGACGACATGGCTGTTGGTGACCACCAGCCCGTCCGGCGAGATGACGAAACCGGAGCCATGGCCGGCTTTGTTGCCGACATGTTCGATGCGCGCGACCGCTGGCCCAACGTGGTCCACAGCGTCGGATACTGACCGTGAATAGGAATCCAGCAACAGGGCGTCGTTGTCGGCGAGGAGTTTCTGCGCGGCTTCGCCCATCGTTCCCTCCGTTTCAAAGGCTTGTTCGATGCTTATATGTGCGGAGCGCTGCTGGTTGGCGCGACCTGACCGGATGGGTAGGCTAGCCCTCTGGCGAGTAGGAACGGGCGTGAAATTCCGCGATATCTGGGCCGACCCAAGGCCCAGGAGGCGATCATGGCAAAATTCAATCTCCCCGATTTTTCGCGCGCCGTGGCGGAGCTTGCCGGGAAGGCGGCTCCCTCCGTCATCTGCCTGAACGTCCATCCGCGCCACACGACCAGCGCCTTTCACTGGCGGGACGGACTTTATGCGACCGCCGAGGAGGGCATTGATGCCGGCGACGACCTCGAGGCGACGCTACCCGGCGGGACCACCGCCAAGGTGGAGATGCTGGGCCGCGACCCTTCAACCGGAATCGCGCTGATCAAGCCTGAAGGCTCCTCTTCCTTCCAGCCTTTCGAGCCTGCCAGGAATGCAGGGGCGGGCGCCGTTGCGGTCATCGTCGGCGGCAGCGGAGGTGCGCCGCTCGTCGCCTTCGGCGTGGTCAGCGAATACGGCCCATCCTGGCGCAGCATGCGCGGCGGGCTCATCGACCACCGCATAGGCCTCGCCGCGTCGCTTGATGGACGGTTCGAGGGTGCGGCCGCGCTTGATGCCGAAGGAGCCTTGATCGGGATGGTGCTGTTCGGTCCGCGACGGCGACCCCTGATCATTCCGGCCGAAACCATCGAGCGGACAGCCTCCGCGCTTCGCGAGAAGGGCCATGTCGCGCGTGGTTATCTTGGCGCCGGGCTGCATCCCGTACACCATTCCTCGATCCGGGGCGCCATGGTGATGAGCCTCGATGAGACCGGTCCCGCGCGTGCCGCGGGCCTGCATCTGGGCGACATCGTGACAGCTTGGAACGGCGAAGAGGTCCACGGTCCCCGTGACATGATTCGCCGGCTGGGCTCGGACAGCGTCGGAAGCGTTGTCATGCTTGCCATTGTGCGGGGCGGCGAGAAGCGTGATCTTTCCGTTACAATCGGCTCACGACCGATGAGTTAGCTTCGAGTGCCATGGCGCAGCCGAACATCACGATAGCGTTGGCGATTGCCGATCCGGCCAGGCTGGAGGAGCTCACGGCCGCGCTGTCGGAAGAACGCGACATCGCGTTGGCCGACGCGTCCGATCATGCGAACGTGGTCGTCACGGATGGGACGCTGCGTGACGCCGTCACGCCGCATGTCGCATGGGGCGTTGACCCAACAGGGCAGGCCAATGTCCGTGCGACGTTAGAGGATGGAGCCGGCGTGAGCCTGGTGATCGCAGCGATCCGCCTGGCGGCTGCGGGCTATCGGATGGAGCGGAGCGGCCCATCCGAAGAAGCCAAGCCGGGCTGGCGCTATCATCTGAGCACGCGCGAACGCGAAGTGCTGGCTTTGCTTGCGGAGGGCGCGCCCAACAAGGTCATCGCCCGCCGCCTCGGCATTTCCGTACACACGGCCAAGTTCCACGTAGCAGCGGTGGTAGGCAAGTTGGGCGCCGCCAATCGAACCGAGGCGATCGGGATCGCCATGCGCGAGGGGCTGGTCCTGATCTGACGAATCTCCAACCCAAAGCGCGTCGCGATCTCTTGGATTCGCTCCCCCGCTTTAGGACTTTGATTTGACGCCTGCCTTTCTTCCCAAACCGGTGCTCGCTTTTGGGGAGACATGCTCTAGATCGCGGCAATGCCACCATCGACCGACAGGGAATGGCCGGTCATGAAGGAGTTCCTGGGATCGGCGGCGAAAAGGATGACCTCGACCACTTCGTCGACCTCGGCCACGCGCTTCATCGGCACGCCGCGGGTGAGTTCCGAATGAGCCTCCTCCTCGTTGCCGCCGGCCAGCCTGACGAAGTCGCCGACCATGGGGGTGCGGGCGAAAGACGGGCAGACAGCATTCACGCGGATGCCGCGGGTTGCGTATTCGGCAGCGGCCGAGCGTGTAAGCCCGACCACGCCATGCTTGGCGGCGGCATAGACCGAAAGCCGTGGCGCGCCGGCCAGCCCAGCCACCGATGCGATATTGACGATGGCGCTCCGCACGCCATCGGCGCGGAACTGCCGTTCCATGATGGGGATCTGGTGCTTCATGGCGTAGAAAACGCCGAGAAGGTCGATATCGATGATGCGCCGCGCCTCGTCCGAGGGAACTTGCGGCAGCTTGACGAAGCTCTGGGCGATGCCGGCATTGTTGATGGCTATGTCGAGCCGGCCGAAGCGGCTGACGGCAAGCTCGGCCAGCGCTTCGGCGAGGCTCTCCTGGGAGATGTCGCCGGCCAGCAGCGCGGTTTCGGTAGGCAAGTCGGCGGCCAGCTGTTCCAGCGCGCCCATGTCGATATCAGACAGAACCAGGCGGGCGCCATCGGCGGCCAGCCGCTCGGCCGTGCGTCGCCCGAATCCCCCCGTCGCGCCCGTCAGCAGGACCGCCAGCCCCTCGAAACGTCTCATGCCTTCTTGTCCTCATCGATGAGCCGCACGGCGAGTCCCGCCAGCAGCTTCACTGCCTCTCCGTAGGTCTTGGCCTTTTCCGGATTCGAGGCATTGCCGTCAAGCGCGCGCTTGTAGACGCCCTGGCAGATGGCGGCGAGGCGGAAGAAGGAAAAGCTCAGATAGAAGGTCCAATTGTCGATGCCGTCGATGTTCCGTCGCTCGCAATAGCGCCTGACATAGGCCTCCTCGGTCGGAAGGCCGAGCGCGGCACGATCGATGCCGCCAAGACCCCTGAACCCGGAAGCATGCGGCAGGCGCCACTGCATGCATTGATAGGAAATATCCGCATAGGGATGACCGAGGGTCGACAGCTCCCAATCGAGCACGGCGATGACCGCAGGCCGATCTGGCGCGAAGATCATGTTGTCCAGCCGGTAGTCGCCATGAACCAGCGACACCAGCCCGTCATCCGGCGGCAGATGGGTCTCCAGCCAGGCGATCAGGCGGTCCATGTCCGCCACCACGCTCGTCTCCGAGGAGCGATACTGGCTGGTCCAGCGTCCGAATTGCCGTTCGAAATAATTGCCGGGCCTACCGTAGTCCGCAAGCCCCGCGGCCTCCAGGTCGACATTGTGGAGGGCAGCGAGGGTGGCGTTCATGGCGTCGTAGATAGCCGCGCGCTCGCCATTGCCGGAGGCCTCGGGCAGGCCCGGGTCCCAGAATATCCGTCCTTCGACGAAGGCCATGACGTAGAACATGCGGCCGATCGGCGAATCCTCCTGCGAAAGATGCAGGACCGGCGGCACGGGCACGTCCGTTCCGGCAAGCGCCTTCATGACGCGGAACTCGCGATCCACCTGATGCGCGGATTTGAGCAATTGTCCCGGCGGCTTGGCGCGCAAGACGTAGCGGCCGGTCCGGGCGGTCAACAGATAGGTCGGGTTGGACTGGCCGGACTTGAACTTCTCGATCCGCTCCAGCCCCGAAAAGCCGGGCAGATGGGCCTCGAGATAGGGCGCGAGCGCGGCGAGATCGAGCGTGTTCGCGTCACTCATGAATCGTTTTCCCTGGGCTCCAGATGGGTAAGGGTGAGCCAGCGCGCCGTGAGCGCCGGTTTCATCGAATTCTCGATCTCGATGGTCACGTCGTAATCGATGTGCACCCAGCCGGATGGCCGGGCATTGACGTTGGCCAACACGAAACGGGTCCTGATGCGCGCCCCTGACTTGACCGGCGCGATGAAGCGGATCTTGTCGAAGCCGTGATTGATGCCGACGCTTGCGCCTTCGAGTTGCGGCAATGTCTCGAAGGTCATCGCCGAGAGCAGCGACAGCGACAGGAACCCATGCGCTATCGTGCCGCCGAAAGCGGTTTCGCGCGCGGCACGCTCGGGATCGACATGGATGAACTGGTGATCGTCCGTCGCGTCGGCGAACTGGTCAATCATCTGCTGGCTTACGACGCGCCAAGGCGAAAGCCCGATCTCCTTGCCCTGGTTGGCCGCGAGTTCATCGTAACTGACAGTCTTCAAGCCTGGTCTTCCTGTTGCCGGAACCGGCAAACCATTGCTCCCGAATGATTTTCCGGTTCATTGTTGCCGGGTCTCGGAGAATCCCGGCAAGGCGGGAACTCCGGACCTTATTCCTTGAAAAGTGTCATTCCGTGCTGCACGGACTGGCCGCCGTCGATCGGAATGATGGCGCCGGTCACATAGCTTCCGGCGCGGCTGCACAGATACAATGTAGCGCCGGCAATGTCATCCGGCGCGCCGATCCTGCCGATCGGAACATGGTCGCCAATATGCTTCGCCTGTGCCTCGGTTCCGGTGGCGAAGGCGGTCATGCGGCTTTGGAAGGGGCCGGGCGCGAATGCGTTGACGGTGATGCGCCGCCGCGCGAACTCGTTGGCCAAGGTGCGGGTCAGATGATGCACCGCAGCCTTCGACGCCGTGTATGAATAGGCGTCGTCCGCCAGGGCTTGAGTGCCCATCACAGAACCGAGATTGATGACGCGCGCCGGATCGGCGTCGCTCGCCGCCTTGTCCAGGAGCGGCAGCAATTCCCGTGTCAGATGGAAGAGACCGGTGACATTGACGTTCAGCACCTTCGCCCAGGCGTGATAGGGGAAGGTCTCCAGCTTCTCGCCCCAGGTGATACCGGCATTGTTGACGAGGATGTGGAGCGTGTCCGTGCGTTTGCGGACTTCGTCCACCAGCGCCGCTATGCCGGCTTCGCTGCTCACGTCGCCCGCAAAGCCCTGCGCCTTCCCGGGACCTCCCAAGGCGTTGATCTCGCCGGCCACGCGCTCGCAATCGGCCCCTTTGCGCGAGGCGATCATCACATCGGCGCCGGCGCGTACGAGCGCCGTCGCCGCCATGCGGCCGATGCCCGTCGCCGCGCCGGTGACCAGCGCGTGCTTGCCCGCGACCGAGAAGAGTTCATCCAGATACGACATCGATCCTCCCCATCTCCCGCCGCCAGGTCGAACCATCCGGCAGCGCACCAAAAGCGGCCAAGGCAATCAGCTGGACCGGCATGCGCCTATGCTACCGCGCGGTCCACCCGCAGGCTTTTTGTCCGACATCCTCAGAGCCGCGTTGACAACATACCGGGTAGTATGTTCATCATTTGCACGTCAGTAAAGCCCCGTCGACGGCGCTGTCGCGTCCTGATGGGGGCAAAGGACGGCAGGGAGGCCAGATGACGCTCAGCGTCAGGGAGCATGTCCTGGACAATGCGCGGGCCGAGGTTTTGCATGCCGCGGCGACCTGTTTCATGGAACAGGGCTACAGCGCGACCTCGATCGATGACGTCGCCCGCCGGCTCGGTGCCACAAAGGGGCGGATCTACCACTATTATCCTTCGAAGGCGGATCTGTTCGCGGACGTCTACCGCACCGGCATGGACATGAACTATGCCGCCGTCGAGCCCTATCGCGACCTTCCGATCGGCCCGATGGAAAAATGGAAGAAGATGGCCATGGCGCACACGCGCCAGATGATCGTCACGCGCCAATTCCAGCGCGCTGTCTGGGAAGGGGTCGAAATGACCCTGCGCGGTTCCACGACGCCGCAGCAGCGCAAGGTGCTGAGCGAGCTTCTCGAGTATCGCTCCAGTTACGGCAGGATCTTCCGCGAGATCCTCGCCCAAGGCCTGAAAGCCGGGGTGTTCCATTTCGAGAATGTCAGCATCGCCAACCAGGTCATGTTCACCACGCTGAATTCGCCGATCTTCTGGTACTCGCCCCGGCCAGGTGAAACCGACGATGACGTGGAAGCGATCGTTAGGCAGGTCGTGATCTTTGCATTGCGCGGCCTGGGTGCGAGGGAGGGATAGAGTTGTGTCGGATATGAACCTTGGCATGACGGAACGGCTGAAGCCGATCCATGAGCGCGTTGCCCGCATGGTGCGCGAGGAGATCATGCCGCTCGACGAGGAATTCCTGGCCGAGGTCGGCAAGAGCGGTGACCGTTGGACCTTCACGCCACGTCAGACGGAGATCCTGGATGGATTGAAGGCGAAGGCCCGCGAGCGCGGCCTGTGGAATTTCTGGCTCACCGATTCCGAACGCGGCTACGGCCTCACCACGGTCGAATATGCCTATCTCGCCGAGGAAATGGGCAAGGCCCATATCGGCGCCGAAGTCTTCAACTGCTCCGCCCCGGACACCGGAAACATGGAGGTGCTGGAGCGATATGGCAGCGTCGAGCACAAGGAGAAATGGCTGAAGCCGCTGCTCGACGGCAAGATCCGTTCCGCCTTCCTCATGACCGAGCCGGACGTGGCCTCCTCCGACGCCACCAATATCTCGATGCGCTGCGAGCGGGATGGCGACGACTATGTCCTGAACGGCGAGAAATGGTGGTCCTCGGGCGCGGGCGACCCGCGCTGCGCCATCTACATCGTCATGGTGCGTACCGCCCATGAAGGCCCCAAGCATGGCCAGCATTCGATGATCCTGGTTCCGGCCGACACCAAGGGCATCACCAAGCTCCGGGCGATGAAGGTCTATGGCGACGACGACGCTCCGCATGGCCATTTTCACCTGCGGTTCGAGAATGTGCGCGTACCTGCCTCGAACCTGCTTCTCGGCGAGGGCAGGGGGTTCGAGATCGCGCAGGGCCGTCTCGGACCCGGCCGCATCCACCACTGCATGCGGGCCATCGGCCATGCCGAGATGGCACTGGAACTGATGTGCCGCCGCTCGATGCGCCGCGAGGCGTTCGGCAAACCGCTGGCGCAGCTCGGCGCCAACTACGACATCATCGCGGAATGCCGCATGGAGATCGAGATGGCGCGCCTGCTCTGCCTCAAGGCGGCATGGATGATGGACCGGGGCGACAGGGTTGCCGCGGCTCCCTGGATCAGCAAGATCAAGGTGGTCGCGCCGCGGGTCGCACTCAAGGTCGTGGACGAGGCGGTGCAGATGTTCGGTGCCCAGGGCATCAGCCAGGATACGCCGCTCGCTCGCTCCTGGACCCATCTGCGCACGCTGCGCCTGGCTGACGGCCCCGACGCTGTCCATCGCCGTCAGGTCGCGCGCGAGGAGCTACGCAAATACACACAGGAAAAGATTTGAGGACGGCATGAAGGCCATCGTCGCTCGCGATTTCGCACCCCTCGACAAGCTCGACTATGCCGAATGGCCGGAGCCGGAGGCGACCGGCTCTACCGTGGTGATCGAGGCCGAGGCGATCGGCGTCAACTACCCCGATGGGCTTCTGGTTCAGGGCCTCTATCAGATGAAGCCGCCGCTCCCGTTCGTGCCGGGCATGGAAGTCGCGGGCACCGTGATCGCGGTAGGCCCTGACGTGACGTCGACAAGACCGGGTGATCGGGTTGCGGCGCTCTCTACCCTCGGCAGCTACGCCGAAAAGGTAGGCGCCCCCGAGGCCGCTGTGATGAAGTTGCCGGCCGGCCTCTCGGGCGAGGACGCATGCGCCCTGATGTGCGGCTACGGCACGTCGCACCACGCGCTCAAGCAGCGCGCGAACCTGCGGCCTGGCGAGACGCTCTGTGTGCTGGGCGCCTCCGGCGCTACAGGCATCGCCGCGATCCAGATCGGCAAGGTGATGGGCGCGAAGGTGATTGGGGTCGCCTCCTCGGCGGAGAAACGGTCGATCGCCCGCGACGCCGGCGCCGATATGGTGATCGGTTACGACCACCTCAAGGAAAGCCTGAAGGAAGCGACTGATGGCCAGGGCGTCGACGTCGCCTTCGATCCGGTCGGCGGTGAATCCTTCGACGCCCTCGCACGCTCCATGGCATGGGGCGGGCGTTTGCTGGTCATTGGCTTCGCTTCCGGCACGATCCCGCAATTCCCTGTCAACCTGGCCCTGGTCAAGGGTTTTGGCGTAATCGGCGTGTTCTGGGGAACCTTCACCCGGAAGGAACCGAAGACCTACGCGGAGAACATGCAGGAATTGATCGGCTGGTATCTCGCCGGCAAGGTGAAGCCGGTGATCGAAGGTGTTTACCCGCTCGCCGACGCTCCCGAGGTGCTGAAACGGGTGCTCGGCCGCGGGGCCACCGGGAAGCTGATCCTGAAGCCCTAGGCCTGAAGAGCGAGGAGGCGACAGCCATGGCCATTCCGACAGAGATGAAGGCGCTTTTGGTCAAGCACGACGCCTATGCCGCCGTTCCCTCCGGAACCGTTCTCGAGGCCATGGAACCCTACGTCGAATATGGCTCGATCGGCGTGCCGTCGCCAAAGCCGACCCAGCTCCTGATCAAGGTCGCCCTCGCTTCGATCAACCCTTCGGATGTCATGTTCGTGAAGGGCATGTACGGCCAGCCGCGCGTCAAGGGGCAGCCAGCGGGCTTCGAAGGCGTCGGCACCGTCGTCGCCACGGGCGACGATCCCTATGCGCGAAGCTTCGCCGGCAAGCGTGTCGCCTTCGCCACGGGCACCAGCAATTGGGGTAGCTGGGCCGAATATGCGGTCGCGGAAGCTGCCTCCTCGATCCCGCTCGTCGATACGGTGCGCGACGTCGATGGCGCGGCAATGATCGTCAACCCGCTCACCGCGCTGGCCATGTTCGGCATCGTGCGCGAGGAGGGGGAGAAGGCATTCATCCTGACGGCCGGCGCCAGCCAGCTCTCGAAACTGATCATGGGCGTGGCGCGCGACGAGGGCTTCCGGCCGATCGCCATCGTGCGTCGTGAAGACCAGATGTCCCTGCTGAAGGAAGCGGGGGCGGTCCACGTGCTCAATGCCCAAGCGGGGGATTTCGGAAATGCGTTGCACGAGGTGATGAAGGCCGAACGGCCGCGCATCTTTCTGGACGCCGTCACCGGCCCGCTCGCCTCGGCCATCTTCGAAGCAATGCCCAAGCGGTCGCGCTGGATCGTCTATGGCAGGCTCGATCCTGATGCGACCACCATCCGCCAGCCCGGGCAGCTCATTTTCCAGCACAAGCGCGTCGAGGGGTTCTGGCTGGTCGAGTGGATGCGCGGCCCGAAGGAGCGGACGGCGCAAGCTATCGGCGAAGCTCAGAAGCGATTTTCGGACGGGAGGTGGAAGACAGACGTGACGGCCGTGGTGCCGCTCGCGGAGGCCGTCGATAGGGTCTCCGGCGAACTCGCCAAGCCGAACGGAAAGGTATTTCTATCGCCCTGACAGATGTATGACTTTCGTCGGTTGCCCACGGGAACGGGTAATCTATAGTCGGGAAAAAGCGCGGCAAGAAAGACCACGCAAGTACCGAATCAATGGGAGGAGAACGTCTTGGACGTATTGCAGCTCATTGTCAGCGGCCTGGCCAATGGATGCGTCTATGGCCTGATCGCGCTCGGCTTCGTGCTGATCTACAAGGCCACGGAAGCGGTGAATTTCGCCCAGGGCGATTTCATGATGCTGGGGGCCTTCATCACGCTCGGCCTCACCAACGCCGAGTTTCTCGGACTGCCGTTCTGGCTGTCCGTGCCGATCGCCATCGTGATCATGGGCGTGTTCGGCTATCTGCTGGACATGCTGGTGCTCCGGCATATGTTCGGCCAGTCACAGATCGCCGTGGTCATGCTCACCATCGCGCTCGGCTTTGTGCTGAGATTCCTCGCGGGCGTGATCTGGGGCCACGAGCCGAAATCGCTGGAATCGCCGATCGCCGGGATCGATGTGCGGTTTGGCGGCCTGGTGCTCGGGCTCGACGAACTCATGGTGATCGTGGTCACGATACTCCTGACGGCGGTGCTCTACCTGTATTTCAACAGGACACGGCTGGGAATCGCGATGCAAGCCGCCTCGCAGAACCAGCTCGCAGCCTATTATATGGGCATCCCGGTAAAGCGCGTTCATTCACTGATCTGGGCGCTGGCGGGCGCCGTTGCCGCAATCGCCGGCGTCCTGTTCGCTTCGAAAGGATCGATCGATCCCTCGACCGGCCTCCTGGGCATCAAGGCCTTCGCCGCGGCGGTGATCGGCGGCTTCGGCAGCCTGCCCGGAGCCTTGCTCGGCGGCATCATCGTGGGCCTTATCGAGCCTTTCGCATCCTACTACATCGCAGCCGGCTACTCGCAGATCATGCCCTATCTCCTGCTCTTCCTGATCCTGGTCTTCCGCCCCCACGGCATCCTGGCCCAGGTCCACAGCAAGAAGGTCTGACGGCGCATGCGGACAGTGTTCAAGACCTCGTACGACGCCGACATCAACCTGTTCAGGCACGGCCACCAGGCCGGCTGGTACATGGCGCTCCTGGTGCTCTCGATCGTGCTGCCGTTCCTGCTCGACACATTCTGGCTGGGCGAGATGACCAACGTGCTCATATGGGCGATCGCGGGCATGGGACTGATGATCCTGGTCGGCCAGACCGGCCAGGCGAGCCTCGGCCATTCGGCCTTCCTGGCGATCGGCTGCTACGCGAACGTGCTGCTGCAGGACCCGGTCGGACTGCCCTTCATTCTGTCCTTTCCGTTGGCCGGGCTGATCGCCGGGGTGGCGGGAGCGTTGATAGCGCTGCCGATGAGCCGACTCCACGGCATCTATCTGGGCATCGGCACGCTGGCGCTCGCCATTCTGGCCGACGATCTGATCGTGATCGCCGAGCCGCTGACCAACGGCGTGGTCGGGCTGATCCCCCCGACCATCTCGATCTTCGGGCTGGAGATCGATCGCTACGGCTCGCCCGCCCGCTTTTACTGGATGGTGCTGATCGTGGCGGTGGTGATCGTCCTCGTCTACCGCAACCTCCTGCGCACGCCGCTCGGACGCTCCTTCTCGGCGGTGCGCGACTCCGAGGTTTCGGCGCGGGCGATGGGCGTCAACGTCGCCAAGACCAAAGCCGTTTCCTTCGCCATATCGACGGCGATAACGGGGCTTGGCGGCGCGCTGATGGGGCATTTCGCGGGCATCTTCAACAACGAGACCTTCAACCTGATCATCTCGATCCAGCTTCTGCTGATGATCGTCATTGGCGGGCTTGGCTCGATCCATGGCGCCTTCTTCGGGGCCTTCGTCGTGGCGCTCTTGCCGCAGGCCATCGCCATCTCGCGTGATTTCGTCGGCGGCATGCTCGGCGGCGGCACCGTCGCCATACCCGGCCTGGAATCGGCGATCTTCGGAGCGTTGCTCATCCTCTTCATCCTCTTCGAGCCGATGGGCATCTACGGCCGGTGGGTGAAGGTCAGGACCTATTTCGAGCTCTTCCCGTTCTATCGCCGCGACATGTTCCGTCGCCAGAAAAGCTATCTGAAGACGGAGCGCATGCGATGAGCCTCCTCGAAATCGACAATGTGACGTTGCGTTTCGGCGGCGTGGTGGCCGTCAACAAGGTTTCGTTCTCGGTCGAAGAGGGCGAGGTCTTCGCCCTGGTGGGGCCCAACGGGGCGGGAAAATCCACACTCTTCAACCTCATCTCGCGCTTCTACGACCCGGTCGAGGGCGACATACGCTTCGCCGGCGAAAGCATCCTGCAGCGCGCGCCTCACGAGATGGCGCGGCTCGGCATTGCAAGGACCTTCCAGAACATCGAGCTCTTCGAACAGGCGACCGTGCTGCAGAACCTCCTTGTCGGGCGATATCGCCACCGCAAGGGAAACATGGTCAGCGAACTGCTCTTTACGCCCTTCGTCCGGCAGGAGGAGCGACGCCATCGCGAGGCGGTGGAGAAGGTCATCGACTTTCTCGGCCTGCAGGCCTATCGCGAAAAATACATAGCCGGCCTGCCTTATGGGGTGCGCAAGGTGGTGGAGATGGGCCGGGCGCTCGCGATCGAGCCGCGGCTCCTGCTGCTCGACGAACCCGCTTCCGGCCTCTCCGTCGAGGAAACCCAGGACGTCGCCTTCTGGATCGAGGACATCAAGTCCCAGATGGGCATCACCGTTCTGATGGTCGAGCACGACATGCATCTCGTCTCTTCCGTTTCGGATCGCGTGCTGGCGCTCGCCGATGGCAAGGCGCTGGCCCTCGGCACGGCCCAGGAGGTGCAGAACGATCCGAAGGTGATCGAGGCCTATATCGGCGTGTCCGACCCGGAGAAGAGGGCAGTGGCATGACGGTCAACCTCGAGGTCGTCCATTCCGTGCCGTCCGAAAAGGCAGTGGTGCTGTCGGTGCGCAATCTCGAGAGCTTCTACGGCCCGATCATGGCTATCCGCGGCGTGAGCCTGGAAGTCCGCGCCGGCCAGATCGTCACCGTTCTCGGCGCCAACGGTGCCGGCAAGACGACGCTGCTGAAGACCATCTCCGGTGTCATGAACCCGCAAAAGGGAGAAATCCTATACGGGGGCGGCGATATCGCGGGTCAGGAGCCCGACCAGGTCGTGCGGGCCGGCATCGTCCATGTGCCCGAGGGACGCGAGGTCTTCCCGCTGCTCACGGTGGAGGAGAATCTCCAGATGGGGGCGTTCACGCGCACGGATGCGGAAGCCGTTCGCCGCGATCTGGAGATGGTCTATTCCTATTTTCCGATCCTTGCCGCGCGCCGCCGCCAGGCGGCCGGCACGCTTTCGGGCGGCCAGCAGCAGATGCTCGCAATCGGCCGCGGCCTCATGGCCGATCCCAGGGTGATGCTTCTCGACGAGCCGAGTCTCGGCCTTTCGCCCCTTCTGGTGAAGGAGATCTTCTCCATCATCCGACGCCTCAACCGCGAGCAGGACGTCACCATGGTGCTGGTGGAGCAGAATGCCCGCGTCGCGCTGGAGGTCGCGGACTACGGCTATGTGATGGAACTTGGCCGCATCGTCATGGCCGACACCGCGGCACGGCTCCTGCAGTCGAAGGACATCCAGGAGTTCTATCTCGGTGTCCAGGGCGAGACCCAGCGTGGCCAGAAACGCTGGAAACAGAAGAAGACATGGCGATGAGGGAGCTGGCGTGCTTACCCCTCATCCGACCTCGCTTCGCGAGGCCACCTTCTCCCGCAAGGGAAGAAGGGAAGGGCGGCCGCGACGCTGATGCTCGTCGTAAGCGTCGCGATTTGGCCGGAGCGCCAATGCCAGGCTCCCCCTACTGCCCTTGTGGGAGAAGGTGGCCGCGCGAAGCGCGGTCGGATGAGGGTTTCCCAGGCTCCATCCCGGATACGAGGACAATCACATGACTGTCGCACCCAACCTGCCGCCGCAGAAGGTCGTGGACGGCCACAGCATCAATGCCGACCTCAGCAGCGGACCGTATTTCTTCGACGGCGCCGATACGCTGGTGAAGCTCTTCCGAAAACGATGCGAGGAACTCGGACCCAAGGTCGCCCACCGCGAGAAGGACTACGGCATCTGGCTGTCCTACACATGGGGCGATTTCTACGAGCATGCGCGGCTGATCGGGCTCGGGCTCGTGGCGCTCGGCCTCAAGCGCGGCGAGGTCGTCTCGATCCTGTCGGAGGACAACAAGGAATGGATCTATGCCGATCTCGGCGTGCAGTCGGTGGGCGGCATCGTATCCGGCGTCTACACGACCGACTCCGCATCGCAGCTCAAATATCTGGTCAACGATTCCGACAGCCGTTTCCTGTTCGTCGAGGATGATGAGCAGCTCGACAAGTTCCTGTCCGTCAAAGGGGGCATGCCCGGACTGGCGAAGGTGATCGTGTTCGACCGCGATGGCCTGCACGGCTTTTCCGACGAGAAGGTCATCTTCCTCGATGAGCTCTATCGCATCGGGCGCGACTATCTGAAGGAGAATCCCACCCGTTTCGAGGAGGAGATCTCCCGCTCGGAGCCGGACGACACCGCCATCCTCGTCTATACGTCTGGCACCACCGGACCGCCCAAGGGCGCCATGATCAGCCACAGCAACATCATGTGCTCGATCACCGGGGCGCTCATCGCGCTGCCGGTCAAGACCACCGACGAACAGGTCTGCTTCCTGCCCCTCTGCCACATTCTGGAGCGGCTGATCAGCGTCTTCGTCCCGATCGGGCTGAACTCGACGGTGAATTTCGCAGAAAGCCCGGAAACCGTATTCGACAACATCCGTGAGGTAAGCCCGCACGTCTTCACGGCGGTTCCGCGCGTCTGGGAGAAGGTCTATTCGCGCGTCACCATCATGGCCGGCGAGGCGACGCCGATCGGAAAATGGGCCTTTGGCCGGGCTGTCGCGGCCGGCATGAAACGCGCGGCCTGCCTGGAGGAAGGCCGGCCGGTACCGTTCGGCATCAAGGCAAGCTATGCCTTCTGGGACTTCATGGTGCTGAACAATCTTCGTCGCATGCTCGGCCTCGACCGGCTGCGTCGCGGCACGACCGGCGCCGCGCCGATCTCGCCGGACCTTCTCAGATGGTACAAGGCGATCGGCGTCACCTTGCTGGAGGGCTACGGCATGACCGAAAGCTCCGGTGTGATTTCGCTCAACTCTATGGAGGAGTTCAAGACGGGAAGCGTCGGCAAGGTCGTGCCGGGAGGCGAGCTCCGCATCGGGCCGGACGGCGAGATCCTGTACCGCGGCGGCAACGTGTTCCAGGGCTACTGGAACAAGCCGGACAAGACCGCGGAAACCCTCGTCGACGGCTGGCTGCGGACCGGCGATCTCGGGCGGATAGACAATGAAGGCTTCCTGACCATCACCGGCCGCGCAAAGGACATCATCATTACCGCCGGCGGCAAGAACATCACCCCGGCCGAAATCGAGAACCGCCTGAAGTTCTCGCCCTACATCGCCGACGCGGTCATCATTGGCGACAGGCGCAAATTCCTGTCGGCGCTCATCATGATCGACCAGGAGAACGTGGAGAAGTTCGCCCAGGACCGACGGGTGCCGTTCAACGACTTCCGATCGCTGTGCGCCGCGCAGGAGGTACGCGACCTGATCGCGGGCGTCGTCGCCGAAACGAACAGCGAATTCGCCCGTGTCGAACAGATAAAGGACTTCCGCTTGATCGATGTGCTGCTCACCGCGGAGGACGAGGAGCTGACAGCGACAATGAAGCTGAAGCGAAGCTTCGTCGAGACAAAGCACAAGAGGCTGATCGACGAGATGTACGGCTGAAGGGCGAGGGAAAACGCTCCAGGCCGGAACCCGCACTCCGCGACCAAGTGGGTCACTTGGCATCGTGAGGTGCGGGAAAGAAGAGACAGAGCGCCTTTTCGTCCGGACGCAAGGCGCTCCTGGGGACTGAAACACCACGGAGGAACTTGCAATGAAATCGGCAATAAGAAATTCGATTCTGGCGCTCGGCCTTGCCGCCGGCATGGCATCGGCGGCCTACGCACAGCAAGGCGTGACGGACACTGAGGTCCGCATCGGCTCGAATGGCGACCTGTCAGGTGTCTTCGCACCCTTCAATGTGCAGGCCATCAAGGCAGCCCAGCAATATTTCGACGAGGTCAACGCGGCCGGCGGGGTGCACGGACGCAAGATCAAGTTCATCGTCGAAGACCACGGCTATCAAGTGCCAAAGGCGGTGCAGAACTACAACAAGCTGGTGAATTCCGACAAGGTGTTCGCCATGATCCTCAACCTCGGGACGCCGCATGTCATCGCCGGCTTCAAGATGATGGAACCTGCCAAGGTGGCGAACATCTCGCCGCTGACGGCGGCGCGCCAAATGATCGAGGGCGACACGACCTACAAATACACGGGCCTCTCATCCTATTACGACCAGATGAAGGCCGGCATAGAGTTCCTTGCCAAGCAGAAGGGCGCGAAGGAAATCTGCGCCATGTATTTCCCGTCCGACTTCGGGCTGGAGGTCTATGAGGGCACCAAGGAAAAGACGGAAGAGCTGGGCCTGAAATTCGCTGCCGAGACGACCCATAAGCCTGACGACCAGGACTTCGTCGGTTCGCTTACCAAGCTGCGCGATGCGGGCTGCGACATCGTGGCGACGGCGGTCGGCGTGCGGCAGACCATCCTGATTCTCGGAACCGCCAAGAAGCTGGGCTGGAACGATGTCGCGTTCATCGGCTCATCCGCGGGCTTCAATACGGCCGTTGCAAAGGTGCCGGGCGGCGTGACGGAAGGCTATTACGCGGCGGCGGGCTGGTCGGATCTGGAGCATCGCCTGGCCACCGACCCTGAACTCAAGAAATGGGCCGACAGCTTCAAGGCGGCTACTGGCGAAGATCCGGGCACCGCCGCCCAACTCGGCCGCGCCGCGGCGGTTCTGTTGGTGAAGGGCTTGGAGGCCGCCGGCAAGGACCTGACGCCGGAATCCTTCCAGAAGGGCATGGAAACGTTGGAGTTCGACGACCACATCCTCGACGCCCACATCAAATACGGTCCGAACGACCATCAGGGCGGCGACATCATCGTCGTCTCCCAGATCGATGGCGGCGTGTGGAAGGAAGTCGGACGACAGTGAACCGACGGCAGTAGGAATCGGCGTTCGGGCAGCTCCTTATCTGCCTGCCGACATCTCCTCCCCGTAATGATGGGGAGGAGACTGCGGTCGCCGCCACTTCCGCCAATCGCGCGCCGTTGGCGACCGGGAACCCAAGACCGTCCTAATCGTCACAATCTGCGGTTGGTCCTTCTCCCGAGCCCACGATGAGCCAGGATAGGCTCACCCCCAGGATGCCCGCCATCATTGGGGCGAGATAGTTTTCGGGAATATCGCGATCGCGCTCCCAATCGGACCATCGTTCCGGCGCGACCCCGAGCTGATTGGCCGCTTCCTCAATCGACAACCCCGACAACGTCCGGGCAAGGCAAATACGCCCTGCCGACGTGTCGTCCAGGGCGTCGTACTCGCAGTTGTTTCGGATCAGAATTGTCTTGCTCCCTCGGCTGCAAACGATGCTCGTTGCGGTATGTGAATTACGCACCCGGCCTCGGCGCCGTGTGTTGGGGTGGTACGGTCGCGTGGTCGCGCGGAACATCGTGGAAATATACCCGAAAATCAACCCCGGATTCCCGCAGGTGTCGTATAGTATGTTTGCACAAAGTAAAAATCCACGATTGTATCTAAGGCGGTGAGAGGTCAATTTCATTCTTAAGAATAGTGAAATAAGCTTACTTGAATTGATAGTTTGTTACTTAAAGAGGATTTACGCGGGTTGACCATCTGGGAACGATTCGTTAGGCCCGCTGCCGATACTGTCAGAAATGGAGATCTCACAGGGATGATATCAAGCGGAAAAGGCTTGCTTGCCGGATCGGTTCTCGCTGTCGCGGCATGGTTCTCACAGCCAGCTCTGGCCCAAGAAACCTCCTGCGGCACCGATCGAACGATAGACATCGCCGAGATGACATGGCCCTCGGCGGCGGCGCTTGCGCATATCCACGCCGTCATCCTGGAGAAAGGCTTCGGCTGCAAGGTGGAGGTCGTCACCGGTGACACGGTGCCGACCGCCTCGTCGATGCTGTCGCGCGGCAAACCGGCGGTTGCGCCGGAGCTCTGGACCAGCGTCATCAAGGCTTCCTGGGAGGAGGGGCTGCAGAAGGGCAAGGTCGTCGAACTCGGCGACGCGATCACGGACGGAACGGTCGAGGGATGGTTCATCCCGCGCTACGTTCAGGAGGCTCATCCGGAGCTGAAGAGTGGCCCCGACGTCATCGCCAGGCCGGATCTCTTCCCCGATCCCGAGGATGCCAGCAAGGGGCGGCTCTATTCATGCCCGCCGGGCTGGGCTTGCGAATTGTCGACCACCGCCTTGTTCAAGGCGTTTGACATGGGCAAGACCTGGAACCTCTTCTCCGCCGGATCAGGGGGCGCGCTGGATGCCTCGATCGCTCGCGCCTTCCTTCGCAAGGAGCCGATCCTGTTCTATTATTGGGGGCCGACTGCGGTTCTCGGCAAATTCGACGCGGTCCAGCTCGACCTCGGCGAAGCCAAGCCCGATGTCTATGCGTGCAATACCGATCCTGATTGCAGCAACCCGCCGGCCGTGACCGCCTACCCGTCCTCCCCGGCGGTCGTGGGCGCCGCTCAATGGATCAAGGAAGAAGCTCCGACCCTTGCCGAATACTTCTCGAAGGTCGGCTTGAGCAATGCGCAGATCAGCGAATTGCTGGTCTATGGGGACGAGAACAAGGCCGATGCCGCGGCGACCGCGCTCAACTTCCTGAAGACCAAATCGGACATCTGGAAGAATTGGGTTCCGAGCGACGTTGCCGAGAAGGTTCAGGCCAGTCTCGACTGATATCCACTCCTCCAGCGGTCGGCCACCTGCCCATGCTCCCGCTTCGGTGGCGGGCGTGGGCCCCGTGGTCTTTGCGACGCCAGCATAGCGTCCTGGCGGGGCAGTCAGCCCGACGACCGCCCAAAATCCCGCTAACCAACTCAGACAAAAGCTAGATGTTTCCAGATTTCGTCGACACCAACCCATGGCGACGAGCCGTCGATGACGGCTTGAACTGGGTCGTGTCCAACTGGGGTGAGAGCTTCGAAGCCGCTGCACGGCCGCTTCTCATCCTCCTCAACACGATCGAAGAGTTGCTCCTCGTTGCGCCCTGGTGGCTGATCGTAGGGGCTGTGGTCGCAGCCGCCTGGCTCGCGACACGCCGTTGGCAGCTTCCGTTCATCGTGCTCGTCGCACTGGTTTTCCTCGGCATCATGGATCTGTGGAAGGACGCCATGGCGACCACCGCCCTGATGCTGGCCGCCACGATCAGCGCCATCGTCATCTCAATTCCCGTTGGCGTGTGGATGTCGCGTTCATCGATGACGCGCCAGGTCGTCATGCCGATCCTCGATCTCATGCAGACATTGCCGAGTTTCGTCTACCTCATCCCCACCGTGATGATATTCGGTCCTGGCAAGATCCCCGCATTGATCGCGACAATCGTCTATGCGGCTCCCCCGCTTGCGCGCCTTACGGATCTCGGTCTTCGCTCGGTCGACCCCGCGGTGATGGAGGCGAGCCGGGCCTTCGGCACGACTCCGACGCAACGCTTGTTCGGGGTTCAGATTCCGTTGGCCCTGCCGACGATCCTGGCCGGCATCAACCAGACCACGATGATGGCGCTGGCCATGGTGGTGATCGCTTCGATGATCGGGGCCGGCGGTCTCGGCTATCAGGTTCTGCAAGGGATTGGCAGGCTCGAAATCAGCCGTGGGCTCTTCGCGGGTCTCGGTATCGTCGCGCTCGCCGTGGTGTTCGACCGTGTCATCCAGGCGTTCGGCAAGCGGCTGCAGGCCCGTATCGGTGTATCGGAGGGACGTCCATGAGCGGCTACGTTGAAACCGACCTGGCGATCCAGATCAAGGGCGTCACGAAGATCTTCGGCGACTCTCCCGAAAAGGCGATGGCTCTCATGCGCCAAGGCAAGTCGAAAGCCGATGTGCAGGCCGAAACGGGCCACGTCGTCGGTCTCGACAGCGTCTCGCTCGATATCGCCAAAGGTCAGATTTTCGTCGTCATGGGCCTGTCGGGTTCGGGCAAGTCCACGTTGATCAGGCATGTCAATCGCCTGATCGAGCCCACGGCTGGCGAGATCCTTGTGCATGGGACCGATGTTCTCAAGATGAACAGGAACGATCTCAGGCAGTTCCGTCGCAGCACCGTGACCATGGTGTTCCAGAAGTTCGGGCTTCTTCCCCACCGCTCCGTCATCGACAATGTTGCCTATGGTTTGGAGGTGCGGGGTGTCGACAAGGTGGCGCGCACCAAGGAAGCCGAGAAGTGGATCGAGACCGTCGGGCTTTCCGGATACGAGAATGCATGGCCGCGTCAATTGTCCGGGGGCCAGCAGCAACGGGTCGGGCTAGCCAGGGCTCTCGCGATGAATACCGAGATCATCCTGATGGACGAGGCGTTCTCGGCCCTTGATCCGCTGATCCGATCGGGGATGCAGGATGAACTCATCCGGCTTCAGAGGTCGCTGAACAAGACGATCCTGTTCATCACCCATGATTTCGACGAGGCATTGAAGATCGGCGATCGCATCGCCGTTCTCAGGGATGGCGCACTTCAGCAGGTGGGCAAGCCCGAAGACATAGTGCTCAAACCAGCGAGCGAGCATATCGAGGAATTCGTCCGGGACGTGAACAAGGCGCGGGCCATCCACGTCCGCGCGATCATGGAAAAGGGCGATCTCCCGCCATGCGAGTTCTCGGTTCCGGCCGATGCACGATGCGAGGACGTCTTGCCCCTGTTCGCCCAACACGACTGGGTCGGTGTGACCGATGAAACAGGCGCTCAGATCGGCAGGATCACGGTCAAGCAGGTGATCAAGGCATTGGCGCGGTATTCACAAGGCGCTGGTTGACCGACCGGTCTCCGCCAGCCGGCTGCAATCTTGGGAGCTTGGGAGCGTTCGGAATTATATCCCTTCAAATCCGCGCTCTACGTTGCCCCCTCTGGCCGGCAGGCCAGAGGGGTATCGGAGGGCGCGGCCCTTGAAGTAAGTCACTCCGCCCGGACCCTTACTCCGCCGGTTTGACATTCGCGTAGGCCGCTTCCTCCAGCTCGCGCTTAAGCCGCGCTTCCTCCTCGACCTTCGGCGTGACGAAGCGGCCCAGGATAAGATAGGCTACGGGCGTCAGGAACAGGGTCGACAAGGTCGCGAGGCCCAGGCCACCGACGATCACCCAGCCCAGCGCGATGCGCGCCTCGGCGCCTGCACCGCTGGCAAGCACCAGCGGAAGACCGCCGAGCACGGTACAGATCATCGTCATCATGACCGGACGCAGCCGGATGTTCGCGGCCTCCTCGATCGCCTGGCGCACGCCCATGCCGCGATCGCGCAATTGATTGGCGAACTCGACGATCAGGATGCCGTTCTTGGCCATCACGCCAACCAGCAGCACCAAGCCGATCTGGCTGTAGGCATTGAGACTCGTGCCGGTGAGGATCAGCGCAAAGACGGCGCAGGCAAGACCCAACGGGACCGTCGCCATGATGATCACCGCGCTGATGAAGCTCTCGAACTGAGCGGCCAGCACGAGGAGGATGATCACGAGCGCAAAACCGAAAATGGTGACCATGCCGCTGTTCGTCTCATCGAGGGTCGCGGCCTCTGCGAGCGGAATGATGCGGCCGCCGGGCTGCAGCAGCGGGGCCGCGATCTGGCGCGCCTGGGCCAGGGCACTGCCGAGAGCGAAGTCGTTGCGCAGGCCGGAGGTGATGCCAACCGCATGCAATTGCTGCTCGCGCGAAAGGGACGGAGGCACCGCCCGTTCGGTCAGCGTCGCGATGGTCGACATCGGCACGTAACGGCCGTCTCCGGTCTTGAGAAAGATGTTCTCGAGATCGGTCGGGTCGTTGATGGGGTTCGTCGTCGAGACGAGCTTCACGGCAAAGGCGCGATCGTTGACGAAGACGTCGCCGAGTTCACGCCCGTCGAGCACTGCCTGGACCGCCTCGGCGAGGCCGGTGATGTCGATGCCGAGGTCGGACGCCAGCTCCCGATCGATCTCGACGGCGAGCTGCGGTTGCGTCGCGTCGGTTGTGAGCCGCGGCTGAACGAAGCGTGGATCCTTCTCCATCTCCGCGATGATCTTGTTGGCCAGTTGGCCAAGCTCGGCGTAGCTGCCGCCGACCACCGCGAACTGCAGGCCGTTGCCGGCGCCACGAATGCCGAGGCTGTTGGGCTGCGTGGCGAAGACACGGATGCCGGGAACCTGCTTCGTCAGCTCGTTGACCTCGGCCACGATCTCCTGTTGGGTGCGTTGGCGCTCTTCCCACGGGGCCAGCGTCATCACCATGAAGCCGTTGCTCGCCGAGCCGTTGGACCCTGCATTCGCGAAGGTGGCTTCGATCTCGCCGGCTTCGCGCATCGGCCGGATCAGGTCCTCGATCCGCATCATCTGCTGCGTCGTGTAATCCAGGCTCACGCCCTGCGGCGCCGAAATCCGCAGGACCACCATCGAGCGGTCCTCGTTTGGCGTCAGTTCCTGTCGGATCGCGCTGAACATCGAGAAGGCGACACCGGCAAAAAGCACCGAGACCAGGATGACGATCATCGGCGCGTCGAGGCAGGCGCGCAGGCAGCGACGATAGAGCTTGGAAAGCGCGCGGCCGACTCGTGCGCCAGTACCGGTACGCTCCTCGCCATGGGCTTCCGCGCCGGTCAGCATGCGTGAAGCGAGCATGGGGCAAAGCGAAAGGGCGACGACCGAGGACAGGAGCACCGACATCGCCAGCACGAAGCCGAATTCGCGGAACAGGCCGCCCGTCTGGCCGGGCAGGAAGGAGAGGGGGATGAAGACCGCGGCAAGCGTGGCGGTCGTCGCGACCACCGCAAAGAACACTTCCTGGGTGCCGAGCACCGCCGCCGCGCGCGGTCCCATGCCTTCGTTGCGGCGTCGCACGATATTCTCGAGGACCACGATCGCGTCGTCGACGACGAGACCCGTCGCCAGCACCAGCGCCAGGAGGGTGAGAATGTTGACGGAAAAGCCAGCGAGATAGATCGCCGCGATGGTGCCGATAAGGGCGACCGGCATGGCCAGGCCCGGGATCAGCGTGGCGCGCCAGTCGAGCAGGAAAAGGTAGATGACGACGAGCACGATCGAGACGGACAGGATGAGGGCGATCTCGACCTCATGTATGGCGCCTTCCACGAACATGGCGTCGTCGCTCGTCACCTTGAGGGTCATGCCCGGCGGCAGCGTCTCCTGAATCTTCGCCACCGTGGCGCGAACGCCCTGGGAGATATCGAGCGTATTCGATTGCGCCTGCCGCAGGATGCCGATGCCGATGCCCGTCTTGCCGTCGGAGCGCAGCGAGGTCAGATAGTTGTCGCCGCCCAGGGTCACCGTCGCCACATCGCGGATCTTGGTCTTGCCCTTGATGACGATGTTCTCGAAGTCCTCCGGCGTCGTGACCGACGCGGTGGCGCGCACGATGAGGTCCTGGTCGCTCGTCGTGATCGAGCCGGCGGGCGTGTCGAAGGCGACCGAGGCGAGCGCGTTGCTCAGGTCGCCGACGGTCAGGCCGAGGCTCGCCACCTTCTTCTGGTCGATGTCGACACGGAAGATCTTCTCCCGGTCGCCATAGACCTGGACGTCGGCGACGCCGTTGACCGCAGCGAGCACGTCGGAGATCTGATCCTCCACCAGCACGGTCATGTCCTCGACGGGCATTGTGTCGGAGGTCAGCGCAAGCCGCATCACCGGGTCGGCATTGGCGTCCGCCTTCACGATACGCGGCGGGTCGATGTCGTCGGGCAGGTCTCTCTGAACGCGGGAGACGGCGTCGCGCGCGTCCGACGCGGCGACGTCCAGATTAACGTCATCGTTGAACTCCACGGTCACGCGGCTGCGGCCGAAATTGGAGGACGACGAGATGGATTTCACGCCGGAGACTCGCGCCACCGCCCCTTCGATCACGTCGGTCACCTCGCGGTCGACGGTCTCGGCCGCGGCACCTGTGAAATCGGTGGAGATCGTGACCACCGGCCGGTCGACATCCGGCAATTCGCGAATTTCCACCCCGTAGAAAGCGGCAAGGCCGGCGACCACGATCAACGTATTGATCACGAAGGCCATGACCGGCCGCCGGATGAACAGCGCCGTGAGGCCCTTCTCTGCGTTTTCGGTGGTGGTCCCGCTCATCTTGTGTCGTTCCGATCAGCCACCATTGGCGAGCGGCGGGACGTTCTCCGCATCCTTGTCCGGCGCCGGACGGCGCTGGGCAACGAGAATCTCGCTTCCCTCGCGAACGTTCTGCACACCCTCGGTGACGACCACGTCGCCGACCGTGAGGGGAGCGTCGATGAGCACGTTTTCGGTGTTGCGCTGGACGATGCGAACCGGCATGCGCTTGGCCCTGCCGTCGGCGATCGACCAGATGAAGGCGCCGTCGGTGCCCCACTGGATGGCGAGCGGGCTGACGGAAGGGTAGGTGTCGCCTTCGAAGCGCATGGCTATCTGGAACGACATGCCGGCCCGCAGCGCGTCGTCGGTATTGGGCAGGCCGGCGCGCACCTGAAGCGTGCGGCTCGCCTCGTCGAGACGGTTGTCGACCGCGACGACCGTCCCTTCAAAAACGTCGCCCGGCCGTGCGATCGACGAGGCCGTCAGCGGCGCGCCCACCTTTATCGCTGTCGCGAAACGTTCCGGCACCCAGAAATCGACGAGGATCGTGGAACGATCCTCGATCGTGGCAATGGCCGTCTCGCTGGTCACGTAATTGCCGGCGTCCACCGGCAGGATGCCGATGATGCCCGAGATCGGCGCTTCGACCGTGCGGCGGTCGAGGGCCAGGGCGGCATCGCGGAGCGCAAGCTCGGCATTGCGCAGCACGACCTCGGCGTCGGCAAGCTGCACGGCCGTGGCTGTATTGCTCGTGCGCAGCGTCTTCATACGCTCGACCTTGGCCTCGGCATCGTCACGTGCGACGCGGGCGCGATCGAGCGCGATCTCCTCGGCGTCGTCGTCGAGCCGGGCGATGACTTGCCCTGCCTCGACCCGCGTGCCCGGACGCACGGTGACCTCGGTGAGCCGACCGGAAGCGAACGGAGTGACGGTAACGGACGCCTGGGCACGCCCGGTGCCGATCGCCTGGAGCCTGTCGTTGACGGTGGCCATCACGATGGGCGCGGTGACGACATTGGGTCGTTGCAGCGAGCCCCGGCCTGCGCCACCGGCGGCAGGTTTCGCTTCAGTCTCCTTTGTCGACGCGGCGGCCCATTCGATGCCCCAACGCGAAAGGATGTCCTGAGCGCCAGGAAAGAAGAAGATCCATCCCGCGGCTGCGGCTATGAGTACAACCAGGGAAACAAGGGCCTGCTTCCAGACTGACATTCGGCACTCCGGCTCGGAATTCGACTGTTGGGTATCGTTCCGGCTAGGCCGGAAGAAGACGCTGGCGCCTGATCTGCAGCGAATCCCCCGCGCCTATATGGCAATTCTGCGGTGCGAAGGCACGTAGTTTAACATTAAAAATAGGTAAGGTATGCAGCCCGGACAGCCCTTGGGAGGAGCATGCCCGAGGGCAATTCGCTCTACCGCAGGTTTTCCATCTCACGGATGCGCCTGGCGCTGTCCTGCTCGCGCCGAGCCGTGAGATCGCCGATCAACGTCTCGGCGAGGACGAACAGCGCGGCCGACGAATCCCAGGCGGAGGGAACGGCGGTGCGCCCGGCGACGACGTGGCGGGCGAGGCGCGCGATGGGCGACAGCCACTGATCGGTGAAAAGCACGATCTGGGCGCCGCGCTGGTCCGCCTTCTCGGCGAAACGCAAAAGGCTTTCCTGGTAGCGTCGGATGTCGAAGATCAAGAGGGCGTCGCGCTTGCCCATGTCGATCAGCCTGTCGTGCCAGTTGCTCTCCTGCCCCGAAAGGTGGAACACGTTCGGCCGGATGATGGTCATATGGGCGGACATATAGCAGGCGATGGGATCGGTGAAACGCCCTCCGAGGAGGAAGACCTTGGCGCGATGGTCGGCAAGCACGGAGACGATGTCGCATATTTGCCGCTCCGGTATGTGGCGGAATGTCTCCCGGATGTTCTCCAGAATGGCTTCTACCGCCGGTGAGGCGCCGCCGTGCCGCAGCGTCGACGTGCGCGAGGCCGGCGACTGGAGCTGGGCGGCGAGTTCCTCCTTCAAGGCCGACTGGAAGTCCGCATAGTTCTGGAAACCGAGCCGCGCCACGAAACGCAGGATCGTCGGTGAACTGACGCCTGCCTGCGCGGAGAAATCGGCGACCGTCTTCAGCCCGATCAGGGGATAGTTCGCGACGAGCGCCTGGGCGGCACGGCGCTCTCCCGCGGGCATCGCATCCATCCTGCCGGCGATCAGTTCGGGGATGCTCGTCGTCATGCCGCCAGTTCCCGCCAGTTCGGTGTGACCCATGTCCTTCCCTGCTCGTCGCGAGCTTCAAAAAGCCGTTTGACAAAGCTCTCCGAGCTGTATGAAATCATCCGCAACGGCGCAAACAAAAATATTATGTAACAAACGATACGGCGCCGCGGGGACGATGGGATGGGAACGCCACGGTTTCCTGAGCAGGCGCCAGAATCGGTCGTGGTCGCCAACAGGGGCGGCCGCTCTCCCTATGTCCTGATCTGCGATCATGCCTCCAATGCGCTTCCCGCGGAACTCGGCACCCTCGGGCTGAGCGCCGACGATCTCCAGCGCCACATCGCATGGGATCCCGGCGCCGCTCCCGTTGCGCGATATATGGCCGAGATCCTCGGCGCCACCTTGATCGAAGCGCGGTTCTCGCGGCTGGCGATCGACTGCAACCGGCCGCTCGATGCCCCCGATCTCATTCCTGCCCTGAGCGAGACCACCCCCATCCCCGGCAATTGCGACCTGACCGATGACCAACGCGCCCGTCGCGCCGCGTTGGTCTATGATCCCTTTCACGCCGCGATCGAGGATGTGGTGAGCGCTCGTCTCGCCGTCGGACGCGAGACACGGCTCGTCTCCATCCATTCCTTCACGCCCGTCTACAAAGGCGTCGCGAGGCCGTGGCACCTCGGCGTCATTCACGACGACGACCGACGGCTCGCCCTCCCGCTGATCGCGGCGCTGCAGTCGTTCGAAGGCCTCAAGGTAGGCGTCAACGAACCCTACTCGCCTGCCGACCGGGTCTATTTCACGCTGGAGCGGCATGCGCGCTCGCGCGGCCTGCCCTGCGCGATGATCGAGATCCGCAACGACGAGATTTCGGCCGAAGCCGGGCAAAGGAAATGGGCAGGGCTCCTCGCGGGCATCCTCGCCGATTACGGACCGGGAGCCGCATGGGAAGGCAGCGGGGCGGAGGGGAACAATGCGCCGGCGGAACCGGCAACAATGAGAGGGTGACTTCAATGGCAGACGGCAGCAGGCAGGTCGGGAGCGTCGCCTATAGGACGCGCGACAAGAACTATTTCGAAAACCGGCAATTGGTCCGGCATGCGAATGTCTGGCACCTGTGGGCGCTGGGTGTCGGCGCGGTCATTTCCGGCCATTTCTCTGGCTGGAACTTCGGCTTCGCCACCGGGGGATGGGGCGGCATGCTCGTGGCCGGCATCATCATCGCCATCATGTATGTGGGGCTCGTCTTTTCGATCGCCGAGATGAGCCCGGCACTGCCGCATACCGGCGCGGCCTATTCCTTCGCGCGCACGGCCATGGGACCATGGGGCGGCTTCATCACCGGTCTTTGCGAAAACGTCGAATACGTGCTCACGCCGGCGGTGATCGCCTTCTTCATAGGCTCCTATATGGCCGGCATCTGGGAGGTGGCTTTCCCGGGTTCCAGCGTCTGGCCGCCATTCTGGTGGATCGCCACCTACATCGTCTTTCTCGCGCTCAACATCTTCGGCGTGGCGCTGTCGTTCCGGGTGACGCTCGTGGTGACGCTCTTGTCGCTCGCCGTGCTCGTCATCTTCTGGATCAGCGCGATCCCGAACGTTGATTTCGGACGTTGGGCGCTCAATATCGGCGTCGGCCCCGATGGGGCGGCGGCGGAACTGCCCGAGGGCAACGGCTTCTTGTTCCCGTTCGGCCTCTCCGGCGTGCTGGCGACGCTACCCTTCGCCGTGTGGCTTTTCCTCGCCATCGAGCAATTGCCCCTGGCCGCTGAGGAATCCATCGATCCCAAGCGCGACATGCCGCGCGGCATCATCGCCGGCATCGCGACGCTGATGGTTTCGGCCTTCATGATCGTCCTGCTCAATCCATCGGTGATCGGCGTCGGCGCCTTCAAGCTCGGCTCGTCCGGCGAGCCGCTGCTCGACGGTTTCCGCGCGATCTACGGCGATTCCGGCGCCGTGCTCCTCGGCATCATCGCTCTCGTCGGCCTGATCGCCAGCTTCCACACGATCATCTTCGCAATGGGCCGGCAGGTCTATTCGCTGAGCCGCGCCGGCTATTTTCCGTCCGGCCTCTCGGTGACGCATGCCGCCTACAAGACGCCGCATGTCGCGATGCTCGTCGGCGCCGGCGTGGGGCTCGGCATAATGCTGGTGATGTGGTTCGCTTTGGGCGGTGAGACGGCCGGCTCGCTTATCGGCAGCGTTCTCCTCAACATGGCGGTTTTCGGCGCGATGTTCTCCTACATTTTGCAGGCTGTCTCATTCATACTGCTGCGCCGCAACCAGCCCAATATCGAGCGGCCCTACCGCAGCCCGCTCGGCATTCCGGGAGCGATGGTCACCATCCTCATTGGGATTGTGACGCTGCTCTACCAGATCCAGGATCCCAACTTCACCAGGGGCGTGGTGTGGGTCGCCGTCTGGTTCGCCGTGGCGATCGTCTATTTCGGGCTCGTGGGTCGCAACAAGCTGATCCTTTCTCCGGAAGAGGAGTTCGCGCTGAAACATCAGGCGCAGGCCTGACCGTATCTTCATGGTCTCGCGGCCCGGCCGTTCATGTATCGGCCGGGCCGCGAGTTTGAAAGCTGAGCAGAAGAAGGGTGGAGTTCTGACGGAATGGCATCAGGTTTTTCGTTCGACCAGTTGAAGAAGGAGGTCGCGGCCGGCGACATCGACACCGTGCTCGCCTGCGCCGTCGACATGCAGGGGCGGCTCGTCGGCAAGCGCTTCCTGGCGAAGTATTTCGTCGAGTCGGCTTATGACGAGACCCATGGCTGCAATTACCTCCTGGCCAACGACATCGATATGGAACCGGTGCCGGGCTACAAGGCGGCAAGCTGGTCGCAAGGCTATGGCGACTTCGTCGTCAAACCCGATCTCGCGACGCTGCGCCGTATTCCCTGGCTGGAGAAGACGGCGCTGGTGCTGTGCGACGTGAAGGATCATCATACGCATGACGATCTTCCGCATTCGCCGCGAGCGATCCTGCGCAAGCAGGTGAAGCGCCTCCAGGATCGGGGCTATGTCGCCTTTTTCGCCTCCGAGCTCGAGTTTTATCTCTTCAGCGAAAGCTATGATTCTGCCCGCGCCAAGCATTGGCAGAATCTCGAGACGGCCTCGCCCTATATCGGCGACTATCTGATCGGCATCACCACCAAGGAAGAGGGTGTGATGCGCCGCATCCGCAACGAGATGGAAGCGGCTGGCATTCCGATCGAGAACTCCAAGGGGGAATGGGGACCTGGTCAGGAAGAGATCAATGTGCGCTATGCCGAGGCGCTCGATATGGCCGACCGCCATGTGATCCTGAAGAACGGCTGCAAGGAGATCGCCGCCTCCATGGGCAAGGCGATCAGTTTCATGGCCAAGTACAATTACCAGCTCGCCGGCAATTCGAGCCACATCCACAATTCGCTGTGGAGCGCCGATGGCAAGACCCCGCTCTTCTACGACAGCAACGGCGAATGGACGCTGAGCGCGCTCGGCCGGCAATGGGCGGCCGGACAGCTCAAATACGCCAAGGAATTCACCTGGTTCCTGGCGCCCTACATCAATTCCTACAAGCGCTTCCAGGCCGGCACTTTCGCGCCGACCAAGATCATGTGGAGCGAGGACAATCGCACCGCCGGCTTCCGCCTGTGCGGGGAGGGGACCAAGGGCATCCGCATGGAATGCCGGATCGGCGGCGCCGATCTCAATCCCTATCTTGCCTTCGCGGCGCTTATTGCGGCGGGGCTCGCCGGCATTGACGAGAAGCTCGAGCTCCAGAAGCCCTTCGTCGGGGATGCCTATCAGGCGAGCCGGCTGCCAGAAATCCCCAAGACCTTGCGGGAGGCGACGGAAACAATGGCAAAATCGACAATGCTCAAGGAGGCTTTCGGCGAGGACGTGATCGAGCACTATGTGCATACGGCGCGCTGGGAGCAGCTGGAATATGACCGCCGCATCACCGATTGGGAGCTGCATCGCGGCTTTGAACGGTATTGAGGCCGGATTGGAGAAAGGAAACGACCATGACCGAGACGGTGAAGCTGAGGTCCCCGATCGACGGTTCGATCTATGCCGAGCGGCCGGTGGCGACCGACCAGGCCGTCAATGCCGCGGTCGAGCGCGCGCGCGCCGCGCAGGTAGCGTGGTCGCAGACATCGATCGCGGAGCGGGGAAGGGCGATGCTCGCCTTCCTCGAGGCGTTGGTCGCGATGAGCGACGAAATCGTGCCGGAGCTTGCCTGGCAGATGGGACGTCCGACGCGCTACGGCGGCGAATTCGGCGGCGTCAAGGAACGGGTCACCTACATGGTCGGCATAGCCGAGCGAGCGCTCGCGCCTGTCATCGCCGACGACAAGCCGGGCTTCCGCCGCTACGTCAAGAAGGACCCGCTCGGCGTCGTCATGGTGATCGCGCCATGGAACTATCCTTATCTCACCGCGGTCAACACCATCGTGCCGGCGTTGATGGCCGGCAGTACGGTAATCCTCAAGCATGCCGCGCAGACCCTGCTCGTCGGGGAGCGCTTCAGCCAGGCCTTCGACAAGGCCGGACTGCCGAAGCATGTCTTCCAGAATCTCGTCATGAGCCACGGACAGACCGAGAAGCTGCTCGGTTCCGGCAAGATCGACCACGTCAACTTCACGGGCTCCGTGGCGGGCGGCCGCGCGATCGAGAAGGCCGCGGCCGGCACCTTCATGACGCTCGGGCTGGAGCTCGGCGGGAAGGACCCTGCCTATGTGCTGCCGGACGCCAAGCTGGACCACGCGGTGGCCAATCTCGTCGACGGCGCCTTCTACAATTCAGGCCAGTGCTGCTGCGGCATCGAGCGGGTCTATGTGCATGAGAAGGTCTATGATGAATTCGTCGAGGGCTTCGTGGCCGAGACGAAGAACTACGTCGTCGGCAATCCGCTCGACCAGGCGACCACGATGGGCCCGATGGCGCAGTCGCGTTTCGCCGACTTCATCCGCGAGCAAAAGGCGGAGGCGCTGCGCAAGGGCGCCAAGGCCCATATCGGCATGAAGGTCGAAAACGACCGCGAAGGTTCGCCCTATCTTGCGCCCGAGGTGCTCACCAATGTCGACCACCAGATGAGCGTGATGCGGGAAGAGAGTTTCGGCCCGATCGTCGGGATCATGAAGGTGCGCAACGACGACGAGGCGATCGCACTGATGAACGACAGCCCCTACGGCCTCACTGCCTCGATCTGGACCCGCGACACGGACCATGCCGCGGCCATCGGCGACCGTATCGAGACCGGCACGGTGTTCATGAACCGCTGCGACTATCTCGACCCGGCGCTTGTCTGGACCGGCGTGAAGGATACCGGTAAGGGCGCCGCCCTTTCCGCGATCGGCTACGACAATCTGACCCGTCCGAAATCCTACCATCTGCGCGAAGCGATCTGACCGAAAAGAGCTTTTGATGACCAAACTCGTCTCCAAATGGAATTATCCCACGACCGTACGTTTCGGTGCGGGGCGCATCGCCGAGCTTCCCGAGGTGCTGGCGTCGGCCGGCATCGAGCGCCCCCTCTTCGTCACCGATCCCGGCTTGGCGAAGCTGCCGGTCGTTGCCAAGACCCTGAAGTTGCTCGATGCGGCCAAGGTGCCCTACGCCGTGTTTTCCGACGTCAAGCCGAACCCCGTGGAAACCAACCTCGTCGCGGGCATCGAGGCGTTCGGCAAGGGCAAGCATGACGGCGTCATTGCCTTCGGCGGCGGGTCCGCGCTCGACCTCGGCAAGCTCATTGCCTTCCAGGCGGGCCAGACCCGGCCGGTATGGGATTTCGAGGACGTCGGGGACTGGTGGACACGCGCCAATGGCGACGCCGTCGCGCCGATCGTCGCGGTGCCGACCACCGCCGGCACCGGATCCGAGGTCGGCCGGGCCGCGGTGATCACCCATGAGGCGACACACACCAAGAAGGTGATCTTCCATCC
This sequence comes from Rhizobiaceae bacterium, assembly GCA_035556195.1. GTDB lineage: Bacteria > Pseudomonadota > Alphaproteobacteria > Rhizobiales > Rhizobiaceae. Next base: position 139,768 of record DATMFK010000015.1, read on the forward strand.
GAAGATGCTCCCGGCGATCGTCGTCGCCGATCCCGAGCTCACGGCGGGCATGCCGCCCTTCATCACTGCCGGAACCGGCATGGACGCCTTCGCCCATTGCCTCGAGGCCTACTGCGCGCCCGGCTACCATCCGATGGCGGACGGCATCGCGGTGGAGGGAATCCGGCTCGTCTTCGAGAACCTGCCCAAGGTCTATGCGAACGGGAAGGATCTGACCGCTCGGTCCCATATGATGTCGGCGGCCGCCATGGGCGCGACCGCCTTCCAGAAGGGGCTCGGAGCGATCCACTCGCTGTCGCATCCGGTGGGTGCTCTCTACGACACTCACCATGGCATGACCAACGCCGTCTTCATGCCCTATGTGCTGGCCTTCAACCGGGAGGCGATCGAGGAGCGTGTCGGGCGCCTGGCTGCCTATGTCGGCATCAAGGGCGGCTTCGACGGTTTCGCCAAGGCGGTGCTCAAGCTGCGCAAGGAACTGAAGGTGCCGCATGCGCTGCCGGGCCTGATCAAGGGTCTCGATATGGACAAGAAGCGCAGGACGCTGGTCGCGGAGATGGCGGTCGTCGATCCGACGGCCGGTGGTAATCCGATCAAGCTCACGAAGAAGGCAGCTCTGACGCTGCTCGACAACGCGATCGAAGGGAAACTTTGAGCCCTTCCCGAGGGAGGCGGGAGGACGAGAGCCGCAGCCGCTAGCTTCAACGATCTAAACCGGCCTGATCATTAGCCGGAAAAACAGCCTGGCGATTGCGGAGAGCCATCAAAAGTAGTTTAGTTTTCGGGTCTTGAGGCTGCTCGCGCCAGCGTTTCACGCAACTGTCACATGACGGCAGTACCGCAGCGCTGGCGCCGAGTGACGCCAGTTCAACGGAGAGACAAGATGTTCAACTTTGCGGGGAAAGTGCTTTCCCTCACCGCGGCGTCCTTGATGGCCGCGACGGCGATCTCGTCGGCGCAGTCGATGGACGAGTTGGTGGCCGCGGCGAAGGCCGAAGGGCAGCTCACCACGATCGCGCTGCCGCACGATTGGTGCGGGTACGGCGAGGTGATTGCCGGCTTCAAGAAGAAATATCCGGAGATCACCATCAATGAACTCAATCCCGACGCCGGATCGAGCGACGAAGTCGAGGCGATCAAGGCCAACAAGGACAATAAGGGCCCACAGGCGCCCGACGTGATCGACGTCGGCTTGTCCTATGGACCGGCGGCCAAAGCCGAGGGCCTTACTCAGCCCTACAAGGTCTCGACCTGGGACTCGATCCCCGACAGCGCCAAGGATCCGGAAGGCCACTGGTACGGCGATTACTACGGCGTGCTCGCCTTCCAGGTGAACAAGGACCTCGTGCCGAATCCGCCGCAGGACTGGGCCGACCTGCTGAAGGACGAATACAAGAACGCCGTGGCGCTGGCCGGCGATCCGCGCGCCTCCAACCAGGCGATCCAGGGTGTCTACGCCGCCGGTCTTTCGAAGGGCGCCGCAGCCGGCAAGGCGGCCGGTGAGGCTGGCCTCGAGTTCTTCAAGGAGCTCAACGCCAAGGGCAATTTCGTGCCCGTCATCGGCAAGGCCGCGACGCTTGCGCAGGGCCAGACCCCGATCCTCATCCGTTGGGACTACAACGCGCTCGCCGATCGCGACACGCTGAACGGCAATCCGCCGGTCGAAGTGGTCGTCCCGAAATCGGGCGTGGTGGCGGGCGTCTACGTCCAGGCCATCAGCGCCTATGCGCCGCATCCGAACGCCGCGAAGCTGTGGATGGAGTATCTCTATTCCGACGAAGGTCAGCTCGGCTGGCTCAAGGGCTACTGCCATCCGATCCGCTTCAACGACCTCGCCAAGAAAGGGCTGATCCCGCAGGAGCTGCTCGACAAGCTGCCGCCGGCCGCGGCCTATGAGGCGGCCGTGTTCCCGACGCTGGACGATCAGGGAGCATCGAAGGAGGCGATCACCAAGGGCTGGGATTCGGTCGTCGGCGCCAACGTTCAGTAAGGAAGCTTCTCCCGGGCGGTCGGGTGGCCGCCCGGGACCCATTCTTGGAATCGCCCATGGCCGAAGCCACCGTCACCAAGCCGGCAGCTCTGACAGCCCCGCCTGTCGGGCGAGCCATGCGCCTGCCCACCGCATGGCTCGGGGTCGCTCCCTTCTTCCTGTTCGCGCTTCTTTTCCTGATCTTGCCCACCACCTACCTCGTGGTCGGCGCCTTCCAGAACAGTCAGGGCGAGTTCACCCTGGAGAACGTCGCCGCCTTGTCGCAGCCTTCGATCGTGGCCGCCTACTGGATATCGATCCGCATCAGCCTGGCCTCGGCCATCCTGGGCGCGCTGGTGGGCCTCGCCATAGCGATCGCAATCGTGCGCGGTGGCCTGCCCAACTGGGTCCGATCGGCCACGCTGACCTTCTCCGGCGTCGCCTCGCAATTCGCCGGCGTGCCTCTGGCCTTTGCCTTTCTCGCCACGCTGGGCCGGCTAGGCCTCGTCACCGTGCTGCTCAACAGCATCCTTGGCATCAACATCTATGCGCTCGGCTTCAACATCCTGTCTTTCTGGGGCCTGACGCTCACCTATCTCTTTTTCCAGATCCCGCTGATGGTGGTCATCATCACGCCGGCGATCGACGGGCTGAAGCGCGAATGGGGCGAGGCCGCCGCGACGCTCGGCGCCACGCAACTCCAATATTGGCGCATGGTCGTCATTCCCGTGTTGTGGCCGAGCTTTCTCGGCACGATGATTTTGCTCTTCGCGAATGCCTTCGGCGCCATCGCCACGGCCTATGCGCTCACCGGCTCGTCCCTGAACATCGTCCCGATCCTGCTCTTCGCGCAGATCCGCGGCGACGTGCTGCACAACCCGCATCTGGGCTATGCGCTGGCCTTCGGCATGATCGTGGTGACCGGCGTCGCCAACATCTTCTACATCTGGTTCAGGACGCGCAGCGAAAGGTGGTTGCGATGAAGGGCTCGCGCTTCTGGGCCTGGCTGACCTTCGCCGTCGGCGCGGCCTATTTCTTCGTCCCCCTCATCGCGACGTTCGAGTTCTCGCTGCGCATGAAGCGTGGCGAGTACACTTTCGAGGCCTATAGGGTCGTGCTCGGCGACCCCCGTTTCCAGGAAACCTTCTTCTATTCGGTGACCGTCGCCATCCTGACGATCCTGCTCGGCATCCTCGTCGTGGTGCCGACCGCCTACTGGATCCGGCTGAGGATGCCGTATATCAGGCCGATCGTGGAGTTCATCACGCTCCTGCCGCTCATCATCCCGGCGATCGTCATCGTCTTCGGCTATATCCGCATGTACGGATCGTCCTCGCCGCTGCCGTTCCTCGCCAACGCCCGAGCCACCGACGCACTCCTGATCATCGGCTACGCCACGCTCGCGCTGCCCTATATGTACCGCGCCGTCGATACGGGGCTGCGGACGATCGACGTCCGCACTCTGACCGAGGCCGCACAGATCCTCGGGGCTGGTTGGGCGACGATCATTGCCCGGATCATCCTGCCCAACGTGCTGATCGCCGTCCTGTCGGGCGCCTTCCTGACCTTCGCCATCGTGATCGGCGAGTTCACCATGGCGAGCCTGCTCAATCGGCCGGCTTTCGGTCCCTATCTGCAGAATATCGGCGCCAATCGCGCCTATGAGCCCGCCGCGCTCGCCGTCATCGCCTTCGCGATCACCTGGGGCTGCATGGCGGTGATCCAGATCCTTTCCCGGTTCGCCCCGAAATCGGCCAACCGTCCGAACTGAACGAGAAAGTCGAAAGCCATGGCCGACCCGTTTCTCAGCATCCAGAACATCCGCAAGTCCTTCGGGACGGTCACAGTCGTGCAGGACTTCGATCTCGACGTCAGAGCCGGCGAGTTCATTTCGCTGCTCGGCCCTTCCGGCTGCGGCAAGACCACGGTGTTGCGCATGGTGGCAGGCTTCGAGGAGCCGAGCGGCGGCTCGATCGTGGTCGGAGGGCGCGACGTCACCCGGCTCAAGCCGAACCAGCGCAATGTCGGCATGGTGTTCCAGGCCTACGCGCTCTTCCCCAACCTCACCGTGGCCCAGAATATCGCCTTTGGATTGAAGGTGGCCGGCGCGCCCAAGGCCGAAGTCGATGCCCGCGTCGCGGAGCTCCTCGAAATCATCAAGCTGCCGCAGTTCGGCGACCGCTACCCCTACCAGCTTTCCGGCGGCCAGCAGCAACGCGTCGCACTCGCCCGGGCGCTGGCGCCGAAGCCGAAGCTCCTGCTGCTGGACGAGCCGCTTTCGGCGCTGGACGCCAAGGTGCGCGTCTCGCTGCGCGACGAGATCCGCTCTATCCAGAAGAAGCTCGGCATCACCACAATCTTCGTGACGCATGACCAGGAAGAGGCACTGTCGATCTCGGATCGCATCGTCGTCATGTATGGAGGCAAGGCCGAGCAGGTCGGCACGCCCTTCGAGATCTACAACCGGCCGGCGACCCGTTTCGTGGCGAATTTCGTCGGCACGCTCAACGTGCTCGAAGGTACGGTGGCGGATGCCGCTGCCGGCACGGTGCGCATCGGCGACAGCCAGCTTTCGCTCAAAGGCTCGCTCAATGGCGCCAGGACGGGCGACGCGGTCTCGCTGGCTCTTCGTCCCGAAGCGATCGCGCTCGGCCGTCAGCCCGGCCGCGACACCAGCCTGGGCGGTGAGATTTCCGACGTTTCCTTCCTCGGCTCGGTCATTCGCGTGCGCGTCGGCCTGGGCCAGAACGCGATTTCGCTCGACACCTTCAACAACCCCGCCTCGCCGCCACCGATGGTCGGCGAGAAGACGGAGATAAGTTTCTCCTCGGGCGACGTGCTCGTGCTGCATTGATGCGACCGCTGCGGCTTGATCGCAGTCGATTCGACCACTCATAGGCGATGGCTCCAGGTTCTGCACCGCAGGGCGCCTGACCGCTATGGAACGGAATGGATACTCAGATCACCTCGCCCTGCGGGCTCGGGTCCGAGTATGACGAAGCTTCTGCGTCCAGGCCAATCATCAACGTTGGCGATTGGCGCCGCACTTCAGCGCAGCCCGTCATACTCGGACCCGAGCGAAGCGAGGTGATCCGAGTCCGTTCCATGTCCGCCAATGCGGCGCAGCCGATCCAGGTGCTGTTGTGGCGAGCCACCGTTCCGGCGAATGTCAGGATCGTTTCCGGTGCCTGTTCCCCGAAGAGGCACCGAACGGCCAGGTGGCGCGCTTGTGCGCGGAGCGTCCGGTCCATCGCCCCAAATATCTGTCAGGATGGTCGTCAGGTGAGCGAGAATTGCCGTTGATTTCGATCGGGCGTCTCCCCAATTGTAGCCGACGCCTACCACGTACGGGTCATTATCAATTGCCGGGTACGTAAGGTCAGAAGTATAGAGAGGGTTCATTCGACCATGCCCCATCGGAGAACAGGCTGAATGTCAGCTTGGGCCGAAGTCGCTGCTTCTCTCGGTATCTTCAAGCGTGCGGTTTCGTCGTAGACGATATTCGGCGGGATCGAGAGACAATGCGTACAGTTGCGTGTGTCGTCAGTGCAGTTTTTGCGTCGTTCCAGACCCTGCTCCTCGGAGCAGTTGAAAATCGCCAGTAGAGGCGGCAAGCTGAAAGCATCTTTGGAATTCGCGACGGGAATGGGGTGAACGCTTCGGCCCGCGACAAGGGCTGAGGATGTTCCGGCGGCCGCCGCGCCAACTTGCGGAAGGAGCGGGAATTTGGTGCGCCTCAACCAGATCATAGTCTTGCCCTCGCACGCCATCGCGGGAGCCGTGGGATTGGCCATTATGGTCTGCGGTCTCCATGCGGCCTCGGCACAGGAGAATGTGCCGAGCGTGACGACCGCCAAGCCCGTCGTGCGCGAGATCGTCGAAAGCGACAGCTTCATCGGCCGCTTCGAGGCCATGGACGAGGTCGATGTGAGGTCCCGTGTCGGCGGCTATCTCGACCAGGTCCATTTTCGGGACGGGGCCCTGGTCCAGAAGGGCGACCTTCTCTTCACCATCGACAAGCGTCCCTTCCAGGCCGCCTATGACGCGGCCAAGTCGCAGGTCGACGTCGCGACGAGCGCGCTGGAATTCGCCACGATGCAGCTCGAGAGAGCGGAGGCGCTCTCCAAGTCCGGCAACCTTGCAACCTCCGTCCTCGATGATCGCCGCCGCGAGCATCTCGCCGCGGTGGCCCGGCTCGAGGGCGCCAAGGCGGAACTGCGCACCAGCAGCCTCAATCTCGAATTCACCGAGATACGGGCAGCACTTTCCGGCCGCATCGACCGACGGCTGGTCTCTGTCGGCAATCTCGTCCAGGCCGATTCCACCCTTCTCACCACCATCGTGGCGCTCGATCCGATCGATTTCTATTTCGACATCGACGAGCGTTCGGCTCTCGCCTATGCGCGCGACGCGCGCCAGCGCGGGGCGACGCTGCAGGAGGGGGCGGGCGGCGTCGAAGTGGTCGTCACGGTGCAGGACCACGATCCTGTCTCCGTGACCGGAAAGCTCGACTTTTCCGAGAACCGGCTCGACGCGCAGAGCGGCACGATGCGCATGCGCGCCCGTTTCCCCAATTCGGACGGGCTGCTGCAGCCCGGCATGTTCGGGCGTATCACCATGCCGGGTTCGCTGCCTTACAAGGGCGTCCTGGTACCCGACGAAGCGATCGGCGCGGATCAGGACAGGCGCGTCGTCTATGTGGTCGACCAGGCCGGCACCGTCTCTGCCAAGCCCGTGCGCACCGGCCCGCTGCTTCACGGATACCGTGTCATCCGCACCGGTTTGACCGGCGATGAAACGATGGTCGTCGACGGGTTGCTGCGCGTCAGACCGGGCGTGAAGGTCAAGGCGGAAATGATCTCGCTGCCGCCGGAAGCAAAAGTCGCCGGATTGGCCCGATGAGATTCGCCCATTTCTTCGTGGACCGGCCGATCTTCGCGTCGGTCCTGTCGATCGTCCTCCTGATCCTGGGCTCCATCGCCTATACGCAATTGCCGGTGGCGCAATATCCCGAAATCGCGCCGCCCACCATCGTGGTGCGGGCCCAGTATCCGGGCGCCGACGCCGAGACGATCGCCGCGACGGTGGCCACGCCGCTGGAGCAGGAGATCAACGGCGTGGAGGACATGCTCTACATGTCCTCCTATTCGACCGGGGACGGCTCGATGGCCTTGAGCGTCACCTTCAGGCTGGGCACCGATCTCGATCAGGCGCAGGTTCTGGTGCAGAACCGTGTCGCGATCGCGCAGCCGCGGCTGCCGGAGGAGGTGCGTCGGCTCGGCGTGACCACCACCAAGAGCTCGCCGGACTTGATGATGGTCATCCACATGCTGTCGCCCGACGACAGCTACGATCAGCTCTATGTGTCCAATTATGCTCGGTCGAACGTCCGTGACGTCCTGCTCCGCCTCGACGGCGTCGGAGACCTGATCATCTTCGGCGAGCGGGAGTACTCCCTGCGCGTCTGGCTCGATCCGGAAAAGCTCTCCATCTACGGCATGACGGCGGGCGACGTCGTCAATTCGCTGCGCGAACAGAACGTCCAGGTCTCGGGCGGGGCGATCGGCGCTCCGCCCAACAACAAGGGCAGCGCCTTCCAGTACACGATCACGACCCAGGGGCGCTTCGACGATGCGCGCGACTTCCGCTACGTCATCGTCAAGTCGACCGAGGACGGGCGTCTGGTCACGCTGGAGGATGTGGCGCGCATCGAGCTCGGCGCGCGCGACTACGTGACCAACTCCTACCTCAACGGCAAGCAGGCGGTCGCACTGGGCATTTTCCAGCGACCCGGCACGAACGCGCTCGCCTCGGCTGCCGAAATCCAGGAGACGATCGCCAGGCTTGCGCGGGATTTTCCGCCGGGCATCAGCTACGAGATCATCTACAACCCGACGGAATTCATCGAGAAGTCGATCAACGAAGTCTACAAGACCATCCTTGAAGCGATCGCGCTTGTGGTGATCGTCATCATCGTCTTCCTCCAGTCGTGGCGGATGGCGATCGTTCCGATCGTGGCCATTCCCGTGTCGCTCATCGGCACCCTGGCCGTGCTTCTCGCCTTCGGCTTCTCGCTCAACATGCTGACGCTTTTCGGCCTCGTTCTGGCGATCGGCATTGTCGTCGACGATGCGATCGTCGTGGTCGAGAATGTCGAGCGCAACATCGCACTCGGGCTGGCACCGGCCGCGGCGGCGCACCGCACGATGGACGAGGTGGGCGGCGCGGTCGTGGCGATCGCGCTGGTGCTGACCGCGGTTTTCGTTCCCACGGCCTTTATCCCCGGAATCACCGGCCAGTTCTACCGGCAATTCGCGGTGACCATCGCGGTCTCGACGATCATCTCCGCCTTCAACTCGCTCACGCTCTCGCCGGCGCTGGCGGCGCTGCTGTTCAAGCCCCACGAGACGGCACATCAGCATCCGCGATTCTTCCTGGCGCGTTGGGGCAAGGGGCTCGGTGACGGCTTCAACCGCGGCTTCACCTGGGTGGCCGATCGCTATGCCGGGATCGTCCGGGTACTGGTCGGGACCCGCTTGGCGCTCGCCGCGATGCTCCTGGTCTTCGTTGGGCTGCTCTACGCCACCTATCACATGCTCCAGACGGTGCCGCGTGGCTTCATCCCGACCATGGACCAGGGCTACGCGATCGTGGTCGTGCAACTCCCCGATGCTTCGTCGCTGTCGCGCACGGACGAGGTGGTGCGCCATGCATCGCAGATCATTCAGGAGACGCCGGGCGTCGCGAACGCGGTCGCGTTCGCCGGTTTCTCGGGTGCTACCTTTACCAATGCGAGCAACTCCGGTGTGATCTTCGCGCCCTTCAAGCCCTTCGAGGAAAGATTGGCCACCGGCCTGACGCAGGACAGGATCATCGGCGACCTGTTCGGCCGGCTTCAAAGCATCCAGCAGGCTTTCATCATCGCATTGCCGCCGCCGTCCGTGCCCGGCATCGGGAACTCAGGCGGTTTCAAGATGCAGCTCCAGGAGCGCAACAGCACCGATGTCCGCAAGATCCTGGAACTCGCGCACCAGATCGCGGCGAAGGCGAACCAGACCCCGGGCCTGCTCGGTGTCTTCACGACCTTCTCGGCGTCGAGCCCGCAATTCTTCCTCGATATCGACCGCGACAAGGCGCGCATGCTCAACGTGCCGATCCCCAACATCTTCGAGACGCTGTCGGTCAATCTCGGCTCGGCCTATGTGAATGATTTCAACGCGTTTGGTCGGCTCTACCAGGTGCAGGCGCAGGCAGATCAGACGTTTCGTCTCGAGCGGGAGGACATCCTAAAGCTCAAGGTCCGTTCGGCGACGGGGGCCCTGGTGCCGCTCGGCACGCTGGTCGACATCCGCGACGTCACCGGCCCCGAATTGGTGCAGCGCTACAATATGTACGTGTCCGTTCCCGTCCAGGGGAACGCGGCGCCGGGCGTGTCGACGGGCACGGCTCTCGATCTGATGGAGGGCATAGCGGCGCAGACCTTGCCGCGAGGAACGTCCTTCGAATGGACGGAGCTCGCGCTTCAGGAACGCAGCACCGGCAACGCGGCTGCGCTTATCTTCGGCCTGTCGGTGCTTTTCGTCTTCCTGGCGCTCTCGGCACAGTATGAGAGCTGGGTGCTGCCCTTCGCGATCGTGCTGATCGTTCCGCTGGGCGTGCTTGCCGCGCTGGTCGGGGTGTCGCTGAGCGGGCTCGACAACAACGTCCTCGTCCAGATCGGCCTTATCGTGCTCGTCGGCCTGGCGGCCAAGAACGCGATCCTGATCGTCGAGTTCGCCAGGCAGGCGCAGGAACGGGGAGCCTCGGTGGTGGAGGCTGCCGTCGAGGCCTGCCGGCTCCGGCTGCGCCCCATCCTTATGACGGCCTTCGCCTTCATACTGGGCGTGGTGCCGCTCGTCATAGCCAAGGGACCTGGCGCGGAAATGCGGCAGTCGCTTGGCACGGCCGTGTTCTCCGGCATGCTGGGCGTGACCTTCGTCGGCCTGTTCCTGACCCCGGTCTTCTACGTGACGCTCGCTTCGCTCTTCCGGCTGAAGAAGAGGGGGGTGGCGGAGGCGCCCAGCCCGGCGGAGTAGAGCAGGGCGGGACCTGGCGATCAGACCCGGATACGAGCCAATGAAGCAGGGCGTGGGCATCCAACGGTGCCCACGCCCTGCTTCCTATCCTAGAGGGCGACGCGTTCGCCGACCTCTGTGTCGGCCCGCTCTTTGCGTGCCCGCCACCAGTTTCCGAGTAGGAGCAGGATGGGTGCGGCGATGAAGATCGACGACGTGGTCGCCACGACGATGCCGAAGACCATCGGGATGGCGAAGTTCGCGACCGCCGATCCGCCCCAGACCGCCATCGGCAGGATGCAGAGGAATGTCACGAGAGACGTGTAGATACAGCGCGTCAGCACCTGGTTGATGCTCATGTCGATCAGTTGGCGAAGCGGCATCTTCTTGTAGAGCCGCAGATTCTCGCGCATGCGGTCATAAACGACCACCTTGTCGTTGACCGAATAGCCGATGATCGTCAGCAATGCCGCTATGGCGGTCAGGTTGAAGTCGAGCCCGGTGATCGCGAAGAAGCCGACGGTCTTCGTCGTGTCGAGCACGAGCGTGGCGATGGCGCCAACCGCGAAATTCCATTCGAACCGCCACCAGATATAGACGAGCATCGCGAGGCTCGCGAGCACCACTGCCAGCACGCCGGACCACGCCAGTTCGCCGCTGACCTTTGGTCCAACCACCTCGGAGCGTTCGATCGTCGCCGCGGGATCGATCTGGGCTATCTCGGCCTTCAGCCTTTCGACGGCGGCCGTCTGCGCCGCTTCGCCCCCATCCTGCCGCTGAATGCGGATGAGCACGCTTCTGTCCCCGCCTATGTTCTGCAGCGCCACCTCGCCGAGACCCAAAGCGCCGAGACGCTCGCGCAGCTGCGCGAGATCGGCCGGCTGAGACGTCGCCACCTCGACCTGGATACCGCCCATGAAGTCGATACCGTAATTGAGGCCCGGTTTGATGAACAACCCGATCGACGCGATCGACAGCAGGATCGAGACGCCGATGCCGAGAAAGCGCGCCCGCATGAAGGAAATACTGGTTTTCTCCGGAGCGATCTTGAACAGCGGCTCGATCTGCAGGGTCTTCAGTTTCCGGCGGCGCACCACCTCGATCATGAGGATCTTGACGATGGTGACCGCCGTGAACATCGAGATGGCGATGCCGAGCATCATCGTGATGGCGAAGCCTCGGACCGGCCCTGAGCCGAACATGAAGAGCAGCGCGGTCACGATGAGGGAGGTGACGTTGGCATCGACGATCGTGGAATAGGCACGCTTGAAGCCGTGGTCGAGTGCTTCGAAGGCGCTCGCCCCTCTACGCGTCTCTTCACGTATGCGCTCGTTGATGAGGATGTTGGCGTCGACGGCAAGCCCGATACCAAGAATGATGCCGGCAATACCCGGGAGCGTGAGCGTCGCACCGATGACGCTCAGCACGCCAAGGGTCAGAATGACGTTCAAGCCAAGTGCTACGTTGGCGATGAGCCCCCAGCCGCGATAGAGCACAACCATCAGGGCAACCACCAGGCCGAAACCGGCGAGGCCGGTGAAAAGCCCCATTCGAATAACGTCTCCGCCGAGGTCCGGGCCGACAGTGCGCTCCTCGATTACGGTCAGAGGTGCGGGAAGCGCGCCGGCGCGCAAGAGCGCGGACAGCACCGCCGTATCTTCAACCGTGAAACTGCCGCTGATTTGCCCAGATCCGCCAGTGATCGGCTCCCGGATGACGGGCGCCGACAGAACCTTTCCGTCCAGCACGATGGCGAAGGGACGGCCGACATTTTCCTTGGTGATGTCGGCGAACTGCCGCGCTCCCACGCTGTCGAACCGGAACGAGACGATCGGTTCGTTGCTGCGTTGGTCGAAGCCTGCGCGAGCATCGGTCAACCTCTCTCCATCCAAGGCGATCCGGTCCTCGATCGGATAGGTTTGTCCAGTTTTCGCATCCGGCAGCAGCGAGACGCCGCGGGGAAGCTGCTCGCCCTGGGGGATGCTGGCCAGGAGATGGAACGTCATCTTGGCAGTGCTGCCCAGCAATTCGCGCAGCTTCGAGGGGTCCTGCAGGCCGGGGAGCTGGACGAGAATCCGGTCGGATCCGACCCGTTGGATCGTCGGTTCGGCGACGCCGACCTGGTCGACACGTTGGCGAACGATCTCCAGGCTTTGCTGCAGCGCGGCATCCAGACGATCCGAAAGGCCTGCTTCCGTGAGCGAGAGGCGGACGCGGTTGCCGGTAGCGGCGATTTCTACATCCGGCTGGGGGGCGGCAAAGCCTCCGCCGACCGGATTGGTCAGGCCCTTCAGGACTTCGAGTGCCCTGGCGCGTTGCGTTTCGTCGGAGATGTTGATGTTTACGCCGTCATCGACAACCCTGGCCGACTGCACGGGTATATGTTCTCGCCGCAGCACTCCCCGCGCTTCGTCGAGCAGAGAACGAAGCCGATCGGCTTTCAACGCTTTTGCGTCGACCTCCAGAACCAGATGTGAGCCGCCACGCAAGTCAAGGCCGAGCGTGACCTGCTGCTTGGGAAACCAGGCAGGCATGGAGGCGAGCTGCTGAGGGGGAAAAAGATTTGGCAGCGCGGCGAGGACGCCGGCAAGGATGATGATGGCATAGGTCGCCATCACCCAACGGGGTGTTCGCATGTTTCTGATACCACAAATCGCCGCTGTGGTGGCAGGTCGATGCCCCGACTGCGGCTGGACTTCCTGGAGTGCGGCGATCAAGCCGCACGGTTCGGAGGGATCAGATCAATGCAGGAGGGGCGCAGGCATCATAAGCGTGTCCGGCGCCCTGGCTCAGCGTTGTTCGCCACGCTGACGCTCGCGAAGCTTCTGTTGCATTTTCGGGAAGATCGATTTCGCGAGGCGCAAGAGCGACGTCCGGCCCGCCGGCGCTGGCCAGAACCGTCGCTTTGGCGCAAGCCGAACTGACGAAGATGAAGGAGCGCTTGTGGACAATAGCGCTGGAGGGCTGACCGGCGACTTTTGCAGCGTTCGCTGCTTCCGGCGAAACAACTCCGGAATTCGGAGCCGCTTGCGCTGCTGCCAGCACGGCGCCAAGGTACAAGAGGAACGCCGACAGGATGTCGGATAACCGAGATCCCCTTCCTGCGTTCCGTGTGAAGCCCATTCGCCTGCCTTCTGCCGTGGCCGCCTCGTCTGGACAGCTCGCGCCTACCGAATAGGCGATCTTCGTTCGGCCGTACACCCTTCACGCTTTTGCGACCGATCTTTAGGTGCGAAGCCTGTGTTCGGCCGACACCTGGGAACACGCAGCAACTTGCCACGCGCCGGCAGATGATTGACCTGGGATCGGATGGTGGGCGTGACAGGGATTGAACCTGTGACCCCTACGATGTCAACGTAGTGCTCTCCCGCTGAGCTACACGCCCATCCGCGACGCGCATACATCACTTTTGATCCGGCGCGTCAATAGCGACAATTCGCGAATTGTGGATGGAGGGAGCGACTTTCTTGTCGCTGGCGGGAATACGGGCTTTCAGCCTCAGGCCGCCTTCAGCATTTTTTCGACCTCATTGACGAGATCGCGCAGGTGGAAGGGTTTGGACAGCACCTTGGCGTCCTTCGGCGCCTTCGAATCAGGATTGAGGGCGACAGCGGCGAAGCCGGTGATGAACATCACCTTCAGGTCGGGATCGATCTCCGTGGCGCGCCGGGCGAGTTCGATGCCGTCCATCTCCGGCATCACGATATCCGTCAGCAGCAGCGAGAACGGTTCTTCGCGCAGGCGCTCGTAGGCGCTCGCGCCGTTGTCGAAATCGCTGACGTCGTAACCGGCGCGCTCGAGCGCCTTCACCAGGAAGCGGCGCATGTCGTCATCGTCTTCCGCCAGAAGAATTCGTGCCATTGGGCTCCCGTCCGACTCAATTCCTCACGGGCCCCAGCGGAGCCCGTTAACCATGCTTCATATGAATAGCGGAGGGTAAATATCAAGTGAACGGTCTTCGTGCCGCAGGCTGTCGGCCGGCGAAGACGACGACTCTGCTCGCCTCGGGCTGGACAGGGCCGCGGCCCGATGGCACGGTCGTTCCATGACAGACAGAACCCGACGCAAGAGCAGATGAGCCGCGCCGCCGCCGATTTCCAGGTGCCGTTCGAGATAAGGGCCGGCGCGGACCAGCGTGTCCCGTTCGTCTTCAATTCTCCCCATAGCGGCCAGCGCTATCCCGACCGATTCCTGGGCATGATCCGGCTCGATCGCGAGGCCATCCGCCGTTCGGAAGATTCCTATGTCGACCAGCTCTTCTCGGCAGCCGTGACGCTGGGCGCGCCGATGCTGGTGGCGCATTTCCCGCGAGCCTATCTCGACGTGAATCGCGAGGCCTGGGAGCTCGATCCGCGCATGTTCAGCGAGCCCGTGCCGCCTTTCGTGAATATCCGCTCGGCGCGCGTGGCCGGCGGGCTCGGCACCGTGCCGCGGCTGGTTGGCGAGGGGCTCGATATCTATCCGGGAAAGCTGCCGCTGGCGGAAGCGGTGGACCGCATCGAGTCCATCTACAAACCCTATCACGAGTGTCTGAAGCGGCTCGTCGGCGCCACCCATGCCCGTTTCGGGGCAGCGGTGCTCATCGACTGCCATTCCATGCCGGCCAGCATTAGGGTCGGCGATACCGGCGTGCGGCCCGACTTCATCGTCGGCGACCGTTTCGGCACGTCGGCGGCCCCGGCGCTCGCCGAACACGCCATTGGTCTGCTCGCGGCGATGGGATATACGGTCGCCCACAACAAGCCCTATGCCGGTGGCTTCATCACCGAGCATTACGGCCGCCCGACGCGCGGGCTCCATGCACTGCAGATCGAGGTCAATCGCGGCCTCTATATGAACGAGCGAACCTTCCAGAAAGGGCCGGGCTTCGACGCATTGGCTGACGACCTCACGCGCTTCATCAACGACCTGATGTCACTGCCGGAACACTATCTGCGAATCCCGCCGCTGGCGGCCGAGTAGGGCGCCAAAAAAAGGACCGCATCGCTCGCACGATGCGGTCGAAGTCTAGGGAGGAAACGCCCAAGGTGGGCATGGACAGGAAACCCTGTCCGAAGGTAAACGTATTGTGCGCTGCACAAGAGTCAATGCTTTTTCAGTTCACACTTATGTGGCCGAGGCTTCTTCTTCCAAATGCGTGACATTTGGGCAACAAGTTGGTGAGAAGAAGAAACTTTAAGTTTAAAGAAGAGTGGGACGGGTGTGAAAGTCGAAGCGGAATTCCTACGGAAACTGGCGGCCGCGGCCGCCGCGCAAACCTTGCCGCGATTTCGCCAGCAGGGACTCGTGTCCAACAAGCTGAGCGCCGGCTTCGATCCGGTCACCGCGGCCGACCGCGAGGCCGAACAGGCGATCCGGGCGCTGATCCGCTCGGAATTCCCCGGCCATGGCATTCTCGGCGAGGAGCATGGCATCGAGAACGGCGATTCCGACCATCTTTGGGTCATCGATCCGATCGACGGTACCAGGGCCTTCATCTCCGGCCTTCCGGTGTGGGGCACTCTGGTGGGGCTGACCATCGGGGGCGACGCGGTTGCCGGGATGATGTCGCAACCCTTCACGCGGGAGCTCTATTTCGCGGATGCCGGCGGCGCCTTTTACGAGGGCCCCGACGGGACCCGTCCGTTGGTCACCCGCAAGACCACCCGCCTCGCCGACGCCACGCTGACCACGACCACGCCTGCCTTGTTCAAGAGTGAAGGCCGCACGCGTTACGACAGGCTGGAACAGGCCGTCCGGCTCGCCCGCTACGGGGCCGATTGCTACGCGTTCGCGATGGTCGCCGCCGGCAATGTGGACATCGCCGTCGATCCAGGCCTCCAGCCTTACGACATCGTCGCCCTGATCCCGATCATCGAACGGGCCGGTGGCGTCGTGACCACTTTCGACGGAAGGCCGGCTGAGGCCGGCGGCGATATCCTGGCCGCCGCGACGCCTGAGCTCCATGAAGCGGCGATGGCATATCTCGCGGGGTAGGGGCTTGGGAATAGATCGGATCAGCCGCGGCCGTCCGGCGAGTCGAACCCTCGGCTTATGGATTCAGAGAATATCCTGCTCCGAACCGGGCACGAAGGCGTCGAAAGCCGCCAGGAACTGCTCCCGAAAGTAATCCGCCTCCTGCAGCATCTCGTGGCGGGCGCCGTCGATGGTGAGTACGGAAGCCCATTTGAGTTGCCGCGCATAGTTTTCGATAGCCCGCGTCGAGACCACGCTGTCGTTGCCGGCCGCGATGAACAGCGTCGGGATGCGCAATCTCGCCATGAATTCCGGATCGTGGACATAGTCCCTGGCCCGGCATGCGGCACGGACCCACGCCACGGTCGGGCCGCCGAGCGCGAGCCGAGGGTGGGTCTCGTAGATGAGGCAGTTGCGCCGATAGCGATCCGGATCGGTGGTGAGCATGTTGCCGGCGAAGGGCGCCGCCACTAGTGGGCGTCGGTGGCTGCCGAGATACATCGATCCCAGCCCGAGACGATAGAAGAATGCGGCTGCTCGCCGTTCCGTCTTCATGGTATTGGATCGGCCGGGCAGGCCGAGCAGCGGCGCGCACAGCACCATGCGCTGGACGCGGTTTGCCATGGCCGGCGCGGCGAGCAGGGCCACCAGCGCCCCGGTCGAGTGCGCGAGCACGTAAAAAGGTCCACGGCAGTCCGGCAGGACGATCTCGGCGAAGAATGCCTCGAGATCCGCCACATAGTGCTTGAAATCGCGGACATAGCCCTTCTCGGGATTGCGGATGAGGCGGTCGGAGGCGCCCTGTCCTCGCCAGTCGATCATGGCGGTGGCGAAACCGCGCGCGGCCAGATCCCTGATCGTCTCGAAATACTTCTCGATGCACTCGTTGCGACCGGCAAGGACGATCACCGTGCCCTTCAGCGGCCGGCCGGTCGCGCCGAACAGCGCATAGCGGATCTTCCTGCCGTCCCGCGCCGCCAGGAAGCCGGACCTGGCGTGGTCGGGCACCGGATTGCCCGGCGTTTCGAAAAACTGGCTGGCGGGGGCCTCGCGACCCGGGTCTAGGGCGTCCATGACATGGTGATAAAATGGCTGCGCTCAAAAGCAAGCGGATTGAGGCATGGACTCGAAAAGCGGATGCGGGAGAATGCGACGCAAAGAGCAAGGCCGGAAGCCTGCGGGCATTCCCGCTGGTTCCGGCCTTGTCGATCCGGACGGAAGGGACGTTAGCGTCCGGATCCCCCGTCGCGCTGCCTCCTGCATTGGCCCGAAGTCGGAACCGATGCAGCGCTTCTGTAGGCAGCAGCGCCGCCCTCTTTCGAGGTTGTCGAACATAGCCGAGGGTTGCTGAACGCCGCCCGAAAGACCGGTTCATGTTGCGTTCATAATGGAATGGTCTTGAAACGGCGATCGGGGACACCCAGATCATGAATGCGGTCGCCATGACTGGGACCGCTGGCCTCGAGGAAACGCCAGTATGGGTTTCGCCAAGGGGTCAAACGCTCATGTTGCTCAACTGGAGAACAGAACCATGCGTCACGTTGATTTTTCCCCCCTCTATCGTTCGACCGTCGGTTTCGACCGGCTCTTCGGTATGCTCGATTCGCTCGGCCAGCCGGAAAGCGGGCAGACCTATCCGCCCTATAACATCGAGCGCACGGGCGAGGATTCATACCGCATCAGCATGGCGGTCGCCGGCTTCTCGGAAGACGACATCTCGATCGAAGCGCATCGCAACGTGCTGACCGTCAAGGGCGAGCGCAAGGAAGAGCCCAATGGTGAAGGCACCGAGCTGCTCTATCGCGGCATCGCTTCTCGCGCCTTCGAGCGCCGGTTCCAACTCGCCGACCACGTCGATGTCTTGGGCGCTGCCCTCAAGAACGGCCTCCTTCACATCGACCTCAAGCGGAACATCCCGGAAGAGATGAAGCCCCGCAAGATCGCCATCGCCGTTGCGCCGGCAAAGGCGAAGCAGATCGAGACTTCGGTCAACTAACATAGAATGATACCGGCGGCCCTGGATGTCGATGCATCCGGGGCCGCTTCGATTCTGTGCCGGTGGCTGCGTGGCCGCCGTGGAACGTTGTGGGCTCGCACAATCGCCAACGCTGACGACTGGCATCCGCCATAGTAGCTTCGTCATACTCGGACCCGAGCGAAGCGAGGTGATCCGAGTATCCATTCCGTTCCGGCTCCACCTCCGCAACGCTTCAAATCTGGCGCTGGCCCGCAGATCAGGGGCGGGCCGCAGGTCCGGGACCGTCGGGCAGCCGGCCGCAAGCGAACGGAATGGATACTCGGATCAACCTCGCCCGCTTGCGCGGGCTCGGGTCCGAGTATGACGAGTTGCGTTAAAGCCCTCTGCCAATGGCCACCGTCTGGGATTGGAATCTGCCATTGAACCCTTCGTCACACTCGGACCCGAGCGAAGCCTAACCAATCAAATCGCCGAAACGGTCCACTTCGTCTTCCGTCGTTCTGAAGCTGGTGACGAAGCGGTAGAGGGATTCCCCTTCCGCGAGCTCGCCCTCCAAAGCCTTTGGCGTCGCCCATGGGTAGAAGACCGCGCCCTTGGCTTGCAGAGCTTCGGCGGTACCGGCCTCCATAACGGCGAAAAGCTCGTTCGCTTCCGGCTTCCACGCGAGCCGCATTGATTTGGCGGCCCCGATGCGAACTGCCAATCGTGCCGTCATGCGATTGGCGTGTCGCGCGGTTTCAAGCCACAGGTCGTCCTTGAAATAGGCGTCGAATTGCGCGGCAACGAAGCGCGATTTCGAGAAGAGCTGCGCGGCGCGTTTTTGCACGAAGGCGAGCTCGCGCGCCTTGTCGAGGTCGAAGAGCACGATTGCCTCGGCGCACCAGCAGCCATTCTTGGTGCCACCGAAGGACACGAGATCCACGCCGCGCTTCCAGGTCATTTCTGCGGGCGTGCTTTCCAACGCCACGAGCGCATTGGCGAAACGCGCTCCGTCCATATGGAGAGGCACGCCGTGCCGCCGGGCGATCGTGCCGATCGCTTCGATCTCCTTCAACTGGTACACAGTGCCGATTTCGGTGGCCTGGGTGATCGAGACCGCCATTGGCCTGCCGCCGTGCAGGAACTCCGGGTCGAAATGCGCGATAGCGGCCTCGAGCCTGGCCGGATCGATTTTCCCCAGTGCACCGTCGACCGGATGCAGCCGGCCGCCGCCCGACAGATATTCGGGGGCCCCGCATTCATCCTGCAGCATGTGCGCCTCGCGATGGGCGAACGCCACGCCGCCGGGCCGGCTCACCAGCGTCATCGACAGGGAATTCGCCGCGGTGCCGGTCGCCACGAAGAACACGGCGACCTCGCGTTCGAACAAGGCGCTGAAACGTTCCTTGACGGCCTTGTCGAGCGCGCTGGAACCGTAAGCCGGGGCGTAGCCATCGGCACTCGCCGCCAGGCCAGCCGAGATCGCGGGATGGGCTCCTGCCCAGTTGTCGGATGCAAAGATCATGATGATTTCCCGGATTTGAACCGCTTTCGCGGCGGACCATCTGCGGTTTTTCCCACATTCTTCAAGGGGGCTGAGGCAAATTCCCGTTCAGCCAGGCCTCGGGCAGTGGTTTTCCGGACAGATAGTTGCGGCAAGGCAGCATGCTCGGGCAATTTTGTTACGCCTTTGCGCCGACTCCTGTTCATTTCTAACTTGAAGCGGAGAAAGAATTCTGTCATACCCCAAATAGGACAGTAGTGCTGTCTTATTTATCGACGCATGGCAGGTTGGATAGGCGTATAATGCTGCGTCCCGGCTTGCCGTGTGGCGGGCGGCGAACGGCGCGCACAACCTGGCCGTCGCCGTGGAGCGCGGGGTGGTCGGCCCGAGGGGCCGGCGCTCCGGACATTCGAAAGACATGCCGCATGATCAGGAGGGGCTTCAGCTCCACGGACCATGCCGGCCCAACGCCCGGAAGGGGCACGAACGGAGAACGGTACGATGACGTATGTGGCGCCATCTGTGACGACGGAATTGATGCCGGCCGCGCAGACGAAAGCGGCCACCGTCAAAAACCGAGGACTCTACGACCCACGAAACGAGCATGACGCCTGCGGCGTCGGCTTCATCGCCCAGATGAAGGGGGTGAAGTCTCATCAGATCATCCGGGATGGCCTGGCGATGCTGGAGAACCTCACCCATCGCGGCGCGGTCGGCGCGGATCCGCTGGTGGGTGACGGCGCGGGCGTTCTGGTGCAGATACCCGACCGTTTCTTCCGCGAGGAAATGGCCAAGCAGGGCATCGAGCTGCCGAAGTCGGGCCATTACGGCGTCGGCCACTGGTTCATGCCCCAGGATGCCGAACTGCGCGCCCACATCGACGAGATCATTACCGAGTCTGCGCAGTCCGAAGGCCTGCCGCTGCTCGGTTTCCGCGATGTCCCGGTCGACAATTCATCGCTCTCCAAGGCGCCGGATATCGTCGCGGCCGAGCCGTTCCATCGGCAGGTCTTCATCGGCCGCCCCGCGGACATCGACGACGACGAGGAATACGAGGCGCGCCTTTATCTTCTGCGCAAGGTGATCTCGGGTCGCATCTACGCCGAGAACGGAAACAGGGATATCGGAGCCTATTGTGTGTCGCTGTCGGCGCGCACGATCGTCTACAAAGGCATGTTCCTCGCCTATCAGGTCGGCGCCTATTACAAGGATCTTTCCGATCCGCGCTTCGAATCGGCGCTGATCCTTGTCCATCAGCGCTTTTCGACCAACACCTTCCCGTCATGGAAGCTGGCGCATCCCTACCGGATGGTCGCGCATAATGGCGAGATCAACACGGTGCGCGGCAACAACAACTGGATGGCGGCGCGGCAGGCGTCGGTCGACAGCGAGCTGTTTGGCAACAACATCTCCAAGCTGTGGCCGATCTCCTATGAGGGGCAATCGGACACGGCCTGCTTCGACAACGCGCTCGAGTTCCTGTTCCAGGGCGGTTACACGCTGGCGCATGCCATGATGATGCTGATCCCCGAAGCCTGGGCAGGCAACAAGCTCATGGACGCCGATCGCAAGGCCTTCTACGAATATCATGCGGCGCTGATGGAGCCGTGGGACGGGCCGGCGGCGGTGGCTTTCACCGACGGCCGCCAGATCGGCGCCACGCTCGACCGCAATGGCCTCAGGCCGGCGCGCTACGTCGTCACGGACGACGACCGTGTCATCATGGCTTCCGAGGCCGGCGTGCTGCCGGTGCCGGAGGAGAAGATCGTCAAGAAGTGGCGCCTGCAGCCGGGCAAGATGCTGCTGATCGACCTCGCGAAGGGGCGCATCGTGTCGGACGAGGAGATCAAGTCCGAGATCGCGACCCGGCATCCCTACAAGCAGTGGCTGGCCAACACGCAGCTCATCCTGGAGGATCTGAAGCCGGTCGCGCCACGCGAGTTGCGCAAGGACGTCAGCCTGCTCGATCGCCAGCAGGCCTTCGGCTACACGCAGGAGGACATCAAGCTCCTGATGGCACCCATGGCGACGACTGGCCAGGAAGCCGTCGGCTCGATGGGAACGGACACACCGATTTCGGCGATGTCCGACAAGGAAAAGCTGCTCTACACCTATTTCAAGCAGAACTTCGCCCAGGTCACCAATCCGCCGATCGATCCGATCCGCGAGGAGCTGGTGATGAGCCTCGTCTCCTTCATCGGGCCAAGGCCGAACATCTTCGACCTCGTCGGCAGTTCCAGGCGCAAGCGCCTCGAGGTGCGCCAGCCGATCCTGACCAATGCCGACCTCGAGAAGATCCGCTCCATCGGCCATACCGAGGATCGTTTCGACACCAAGACCATCGACATCACCTATTCGGCGACCGAGGGCGCTGCCGGCATGCCGGCAGCGATCGAGCGGCTATGTGAGCGCGCCGAGGCGGCGGTGGCCGGCGGCTACAATATCATCATCCTGTCCGACCGGCAGGTCGGCCCCGACCGTATCGACATCCCGACCCTGCTCGCCACCGCGGCCGTGCACCATCATCTGATCCGCAAGGGCCTGCGCACCGCGGTCGGTCTCGTCGTCGAATCCGGCGAGCCGCGCGAAGTGCATCATTTCTGCTGCCTTGCCGGTTACGGCGCGGAAGCCATCAACCCCTATCTGGCCTTCGATACGCTGGCCGACATGCACAAGCGAGGCGAATTGCCGCCAGAGGTCGACGCCGACGAGGCGGTCACGCGCTACATCAAGTCGATCGGCAAGGGCATCCTCAAGGTCATGTCCAAGATGGGCATCTCGACCTACCAATCCTATTGCGGCGCGCAGATCTTCGACGCCGTCGGGCTGAAGTCGGACTTCGTCGAGAAGTATTTCACCGGCACGGCGACCACGATCGAGGGTGTCGGGCTGGAGGAGATCGCGGCCGAGACGGTCAGTCGACACGCCGCCGCCTTCGGCGACGATCCGGTGCTGAGGAACGCGCTGGAAGTGGGTGGCGAATACATGTTCCGGATGCGCGGCGAGGCCCACATGTGGTCTCCGGACGCTGTCGCGACGCTTCAGCACGCCGTGCGCAAGGGCTCCTGGGAGACGTTCCGGGAATATTCCGAGCAGATCGACAGCGAAGCTGCGGCCGCGAAGAGCATCCGCGGACTGTTCCGCCTGAAGATGGCGGAAGAGGCCGGGCGCCAGCCGGTGCCGCTCGACGATGTCGAGCCGGCCTCCGAGATCGTGAAGCGCTTCTCCACCGGCGCTATGTCCTTCGGTTCCATCTCGCGCGAGGCGCATACCACGCTGGCGCGTGCCATGAACGCCATCGGCGGCAAATCGAACACGGGCGAGGGCGGCGAGGAGCCGGATCGCTATCTGCCGCTCCCAGGCGGTGGGGCCAATCCCGAACGCTCCGCGATCAAGCAGGTGGCTTCTGGCCGGTTCGGGGTGACGACGGAGTATCTCGTCAATGCCGACGTGATGCAGATCAAGGTCGCCCAAGGCGCGAAGCCGGGCGAGGGCGGCCAGCTTCCAGGCCATAAGGTCGATGCGACCATCGCCAAGACACGTCACTCGACGCCCGGTGTCGGCCTGATTTCGCCGCCGCCGCATCACGACATCTACTCGATCGAGGATCTGGCGCAGCTCATCTACGACCTGAAGAACGTCAACCCGGCCGCCGACGTGTCGGTGAAGCTCGTCTCCGAAGTCGGCGTGGGCACCGTCGCGGCCGGCGTCGCCAAGGCGCGCGCGGACCACATCACCATCTCGGGCTATGACGGCGGGACCGGCGCTTCGCCGCTCACCTCGCTGAAACATGCCGGTTCGCCGTGGGAGATGGGACTTGCCGAGACGCATCAGACCCTGGTGCTCAACGGCTTGCGATCGCGCGTGGCGCTGCAGGTGGACGGCGGCTTGCGCACCGGCCGCGACGTGATCATCGGCGCGCTGCTCGGCGCCGACGAGTTCGGCTTCTCGACCGCGCCCCTGATCGCGGCGGGCTGCGTCATGATGCGCAAGTGCCATCTCAACACCTGCCCGGTCGGCGTCGCTACCCAGGACCCGGTGCTGAGGAAGCGCTTCAAGGGCACGCCGGAGCACGTCATCAACTTCTTCTTCTATGTGGCGGAAGAGGTGCGGCTGCTCCTGGCCCAGATGGGCTTCACCAGTCTCGACCAGGTCATCGGCCAGACCGATCTCCTGGAGAAGCGCGCCATGATCGAGCACTGGAAGGCCAAAGGGCTGGATTTCTCGAAGGTCTTCTTCAAGCCCGAAGCGCCCCGCGAGGCGATACGCTGGACCGAGCGCCAGAAGCATCCGATCGACGACGTGCTTGATCGCAAGCTGATCGAGCTGGCCCGGCCTGCGCTGGAATCGAAGCTTCCGGTCAAGATCGAGGTGCCGATCCGCAATGTCGACCGTTCGGCCGGCGCGATGCTGTCGGGCGAAGTCGCCAAGCGCTACCGTCACAAGGGCCTGCGCGAGGACACAATCTCGGTGAAGCTGACCGGCACGGCCGGCCAATCCTTCGGCGCCTTCCTTGCCCGGGGGATTTCCTTCGATCTGATCGGCGACGGCAACGACTATGTCGGCAAGGGCCTGTCCGGAGGCCGTATCGTCATCCGCCCGCCGGAGACGTCGGGGATCGTGCCCGAGGAATCCATCATTGTCGGCAACACCGTGCTCTACGGCGCGATCGAGGGCGAGTGCTACTTCCGCGGCGTGGCCGGCGAACGTTTCGCCGTGCGCAATTCGGGCGCGGTTGCCGTCGTCGAAGGCGTGGGCGACCATGGCTGCGAATACATGACCGGCGGCGTGGTGGTGGTCATCGGCAAGACCGGACGGAATTTCGCGGCCGGCATGTCGGGCGGCGTCGCCTATGTGCTCGACGAGGAAGGGGATTTCGCCGAGCGCTGCAACATGGCGATGGTCGAGCTCGAACCGGTGCCCGAAGAGGACGACATGCTCGAGAAGCTCCATCATCATGGCGGCGATATCGCGCATATGGGCCGCGTCGACGTGTCGGGAGACATGACCCGCCACGACGAGGAGCGCTTGGTGCAGCTCATTTCGAACCACATGCACTATACGGGTTCGACGCGGGCGAAGGCGATCCTCGACGATTGGGCGACCTACCGACCGAAATTCCGTAAAGTGATGCCGGTCGAATATCGCCGCGCTCTCATCGAGATGGAGCGCATGCGCATGGGCGTCGCGGCGGAATAAGCCGGCCTTCGCCCCTGACGATCCGGCCTCGAGGCCGGACGGTGGGACGCGACATGCTCCGAACACGCAACCCGAAATCAAGTCCTGTCCTGCGGCAGGCGCATGCTCAAGAGTTGGAATTACGATGGGCAAGGTTACAGGTTTTCTCGAGATCGATCGGCAGGTGCACAAGTATCAGCCAGCCTCCGACCGCATCCGGCATTTTCGCGAATTCACGCTGCCGATGTCGGACAAGGAAGTCGAGAAACAGGCTGCTCGCTGCATGGATTGCGGCGTACCATATTGCCATGGCCCGACGGGCTGCCCGATCCACAACCAGATCCCGGACTGGAACGATCTCGTCTACAATGGCGATTGGGACAACGCGATCCGCAATCTTCATTCGACCAACAACTTCCCTGAATTCACCGGCCGCGTCTGCCCCGCGCCCTGCGAGGAGGCATGCACGCTGAACCTCGAAGACGTTCCGGTGGCGATCAAGACGATCGAGCAGGCGATTGCCGACAAGGCTTATGAGACCGGCTATATCCGGCCTTATCCGGCGGCTGGGAAGACCGGCAAGCGCGTCGCCATCATCGGCTCAGGCCCCGCCGGCATGGCTGCGGCCCAGCAGCTCGGGCGCGTGGGACACGACGTCCATGTTTACGAGCGGGAAAGCCGTCCCGGCGGGTTGCTGCGTTTCGGCATTCCCGACTTCAAGATGGAGAAGCACTATATCGATCGGCGCGTCGACCAGATGGCGGGCGAGGGGGTGACCTTTCACTGTGGCGTCAATGTCGGCGTCGACAAGAAGATGTCGGAACTGCTCGCCGAGTTCGACGCCGTCCTCTATTGCGGCGGGTCCGAGACCCCGCGTCCGGCGGGCATCCCGGGTGCCGATCTCCTCGGCGTGCACGACGCCATGCCGTATCTGGTGCAGCAGAACAAGCGCCTGGCCGGCGAGGACATCCAGTCCGTCGCCTGGCCGTCGGAACCGATCCTCGCCGGCGGCAAGCATGTCGTGGTGGTGGGCGGCGGCGACACCGCTTCCGACTGCGTCGGCACGGCATTCCGGCAGGGCGCTGTGCGCGTCACCCAGCTCGACATCCGGCCGCAGCCGCCGGAGAAGGAGGACAAGCTGTCGGTGTGGCCTTATTGGGCAACGAAGATGCGTACCTCCTCGTCGCAGGCGGAAGGCGCCCAGCGCGAATTCCAGGTGGCGACGCTCGAGTTCCTCGGCGAGGACGGTACGCTGATCGGCGTCAAGTGCTGCGAGGTCGACGAGAAGCGCAAGCCGATCCCCGGGACGGATTTCGTGATCCGCGCCGACCTCGCCTTCATAGCCATCGGCTTTGCCGGCCCAATCGCCAGCGGGGTGGTGCAGGAACTGGGAGACAAGCTCGCGGTCGCTGTCGATGCCCGGCGCTCGACGAACGTCCAGGCGAACGAACGTGATTACCGCACCAATATCGACAAGCTATTCGCGGCCGGTGACGTGCGGCGCGGCCAGTCGCTGGTGGTCTGGGCCATTCGCGAAGGCCGTCAGGCGGCGCGCTCGATTGACGAGTATCTGATGGGATCGACCGTTCTGCCGAGGTGAGCAATGGCTTGAGGTCCGTCCGGTCGCTTGGTCGAGATGTCCGGCAGGACAGTGAGGGGCAACTCGCGACGGGTCGAAAATCAGCCGATGGCATCACACGATCGTAGGTGTGATGCCGCCGTCGACGCGGAGGGCCGCACCGTTGGTGGCGGCAGAGAGGGGGCTCGCCACATAGGCGACGAGAGTCGCGATCTCTTCCGGCTCGATCATGCGCTGGATCAGCGAGGTCGGGCGCTCGGTGGCGAAGAAGGCCTGCTCGATCTCCTTCTCCTGCGCATTCGGATCCTCAGCCACGCTCTTGAGGAAATCCACGATGCCCTCAGAACGCGTGGTGCCCGGCAGCACTGAATTGACGGTCACCCGCGTGCCCTTCGTACTGGCGGCAAGACCGCGCGCGATGGCGAGCTGCGCCGTCTTTGTCATGCCGTAATGAACCATGTCGGGCGGCACGATCAATGCGCTGTCGCTGGCAATGAAGATGATGCGTCCCCAATCGCGCTCGATCATGCCGGGAAAATAGGCCCGAGCCAGTCGTGCCCCGGACAGCACGTTCACTTCGAAGAAATGCCGCCAATCCTCGTCCGTGATCTCGGTGAAGGGCTTCGATTCATAGATGCCGAGATTGTTGACCAGGATGTCGATCTCAGGCGCCGCCGCGACGAGAGCGGCCGCGCCCTCCGCGGTCGTTGGATCGGCCAGCACGCCGCGCGCGCCGCTGTCGGCCACCGCGGCATCGAGCTTCTGGCGATTGCGGCCGCAGATGACGACATCGGCGCCTTCGATGACGAGCCGTTCGGCGATCGCCAAACCAATGCCCGCCGTTGAACCGGTGACGAGCGCGGTCTTGCCGTTCAGCTGCAGGTCCATGGGATGTTCTCCTTTCAGCCTTTGGTAGCTCCTCAATCCCAGGTCGGGGCGAGTCCTGGCGGGCTCACCAGACGGCCATTGGGTCGCGAGAGCTTGCCGATCGCCGTCATGTCGCCATCACTGAGCGCGAAATCGAAGATCGCGAGATTCTCGGCCACGCGTTCAGGCCTGGCGGTCTTGGACAGCGCGATATAGCCCTGTTGGATCAACCAGCGCAGGGCGACCTGAGCGGCCGTCTTGCCGTATTTCGCGCCGATCTCTCGGAGCACCGGGTCGCGCGGCACCGCGCCATCGGCCATGCCGTAATAGGCGGTGATGGCGACACCCATCTCCCTGGCGGCCGCGGCAACGGCTCGCTGATCAAGATAGGGATGGACCTCGATCTGATTGGTGACGATCGGCGCTTGGCTCACCGCAACCGATTCCTTCATCTGCGCGATGTTCTGGTTGCTGACGCCGATAAAGCGCGTCTTGCCAGCCGCCTGCACCTCGCCCAGCATGGCGATCTGATCCGCAATCGCGACCTTGTCACCAGGCCAGTGCAGGAGCAGCAGGTCGACGCGGTCCACCTTCAGTCTGTCCAGGCTGTCGTCCACCGAGGCGGCGAACCTGTCCTTCCTGTAATTGTCGACCCACACCTTGGTGGTGAGGAACAGATCATCGCGGCGCGCACCGGCGGCCTGAAGCGCGCGGCCGAGAGCGGCCTCGTTACGGTAGATCTGGGCGGTGTCGAAATGCCGGAAGCCGACTTCTAGCGCGGTGGGAACGATGGCCTCGACCTCGGCGTCCGACATGCGGAACACGCCGAAGCCGAGTGCCGGGATTTCCGCGCCATGGGCCTTCACGATGTCCATGCTTTCTGTCCTTTTGGATTCAGGCGGCTTGCGCCTTTGATTGGTCACGAGGGCCGCACGAGTCCCGGCGGACTGACGGGCGTCCGGCGCTACGCCGGCGAGGCCGCCAAGCAGCGTGAACACGCCGTCGACTGAGCCGGCATCGCTCATGCTCCCGGTGCCGAACACCGGGACATCGGTCTGCACCGAGAGGTCAGGGACGGCTGTGTCCGTGACGTTGCACGACGGTAGTCCAAGCCTCCCGCCTTGATAATCCATCGCCGTTCCACATTATCTATGAAACGAAATCACAGAAGGAGCACCGCGTGGATAATCGTGCCGGTGAAATGCAGGTCTTTCTTCGTGTTGTCGAAGCCGGCAATTTCTCTGAGGCCGCTCGGCTGCTGCGCATGACGCCCTCGACGGTCAGCAAGCTCATCGCGCGGATCGAGATGCGGCTGGGCGTGCGGCTACTGGAGCGTTCGACGCGCCGCCTGTCGCTCACGGCCGAGGGCCGGCTTTACTACGAACGCAGCCAGGCGCTGCTTGGCGAACTCGATGAAATGGAGAAGGAGCTGTCGGAGGGCGCGGCGAGTGCTGGCGGCACGGTTCGCGTGAATGCTTCGGTCGCATTCGGCGTCCTGGCGGTAGAGCCGGAACTGCCGGCTTTCTGGCAAGCGTATCCGAACATCGTCCTGGACCTCTCCCTCTCCGATGAGATCGTCGATCTTTATTTCGATCGCACCGATGTGGTCTTCCGCGTCGGACGCTTGCAGGATTCCGGCATGATGGCGCGGCGCATCGGTGTCGCTCGCCGCAAGATCGTCGCCTCGCCTGCCTATCTGGAGCGTCATGGGACACCACGCACCGTCGAGGATCTCGCAGGCCACAACTGCCTTGGCTTCAATTTCCGGCGCGCCGCACCGGTCTGGCCGCTCAAGGAGAGCGGACGGATCGTCGATCGCGCCATAAACGGCTCGCTCCTCGCCAACAATGGCGAGACCGCCCGGCGTATGGCCGTGGCGGGTGTCGGACTCGCGAGGCTCGGGGACTACCACGCCCGTGCCGACCTCGCTTCAGGACGCCTCGTGGAAGTGCTCTCCGAGGCCGTCGAGGGCGACGAGGAGGAGATCCACGCCGTCTATCCCGGAGGCGCGCATCTCCCTCAGCGCGTGCGCGTATTCCTCGATTTCATGGTGCCCAGATTGCAGGCTTTTCTTGGCCGGTAAGGGCATATAGGCCGAGCGGTCACGGCCGCTGCCGCAATCGCGGATGTCTTCGACGACCGGTGTTCTCCATGGTCAGCGTCGCAATGCGCCGGTTGTGTCGGTCTGCGGCGCAGGCGTGGCGGGCGGTGGTGCCGACGGCTTGAAATCGTCGGCACGGCCCGGCGTCGGATCGGGCGCGATGCCGTCGATGGCGAGGCGTTCCGCCGGTGTGCGCGGCTTGTCCTTGGGATCGAACTTCTGGCCGAGAAGCTCGGCTCCGCCATCCAGTTCGGGATCGTCCAGGGAAACCGGCAAGGTGCGGTCGACTGGCATGCGCGAATGCGGGTCCGCCTGAGGCAGGGCGGCCACGCCGGGAATCGGTGCACCGGAAGGCGTGATGCCCAGGATCTTGTAAAGCGGCTTCTCGGCGTAGAAGGCGATTTTCCGCTTGCCCGCCTTGGTGAGATTGATGCCGTCGTTCGAGCGAAGGCGCACGGGCTGGCCGTTCATGTCCGGACCGTTGGTCACGAAGGCGCCGTTCTCGTCGACGAAACCTTCCCATATGTCCACGAAGGTGCCGTCCGCGCCTTCGGCCGCCTTGCGGTAGACGTCGTTGAAAGCGAGCATGTCCGACAGCATGTTCTTCGGCTTGAAGGACGGCTGTCCAACCCAGACGAACGGCACCTTGCTCTCCCGCAAGGTGGTGGCGAACGCCGTCGAGCGCGCCTCGTATTCCTTCGTCCAGGCTTCCGTGAGCGGCTGCTCCCGCACTTCGCCGACCCGCATCTGCTGGCGGTCGTTGGAGCCGAGCATGACCACGATCGCGGCCGGTTTCTCCGCGTCGATCATCGGTTTGATTTCTTTCGGCCAGTCGAAGAAGTCATCGCGCGCGAAGCCCGACGAGCCTTTGGTTCGATCGACCACCTTGATCTCCGCATTCTGCGCGAAGACGTCATTGAGCCCTTCGGCAAGGCCGCTGGCCATGAAGTCGCCGACCACCAGAACCGTTTTCGCGGTCGCGGATTTTTCCACCACCGGCGTCTCCGGCTCTGCCGGCGGCCGCGCAACAGCGCTTGACGATTTGCTCCTTTGCCTCGGCCTTGCCGCCGGCCTTTCGGGCGCGCGCTGTTGGATCACCCTTTCACGCGGGGTACCGAACAGGAATTCGAAAAGATTGCGGGGCCGGCGGGGCTGATAGTCCTGCGCGAGGGCCGCTGGCACCGCAAGGGACAGAGCGACGAGCGCGATCAGGAGCATCGGAAATGTCCTGCGAAGACGCCATCCTTTCCCCGATCCGAACACGTCCTGTTCCTTTTCCCTGCAGCCTCGGTGACACCCGGCTTTTCAGCCGGGCGTCTTACTCCAATCCTGGTGCGCCTTGCCGCCAAGCGTAGTCGGCCAATTCCGAACAAGGCAGCTCCGGATCGATGAAGCTGCTGCGATTGTCACCGGCGGCGCAACGTCGACAGCACCTCGAGGCTGGGATGACCGTCCTGGCTCATGCCGGCCTGGGCCTGGAAGGCGCGGATCGCTTTCTTGGAGGCCTCGCCGATCTTGCCGTCGAACTTGCCGTCATAGTAGCCGTGATCCGAGAGCCGCTGCTGAAGCTCCTGCTTCTGTTCGAAGGTCAGCTTCGTGAAGGGCCTGTCCCAATCGCGCACCAGGCCTCCGTAGCCGGCGATCTCGTCGGCCAGCAAGCCGACGGCGAGCGCATATTTGTCTGCATTGTTGTAGTTCTTCAGCACGAAGAAATTCTTGGTCGCAAGAAATGCCGGTCCATTGCGCCCGTCCGGCGCCTTGAGGACGGCATTGTCGCCGCCGCGCTTGAAGGGCTTGCCGTTGGCTCTGGTGACGCCCAATTGCTGCCATTTGGAAAGGCTCATCGAGCCGGCCGGCAGCTTGCCCGCAGGCAGGGTCACCTCGTAGCCCCATGTCTTCCCGGTCTGCCAGCCATTCTTGCGAAGGAGATTCGCGGCCGTCGCCAGCGCGTCCGGCACCGAGTTCCAGATGTCGCGCTTGCCGTTGCCGTCCATGTCGACGGCATAGGCCTGATAGCTCGTAGGAATGAACTGGGTATGGCCCATGGCACCGGCCCAGGAACCGGTGAGGTGGCTTTCGTCGATGTCACCGCTCTGCAGGATCTTGAGTGCGGCGATGAGCTGGGTGCGCGCGAACTTCGCCCGCTTCTTATCGGCGTAGCCAAGCGTGGCGAGCGAGCGCACGACGTTGCGCATCACCTTGTCGTTCTTCAGGATCTCCCCGTAGTTCGATTCCATCGACCAGATCGCCAGGAGGATGTAACGGTCGACGCCGTACTTGGCCTCGATGCGGTCGAGCCAGGGTTTCCACTGCCTGGCCATCTGGCGGCCGACCGATATCGCGTGCTCTTGAACCCGATTGTCGAAGTAGTCCCAGACCGGCGCGGTGAATTCAGGCTGGAAACGAGCCTTCTCCAGCACTTCAGGATCGATGTCGGTAACCCCGCGAAACGCGCGGTCGTAGGTGCTGCCCGAAATGCCGGCCTGAATTGCAGTCGAGCGGAAACTGTGGACCCAATTCTGGAACCCGGCGTCGGCCGAGGCGCTCGTCGGCGCAAAAAGTGTGGCCACGGCAAGGCCGCCGGCCATGAGGGCCGATGCAAGGCGGCAGGCATTCTTGCGAACAGGCATCAAAACCTCCTTCGAATCTTCGCGAGGGACCATTCAACGCCGTACGGGTTAGCAATCGGTTTACCATCGGGGTGAGAACACGCAAAAATCACCCTCCGGTGCGCCAGAGACGAACGCGGCATGAAACGCGTCAACTCCATCGAAAGTGTATCGGGTATACCCGTCCCTCCATCAATGGGTCCCTATCCTATCACGGGGTCAACAAGTTGAGTATGCTGCAATTCCGGCGCGAACATGTCTTCGCCGGGGAGGCGCTTCCACACGATGCCAACGGATTTCCGACAGATGAAAAGAGTTAGAAAGGCTGTTTTTCCCGTCGCGGGTCTCGGAACCCGCTTTCTGCCGGCGACCAAGGCGGTGCCGAAGGAAATGCTGACGGTCGTCGACCGCCCGGTCATCCAGTATGTGGTCGACGAAGCCAGGGAAGCGGGGATCGAACATTTCATCTTCGTGACCGGCCGCAACAAGACCGTCATCGAGGATCATTTCGACGTCCAGTTCGAGCTCTACAACACGCTCGCCCAGCGCGGGAAGGACGATCAGCTGGAGAAGCTTCAGCGCCTCCAGCCGACGCCCGGTCAGACCAGCTATACGCGCCAGCAGGTACCGCTCGGCCTTGGCCATGCCGTATGGTGCGCCCGCGATCTCGTCGGCAACGAGCCATTCGCGCTGCTATTGCCCGACATGATCATGCAGTCCGAGAAGAGCTGCCTGAAGGATATGGTCGAGCTTTACGAGCATACGGGCGGCAACATCGTCGCGGTGCAGGAATGCGACCCGGCCGAGGCGCATAAATACGGCATCGTCGGCAGGGGGGAATCCGCCCATAGCGGTTTTCGCATCACCGAGATGGTCGAGAAGCCGAAGCCGGGCACGGCGCCCTCCAATCTCTACATCAATGGCCGCTACATCCTGCAGCCGGAGATCTTCGGCATATTGGAGCAGCAGGAACGCGGTGCCGGCAACGAGATCCAGCTCACCGACGCCATGCTGAAGCTCGCCAACCAACAAGCCTTTTACGGCTATCACTTCCACGGCCGGACATTCGATTGCGGCTCGCCGGAAGGTTTCGTCGAGGCGAATGTCGCTTTCGCGCTTTGGCGGCCGGATATGTATGCCAGGCTTGCCGACACGATCGAGGGCCTTGTGAGAGAGGCTAAGGCGACCGGGCGGTAGGCTGCCCGGCACCGGTTCAGCGCTGCAATCTCATGCCAAGGAAGATGCTGTTCGCCTCGTAGCCGCGTCCCGGTATGGTGCTGGTCTGGCGTTCATGGCGGGCCCGGGTCGTGAGGCCGACATAGCGGTTCAGCCAATAGGTCAGGCCGGCCTCGGCGCCCAGCGTGAGATCGTGGCCGCCGATGCCCGCATAGTCGCGATAGGCTGCGCCGAACGCAATGTTGCCGGTGAGGTTGGCGCGCATCTCCCGCTGCACGTCGAGACGCGCGGCGTAAAGCAGCGAGCCGCTTTCATCGACTGCCGTCGCGCTTTCCACGGTCGTCGCCGCCGACAGTCCGACGATCGTTCCGCGTATAGGCGACCAGGCCAAGTCGGCGTCGATCGTCGGCCCCGAGACGGGGACGAGACGCGGATCATCGAAGCGCTCCTCGATCCATCCGGCCGATATCTCGCCCTCGAGCTTCTCGTTGATGTCGACCGCCACGCCGGCGCGCGCGCCGAGTCGGTTGGTCGAGCGCTGGAAGCCATTGCTATCGGTCTCGAGCTGATAGTCGCGCCGGCCCACCTCGACCTCCGCGAAGGGCGTCAGGGCGGGCGAGAGTTCGTAGCCGCCGCGCAGGACGAGTGTGCCGAGCGTCGAGTCGCGGTCCTGCTGGGAAATGGTTCCGCCCGTCGGCAGTTCGGCGTCACCATACCAATCCCGTTCAGCCCTGCCGGTGACGGCGAAACGAAGCCGTCCCAGATCCTTCTCCAGCCCAAGGCTGCCGAGCAGGGTTTGCCGGATCGGCCGTCCGACCGTCTCCACGATGGTGGCGGGCGAAGAGGCGGACTCCGGAGCGATCACATAGCCCAGGCTTGCGAGGGCACGGTAGTCATAGCCGAGATCGAGCTCTAGGGCGCCATCGAAGCCTGCCGATTTTTCGTCAAGTTCCGCGCCGGAGACGGATTCGCGAAGCGTTCCGAAGGCGTTGAAGCTCGCGGAATGCCGCGACCAGTCGGAAATCGCGTTCAGCCGCAGCGTGGTCTCCGACAGCACGGCCGATTCCGGCACAGGGCTGAAATCGGCGTTCGACGTTCCGGTCAACCCGGTTTCGAGCGACGGACGAACCGTGAATGTGCCGAGCCGCAGGCCGAGCGGTGCGTAGGGGGCCTCGCCATCCTGGCGCGCGATCCGCTCGATCGCCTGGGCGCGGCCTGCGCCCGGATCGAGCCTGAGATCGACAGCCCTGTCTATGGTGTCGACCCGCACCGTGCCGGGGGGCGTATCGTCGATTTCGATCGTGCTCTCGGGGTCGAGCTCCGGGGTTGTGGGCTGGTCGATAGGTTCGGCACGTAGTTGTTCAGCGCGTCCGCGCGCCGTGGTGGGGGGCCGCGTCGGCAGTGGCGCCGGTTCGTCGGCGAACGCATCGTCCGGCTGTGCGTCGGGAAAAAGGGACTCCTCCCGACCTGAACTTCCTCCATCATCGGCAACCGCGCCTTCGCTCCGCGGCTCGTATTGCGGCGATGGAATTCCCGCTGACTGTTGCTGTGGCGGTTGTCGGGGCGCCAGCGGTGAGCGGTGGCCGGCGAGCGGACTTCGCAGCAGGTCGTTGTTGATGTCGGTTTCCGTGACGGAACCGCGCAGCGCCATCGTGTCCTGCGCAATGGCAGGCATGACGCATCCGAGCGCCGCCCCCGAAATCAGGACGAAGGCGCCGAACCTCGCGCGTTTTCCCGTGGGTTGAGCCCCTGACATCGCCACCCTAGCCCCGGCGCCGTGGCGCCAACCTTACCGGACCGTAAATCCCTGTGGTTAACGGAGGGTTGAAGCGGGAGAACCGCGAGTTGCGGAGATCGCAGACCATGCATGCGCCGATGGACAGGCCTGAACGAACAGGCTAGAGCCCCGGGAAGGAAGACGAGAACATGAAGTTGGAGATCGGCAGGTGAAGAAAAAAGCGGACCGGGAAGCCGCGATCGCCTCCGCATTGCGAACCGTGAGGACTGAACAGGCCGGCCTCGCGGCGCTCGCGGAAGCCCTCGACAACGGACTGGCAGGGCCCTTCGCCCGCGCGGCGGAAATCCTGTCGGTCATCCGCGGACGCGTCATCGTCACCGGCGTCGGCAAGAGCGGGCATATCGGCTCGAAAATTGCCGCAACACTCGCCTCGACCGGAACGCCGGCCTTCTTCGTCCACCCGGCCGAAGCCAATCACGGCGATCTCGGCATGATCGCGCGCGACGACGGCATCGTCGCGATATCATGGTCGGGGGAGACGACCGAGCTGAAGGGAATCGTCGCCTACGCAAAGCGTTTTTCGATTCCGCTCGTCGCGATAACTGCGGGCGAGACATCTACGCTGGCGCGCGAGGCGAGCGTGGTCATCTGCCTGCCGCGAGCGGCCGAGGCCTGTCCGCACGGGCTGGCGCCCACCACCTCGGCGACCATGCAACTCGTTGTCGGCGATGCCCTGGCGATCGCGCTGCTGGAGGCTAGGGGCTTCACGCCCGAGCATTTCCGGACCTTCCATCCCGGCGGCCAGCTTGGCGCCAACCTTACCCAGATCCGCGATGTCATGCATGTAGGCGACGAGGTGCCGCTTGTCCCCACGGGAACCGGCATGGCGGAGGCGATCGCCGAGATCTCGCGCAAGAGCTTCGGCTGCGTGGCCGTCACGGGTTCGGATGGCCGGCTGATCGGAATCATCACGGACGGAGACCTGCGCCGCAAGATCGGCATGGACATACTGCCCATGACCGTCGATCAGGTCATGACCCCCAATCCGAAAACGGTCACACCCGATACGCTCGCCGCCACCGCCCTTCAACTTATCAACTCCTCGGCCATCACGTCGCTGATGGTGGTGGAAGAGGGCAGGCCGGTCGGCCTCGTGCACCTGCATGATCTGCTCAGGATCGGTGTGGCCTAGACGAGCGAATGGGAATTAGAGAGTAGGGAAAGAAGAGAGCTCGCGCCTTCCGCGCCGCTTGGGTGCATCCGCTGTTCGCTACACCGCCTCCACCACCAGCTCCAAATCCAGATCCGTTGCAGCCGCCACCCGCACGGTGGTGCCGACAGGCAGGTCCGGCCCGGAAACCCGCCACACTGTGTCGCCGATCTTGATGCGGCCACGACCATTGACGATCGGCTCCGTCAAGGTCGCTGTGCGGCCGATCAATTGGTCGCCGCGACGATTGAGCAAGGGCTGGTCGGTCTGATTGCCGCGCCCGGACATGACTTTCTTGCCTGCGTAGGCGGCAAGAAGCGACAGGACGAGGAAGACCAGGACCTGGGCCTGCCATATCCAGAAGCTCGCATTCCACAACAATAGCGAGGCCGCGCCGGTCGCCAGGGCGGCAAGCCCGATCCACAACAGGAAGATGCCCGGCACGACGATCTCCAGGGCCAGCAGGAGAAAGCCGAGAACCATCCAGTTCCAGGGTCCGAGTTCCGCGAAGACGCGGTCGAGCATCGGGGGTCCCCTGCCGGTCAGTTCTGGCCCGTGCGCGGGGGGCGGCTCGTCGAACGCGGCGTGCCGGCCGCGCCGTCCGGCCCGTCTCCGAACACTTCCTTGGCGATCGCGCCGATGCCGCCGAGCGAGCCGATGAGCGACGAAGCTTCTAGCGGCATCAGAACGACCTTGTTGTTGGTGGCCGAACCGATCCGCGTCAGCGCCTCCGTGTATTTTTGGGCCACGAAATAGTTGATCGCCTGGACGTCTCCCTTGGTGATGGCTTCGGACACGACCTGCGTGGCGCGCGCCTCCGCCTCGGCTGCGCGCTCGCGCGCTTCGGCGTCACGGAAAGCGGCTTCCCGGCGGCCCTCCGCCTCCAGAACCTGGGCCTGTTTCTTGCCTTCGGCCTCCAGGATCTGCGACTGCTTCTTGCCTTCGGCCTCCAGCACCTGCGCCCGCTTGTCGCGCTCGGCCATCATTTGCCGCGCCATGGATTCGACCAGGTTGGCCGGAGGGTTGATGTCCTTGATCTCCACGCGCGTGATCTTGATGCCCCAGGGATGCGCCGCTTCGTCGACGACGCGCAGGAGCCGCTCATTGATCGCGTCGCGATTGGAGAGCAACTCGTCGAGATCCATCGAGCCCATGACGGTGCGGATGTTGGTCATCGTGAGATTGAGGATGGCGTTCTGCAGCCCGGAAACCTGATAGGCGGCCTGCGGCGCGTTGAGCACCTGGTAGAAGGCGACCCCATCCACCGCGACACTGGCATTGTCGCGGGTGATGACGTCCTGCGTCGGCACGTCGAGCACCTGTTCCATCATGTTCATCCTCGCGCCGATGCGGTCGACAAACGGAACGATGAGGTTGAGACCGGGCGTGAGCGTCTTCGTGTAGCGACCAAAGCGCTCGACGGTGTAGTTGTAGCCTTGAGGTACCGTCTTGATGCTGGTGAACAGCACCAGAAGAACAAGAATGGCGAGCACCGGAATGATGACGTCAGAACCGGTAAAAGGCATTGGGCCCTCCCTGACTGGCTATGTTGCCGACACGGTCCGGCAGCCAGCACCGGACGTGCGAGACTTAAAGCATTTCACAACCTGTGGGAATCACCCGACGGCGCATGAAAGGGGCCAAAACAAAGGGATAGAACGTCGCGCCGAGGCCGGCCGGCATGACATGTCAGTGCCGATATTTCGTTGGCACAATCCCCGGTTGAGAAGGCGGGGTTCCGTAGCCGGTGCGTCCCGCCCTTTTCTCAAAGCTTCCGGGCGAGACCAGCAGATCCCCTCAGAGCCAGCCGAGAAGCTCGCGACGCACCATCGCCTCGATGACCGCCATGCCTTCGTCGCTGTCGTTGAGGCAGGGGATATGGGAGAAATGCTTGCCGCCGCCATGCAGGAATATTTCCCGCGCCTCCACATCGATCTCCTCCAGCGTCTCGATACAGTCGGCCGAGAAACCGGGATTGAGGATGGCGATCGACTTCACGCCCTCGGCGGCGAGCCTCTCGACCGTCTTGTCCGTATAGGGCTGCAGCCATTCCTGGGCCCCGAAACGTGACTGGAAGCATGTGATGAGCCGGCCTTTCTTCCAGCCGAGCCTTTCATCGAGCAGCCGCGTGGTGTCCAGGCAATGCTGCCGGTAAGGATCGCCCTTGTCGGAGTAGGGCTTTGGAATACCGTGATAGGAGGCGATCACCACTTCCGGGTCGAAATCGAGCGTCGCGAGG
Source organism: Rhizobiaceae bacterium (assembly GCA_035556195.1). Lineage (GTDB taxonomy): Bacteria > Pseudomonadota > Alphaproteobacteria > Rhizobiales > Rhizobiaceae. The sequence goes on from DATMFK010000015.1 coordinate 177,904, forward strand.
TGGTTCTCCACCGAGCGGGCAAGCGCTTCGATGTAGACGGGCTCGTCATAATAGGGCGGAACGCTGCGCACGGCAGGCGCGTCGCGCATCGTCGCCAGCGCGCGGAACAGCTTGTCGTTGGCAGTCGCCGTCGTGGTGGCGGAATATTGCGGATAGAGCGGAAAGGTGAGAACGCGGTCGCAGCCCGCCTTCTTCATCTTCTCTACCACGCTGGCGATCGAGGGATTGCCATAACGCATGGCATAATCCACGACGATGCGAGGCTCGTCCGAGAGGATCGCGGCGAGCTTTTCGCTCTGGGCGCGCGTATAGGTGCGCAGCGGCGACTCGTCGCGCTCCCGGTTCCAGATCTTGGCGTAGTTCGCGCCTGCCTTTTTTGGCCGTGTGGTCAGCACCAGCCCGTACAGGATCGGGTACCAGATCGCCTTGTTGAGTTCGATCACACGAGGATCCGACAGGAACTCCCGCAAATACCGCCACATCGACCAGTAATCGGTGCCGTCGGGCGTGCCGAGATTGACGAGCAGCACACCGATCTTGCCGTCGCGAACGGCGGCGATGCCGGGAAACGGCGCGTCGGCCTTCTCCTCGGGAGCAATATCGGCATCTGCAGCTTTCATCCTGGCCTCGTTGCTGGAGCGTGGCGAAACGGCGACGCCGCTCATCTTTGCACGAACAAACAATGCAGCGGCTACTCCGACAATTCGGAGCCGCCGCTTGCGCCGAAAACTAGCGATCGGCAGGACGAATTCAATGGACCTTGTGGCCGCAGGGGCTGGGCGGAGCAGCCTGGCTGCGGCCGTTCATGATGCCGGTGGAATCTTCAAGTTCGTGCCGACCGGCAGCCGACGTGGCTGGAGCCTGGGGTTGGCCTCGGAAATCACCTTCCACTTGGCTCCGTTGCCGTAGAATTTCTCGGCGAGATCCCAATAGGTGTCGCCGTTGACGATGACGTGCCCGGTCTCGCCTGCTGGGGCGGCCGACGCTGCGGCTGTCTGGGTGGGCGTCTGCGCAGCGGCGGCAGGCTTTTCCGGCTCGGCCGCTGTGATGGCGCCGGCTCCGAGCTCCGTGATGCGACCTTCGAGCTTGGGCGTATAGGGCCGGTTCGCCGCGAGATAGTCGGCCACCACCTGTTCGAGGCTCGGACCGAAATCATAGGCGTTCTTGGCGTTTGAGGCGAAGAGCTCGTAGCCGTCGCCGCCCGCACGCACGAAGTTGTTGGTCGCGACCATGTAGAGCTTTTCAGGATCCAGCGGCTTCCACGCGCCATCCTCCATCACCTCGATCGACTTGATTCGGCCTTGGCCAGGCTTGACCGATCGATCGAATGTGTATTTGAGGCCGCCGACCTGCGGGAACCTGCCCTTTCCTTCCTCGATCTCGCTGACGCCGGCTTCGAGCGACGCCGCCAGGTCTTTGCCGGTGAGCTGGAAGGTTGCCAGCGTGTTCTGGAAGGGCAGCACGGTGAGCACGTCTCCCATGGTGACGATGCCCTGGTCGATGGAAGCCCGGATGCCGCCGCCGTTCTGAATGGCGATGGTCACGCCCTGGCCCTTCACGCGATCGATGATGGCGTCGGTGATGAGGTTGCCCATCTCGCATTCCTTCGCGCGGCAGCTTTCCCGGCTGCCGTCGATCGGCCTCGTGGCCTCGGAGACTTCCTTCTTCTTCAGCTCCTCGATCGGCGCGCCAAGCTCCTTCACTCGTGCGAGCACGGCCTCGTCGGGCTTGATCGACTTGTCGAGAAGGATCGGATCGCCCTTGGCCTCCTTGACGACGCCGTTGTCGTCGAAGACGACTTTGAACTCGCCGAGATATTTCGAATAGGAGGCAGCCTGGGTCACCGGGACCTTGTAGCCCTCCGGATTGTCGATCATGGTCGGGTAGGGCCCTTCGGCTTTCGCGTCGGTGTTCGAGAGCAGCGAATGCGAATGGCCACCGACCACGACGTCCACACCCGGAATCCGGGCGATCGCCTCCTTGTCGCGCGGATAGCCGACATGCGTCAGCGCGATGATCTTGTTGACACCCTGCGCCTTGAGCTTTTCGACTTCGGCAGTGATCTTCGCCACGTCCTCCTCGAACGCGATGTGCGGGCCTGGCGCGGCGAGCTCAGGCGTGTCGTTGGCCACCGCTCCGACGATGCCGATCTTCTGGCCGCCGATATCGAGCACGATGGAGGGCTTGATCCGATCGCCGACCTTCGACTGGGCATCAGGGCGGACATTCGCGCTCAGAACCGGGAACTGCGCCTTCTCAAGGAATGGCACGAGCGCATCCTCGCCGTCATCGAACTCGTGATTGCCGACGGTCATGGCGTCGAACTTCATGAGGTTCAGGAATTCGCCCTCGGCGGCACCCTTGTAGGTGGTGTAGAACAGCGAACCCTGGAAATTGTCGCCGCCATTGAGCAGAAGCACGTTCTGGCCCTCGAGAGCCTTGCGGCGTTCGTTGATCGCGGTCACCAGCCGGGCGGCGCCGCCGAAGCATTCATCCTTGCCTTCTTCCTCGGCCGAACAGGTGGATTCGAACTTGTTGTTGGATTCGATGCGGCTGTGCCAGTCGTTGATGTGGAGAATGTTCAAAGTATAGTCGGCAAAGGATGCACTTGCCGACAGCGCGAGAGCCGAAGCCGCGGCTGTCGCGATCGCAGCGATCTTCTTCATTCCTGACCTCCCGAGATGATCGATGGTGGCTTAGCGCCACTCCTTGACCATCATGTAACGAAGTTCCCCTGTGACGGGTCGGCCCCGATCCGGCTTATCCCGTCCCACATGTTCACACTGCGATTTCATCGATGCAAGCGGAAACGCCGTGGCTTCCGGTGGGAACAGTCGCGTTGGTCGCGTCGGGAATGCCGGGGCAATAGCGAAGCCGGCGAAGTGCGGATTGGGGGCGTGCAACTTTATCAGCTCGGCCTCGCGCAGGACGGGTCTCCGCCTCGGCTTCGCCGAGCCGCCCCCGCTGTCGTGCTGCAATGTTCACACATCTGGGAGTACGGCTTGGACGGTGTAATTCATCGCTCGATGCCCAACGGTGCAGAACCGCGCGGCCGAACGGCAGCGATAGCAGCCATTGTCCGGTCCTATCGTACCGTCCAAGATGTGTGAATCCGACAGCACCGTCGTGAGGCGCACGCTCGGCCCCTTTCTCTTCCCTACAAAGAAGGGGAGAGGTGGCTCGGCGGAGCGAGACGGAGAGGGGGGCCGCACGCCAACGTTCTGCAACGGATCGCCGCCGGGCAACCGTGCAGGCCTTCCGGGAGGTCCTCGCAATCCGGCAATGGCGCGCGAGCACCCGCAGATCAGGGCGCCTTGCGTCCTCGCCGCAGAATGATCCAGTGAACGTCAGGCCGGAGCGCCGCGCCGCATCAGAGTGAATTGCTGGCCCGTTGAGCTCGTGCAGTTGAGCTGGGTGGGATTGACCAGGGCGCAGTTCACGCTGGACGTGGTCTGGCGGATGAGCGAGCGGACGGTGATGGCGACAGTGCGTGCGTCCGTCTGCTGATAATTGCCATCCGAGAGCTTGTTGCCCGTGTCGGTGGCCACGGTTTCGAAGACGCCGCCGGAGAAGCGCGAGATGGCGACGCCGTCCGTGCTGATCCACTCGCCTTCGAAGCCGCTGCGGGGCGCAGCGCCCATCGGGCCGCCACCGTCCGGTCCGGGAGCAACGCATCCGGCAAGCGTGGCAGCCGCCGCAACGGTCGCCAACATGGCGCGCATCATCGTCATGGTTCGAATCCTCTCCTGATCCTGAAAATTCATTTGCCCGATTTACGGGCGAAAGCAAGGCGCGCCCTCCGGTCGCCCCCGAATGCAGCCTCACCCCTTCGAAAGAATGAAGTGAGGCTCATCCGGTTCCACACGTCAGCGAACCAGTATGTTGCGGAATTGCCAGGGATCCTTTTCGTCCAGATCCTCAGGGAACAGTCCGGGACGACCGGAGAGCGGCGTCCATTCCGTATAGTATCCTTTCACCGGTCCGAGATAGGGAAGCTGTACTTCGAGACACCGCCGGAAATCCATCTCGTCGGTCTCGACGATGCCGGCTTCAGGATGTTCGAGGGCCCAGACCATGCCGGCCAGCACGGCCGAGGAGACCTGAAGCCCGGTGGCGTTCTGGTACGGTGCAAGCTTGCGCGCCTGTTGCAGCGACAATTGCGAGCCGTACCAGTAGGCGTTGCGGTCGTGGCCGTAGAGGAGAACGCCGAGCTCGTCGATGCCGTCGACCAACTCGTTCTCGTCGAGCACGTGTTGGACGGGCTGGGCCTTGCCGGCTGCACCGAACATCTCGTTCAGCGACAACACTGCATCGTTGCACGGATGATAGGCGTAGTGGCAGGTCGGCCGGTATTGCACCTTGCCTTTCTTGGACCGCACGGTGAAGTAATCGGCGATCGAGATCGACTCGTTGTGCGTAACGAGGAAGCCGTATTGCGGCCCGGGGGTCGGACACCATGTGCGTACGCGCGTGTTGGCCCCGGGCTGTTCGAGATAGATCGCGGCCTTGGAGCCGCTGTTCTGCTCCTTCGCGTTCTTAGGCATCCACTTCTCGTGCGTGCCCCAGCCGAGCTCGGCCGGCTGCAGGCCCTCCGAGATGAAGCCTTCCACCGACCAGGTGTTCCAGAATACGTTGAGGGGCTTGGGCTTCTTGGTCCTCTGAGTATCGCGCTCCGCTATGTGGATGCCCTTAACACCAACATCCTTCATCAGCTGGGCCCAGGCTTCGCGATCGTCCTGAGCCGGCTCGTTGAAGTCGAAGCCGATATCCTTGGCGAGTTCCACCAGGGCCCGCTTGACGAACCACGACACCATGCCGGGATTGGCGCCGCAGCAGGAAACTGCCGTGGTGCCCCCGGGGTTCTTCTCCTTCTCGCGGCGCACCGTCTCGCGCAGCGCATAGTTGGTGCGTGACGAATTGTCGGCATTCTCGTCGAAATAGAAGCCGAGCCATGGTTCCACGACGGTGTCGATGTAAAGCACGCCGAGCTTCCGGCAGAGCTTCATCAGATCCAGCGACGAGGTGTCGACCGAAAGGTTGACGCAGAAGCCCTGGCCTCCGCCTTCGGTCAAGAGCGGCGTCAGCAGCTTCTTGTAATTGTCCTTGGTCACCGCTTCCTGGATGAAGGAAATGCCGCGATCGTCGAGCAGCTTGCGGTTTTCGTCGCTTGGGTCGATGACGACCATGCGCGACTTGTCATATCTGAAATGGCGCTCGATGAGCGGCAGCGTGCCGCGCCCGATCGACCCGAAGCCGATCATCACAATGGGCCCGGTGATTTCGCCGTATACCGGCCACTCCGCTTTCGCCATTTGCGAATACTCCTGTTGTTGAGCTGCCCCGTTTAGAAGATAAGATCGGATCGTTCCCTCTCGCTCCAATCTCCCGCCAGTTGTCGGCGCTTAAACACGAATCCGCGTCACAATAAAGAAGATTTCGCGCGGGGGCTGTGGGTCGGAGGTCGAACTTGCTTTCAATGCAAGCAGGGCGAGAGAGGCTGGCCGCTGGGGTTTCCGCCAGTCGCCAACGCCGGTCGATTGGCGAGAGTCGAGACGACAGCGTTCTTCAAAGGGAGAAGTGGCCGGCAGGCCGATGCTGGGCCGACCGAAGGTCAATCCCTATTGCTGCGTGTGCCATTCAGTCGTGATCGTTGCCGGAATCAGCCCGCGCAACGAATTGCCGACAAAGATCGATTTGGCAGTGACGAGGTCGTCCGGCACAAGATCGGCCTCCACCGCCCGGCCCAGTTCGATCAGTTCGCCGCGCAGGATACCCGGCAGCAGGCCGTTGGCCAGGGCCGGAGTGAGGAGCGGCCCGCCGTCGCCGCGGTCGAGGAAGAGATTGGTTATCGTTCCCTCGCAGAGCCTTCCCTGGGAATTGAGCAGGATGACCTCGTCCGCTTCCTGCGCCGTGAATTCGAGCCTGGCGGCCTGGAAGACATCGCGCCTGGAAGTCTTGTGGCGGATCAGGGGGTCGTCGGCATCGAGACGGGTGCGCGCCATCCGCAGCCTCCAGATCGTGCCGGGAGGGGTGGGCTCGAAGGCATGGAAGATGCATGCGACCTCGCCGGTGCGGGAAAGCGTCAGGCGGACGCGCAGCGGCCTTTCTCCGCCGCTCACCGCGGCGAGGGCATGATCCACCGCCGCCGCGTCATGCCGGAAGCCCAGGACCTCGGCCGAGCCTTGCAGCCGCTCAAGGTGCCGCTCGATGCGCACGAATCCTCCCGCAGGCTCCCAGCGCAGCGTTTCTATCAGCTCATAGTCAGCGCCGTTCCCGTCGCGTAGCGCGCTTTCAGAAGACATTCCGTATATTCCGCTTCCGCCGATGAATCGAAGACGATACCGCCGCCGACGTTGAAGACCGCCTCGCCGCCGGAATAGAGCGAGATGGTGCGGATGGCGACGTTGAAACGCATGCGGCCGCTAGGTTCGATCCAGCCGATGGCGCCGCAATAGACGTCGCGCGGCCGCCCTTCCAATGCATGCAGGATCTCCATGGCGCGGATTTTCGGCGCGCCGGTGATCGAGCCGCAAGGAAAAAGCGCGGCGAAGATCCGACCGATCGTCGCGTCCGGAAGGAGCTTCGCGCGAACCCGGCTCACCATCTGGTGCACGGTCGCGTAGCTCTCCACCCTGAAGAGTTCCGGAACGTCGAGGGTCCCGACCTCCGTGACCAGGGAGATGTCGTTGCGCAGCAGGTCGACGATCATCCGGTTCTCGGCCTGGTTCTTCGGATCGTTCTGCAGGAACTCCTTGAGCCGCGCGTCCTCGGCCGGCGTCCTGCCACGTGGCGCGGTGCCCTTCATCGGATGGGTCTCGATCCAGCCGTCGGCACCGACCTCGAAGAACAGCTCGGGCGACCGGGAGAGCACGATGGGATCGCTCAGCGAAACCAGGGCGCCATACTTTACCCTCTGGCGCGCGGTCAGGGCGTGGAACGCCGCCAGGGGATCGCCGCTCCATGAGGCATCGATCGGGAAGGTCAGGTTGGCCTGGTAGCAGTCGCCTTCCCGCAGATGCTGATGCAGGCGCCTGAAGCGCTTTTCGTAGCTCTCGAACGACCAGGCCGGGCGGGGATCGAAGATCGGGCCGTTGCTCGTCACCCTGCCGGGATCCGGCAGGGTGTTGTCGGAGGGGCTTTCGAAGACGCCGAAGCAGGCGAGGGGAGCTCGGCGTCCTGTCGGCAGCAGCGGTCGAAGCTTCGGTTCGAGAAGATAGCCCGCCTCGTATGACATATAGCCGGCGAGCCATTTTCCCGCGGCATGCGCGGCTTCCGCCGCCGAAAGCAACGTATCGAACTCCTCGGGCGTGTCGGCGCTCAGGATCGCCTGGGGTTGGTCGAACAGGAGTTCGTTGCCCGTGAAGTCGTCGCGGAAAAGGACGAAGGGGGATGCCGGCATCGCTTTCATCGGGGCAGTCGGCATCCGATCCATCAGTCGAGGGCTTCGAGTTCGTCGATGAGGCCGCCGATCACCGCGAGGCCGCTCTGCCAGAAGCCTGGATCGCTCGCATCCAGGCCAAATGGGGCGAGAAGCTCCGAATGGTGTTTGGTGCCGCCGGCCTTGAGCATCTCGAAATACTTCTCCTGAAATCCCCGTTCCGCATTCTGGTAGACCGCATAGAGAGAGTTCACCAGGCAGTCGCCGAAGGCATAAGCATAGACGTAGAAAGGTGAATGAATGAAGTGAGGGATATAGGACCAGAAGGTTTCGTATCCCTCCCGCAGCTTGATCGCCGGTCCCAGGCTTTCCGCCTGCACGGCCAGCCAGAATTCCCCGATCCTGTCGGCGGTGAGTTCGCCATTGCGTCGCTCGGTGTGCACCTTGCGTTCGAATTCATAGAAGGCGATCTGGCGCACCACCGTGTTGATCATGTCCTCCACCTTCTGGGCGAGCATGGCCTTGCGTTCACGTCGGTCCGTCGTGCGGTCGAGCAGGGAGCGGAAGGTCAGCATCTCGCCGAACACCGATGCGGTCTCGGCAAGCGTCAGCGGCGTGGCCGCCATCAGCGCGCCCTGGCCGCCGGCAAGGACCTGGTGGACCCCGTGGCCGAGCTCGTGCGCGAGTGTCATCACATCGCGCGGCTTGCCCATATAGTTGAGCAGCACATAAGGGTGGACGGACGGGACGGTCGGATGCGCGAAGGCGCCCGGCGCCTTGCCCGGACGTACCGCCGCGTCGATCCAGTTCTTGTCGAAGAACGTGCCGGCGATTTCCGCCATCTTCGGCGAGAAGGCCGCATAGGTCGAAAGAACGGTGTCCTTGGCCTCGCTCCAGCCAATCGTCGCCTTCGGGGTTTCCGGCAGGGGCGCGTTGCGATCCCAATGGTTCAGCACGTCCATGCCGAGCCACTTGGCCTTCATGGCGTAGTAGCGGTGGGAAAGGCGCGGATAGGCGTCGTGGACGGCTTCGGCGAGGGCGTCCACCACATCGCGCTCGACCCGGTTCGCCAGGTGTCGTGAATCGGCGATGTCCTCGAAGCCACGCCAGCGGTCGGAAATCTCCTTATCCTTGGCCAAGGTGTTGGTGATCAGCGTGAAAGTCCGCAGGTTGTTCTTGAAGGTGGTCGCCAGCGCCTCCGCGGCCTTGCGTCGAACCTCGCCATCGGCGTCCTGAAGCTTGTTCAGCGTCGGCTCCAGCGTCAGTTCTTCGCCGTCGACCACGAAGCGCAGATCCGTCATGGTTTCGTCGAAGAGCCGATTCCAGGCGCCACGGCCCGTGACGGACTTCTCGTGGAAGAGCTGCTCGATCCGGTCTTCGAGCTGATACGGCTTGTCCTTCCTGAGATCGAGCACCCAGGGGCGGTAGTGTCCGAAGGACGGGTCGGCGTCGAGCGCAGTCGCGATCAGCGCGTCGTCGACGAGGTTGAGCTCCAACGTGAAGAACAAAAGATGCTTGCTGGCGTCGGTCATCCTTTCCTGGACGTCGCCGTAAAGCTTCGCTCGCCTCGGGTCGGATGTGTTTCCGGCATAGAGCAGCCCCGCATAGGAGGCGATCCGGCCGATCAACTCCTCCAGCGCCTCGTATTCGCGCAGAGCCGCTCCGAGCTGTCCGTCGCTTCCTTTCGCCGCTTCCGACGCCAGGCGTCCTTTCCAGCGCTTCTCGAACTCCACGGCTTCGGCGGCCGCCTTCGCCATGTCGTGGGAGAGTTCCGGCGCTTCCATCCCGGAATAGAGGTCGCCAAGGTTCCATTCGGGCAAGCTGCCGAGCGCGGAAGCCTCGGCGGACTGCGATTTCATCTGAGCAGCGGTGGCAGCCGCCGGATTCGAGGAATTGGACATATCGGGCCTTCCGCTTTCGGGTCGGCCGGAAATCGAAACCGGAAAGGTTTCGTTCACCGGCTTTTTTGAAAGCTTATTTAGAACCCCGTGCGAAGTTGATCCAGACGACAACCATCCGCCTTTCGCCGATTTCCCGTTTTTCATGGCAGGTCCCATCCTCATCGTAGACGACGATCCCGTCCAGCGCCGGCTCCTGGAGACGGCGGTGGCGAAGTTCGGCCATGAGGCAGTCGTGGTCGACGGCGGAGAAGCGGCGCTCGCAGCCTTGGAGCGGCCCCCTGGCCGCGATGCCTCGGTGGTCATTCTCGATTTGGTGATGCCGGGCATGAACGGCAACGAGGTCTTGCGTACCATGCGCGAGCGCGGCTTCGAGATGCCCGTGATCGTGCAGACCGCGCAGGGCGGCATCGACACAGTCGTGGCGGCGATGCGCGCCGGCGCGTTCGACTTCGTCGTGAAGCCAGCCTCTCCCGATCGCCTCCAAGCTGCGATCGCCAGCGCCCTCAAGGTGGAAGCCGTCGGCGAGCAGAGCCGCCGGGCGCGCCGGCCGTCCGGCGGGGCGATGACGTTCGACGATCTCGTCACCCGCAGCGAAACGATGGAGCGCGTGATCCGGCTCGGCCGCAAGGCGGCTGCCTCCAACATCCCGATCCTGATCGAGGGCGAATCAGGCGTCGGCAAGGAAATGGTGGCGCGCGCCATCCAGGGATCGGGAGACCGGCGGACCAAACCGTTCGTGACCGTGAATTGCGGCGCCATTCCCGACAATCTCGTGGAGAGCATCCTGTTCGGCCACGAGAAGGGTTCTTTCACGGGGGCAACGGAAAGGCATACCGGGAAGTTCGTCGAAGCTCATTCGGGAACCTTGTTCCTGGACGAGATCGGCGACCTGCCGCCGGACGTGCAGGTCAAGCTGCTGCGCGCCGTGCAGGAAGGGGAGGTCGATCCCGTCGGTGCGCGGTCGACGGTGAAGGTCGACATCCGGCTTATCTCCGCGACACACCGCAACCTTCTGCAGCAGGTGAAGGACGGAAAGTTCCGCGAAGATCTGTTCTATCGGCTCAATGTCTTTCCCATCTTCGTGCCGCCGCTGCGCGACCGGCGCGAGGATATTCCGCTGCTGGTCGGCCATTTCATGACGCGCGTGTCCGCGCCGGGGCCGGGTAGGATAGGGGCGATCTCCGGCGAAGCGCTGGCACTCCTCCAGGCTTATGACTGGCCAGGCAACGTGCGCCAGCTCGAGAACGCCGTGCTGCGCGCTTCCGTCCTGTGCGACGGTGACGTGCTGTCGGTGGAGGACTTTCCGCAGATAAGGGCGCAGGTGGAGGGCATCGCGCTCGATCTCGCGTCACCGAGGGGGTCAGGAACGCCCGAGGAAAAGATCGAGATCGGGAGCGCCGTGCCCCGGGCCACTGCAGCCATGGCGGAACCCGGGTTCGGCATCTTGCGCGCACTGAACGATCGCGGCCACGTTCGAACGCTCGCCGAAGTAGAATTCGAGATGATCAAGCTCGCCATCGATCACTATAATGGTCAGATGAGCGAAGTCGCCCGGCGGCTGGGCATCGGCCGCTCGACCCTCTACCGCAAGCTCAGGGAGTACGGGATAGACCCGGACCGTGGGCGCGGCGATCGGCCGAATCACTAGACTGGTCTCGGGCTGGTCCCTGCGGCGGCGGATCGCCCTTTTCCAACAGGCCAATTGTGACGCCCGCCAAATTTTCTGTGTAAATACTTTGTTTACCTTGATTCGGCCGGTAGCATTTCGGCCAGCTTGCCGCCATGCTCTCACCGCATTTCGCCTTCAATAAACTCTGATTAACCATTAGGATCGATAGTCGGATGGTGCTTCGAAAATCATCCGGGCATCAAATCCGGGGACAAAACGGCAATCTGTAAGGCCTTTTTGATTTGATCGAGATCGACCTGAAGAATGGCGGACGGCGTCCGAGGGGAACCGTCTTGTCGAAGTGGCTGGCGCCTTTGCTGCTTGCGGCAGGCAGCCTCTGCTTGACCGTTCCGGCGGCGAAAGCCGAGACGCGCTCGTTGAAGCTCTATTTCATCCATACGGGTGAAAAGGCCGAGATCACCTTCAAGCGAAACGGGCGCTATGACGCCAACGGTCTGAAGCAGATCAACCAATTCCTTCGCGACTGGCGGCGCAACGAGCCGACCAAGATGGATCCGCGCCTGCTCGACCTGGTCTGGGAAGCCTATCGGGCTTCGGGCTCAAGCGACTATATCCACGTGGTCTCCGCTTACCGGTCGCCCGCCACGAACTCCATGTTGCGCAGCCGCTCGAACGGCGTCGCCAAGAAAAGCCAGCACATGCTGGGCAAGGCGATGGATTTCTATCTCCCCGACGTGAAGCTGAAGAAGCTCCGGGAAATCGGCCTGAAAATGCAGGGCGGCGGCGTCGGCTATTATCCGACGTCCGGTTCGCCTTTCGTCCATTTCGACGTCGGCAATGTCCGCCATTGGCCGAAAATGAGCCGCAAGGAACTGGTTGCGCTATTTCCCAATGGAAAAACGCTGCATGTGCCGAGCGACGGCAAGCCGCTGCCCGGTTTCGAGCAGGCGGTCGCTGCCTACGAGGCGCGCCGGAAAGCCGGTGGCACCGCAGTCGCGCTGGCCAGTTCCGGCAGCAGTTCGCGCGGCGGCGGCCTGCTCGCCGCCCTGTTCGGCCGCGGTGCGGACGAGGAGGAAGAAAGCGGCGGCGCCGTCGTGGCGGCGGCTGCCCCCGAGGAGGCGCCAGCCCGGAAGCCCGCTCCGCCCCAGAAGGCTATCGTCCAGGTGAAGCCCGACGCACCGGCCAATGGGGACGGGAAGATCCGCATCGTGCCGCCCGAACTCGCGCGCCCGGCCGAGATACCGACGGCCGCCGAGCCTCAGCGTGAGACCATCATTGCCGCGCTTCCGAGCCGCGATGCGCCGCGGCCGCTGGCGGCTCCACGTCCTCAGGTCGATGTCGGCGACATTAGCGCCCCTGTCGACGAGCCCGCTGCGCAGGTCGCGATGGCAGTGCCGCTTCCCAGCCGTCGGCCCGACTACACGCCGCCGGCCGAACTTGCCACCAAGAGCGCCGCACAGATAGCGAGCACGGAACCGGCAACGGTCGGCGAGGCGATCGCCGCCGCCGTTCCACTGCCGACCGAACGCCCCGAGCACGCGCAGGCGCGCTTGATCGCTTCCGCCCTGCCTGAATCCGTTTCAGCCGTGCCCGAGGCCTCGGCCTATGCGCCGGCCGAGCCGGCATCTCTCCAGGTGGCCGCGGCCCCGTTGCCCAAAGCGGATGCTTTCGCGGCCGCGCCGGAGGAGATCATCCGCGAACCGCAGCTCGAGCGCGTCGCCTCGGTCCAGGCCACGTTCAAGAGCGCGCTGGCAGCGAGCGGTTCCGGCGTCGATCCCGCTTCGGTGCTTGGCGGTGTGAAGACGACGCCGAAATCGGCTCGCCCCAGCGCTCACGACACCAAGCCTGATCCCAGGCCCAAGGTGATACCGGCGCACCCGCAGGCCGCACGCTGGGCGCTCGACAGCAATTATATCGCCAACAACACCGAAGGCACCAAGGCGCCGTCCTACGCCTACAAGATCGTCTACTCGGCGCCCCGCGAGATCTACACCGCCGGTTTCCAGCAGGGCGACGTGCAGGGGCAGGCCCACAGGTTCTCCGGAAAGGCCGTCACCTTCCTGTCGGTCGCACGCTTCAACTGACGCGGGTTACCCCCCCATCTGGCCCTCGCGAAGCGAGGTCGGATGAGGGATTCGAGGCGACGGATGTGGGGTTATCCACCCAGCTTCGACGCTTCCCGGGCCAGCGCTTCAATGGCGCCCCATTGTCCGGCCTTCACCAAGTCGTCGGGCGCGACCCAAGACCCGCCGACGCAGATGACGTTGGGAAGGGCGAGATAGTCGCGCGCATTCGCGGCCGATACACCGCCAGTCGGGCAGAAGCGCATGCCGGCGAAGGGTGAGGCGAGCGCCTTCAGGAATGCCGCGCCGCCGGCCTGCTCCGCCGGGAAGAACTTCAGGAAATCCAACCCTTCTTCGGCCGCTGCCATGATCTCGCCGGGGGTGACTGCCCCCGGCAGCAGCGGCACGTCACTGTCGCGCGCGGCGGCATAGAGCTGGCTTGAGCCACCCGGGCTGACGATGAAGCGTGAGCCCGCTTCGGCGGCCTGCTCGAACTGGCGCGCGTTCAGCACGGTACCCGCCCCGACCGCGGCTTCCTCGACCTCCTGGCCGACCCGGCGGATGGCTTCGAGCGCGGCGGAGGTACGCAAAGTGATCTCGATCATCGGCAATCCGCCGCGGGCGAGCGCTCGGGCCAGCGGCACGGCATGCGCGACATCGGCGATCTTCAGCACGGGTATGACGGGCTGGCCCGCCAGCAGCGAGAGGAGCTTTTCGGTCTTGTTGGGCATGGCTGCACCCCGTGTTTTCAGGAAAGGCTTTCAACCGATTAACAGAGCGGGCACGGCCAGTCCATGGCGCGGCGGCGCTTTGTCCGGCAAGGGCATTCTTGCAACGGCGTGCCCCAGAGGCTACGGCAAGGGCATGAAAGCCTCCACAGCTCCATCCTTCCGCGTCGCCGCGCTTTATCGTTTCGCGCGGCTCGACAACTTCGCCGACCTGCGAGCGCCGCTCGCCGCCTTCTGTCGCGGCCGCGGCATCAAGGGAACCTTGCTTCTTGCCCATGAAGGGGTCAACGGGACGGTGGCCGGAAGCACGGAAGCGATCGCCGCGTTGATCGATCATCTCAACGCAATCCCGGCGCTCGCTGGTATCGAGGTCAAATACAGCGCGGCCTCGGAGATGCCCTTCCACCGCATGAAGGTGCGGCTGAAGAAGGAAATCGTCACGATGGGGGTGGACGACATCGATCCGAGCCGCAGCGTGGGCACCTATGTCGAGGCGCAGGACTGGAATGCGCTCATTTCGGATCCCGACACAATCCTCATCGACACGCGCAACGACTATGAAGTGGCGATCGGGACGTTCCAGGGAGCCGTCGATCCGGCGACCGCAAGCTTCAGCGCATTCCCGCAATGGGTGCGGGAACATCGCAAGGTGCTGGAGGGTCGCAAGGTGGCGATGTTCTGCACCGGCGGCATACGCTGCGAGAAGGCGACGGCCTACGTCAAGTCGCTCGGCATCGAGGAGGTGTTCCATCTCAAGGGCGGTATCCTCAAATATCTTGAGGAAGTCCCGGCCGAGGAGAGCCTTTGGCAAGGGGAATGCTTCGTTTTCGACGAGCGCGTCTCCGTGAAGCATGGTCTCGTTGAGGGCGAAGCCGAACTTTGCCGTGCTTGCCGCCGCCCGCTGACCGCGGCCGACCGCGCCTTGCCAGACTATCGTGAGGGGATCGCATGCCATCAGTGTGTGGACGAGCGCAGCGACGAGGATCGCGCACGCTATGCCGAACGCCATCGTCAGGTCCAACTTGCCGAAGCGCGCGGGGCGGGAAAGCACATCGGAAGCTGATGGACTTTCCGGTTCCAGGGTCCCGGGTCATTGTAATGTCGCGAAGCCGGCATATTTCCCAAATGGGCTGGGAGCCAATCGAGGGAGGTCCAGATGCTCGATCCCAAGAAACTGCTCGACGAATTGCTCGGCTCCAAGATACCGGGCACCGACGGCACCGTGCGTGACAAGGCTGACCAGGCAACCCAACTCGCGAAGGACAATCCGCTGGCCACGGGGGCCCTCTTGGCGGTGCTTCTCGGAACCAGCGCGGGTCGCCAGATCGGCGGGTCGGCGCTGAAAGTTGGCGGGTTGGCGGCAATCGCCGGCCTCGCCTACAAGGCTTACCAGAACTACATGGAAGGCAACCGGGCCGCCGGTGCCCAGCCCGACAACGCACAGCCGGAGCTTCTGCCACCCCCCGCTGACACGGATTTCCATCCGGCGCAGGCTCCGCAGGGCGAAACGGAATTCGCGCTCATGCTGGTCCGCGCGATGATCGCCGCGGCCAATGCCGATGGTCATATCGACGATGAAGAGCGCAACAAGATCGTCGAGCGCGCCAACCTTGCCGGGCTCGGCAGCGAGGCGCAGGAGTTCCTCGCGGCCGAGACGGCAAAGCCCTTGTCGATTGACGACATCGTCGCAGCGGCGCAGACGGAAGCCCAGAAAATCGAGCTTTACACGGCTTCCCGGCTCACGATCGATCCGAATTCCCGCGCCGAGCGCGGCTATCTCGACTTGCTCGCCGGTCGGCTGCAACTGCCGGACGCGCTCGTCGATCATGTCGAGGCGACGGTTTCGTCCGTGAAGACGCAGCCTGCTCCGGCGGCACCATCGCCGAATAGCCCGTGGTGAGCTTTCTCAAAGCGTTTGTGCCGCATTCCCGCGACGCCGATCGAATACGGTCGGCCGCCAAATGCTTTAGCGGGGCAACGTCCGCCGGATAAGTCGGGCCAGTGTCGCATCCCGGTCCTCGGCGAGCATCGGCCCGAGGAAGCGCATGCGATTGGCGATCAGCAGGCTGGCAATCCCATGCACGGCGGACCACAGGGCCGCCGTGTCGAGCGTGCCTTCCTCCTCCGCCATTGGATCGTTCCCGCGCAGCTCCGCCAAGTCATCGGTCAGGATTTGGAAAGCGCGAGCCGCCTGCTCGACCAGCTCGGGATCGTCCGAATCCGGTCGCTCCGAACCGAAAAGCAGCTTGAACAGGGCCGGATTCTCCAGCGCGAAGCTGACATAGCCGACGCCCGAGGCAACGATCCGGTCCCGGGCATCCTTGCCCGCAAGATCGCGATGTTTCCGGAGACTTCTCGTAAGTCGTTCGGCCGCCACGGTGGCGAGCGCCGTCAACATCGCGGCCGTGTCCTTGAAGTGGTGGGCGGGCGCCGCATGCGAAACGCCGGCACGCC
Organism: Rhizobiaceae bacterium; assembly: GCA_035556195.1. Lineage (GTDB taxonomy): Bacteria > Pseudomonadota > Alphaproteobacteria > Rhizobiales > Rhizobiaceae. The sequence continues at coordinate 194,058 of DATMFK010000015.1, forward strand.
GCGCCACGCCGCGCAGGGAGAAGCCTTCCAGGCCCTTTTCGTCGAGCTCGGCCTCCGCCGCCGCGAGCAATGCCTTGCGAAGGTCGCCGTGATGGTACGCCGATTTGATCCGCACCATGACTACTCACTGCGCGCGAAGCGGCGCTGCGGACCTTGTCGTGCTGTCATCGCGGTTTTCCAGGCTCGTTTCCATGTCGACTGGAAATCTATCAAAGCCTGCGTCGCCGCTCAATCTTGACGCTGTCAATGCCGGGCAAATTTCAGTGCCCGAAAACCGCCCCGTGCTCGCTTTGCGATGCGCGGCGAAAATAGATGGAAGTACTGCGGCAACAAAAATACTGGAAGAAAGGGATAGGGCACAAGAAATCCTCGCGAATAGTCGGCCTTAACCAATCGTTAACCAACAGCGTCTATTGTCTGGGGTAGATCGAGCCGGCTTTTCTCCTCCCGAGCACGGTTCGAATGATGGGCGGCCTCATTGGCCGCCCTTTTTTGCGCAGTCGCGGACGGATCAATCGTCTTGTCACAGGCGCTTCCATTTGCGATGCCTCATGTCTCGGACGGAGGAGAAGACCATGGCCGATGAGAAGATCGCAATCGTCACGGGCGCTGGCACGGGCGTGGGGAAGGCCGTGGCCACCACGCTCCTGAAGCAGGGCTGGAATACAGTGCTTTGTGGCCGTCGGCTCGGCCTTCTGGAACAGGCGATAGCCGAAGCCGGCCCCACCGAAGCAAGAGCGCTCGCCGTTTCCTGCGACGTTTCCAGCGAGAGTCAGGTGGACGAATTGTTCGAGACGGTCGCCAAGTCGTTCGGACGGGTCGACCTGCTCTTCAACAATGCCGGCATGGGTTACAAATCCACGCTGATCGACGAGATCCCGGTCGAAATCTGGAACAATGTCGTCGGCGCCAACTTGACAGGGTCGTTCCTCTGCGCCCGCGCGGCGTTTAGGGCCATGCGCAACCAGACGCCGCAGGGCGGCCGGATCATCAACAACGGCTCTGTTTCAGCCTATGCGCCGCGGCCGGGCTCGGTGCCCTACACCATGACCAAGCACGCCATTACGGGCCTCACCAAGACGCTGGCCCTCGACGGCAGACCCTACGACATCGCATGCGGGCAGATCGACATCGGCAATGCCTTGACTGACATGGCATCGGCCATGACGGTCGGCGTGCCGCAGGCCAATGGCAGCGTTGCGCCGGAGCCGGTCATGGACGTGCAAAGGGTGGCCGACGCGGTTCTTCACATGGCCAGCCTGCCGCTCGACGCCAACGTTCTGTTCATGACCGTCATGGCGACCAAAATGCCTTATGTGGGCAGAGGTTGAAGCCTGCGCGCGAATGATCCTTCTATCGGTCGCGGCTGCCTGCTGGCCGGCAGGCCAGAGCGGGTATCGTGGAGCGCGGGCTTTGCCGATTCAATCAATTCTCACTTCGCCAGGAACCGCTCCATACGTTCGATGGCCCGCAGGATGTTCTCTTCCGAATTGGCGTAGGAAAGGCGCAGATAGCCTTCGCCCAGCACGCCGAAGTCGGGACCGCCGATCAGCGCCACACCTGCCTCCTCGAGCAGAGCGGATGCCAGCTTCTTGGCTTTCCATCCGGTGCCGCTGATATTGGGAAAGGCATAGAATGCGCCTTTGGGCGTGATGCAGGAGACACCGGGCAGGCTGTTCAGGCCCTCCACGACGATCCTGCGTCGCCGGTCGAAGGCGCGCATCATCTTGTCCACCTCATCCTGCGGACCGTCGATTGCGGCTATGCCGGCGAATTGGCTCGGCGCATTGACGCAGGACCAGCAATTGACCGCGAGTTTCCGGAGCTTGTCGTAGAGATGTCCGCTTTCCCGCGAATTGGGCCAGATCGACCAGCCCATGCGCCAGCCGGTCATGGCCCAGGTTTTCGACCAGCCGTTGAGCACGATCAGCCGCTCGCGGATTTCCGGGAACTGGAGGAGCGACGTGTGGGTCTCGCCGTCATAGGTCATGACGTCGTAGATCTCGTCCGACAGGATTGCGACACGGGGGTGGGCTTCGAGACCCTTCACCAGCTTCTCGATCTCGGACCGCGGGGTCACGCCGCCGGTCGGGTTGGCGGGGGAGTTGAGGATCAGCAGGCGCGTCCTCGGGGTGATGAGCCGCAGCGTCTCCTCGGCCGAGAAGGCGAAGCCGTTCTCCTCGCGGATCGGCACGGGCACGGGTGTGGCGCCGGTGAATTCGATCATCGACCGGTAGATCGGAAAACCAGGGTCGGGATAGAGGATTTCGGTGCCGGGCTCGCCGAACATGAGGATCGCCGCATACATGGTCGGCTTGCCGCCTGGCAGGATCATGACGTTCTCCGGCGAAACCTCGACTCCGGTCGTGGCGAGCGTGCGGCGCACCACTGCCTCTCGGGTAGCCAGAAGGCCTGTCGCCGGCGTGTATCCGTGATGGCCGTCCCGCAAGGCTTTGATCGCGGCTTCAACGATGTGCTGGGGCGTCTTGAAGTCTGGCTGGCCGATGCCGAGATTGATGACATCCTTGCCCTCGGCGGCGAGCGCGGTCGCGCGCGCCAGCACAGCGAAGGCATTCTCTTCGCCGAGACGGTCGAAGGCGGCGATCGTTTGGAGCATTGCGGGGACCCATCTGGTTCTGTTGCGCGGTCCGTGTTTTTGGGAGCCTCTTCGGCCAAAGTCAACGGAAGGGAATGGACTTGTCCGAGGATCTGAAGAACTGGCAGCCGCGGCCGCGACCCGAGCGCAAGCCGCTCGAAGGCCGTTACGTGCGACTCGAACCGCTGGAAGCCGCACGCCATGGCGACGAACTTTATGCCGTGTCCTCGGTGCCGGATGCGGCAGAGAGATTCCGATGGCTGTTCGATTATCCTCCGGAAGACCGTGCCGCTTTCCAGCCTTGGCTGGACAAGGCCGAGGCGAGCCAGGATCCGCTGTTCTTCGTTGTGATCGACAAGGCAAGCGGCCGGGTTGCCGGGCGCCAGACCTTGATGCGGATCGATGCGGCCAATGGCGTGATCGAGATCGGCAATATCTATTGGGGGCCGCTCATCGCGCGCAAGCCTACGGCCACCGAGGCGCAATTCCTGTTCATGCAGTATGTGTTCGACGGGCTCGGCTATCGCCGCTACGAATGGAAATGCAACAATCTCAACGAGCCGTCCAAGCGAGCCGCCCAACGTTTCGGCTTCAGCTTCGAGGGTGTTTTCCGGCAGCACCTTGTGGTCAAGGGTGAGAATCGCGACACGGCGTGGTATTCCGTCATCGACAAGGAATGGCCGCCGCTGCGCCGCGCCTATCTGCAATGGCTCGACCCCGCGAATTTCGACGCGGAAGGCAGGCAGAAGCGCCGGCTCGAAGAGATCAGGGCCGATCCCGGCTGACAGGAGAACGCCCATGCATGATCACGCAGGGGCCGCCGGCCACGGCAGCCATGCCGGCCATGTCCATGGAACGTCGGACAAGAAGAGGGTGCTGCTCGTCGCCTGCCTGACCGGCGGCTTCATGATCGCCGAGGCGGCGGGGGGATTGATCACCGGCTCGCTGGCGCTGGTTGCCGATGCCGGCCACATGCTCACGGATTCGATTGCGCTCTGGCTCGCCTGGTATGCCTTCCATCTTGCGGAGCGCCCGGCGACGCGTCGCCTCACCTATGGTTTCGGCCGCGTGAAGACGCTTGTCGCCTATACGAATGGCATCACCATCTTCGCGATCGCCCTATGGATCGTCTACGAAGCCGCCCGCCGGCTCATGTCGCCGCCGGAGGTGCTTGCCGGTCCGATGCTGGCCGTCGCCGTGCTGGGCCTTCTGGTGAACATCGCCGGTTTCCTCGTCTTGAAAGGTGGCGACCGAAGCAGCCTCAACATGCGTGGCGCCGTGCTTCACGTGCTGGGCGATCTCCTGGGCTCGCTGGCGGCCATCGTCGCCTCGCTGGTCATCCTTGCGACGGGCTGGACGCCGATCGATCCGATCCTTTCCGTGCTGGTCGCGGTGCTTATTCTCTCGACTGCCTGGTCGCTGATGCGCGCCGCCGCCCATGTGCTGCTCGAAGGCGTGCCGGCCGAGCTCGATCGCGACCGGATCGCGGGCGACCTGCAGCGCGCGGTGGCAGGCGTGCGCGAGATCCATCACATGCATGTCTGGTCGCTCGACGGGTCGCGCAACATGGCGACGCTTCATGCCTGCCTGGAGGATGGCATGCAGGCGGATGTCGCCATCCGCGCGATCAAGAAGGAGCTTGCGTCGAAGCACTGCATAGACCATGCCACAGTGGAGCCGGAATATGGCGTGTGCGCCGACGGCGATCATCGGCATTGACGAACGCGGAAGGAAAAGCCGTGCAGACAAACAATCGCAACTCCGCAATCGCCGCGGCAGTGATCGTGGTCGGGTTCGGGGTGTTCGCCTTCTATCTGCCGACGATCATGTTGGCGCTTGGAAGCATCTCGACCGTGGCCGCCGGCGCGGTGGCCGTGCTGTTCGTCGCCGCGTTCTTTCTCGTCTTCTGGCTGAGAGGACGCGCCCAGAAGCGTAGGGGAGGTTGACATACGTATCCTGATAACCGGAGCGGCCGGAATGGTCGGCCGCAAGCTCACAGAGCGCCTGGCGCGCGACCGCGTCCTCGGGGGAAGGCACATCGTCGCGCTCGAACTTCATGACATCGTGACGCCGGCATTCCCGGCAGTACCGAACGTGGCCGTGACGGCCCATACGGGCGACCTCGCGGCCCCTGGTGCGGCTGCGGCGCTCGTCGCTTCGCGGCCGGATGTGATCTTCCATTTGGCCGGCGTGGTGTCGGGGGAGGCGGAAGCCAATTTCGACCTGGGATACCGCGTCAATCTCGACGGCACGCGTGCGTTGTTCGAGGCGCTGCGGGAGGCCGGCCATGCGCCGCGCGTCGTCTTCACCTCCTCGATCGCCGTATTCGGCGCGCCGTTCCCGGAGGTCATCCCTGACGAGTTCCACCCGACCCCGCTCACCTCCTACGGAACGCAGAAGCTCATCGGGGAGGCTCTACTTGCCGACTACACGCGGCGAGGCTTCGTCGACGGCGTCGGGATTCGCCTGCCGACCATCTGCGTGCGGCCGGGCAAGCCGAACAAGGCGGCGTCCGGTTTCTTCTCGGGTATCATCCGCGAACCGCTCAACGGCCTGCCGGCTATATTGCCCGTGCCGCGGTCGGTCGTGCACACTCATGCGAGCCCACGTTCCGCGGTAAATTTCCTGATCCATGCCGCCGAGATCGACGGCGACAGGATCGGCCCGCGCCGCAACCTCACCATGCCGGGCGTAGGGGTGAGCGTGGGCGAGCAGATCGAAGCGCTTCGTCGCGTCGCGGGAGACAAGGTCGCCGATCTTATCCGCGACGAACCCGATCCGACGATCTGGGCGATCGTCCAGAATTGGCCAACCCGCTTCGCGGCCAATCGCGCCCGTGACCTCGGCTTTGTCGCGGAGGCCAGTTTCGACGAGATCGTCCGGGTCTATATCGAGGACGAGTTGGGCGGGAAGATGGGTTGAAATCAGCCCGCCCGGAGGCGTCGCTAACCCCTCATCCGACCTCGCTTCGCGAAATCGGATGAGGGGTTAGCCTAAACCGAAAGGCTTGCCGCCAGCAGCGTCATCCCAAGCAGCATGACCAAGGCGGCGCCGCCGATCTCGATGGCGGCGTGGACGCTGTTCCCCATGCGACCGTCTCCAGCGAGGTTCACCGCCACGTTCTTTGCCGTGACCGCGAGCGTGGCCAGCACCGCCACGGTAAGCGCAGTGCCGAGGGCCATGGCGAAGACCGACAGCACGCCGCCCATCCAGAGCCCGTTGAGGAAGGCGAAGGTCAGCACGATCAGCGCGCCCGAGCAGGGCCTGACGCCGACCGCTGCCACGGCCGACCAGGCCGTCTTCCAGCTGAATCGGTCACCGCCCAGCGTGGATGGATCCGGTGCATGCGAATGGCCGCAAGTCGAGCAGACCTCGCCGGCAGCGTGGACGTGACCGTGGCGATCGGCGTGGTCATGTCCGTGGCCGTGATGCGCATGATGAGGGTCGTGTTGATGACCGTGGCCGCAGTGATCGTCGTGGACATGCGCATGGGAATGCGCTTGCGACGCGGATAGGCTTCGCACTGGCGCCCCGGCGAAGCGGGCAGTCAGCAGCGGCCCAGCTTTGCGCCAAAGGAGCCAGGCGCCGAAGGCCGTAATCAGCGCATAGCTCGCAATTTCCAGAAACCACGTAGCGTTGGTCATGGAGACCGACGTGCCGCGCAGCACAAGGAAGAGCAGGGCCATGAGGATGATCGCGGTGGCCGCCTGGAGGAAGGCCGAGACGAACGAGAGCATCACGCCGCGCCTCAGCGCAACCTCGTTGGCCAGCATATAGGACGAAATAACCGCCTTGCCGTGGCCGGGACCCGCTGCGTGGAACACCCCGTAGACGAAGGACAGGCCGATCAGGATCCACAACTGTCCGCCGTCCTGGCGCATCGCTTTCAGTGCGCCGGTCAACGACCGGTAGAAGGCCTGCTGCTGGAGATTGATCCAGTTCAGCCAGCCGGCGAACAGGCCAGTGGAGGGAAGGGTGGCTTCATTGGTGCCGATACCGAGCGAGCTCTGCGCATGGGCGTGCCCGAGAAAATGCGTGAGCACGTAAGCAGTGGCGATCAGGCCGAAGACCACGCGCGTCGCCGTCTTCTTCATGGGCATCATGCTTTGCAGACCAACTCTAGTTTGGTGGCGAAGATCTTGGACATGTCCGTACCGGACGGATCGTCGAAGAACTGCTCGGTCAGCGTCGCCTGGTTCTGGGCGATCGCCTCGTCCGGATCCGGCCTTATGACGGTGCGGCTACAGCTTGCCGGGAGATTTGCAACCTGCATGTATTCGTCCTCGATGAAATCGATCGCGGTATAGAAGGTCGGGTCGTAGACGCCGAATTCGACTTTGCCGGAAAGCTTCAGCGGATCCTTCGGCTCGGATTCGAAAAGCACGATGAGCTGGTCGTTCTCGTAATTCGCCATGAGCTGGGCCGGCGGCTTCATGGGAACATCCTTGCCATCGACTGTCACGATCTGGAAATAGCCGAATTCGGCAAGCGACTTGTAGATGGTGTCGGACACGTCCTTCAGCTCCGAGTCGTCGAGCTTCAGGTCGCCATTCTTGTCGAACTCCATCACGACCGTGCTCGAGAAGACGTCGTCGAAGCGCCAGAGATGGCGCAGGGATTTCACGATTGTCCCGTCCTGATCGAGGACGACGTCCAGCCGCGCCTCGGCGAACACGTGCGGATGAACGCGAGCGGGCGCTGTCGAAAGGAGAAAAGCAACGAGCGTGGCGGCCGGGATTGCCGTTCGTCCTGTCAGTCGCATACCGTCATTGTCCCCGGGGGATTGAGTCGCCGAAACACATCATAAAGCCGGCGGAATTGGGACGAAACCGGCTTGCGCGATCACAACGGCCCTCGCGACTTGAACCACTGCGCAAGATAGTCGACGAAAACCCGCACCTTGGCGGGCAGATAACGGCGGTGCGGATAGACCGCGAAGATGCCGCCGCCGGACAGGGCACGATCGTCGAGGACGGAGACCAGCCGGCCGCTCTGAATTTCCGGCGCGGCGATGAAGTCCGGCAGGATGGCGAAGCCGAGGCCGGAAAGTGCCGCGGCCCTCGTGGCGAGAGGGCTGTTCACCTCGAGCGGGCCGGATACCGACACGCTGATCGTTTCCCCGTTTTCGTTCCGGAACGGCCAGTTTGAAAGCCATCGGCCGTTGGTGTCGATGATGCATGGCAGCGACGCAAGGTCCTGCGGCCGCTCGGGACGGCCATGTTTTTCGATGAGTTCGGGGGAGGCGCAGATGCGTACGGAAAACGGAGCAAGCCGGCGTGCGATCAGCGAGGAGCTTTCGAGCCGGGAAATGCGGACCGCCAGGTCGAAACCCTCCTCCACGAGATCGACGAATCGGTCGTCCAGATGGATCTCCAGCACGATGTCGGGATGGTCCCTCGCGAAATCGATCAGTGACTGGCCGATCGGCGCGTCGGCGAAGGTGCGCGGAGCCGAAAGCTTGATGCGGCCGCGCACGTCGCCGGAGGATTCGCGAACGGAATCGGCCAGGCTGTCGATCTCGCGGATGATCTCGGAGGCGCGCCGGTAATAGGTGTGGCCGGCTTCGGTGAGCGAGAACTGGCGCGTCGTGCGGTTGAGCAGCAGCGCTCCCAGTTCATCCTCCAATTCCCGCACATATTTCGAAAGAAGTGCCTTGGATCGGCCGATCTTGCGCGCCGCCGCGGAGAAGCCCTCCGCTTCGACCACGTCGATGAAGGCGCGCATGCGGGTCAGTGTGTCCACGCTATGCATCCTCGCGCTGCTGTGGGGCGCAAAGCGCCGTGGTGATTCGCCTCGACTTTGCCCTGCTCGGTCTGGCTTGGGATAGGACCGGCGACCGCCTTGTCCGTCCGAGACAGCCGGTCGGCCGCTTAACGGATTTCCCTGGGAAAACAATTGCTTGCTCTTGCCGCAGAAGCGCTTTCAGCGGTTCGGCTGCCTTCACCATTGTTCAAGTCTCCTATACGCCGGAAGCAGGGTTGTTCACCGCCGGAGTTTTTTCAAGCGGCGTCGAGATTTTAATTGATTGTGAAAGCCATCGCCCCTATATCGCGCTTGCCCAAAGTCGCACGTGCCTGTGGGCGTCCCCCGACCCTCGAAATGGCGAGCTAGTCGGGACGGTACCCGGGAGTTAACGAGCCCGGTCGGTTAAGCGGCCAACCGCATAGCCGAGGACGCCTTGAAGCAACGACGGTGCGGGCCTTTCTGGTGTCTGCCGGTTGTCCATAAACCGGGGTTACTGAAGAGGCACACCTTCATTGCCGGCAGTGCGGAACGGGTCTCCCAATCCAAGCCAAGGCAGACAAAGCGAGTATGGCCGTATGGCTCTGCTCATCGCCGCGTGGTCACGCGTTCATGGTTCCGGGGTCTCCACCGCCTGGTGCCATGGGCATGCGATCGCGCCCTTTGTCCAACCGCGTGTTCGCAGGCTGCCGCCCGCGTTCCGCAACCCTTTTGTGCGCCCTGAAAAGGGGACCTGGAGACACCGATGGCCACGCAGCGTATCCTCGATTTCCTCGCCACCCGACGTCCGAACGGGCCCTGTCTCGTCGTCGATCTCGACGTCGTGCGCGACAACTATCATGCCTTCGAGAAGGCCTTGCCGGACTCGGCGATCTACTATGCGGTGAAGGCCAACCCGGCGCCGGAGATCCTGCGCCTGCTGGCAGCGATGGGCTCGTCCTTCGACACGGCCTCGGTCGCCGAGATCGAGATGGCAATGGATGCAGGTGCTCCTGCCGACCGGATCTCCTACGGTAACACGATCAAGAAGGAGCGCGATATCGCGCGCGCCTATCAGCTCGGTATCCGCCTCTTCGCCGTCGACAGTGTCGAGGAGGTCGAGAAGATCGCGCGCGCCGCGCCGGGCTCGCGCGTGTTTTGCCGCGTGTTGACGGATGGCGCCGGTGCCGAATGGCCGCTGTCGCGCAAGTTCGGCTGTGTGCCGGTCATGGCGGTCGACGTGCTGCGCCACGCCGCTTCGCTCGGCCTCGATGCCTATGGCGTGTCCTTCCACGTGGGTTCCCAGCAGACCGATCTCTCGGCCTGGGATCGCGCGCTGGGCGATGCCAAGAAGGTCTTCCAGGTTCTCGGTGCCGAGGGCATCGCGCTCAAGATGGTCAATATGGGCGGCGGCTTCCCGACGCGCTACCTGAGGGACGTGCCGGCGGCCCAGGCCTACGGCCAGGCCATCTTCAGCGCGCTCCGCAAGCATTTCGGCAACGCCATTCCCGAGACCATCATCGAGCCGGGGCGAGGCATGGTTGGCAATGCCGGCGTGATCAAGTCGGAAGTCGTCCTGATCTCGAAGAAGGCCGACAATGACAATCTGCGCTGGGTGTTCCTCGACATCGGCAAATTCGGCGGTCTCGCCGAGACCATGGACGAGGCGATCCGCTATCCGATCGTGACGCCCCGCGACGGCGATGCTGTGGCGCCCTGCGTGCTCGCCGGCCCGACCTGCGATTCGGCCGACGTGATGTACGAGAAGACGCCTTATCCGCTGCCCCTGTCGCTGACCATCGGCGACGAGGTGCTGATCGAGGGAACGGGTGCCTATACGACGACCTACTCCTCGGTCGCCTTCAACGGCTTCGAGCCCCTCCGATCCTACGTGATCTGACGGCTCGTCCTCGCATCGGCTTGCGAAGGTCGATGCCCGGGCCGTTCAGATCAACCCGGCTGCGCGCCGACCGCGCGCGCCGGTTCGCTCGTGGAAACAATTCCGCTGGTGAAGGATCGCGGACATGGAAATCACTGCCGAGAAAACTCCCGCTGGCAACGCCTCCAGCTTCATGATCACGGCCGAGGCGTGCGCGGATGTCGCTGCGCGCGAGGCTTTGCTCGATCGCGCGATGGGGCACGGCCGCAAGCGTAAGTCGTCGGAAAAGCTGCGCCGCGGCCGGAGGCCCTCGCAGGGCCTTGCCTTTGTCGCTCGCGATGCTTCCGGCGCCGTGATCGGGACCGTGCGTCTTTGGGACGTGACGTTCCGAGTCCCTGTCTGGGAGAAGGAAGAGCGCGGCTCTCGTGGCGAGGGCGAAGGGGCCTGGAAGTCGGCCCTGCTTCTTGGACCGCTCGCAGTCGCTCCGGCTCACGCCTCTGCCGGCATCGGCTCGGCCTTGATGCGCCACGCCATCGCGGAAGCCGCCCGGCTTGGCCACCGTGCGATCCTGCTTGTGGGGGATGCGCCCTATTACAAGCGCTTCGGATTTTCGGCGGATAAGACCGCCGGCCTCGCCATGCCCGGCCCGTACGAGCGGGATCGTTTCCTGGCGCTGGAATTGGTACAGGGGGCGCTGGACGGGGCTCACGGCACGCTCAAGGCCAGCGGCCGACGCGTCAAGAGCGGCGACGTGCGGCTTGCCGCCTGAGCAACTTCAGTCCATCCCGCCCCAGGGTTCTCCGCGTCCGCGGAGGCCGGAGCAGCCCGGACCGGAGCAGTCAGTTCGGCCGCGCGGCAAATTCGGCAGAGCGCGAGGCGCCTGGGGCCGGGGTTGGATCGCGACCGGGGCCGGACGTGAAGGGCGCGCAAAGTCCTGGCGAGGCGGACGCGGACGACCAGGCCGGGCGACGTAGTCGGGTCGCCTCGGCCGGTCGTAATGACGGTCGTACCGGCGATAACGATAGCCATCGTAACGCGGATAGTACCCGCCGTAGCGCGGATAGTATCCGCCGTAATAAGGCTCGACATAGCCGGGCCCGTAAACCACAGGGCCGCCCACTTCGGCGTAATAGCCTCCCTCGACGCACCCTGCTAGAAGGACCGCGGCTGCGAGGGCTGCCATTGTGGCGATGCGTCTCGTCTTCATGATCGTCCTCCCAGACACGCGCTATATCACGAGGTGAACGGCCGTTTAACGACGGGCGGCCATCGGGAAAACTGTTTACGCCGGAAATGGTTCAAAACGAAAAGCCCCGACGAGCCGGGCTTCCCTGGAGCGTTCGAGGTCGACAGCGATCAAAGCAGTTGACTGAGAGCCATGGCGACGCTCATGTCCCCTTCGATCTTCAGCTTACCCGTCATGAAGGCGGTGGTCGGGTTCAGATCGCCGCTGATCAGCGATTCGAGGTCGTCCAGCGAGAGCTTGATGGTGCAGTCGGCCGGCGCGTCCGAGGTGGAGATGCTCGAGCCGTCGATGACGATGACGCCGTCCGAACCGGTGTCGAACTTGACCGACCGCTCGAAGCCGGCGCTCGCGACCCGGTCCTTGAGCTTAGCGGCGATGTCCTGAATGGCCATGATCCTGTCCTTTGTGCTGTTTCCGGTCGATCTGCGGCTTGGGACCTTACAACAGATTCTCCCTCCCGCGAACGAGCCTCGCTTATAGCGCATTGACGTTTACGTCAACGTGATTTAGCCTCGTCGACGGGGAGGAGACGCACATGGGCTATCGCAGCATACTGCGGCCCGATTGTTTTGCCGGCGAAATATATGTGGTCACCGGTGGCGGGAGCGGCATCGGGCGCTGCCTCGCCCACGAACTCGCCAGCCTCGGCGCGCACGTCGTCATCGTGGGTCGCAGAAAAGAGAAACTCGACCGTGTGCTTGCCGAGATCGCGGAGGATGGCGGCAAGGCGGACGCCCATGCCTTCGACATACGCGACGAAGACGCGGTGAAGGCCGCCATCGGTGCGATCGTTGGCCGGTACGGACGCATCCACGGCCTGGTCAACAATGCCGGGGGGCAGTTTCCGGCACCGCTTGCCGCCATTTCGAAGAAAGGCTTCGAGGCGGTGGTCAGCAACAATCTCACCGGCGGCTTCCTCATGATGCGGGAAACCTATCTGCAATCGATGCAGATACACGGGGGCGCGATCGTCAACATGGCGGCCGACATGTGGCGCGGCATGCCGGGCATGGGGCACTCGGGCGCCGCGCGGGCCGGGATGGTGAATCTCACCAAGTCTGCGGCGTATGAATGGGCACCCGCCGGCGTGAGGGTCAATTGCGTCGCTCCGGGCTGGATCGCCTCGTCGGGCATGGACAGCTATGGCGGAACGACACGTGCGCTCATTCCGCAATTGAAGAACCATGTGCCGATCGGTCGGATCGGCCTGGAAGCCGAAGTCTCCAGCGTGATCTGTTTCCTGCTGTCGCCGGCAGCCTCCTTCGTGACCGGCGTGACCGTGCCGATCGACGGCGGCGCGCCACTTGGCTCGGCGCTGTTTCCGATCGGCGAAGGCAGGGCTGTTGTGCCTTTCGATGGCTTCCATCGCGCTGCCATCCCGCAGGTCCTTTCGGGAGACGACGCCTGATGGCGATCATGAGCTCCGCGCTCGATCCGCGTTCGCCGCGCTTCCGCGAGAATGCCTCGGCCATGGCCGAAAAGCTTGCCAAAGTGCGTGCTCTCGAAGAGGCGGTGCGGAACAATTCCGCTTCGAGGAAGGACCGCTTCGCCGAGCGCGGCCAGATCCTGCCCCGAGAGCGAGTCGAGAGGCTGCTCGATCGCGGCGCCCCTTTCCTCGAGCTTTCGTCTCTTGCCGGCTACAAGATGCATGACGACGACGGCGGCAAGAACATCATGGGCGGGGGAACCATCGCAGGGATAGGGGTGGTCGCCGGAAAGAGATGCATCGTTTCGGCCTCGGACAGTGCGATCAAAGGCGGCACGATTCCGCCGATCGGGCTGCAGAAGGCGCTGCGCCTGCACGAGATCGCTTTCGAAAACAGGCTGCCGCTCGTCTATCTGGTCGAGAGTGGCGGGGCCAACCTGCTTTACCAGTCCGAGATGTTCGTCGAAGGCGGGCGCTCCTTCGCCAACCAGGCGCGGCTTTCCGCGGCGGGGATTCCTCAGATCGCCATCGTCCATGGCTCGTCGACGGCGGGCGGAGCCTATCTCCCCGGCCTCAGTGACTATGTCGTACTGGTGCGCAAGCGCTCCAAGATATTCCTGGCTGGACCGCCGCTGGTGAAGGCCGCGATCGGCGAGGATGCCGAGGACGAGGACCTCGGAGGCGCCGAGCTGCATGGCCGCATCACCGGGCTCGGGGAATATATCGCGGAAGACGACATCCAGGCGCTCGCCATCGGCCGCGAGATCATGCGCAATCTCGGCTGGGACAGCGTCGAGGCGCAGGTGGCGGGCAAGGCACCGCTTTTCGACCCGGAAGAACTTCTTGGCGTCGTCCCGGCGGATGAAAAGACCCCATTCGACATGCGCGAAATCGTAGCCCGTATCGTGGATGGCTCGGCCTGGCTGGAGTTCAAGGCCGAATACGGACCGGACACGCTTTGTGGCCATGCCGCCCTCGATGGCCGCAGGATCGGCATCATCGCCAACAATGGCCCGATCATGCCGAACGGATCGGTCAAGGCGGCGCAATTCATCCAGCTCTGCGACCAGGCGGGCACGCCGCTCGTCTTCTTGCAGAACACGACGGGCTACATGGTGGGATCGGCGGTCGAGCGCGAAGGGGCGATCAAGCACGGATCGAAGATGATCCAGGCCGTCGCCAACGCACGCGTTGCGAAATTCACCTTCGTCATCGGCGGTTCCTACGGCGCGGGCAATTACGGCATGTGCGGGCGCGGTTTCTCTCCGCGCTTCATCTTCTCCTGGCCGTCGGCGCGAACAGCCGTCATGGGCGGAGAACAGGCTGCCAGGGTCATGGAAATCGTGACACGGGCCAAGGCGGCGCGACAAGGGACCTCGGCTGACGAGCCCGCGCTCGAGAAGATGTCGCGGCAAATCAGGGCAGGGATCGAGGCGCAGTCGGATGCTCTCTTCGCCACGGCGCGATTGTGGGACGACGGCATCATCGACCCGCGTGACACGCGCAGGATCCTGTCGCTCTGCCTGGCGGTCGCCCAGGAGGGCGAGCGCCGCCAGTTGAGACCCAATACCTTCGGTGTCGCGAGGATGTAGAAGAGGGGAGGCCGGGATCATGCAGTTCACGCCGGAACACGAGGAGCTTCGCCGGACGGTGGCCAAGTTCGTCGAGACCGACATCAATCCCAATGTCGATGCCTGGGAAGAGGCCGAGCAGTTTCCCGCCCATCAGCTGTTCAAGAAACTCGGCGGCCTCGGCCTTCTCGGCATCAAATACGACCCCGCCTATGGCGGCCTAGGCCTCGACTTTTCCTTTTCGATGGTGATGGCCGAGGAGCTCGGCCTGGTGAATTGCGGCGGAGTGCCGATGGCGATCGGCGTCCACACCGACATGTCTACGCCGGCGCTCAACCGCTTCGGCACGGACGGGGTGAAGCGCAACTTCCTGGCTCCCTCGATCGCAGGCGACGTGGTGAGCTGCCTTGGCGTGTCCGAACCGGGCGGTGGGTCCGACGTAGCCGCGATCCGCACCACGGCGCGCAAGGACGGCGGTGACTACGTGATTTCCGGCACCAAGATGTGGATCACCAATGGCATGCAGGCCGACTGGTGCTGCCTCCTCGCCAACACGTCGGAGGGGCAAGTCCATCAGAACAAGTCGTTGATCGCCGTGCCCCTCGATGCCAAGGGCGTTACCCGCCAGAAGATCAAGAAGATCGGCATGAACTCCTCCGACACGGCGCAGCTCTTCTTCGACGAGGTGCGCGTTCCCATCGCCAACCGGATCGGGCAGGAGGGCATGGGCTTCACCATGCAGATGATGCAGTTCCAGGAAGAGCGCCTTTACGCGGCAGCGAGTTCGCTCAAGGGGCTCGACCGCATGATCGACCTGACGATCGAATATACGGGCGAACGCAGGGCCTTCGGCAAACCGGTGCTCGACAACCAGGCCGTGCATTTCCGCTTGGCGGAGCTTCGTACGGAGGTGGAGGCGTTACGTGCGCTGACTTGGAGTGCGGTCGAGCAATATGTGGCGGGCAAGGACGTCACCCGGCTGGCGTCGATGGCCAAGCTGAAATGCGGCCGGCTGGTGCGCGAGGTTTCCGATGCGTGCCTTCAATATTGGGGCGGCATGGGGTTCACCTGGGACAATCCGGTAAGCCGCGCCTATCGCGACACGCGGCTGGTCTCGATCGGCGGCGGCGCCGACGAGGTCATGCTCGGCATCATCTGCAAGCTTGAAGGCACGCTCCCTGGAACCTCCAACAAGAAGCGCCTGGGGTGACGGCGATACGGAAGCTCCTTGTCGCCAACCGTGGCGAGATCGCCTGCCGGTTGATCCGCACGGCGAAGCGCATGGGCCTGAGGACGGTTGCCGTCCATAGCGACGCGGACGCTGCCGCTCGCCATGTCGTGATGGCCGATGAAGCGATCCGCATCGGCGGAAACCGGTCCGGCGAGTCCTATCTAGACGGGGACGCGATCGTCGCGGCGGCGCGGCGGTGCGAAGCGGACGCGGTTCATCCCGGTTATGGCTTTCTCTCGGAGAACAGCGCCTTCGCCGAGGCTTGCCTTCGGGCAGGCCTGATCTTCGTGGGGCCGCCGCCGGCCGCGATCCGCGCGATGGGCGACAAGAGGCGCGCCAAGGCCCTCATGGACACGGCCGGTGTTCCCGTCGTGCCCGGCTACGCCGGGGCCGACCAGTCGTACGAAGCGATGGCGCTTGCTGCGGAAGCCGTGGGCTATCCGCTCCTGATCAAGGCCGCGGCCGGAGGGGGTGGGCGTGGTATGCGCAAGGTGGAAAGCGCCGAGGAGCTTGGTGCCGCGCTGGAAAGCGCGGCGCGCGAAGCGGAGAGCGCTTTTGGCGACCCGACCGTTCTCCTCGAGCGGCTGATCGTCGATGGCCGCCATGTCGAGATCCAGGTCTTTGCCGACAGTCACGGAAACTGCATCCATCTGGGCGAGCGCGACTGCTCCGCCCAGCGGCGACACCAGAAGGTGATCGAGGAAGCGCCATCGCCCTTCGTCGATGCGAAGCTCCGGGCGGCCATGGGCGCGGATGCCGTGAAGGCGGCGTGCGCGATCGGTTACCGCGGCGCCGGGACGGTGGAGTTCATCGTCGGTGCCGACAGGCGTTATCATTTCCTGGAGATGAACACGCGCCTTCAAGTCGAGCATCCCGTGACGGAGATGATCACCGGCTTCGACCTTGTCGAATGGCAATTGCGTGTGGCAGGCGGCGAACCGATCCCTGTCCGGCAGGAAGAGGCCGCGTTTCGAGGGCACGCCATCGAGGCGCGGCTCTATGCGGAGGATCCCTATCAAGGATTCCGGCCTCAGACCGGCAAGATCCTGTTTTGGAGACCGGGGGATGCCGGTCATATCGAAGGGGTCCGTATCGACGACGGCATCCAGGAAGGGGATGTGGTCGGCCCGTATTACGATCCGATGCTCGCCAAGATCATCGCGCACGGCAAAGACCGGCAGGAAGCGATTGCCCGTTTGCGGCACGCGCTGCTTCGTACCCCATTGATCGGTCCGGCGACCAATCGGACGTTCCTGCTTGATCTCACCGCAACGCCGGAATTCATCGAGGGCGGCATGACCACCGACCTCATCGACCGGTGGGCGGATGAAGACGCCCCTATCCTGTCGCAACCAGGCCGGACGGACCAGGACTTCGCCCTGGCCGCCACGGCGATCGCCCTTGCGCCCGGTGGCGACTGGTTCCGCTCGTCCGGTGTGGCTGAGCATCCGCTTTCGCTTGTCTGCAATGCTGAGCGCCGCGAAATCGCGCTGCGTTTCGAGCGCGGGAAACTCACATCAGTCGTCATGCATGGCGCCAGCCTTCCCGTCGCCGAGGTGGAACTGATCCTTCCCGATGTCCGCTATACGATCGATGGCGTCGCTCGGCATGCGCTGATGGTGTGGGATGGCGAGGATGTCATCATCGATATTGACGGCCGGACCCTCCGGTTCAGCGAGCCCGATCCGCTTGCGGCTGACAACAATATGGCCGATCCATCCAAGGTCACGTCACCGGTCGCTGGTCTCGTCCGTAGCGTCGCCGTTGCCCTCGGGGAGACTGTCGTCGTCGGCCAACCTCTCGTCGTCGTCGAGGCGATGAAGATGGAAACGACCCTTGCCGCGCGAGGAGCGGGGGTGGTGCACGGCGTCCATATCCGGGCAGGGGAGCAGACGCGCGTTGGCGATGTCCTGATGGAGATTTCGCCGCAAAAGACGGGGCGATCCTGACGGGTGCTCCCAATGAGGTGCTAGAGCAGGATCATTTTAGGTTGCCGCGTATCCAGCGTTGACGAGATAGTTCGCGCATTCGTTGGGGGTGAACTGATCGAGCAGGGCACCGATGCGCTTGCGCACGGATCGCACACTTCGCTCGGCGGCCTTTCGCATGA
>DATMFK010000016.1:0-205078 GCA_035556195.1 Rhizobiaceae bacterium
AATGCGCGGTCAGAGCCGAATCCTCGGCACCCTTGTCGGTCGCCGGCTTCGCAGGCTCTTCCCACTGGATCGGCTCGGGCTTGCGCACCAGCGCGCGCGCCAGAACTTCATCCATGCGGGAAACCGGAACGATCTCCAGACTGCTCTTCACATTCTGAGCGATATCCGAAAGATCCTTCGCGTTCTCTTCGGGGATCAGCACCGTCTTGATCCCGCCACGCAACGCCGCCAGCAGCTTTTCCTTCAAGCCACCGATGGGCAGCACGCGGCCACGCAGCGTGATTTCACCTGTCATGGCAACGTCGTGGCGAACCGGAATGCCGGTCATGACCGAAACGATCGCCGTCACCATCGCCACGCCGGCCGACGGACCGTCCTTGGGCGTCGCGCCTTCCGGCACGTGCACGTGGATGTCCCGCTTGTCGAACAGTGGCGGCTCGATGCCGAAGGCCAGCGAACGCGACCGCACATAAGAGGCGGCGGCCGAGATCGATTCCTTCATCACGTCGCGCAGGTTGCCGGTGACGGTCATCTTGCCCTTGCCGGGCATCATCGCGCCTTCGATGGTGAGCAGCTCGCCGCCCACATCGGTCCAGGCAAGACCGGTCACGACACCGATCTGATCCTCTTCCTCGATCTCGCCGAAGCGATACTTCGGCACACCGAGATAT
This sequence comes from Rhizobiaceae bacterium, assembly GCA_035556195.1. GTDB lineage: Bacteria > Pseudomonadota > Alphaproteobacteria > Rhizobiales > Rhizobiaceae. The sequence goes on from DATMFK010000016.1 coordinate 672, forward strand.
TCCTCCACCTCCTTGACCGTCACCGCCACCGACTTCTTCTTCGAGAGAGTCAGTTCCTTCACGGCCTTGCGGATCAGCGTCGAAATCTCGCGCTCGAGGTTACGCACACCGGCTTCCCGGGTGTAGCGCCGGATCACCATCAGCAACGCTTCGTCGTCGATCGACCATTCCTTGGACTGCAAGCCATGCTTGCTGATCGCGTGCGGGATCAGATGCCGCCGTGCAATCTGCAGCTTTTCGTCCTCGGTGTAGCCGGCGATGCGGATGAGCTCCATGCGGTCCATCAAGGGACCAGGGATATTCAGCGTATTCGCCGTGGTCACGAACATCACGCTGGACAGATCGTAGTCGACCTCCAGGTAATGATCGTTGAACGTCGTGTTCTGTTCGGGGTCGAGGACCTCAAGCAGAGCCGACGACGGATCGCCGCGGAAATCGGCGCCCATCTTGTCGATCTCGTCCAGCAAAAACAGCGGATTGGAGGATTTCGCCTTCCGCATCGACTGGATGATCTTGCCGGGCATCGAGCCGATATAGGTGCGCCGGTGACCGCGGATCTCGGCCTCGTCGCGCACGCCGCCCAACGACACACGCACGAACTCGCGTCCGGTCGCCTTGGCGATCGACTTGCCGAGCGAGGTCTTGCCGACGCCGGGAGGGCCGACCAGGCACAGGATCGGACCGGTCAGCTTGTTCGCCCGCTGCTGCACGGCGAGATACTCGATGATGCGGTCCTTGACCTTCTCGAGCCCGTAGTGATCGGCATCGAGGATCTCCTGCGCGAGCTTGAGATCCTTCTTGACCTTGGTCTTCTTCTGCCACGGGATCGACAGCAGCCAGTCGAGATAGTTGCGCACGACCGTCGCTTCGGCGGACATCGGAGACATCTGCCGCAGCTTCTTGAGTTCGTGTTGCGCCTTCTCGCGGGCTTCCTTGGAGAGCTTGGTCTTGGCGATCCGCTCCTCGAGCTCGGCGAGGTCGTCACGACCCTCGTCGTCCCCGAGCTCCTTCTGGATCGCCTTCATCTGCTCGTTCAGGTAGTACTCGCGCTGCGTCTTCTCCATCTGCCGCTTCACACGGGAGCGGATGCGCTTCTCCACCTGGAGCACCGAGATCTCGGCCTCCATGAAGCCCATGGCCTTTTCCAGGCGCTCCTTGACGGAGAGCGTGCCCAGCATCTCCTGCTTCTCGGTGATCTTGATCGCAAGATGAGACGCCACCGTATCGGCGAGCTTGGAATAGTCGTCGATCTGGCTGGCCGCACCAACCACCTCGGGAGAGATCTTCTTGTTGAGCTTCACATAGTTTTCGAAGTCCGAGACCACGGAGCGCGAAAGCGCCTCGATCTCGACCTCGTCTTCCTCGGGCTCGGCGAGGATCACCGCGTTGGCCTCATGGAAGTCGGCTCGGTCGGTGAAACTCGAAATCTTGGCGCGCGCCGTTCCTTCGACGAGGACCTTGACCGTCCCGTCGGGCAGCTTCAGCAGCTGCAGCACGTTCGCGAGCGTGCCGACGTCATAGATGGCGTCAGGCTCCGGATCGTCGTCGGCTGCATTCATCTGGGTGGCAAGCAGTATCTGCTTTTCCGCACCCATCACCTCTTCCAGCGCCTTGATGGACTTCTCGCGGCCGACAAAGAGCGGCACGATCATATGCGGGAACACCACAATGTCGCGCAGCGGGAGGACCGCGAACACACCGTCGCTGGAAGACCGGGGTAGCTTGGCCATTGTTTTACCTTTCATTTCGCGGTCGCACTTCGGCCGGCCGCGAATCTCATCATAACGGTCGCAAACCGTTCCGCCTATCGCCCAATATGACGCCTTGATTTAGCACGGAAGTCGGCCCCAACCTCTTGGTGTTAGGTGGATGCTGAGGTGGCGAAGTTCAAGGGGTAGAGACCCCGCCAACGGGCGGTTTACGGCGCGGCAACCGCCTTCGCGGACACAACTGCGGGGCGACAACGCGTTGCGCTGCACACCCCGCGGACCGCTAGAGCTCCGATGATCAGGCGCTGACGCTGCCCTTTTCCTTCTCGGCGTAGATGTAGAGCGGCCTTGCATTGCCGGAAACCACCTCCTCGGAGATGACGACCTCCTGCACTCCTTCCAGCGCAGGCAGTTCGAACATCGTGTCGAGCAGGATAGCTTCCATGATCGACCGAAGACCACGTGCGCCGGTCTTGCGTTCGATCGCTCTCTTGGCGATCGCCGACAGCGCGTTCTCGTGGAACGTCAGCTCGACATTCTCCATCTCGAACAACCGCTGATACTGCTTCACCAAAGCGTTCTTCGGCTCCGTCAGGATCTGGATCAGCGCGGCTTCGTCGAGGTCCTCGAGCGTCGCCAGGACCGGGAGCCGACCGACGAACTCGGGGATGAGACCGAATTTCAGGAGATCCTCCGGCTCGACCTGCCGGAAAAGCTCACCCGTGCGGCGATCCTCGGGCGATGCCACCGTCGCGCCGAAACCGATCGAGGTCTTGCGGCCGCGATCCGAGATGATCTTGTCCAGGCCGGCGAAAGCGCCACCGCAGATGAAGAGTATGTTGGCGGTGTCCACCTGCAGGAATTCTTGCTGCGGATGCTTCCTGCCACCCTGCGGCGGCACCGAGGCGACGGTGCCTTCCATGATCTTCAGCAACGCCTGCTGGACGCCCTCGCCCGACACGTCGCGCGTGATCGAGGGATTGTCCGACTTGCGGCTGATCTTGTCGATCTCGTCGATGTAGACGATGCCCCGTTGGGCGCGCTCGACATTGTAGTCAGCCGCCTGCAACAGCTTGAGGATGATGTTCTCGACATCCTCGCCGACATAGCCCGCTTCGGTGAGCGTCGTCGCATCGGCCATGGTGAAGGGCACGTCGATGATGCGCGCGAGCGTCTGCGCGAGCAGCGTCTTGCCGCAACCGGTGGGCCCGATCAGCAGGATGTTCGACTTCGCCAGTTCGACGTCGTTGTTCTTGCTGGCGTGGGCCAGCCGCTTGTAATGGTTGTGGACGGCAACCGAAAGCACGCGCTTGGCGTAGGGTTGGCCGATCACATAGTCGTCGAGGACCTTCAGGATCTCCTGCGGGGTCGGCACGCCCTCGCGCGACTTCACCATCGAGGTCTTGTTCTCCTCGCGGATGATGTCCATGCAAAGCTCGACGCACTCGTCGCAGATGAACACCGTAGGACCGGCGATCAGCTTGCGAACCTCATGCTGGCTCTTGCCGCAGAACGAGCAGTAGAGCGTATTCTTCGAATCGCCGCCGCCGTTGCTGACCTTACTCATCTTGTTCAAGTCCTTTCACTGCCACCCGTTCGCCGAAGCCGATGGGCGGATAGCAATTCCGGAAAACCACCGGCGCCAGAAGCTGGCACACTGCGCATTTCCGAGCACATACCAGAAATCGCTGCAAATTGATCCGCGACTACCCCACATTACGCTAAGCCGTCGAAACTCAACATAGGCTTAACGTAGGCTGAGGCAATCGCCGAGGAAACAGCAAATTGTGACAGAAATGACGCACAGCGTCTCAAAACCGCGTCATTCTTCCGCAGCGATCCCTTTTCGCCGCGGATCAAGCCACGGCGACCCCGGCCTCCGTGGCTTCCCGCGAGGTGTAGACCTTGTCGATAATGCCAAAATCCTTCGCCTCGTCGGCCGTCATGAAATGGTCGCGGTCGAGCGTCTTTTCAATGGTGTCGTAGTCGCGTCCCGTGTGCTTAACGTAAACCTCGTTCAGCCGGCGCTTCATCTTGATGATGTCCTGGGCATGCCGCTCGATGTCGGAAGCCTGCCCCTGGAAGCCGCCGGAAGGCTGATGGACCATGATGCGCGCGTTTGGCGTCGCAAAGCGCATATCCTTGTGGCCGGCGCAAAGAAGCAGCGAGCCCATGGACGCGGCCTGGCCGACGCAAAGTGTGGACACGGGCGGTTTGATGAACTGCATGGTGTCGTAGATCGCCATGCCAGACGTAACGACGCCACCCGGCGAATTGATGTAGAGCGAGATTTCCTTTTTCGGATTCTCGGCCTCGAGGAAGAGTAGCTGAGCGCAGACCAACGTCGCCATGCCGTCCTCGACCGGGCCGGTGATGAAGATGATCCGCTCCTTGAGAAGACGCGAAAAGATGTCGAAGGCCCTCTCGCCACGGTTGGTCTGCTCGACCACCATCGGCACGAGGTTCATGTAGGTTTCGACGGGGTGCTTCATAGATAGTCCCTTTGACGGGATTCCGGCGCGAAACTGCGGAATCGTATTGCGATGCTCACCTGATAAATAGGACGCGGCCTCCATCCTGCGCAAGGCCGACGGAACGCCTGTTTCGATGACGGCTAAACAGTCTCGGCACGGAGCCACCCCATCAGCCCCGCCATATCGGCGTCGTCTATCGCTTCGGCCACCCTTAGTCCGACCGCGGCGCCGAACTTGTAGCCGTGGCCCGAGCAGGCCGATACGATCAGGCACTTCCCTTTCTCGACGGCCAGGAAACGCTCGTCGTCGGTGAAAGTGTACACGCAGGTCACCACGTCCGTCACCCTGTATTCGGCAATGCGGGCGATGGGCGGCTGGAAGAGGTTGCGGATCGCCTCACCCTCGCCTTCGACCGGAAGCCTGTTCCAGTCCGCATCGCTCGTCGGCACTTTGTGCAGGCCGGAACCGAACTTCATGCCGGCTCCGCCGGAGGGTGGAATCATGTAGCCGTCGACGCGGCCGCCGACATCCAGGATGACGGGCGCCCTTTCCCACGCATCCCGAAGATCGGCAGGAGGTTCGGCATAGGCGAGCGCCGTCCGATATGTCTTCAACATCCCATCGAGCTCAGGGAACAGCTTCAGCACCCAGGCTCCGGCTGTGACGACGACCTTGTCGGCCATGATCACAGTCCCGTCCTCCAGTGTCACGCGGGCTTCGTCCCGGTCGATCTCGGAAACCTTTCTGTTCTCATAGACATCGGCACCCTTGCTTCTCAGCCATGCCGCTAGGTCAGCCGCGATCTTCCGGCAGTGCAGCGCGCCACCCTCGCGCGAAAAGAAAGCATACCGGAACATCCCCGGCTCCAGGAACGGCCAGCGCTCCACGGCGGCTCGAGGGTCGACCATCTCGAAGGGGTAGCCACCTTCTGCGAGTCCTTCGCGGAGTTTTTGAGCTTCGTCTCCCTCCTCTCGGGAAACGCAAAGAAATCCACGCGGATCGAGATGGCTGCGTCCAAGATCCGACCACATCTCGTCCCATGCCTGATATGCCTGTGTGATCAGGCGGCCATAACCGGCCGCAGCTCCATAGGCGCGACGAATGATCCGGTGATGATCGCCGGACGCAGCGAGAGGGTTGGGGATCGGTCCCTGCTCTACCAGGATCACCTGATGGCCACGCTTCACCAGTCCCCAGGCGCTGGACAGACCCGCAATTCCCGCCCCAACGACAGCTATTTTCATGGCCGGATCTCCAGCTTTTCGAGCCGGTGAACATACGCTCTGGAAACACATTGGCAAGGCGGGTTACACAGCCGCCATGGTCGATCTTTCCCCGTCTCTGCCTTACGTCTCCTTCGACCCGGCGTCGCAACGCGTTCGTCTCGACCCGCACGAGCCCCGCTTCGTTCAGAATCCCTATGAGGCCTATGCGTGGCTGCACGAGACAAGCCCCACCTTCTTCTGGGAGGATTACGGCTTCTGGTGCTTCGGCCGATATGAGGACGTAAGTCGCGTGTTGCGCGACCGCCGGTGCGGCCGCGCGAAGCCGCCAGGCTCGGCCGACGACCAGCGTTACACCGGCGATCGATCGCATCTCGTTCATTTCGACGGGATCGAAGCGAATTCGATGCTTGAATTGGAGCCTCCCGCCCATACGAGGCTGAGGACATTGGTCAATCGCGCTTTCGTCTCGCGTCAGGTCGAAAGACTGAGGCCGCGCATCGAGAGATTGGCGAACGAACTGATCGACGGCTTCGACGAGGAGGTGGACTTGCTGCCGGCGTTCGCCTCGCATCTGCCGATCACCATCATTGCCGAAATGCTTGGTGTGCCAGTGGACATGGGACCACAGCTGCTCGACTGGTCCCACAAGATGGTCGCCATGTACATGCACGGGCGCACGCGGGAGACCGAGGAAACCGCTGACCAGGCGGCGCGCGACTTTTCCGATTTTGTCCGCGCCTATGCCGCGGAGCGGCGCCGGCGACCGGGCGACGATCTTCTGTCGCTGCTCATCTCGGCGCAGGAAGACGGGCAGAAGCTGATGGATGACGAACTCGTCTCCTCGACCATCCTGCTGCTCAACGCCGGCCATGAGGCGACGGTTCATCAGACCGGCAATGCGGTTCGCGCGATCCTGAAGCAAGGCGGCGATCCGCGCCGCTTCTTTGGTTCCAGCGAGGCGGCGGAGGCAACCGTCGAGGAATGCCTGCGCTTCGACGCGCCGCTGCACATGTTCACGCGCTATGCCTATGGCGAAGCCGAGATCGGCGACGCGATCGCGCTGAAGCCCGGCGAACAGGTCGGGCTGCTGCTCGGCATGGCGAACCACGATCCACTGGCCTTCGCGGCGCCAAATGCCTTCGATCCCAACCGAAATGACCAAAAGAACGTATCCTTCGGTGCCGGCATACATTTCTGCCTCGGCGCGCCGCTAGCCCGGCTGGAGCTTCAGACCGGCCTGAAGGTACTGTTCGATCGGCTGCCTAGGCTTCGGCTGTCGGAAGAACCGCGTTTCCGGGACAGCTTCCATTTCCACGGGCTGGATCAGTTGGTCGTGCGCTTTGATTGAGATCATGTCGGATCGCCCGCGTCGGCGGGCAGGCAGGCCAGCCGTCACATGTCGGGCGACCCACGATGCGAGCGGATCGGGCAGGGCTAAACCCAATCCATCTCGGTTCAGAAGCTCACGGCCAACTTGGCATTGAACCCGTTCTGCCGCGCCCCCGACCCGAACTGCCCCTGATAGGCCATGCCAAGCCTCGCCCCGGCCTGGAGCTCGAGCTCGAAGCCCGCCTCAAGCACGGCTACGTTCCTGGCAATCGGCACGCCGGCTACCGTGAACGCGTCGCCGCCGGCAAATGCATGGGTGGCGAGCGGCACGGCATCGCTGAAGGAATGGCGCCAGCCGAGCGTGCCGTGAAGCGAGCCAGTCATGCCGGCGATGTCGAGGGCAGTTGCGGCCCTGACGCCAAGGGTCGTGTAGGTCAGGTCGCTGTCGTCGCCGAAGCCGCGCAGTCCGGCAGAGCCGTTCTCGCCATAGCCGTCGCTGGAAAGGGCGACATAAGCGAGATTGGCGAAGGGCTCGAAGGAGACGCCGCCGGATTGGACCGTGTAGCCCAGTTCGCCAAACAGTTGCGTGCTGCGCGCTTCATAGGACGCATCGGAGCGGCCGGCAAATCCCGGGAAGGCGATGTTCCTGGCGCTGTCGATCTCGTGCCATGCGTGGGCGGCGCCGAAGCGAAGGCCAAGGTCGCCCATGCCGAACCGGCCGAGCTCGGTGCCGGCATAGAGGGCGACCGTGTAGCTGTCGACATCGGCCGAGGAAGTCCGGCCGTCGGCCTGGAAAGAGGAATGGCCGTAGCCGGCCAGAAGGCCGAGCCGCCAGCTCTCGCCGACCAGCGCGTCGGCCCCGATGAAGAGGCCGCCACTCGCGGTGTCCAGCCTTGCGGCATCGCCGTCGCCGTCGAACGAGCCCCAGGCGCCGTAGCCCCGGCTCCACACGGCGAAGCGGTCGGTGTCGGCCGCAGCCGCCTGCGCGCCATCAGGCCCATAGGCCATGACCGGCAGGGAGCCTGCGGCACCGAAAGCCGCCCTGATACGGTCATTCACCGCGTCGCGGACAAAATGGCTGTCTTCGAACAGCCCAGCCTTGACGCTGGCGTGTATCTCGCCCGAGAGCTGATCGAAGGCGTTGCGCGCGGCCTGTTCGTCCGGTAGGCCGACGATCGCGTCATAGACCGGGTTGCCCATCCCAGTGCTCTCGGCACCGCGAGCCGCGGCGCACTGATTGCGGGTTACGGCGACGTCGCAGAACGAGACCGAGTTGCGCGCGATGTCGAGATGGATCGCCTTCGGATCGTAGGCGAGCCCAAGATCGAGGAAGGGGGCATTCTGGTCGAGCGCGTCATAGTTGCCGGTCACCCCGCCGTCGGCGGTCAGGATGGTGTAGCGCCCTGTCCCGTATCCGCCCGGTGCCTTGACCACGAAGGCGGTGCCGCCCGCGATCGTGGCCGTTCCCGAAATTACGATCCGGTCCGAATTGCCGGCGGGATCGATCTCCACCTGGTAGGTCGAACCGGTCTCCTGCCTATAATCGCCCGCTACCGCCAGCGTACCGATCGAGTTTCCGGGCGCGATGGTTGCGCCTGCCCGAACCGTAGTCGTGCCCACCGTGCCCGACCCGCCCAGCGTAGCGCCGGAGAGCACGTCGATCGTTCCGCCGAGCGCGGCGCCGCTGCCGACGACGAGCGTGCCGGCCATCACGTCGGTGTGGCCAATGAAGCCGGAACTGTCGTCCGACAGCGTCAGGACGCCGCTGCCGGCCTTGATGAAGGCGCCATCGCCCGAGATGACGCCGACATAGGCGGCATTCGCGCTCTCCTCGAAGGTCAAGTCACCGGCCCCGGCGATCGTCACGTCGCCGAAGAAGCGCGCGGCCTGCGCGGTGAGTCTCCCGGCCTCCACCGTCCAATCGAGCGTCGACGTTCCCTCGAGGGTCAGTGCGCCGGCGCCGCGCTTGATCATGGCTCCGTCGGCCCCTAGCCCGACGATGGCACCCGCGAAGTGGGCATCGGCCGCCTGCTCGAACACCACCGTTCCGGCATTGCCGATATTGCCGCGGATCGAGGCGACGCTTCCGACCAGCGTGCCGCTTTCGACCAGCGTGTCGCCTCCGTAGCTGTTGTCGCCGGTGAGCGTCAGCGTCGCCACGCCCGTCTTGGTCAGGTCGCCGGCGCCGGAGATCGGCCCGGCCAAAGTGAGATGGGCGCCGGTCTCGAACGTGCCGCCACCGGCCCCCAGCATGATGGCGCGCCCCGTGGAGAAGCCCGATGTGTTCTGCAGCGTGCCGCCGTTCAGGTTCAAGGCCCCCGCCGCGCCGCCGAGATTGGCGTCGCGGGAGACCGACAGCGTCCCGCCCTCGATCCTCGTGCCGCCGCTATAGCTGTTGTCACCGGTAAGCACCAGCTTGCCGAAATCGGTCTTGACGAGGCTGCTCGTCCCGGTGAGTTCGGCGGCGATGGTTGCGGTGTGACCCGCCCCGGTCGCCGTGCCGTCGCCGACTCGCACGATGCTTTCGCCGCCGGCGCCGGAAAGGGCGATCCGGTCGCCTTCGATTCTGTAGCCGTCGGTTGCGAAGTGCATGCCTGTTACGGCAAGCGCGCCCGCCCCGGCATTTGCCGTCACCGTGCCGGACGTGCCCTGGAAAATGGCGAAGCCAGGCCGAGGGGTCATCGCAGCATTGACGGTGCCATCGACGTCGGTCCAGGTCGAGCTCGTCGCCGTCCAGGTGCCGTCGCCGCCGTCAACCGCCCCGTTATTGGCATCGCCGCCGGAGTCCCCGTCCCAGAACTGGACGACGAGGCCCGCAGTGTTGACGAGGTTGACCTGCTTGTCGATCGAGGTCTGTATTGTCAGGTCGGCCGCAGTGACTGCGCTCGGCAGCGTGCCGAGATCCAGCCCGTTGTCGACGAGGTTGCCCCCATAGTTGATCAGGCGATAGACGCCGGGCCCGAAGCCACCGATATCCGTGATGTTCAACACGCCGTCGAGCGTGAGGTCGCCGGTCACCTCGATCAGGTCGTTGATCCCGCCGCCGACCACGCCGGCCTGCCCGAGTTCGTAGTCCAGGACCGAACCGGCACCGAGCGTCAGCGAACCCACGGTCAGCGTGCCAGGGCTTTGGCCGGGTGCCAGCCGGCCGTCCACGATCACCGGGCCCGCTATGGTTCCGACGCCCGACAGGGTCGCGGAAGGACCGACCGAGACTGCCGTGTTCCCGAGCGAGCCGTTCACGCGCAACTCGCCGAGGCCGACCACCGTCGGACCTGTATATGTATTCGTGCCCGAAAGCGTCAGCATGCCGCCACCGAGCTTGACAAGCGAGCCGCCGGCTCCCGAGACTTGGCCCGAAAAAGTCGTGCTTGCATTGCCGGCGACGGTCAGCGTCCTGTTGCCGACTTCCACTCTGCCGGCGCCCGACAGGGAACCGATCGTCTCATCGTCGCTGTCCGTGCCGGGAAGCGGAATCGACGGCTCGACGAGCGACAATATGGCGCCGTCGGCAATGAAGACGGCCGAATCATCCGGGAGGGCATCGACACCCGTGCCGACGGCATGAAGTGTGCCGGCCAGGATCTGGGTCGCGCCCTGATAGCTGTTGTCGCCGGCCAGCACCTGGCGGTGCGCGCCGTCCTTTATGAAATCGCCAACGCCGGCGATGCTGCCCTCGAACAGGGCGGTGACGGCGGCTGAGGCAGAGCTGGTCCTCAAATCGGTGCCGAAGAGTTCCACGCGGCCGGCACTGCCCGAAAGCGTGGCGACCACCTCGTCGTCGAGCAGACGGATCATACCGCCGAGCATGACCACCGAGGACTGGTTGCCTATGGCGTTGCCGCCAATGGCCTGCAGTATTCCCTGCTGAACGCGCATACCGCCCGTATTGCTGTTGTTGCCCGCCAGCGTGAGCATGCCGGCGCCGGACTTGGTGAACAGCCCGCCGCCGCTGATATCGCCGGTGAGGGTAAGGTCCGCATCGGTCTGAAGCGTTCCGCTGCCGCTCAGGACCACGTCCCGACTGCTCGCGAATGCAGCAGTCGTCTGCAACACGCCTCCGCCGAAGGTCAGCGCGCCCGCGTCCGCGCCGAGATTGGCGTTGGACGAGACCTGGAGCACGCCCCCCTGGATTGTCGTCCCGCCTGCATAGCTATTCGTTCCCGACAGTGTAATCGTGCCGGAGCCGAGCTTGGTCAAGCCGCCAGCCCCGTCGACCTGGACGGGGATTCCGATCTCGAAGCCGTTGCTGTCGACGAACAAGCCGCCGGCGCCGATCGTGACGTCGCCGGCACCGAAGCCGGAGAGAAAACTGGCATGGTCCGCGGTTGCCCGGATCCCGCCGCCGTCGAAATCGAGGGTGGCGGTTCCCTCCTGTCTGAGGATGTGTCCCGTCTCCAGCATGCCACGACCGCTGACCGACGAGCCGGTCACCGAGATCGCACCGGCGCCCCCGCCATTGCCCATCTCGATCTGCGAAGCCTGCACCGTGCCGCCGTTGGCGACCGTAACGCTGCCGTTGGAACCGACGCCGAATCCGACGAGAAAACCGGCATTGTTGCTCCAGCGGGAACCCGCACCGCTGATGGTTGCCGTGCCGGTCGCGAAGGAACCGACATAGCCTCGCTCGGCCGCAACTCCGCCGCCGCCCAGGATCTTCAGGTCGCCCGACGCGAGTCGGCCTGCGGAAATATAGTGCCCGGTCCACAGGGAATTGTTGCCGATAACCGTCGCGGAGCCAGCACCGCCCAGGCCGATGTTGCCGTCCTGGCTCGTCAGTTGCGCTCCGTCGTTGACGACGAGGCTGGCGGGGGCCGCGCCGCCGACATCGATTCTGGCCCCCGAGTTGCCCAATCTTGCGCCCGCGCCGGCAAGGGCAAGTGTGCCGCTGTCGACCGTCGTGCTGCCGCTGTAGGTGCTGACGCCGGTCAGCGTCAGCCACGCGCTGCCTGACTTGACCAGGCTTCCGTTGCCGGTGATCGCGTTGGACAGAGTAGCATTGACGGCCGGGTCGATTGTCAGGCTGCCCCCGCCGCCAATGGCGATGTTACCGGTCAGGCTGGGGCTGGCGCTTATCAGGTTCAGCCGGTTCGAGCCCCCCTGGAAGGTGATGGCGTTGCCTGCCCCGTTGCCGCCGCCGACGATCGCGCCGGCGCTGCCGAGCGTGATGTCGAGGTCGGATCCGACGACGCCTGCCCCGTTCGCACCCGGCAGTGTTGGTCCGACTGCGCCAGCAGCGCCGCCCGCGCCGCCGGTGACCAAGGCGTTGATCACGAGCATGCCGCCGGCGCTCATCACCACGCCGGTCCCGCCGGCGCCGCCATCACCCCTAAGACCGCCTGCGCCGCCATTGCCGCCCGTGACCGCGGCGTTGATCTCGAGCGAGCCGCCGTCAACAAGCACGACGCCGCTGCCGGCGCCGCCGCCGTCGCCGGCAACGCCGCCGCCCGTCCCTCCGTTGCCGCCGTGGCCGGCAGTTACCGATCCATTGATCGTGATTGTGCCTCCCCCGGTTGCCAGGATGCCGTCGCCGCCTCCCCCGCCCCCGCCGGCTCCTCCGCCGCCACTACCGCCATCTCCGCCGTTTCCGCCGAGAATCGTGGCATTGACGTCGAGGCTGCCCCCGCCGGTCGCCAGCACGCCCAGTCCACCGCCGCCGCCGCCGGCACCGCCGGCGCCGTGGGAGTCTCCCTGGCCCCCGTTTGTCCCGGAAACGGCAGTCGAGATCGTGCCATCTCCGGCTATGCTGCGGCCCAGTGTTCCGGCAGCGCCGCCCAAGGTGATTCCGGAACCCCCGTCGCCGCCCTTCCCGGACAGGCCCGCCGCGTCATTGCCTCCTCCTCCGCCGCCCCCGCCGTCGGCGGAGGGGGTCCCGTCCTGCCCGGGAGCGCCGCCGGGGCTGTTGAGGCCTCCCGAGTCGTCGCGGCCTTGACCGCCTGAGCCACCTGCCTGCGCAGGTCCCCCCGGCATCGAAAGCACGACCGCAAGCCCGACCGCGGCGAGACACGGCAAGGCGGTGCCCCGGAGCAGCGTCCTGGCGAGTTCACGGCAACACGGGCGCGCAAGACGCGCCGGCGCCGAACCGGCCGCTGCAACGACGCCGAGCAAGCTGGCTTGCAAACTGAGTTTCATAAGGCCCCCCTTTTCGCACCGCATTCCTCCGGTCTCGAAAAGCCAGCGAACCGTGTCTTTTCGATGCGCCGCCCGGAGGCGATGTGTCGCGGAACATTCGCCCGCGACAAACCATAACTCAACTTGAAGCTGTCGTCGCCTGTCGTGTCGGCTGATCGATGCCGACGTGGTTGCCTACGCCAAGTCCATGACAAGAGAAACGGTTTTCGCGTGCACAGCCATCGTTTCTGCCCCGTTTCGATCAGGCAGGCTCTTCAGCTGTTCTTGCGCCGGGAACGTGGCCCCTACAGTCGGATCACATATTCCTTGCGAGTCGTTTCAAGGACTTCCCAGGTTCCCTTGAAGCCAGGCCTGAGCACGAAGCTGTCGCCGGCCTTGATCGTGCGGGCAGCACCACCCGCTTCGGTGATCACCGATACGCCGAAAAGGATATGGCAAAACTCCCACTCGCCATACTCAATCCGCCATTTGCCTGGCGTGGACTCCCAGACACCGGCAAAAAGGCCGCCTTCCGCCTCCTCGGCACTCCAGGTGGTGAAGCGAGGATCCCCTGAGATCAGCCGGTCAGGCGCCGGCGCTCCATGTTCCGGCTGGACTGTAGAGGTATCGACGGAAACGAACAGAGGCGATGGCATGGAAAGGCTCCTGTGGCCGGCCTTTCCATGCCATGTCGTTCAGATCTTGGCCAGCGCCTGTTCGAGGTCGGCGATGATATCGCCGACATCCTCGATGCCGATCGACAACCGCACGACCTCCGGTCCCGCGCCTGCCGCGATCTTCTGCTCATCGGAAAGCTGGCGATGGGTCGTCGACGCCGGATGGATGACCAGGGACTTGGTGTCGCCGATATTGGCGAGGTGCGAGAAGAGCTCGAGTCCTTCGACGAACTTGACGCCGGCGTCGTAGCCACCCTTCAGACCGAAGGTGAAGACCGCGCCGCCGCCCAGCGGAGAGTAGCGCTGCTGGAGCGTGTGGTTCTTGTCACCGGGCAGGCCAGCATAGGACACCCAGGCGACCTTTGGATGCTTCGACAGATATTCGGCCACGTTCTTGGCGTTGTCCGAATGGCGCTGCATGCGAAGCGGCAGGGTTTCCAGGCCGGTCAGGATGAGAAAGGCATTGAAAGGCGAAATTGCCGGGCCGAAATCTCGCAGGCCCAGGACGCGCGCGGCGATCGCAAAGGCGAAATTGCCGAAGGTCTCGTGCAGTACGATGCCACCATATTCGGGGCGAGGCTCCGAAAGCATCGGATAGTTGCCGGATTTCGACCAGTCGAAAGTGCCCCCGTCGACGATCAATCCACCAATGGAATTGCCATGGCCGCCAATGAACTTCGTCAGCGAATGCACGACGATGTCCGCGCCGTGCTCGATCGGCCGCAGAAGGTAGGGCGTCGCCAGCGTATTGTCGACAATGAAGGGCAACCCGTGCTTGCGGGCGATTTTGCCGATCGCCTCGATATCGACGAATTCGCCGCCCGGATTGGCCAGGCTCTCGATGAAGATGCCGCGGGTACGATCGTCGATCTGGCTCTCGAAGCTGTCGATGTTCTGGGTATCCGCCCAGCGCACTTCCCAGCCGAAATTCTTGAATGCGGTGCCGAACTGGTTGATCGATCCGCCGTAGAGTTTCCTTGCCGCGATGAAATTGTCGCCGGGGCGCATCAGGTTGTGGAATACGAGAAGCTGGGCCGAATGGCCCGAAGCGGTGGCGAGGCCCGCCGTGCCGCCTTCCAGCGCCGCGACGCGCTCCTCGAGGACCGCCTGGGTCGGGTTCATGATGCGCGTGTAGATGTTGCCGAAGGCCTTCAGTCCGAAAAGCGAGGCGGCATGGTCGGCATCGTCGAAGACGTAAGATGTCGTCTGATAGATCGGCACGGCACGGGCGCCGGTCGCCGGGTCCGGCTTGGCGCCGGCGTGGACGGCCAGCGTGTTGAAACCTGGTGCGCGTTGCGACATCTCATCTCTCCCTGAAGGGTCTTTTTGGTTCGGCGGCATTCTTGGCGGAGCAAGCGCGCGAATGCAAAGAAGAAAATGCTCGGAAAAGGCGGATAGTGAACAGCCTTTTTTCGCTTACCGCCGTCTGACGCCGAAACTCTGGAAGCCTTGCCGCATGACAGGCTTCTTCGAGGAAATGACGCGGCTATTGACGCCATTCCAACCAATCTCGCCGGACAGGCGGCCGTATTCGATTTTCGGGCAGCGGTTCATCACCACCTTCACGCCGGCTGCTTCGGCTTTGGCGGCAGCCTCGTCGTTGCGAACGGTGAGCTGCATCCAGATGACTTTCGGCAGCGGATCGAGCGCCAGCGCCTCGTCCACGATCGGCTCAACGGCGTTCGAGGCCCGGAAGATGTCGACCATGTCGATGGCTTCGGGAATGTCGGACAACCGCGCGTAGGTCGGGCGCCCCGCAATCTCCTTGCCTGCCTGGCCGGGGTTGATGGGGAACACGGTGAAGCCCTTGTCGACCAAGTATTTCGTCACGAAGAAGCTCGGCCGCACGTCATTGGCCGAAGCACCAACCACTGCGACCGTCTTTACGGAATTGAGGATATCGGAAATGTAGTCGTTGTCGTATTGATCGTGGTTCATGCTAGCCATGTGGGAGCGGGGCTGACTGTTCTTCAACGCGTGCGAATGCTCATTCGCCGGTCCATTCCGGCTTGCGCTTGCCGATGAACGCACCGATCCCTTCCTCGGCGTCACGGGCAAGCATGTTCTCGACCATCACCCGCGCGGCATAGTCATAAGCATCCGAGAGGCCCATCTCGGCCTGGGCATAGAATGCTTCCTTGCCGATCTTCAAGGTCAAGGGCGATTTGGAAACAATGGTTTGGGCGTATTTGGTCACAACCTGATTCAGGTATTCCCGGGGCACGACACGATTGACGAGACCGAATTCCCGAGCAGTCGCCGCGTCGACCGTCTCGCCGGTCAGCAGCATTTCCATCGCATGCTTGCGCGAGATGTTGCGGGACAGGGCGACCATCGGCGTCGAGCAGAAAAGGCCGATATTGACGCCGGGTGTGGCGAAGGTCGCCTGATCGGAAGCAATGGCAAGGTCACAGCTCGCAACCAGTTGGCAGCCAGCGGCGGTCGCCACGCCATCGACCTCGGCGATGACCGGCTTGGGCAGGCGCACGATCGACTGCATGAGCGTCGAGCAGCGCCCCATCGTAAGCTCGAAAAAGCCCCTCCCCCGGTCGGCATCGGCGCGGTGTGCGGTCATTTCCTTGAGGTCATGTCCGGCCGAGAAAACCTTGCCCGACGCCGAGATGATGACCACACCCACGGCCTTGTCGTCCCGGGCAGAATCAAGCTCGCGTTGCAGTGCTTCCATGAGGGCGAGCGAAAGCGCGTTGGCCGGCGGGCTGGAAAGCGTCAGCCGCAAGATCCCTCCCTCGAGCGTGCGCTGCAGCGGCGCTTGCTCGTGGCTTCGATTGATCGCGACGATTTCGGCCATGGGCGTAAACTCCCGAGGACTGCCCTTTCGGCTGTAGCCCTATCACGGGCCGGGTTGAAGAACAGCCTTAAAATGTGTCTTCTTTCTGCCGTCCAAGAGAACGGAAGCGACCTTTCCGCAGTCACAGGTTGCACATACCCGCACAGGGAAGGAAAACGAATGCCGACACAGGCTGTGCTCACTCCGCAAATGGGCGCCGAGGAAGTGAACGATCTGTTGACGCGGGTCTACCCGCAGCTCAACCAGGAGTTCGCAGCCTATCGCGCGATCGAGATTTTCCCTGGCGGCTGCACCGTCAGGCTCGACGCCGATCACAGACATCTGCGACCAGGGGGGACGGTGTCGGGGCCGTCCCTGTTCACTTTGGCCGACATTGGCGGCTATGTCTGCGTCCTGTCGCATGCCGGCCCCGACGCACTGTCGGTGACGACCAATCTGAACATCAATTTCATGCGCAAGGCCGAGGCCGGGCCGATCGACGGCCATTGCCGCATCCTGAAGCTGGGCAAGAGCCTTATGGTCTATGACATCGACATCGTCGCCGGACCGGACAGGCATACCGTCGCCCACGCCACGGGAACCTATTCCATTCCGCCCCGGCGAACCGCAACGGTGTGAAGCAAAGCGGAAGCGACATGTGGTAAAATAATACCTATGTTCTAACTCTTTGTTTTCCAACCCGTTTTGACGTAGACCGCAAATGATCCTGGCTTGACGGCGGTTCTGCCCTCTCCTATAAGCCGCCGGACGCTGCGGTCTCAAAGCCGCGGTTTCTTTTTGGCCTTCACGATGGGCCAATCGAAGCAACAAGAAACGCCTTCTCCGGAAGGTCCGAAAGAAAGCAGAACCATGAAAACCTTTTCGCAGAAGCCTGCGGACGTGGTGAAGAAGTGGGTGCTCATCGACGCCGAGGGTCTCGTCGTCGGCCGCCTCGCCACCATCGTCGCCAACCGTCTTCGCGGCAAGCACAAGCCGACCTTCACGCCTCATGTCGACGACGGCGACAACGTCATCGTCATCAACGCCGACAAGGTCGTCCTCACCGGCAAGAAATACACCGACAAGGTCTACTACTGGCACACTGGCCACCCCGGTGGCATCAAGGAACGCACCGCGCGCCAGATCATCGAGGGACGTTTCCCCGAGCGTGTCGTCGAGAAGGCCGTCGAGCGCATGATCCCGCGCGGCCCGCTCGGCCGTCGCCAGATGAAGAACCTTCGCGTCTACGCAGGCGCCGAACATCCGCACACCGCCCAGCAGCCCGAGACGCTCGACGTCGGCGCGCTGAACGCGAAGAACAAGAGGGCTAAGTAACATGGCTGAGCTTTCCTCGCTCGCAGAACTCGGCGCCGCGACTGCCGCGGCCCAGCCGGCTGAACCGGTCCACGTCCAGAAGCTCGACAAGAGCGGCCGCGCCTATGCCACCGGCAAGCGCAAGGACGCTATCGCCCGCGTCTGGGTCAAGCCCGGCTCCGGCAAGATCATCGTCAACGACAAGGATTTCAGCGCCTACTTCGCGCGTCCTGTCCTCCAGATGATCCTTCAACAGCCGATCGTCGCCGCGAACCGCACCGGTCAGTTCGACATCGTCGCCACGGTCGCCGGTGGTGGCCTGTCTGGTCAGGCTGGCGCCGTGCGTCACGGCATCTCCAAGGCCCTCACCTATTACGAACCGGCTCTGCGCGGCGTGCTGAAGAAGGGTGGCTTCCTCACCCGCGACAGCCGTACCGTCGAGCGCAAGAAGTATGGCAAGGCGAAGGCCCGCCGCAGCTTCCAGTTCTCGAAGCGCTAATCGGGGTTTGGCATCCGCCGGGACGCAGAACCGATCAGGGCCGCCTCCGGGCGGCCTTTTTCATGATGATCATTCGGCGGCGGTCGTCTGCGCCGAGGCGTGCTGGGCCGGCTCGTCGGCATATGGCCTTCTATAGCCGTTCAGCGTGAGCCACTCGATCGCAGCGCTTGGCTCGTCGGTTTGGATCATCGTGGCGCCGCGCTCGGCCCAAAAGCCATAGGTTTCCCGCGGGAAGGCTGCCGCGACGGCAAGCTCATCCCCACGTCCGCCTGACAGCATGCCACCCGCCTTGTTGGCTATTCCGTATGTGTTCACCCATAGATGCCAATCGCCCCGTGCCGCCACCGCTCGGGCTCGCGCCCCGAACAGCGGCCCGCCATCTCCGGTCATCGGTTGTCCGGCAGCATGCCAATGGATCAACTCCACGGCATCCGCCGAGAAGGCCCGTGTGGCGATCTCCAGAAAATCGACGTCCCGTACGGCGTCGTCGGCGATGATCGGCATGAAGGCCACGCCCGGGCCGATCCGTTCGACGACACGCCGCGCCTCGGCGATCCTTTCGGCGCTCCACAGATTCTGCTTGACGACGAGTTGGTCGGCGACACCGAGCTCGCGCGCTACCGCGACGATGGAAGGGAGTTCCGATATGTCGAGCTTGTTGTCGATGTTGACGAAGATCCGCTCCCGCGTGACGGAGAGCATCTCGGCAAGCGTCGGCACGGTCTCGTCGGAAACCGCGCCGGTCCCTTCGATCACCAGCCGGCAGGCCCTGAGTTCCTCGAGCGTCCGCTCGGCAAGGATGCCTTTGCAATTAGAGCTGCGATCGAGCCAGGTATCGTGGAAGACCACATACATACCGTCTTTCGATTTTTGGACATCGAGTTCGACCATCTCGGCGCCGATCCTGATGGCGTCCTCGACCGCCGCTCTCGAGTTTTCCGGAAAACGCGCCATGCCCGCCTGAAGCCCGCCGCCGCGATGGGCGACCACCATCACGTGATCCCGCCACTGGTTGGCATTGACGAGCCGCTCGCGGATAGCCTCGACTCGTGACTGAGCCGCCGCGGGCATCCAGGGCAAAGCCGTCATCAGTCCAAACGCGGCGAAAAGGCGGAACATGCGCACCGGAATCGCTCCCTGCTGACCTGTTGCGCTGGAGGGATAGGGCCTGGCCATGACAGTGTCGTGACTTGCGCCGAGAAGGTCCGGCCTGTCAAAAGGGGGCGCAAGGTGGGGAGAATCCCGGATAAGAATTTCCAAGCAGCGAGAGGGTCTTGCAGCATGCCATCATCGTCGATCGACCACGCCTTCACCGCGACAAGGAACACGGGACGGGCGAGCGATCCGACCTATGCCGGGGCGCTCTCCTTCATGCGCCGGCGCTTCACCAAGAACTTGAAAGGCGCCGACGTTGTGGTCTGGGGTATTCCTTTCGACGCGGCCGTGACGAACCGGCCCGGCGCCCGCTTCGGGCCGCAGGCGATTCGCCGCGCCTCGGCGATCTTCGACAATGACCCGCAATACCCATTCAATGTCGACCTCTTCGCGAATCTTGCCGTGGTCGACTATGGCGACTGCCTGCTGGACAGCGGCAATCACCAGAAGACGCCGGCTGCCATCGAGCGCGAGGCCACGAAGATCCTGAGGAGCGGGGCGTTCCTGCTATCATTGGGGGGCGACCACTTCGTCACTTGGCCCATCCTGAAAGCTCACGCCGCGATCCATGGCCCTCTGGCGCTCGTCCAGTTCGACGCTCACCAGGATACCTGGCCCGACGATGGAAAGCGCATCGACCATGGTTCCTTCGTAAGCCGCGCCGTGCGCGAAGGCATCATCGACCCTGATCGTTCCATTCAGGTCGGCATACGCACCCACGCACCGGACGATTTCGGGATCAAGATCCTCTACGGCCACGATGTGGAGGAAATGCGCGCCTCCGACATCGCTTACGCGATCACCGAGCGGACGGACGGGCGCAAGACCTATGTCACCTTCGATATCGACTGCCTCGACCCGGCATTCGCGCCGGGCACAGGCACCCCCGTCGCCGGCGGCCCCTCCTCCGCCAAGATCCTGTCGGTGCTGCGCCAGATGAGCAAGGTGGACATTGTCGGCGCCGATGTCGTCGAAGTCGCGCCAGCCTATGATCATGCCGACATCACGGCGATCGCCGGCTCGACCATCGCGATGCACTATCTGGGCCTGCTCCTCGAGCGAAAGGCGCGCGGCTGAACCGGGGCGGCATGGCGACGAGATTAAACCCCTCACGGAATTGATTCCGGCCCCCGCCTCGCTTATTTGCTGATCCGATCATCATCTTGGAAAGACGGGCATGAAACCGAAGGTCTTCATCGACGGCGAACACGGAACCACGGGCCTGCAGATCCGGACCCGTCTGGCCGGGCGCGATGACCTGACCGTGCTGTCCATTCCCGTCGAACGACGCAAGGATCAGGCGGCACGCGCCGAATTCCTCAATGCGTCCGACATAGCCATACTTTGCCTGCCGGACGACGCCGCGCGGGAAAGCGTGTCGCTGATCGCCAACGAGGAAACGAGAGTCATCGACGCCTCCACCGCGCATCGCGTCGCGGAAGGATGGACATATGGCTTTCCCGAAATGGACCGGAAGCAATCTGCCGCGATCGCGGCGGCGAAGCGCGTCGCAAATCCCGGCTGCTGGCCACAGGGGCCGATCGCCGTGCTTCGGCCGCTCATCGCCGCCGGTCTGCTTCCGGCCGACTACCCCGTCACGATGAACGGCATCTCCGGCTATACCGGTGGCGGGCGCGCCATGGTTGAGGATTATGTCGGCAAAGGTGAGGATGCTCCGGAATTCCTGCCCTATGGGCTTACCTTCCAGCACAAGCACGTCCCCGAGCTGAAAACCTATTCGGGGCTGCAGCGCGATCCGCTGATGCAGCCGGCGGTCGGCAATTTCGCTCAGGGCATGATCACGGCGGTTCCCCTGCAACTCAGCACGCTTGAGCGGGTGCCGACCGGAGCTGAGCTCCACGCGGCGATCGCGGACCACTATGCGGGGATTGAAAACGGCTTCGTCGACGTTGCGCCTTTCGCCGCGGCGGAACGCGTTCCAGAAATCAATCCCGAGCAATACAACGATACCAACAGGATGACGCTCTACGTGTTCGCCAACGACAAGCGGGCGCAGGCGCTGCTTCTCGCCGTATATGACAATCTCGGCAAGGGTGCCTCAGGGGCCGCAGTCCAGAATATGGACCTGATGCTCGGTCTCTAGACCAACATCTTCGGGCGCGTCATCTGGCCTCGCCATATCCGAGAAAGTTCACGATCGGCCGGCATCCCAGGTCCGTTTCTTGTCGCGCCACGCAGGATCACCGATCATGCAGAAGCAGTTCCCAGTTTTTCCTGACCGCTGGAAGGTTTCCGGCCCCGTTCTCGTCACCGAGACGTTTTCCAGCCGGATCTGGAAGGTTTTCATGGAGGATGGGAACCCCGCCATCGTAAAGGACCTCAAACCCTTCGACGACGTCGAGGACGAGTTGCGCGGAGCCCATCTGCTGCGGTGGAGACGCGGCCAAGGTGCCGTGAGACTGCTCGGTATGGACGGTCAAAGGATGTTGCTCGAACATGCCGGCGAAACGATGCTGCAGAACGAGCTCGACACACTTGGGGATCCGGCAGCGACCGAAATCGCGGCGGATGTGTTGGCGCGGTTGCTCTTGCCGTCCGACCAGCCCCTTCCTTCCGGCCTGCAGCCGCTTCGCGAGCGTTTCGCCAGCCTTTTCCGAAAGGCGAAGGCTGATAGGGACGAGGGGCACACAAGCCTTTATGTGGTAGCAGCCGGTGTCGCCGAGCGCCTGCTTTCGGATCCCCGCGATGTTCGGCCGCTCCACGGCGATCTACATCACGAGAACATCATGCACGGTCCGCGCGGCTGGCTCGCCATCGATCCCAAGGGCGTTCTCGGCGATCCAGCTTTCGATGCCGCGAACATGTTCTACAATCCCCTCGACCGCGACGATCTCTGCCTTGATCCCAAACGGATCGCCGGGATGGCGGTAATCTTCGCCAGGATGCTGCAGCAGGATCCACGCAGAGTACTCGACCATGCGTTGGCCTATGGCTGCCTTTCAGCCGCGTGGCATCACGAAGATGACAACGCTGCGGATGAAGCCCGCGAATTGGCGATTGCCGCCGCGATCCGGGATGTGAAGGACGTCAGCTTCTGACCGCAACTGGCAGGGGATAGGCACCCTTGGCGCCACGCCAATGGGCTGTCGCGAAGACCAGAACGATCATGGCTATGCCCTGATGCAGCAACGCCCAATGCATATGCGCCTGCATCAGCAACGTGCCCACGCCGACACCCGCCTGCACGAGAACCAAGGCTACCAACACCCAAGCTCGTCGCGCATGCGTGCTCGCAGGCTCGGCCCGCCCAGTGGCAAAGGCGTGCCAGATGGCCACGGCCAGAACCGTGTAGGCGAACATGCGATGAACGAACTGGACCGTCTTCGGGTTCTCGAAAAGATTGCGCCATGCGGGATCGATGGCGAAGAGATCGCCGGGGATGATGGCGCCGTCCATCAGGGGCCAGGTGTTGTAACTGAGGCCGGCATGGAGCCCCGCCACGAGACCTCCGAGATAGATTTGGATCAGGACCAGGAGCACCATGACTCCGGCGGCGCGCCGGACATTCCGGCTTGCTGGCCCTTGGGAATACGTAGCGAGCCCGCGAGCGATATAGGTCACAGCGGCAATGATGACGCAGGCCAGCGTCAGATGGGTCGCCAGTCGATACTGGCTGACGCTGACGCGCTCGGCCAGCCCCGAAGCGACCATCCACCATCCGATGGCGCCTTGCACGCCGCCGAGCAAAAGCAGCCCGACGAGAGCAAGCTTAAGTCGATGCTCGAGGCGGCCGGTCAGCCAGAAGAAGGCGAGCGGGAGGGCAACGAGAAAGCCTACGCCGCGCGCAAGCAGCCGGTGCGCCCATTCCCACCAGAAAATCCCCTTGAATTCGTCGAGCGACATGCCTTTGTTGATCTGCTCGTATTGCGGGATTTGCTGGTATTTCTGGAATTCCTCCTGCCATTCCGCTTCGTTGAGCGGAGGTATGACGCCGTGGATCGGCTTCCATTCGGTGATGGAAAGTCCCGAGCCCGTCATGCGAGTGGCACCGCCCACCATGACAAGCGCGAACAGGACCACCAGCACGACATAAAGCCATGCCTGTACGGCACTGCGGTTCCGCAGCAAGCGGTCGCTCTGGAGGGGATGGGCGGATGTCAGGGCGCTCATATCGTCAAAAATCCCGGCTCATGCGGGAGAGTGGTGGACCATTGGGACCATCATCGCAAGGGCGGGCTTCGCGACACGCCGTCGCGCCGCGCGCCGGTTGCGCCGCGCGCAGGAAAACCCTACCAGAGCGGCAAAGGAAGAAAGATGCCCGTTCGCTTGAAGAAACTGATCGGAACAATCCTGCTGGTCGTGCTGGTCATCGTCTATGCACTGCTGGCGACGATCATCGCCGTCGCGCAGCTTGCCGAATCCGGCCCGGTGGTACACCTAGTGTTCTTCCTTCTGTCAGGCCTGCTATGGGTGTTGCCTGCCATGCTCATCATCAAGTGGATGGTGACTGAGCCCAGAGCCAGAAGATAAACGAGTTCTCGCTCGATATTTCCTTCACCTTTGACGACTAAACTCCCGCTTCATGAAAGAGGCGGGACGAAATATTGCCGCCGTGGCGAGAACGGCCGCGGACGAGCCGCGCGCCAGCGTGGCCGTTCATTGCACGCCCGCCGCCGCGATCGCGGCCTACAGGACTCTCGAGCACTGCGCGACCTTCTCGCCCGCCCAGAGCCCGGCATGGGTGAGCGCCTGGATCGGCGAAATCAAACCGGACTTCGTCGTCGCCTCACTGTCCCACTATGGCGTTCCATCCTACGCACTCGCCTTAGAGATTGTCCGCCGAGGACCTTTCCGTGTCGCCCGCTTCATGGGCGGCCATCATGCCAACGGCAATTTCAGTCCGCTGGCAAGGTCGGCTCCTCCCCTCTCCCGTGCCAACCTCCACGACCTGATCGCCTCCATCGGCAAGGCGCGGCCGGACATCGACCTCCTGTCACTGGAACGCGTCGCCGACAGCATCCAGGATCGGACGAACCCGTTGATGGCGCTGGGTTGCCGGCAAAGCCCCAATCCGGCGCTTGCGATCGATCTGTCCGGCGGCTTCGATGTACTTCTGGAGCGCATGAGCGGCAAGCGGAAGAGGAACCGGTCGCAATCCCGGAAGTTCGAGGCGGCCGGGGGCTTCCGCGTCGTCACAGCGAAGACACCGGACGAAGCTTCCCGCTTACTCGAGGCTTTCTTCGCGATGAAGCAGGAGCGCTTCCGCAAGATGGGGCTGCCCGATGTCTTCGGGGCCCCGGAGGTCAGGCGCTTCTTCCACAGGCTGTTCCGCGAGGCACTTGCGGAGAAGAACCCACCCTTCGTGCTCGAGGGGCTGGAAGTGGCTGGTCAGTTGCGCGCTGTCACCGGTTCAAGCCGCTGTGGCGGGAGGCTGGTCTGCGAATTCGGCGCGATCCGTGAAGACGAGCTCTCGCGCCTCAGCCCGGGCGACTTCCTCTTCTTCGACAGTATTCGGCGGGCCTGTGAGAAGGGCTTCGCATTTTACGACTTCAGTGTCGGTGACGAACCGTACAAGCGCCTCTGGTGCGACGTCGAAATCACCCATTATGACGTGCTCGTGCCGATGACCATGCGCGGCAGCATCCTTGCCCGGGCAATGCGCGCCAAGAGCCGTTTGAAGGCCTTCGTCAAGAGGAACAGCATCGCCTGGCGGCTCACAAAGGCGCTTCGCAGGCGCGGCCTGATCCGTTCAGAGCAGAGCTGATCTTCGGATCTCAGGCAGCGGAGCGATCGGGAACCGGTGAGAGGGGCGGCTCGTAGCCGGCCGGCGTCACCAGGGTCGGCTTGCCGTAACCGCCGGCCTCCAGATCCGCAGTGGCCCGCACGATCGCTTCGTCGGTGGGTTCCAGCACGCTCACCATCACTTCCGTCGCCGCGGAAACCAGCCTCCGAATGGCTTCCGCGTCGGTAATGCCGCATTCGACGACGACCACGTCATAGGCCGTCGTCAGCGAGTTCATGATGATCGGCAGACGGTCGATCGCCCGCATCGCGCGTTCCGGGTCGGCTGTGCCCGGGGGGATGACGTGGCAATCCGAATAGAGGTCGGCGTGGATGACATCGGTGAACTGGGCTTCCGAAGCCAGCAAGTTGGTGATGCCCGCGTAGACTCCGCTTTCCAGCATCGGACGAGATGCGGCCCCCGACGTGGTCAGGTCGAGCAGGAGCACACGCAGGCCGGCATCCGCGACTTCTCGCGCAACCAGCACGGCGGCTGCGGCGGCCTCGTCGCCTTCCGGCGAAATGAAGATCGCCCGCGTGGCCCCACCCGCGATCAACTTTTCCGCGGCGCGCTCGACGGAAACTTCGCCCAGGATCGGCACGCGCGGCGCGGGGGTCACCAGGTTGCGATGCAACTCGGGTTTCGGCTTCGGGGCCGCGGGGCGGTTCTCGACCACGGTCTCTTCGAGCGGCGACTGGGCCTCCGGCATGGGTACTTGCCCGACGGGCTCGACCATCGCGCCCGCGGCCGGGCGCATGGCGCGACCGCTGAACAGCTCGCGCAACAGGGTCACCATGGCCATGATCAGGAGCGAGGCTACAAAGGCAGCGCCGACGATCGGCAGGATTTTCGGGAAATAGGGTTCGCCGGGTATTACCGCGCGGGAGAATATCCGGGCGTCGGCGGGCAGATAGCTTCGTTCCGTCCGCGAAGACGCTTCGCGGTAGCGGGTGAGATAGGATTCGAGCAGTTCCCGCTGAGCCGCCGCTTCCCGCTCAAGCGCTCGGAGCTCGACCTCCTGATCGCCGGCCCGGGCCGAAGCCGCCTTCAGCTTGTTCAGGTCGGCGACGAGTTGCTGTTCCCGCAGTTGCGCGGTCTTCGCCTCGGTTTGCAAGCCTTTCTGGATCTTCTCCGCCTCTTGGCGGATCTGGCGCTCGAGATCCGCAAGCTGGGAATTCAAAGCCCGGATCCGCGGGTGGTTGCCAAGAAGCGTCGTCGAAAGATCGGCAATGTCGGCCTTCAACTGCACCTGCCTCTCGCGCAACCGCTGAACAAGGCCCGAGGAAAGCACATCGGGAAGCGCTTCCAGCGAACCGCCATTGTCGAGAACCGCGCGGACGCTCTGCGCGTTGGCTTCCGCAGCCGCGCGAGCGGCACGCACCCGCGACAATTCGCTAGCCAGTTCCGAAAGCTGCTGTGTGGCGAGGACAGAGTTGTTCTGGCCGACGAGCAGATCCGACTGCGATCGGAAAGCCGCCACCTTTGCTTCAGCCTGCTTCACCCTTTCGGTCAGGTCTGCGATTTCCGGTTCGAGCCAATCCGTGGCGTCGGCGTTGGATTGCAGCTTGGCGTCTCGGCTGACCGCGATGTAGGCATCGGCGATCGCATTGGGGACTTCGGCCGCCAGCTTCGGATCCCGCGAGGAGAATTCGATCACGATCACGCGTGACCTCTCCACCCGGTAGACGGTGAGCCTCTCACGAAACGCTTTCAGAACGCGCTCATCCGGCGGGATCTCGCTGGGGTCGGCCTTCAGGCCTGCCACTACCAGCACACGCCCAAGGAGAGACATTCCCGAAGCTTCGTCGAATTCGGGCAGCTTGGCGAGCTGGAGCTTCTGGGCGACCTGCTTCAGGATGTCGGTCGAGCCGACGACCTCCACCTGGCTCGTCACACCTTCCTCGTCAAGGACGGGATTGCTGCCCTCCCCCGCCGAGGCCGGTCGCGTGAAGACGGACTCCCTCGTCTCGATCAGAATGCGTGTCTCGGCCTTGTAGCGTGGCGTGGCCGTCCAGGCGAGCATGAAGGCGATTGCTGTCACGGCCAATGCCACGGCAAGGATGCGCCGCCAGTTCTCGATGAGGCTCGCAAATAGCTTGCCGAGATCGACATCGACGTCGCTGGTGGTGTGAACGCTGGACATGCACCCAACTCCGCTCATGGCACGGAAACAGGGTAAACGTCTATGGTAACTCAGCCGTTAACCGGCTCCGCCTGCCCACCCAGCCCGGCGTCACCAACCCATCCGCCCCGGGCTTTACCGACCATTAACCCTAACAGAGTGATAACGGGGCAACCGCCAATTGCGTCCCGTTTGGCCGCTCTCCAAGGTATGCGCTCGGTATGAAAAGAACGCTTCCCGTCCTCCAAGCGATGCTCGCTGCCGCATTGGTCGCCGGCTGCTCGGGCTACCGGCCGGCCCCGGCCGCTTTCCATGAAGTGATCGACCAGCCCTATCGTCTCGGCGCCGGCGATCGGATCCGCGTCACGGTGTTCGGGCAGCCCGACCTCAGCAATAGCTATAGCGTCGACCAGTCCGGCTACATCGCTTTTCCGCTGGTGGGCGCCGTGGCTGCCCGCGGCTACTCCACGCAACAGATCGAGGCCGAGCTCGCGAACAAGCTGCGCCAAGGTTACCTGCGCGACCCCGACGTCTCGGTCGAAATCGACCGTTACCGCCCCATCTTCGTCATGGGTGAAGTGGGTGCCGCCGGGCAATATTCCTACGTGCCAGGCATGACGGTCTACAAGGCGGTCGCCGTGGCCGGCGGGTTCTCGCCGCGCGCCAATCAGGCCAATGTCGACATCACGCGCGACATCAACGGAAAGGTGATGACAGGCCGCGTGGTGACATCCGATCCTTTGCTGCCCGGGGATACGATCTACGTCCGTGAACGGCTGTTCTGACACCGGCCGGCGCGCGTGACCACGAGGAAACTCCGCATCGTCCATTGCTTCCGGTCGCCTGTCGGCGGAATCTTCCGGCACGTGCGCGATCTGGTCGAAGCTCAGGTTTCGGCCGGCCATACTGTGGGCATCGTTTGCGATTCCAGCACAGGCGGCATTTTCGAGGAACGGCTATTCGACACGCTCAGGCCGCTGCTCGCGCTGGGCGTCAACCGAACGCCCATGCAGCGCCATGTCGGACCAGGCGATATCGCATCCGCGTGGCGGACATTGAAGATCATTAAGGAATTGCAGCCGGACGTGTTGCACGGCCATGGCGCCAAGGGTGGCGTGTATGCTCGTCTCTTCGGCTCACTGTTGCGGGTTTCCAGGTCTCGCGTGGCCCGCGTTTATTCAGCTCATGGCGGCAGTCTGCATTATGACGAGACAACCGCCACGGGGAGATTCTTCTTCGCGCTGGAAAGGCTGATGGAGCGCGTGACCGACCATCTGCTGTTCGTCTCCGAGTACGAACGCCGCGTCTTCCTGCGCAAGATCGGCAAGCCGAAGGCTCCGAACAGCCTCATCTACAACGGGCTGCACGCAAACGAATTCGCTCCGGTCGCCACGGGGCCGGACGCGAGCGACTTTCTCTATATCGGCATGATGCGTGACCTCAAAGGCCCCGACATCTTCATCAACGCACTCGCCGAAGCAGGCAGGCGCCTCGGCCGGCCGATGAGCGCCGTGCTGGTTGGCGACGGCGAGGACAAGCCGCGCTACCAGGCACAGGCTGAAAGGTTCGGCAACTCTGCGCAGGCGACCTTCCTGCCAGCCATGCCGGCGCGCGAGGCCTTTGCCCTGGCGGAGATTGTGGTGGTTCCGTCCCGTGCCGAGGCCATGCCCTATGTGGTGCTGGAAGCGCTCGCGGCAGGCAAGCCGATCATTGCCACCAAGGTGGGCGGGATCCCCGAGATATTTGGCAACGACTCGGCCGCGCTGGTGCGGCCCGATGCCGGCGAGATCGCTGGACGCATGGTTGCCGCGATCCAGGATCGCGCCGCCTTCAAGGCATCGATGCCGGCGGTGGAGGCGCTCCGATCCCGCTTCGGCGCCGACGTCATGGCCGCGGCCATAGAACAAGTCTATTTCGCCGCTCTCGCGCGCTGAGCGGGTGGTGTCTTCATCTGCGCATCATCCGCCTGCCCCCTGCTCCTGCGGCACGGTATCGAGAAAATGGGCCGGCTCTCGGACAATTTGGCTCATCCGGCCCGCGCTTCTTCAAGAAAGAGTTTCTTAGCGCATTGCTGTTAGGCCTCAACCGAGAGGCGAGACTGCCGGCAATGAGCGAAATCGATCCCATAAAGCGCTTTTCCGTCGAAGCGGTACGCAATTTCCAGGACGGAACCGACTACAAGGACCCGCCGCGGCACATCAACGACGTGGCGCGCCAAGTGGCCGCGCAATACCGCCAGGACACGATGTCCCCGGTGATGGTCAGCGGCATCCTGAGGCTGGTGGAATTCAGCCTGCTCGTCCTCGCCGGCGTCGCGCTCAATATCTTCTATGTCGGCTTCACCACCCATCTCTACTGGCATTATCCGGCGATCATCGTCGGCGGCTCGCTGCTGGCAGTCATTCTCTTCGAGATGGGCGACCTCTACCAGATATCCGCGTTGCGGCGGCCATTCGCCAATATCGGCCGTCTGATGTTGATGTGGGCTGGGACATTCGGCCTCTTCGCGGTGGTTGGCTTCTTCCTGAAGGTGTCCTCGGATTTCTCGCGCTTCTGGTTCGGCGCGTGGTTCATCACCGGCTTTCTCCTCCTGTTCGGAATGCGGCTCGTGCTGGCCAGCATGGTCAAACGCTGGGCACGAAACGGCAGAATGGAGCGGCGGGCCGTGCTGGTCGGCGGGGGAAAGGCGGCCGAAACGCTGATCCGCTCGATCGAACGCCAAGCCGACAACGACATTCGGATCTGCGGCATATTCGACGATCGGGACGACCGCCGCTCGCCCCCCGTCGTTGCCGGCTACCCGAAGCTCGGCAACGTCACCGAACTGATCGAGTTCGCTCGGATTGCCCGTATCGACATGCTGATCGTCTGCCTGCCGGTCACGGCGGAGGCGCGCGTCCTTTCCCTTCTCAAGAAGCTCTGGGTGCTGCCGGTCGACATTCGGCTTTCGGCCCATGCACACGAACTGCGCTTCCGGCCCCGCTCCTACTCCTTCATCGGCTCGGTGCCGATGCTCGACATCTTCGACCGCCCGATCAACAATTGGGACTCAGTCGCCAAGCGCAGCTTCGACATCGTCTTCTCGCTGCTCGGCATCGTCGTCTTCACGCCGGTGATGCTAGCGACGGCGATCGCCATCAAGCTCGACAGCAAGGGACCCGTGATCTTCCGCCAGAAGCGCCACGGCTTCAACAACGAGATCATCGAGGTTTACAAGTTCCGCTCGATGTACACCGAAATGGCCGACCCGACGGCAAGAAGCGCGGTTGTGAAGAACGATCCACGCGTCACCCGCGTGGGCCGATTCATCCGAAAAACATCGATCGACGAGTTGCCGCAATTCTTCAACGCGCTGTTCGGCTCGCTATCCCTTATCGGCCCTCGCCCCCATGCCATCTCCGCCCAGTCGCACAACAAGCTCTATTACGAGGTGGTGGATGGATATTTCGCGCGGCACCGCGTGAAACCGGGCGTCACGGGCTGGGCCCAGATCAATGGCTGGCGCGGCGAAATCGATACGGACGAGAAGATTCGGATGCGCACCGAATTCGACCTCTACTACATAGAGAACTGGTCGCTTTGGTTCGACCTGAAGATCCTGCTCTTGACGCCCATCCGCCTGCTCAACACGGAAAATGCCTATTGAGCACGGCGAAGCTGCCCCGGGCCGCGATCAACGCCAAGCTGGTTTCCCTGATCAGTGGCGCGGCGGTATCGCTCGGCGTCTTGCTCTCAGGCTTCGTCCTGAACGAGCCCGCACCGTACGAAGTCTACATGGCCGGACTGATCGCGGTCTGGGCACTATTCGGGATGCGCATATCACGATCGGTCGCGCCGCTTCTCGCTCTTCTTGTCCTCTTCAACATCGGCGGCATGATCTCGATGACGCAGATGGCCGATCTCGACAACACGCACCTCTATCTTGCGGTGTCGTTGTTCCTGGCCCTCACGGCGGTCTTCTTCGCCGCCGTGACCGAGGCCCAGCCCTCGCTTTACCGCCTCATCTTCGGTGCATGGCTGGCGGCGGCCGTTTCGACGGCCGCACTTGGCATCCTTGGTTATTTCAACGCCGTTCCAGGATTCGACGTCTTCACGCGCTACGGGCGCGCCGCAGGCGCCTTCGAGGACCCAAATGTCTTTGGGCCCTTCCTGACCTTACCAGGCATCTGGCTCCTCTACCGCGTCGTCACAGGAAGTCCCGCGAGGATGGTGCTCAATGCAGTTCCGCTGCTGATCATCGCCGCGGGCATCTTCTTTTCCTTTTCGCGCGGCGCATGGGGCCTGTTCACGGGCTCGGCCGTCCTGCTTGTCGGCTGCCTGTTCATACAGAGCGCGAGCGGCCTCTTCAGGCTGCGCATCATCGTCATGACAATCATGGCGATTGCGCTCCTTGTCGTCGCCATGCTGGCCTTGCTGCAGATGCCGGGTGTCGCCGACATGTTCACGAGCCGCGCCCAGCTTGCCCAGGACTATGACAGCGATCGCCTCGGCCGGTTCGCGCGCTACGGTATCGGTTTCCTGATGGCGATGGAGCACCCGCTTGGAATCGGTCCGCTCGTCTTCGGCAAAATCTACGGCGAGGACACCCACGACATCTGGCTGAAAGCACTGCTCGACTATGGCTGGCTCGGCTTTGCCGCCTACGCGGTTCTGATCGGCTGGACCCTGGTGGCGGGCATGCGCATCCTTTTCCGGTCACGGCCGTGGCAGCCCTTCTTCCTTTGTGCCTATATCGTGCTGATTGGGCATGTCGCACTCGGTACCGTCATCGATACCGACCACTGGCGCCATTTTTATCTGCTGCTAGGGCTGGTCTGGGGCGGCATCGCCCTGGAAAGAAGGCACCAGCGTGCGTTCGTTTCAGCAACGGTCGCTGAGACGGTCCGCCCCCCGGTGCTAGCCTGATCGTCAGTCTCTGCGGTGATGCAGAGAAATGGTCGGAGCGGCGGGATTCGAACCCACGACCCCTTGACCCCCAGTCAAGTGCGCTACCGGGCTGCGCTACGCTCCGAACCGCGGGAAGCCATATATATTCAGGCATTGCGGCGCAAGCGGTAAACCGACAAAAAAAGCGGAAGCGAACTATTCTGGCCAAACTGCGCGGTTTGCAGGTCGAAATTCTGCGAAAATCCCACGCCTGACAGATGCTGCTTCTGTCCGATCTCCGTGGCGCGCTCAACCCGGGCGAATCAGCAGACCGGGAAGGCAGGAACACCGGCATGGGGTTGAGGGCTCACCGACAATCTATTCCGATTTGTCGCACCATTTTGATGGAACAAACTCCAGCCTCCCGAATTGGTAGCGCGGATCGGCTCGGTCTCCGATCTGGGCCGGTCATCGTACCCAGAGCAAAGGAGGTTGCCATGAAAGGCATGATCCTTCCGTCACTAACCGCGGTCGCCCTGATTGCCGCTACCGGAGCTTATGCGGCACAGGCCACGGGCAGCATCAAGTCCATGGATTCCAAGGCTCACACCCTGACTCTCGACAACGGAACCGTGTATCAGCTTCCGTCCAAGCAGGACATGAGCAAGATGAAGGCGGGCGAGAAGGTAAAGATCACCTATCAATCCAAGGGTGGCAAGCATATGGCCACATCGGTTGCAGCCCAGTAACCCCCAAAGTCCGGATTCAACGGGCCGCTGAGAAGGCCCCGTCGACGCAAGTTGACGGGGCCAGCTTTGAATCCGTCCACCGCTCCGTTCCATGCCATACCGGGCTTCAGGTAGTTGTCCCCTCGTGGGATGCCGCGCGGTACCGCTGTCCATTGTCGTGTGGAATCAAAAAATCCGTACACTCTGCAAGGATGTGCTCGGCGCAAAATGGCATGTCTGACCCGAGGGGCGGCGATACCCGCCCGGCAGGTACGGGAGCCATGTCAGATGAAGCATATGACCTTCACCGAATCGCTTCGCCGCTCAAACACCTCTGCCAGAGAGGTCGATCTACTTGTCGTCGGCGCCGGCTTTGCCGGTATGCTTGCCGCGCTGGAGGCCAAGCGTCGCGGCATCAGCGACGTCCTGATCATCGAGAAGGGTAACGACTTCGGCGGTTGCTGGCGCGAGAACACCTACCCCGGGGTCGCCTGCGACATCCCCTCGCACCTTTATTCGTTCCGCCTCAACCCGAACTCCAACTGGTCTCGCACCTACTCGCCCGGTGCCGAAATCTTTGCTTACGCGCAGCGCGTCGCGCGCGAGGAGGGGCTCTATGAGTCCACTCTGTTCGGCAAGACCATGACTTCGGCTGACTGGAACGAGGACACACGCCGTTGGGAGGTGCGTACCGCCGATGGCGATCTCTATATCGCCCGGGCACTCGCCTCCGCCACCGGGCCTCTCCACCAGGTCAAGCTGCCCGACATTCCCGGCCTTGCTCACTTCGCCGGCCCGGCGTTCCACTCCGCCGAGTGGCGTCACGACGTGGACCTGTCCGGCAAGCGCATTGTCGTCATCGGCACCGGCGCGAGCGCCATCCAATTCGTGCCCGAGATCGCCAAGGTTGCGGGGAAACTGACCGTGATCCAACGGTCGGCACCCTACGTAGTTCCGCGCAATGACCGGACGATTCCGGGATGGCTGCGCTGGGCTTACCAGAACCTACCCGGCATCAGGGCGCTGCGCCGAACCGCGCACTACTATCTTGACGTCGAGCTGAAGAAGGGCATCTTCGCCGGCACGGGATACCTGCGGAAGGCGGCCACAAAGGAAGCGCTCCACAACCTCGACAAGGCGATCAAGGACCCGGTTTTGCGATCCACGCTGACCCCCGACTACGAAATCGGCTGCAAGCGCGTGTTGATCTCCGACGACTGGTATCCGACGCTGGCCCGAGCGAATGTCGCGGTCGAGACCGCCGGAGTGGCAGAGGTCCGCGGCGACCGGGTGACACTGCGCGACGGAACCGAAATCCCCGCCGACGTCATCGTCTTCGGCACCGGCTTCCACGTAAACGACGCGCTCATGGCGCTGCCGGTGCGCGGCCGCGGCGGCACAGCGCTGCGGGACGCCTGGACCGCGATCGATGGCTCGGTCGGCGCCTATTTCGGCGGCACCGTTCCCGGTTTCCCAAACTTCTTCCTGGTTCACGGGCCGCGTACGGGATCGGGCTGGATTTCGGCGCTGCTGATGATCGAGAGCTCGGTCGAGCACTTTGCCCGCGTGCTGACCGAGGCCTGGAGCAAAGATATCGACGCGATTGAGCCAAGGCTCGACGCCTACCTCGATCTTACCGCTGAGCTCGACGCCCGAGTCGATTGCATGGTCTGGAATCAGGGCGGCTGCACCTCGTGGTATCTCGACGCCAATGGCCGCAACCGCCTTACCTGGCCGGGCAGCCACACGGACTTCAACCGCCGTCACCGGGCCGCCGGTCTCGAAGGCTATTGCCGCGCCGCCTGAGGAAGTGGCTTCGATCCGAATCAACGAGCGGCTGAAAGGCTATTATCGCTATCCCGGGCGCGCTTATGCCGACCTGGGCTTCCTCGCGGTGCCCGACGTGGCCGACGCTCCGGCACTGGCACGTTCGCCGTGCTCGAGCGACCGGCTGAGGAGCTCGCCACCGCATGAGCTATGAATCGGGTACACCAGGACGGCACGTTCGAAGCCGATCAACGTCCGCGCCGGCCCTTGGCGGGCACATGTGCGCGGGTCCGACCCGGTTACGGCACCGCCGGCTGTGCGGCGTCCCGGTGGCGGTAAGCAAGCGGCGAGTCCCCGTACCAGCGCTGGAAGGCACGCGTGAACACGCTCTGGTCAGCGTAACCCACTGCCTCCGATATCTGCGACAGCGGCAGCCTGGTACGGGTGACGAGCGACAGCGCCCTCGCCCGTCGCCATTCGTCGACAAGGTCGCGGAAGACGAGGCGCTCAGCCTTCAGCTGTCGCTGGAGGCTGCGCGGTTCAAGCCGGAGGCGGCGAGCGACGTTTTCGAGCGTGCAACTACCGAGTTCCATCTGCCGCGCAATCTCAGCACGTACCGCTTCGCCGGGACGCCCGGCGGCCTCCTGTCGGGCAGTGGTCAAGTAGCGTCGGATGATTGCGTGATATGCGGTATCGTTCCGTTCGAGCCGTCGGTCGAGAATGGCCCGGTCAAAGTAAAGCGCATTTCGCTCCGCCCCGAAGCGAACCGGACAGCCGAACCAACTTTCGGCAGCGCTTCGGGAGCCCCCGTCGTGTTCGCGGAAGCTTGCCTCAAGGAACTCGACCGGTGTTCCGGCCGCTTGCCGGATCACGTTCTTGGCGACGGCCAGGGAGCCTAGAATAAACTGCCTAGCCGGACAGGTTACCGCGTGCAGGTCGATCACCAGCGCAGCCATGTCTCCGTCCTCCTCCAGCGCGCAGACCAGGCTGTTGGAGTGGATGATCAGGTTGTCCAGGATCGATGTCAGCGCCCCGCGCAGGTCGGTTTCGGTCCGAGTTAACAGCGCGACCGGGCCCAGAATCTCCAGATGCTGATAGCTCGCAAGCCGCAGCCAAAGGTCGGGCAACCCCCAAGTTGCGGCACAGCGTTCGGCGAGATCGCAGAAGGCGGCTATGTCGATCTGCTCGTCCGGACGGTGCAGTAGCGCCGGATCAAGGCCGACGAGGCGCATCATTGCGGGCAGGTCGGCACCGCGCTCCGCGGCGACCTCCCGAAATCCCCTCAAGCTTGTCGCCCGAGTATAGTACCTACCCACGGCGCCTCCCTCGGCCTTCTGATAGCCGTATCAAATTATCTTAATTGACCATGGCAAGTGATCAAGTCGCCGGCTCGGCCACGCTGACGTTCCGCCCCGCGGCTCTCCTGCAAGAGCTAGTCCCGCTAGCCCCGGCGTGGAACAATTTATCTAGCCCGGCGTTATCCCATGTTCCGCCCTGCGGAGCGCCCGGGAGGTAAGAATGGAGCGACTGCAATTCGTAGAACCGGTGCGCATATGGCACCGTAACAACATCATCGAAATCAAGGATGTCCGGCAAGCCCTTGCGTTCCTGAACCAGTGGCCAGCAGCTAGAAGAGGTCCGGTCTTTCAGTGTGCAGTCAACGGCTGCAACGCAGCTCTGGTCGGCCATCTCACGGCCGAAGAGGCGAGACTCGCCGTAGCGAGCTTTGCGCATATCACCGGAATATTGGAGGACCAGCGTGTGAGACTGGCGGGGTCCGCGCCGCGCTTGGAAGCCATTCCGGGGCCTTGACTTAAGGGTGTGTAAGAAGCGGCCGTAACAAGAACGCCAGGTCTTATTGGCAGCAGCACGGCTGACCGCGACGCCGCAGCCTCGTTGTGAGCGGAAATGAAGGCAAGTGGATTCAGATTTGTCGGCTCGTCGCACCCGGCAGCTCAGGCCTACAACCATCCACCGGAGAAGCCGGCGCGGCGGAGGCCGTTCACTATCGCGGGACAGCGCCGCATGATGTTCCAGAGGAGGCCCGTGCGATAGTTCTCGATCATGAGCACGACCGGTCCCTGGTCAATGCCGAAATGATAGGGGCTCACCCACCAGCCTGTCGGGCTGCTTTCCATTGTAAAGGTCTGATTGAAAGACGGCTTGAAGCCATACAGCCGTCGCGCGCCCAGATGCATCTTGGCGAAATGCCTGACCGTTGGGATGACGATTTCCGGCGCGAATGGCAGAGAGGCGATGACCACCCAGGGTGAGACAGTCCCGTCGTCAGGTCCATAAGGAGCGCCGCGCGCTATATAGTCGAAGAACTCGCGCTCCACACCGTTGACGCTCCTCTTGCACCAGCCAGGTCCGTCGCTTGCGGTGAACCCCCAACAATGCTTGCCATAACCTTCGAATTCCAGCGGATTGGATACGGCATACTCCTGCTGAACCAAGGTGGCTTGCCGGCTGTTCTCGAAGTAGTCCGACTGGCGCTCGCGCATGAATGAATCCTGGATACCCTTGAAGTCGATCCACATATGCGAAAGCTGGTGGGTAAAAAGCGGGCCGGAATAAAGCAGCTCGCGACCATAGATGGTTTTCCACTGATAGGTGTCGGCGTAGGCCGCATAGCTCTCAGGCGGCAGCGGATGGGTGGGCGATCCCAAGCCCAGGACGTAGAGCAGCAATCCTTCGTCATAGCCGCGCCAGCGATAGGGAAGGAAACCGTCCTCGGGGCGCCACCCATGCGTCAGCGTTGCTTCGCCATCGCGGGCCCAGTTCCAATCGGCACGCTCATAAAGGGCATTGGCCAGCGACCGAATCCTCGCCTCGTCGGCCGTATCGCGATCGAAGTAGGTCGCGACCGTGAGCGCGCCCGCAAACAGAAATGAGGAGTCGATGGTCGACAGCTCGCATTGCCACACGCGGCGACCAGTCTCCATGTCAAGAAAGTGGTAGAAGAAGCCCTTATATCCGCTGGCATCCTCCTCCGGGCCCTGAGGGCATTCGAACAAGAACTGCAGTCGCTTGCGCGTGATCTTTGCAGCGTATTCACGAATGACGACGCCGCGCTCCACGACGATCGGAATAGTAGCCAGCGACATTCCGATAGCCGCTATGCTGGCCGGCGCAGTCGGGTCGGTCTTGTCTCGAACCAATCCGTTATCCGGGTTGGTGACATGCAAATAATACAGCAGCGTCGTGAATTGCAGCCAACCCAGCTCTTCCCCCGTTGGCGAGGGATGGAGCTTGATTTCGGGCACGAGGATGTCGGCCATGGCTCCTAACCCAGATTCACTTCCACGAAGTGAGACTGTCCGTCGCTGACGAGCGGCACAGTCATTTCAGGAAGTGGTTTACCGTCGAGGAATACGGATCGGACGATCCCTCCCGCCGAGTTGTCGAACCGAATCCGATAGGTCGCCGTTCCGTGGCGATAGGTCAGCTCGCAATTCCGCCAAGAGGATGGCAGGCAGGGCTCGAACTGCACCCTACCTTCCCTGAGCTTAAACCCCAGAATGGCCTCCAAGGCGACCCGATACAACCAGCTCGCCGATCCCGTGTACCACGACCAGCCGCCACGACCGGTATGAGGCGGCGCTCCATAGACATCAGCGCAGACGACATAGGGTTCGACCTTGTAGCGCTCGGCGCCCTCCTTCGTCGTCGCGTGGTATATTGGGTTGATGAGATTCCAGAGCTCCAACGCGCGATCCCCGTCGCCTTGCAAGGCAGTGGCCCAAACGACCCACACCGCTGCATGGGTGTATTGTCCACCGTTCTCGCGGATGCCTGGAACGTAGCCCTTGATGTAGCCCGGCTGCAGCATGCCTTTGTCGAAAGGTGGGTCAAAGAGCTTGATCAGCTTGTCCTGTTCCCGCACCAGCCGGCGATGAACCGCCTGCATGGCCATTGCAGCGCGTTTTTCATTCGCCTCGCCGGAAATCACCGCCCATGCCTGTGGGATCGCATCAATCTGGCACTCGTCGTTCGCGGAAGATCCAAGCGGCGTTCCGTCATCGAAATAGGCACGCCGATACCACTCGCCATCCCAGCCAGCCGCCTCCAGGGCCACGCGAAGCGATGCAGCCTTTGCGCGACACCAAGCTGCCCGGCTTGGATCATGACGCCGGCTGGAAAGCTCCGCGAAGGAGTTGAGGACTGTCAGAAAGAACCATCCGTTCCAGATGCTCTCGCCCTTGCCTTCCGCACCGACCTTGTTCATTCCGTCATTCCAGTCGCCTGTCCCCATCAGAGGCAGGCCATGCCTGCCGATCTGGAAGCCATGCTCCAGGGCGCGCACGCAGTGATCGTAGACGGTAGCTCGCTGACCGCTGATTTCGGGTTGGCTGAAGTCCTCCTCCTGATCTTTCCGCAAGACCGGCGATGTGATGAACGGCACTTTTTCATCGAGCAGATCAAAGTCGCCCGTTGTCGAAACGTAGTGGTGGACCACCAGCGGCAGGAAATACAAATCATCCGTAATCCGCGTTCGCACTCCGATGCCCGACGGAGGGTGCCACCAGTGCTGCACGTCTCCTTCCTCGAACTGGCGAGCGGCGGATCGCAAGATCTGTGCCCGCGCTTCATCCGGAGCGCAGTAGACCAGCGCCATGACGTCCTGGAGCTGATCACGAAAGCCATATGCCCCGCCGGATTGATAATTGGACGTCCTGGCCCAGACACGGCAGGCCAGGATCTGGTAGATCAGCCAGCGATTCATCATGACATCGAAGCCAGGATCTGGCGTCGAGACCTGGATCCTGCCCAGGATGTCCTCCCATTGTCGGCTTGTGGCGGAGAAGGCTTGAAGACTACCCTCGGGGGAAACGTACTCGCGAACGAGCTGGCGGACCTGTTCGAGACCTTCGGCTTGACCAAGGCCGAAAACGACGTCGGTGCTTTCGCCCGCAGGGAGTACGACTTCCACCATCAATGCGGCACAAGGATCAAGCAGCGGGCCGAAACGGCTCGCGAAATTTGCCTGTGTCAGGCCGACTGGCGCGGATACTGAACCATATCTGCCAAGAAATGCCATGCGATCGGCAGTCGCGGAAACGACGGGATGGCTTGAGGCAGCGAAGGCAAGTTTCTCCGAGAAAGGCCCGGTCCAGCTATTTCGCGCCAGGATCGCGTCCGATGCAGCATCCCTTTCGCAGATCACCTGCATCGGTGCGTTGTCGCGCCGTGTGCCGAGAACCCACTCGGCGAAATAGGTCACCGAAAGTCGGCGAGCGCTGTCGCTTTCGTTGCGGAGCTTGAGGTTCACCAGCTTGAGCGCGCCGGCCGTCGGGACATGTACCGACATTTCATGCCGAACCTGCTGGCCTTTGCCCAGATAGCGGGTGTAGCCCTGACCGTGATGGACGAGGCTTGATGAGGATCTTCCAAGGGGCAAAGGGGTCGGAGTCCAGATTTCGCCGGTCTCCTCGTCGCGAAGATAGACGACTTCGCTCGGCGGGTCCGACACGGGATCGTTCGACCAGGGGGTGAGCCGGTTCATCTGGCTGTTGCCCGACCACGTGTATCCGAGACCGGCCTCGGTCGCCAGGCAGCCGCCGTCCCGGTTTGCAATGACGTTGGTCCAAGGCGCGGGAGGAAGGACATATCTGTCATTGTCGGCCCTCCCTACCACGACGACATATTCCTTGCCGTCTCGCGCAAATCCGCCAAATCCGTTCCAGAACAGCAAATTCCGAGCAGCATCGTCCTGAGGTGCCGGGGAGTTCCCTCCCGTCCTCGCCTGTCGTGTCGACGTCGGGGAGGTCGCAGCGAAAACGTGACGGCGCAACTGTCCGGCTTGGTCGGCGAGCGAGCCGGCGCCTCCAGCCAAAACAATACGCGCAGCCGCGGCTATGAGCGTCATTTCATCTTGCGGTACATCCGGAGCGGACAGAACAAAAATCCCGCCTGGCTTGCCCAGGAGTTCTCCTGTGACGCCACCTTTCAGTTCTTCCGCAACGTCACCGCCGGTCGCAATGAGCACGACGTCGAACCTCAGACAGCGGCGCCGGGCAAATGCTTGCCACTCCAAGACCTCGTGAATAAGCGGCTCGGCGGCGTCGCCAAGGTTCCGCACGATCACGATCGGAAGGTCGCCCGAGATCGCATGAGGCCAAAGCCCCGACTGACCCAGGCGATTCGCGCCCACCGCAGTCGCGTCGCGCAAATCAGGGGTTGCGAAGATGACGGGTTCGAACAGCCGATTGAACAGCGTCACCCTGTCTGGTGTAAGGGCGAGTTCCCGAAGTTCGCCTTGATAGGTTTCGAAAGCATCCGAAAAGGCGCGATCGACGGCATCGATATTTGAGAATTGTTTGGCAATGGCACGCGCTTTCGACCGGTCATCGGCCGCCCCTGTCGCGAATGCAATCCGGGCCATGGCGCCTGGCTCCAGATGAAGAATTCGACGCAAAGAAAAGACAGGATCGAGAACTGGTCCCGACGAATTGGACAGGGCTGTCTGGGGATCCAGCGCTTCAGGATCCGAGGCCGCACGACCCCTGCCAAGAAAGCGAAGCCGGTCGGTTTCGAAGCCAACCGGCGCATCAGGCACCTGACTCGAGGCGGAAACGTGAACCGCCCAGATCGGCCTTTCCTTGGCGCCTCGCGGACGACGACGCGCAACCAATGCTCCTGTAACCTTGTCGAAGCTCGTTTCCAGGAAAAGCTTGGCAAATGCCGGGTGCGCTTGATCGGCGCGGCGGTGATTGAGGCAGATTTCCGCGTAGCTGGTCAACTCCAGCTTCCTAGGCTCCATTCCATGGTTGCTCAGGACAAGACGGCGCAATTCGGCATCTACTTGCGGCGCGACACAGATGGACAGGGTCGCTTCGATGTCATCGACGCGCCGACGTATCTCGGCCTTGTCGCCGTGAAATTCGTAATGATAGCCAGCCGCGGGCTCAACGACAGGCTGTCTCCCGATCGACCAGACTCTTCCGGTCGAGAGATCCCGGACGTAGAAGAACTGTCCCCAGCAATCGCATGTGACGTCCTCGCGCCATCGACTGACATCAAGGTCTTGCCATGCGCTGTAACCTGCGCCCGAGGAAGTAACCATCACACTGTAGCGACCGTTTGAGAGCAGTGCGACCGCGGGATACGGGACAGTCATCTCTGCAGCGCCTCTTTGCTAGGGGGCTATAGATTATCTCCTTCCGTGGACGTTCTCTGGGGAATATCCGATGCGGCGCCGAGGCCCCATTTCCAGCCCGCGATCTCCGGCATATCGTCGCCATGTTCATTGATGTATTGCCGGTGCTCTATCAGCTTGTCGTGAATTGCCTGCTTGAAGTAGGCGGCGCGAGCCCCCAGTTGCGGCAAGCGATCGATCACGTCCTCCACGAGATGGAAACGATCGAGGTCGTTCAAGACCACCATGTCGAAGGGGGTTGTCGTCGTGCCCTCTTCCTTGTAGCCGCGGACATGCAAGTTGGCATGGTTCGTCCGGCGGTAGGTCAGCCTATGGATCAGCCAAGGGTAGCCATGGAAGGCGAAGATGATCGGCTTGTCCTTGGTGAAGATCGCATCGAAGTCCAAATCGGACAGCCCGTGCGGGTGCTCGCTGGCCGGCTGCAGTTTCATCAGGTTCACGACGTTCACGACACGCACCTTTAGCTCGGGGAGGTGCTTGCGCAGCAACTCGACCGCAGCCAGCGTCTCCAGCGTCGGTACGTCGCCGCAACAGGCCATCACCACATCCGGCTCCGAGCCCCGGTCGTTGCTCGCCCATTCCCAGATGCCGAGCCCCGCGGCGCAGTGCTTGACGGCTTGATCCATCGTGAGCCATTGCGGCGCAGGCTGCTTGCCGGCGACGACCACATTTACATAGTCCCGGCTCCGCAAGCAGTGATCGGTCACCGACAGCAGCGTATTGGCGTCAGGCGGTAGATAAACACGGATCACCTCCGCCTTCTTGTTGACCACGTGGTCGATGAATCCCGGATCCTGGTGACTGAAGCCGTTGTGATCCTGCCGCCACACGTGGGAACTGAGGAAATAGTTCAGTGAGGCGATTGGCCGACGCCATGGGATGTGGTGACAGACCTTCAGCCACTTGGCGTGCTGGTTGAACATCGAATCAATGATGTGAATAAAGGCTTCGTAGCAGGAGAAGAAGCCGTGCCGCCCGGTGAGCAAATACCCCTCTAACCAACCCTGGCATTGATGTTCGCTGAGCACCTCCATGACCC
This sequence comes from Rhizobiaceae bacterium, assembly GCA_035556195.1. Classification (GTDB taxonomy): domain Bacteria; phylum Pseudomonadota; class Alphaproteobacteria; order Rhizobiales; family Rhizobiaceae. The sequence continues at coordinate 43,378 of DATMFK010000016.1, forward strand.
GGCCGTCCGGAGATAGGTGATCGTCGTCCGGATAGATCTCGGCCATGTAGCATCGATTGGTGACTTCCAGGACGTCTTGCCAACGGTTGGAGTTGTTCTCATCGGGGCTGAAGAGACGGAAGTTGCTGCTATCGAGGTTGGCTGCCATGATGTCCCGGAGAAACCTGCCCATGATCCGAGCAGATTCTGCGGTGGTTGCGCCCGGGCTCGTCACATCCACGGCGTAGTCGCGGAAATCCGGCATCTTGAGGTCGCGCAACAGCAATCCGCCATTGGCGTGCGGATTGTCGCTCATCCGGCGATGTCCGCTTGGCGCAAGCGACGCCAGTTCGGCCTGGAATCGACCGTTCTCGTCGAACAGCTCCTCCGGCCTGTAGCTCTTCATCCACTGTTCGAGAATCCGGATATGCTCCGCCTTGTCCATGTCGCCCATGGGAACTTGGTGCGAGCGCCAATAGTCCTCGCATTTCTTGCCGTCGATCTCCTTCGGACATGTCCAGCCCTTGGGCGTCCGGAACACGATCATCGGCCAGGCCGGGCGTCTCAACTGTCTCCTATCTCGTGCATCTGCCCATATCCGCTTGATTTCCGCGACCGCATTGTCGAGTGCCGCAGCCAGTTCCTGATGGACCTTGTCGGGTTCACTGCCCTTCACAAAATACGGCGCGTAGCCCATCCCCTCGAAGAACTTTCGTAGTTCGTCCTCAGGAATGCGGGCCAGGAAACAAGGATTGGCGATCTTGTACCCGTTGAGATGGAGGATCGGGAGCACGCAACCGTCTCGAGCAGGATTGAGGAACTTGTTTCCCTGCCAACCTGTCGCGAGCGGACCGGTTTCAGCTTCGCCGTCGCCAACCACGCAGGCGACAATCAAATCGGGATTGTCAAAGGCTGCTCCATACGCATGGCTCAGTGCGTAGCCGAGTTCTCCACCTTCATGGATGCTACCCGGGGTTTCCGGAGCAACGTGGCTAGGTATTCCGCCGGGGAAACTGAACTGCTTGAATAGCCTCCTCATGCCCTCTGCATCTTGCCCTATGTTCGGATAGACCTCGCTGTATGTTCCCTCGAGGTAGGCATGAGCGACCAGGGAGGGTCCACCGTGCCCGGGTCCAATGACGTAGATCATGTTCAAGTCGTCGCGCTTGATCACCCGGTTGAGGTGGACGTACAGCATGTTCAATCCAGGCGATGTGCCCCAATGGCCAAGCAGCCGTGGCTTGATATGCTCCCGTTTCAGCGGTTCCCTGAGCAGGGGATTGTCCAGGAGGTAGATCTGGCCGACAGACAAATAGTTGGACGCTCTCCAATACGCGTCCATCGCCCGCAACTCTGGGTTCGACAGCGGATTGCCGGCGGATGAATCCTCGTCAGAAGTCCGTTTCTCGGCGTTTGCAAACCTGGACGATGCCATGGAACCCTCCGGAGGCATGCGCAACGGATCAAGCAGGTAAAAATACCGGGAACGCTCACCACGCTCCGCGTTGACCGTCACCGACAACCATCGTGCGAACATCCAATGCCATTCACGCGCGGCGCGTCTGCCTCAGCAAAGTACTGCCGTAACGCTCACTGACTTGGCGAGAGGCACTCCCAACTGGGATATACCCCCAATGCAAAGCAGTGAACCACATTTTGCAAGTTGCGTCACTACGATATTCTATCGGCATTTCAGACACGCTCTTGGCGTCTTGGGGCAACGCCGGATCGTAATACTTGCGCCATATCCGTCGAAGTCTTATGCTTCGTTAACTACCTGATACTTCGAGAGATTCCGGACATCGACTTCCATTAAACCAGCCTGATTGCAAGGATCGTGGTTATGTTCAAGCTGCTTACCCTCTCAGTCGTCCTTGCAATAGCCGCCAGCTCGGTTTTTGCGGACAGCGCAATTACAACGGCTAATCTCAATTATCGGGAAGGACCAGGCACCAATTACGGAAAGCTCGGTACGATTCCTGAAGGGACGGCAATCGACATCGGAGATTGTGATGCCGCGGGGACGTGGTGTGTCGTCATTTACGATGACGAACATGGGTTCGCGTCGGGCAAGTATCTCGCCCTGCAAGAGGTCGAAGAATCCAGGCCAAGCTGGCCCAGAACCTATACCACAGCGAAGGGCGGCGAGATCATTCTCTTTCAACCACAGGCTACTGACTGGCCGAACTTTACCACGCTGAGCGCACTAGTGGCGACCGAGTATAGACAGACGAAAGAGGCAAAACCTGTTTTCGGCGTGATCGGATTAACCGGGAAGACAGTCGCGGACAAAGAGGCGGGCAACGTCTTAATCAGCGATGTGACCAGTACGGAGCTCGACTTCTCGGCCCTGGATCGCAATGAGCTTGCCGACCTGTCGCTTGAGGTGGGCAAGCTATTGCCGACAGGAACTCTGACCGTCGACGAAGACAGGTTGGTCGCCAGCTTGGCGGACTACAAGCGTCTGGGTGACGTCTCGGACCTGAAGTCCGACCCGCCCCCAATCTTCATCAGCAAGGTTCCAGCGATATTGGTTCAGACGGACGGCAAGGAAGTCATTGCGCCCGTCAAGGGCGTCCAGGGGTTGTCTTTCGTGGTGAACACCAACTGGGACCTTTTCAAGGTTGACGCTGACGGCAGCTACTATCTTCGAGACGAGAAGTCCTGGCTGACCTCAAAGAGCCTGCCCGGCAAGTGGGAGGTGGCGAACACGCCTCCAGACATCCTTGGCAAATTGCCAGATGACGACAATTGGAGGGAAGCCCGCGCCGCATTTCCACCCACAACCCCTGAAGGCGGCAAGATGCCCCTTGTAATCTATTCGGATAAACCGTCGGAACTCATCACCTTCGAGGGTGAGCCGGCGCTGGAACCAGTCCCCGGTACGGGGCTGGAGTGGGCATCGAACTCGGAAAGTGACGTATTTTATCGCAAGGCTGACCAGAAATGGTACGTTTTGCTTTCGGGCCGCTGGTTCTCTTCGAACTCTCTCGACGGACCGTGGGTGTTCGCCACGCCTGACCTGCCGCCGGATTTCCAGGACATTCCACAGGACGCTCCTTACTACACAGTGCGGTCGTCCGTTCCAGGAACATCCGAAAGTGCGGAGGCCCGGCTGAAGGCGAGCATCCCGACCATGGCGCGCGTCTCTACCGACGGGTCGGTGAAAGTCGATGTCGCCTATAGCGGCGACCCGAAATTCAGCCAGATCGACGGCACTTCACTCCGCTATGCAGTCAACACCAATGAGCAGGTAATCCAGGTCGGAAACAGATATTTTGTTCTCAAGGATGGCGTCTGGTTCGTCGGCGATAGCCCAACCGGACCGTTCAAGGTCGCGACATCGATCCCGGATGAGATCTATCAGATCCCGCCGTCGTCGCCGGCCTACAATGTCACCTATGTAAGGCTCTACGATACCGAGGACGATGCGGTCTGGTACGGATACACTGCCGGCTATCTGGGCACCTATTTGGCATGGGGTGCATTGGTCTACGGTACGGGGTGGATCTACGATGACTATTGGGACTACGGCTGGCAAGGTGGGTACTGGCCCTACTACCCACAACCCGTCACTTACGGTGTAGGTGCATTTTACAACCCGGCGCGCGGGACCTTCGGGCGCTACGGCTACGCCTATGGCCCATTTCGGGGTATTGCAGGCGGTGCCGCCTACAATCCGGTTACAGACAACTATGTTCGCGGCGGCGCAGTGGCGGGACCAGCCGGCGAGCGCGCTTTCATCAGTGCCTACAATCCTCGCACCGGGACCACCGCCTTTGCCCGCGGAGGCCAAAACGTCTACGGCACCTGGAAATCGGCCGGAGTGAAGAACGGTTCCGAATGGGCCCGTGCAGGCGGCGGCACAACGGCAGCCGGAGGAGCCGGCGCGCACTGGCAAACGGCTGCGGGGAACCGGGGCTTTGTGGCCCGAGGACGAGGCGGTGACGTCTATGCCGGACGCGACGGTAACGTTTACCGTAATCAGAATGGGCAATGGCAAAAACGGACTGACGGCGGCTGGTCGCCCGTACAGACACCTTCCACGGAAAAACTGAAGAAATCCGGACGGAACTTTTCCGCCCAAAATCCGGACGCGCTGACGGGAATGAACCAAAGATCTTCTGCGGGTCAGAGGTCGGCCCAGCGCGGGTCAACTCGCGCCAGGCAGGTCGCTCCTGAGCATCTGGGCCTCGACCGCGCGGCCCGACAGATCGGCAACCAGCGCGCATTGCAGGACCGCACGACCTATCGTCCCCCCACGGCTCAGCCTCCCCAGTCGGTGGTGGCGGATTTTCCAGGGGCGGCTATAGCGGTGGAGGCTTCCGCGGCGGAGGTGGAGGGGGCGGCTTCCGCGGCGGGGGTGGCGGCTTTCGGCGATAGCGGCGAAAGTGTGTAGGTTTACGCGAAAGTCCGGTCCTGCCGCTTCGACCGGCTGTCAGGACCGATAGTCGTCTCCTGAAGAAACAGGAAGCGCTTCAGGTGACCACCGAGGGCAAGGTTTCCGTTTCACTGGCCTCCATAGCCAGAAATAACGCCTAACGTACCCAGCTGTGACAGAGTATGTTTGGCTTTGATGCGGCCGGGAGGCCGCATAGTACCACCCGAGTATTTGCAGGACGGGCCCAATCCACTTGAGGATGGTTGTAGCAAACAACATTGCGAGCCAATTCCCGGCCCAGAATCGGCATTGCAATACTTGTTCGACCTGGGTCCCTCACGAGCGAGTATTGAGGACCGGTCTGCTCTGAGCCATCGTGCGCCGCTGTCCTGCGATCGTGAACAGGCCCGGTCTTCGCCGGAGGATGGCTCTGAGAGGGTCTTTGGCTTCCGCGAATTGTGAAGGGGCATGATATGGATCCGGGACGAATTCCGCTCAAATTGACTGCACTTCGTTTCGTGCAAGCAGTTGGAAACTTTGGGAACTCCGAGGTCGGCGGTACGGCCAAATTGATGTTCGCTGCACTCGTTGCGCTGCTGTGCGCATTGAGTGGCCTGAACGTCGCCAACAACTACGTCGGCCGAAACTTCATGACAGCGATCGCTGATCGCCAGGCCTCCGAGTTCACGCGGCAGGCAATCTTTTACCTGGGGGTATTCGCTGCCCTGACTATCGTGGCCGTCCTCGCCCGATTCGTCGAAGAACGGCTGGCCCTGCTTTGGCGTAATTTCCTGACCCGGCGTGCCATCGCACTTTATCTCGCCGACAGAACCTACTACCGCCTGGACGTATCAGGCCAACTTGCCAATCCGGACCAGCGAATTTCGGAAGATGTCCGTGCATTCACAAGCACCACGCTCTCATTCGTCCTCTTGGTCTTCAACGCTAGTCTCACAATCGTGACGTTCTCGGGCGTACTGTGGTCGATCAGTCCATTGCTGTTCCTTGTAGCTGTGCTCTACGCGGCCTGCGGCTCATACGTGACGCTGATCTTGGGCCGACCTCTGATCAATCTGAATTACGATCAGCTCGACAAGGAGGCCGGCTTCCGCTCCAGTCTCATTCATGTGCGCGAGAACGCCGAGTCGGTGATGCTCGCGCGCCGCGAGGAGCGGCAAAGCGCTGTATTGCTGCATCGGCTGGAGGACCTCGTCGCCAATTTCCGCAGGATCATCGCGATCAATCGCAACGTCGGGTTCTTGACCACCGGCTACAATTGGCTGATTCAGATCATTCCGGCACTCATCATCGCTCCTGCCTTCATAAGAGGCGACATAGAGTTCGGTGTGATCACCCAGTCCGGTGCAGCGTTTGCGATGCTTGTTGGAGCGTTTTCGTTGATCATTACCCAGTTCAACTCGATCTCGAATTTTGCCGCGGTGGTCGCTCGGCTGAGCTCGTTACTGGAAGCAATTGAGAAGTCTCGAGCAACCGTGCAGTCCGGCATCGAGATTGTCGAGCAGGGACGCCAATTGACTTACCATGGGCTGACCTTGCTGTCGTCGGCCGGCGGTATGCCAGTGCTGAAGGAGCTGTCCGTATCGATTCCTCCGGGGACGCGAGTGCTGCTCACAGGACCCAATCAGGCCGCAGGAGCAGCATTGCTCCGGGCGACGGCTGGGATTCCAACGGGAGGCACCGGACGTATTATTCGCCCTGGCTCGGATGAGATGGTGTTTGTCGAGCAGCGGCCTTACCTGCCGCCAGGTACGCTCCGCCAGATCCTTGTCAGCCCGGACAGCGCTGGCAGGATTTCAGATGACCAGATTCTCGACGTGCTGCGCAAGCTTGACATTAAACAGCCCGTGATCCTGGCGGGCCATCTCGACTGCGAGCAATCCTGGGGAACAGCGCTTTCAATGGCCGAGCAGCAGCTTTTGGTCTTTGCGAGAGCGCTTCTCGCGTCACCCGCATTCGTGTTCATGGATCGAATTGAGACGACGCTAGGCCCCGAGCAGTTCCACAAGATCCTGCGACTGCTTTCCGAAAGGTCGGTTACCTGCATTTGCACCGGGGAAACCAGGGGCGCTACGGATCTTTACGACTTCATCCTCACCTTCGATGAAGGTGGTCACTGGACCTGGACTCCGAACCGAACCTGAACCCGTCCGAAACCTTGCTGCCGGCGCGAGCGGATTGAACCCGAACGCTTCGCTTGGATTGTTGCCGAGGCCATTCCACGCCGACGCTCGGGTCATGATGTACGCGACCACAATGCATCCGTCGTGCATCAACCAGCGAGGTGCGCATTCCAGATCCGCACCGCGGGTACTTCATGGTAATAAGAGAGAATGCCCAATGTGCCCGTACTCAGCAGAAAATGCTGTCCGGCACGCGGTGGCAGCCCGATCCATCGCGCCGCAAGCACGCGTAGCAAGTGGCCATGCGCGAACACAGCAACATCGCCATCGGCAGCCCGCACCCGGGCCAAGACCTGATCTACACGAGCACCAACCTCCCCCGGCGTTTCACCGCCAGGGCATCCGTCCCTAAATATCAACCAATCCGGCGTTTTTGCTTGGATTTGCTGGGATGTCAGCCCCTCGTATTCGCCGTAATTCCACTCCATCAAGCCTGGATCGACGATTGCCTCGCCGCCCAAGCCCGCTAAGCGACAAGTCTCCCGGGCCCGTTGCAGTGGGCTTACCAGAACGAGCGTAAACGTCTGTCCAGCCAACACCGACCGCATGCGTTCCGCCTGCCGTCGTCCATTATCGGTCAAGGGGATTTCTGTGGTGCCCGTGTGTTGCCCGCTCAGGCTCCACTCGGTTTCCCCATGTCTCACTACGAATACGTTCACGTCCAGTTCTCCCGATTTAGACGTTTCAGTACCGGATCCTATTGGGGCCGGGCGGATGCAGACGCGATCGTCAGTCGTCGCCCGATTAGCGGCGGTGGGCGAATTGTCAGAGCCGCTTATGCCGCCTCCATCTCGTCAGTATACGTCCCGAGACTAGCCGCTCCGTTACAGCGAGCGCGATGCTGAAGGGCTTGCTGACCCATCTTCAGGTTCGCACCGCGCTCGTGCCAGGCCTTCAGCGCCGGGTCCTGGAGCGCACGTCCATACGAGAAACTGACCTTCCAGGGCTTAGGCCCGGACAGCTGGTTTATGCCGTTGAGGTGGGTCGTTGCCATCCTTTCACTCTGGCCACCTGATAGGAACACAACGCCGGGCACTGCCGTGGGCACGTGGCGGCGCAAGCAGCGAAGCGTGGCCACGGCGACATCCTGTACGGAAGCCGGACGAGGGCAGTCCTCTCCGGCGATCACCAATACTGGGCTGAGCAGTATCGCCTCCAGCGCGACATGCTGCTCGAAAAGGGCACTGAATACGGCATGCAGGACCGTCCCGGTAACCTCCTCGCAACGCTCGATCGTGTGGGATCCAGCTCCGCTCATGGATATTCCGCCCGCCCTTCATCAGCAGTACGCCCTACCCGTGGGAACAGCCGAAAGGCCGTGGGGCGGTCCCCGTCTATGGCCAGCCCAGCGTCGCTGCGACCCTTGGGCAAGAGGTGAGCACAGAGTCGGATAGCTTTGCTCCAAGCTGCTTTGCTAGCCTGCCTCAGTTCGCCCCACGCAGCGGAATCCCAAATCGGAATCCCATGCGTCACCTGATGGCCACACGACAACGGTGGTTTGCTTCGGGGGCAACGTTAATCTGACTTCGCTCACGGCGCACGCAGAATCATTCACCTTGCATAAGATCTTGCGACTGTTGCAACCGCAGCATGACGTGCGCCATACGTGCCCTACTTGCCATTCACTGATTTGATCTTGGGGCCACTCTTGCTTCCGGCCCCGCCCTCGTCAAAACCGAGTGTTGTTGATCTGGCTGCCGGGGACGGGCGTTGACGATGCTCGGCTTGATCAACTTCACAACGTCACTGAATCGAAGAGCTCTCTCAGTTTGGATGCGCTTTGATAAAGCGCCTCGCGCTCACCAGCGTCGAGATGCGGGAAAAGATCGGCCGAAACACCTTCGCGTCCTACCACCCGGGGCACCGAAAGGGCTACAGTCTGGACGCCAGCGACAGCGGGCGCTGCGATCGACACCGTGAGCACGGCCTCTTCGTTCTGCCGGATGGCGCCAACGATGCGCGCAAGTCCGGCCGCAATGCCGTAATAGGTCGATCCCTTTCCCTTGATGATGGTGTACGCCGCGTTTCTGGTTTTGTTGTCGATGTGTTGCCGCACCGCTTCCGTGATCGGCGCCCCGACCTGGTCACCGAACAGCGCAATGGGAACGGCTCCCGCCCGGGCGCAAGACCAGGCCAGCACTTGGCTGTCACCGTGTTCGCCAACCACATAGGCGTGAATGGATCGAGGTGAGACGCGAAGATGTTCCCCGAGCAGGGTACGAAATCGCGCAGAGTCCAGGATGGTGCCGGACCCGATCACACGACGTGGGGGCAGCCCCGAAATCACCGTGGCAATCTGGGTCATGATATCGACCGGGTTCGAGGCTATCAGTAGGATCGCCTCGGGGCAGACGCGCATGGTTTCGCCGATGACTCCACGAAAGACGGCAGCGTTGCGCCCGAGCAGGTCGGTTCGCGTTTCGCCCGGGCGCTGCGCGACCCCTGCTGCGATGATGAGGACCCCAGCGCCTCGAAGACGGTCGTAATCACCACTTGTAATCTTCGTGCCGGAGGCAAAGGGCATGGCGTGGGCAATGTCGAGAGCATGTGCCGCGGCCAGCGCCGGATCGACATCGACCAGCACGACCTCGCTCGCCACCCCGCGCATGCCAAGAGCGTAGGCGGCGGCACTGCCCACCATTCCGGCTCCAATGACCCCGACTTTCATGTGCGTTCCTCCCTGAGCAGAAACTTTCGTTCCAAGCCTGGCCGATCGGTCCGCTAACCCAACCGTGGCAGAGACTGCGCTAAGAACGTCTAGGATCCACGCTGCCAGGCTGCGTAGGAAATTCCCCCGTGGGAAGCCTCGGCCCGACTTGCTTTTCGGGGCAAGAACCTCGACCGTCGGCCCACGAGACCTTGGCGTTCCACCAGCACAAGCAGAACGGCTACGGCGAGTTCAGCCTACTCTTCGCTCCGCAATTTTTTAACTAAATTACAACGTATTTTTTGCGCTGCAGTCCCACGCTCAGTGTCAGCGACCATGCCGGAGCGACCAATTTTATCGCCCGTTGATTTCTCCCAACGAACTTCGGCCTAACCGATCGAGATCAAGACGATCGATGAAATGCCTGCGTTCCTGAGGTCATCCCGGCACGAAAACAAAGACACGGAGCTGACTTACGGTAGCGCCGTTTTTGCTGCTAACATCGGCTCATGGCAGATGCTAAACTCCCCTTTGATCCCGAACGCCCGCAACCCAGTGGAAGAAACTTGCAGATAAGTGTGCGCCTTGAGGACGACCTCCTTTCCGCGCTTGATCGCTACGCCAAGGAGCAAGGCGAATTGACGCGCCCGCAAGCCCTGCGAGCGGCCTTTCGCGATTGGGCAACCGCACATGGCTATGTGGCGAGTGCCGACGAAGGCAGGCGGCCGGAGGACCTCAATGCGTCCAACGACGACTGAACGCCCCTTCTTTGGAACTGGGTTCTCGTTCCGGCGGTTTTATCGGACCTGATCGAGCAGGCGCTTGCATTCGAGGAGGTCGAAGAGCGCTTCTTGCAGGAGCGCGCGATTGTCGCGCGAGAGTTTCCCATTCCCCGCCTGAACGGGACCTTCGTCCTCGGTCTTGCCGAGGCCGAAGAAGCGCCGCGGCGGCTTTACCTTCGGCTCGCCGACGAGCATCTCGTCGTCCTGACCGCGCGGTTGCGCGGCCGGCGTGAGTTGCTGTGGCGTTTCAGCCTGCTTGCGCTGGGCAATCGCCTCGATCGCGGCCACATCGCCGCTGCCGATCGCGACCAGAAACTGATTGCCGTTTTCGCGCAGCAGTTTTTGCACACCTTTGATCGTGTAGCCCTGATCGTAAAGCATGTGCCGGATGCCCTTGATCAGTTCCACATCCTGGGGCCGATAGTATCGGCGGCCGCCGCCGCGCTTCATCGGTTTTATCTGGGAAAAACGTGTTTCCCAGAAACGCAGGACGTGTTGGGGCAGATCAAGCTCTTCAGCGACCTCGCTGATCGTCCGGAACGCGTCGGGGCTCTTGTCCATGCCATCTCGCTCCACAGGATCGATTCGTGTCCTATTTCAGCGATTTGGACAGCAATATTCAAGACCGACGCCAATCCCAGCGGCGCTTGTCAACTGCCAATTGGCAAAAGCTCGGTCGCTCGGGCTACTTGTCGCCCTTGTTCCGGTTGCTTTGGTGGGCTCGCAAGATACGGTTCTTGAGGACGTTCGAAGCCTTGAAGGTCATCACTCGGCGTGGAAGGATCGGCACCTCCTCGCCAGTCTTCGGATTGCGCCCGATACGCTCGTTCTTCGAGCGAACATGGAATGTGGCAAAGGAGGAGAGCTTTACGGTCTCGCCGCGCACGATGGCCTCGCAGATCTCGTCAAGGACAGTTTCCACCAGTTCGGCGGATTCAGTGCGAGAGAGACCAACCTTTCGATAGACGGCTTCCGCAAGGTCGGCGCGCGTAAGTGTTTTTCCCCCCATGCGAACGTCCAACCATCCTCAAAACCGACAGCGATACAAACGCTAGCGACGTTAAGTAATTGGTTCGTCTAGGTCAAGAACCCTTCGGACGCCAACTTCCAATTCGCTCGGGAAGGCGTGGCCTGGCCATGCGGACGTAACAAAAGGCCCCGACCATCGCCGACTCATTCGGACCTCTGGCGCTTCGGCAGCAGCAGTCCCTACCACCTCAGGAGCACTGCTCCCCAAGTGAAGCCGCCCCCCATCGCCTCGAGCAGGACGAGATCGCCCTTCTTGATGCGACCATCGGCAACGGCGACGGACAAGGCGAGCGGCACCGATGCGGCAGAGGTGTTGCCGTGCCTGTCAACGGTGATCACGACCTTTTCCTCGGCGATGCCGAGTTTCTTCGCCGAGGCGTCGATAATACGCTTGTTGGCCTGATGGGGAACGAACCAATCCAGGTCTTCAGATGAAATGCCGGCCTGCGCGTAAGTGGCTTCGATCACGTCGGTGATCATCCCGACAGCATGTTTGAAGACCTCCCGGCCTTCCATGCGCAGGTGCCCGACGGTGCCGGTAGTGGACGGACCGCCATCGACGAAAAGCTTGTCCTTGTAAGTGCCGTCCGAGCGAAGGCTGCAGGCAAGCACGCCACGATCTGCAATGGTGCCCTGCCCTTCCACCGCTTCCAGCACGACCGCGCCGGCGCCGTCGCCGAAGAGGACACAGCTGGACCTGTCGTTCCAGTCCAGGATACGGGAAAACGTCTCGGAGCCAATCAGCAATACCCGCTTGGCCATCCCGCCGCGCAGATAAAGATCGGCCGTCGTGACCGCGTAAACGAAACCGCTGCAAACCGCCTGCATATCGAATGCGAAGCCGTGGCGCATGCCGAGCCGCTGCTGGATCTCGACCGCCGTGGCCGGAAAGGTGTTGTTGGGTGTGGAGGTGGCGAGCAGGATCAGGTCGATATCGGCTGGTGTGAGCCCCGCTGCGTCGAGGGCGGCTCGCCCCGCCGCCTCGCCCAGCGAAGCCGTTGTCTCGTCATCCGCTGCGATATGACGTTGGCGAATACCGGTGCGCTGTATGATCCATTCGTCGGACGTGTCGACGACGCCCTCGAAATCCGTATTCTTCATGATGCGGCGCGGCAGCGCCGATCCGATGCCGCGCACAACCGATCGTATCATTTCAGCCCCTAAATGTTGTCGTCAGCCGCGGACAATGGACGTCCTACCTGCGGTAGCCGGGCATGGAACTGATCGAGATCCAATTTGATCTTTTCGATCAGTCGGTTGCGAACCATATCATAACCCAACTCGACCGCGGCCATGAACCCTTCGGCGTCGGTTCCGCCATGGCTTTTCACCACGATGCCATTAAGCCCGAGGAAGACCCCGCCATTCGACTTGCGCACGTCCATCTTCTCGCGCAGCAGATCGAAGGCGCCCTTGGCGAAGACATATCCGATCTTGGCCATCAGCGTGCGGCTCATCGCCGCCTTCAGATATTCACCGATCTGCCGAGCCGTCCCCTCGGCCGTCTTCAGTGCGATGTTGCCGGCGAACCCTTCCGTCACAACCACATCGACGGTGCCCTTGCCGATGTCGTCGCCTTCCACAAAGCCCCGGTAGTCCATCGATTTCATATTGGTTTCGCGCAGGATCCGCCCGGCATCCTTGACTTCTTCCTGGCCCTTGATCTCTTCGACGCCCACATTGAGCAAGCCGACTGTCGGGCGATCCGTCTCAAGCAAGGCTCGGGCCATGGCCGCGCCCAGAATCGAGAAATCCACGAGCTGATGCGCGTCGGCGCCGATCGTCGCGCCGACGTCGAGCACGATGCTTTCGCCTCGGACTGTCGGCCAGATCGCCGCGATCGCCGGGCGCTCGATGGTGGCCATGGTCCGCAGACAGAATTTCGACATCGCCATGAGCGCGCCGGTGTTGCCCGCGGAGACGCAGACATCGGCCTCGCCGCTCTTGACGGCTTCGATCGCCTTCCACATTGACGACTTCCACCGACCCTGGCGGAGCGCCTGGCTCGGCTTGTCGTCCATCCTGACCGCCACCTCGCAATGATGGAACTCGGTGACCGAACCCAACTTCTCGAATTTGGCAAGCACGGGGCGGACCTGTTCCTCGAGGCCATAGACCAGGAAGCGCACGTCGCCGCGTCGTTCGGCCACCTTCGCCAGCGCAGGTATCGTCACGTTCGGGCCGTGGTCACCGCCCATGGCGTCAATGGAAATACGTATCACGAAGCTGTCATCTCGTTTGTTCCCGGATCAGACCGGGTTGCGGAAGCCGGGCGAAAATAGCGGTTTTGGTCCTCGACACAACCGGCTTTTCGCCTGGGAGCATGCTTTTCAGGATTTCAGCTTCAGTTGCCTGAGCTTTTCCTGCAACGGGCCTTCGACAGCCGGTTCGCTTTCCGCCTCGACTATGGCGCCAGCCTTGCGCGGATAGGGATCGATCCCCAGGCCGAAGAACTCCTCGGCGAAGGCCCCGACATCGATCGTGTCCCCGGCGTAGGTCTCTGGACTGTCGGGCCCCTCCGCATCCAGCACGATCTCGCCTCCCCCATCGAAACCCTGGCGCCCCAGCTTGGAATCCTCGGGAAGAAAAACGCCCTCGACCACCTCGTCGATGTGATTCTCGATCGGGTCGAGTGTCACCACGCACTCCTGAACGATGTCGGCCCGGACGTTTCCGGAGACCTTGACGCCATGGCGCTTCCAAGGCGTGACCAGGAGGTCGGCGCGGTAATTTTTTACCTCCAGAAGACCATGCGCGGCAGACAGCGCCGCACGCTCCTTCACGCCGGCCTCGATGACGACGGGCATGCCCTTTTGCGGCAGGCGCGCGACATGGGCCAGAAATGAAACCGGGCTCTTCGTTTCCATCAGGCGCTCCTTTCCCCTGGGGCGGAGAGCGGCGCGGGAAATTCGGCGCTGCCCTCCAAAATGGCGTCGGTGGTCAGGGCGGCAAGGCCCTCGGCCGCAGCCATCACATATCCGGCCAACCGGTCCGCCTCAGGCCAGTCGTCGACATCCGGCTGCACGTTGCGGGCAATGGCATCGGCCAAGGACTGGCGATCGCCCGCGTCGATCGCGTCGCCATAGGAAACGACCCGGCCGTAGAACATGCGGGCGAGTCTCTTCATGCGCTTGGGCACGCCGGGGTCGCTGATTCCCAGTTCGCGGATCGAGTGCTCCACATCGCGGAAAAACTCGTCGGTCAGATCCTGAGCCACATCGCGAATCGCGCCCTGTTCGCCACGCACGCGATGCAAGATCAGGAAAAGATGAAGCCCGACCATCTCGAACCGGCCGAGCGGCGTATCCGGCACGTGCCATTCCGAATATAGGTCCGGCTGACGCGCCGCCGCCACTATTTTGGCATAGAGGTGATCGACTATGATGCGGTTCGCCGAGCTTCGGCGTCCGAACAAACGTTTCAACATGCCGGACGGCCTCCTTGGTTTCGTTTATCAGGGGTGGTCAGGTTGCATCGGCGCAAAAGCTGGTTTACCGCTTCTGCCGCTTGAGCGGCAAGCCGCTGTTCGATTGGGTGAGAGGGAGTTGTTATTGCTTTCGCACGATTTCAAGACCTCGGGAAAGAGGATCGCGAGCGTATCGTTCCTGATGCTCGCCACCGGGGCCGCGCTCTCCGCCTGCAGCGCCACGAGCACTCTCAACCCGAGCGAGACTCTTACCCAGGGTTACGTCATCGACCAGGAACAGATCGATCTCGTCCCTGTCGGCTCCAGCCGCGAGCAGGTGTTGCTGGCACTCGGCACGCCATCCACGACGGCGACTTTCGACAATGAGGTGTTCTACTACATCTCGCAGACCCGCGTACGCAGGGTCGCCTTCATGAATCCGGCGATCGTCGACCAGCGTGTCCTCGCCGTCTACTTCGGTGAGGATGGCCGTGTGACGCAGATCGCCCATTACGGCCTGCAGGACGGCAAGGTCTTCGACTTCGTGTCCCGCACCACGCCAACGGGCGGCAAGGACCAGAGCTTCATCGGCCAGTTGCTGGCCGGCGCATCCAGCACGGGCGCCTCGGCCGCGCGCAATATCTTCGGCGGCGGCGGCTGATCGGCCGCACCGGCAGGGACAGGAATCAGAAAACCGCGGGAACAGCCCCGCGGTTTTCTTTTCGTCGGCTACAGCATTGCGACGCAAGGTGATTGACCTTGCCGCCGGAATGCCCGCTCAGGCGGAATGCGCGAGCACGGCGAGCAGCAGAAGCGCCACGATGTTGGTGATCTTGATCGCCGGGTTCACCGCCGGGCCGGCGGTGTCCTTGTAGGGATCGCCGACGGTGTCGCCCGTCACAGACGCCTTGTGCGCCTCGGAGCCCTTCATGTGCTTCACGCCGTCCTTATCCACGAAACCGTCCTCGAACGACTTCTTGGCGTTGTCCCAGGCACCGCCGCCCGAAGTCATCGAGATGGCGACAAACAGCCCGTTGACGATCACGCCGAGCAGAGAGGCGCCGAGCGCGGCGAAAGCCGAGGCCTTCGAGCCGGAGATCAACAGCACGCCGAAATAGACGACGAGCGGTGCGAGCACCGGCAGGAGCGACGGCACGATCATCTCCCGGATCGCCGCCCTGGTGAGCAGGTCGACCGCGCGCGCATAATCCGGACGATCCTTGCCCTCCATGATACCGGGCTTCTCGCGGAACTGCTTGCGCACCTCCTCGACGATCGATCCCGCGGCGCGACCGACCGCGGTCATAGCGATGCCGCCGAACAGGTATGGTATCAGGCCACCGAAGATCAGCCCGGCGACCACATACGGATTGGAAAGGTCGAACGATACTGTGCCGAGATCCGCGAAATACGGGAACTGTTGGCTGTTGGCCGCGAAATACTGCAGGTCGTAGCTGTAGGCTGCGAACAGCACCAGGGCACCGAGACCGGCCGAGCCGATCGCATACCCCTTGGTGACGGCCTTGGTGGTGTTGCCCACCGCATCCAGCGCGTCGGTCGACTGGCGCACCTCCTTGGGCAGTCCCGACATTTCAGCGATGCCGCCGGCATTGTCCGTGACGGGGCCGAAAGCGTCGAGCGCGACGATCATGCCGGCAAGGCCAAGCATGGTGGTCACGGCGATTGCCGTGCCGAACAGGCCGGCAAGCTGATAGGTCGCGATGATGCCGCCGACGATGACGATCGCAGGAAGGGCCGTGGCCTCGAGAGAGACCGCGAGGCCCTGGATGACGTTGGTGCCGTGGCCGGTCACCGAAGCCTGGGCGATCGACACGACCGGTCGCTTGCCTGTGCCGGTATAATATTCGGTGATGACCACGATCAGCGCCGTCACCAGCAGACCGACCAAGCCGCAGACGAATAGATTGGTGCCGGTGACGGGAATGCCGCCCGCCGTCCCGATCTCGCCCCATCCTATGGTGAGTTGGGTTGCGATCCACAGGCCAACGATCGACAGGAGACCGGTAACGATCAGTCCTTTGTAAAGGGCGCCCATGATCGAGCCGTTGGCGCCGAGCTTGACGAAGAAAGTACCGATGATGGACGTGATGATGCAAACCGCGCAGATCGCCAGCGGATAAAGCATGGCGCTTCCAAGCACGGCGGTTCCACTGAAGAAGATGGCGCTCAGTACCATGGTGGCGACGACGGTGACCGCGTAGGTCTCGAAGAGGTCGGCCGCCATGCCGGCGCAGTCGCCAACATTGTCGCCGACATTGTCGGCGATGGTGGCGGGGTTGCGCGGGTCGTCTTCCGGAATGCCGGCCTCCACCTTACCGACCAGATCGCCGCCCACGTCGGCTCCTTTGGTGAAGATGCCGCCTCCGAGGCGGGCGAAGATGGAGATCAGCGAAGCGCCGAAGCCGAGGGCTACGAGAGCGTCGATGACGGCGCGGTCAGCCGGCTGATAGCCGAGCGGTCCCACGAGGATCCAGTAGTAGACCGAGACGCCGAGCAGTGCGAGGCCTGCCACCAGCAAGCCGGTGATCGCGCCGGACTTGAACGCGATGTCGAGGCCGGCTGCCAGGCTATTCGACGCGGCCTGGGCAGTGCGGACATTGGCGCGGACCGAGACATGCATGCCGATGAAGCCGGCGGCGCCGGAAAGGATGGCCCCTATCAGGAAACCGACCGCTGCGGTGCTGGAAAGGAGCCACCAAGCGAGAAGGAAAACGACGATGCCGACAATGGCGATCGTGGTGTATTGGCGCGCGAGATAGGCCTGCGCACCCTCACGGATGGCGGCAGAGATTTCCTGCATGCGTGCATTGCCCTGATCGGCAGCGAGGACCGACCGTGTCGCCCAGATAGCGTATAGGACAGATAGCAGCCCGCAGAGAATGACGACGTAAAGCATAGTCATTGCGGATTTCCTCGATTGCGACCCGAATAGAACCCCTCCCCCGGGCCATTGGGAAAGGCCGGTCGTTGGACGGAATCCGGCCTACTAGCGGCTTAACGAACCGGGCTTGGGACCGTCAAGGTTTTGTTAATTTTCGGCCCTGATTTCGCCTCCAATGGGTCTCCCAAAAAGGAATCGGCGAAAATCCGTCAGTCTACGGACGGGAGCCGTCCCGTGCGGCGTGCAGCGATTCGTTCAAGTGCGGTGAGCGCGTCGTAAATCAGCACTGCGAGCGCGGCCACGATCAGACCACCCTGCAGCACGAAGGCAAGATTGTTGGACTGCAACCCGGCAATGATCACCTCACCCAAGGTCTTGGCCGCGACGGTGGATCCGATGGTCGCCGTGGCCAAGCTGATGACGACCGAGAGCCGGATTCCGGCCAGAATGACGGGAACTGCCAGCGGCAGCTCGACCCTGGCCAGCCGTTGCCACCCCGTCATGCCAACGCCGCGGGCTGCCTCCAGGACCGATGGCGGCAACGTGGTCAGACCCGTCAGCGCATTCTCGAAGATGGGCAGCAGCCCGTAAAGAAAGAGGGCGATGAGCGTGGGCTTTTCTCCGAAGCCGACCGCGGGCACTGCCAGCGCGAGCACGGCGACGGGCGGAAAGGTTTGGCCGATGTTCACGAGGCTCCGCGACAGCGGCAGGAACTCGGCGCCCAATGGCCGGGTAACGAGCACGGCGAGCGCAATGGCAACCGCCGTCGCGGCAATCGTCGCGATCGCCACGGTCCTCAAGTGCTGAAACGTCAGGCTTAGCAGGCTTCCCTGATTGTAGATGGCCGGCGCATTATTCTGCGTAAGCGGCCGGAAAAGCGGCGCGAACCACTCCGGATTGGTCACGAACGCGACGAGAAGAGCAAGGGCAACAAGCCGCACCGCGACAGGCAGGACGCGGGTCATGCGGGCCTCGCCGCTCGCTTGAGGAGCGCGTCCACCGTGACGCACCCTAGCGCACTTCCATCGGCCGCGACGACCGGCAGGGCCTTCCGGCCGGACCACAGCAATTCGGCGAGCGCATCCCGTTGGCTGGCCTCCGCGGCAATGGCCTCCCCCTCCGCACTGCCGGGCTCGACGACGTCAGCGACACGTCCGATCGACAGCAGCCGGAACGGTCGATCGCCAGCTCCCACCAGATGCTCGACGAATTGGCTGGCGGGATGAGCAAGGATCTCGGCCGGCGCCGCATATTGCAGTAGCCGCCCTCCGTCCATCACCGCGATCCTGCCACCGAGATGGATCGCCTCCTCCATGTCGTGTGTGACGAGAATGATCGTCGTGCCGAAGCGGCGTTGGATCTCGAGGAGATCCTCCTGTGCCTTGGACCGGATGATCGGATCCAGCGCACCGAACGGCTCGTCCATGAGCAGCACGTTCGGCTCGGCCGCCAAGGCGCGCGCCACACCGACGCGCTGCTGCTGGCCACCCGAGAGTTCATGCGGATAGCGCTGGCCGAAGTCACCCGGGTCGAGCTGGAAGAGCTCCATCAACTCCTCGACCCGCGCAGCGATCCTCCCAGGTGCCCAGCCCAGCAGCCTGGGCACGGTGCCAATGTTTTGAGCCACGGTACGATGCGGAAAAAGCCCATGTCCTTGGATGGCATACCCAATCCGGCGACGGAGTTCGTGTCCCGGCATGGAGCGGTTGTCGACACCGTCCAGCTTGATGACGCCAGATGTCGGTTCGACCAGCCGGTTGATCATGCGCAGAAGCGTCGTCTTGCCCGATCCCGACGTGCCGACCACCGTCGTGATCGTATGCGGCTCCACAACGAAGGATACGTCATCGACGACGGTGATGTCTGCGTAGCGTTTCGAGACGCTCTCGATCTCAATCATGGCGCTGCTCCCGCCCTTCCCGGCTCGGAGGCCATTTCCACGAGGGCGTCGAGGATGATCGCCGCGGCGAAGGCCAGCGCCACTGTAGGAACCGCGCCGAGCAGCACGAGGTCCATCGCCGTCTGGCCTATGCCCTGGAAGACAAAGACACCGAAGCCACCCCCTCCTATCAGCGCGGCGACCGTGGCCAAGCCGATATTTTGCACGAGCACGATACGGATGCCGGTGAGAATGATCGGGAAGGCGAGCGGGAACTCGACGCCGAATAGGCGCTGCCGATCCGTCATGCCCATGCCGCGCGCCGCATCATTGGCGACCCGGGGCACCCCTTGCAACCCTACGACCGTGTTGGCCACCATAGGCAGCAATGAATAGAGGAACAGAGCGACGAAAGCGGGAGCGACGCCGATGCCGCGAACTCCGATTGCGGCGGCGCCCGGAACATTGGCGGCGATCCAGCCGAGCGGAGCGATGAGTATACCGAAGAGCGCGATCGATGGGATGGTCTGGACGATGTTGAGCACATTCAGGATCGGCTCGCGGACTGCCCGGATGCGATGACATAGGATGCCTAGCGGTATGCCGACCACGGCGGCGGCCGCCAGCGATCCCAGCGCCAATGCCACATGCCGGCCCGCTTCCGACCAGAAGCTGTCGGCGCGACTGGCATATTCTTTCAGGATCGAGAGCGAATCCCAGCTTCCCGACACGAGAAGCAGCGCCATGGCACCAGCGGCCAAGGCAAGCGCGCCGACGCGTGCGACGGGCGAAAGCCTGAGCCTAGTCAATGCATCGGCCAGAAGCAGGGTGAGCGCGAAGACGAGCAGCCAAAATCCGGATCCCGGCGAGACGCGCGCGAAGATGTTGCCCTCCGGGGTAAGGTGTCGGCCGGCCGCGCCCTGCGCCAGCGCCAGAGCGATCAGCACAAGGATGCCCGCCCCCAATCTCAGCCGCACGGGCGTTCGCAGAACCGCAATCAGCGCCGCGGCAAGCACAACCGCCGACAGCGACCACCCCCATGTGAGCGGCAGGGCCTCCAATATGGAGCGCGGCTCGCCTGGGACAATGCGATTGGCACGAAAGACGGCGAAGGGCGCATAGAGTGCGCCCGCTACGGCGATCGCGGCGATCGCGACGCCGAGCTTGTCCACGCGTGTCGTCAAACTCCCCTCGAGGGCTTGATGTCCGGCCAGCCGGAAGAGCTTACTTCAAGAAGCCGTTCTTTCTCAAAAAATCTTCGGCGACGGATTTGGCGGGCTCGCCGCCGACTTGGACGCGGCCATTGAGCTCTTGAAGCGTCACAAGGTCCAGCTTATCGAAGACCGGCTTCAGAAGCTGCTCGATCTGCGGATGTTCCTTCAGCACTGCTTCCCTGATGATCGGAGCCGGCTGATAGACCGGTTGCACCGCCTTGTCGTCCTCCAGGACTACGAGGCCGGACGGGGCAATGCCGCCGTCGGTGCCGTAAACCATCGCGGCGTTGGCGCCGTTCGTCTGGTTGGCCGCCGCCGCGATTGTCGCCGCGGTGTCTCCGCCCGAAAGCGTGATCAGTTGCTCAGGCTTGAGCGTGAAGCCGTAGGTTGTCTGGAAGGCCGGAAGCGCTGCGGCCGAGTTGACGAATTCGGACGAGGCCGCAAGCACGACCGTGCCGCCACCCGAAACGTACTTGCCGAAATCCGTAAGGGTAGCGAGCTTGTTCTGCTCCGCCACATCCTTGCGCACCGCGATGGCCCAGGTGTTGTTGGCGGGCGCGGGCGACAGCCAGACGATCTTGTTGGCGTCGTAGTCGAGCTTCTTGGCGGTCTCGAAGCCCTTGGCGGCATCCTTCCACACCGGGTCGTCCGCCTTCTCGAAAAAGAATCCGGCATTACCCGTATATTCCGGGTAAATGTCGATCTCGCCGGCGATGATCGCCTTGCGTACCACCGGGGTGGCGCCGAGTTGGATGCGATCGGTGGTGGGGATGTCGTTGGCGTTGAGGACCGACTGGATGATATGGCCCAGCACACTCCCTTCCGTATCGATCTTCGATGAAACGACGACCTGAGCTTCGGCCGTGGCCGTGGCAAGGGCCAGCACGACGCCTGCCCCGAGAAGACGTCCTATCGCATTCATGAGCTTCCCCCTTCGAGAACTGGATTCCAGCGGCGCATACCAGCACGTGCCAAACGCGACGTCGGGGCATCCGGTTTCATAAGACGCGGCGGCGGCGAAATCTTTTGCCATCGCGCGGCCGGCAACGAGCCGTCCGAGAACGAAAATGGAGCAGAGACCGGCAGGCTACAAGACGCGATCCGCAGACTCCTGCTTCATCCTGACAATCAGGAAGCATAAGCCGGCCCACGGCGGGTCATAAGCACGCCGAGAGCGCCGAGGCATATGAGAGCGACCGGGAAAACGATCCAATTGAGCATGTTCCAGCCCCAAATATTGTAGACCATCCCGGCCATCAGCGACGCGAAGGCGACCGAGCCGAAGAGAACGAAATCGTGAAACCCCTGCGCCTTGCCTTTTTCCGCGGGGCGATACGCGTCGGCGACCATCGCCGTCGCACCGATAAAGCCGAAGTTCCAGCCTAGCCCCAGAAGGATGAGCGCGGTCCAGAACTGCCAGAGCGCGATCCCTGTAAGGGCGACGCCGGCGCATCCGAGCAACAGGAGCAATCCCAAGGCAATGATGCGTTCCGCTCCGAAGCGATGGACGAGGCGCCCGGTGAAAAAGCTTGGCCCGAACATGGCCATCACATGCCAAGAGATGCCAAGAGTTGCTTCGTCCGCCGAGAATCCGCACCCCACCATGGCAAGCGGCGCTCCCGTCATCACGAACGACATCAGGGCAAAGGAGCCGACGCCGCAAAGCAGGCCCACCAAGAAATGTGGTTGGGCAACGATGGCGGCCAGAGGTCGCGGCGGAACGGCATCCACCGTAAGGGAGTGCGCCGTGCCGGGGCCCTGGCGCAGCAGGGACAGAACCGCCGCGCCGATCACCGCGAGCACAATTATCGCGGCGAAAGACCCGGCGAACGGCACCGGGGCAAAAAGATCATGTGTGAAAATGACGATCTGTGGCCCGAGAATGGCGGTCACGATGCCGCCCGCCATCACAAAGGAGATCGCCTTGGCTTTGAAACCCGTCGGAGCGCTGTCGGCGGCGGCGAAGCGCAATTGCTGCACGAAGGCGCCTCCGCATCCCACCACAAAGAGCCCGGCCGCAAACAGCCAGAACGTGCCCTGGAACAGGGCAAAGGTGGCCAATGCGCCGCCTATGGCGGTAACCAGGGTTCCGAGCATGAAGCCGCCACGAGCACCGGCGCGGCGGATCAAGGCGGCGGCAGGCAACGCACCGAGCGCCACACCGATATTGAAGCCGGTCACCGGAGCCGTTGCCAGAGACTTGTCTGTCGCTAGCAGGAAATAACCCGCCAGCCCACCGATGGACATGGAGATGGACGACGCGGACCCGACGATCGCTTGCGACGATGCCAGGATGAGCGCCGTCCGCCTCGCCTGGCGCTCGACCGCGTTCACGACGCGTCTTTTCCCCGTCCCTCTCCGCGCACCTTGCGCGAGACCCGATCGAGGACCGCGTTGACGAGTTTCGGTTCGTCCTCGGAGTAAAACGCTTTGGCGATATCGACATATTCCGAGACGATGACGGCGACGGGGACATCGTCGCGCTCCATCAATTCGTAGACCCCGGCGCGCAAGATGGCGCGCAAAGTCGAGTCGAGCCGCGACAACGGCCAGTCGTCCGTCAATGCCTGACGGATCAAGGGGTCGACCGTCTTTTGTTTCTCGACCACGCCCGCGAGGATCGCGCGGAACCACTGCGCATCAGCTTCCCGATAGAGCGCCCCGTCGACCTCCTTGCCAAGCCGGAACGTCTCGTACTCGGCGGTGATCTCTAGAAGCCCGCTGCCAGCCACATCCATCTGGTACAGCGCCTGGACGGCGGCAAGCCGCGCGGCACCGCGCTTGTTGGCGTGGCGGATCGTCGGTGCGGACTTGTCGCCCGGCTCAGCCATATCAAGCTCCGAAGCGATCGCGCAGGGCGATCATCGTCAAGGCGGCGCGAGCGGCGAAGCCGCCCTTGTCGCCTTCGCTGCGGCGGGCCCGCGCCCAGGCCTGGTCGTCGTTTTCGGTCGTCAGGATGCCGTTGCCGATAGCGATCGCCTCATTGACGGCGAGATCCATGAGGGCGCGGCTCGACTCGTTGGCCACGATGTCGAAATGATAGGTCTCGCCCCTGATGACGGTGCCGAGCGCGACATAGCCATCATAGTCCGCTTCCCCCTCCAATGCGAAGGAGATCACCGCAGGAATCTCGAGGGCGCCAGGTACGGTGGCGATGTCATAGGTCGCGCCCGCCTCGTCGAGCGCGGCCTTAGCGCCTTCGAGCAGAGCGTCTGCGAGGTCGTCGTAGAAGCGCGCCTCGACAATAAGCAGATGGGGCTTTTCAGGATTGGGCATGAATGTCTCCGGGGATTGCCGGTGACTTAGGCCGAACCACGTGTGACCGCAAGCCGTTCGTTCGCATAAGAAGACAAAGCGAGCTGCGGCGTGGGAACGCAGATCGATCGGGCGATCGTGTTCCTGCCGCTACAGCCCGTCCGCAGCAGCCTGAGCAAGGCGAGCCGCATAACGCGCCATCGTGTCGATCTCGATATTGACGCGGTCACCGATCTTGCGCTCGCCCCAAGTCGTCACGGCGAGCGAATGGTGGATCAGCAACACGTCGAAACGCGTGCCCTCGACCTTGTTGACCGTGAGCGAGGTACCGTCGAGGGCGACTGACCCCTTTGGGGCGATGAACTTCGCGAGATCGCGCGGCGCTTCGAGCACAAAGCGGACCGCGTCGCCCTCCTCCTCGCGGGCCACGATCTCCGCTGTGCCGTCGACATGGCCGGAAACGATATGGCCCCCGAGCTCGTCGCCTATCTTCAGCGCCCGTTCAAGATTGATGCGCGCGCCTTCTCGCCATTCCGCGACGGTCGTGAGCCGCAACGCCTCTTCCCAAGCCTCGACTTCGAACCATCGATGATTGGCGCCCTGTTCCGGCAGCGCGGTCACCGTCAGACAGACGCCGCCGCAAGCGATCGACGCGCCGATGGCGATACTTGCAGGGTCGTAGGCGGTCTGTATCCGAAGTCGCCGCCCTTGGGGCAGAGAGGAAACTTCTGCGAGGGTCCCGACATCGGTGACGATTCCAGTAAACATCAGATTGCCCTCAGCCATTCCGCATAGTGATCTTCGCCGAACCGCGCCTCACGGTTCAGCCTGAAACCGCCCGGTATGTGGTCGTGATCTATGGGCGACGCAACGCCACCGGCGCCAATCGCGGCAGCCCCGCGAAACAAGACGATCCGATCGACCAGATCGTCTTCGAGGAAGGCACGTGCTGTATCGGCCCCGCCTTCGACCATGATGCTCGATACACCCCGCGCCGCCAGATCGTCCAGCAACTCGGGAAGCGCGATCCGCCCATTATAGGTCTCGGTGGCGAGGAAGTCCGCGCCGGCGGCGGCCAACGCTGTCTTCCTCTCCTCGTCCCCCTCAGGACCGACCGCCACCAGCAGCGGCACGTCGCGAGCGGAGAGCGCCAACTTCGAGGCCACCGGCAATTTTGCTTGTCGATCGAGCACGATACGCACCGGCGATCGTCCTTCGAGCCCGGGGAGGCGGACCGTCAACAGCGGATCGTCGGCAAGCGCCGTGCCGATGCCAACCACGATAGCATCCGCTTCCATGCGCATCAAATGTGCCTGGGCACGCGCGGTCGCTCCGGTGATCGCCACCTGGCCTGCGCCGAGCCTTCCGATCATACCATCGGCGGAAAGGGCAAGTTTCAGAATCACTTCGGACCGCTTTTTGAGCGATCGAATCAAGTAGCCGGCGAGCAGATCGGCCGCCTCGTCCGCCAAAACGCCCTCATCCACGGCAATGCCTGCCTCGCGGAGAATGGCGTAACCCTTTCCGCAAACGCGGGGATCGGGATCGCTGGCAGCCCCGACAACCCTGGCAATTCCGGCGCTCACCAACGCGTTGGCGCAAGGCGGCGTGCGCCCGTGATGCGCGCACGGCTCCAGCGTCACATAGGCCGTCGCGCCGCGTGCGAGTTCGCCGGCCTCGGCCAAGGCCTGAGGCTCGGCGTGCGGACGCCCGCCGATGGCAGTTACCCCGCGTCCGACGATCACCGGACCGCTTCCGTCGTCGCGCACGATGAGCGTCGCGACGGATGGATTTGTGGAGGTGCGTCCCTTGTGCTGTCGGGACAGGCGGATTGCCGCCGCCATGAAACGGCGATCGATGGCGGTGGTGGTCATAGGCAGCCGGAGAATTGCACGTCACGAATGCATTGGGTCATGGCGCGAAGCTGTAACGGCCGGGCCGCCTTGCCGCAACTGGATCAGCGCACCGACGTTCAGCCAGCGTCGTCTTCCGTCTTCAGTTCGCCCAACACGTCATGGAAGTCCTTGGCTTCACGGAAGTTGCGATAGACAGAGGCGAACCGCACATAGGCGACATCGTCCAGCGACTTCAGAGCCTCCATGACGAGGCGGCCGATCTCGCCCGAGGGAATCTCGGTCTCCCCCGAACTCTCGAGTTGGCGAACAATCCCCGTCACCGCGCGATCGATCCGCTCGGGATCGACGTTGCGCTTGCGCACCGCGATCTCGACCGAGCGAAGAAGCTTGTCGCGGTCGAAGGGGACCTTGCGACCAGATTTCTTGATCACGACAAGATCGCGCAACTGCACCCGCTCGAAGGTGGTGAAGCGACCGCCGCAGGTCGGGCAGACACGGCGGCGGCGGATCGCCGAGCCATCTTCCGCCGGACGGGAGTCCTTCACCTGGGTGTCTTCCGACTGGCAATAGGGGCAGCGCATATCGTCTCGCGATTCTTCTTGGCGAGACAGGCTTAGAGCCTTTCGGGCAAAGTGCAAGGCGATGCATCGCCTTGCACTTGTCGTTCACGTTAGGCTTATGCCGTCACATATAGGGATAGAGCGGGAAACGCTCGGTAAGCGCCAGGACCTTGGCCTTAACAGCCGCTTCGACCGTGGCGTTGCCTTCGTCGGAATTGGCGGCCTTGAGACCGTCGAGCACCTCCGCGATCAGCCGGCCGATCTCCCGGAATTCTGCCTGGCCGAAGCCGCGCGTGGTGCCGGCCGGCGTCCCCAGGCGGACACCGGAAGTGACGAAGGGCTTCTCGGGATCGAAGGGGATGCCGTTCTTGTTGCAGGTGATGTTGGCCCGGCCGAGCGCTGCCTCGGCGCGTTTGCCCGTTGCGTTCTTGGGTCGCAGATCGACCAGCATGAGATGATTGTCGGTCCCCCCCGAAACGATGTCGAGACCCGTCTCCTGCAAGCTTGATGCGAGTGCCTTGGCGTTGGCGACGACGTCCCTGGCATATTGCTTGAATTGGGGCTGAAGCGCCTCGCCGAGTGCAACGGCCTTGGCCGCGATCACATGCATCAGCGGACCGCCCTGGAGGCCCGGGAACACCGCCGAATTCATCTTCTTGGCGATGTCCTCGTCATTGGTCAGGATCATCCCGCCGCGCGGTCCGCGCAGCGACTTGTGCGTCGTGGTCGTCACGACATGGGCGTGCGGGAACGGCGAAGGGTGCTCGCCGCCGGCGACGAGGCCGGCAATATGCGCCATGTCCACCATCAGATAGGCGCCGACTGCATCGGCGATCTCGCGGAACCTCTTGAAATCCCAAATCCGCGAATAGGCGGTTCCGCCCGCGATGATCAATTTGGGATTGTGCGTGTGAGCAAGGCGCTCGATCTCGTCCATGTCGAGCAGATGGTCATCCCGACGCACGCCGTAGGAAACCACCTTGAACCATTTGCCCGACATGTTGACGGGCGAACCATGGGTGAGATGGCCGCCCGAATTCAGATCGAGGCCCATGAAGGTATCGCCCGGCTGCAGGAGGCCGAGAAAAACGGCCTGGTTCATCTGGCTGCCGGAATTCGGCTGGACATTCGCATAGGCGCAGCCGAACAGCTTCTTGGCCCGCTCTATGGCGAGTTCCTCCGCGACATCGACGAACTGGCAGCCGCCGTAATAGCGCTTGCCCGGATATCCCTCGGCATATTTGTTTGTCATGATCGAGCCTTGCGCCTCGAGCACGGCGCGGGAAACGATGTTCTCCGATGCAATCAGCTCGATCTCATGGCGTTGCCGACCGAGTTCGTCGCGGATGGCGCCGAAGATTTCAGGATCTGCCTCGGCCAGTGTTCTTGTGAAAAAGGATTCGAACTGGTTCGAGGCGACCGTTTCTGTTGCCATGGCGAGGATCCTTTGGCTCGGGAGAATTGCGCCGCGCATTAACACACTTCGTCCGCCCCCGCCACGTTCGCGGCGCGAATTTTGCTGGCCGGTTTGCGTCCGACCCCACTTAGCCGATCGACGCCAGAGATGCGGCGGATTGGCGCCGCAGCCGCCTGCCCGCGCGGAGTGAAGTGCATTGGACAGGCCTTGGCGGCCCGGGCCTGGCGGCAGCTTGCGGAAATCGAAAGGGCCGCCCCGATCGGCGGCCCTTTTCTTTTCGGCTTTTGAGGGCTCTGGCCCGGACTGCGCTCAGAGTGCCGATATCTGCAGCTCGTCGACCCCATCGCGGCCGTAGATGTCGTCGCGGAAATGGACGACACCATCGCCCGTTGACCAGGCCGAGATGTAGGTGAAATAGACAGGCACCGGCTCAGCGATCGCCACCGGGACACTTTCACCACTCTTGATGGTCTGCTCGAAGCGCTGGCGGTTCCAGCCCGGAGTATCGCGCAGCAACCAGGTGACGAGGTCTCGCACGTTCTGCACGCGCACGCAGCCCGACGAATCGAAACGCATCAGCTTGGAGAAGAGGCTCTGCTGCGGCGTGTCATGCATGTAGGTGGCATGCGGGTTCGGGAAATTGATCTTGACCGAGGCCATCGCGTTGATGGCGCCCGGATCCTGGCGGAAGCGGAACTTTGCCGCGTCCTCCGTGGACCAGTCGATCGTCGCCGGATCGATCTCGTTGCCGTCCGGCCCCAGGATGCGGATGGAGTTCTTGGCGAGGTACTGCGGATCCTTGCGCATCAGCGGGATGATGTCCTTGCGAACGATCGATTCCGGCGCATTCCAGTACGGGTTGATGATGACTTCGTTGATCTTGGAATTGAGGATCGGAGTCTGACGATCGATCTTGCCCACGATCGCTGTATGGCGAAGCACGACACGACCATTCTCCACCGCTTCGATCTGTGCGGCCGGAACATTGACCATCACGAAACGATGGGGAAGCTCGCCCGCGGTCATCTCGCGCAGGCGCTCGAGATTGGTCTGAAGCTGGCCGAGGCGAATGGGCGCAGCAACGTTCATCGCCGCGTAAGTATATTTGCCCATGACACCGTCCGAGGGAAGCCCATGGCGCGCCTGGAAGCGCTTCACGGCCGCATCGACATAGCTGTCATAGGACGGGCTGATACCTGCGCGCGTCGAAAGATCGCCACCAATCATCAAACGCTTGCGCAACACCTCGACGTCCGGGTCCGACACGCCGAGCTGAAGCTTCTTCGTGTCGGGAACGAAGGGCCAGCCGCCCTGGGCGACGATGCCCGAATATTGGCCGATGGCCTGCTCGACATAGGAAACCGTTCCGAGACTGAAAATCGGCAGGTGGGAGGCGACTTTGGTACCGGACTGGCTGACGCTGGCATCGAACTGGTCGTCCCAGTTGCCACGACGAGGCGAACTCAGAATGTCGCCGACCACGTCCTGAGCATTCGCTGCACCTGCAAAGGCGGCGGCGGCCATCGCACCGGCGCCGGTAAGGAACAATCGGCGGTTTGCTTTCATGGACATTCCAGACATCGTTTCGTTCTCAGGCCCCGCATCGGGAAAATATCCGCGCCAACCTTAATATTTCGCCAACCATAGCAGGCGAGGACATGATCAAAGCGGCGCGAGAGAATCCCCTCCCCTCGGCAAAAACAGCCACTGCGAAACGCGAGCGGCAGCATGAGACTTTCCTTGGCCATCCGAATATGGCGGCAGAATGGCCGGCACAACACACGAGGTTGTGAGAGGCTGAAATGAAACCGGCGCCTCTCGACGCCGGTTCATGCCACCAAGCACCTCTATCGGTTACATCCGATAGGCGATCGTATCGTTCCAGAAGCGGTCGAGACGCTGGAGCGCCCGGTTCATCTGCTGGAACTCTTCGGTATTGATCCCGCCGACCTGCTCGATCGATCCGATGTGGCGTTCGTAGAGACGCGCCACCACCTCCGCGACTTCCTGCCCCTTCGCGGTCAGGCTGACGCGGACCGAGCGCCGGTCGATACGCGAGCGCTGATGATTGATGAAGCCGAGATCGACAAGCTTCTTCAGATTGTAGGAGACGTTCGAGCCGAGATAGTAGCCGCGCGAGCGCAGCTCACCGGCGGTGAGTTCGGCATTGCCGATATTGAACAGGAGCAGCGCCTGGATCGCGTTGATGTCGCTGCGACCGTTCCTGTCGAATTCATCCTTGATCACGTCGAGCAAACGGCGGTGAAGTTTTTCAACAAGCTGCAAGGATTCCAAGTAAAGGGAACGGATCGCGTCGCGGCGTTCATCGGCTGCAACGGCGGGCTTCGCCGCCTGGCGCGTATTGATCATGGTTTTAGCCTCTCGTTTGTCGCCTTGGTGATTTTCTTTTTGCTTCTCACCTTGGGATCGACCCTATCGAATACCCATAAAATTCGACTTAAACGTCAGGCTTAACAGGGCCTTACCCCGGCCGACCTCACTCGGAGGCTTAACGAACGGTCACCGTGAACGAGAAAATTAACCCTGCCGTGGCGGAGACCACGCCGAGCCCAAATTCATGCAATTCTGGAGGATCAGCTGGCTGGGCACGGAAGCGGCCGGCCGGAGGCGTATTCCGGAATGGCCGCAGATTGGAGCCGACAGCTGACTGACGGCTTTTGACGTCCAGAGGATGGATATGGCGCAGCAGCGATTGAAGCGGCCGATCGAGGATCAAAGTTGCGACTGCATCGCCGAACACCGTTTAGGTTTCGTGCTGGGCGTCGACCAGCACGGACATCAGAAGTGCATCCTCGGTGCCGCGATTGACCCAGGCATGATTGGTGCCGCGCTGAATGACCACGTCGAACGGCTTGAGGTCTCGCTCTTCCTTGTCGAGCACGAGCGTGATTTGACCTGACAGCAGCACGATGTAGTCCGTGGTCGATGAGCGGTGCATGGTTTCATGCCGGGAAGTGTCAGGCTGAAGGTGCTGCGAACGCATGGCGGCGAACCACTGGTGGGCGGCCTTCTGACGCTCATCGCGGGACAAGTGGGCGGATTGTGATTCCGGAGCAATCTGAAAGAAGCGAAAGATGGTACCGCCCGGCGGCGGCTCGATGCAGTCGGACCGTCTGGCAAGATCCTCGGGAGAATTGTGGTCGTGCTTGCCGGCGGGTGTCTGCCACAGCTCAGTGAGCACCGTGATCGTATGGTCGGCGATCCCGTCGAAAAGAACTTCAGACTTGCCGTTCGGGTCGTTTGCCGTGACGATCCGTCTAATTTGCTTGAGCATGTTGTCCTCCTGTTCGATTGTGCACGCCTGTTTCTCGACCGCGTTCCCCTATGGCGACCCGGACCAGCATCCCCGCAGCAACCGTCTGAAGGGTTTTTTGGCAGCGGCGCTCCGCCAAAGATACCCCCCGGAATTGAACGGTCGGCGAGATCGAACAGCTGGCGTCCAACCCGGTTGGTCACTGCGGGCAAGTGACCTGGCGCCTCTTACGGTTCTCAGAAGTTGACGTTGGCGCCGCCCTTCAGCGACAGGATTTCTCTCGCATCGTCCGGCGTAGCCACCTCCAGTCCCAGGCCTTCGATGATTCTGCGCACCATATGCACCTGGTCGGCACTGCATTTGGCGAGCTTACCCCTGCCGGCCCACAGCGAGTCCTCCAGACCGACGCGCACATTCCCACCGAGGGCGGCCGCCTGAGCCGCGATCCTGAGCTGGCTGGCGCCAGCACCCAGAACGGACCAGCGGTAGTCCGAGCCGAACAGCCGATCGGCAGTCCGCTTCATATGCTGCACGTCTTCCGGATGCGTGCCGATGCCGCCTAGGATGCCGAACACCGATTGAACGAAGAACGGCGGTTTGACGAGCCCGCGATCGGCGAAATGCTTGAGATTATAGAGGTGAGCGATGTCGTAGCACTCGAATTCGAAGCGCGTGTTGTTTTCGTAACATGTCTTTAGGATGAACTCGATGTCCTTGAACGAGTTCCGGAAGACGAGATCCTTGGTTGCTTCAAGATGCGACTTCTCCCAATCGAACTTGAAGTCCTTGTACTTGTCGAGCAGGTGGAAGAGGCCGAAGTTGATCGATCCCATATTGAGCGAGGCGACTTCCGGCTTGAGCAACTGGGCGGGGAGGACGCGCTCCTCCACCTTCATGTAGGGACTGCCGCCCGTGGTGATGTTGATGGCAGCGTTCGTCGCCTGTTTGATTTGGGGTAGGAACTTCATGAAGGCGTCCGGGGTCTGATCCGGCTTGCCGTTCTCGGGATCGCGGGCATGCAGGTGGAGGATCGCGGCACCCGCCTCGGCCGCCCCCAAGGCGTCGTCGATGATCTGCTGCGGCGTGATCGGGAGGTATTTCGACATTGACGGTGTGTGGATGGCGCCTGTTACGGCGCAGGTGATTATGACTTTGCCTGATGCAGCTTTGGACATGAGCTTGGACCTCGAATGCTGGGGGGGGGTGAATCAGGAGCCGATTTTCTTGGCCGCTTCACGCTTGTGGGCGACGAGCGCCATCAAGCGGCGGTCACGCCATTCCTGCCGTTCGACGAGTTTTTCGGCAGGCAGCTTCGACCGTCGATCCCTTTCGATCCTATCTAGGACAGCGCCGCCCCAGTGGGCGCGGTGCTGCGTGCTGGGCCAGAGATTCTCGTAGAGGCTCTCGTAGCGCTCGACGTAGTCGCGCACGCCGCCAGGCGCGTTCAGGTCGATGGTCTCGAACGGCCCGATGAAGGACCAGCGCAAGGCCAAGCCGTCGCGGATGCCGATGTCGATGTCGTCGACCGAGGCATAGCCTTCGTCGACGAGGCGAAAAGCCTCCTCCAGCAATGCACCCTGAAGGCGGTTCATGATGAAGCCGTCGATCTCGCGCTTCATAACGAGCGGCGCCTGGCCCGAGGCCCGAAAAAAGGCCACGGCGCGTTCCATGACCTCTGAAGAGGTCCAGGGCGCGGGCACGAGCTCGGCTGCCGGAACGAGATATGGCGGATTGATAGGGTGAGCGACCAGACAGCGCTCGCGACCGGCAAGATGCGCCGTGAAGGCGGACGGAAGCAGCGCCGAGGTCGAACTGGCAAGCACCGCATCGCGGGGAGCCTTCTCGTCAAGCATCGAGAACACCGTCCTCTTCAAGTCCAGCTTCTCGGGCGCATTCTCCTGCACGTGCACGACGCCTTCGAGCGCCTCGTCAACGTTGGAGCTGGTGGAGATACGGCCCAGCACCTTATCCGGACCGTCATTCAGCAGCCCGTTTGCCTCGAGATCCGGCAAAAGCCCCGCTATGTAGTCTCGGGCGATTGCCGGAGCATCCGGCGCCGCGTCCCATAGAACCACGTCGTGTCCCGCGCGAGCGAAGGTGATGGCCCAAGCGCGGCCAATGAAGCCGCTTCCGATGATCGCTACACGGGACATATCGATTCCTTTGGCACTGGTTTCTCAATCAGTTCGGTCGGCTCAGCTGCGTCGATCCCTAAGGGCGATGATCGCGCCCAAGATGACCATCCCGTAAAGGATCGACCGCGTGGAGGTCGGAATGGTCGTGCCGGCGAGCAGCATCTGAAGGGCAGTCAGCAGGATGACGCCGCCGAGCATCCCGATGTAGGAACCGCGGCCCCCAGTGATCAGCGCACCTCCGACGACCACCACCGCGATCGAGGGCAGCAAATATTCGTCGCCCATGCCGAGGCTGGCCTGGCCGGAAAAGCCGGTGAGCAGAATGCCCACCATTGCCGAGCACAGGCCGGAAAGCATGTAGACGGCAATCACCGTCCGCTTGACGGGAATTGCAGAAAGCTCAGCTGCCCGCTCGCTGTTTCCAATCGCATAGACACGCCGGCCGAAACCGGTTCGCCCCAGCAACGTCATCGCTGCCAAGGCGAAAAGCAGCACGAAAGGCACCACGGGCGTAATTCCGAACACGCGCGTGGTCATGAACGCACGGAGCATGGGCGAGGAGAACCCGTCAGGTGTGCCACCCGAATAGAGCATTGCCACTCCCTGCAGCAGTCCGTTGACCGCAAGCGTCATGACGATCGGAGACAGGCCGAGCGCGACGATGCCGAAGCCGTTGAGGAACCCGATCAGCAGTCCGACGCCGAGCACGGCCGGTACCGCATAGAGGAGGGCCGCGTCAGAACCGCTCACAAGGCCGGCCAGCAATATCCCGCACAGGCCGATCGTCCACGGGATGGATAGGTCGAGTCCGCCAGTGAGGATCACGGTCCCCTGGCCTAGCGCCAGGACCGCGAGGAACGACGACAGGACGATCAGCGAATTGTAGTAGTTGAAGTTCAGCAGCGTGTTGCCGAGCACATACTGCGTCACGAGCAGCACCCCGATGAAACAGACATAGGCTGGCAAGGCATAACGGATGACCTCCGCATGGCGCGTCGCGAAAGGCGCCATTGCGCTCTCCGGCCGGGCCGGCGATTTGTCGCTGCGGATATCCGCCAGCGACAATTTGCGTGGCGAGAGCGACAATTGCGCGGGCAATATGCCCTCCCGCCAGGCGGCGAACCGCCCCAGCGCCTGCCGGATATTCCGGGCCAGCACCGATCTGCGGTGTGCAGACGCGCTCAGAACAGCCAGAAGGAGGATCGTGCTCTCGGCAATGGTCGAGTAGTAAGCCGACACGTTAAGCACGAGCAGGATGTTGACAATGATCATCAGAACATAGGCGCCGAGCACGGAGCCCGTGAGCCCGCCACGCCCGCCGCCGAGTAGGGTTCCGCCCACGACCACCGCCGCGAACATCTGCAGCAGCATCGGATTGCCTACGAGCGGGTCGCCGGCGCCCGTCTGGGCGCTGATGAACACGCCCGCCATGCCGTAGAAACCGCCTGCGATCACATAAACGGCGAACTGGACCAGCCGCGTCGAGATGCCCGCCGAACGCGCACTCTCCATGTCACCACCGACGGCGTAGATGGCAAGACCGAGCTTGGTGCGTTTCAGCCAATACCAGAACAGCAGTAGGACGAAGATGACAGCCACTGACATGGGGACCCAGTCGGGGACGAGGTCGCCGATCAGCATCTCGGACAAGCTGGGCTCGATCATGCCTCCAGGCTTATCCATCACGATGAGGGTAACGCCCTGCAGGATGAACATTGTCGACAGCGTCACCACGATCGATTGCAGGCGCAGGAAAGCGACGAAGAATCCGTTGAAGGCTCCCACGAGCAGTCCGATACCCACTCCGACCGCGCCAAGTGTCCATGGCGATACAGACCCGCCAGCCGGGAATGAGGCCAACGTGACATTGACCAGGGAGATTATCGCGGCCGCCGAAAGGTCGAAACCGCCAGCCAGAATGACAAGGGTCTGCCCCATCGCGGCGATGGCCAGGGTGGCCCCGCTCGTCGTCATCTGGGAAATGTCGTAGTAGCCAAGTGGCATCGCGCTGAGATTCGCGACGATGGCGAAGAGCACGAGGAAGGCAACGAAGGCCGTGATGAGCCCGCGATGGCGGCCGATCCGCATCCCACCGGCGCTCGCGGCCCGCGTCTCCAATTTGTCGGACGTCGCTACGCTCATGCCGCCGTCGCCGTGCTGCCGGAGGCCAGGGCGGCCCCGAGAATGTTTTCTTCGGTAAGGGCCTGACCGGATAGTTCAGATGCGATCGCGCCCGCATAGAACACAAGAACACGGTCGGCGAGATGGACGAGTTCGGGAATCTCGGTCGAATAGAAGAGTACTGCGCCGCCGGCCTCGGCGTAGGCGCGCAGCAGTTGATAAAGTTCATTCTTGGTTCCGACATCGATGCCGCGCGTCGGATCATAGACCATCAGGATGTGGCTCTCGGTGAGGAGCCATTTGGCGATGGCGATCTTCTGCTGGTTTCCGCCCGAGAAGGCATCGGCGCGCGACCAGAGGGCGCGACGATCGACCTCGACCCGTCTGAAAGCGTCCGACACGGCCCGATCCTCGGCCTGCCTGTCGATCAGTCCGAGGCGGGTGAACCGGTCGATGATCGGTATAGTGGCGTTGTGCTTGCCGCTGAGGCGCAAGAACAGCCCCTCGGTCTTGCGCTCCTCCGGAACGAGGCTGATCCCGATCCTTGCCGAAACGGCATCCTTCGGGCCGCCGATCGCGACCTTTTGACCATCCACGGCGAAATAGCCGCGCACCACTGGCGTGGCGCCGAAAGCCGCCAGAAAGAGGTCGAGCTGCCCCATGCCCTGAAGTCCAGCCACCCCGAGGATTTCGCCCTCGCGCAACACGAATGAGGCGTCGCGGAGCTTTCCCTCCGTACCCACCTTCTCGGCCCTGAGTACCTCCCGGCCGATTTTGTGGCGCGTCTCGGTTCGCGGGGGAAAGGAATGGATCAGCGAACGTCCGGCGATCATGCGCACGACATCTTGGTCCTCGTAGTGGGCGACTCGGCCGGAGGCGACATGCTTGCCACCGCGTAGGATGGTAAGTTCGTCGCAAAAGTCGCGCACCTCGCGCAGTCGGTGCGAAATGAACACGATCGTTGTGCCCTGCCGCTTCTGCGCGCGGATGACATTGCCGAGCCAGTCGACGTCGGGCCCCGAGAGCGCGGATGTCGGTTCGTCCAGGAGCAGAATGCGGGGCTTGCGATAGATGGCGCGCGCGATCTCAATCTTCTGGCGAAGGGCCAGGTCGAGATCGCCGATTTCGTCGTCCAGATCGACCGACTGCAGGCCGAGTCCGGCGAAATGCGACGCTACGCGCTCGCGTGCCAGGCGCCGGCTCATCATTCCGCTCAACCCGACCGGCGCATCGGGAATGAGCATGTTGTCCAGTACGGTCAGGTTCCGGACAAGTGTCATTTCCTGAAACGCAGTCTGGACTCCGAGACGGTGCGCGTCTCGGGGCGAAGCCAGCGAAGCCGGCCCGCCGAATATCTCGAAACTGCCCGAATCGGGAGAGACCAACCCTGAAAGGACCTTCACGATCGTCGACTTGCCGGCGCCGTTTTCACCCAGCAATGCATGCACGGTTCCGGGCGCTATGACGACCGACACGTCATCAAGGGCAACGGTCGGGCCGTAGGCTTTACGGAGCTGTGCAATGCGGATGGCAGGAACTTCGTTGGACATCTTGATGCGATCCTGTCGGGATATCGGAAGCGGCGGCCTCTGCGGTCGGCCGCTTCCGTCAGCATGCGATCACCCTTCCGGCTGGGCGACGAGGGCTGCGTTGAGGCCGACTTCAGGCGTCAGATCCGAGTAGATCGAGGCGAACCAGCCAGGATTCGGGATGATGGCCGGCTGGAAAACATTGCAGCCGTCCTTCATCTCCTGCCAGCTACCTTCGGTGCACAGCTTGATGTTTTCGTTCGTGACGATGTTCTGCGCCACATCGGTCAGGGCCGGAATTTCCTTACCTTCCAGCTTCTCCACCGCGAGTTTGAGCGCCAACGCTCCGGTGAAGTTCTGCGAGCCGGAAGACCAGCGCGGCGCGCCCATCGGCCGATACGTGCCGTTTGCGCCCTCGACCTCGGTGCCAACCGGCAGCATCTGGATACGACCACCATTGGATGCCTCTCCCGCGCAGGGCTTCAGCTTGTCGTCGGCGATCCCGGCCTCGCTCTGCATCGAGTTGGCAGTATAGCATCCGGCCTGCATCCAGATTCCATCGATCTGGTCCCAGTTCCGAGTGGCCAGGATCTTCGACAATTCCGTACGAGCGACCGCCTGGCTCCACATTCCGTTCGCTTCGGCCACGACCTCGATGTCGGGATGCCGGGAGAACACTTCCTTCGCACCCTCGATGCGCAGGGTGTCGACGGTCGTGCCTGGCACGCCGTTCATCATGACCACCTTGCCCTTGCCGCCAAGCTTGTCCACCAGCCACTCGGCAGACTTCATTCCCCATTGTTTCTGGTCGATGTGGACGTTGTAGGCGCAAGGCTCGGAGATGATCGAATCGTAGGCGATGACCACGACGCCCTTGGCGCATGCGTTCTTTACAGCACCATTCAGGGCAGTCGGCGAGATCGGGTAAACAATAATCGCCTTGGCGCCCGCCTGGACCATCGAGTTGATCTGCTGGATCTGCTTCTGAGCGCTTGGGCCGGCGACTTGCACCTGCAGGTCCACCTTGTCGGCGTAGTCCTTGTGAGCTGCCATGGCCTTCAACATATTGGCAGCCTCGGCCTGCCAGTCATTGCCGATGTAGCTCATGCTGAGGAAGATCTTGAACTTGTCGGCGGCTTGAGCCGAAGGCACCGTCAGCGCCATGCCCGCGACTGCGGCCAGTGCACCGGCGGCGCATTTCCCTATTTTGGACTTCATACCTCTCTCCCTGATAATTGCCTGCACAGCGCAGCGCAGAACCTCGACGGACGCTCCTGAACGGCGGCATGTCGTTCCCGTCCGCACGACAGGACGCTCCTGCCCGGATCGCTCCGGCCATCCATATTCCTCGATGCTCAACGTCCTCCCGCACCACGCTCGGTGCCTTCTCCCCTGGCCACGTTCGCAGCCGTGCATTACCAGCCACAAAAGCCGCAACCCGTCAATAAATAATCGTTGATTTGTGATCACAAAGCGCGGCATGCTGTTGAAGGTGAATTTCCTACACTTGCGCCCTGCCTTTGTGGGTATTAGCCGTTGCCGAGGAGATCGGTTGCTGCCGCATGGCTGCGGCTCCGATCTAGGGCAGCCGGCCCGGTCCGCCTGCGGTCGGCCAGTCCGCTGGCGGAGTGTATCTTCCGCGGACCACAGAACTGTTCAACGGAAGGTATGGAATGGCTGAAAAACTTGCGCCGGTTGATGTGAGCACGCTGCAGGAGCGCGTGTACCTGAGACTGCGCGAAGCACTGTACCAAGGCAAATTCTCCGCCGGGGAGACGCTGACCATACGCGGTCTGGCAGCCGCGCTCGGCACGAGCGCCATGCCGGTCCGCGAGGCACTGCAACGCCTAGTGGCGGAAAAAGCTCTGGTGCAGACGCCAAGCCGCAGCATCCGCGTCGCATCCTTCACACCCGAACTCTTCTGGGAGCTTATTCGCATTCGCCTCGCGATCGAGGGAATGGCCACGCGCCGGGCCGCATTGAACTCCTCCCCGGCACTTGTCGAGAGCCTGCGCGAGATCAACGCGTCGATGATCGCCGCGATCAAGACGGGCTTCACCGAAGAGGTGCTGGACGCCAACAAGCGCTTTCATTTCACCATATACGAGGCGGCGGCGATGCCGCAGTTGCTGGAGATTATCAACAATCTCTGGCTACGCACCGGACCCTACCTCGGCGTCGCCTACAGGATGGGCTACTCTGATCCGTTCCTCACCGGCACCCGGTTCCACGAGCGCGTGGTTAAGGCGATCGAGCGACGCGACGGCCGCAAGGCGGCATCGAACCTCAAGGTGGATATCTGGGCCACCGCGAAATGGTTCACACGTCATCGAATCGCGATTTTTGACGAGAACGAGGAAAAGCCGTTAGAAATGCCACGGTGAGCCCGAGGCTGATGGTCCTGCGACCGGGCGCTGTACACACGCCCGGCTCACGCGACCTTGAGTTATCAGCCCCCGAAACGCGGCTCGGGCAGTCCCTTAACGCCGAGACCGTAGACCGCGAAAAGACCACCCGCGTGCTCCTCGCGCTGCGGCACGCCCTTTATCGGCCTGCCCATTGAGGTGACGTAGAGCACATCGAGGTTTTTGCCGCCGAACATGACGCTCGTGAGATTGCGGACCGGGAACTCGATCTCTCGGTCGATCTTCCCCTCGGGAGAATAGCGGATGATGCGTCCACCGAACACATGGGCATTCCAGATGTATCCCTCCGAATCCACGGTCGATCCGTCGAAGGTTCCGGGATATTCCCTGTTCGACAGGAAAGCCCGCTTGTTGGAAACGCCCCCGGTCTCGATGTCGTAGTCGTAGGCGAACATGAGATCGTCATACGAATCGCAAAAGTAGAAGGTCTTGTTGTCTGGGCTCCAGCACGGGCCATTCGAGCACTTGATGCCGCCGTCGAGCCTGGTGATCGAAAGATCGGGATTGAGGCTGTAAAGCGCGGAATTCCGCACCGGGCGCTGGCCACGATTGGCGTCGAAACGGTCGTGATCGTATGACATATAGCCCGCCACGAAGCGGCCGCGGCGGTCAACCTTGCCGTCATTGAGCCTGTTCTCTGGCTCGTCGGCCTCCGGGTCGCCGATATGGGTCAAACGCTGCGTCTTGAAGTCATACAGGTTGAACCCGTTGGCGAGGGCCACGACCGCGCCACCCTTCTCACGAATGGCCATGGAGCCGATATGCAGAGGCACGTAGTTGAGCTTGACGTCGCTTCCATCCTCCTTGCAGCTCCAGATCTCCGCTGCGGAACTGTCGATCCAGTAAAGGCGCTGGTCCTCCACGTCCCAGAGCGGCCCTTCGCCGAGATGATTTTTGCTGTCTACGAGCATTCGGATTTCGGCCACTGCAGTCTCCTCCTGACACAGCCATTTCACTCTCAGCCGCACCCTACGATGCGGCGTTGGTCCTCCAGCCGCGACATTGGACAGCCCCGATGGCTATGTCAATATCTGTGATCACAGATCAGCCATTTCACAATTGACGCGGCGGTCGACCACATGGTTACATCCAGCCGCGGGCGATGATCAGGAGGCCGCCTGCCCGGCCACATGGGCGGAAAATCTAACCGGGGAGGGTTTTATGGCGGATAGCAGCGCCGGGACGATCGACGTCGTCCTGAAGACTTTAGGCAGCATGCGGATGGTGGATCTTGCACCAAAACTGGAACGTGGAATTCCACGCTGGCCGACCCACCCGCATCTCACCATCGACAAGGCTGTGACCCACGATCATGATGGCTACTATTGCCAAGCGATAATGATGGCCGAGCACACTGGTGCCCATGTCGACGCGCCCGCTCACATGCTGCCCGATCGAATGGATCGTACGATCGACACCTTCCCGGCCGATCACCTTTTCGCCTCCGCCGTTCTCTATGACTTCTCAGACCGTGGCCTGAAGCCGGGCAATCTCATCACGGCCGATATGTTGAGGGACCACGAGAGGAAAACCGGCTACGCGGTAGGCGAAGGTGAAATAGCGATCATCAATTATGGCTGGATGAAGCGTCATTGGCGGACGGATTCAAAGGCCCAGTGGTATGTACTCAACGCCCCGGGCATGTCGGAGGACGCCTGCGAGTTCTTTCGCGAGCGAAACGTCCGAGCGGTAGCCACCGACACGGTCGCAGCCGAGACCGCAATCGTGGATGGGGTGCCGCAGGGCAATCCGGGCCATATGAAGAGCTGGCTGCCACACGACATCCTGATCATCGAGATGCTCACCAATCTCGATGAGTTGACGCCGCGATCGCTGTTCCTCGCGATGCCCCTGAATATTGACGAAGGATCGGGATCGCCGATCCGCCCCGTCGCCTTCTGCCCGGCCTAGCATTTTGCGGCGCCACCGCCGAGATTCTCGAAAAGGTGGCGCCGCCCGGTCGTTTGATCATTTTTCGTGACCATTTCTCGCGAGTTGGCCTGTGGTCGCAGAGCCGGCGGATGGCCTTGATTGCTTGCTGAACGCGACCCAACTCCTCCCGCGACCGCGAAAGCGGGCTCCGGTTGGCGCAAATCCGAACAAATCCTGGAGGAAACGATGAATCTGACCGGCAAGACAGCCATTATCACCGCAGGTGGATCCGGTATCGGCCGGGTCATCGCCCATCGCTTTGTCGAGCAAGGCGCGCAGGTCTGTCTCTGCGACATCGACGATGATGCCTTGGCGGCCGTGACCGAGGAATTGCCGTCCGCTATGGTCGTGAAGGCTGATGTCTCGAAGTCGACTGACGTCGCCGCGCTGTACGATGCGTTTCTGTCGAGACACTCGCGGCTCGACATCCTTGTCAACAACGCCGGCATTTCGGGCCCGACCAAGCGCGTCGAGGATATCACCGATGAGGAGTGGGACACCACCATTGCCGTCAATGTCACCGGCCAGTTCTACATGGCACGCAAGGCCGTGCCGCTGTTCAGGCAGGCGGGCGGCGGCTGCGTGATAAACCTTTCGTCAGTCGCAGGCCGTCTCGGCATGCCGCTCAGGGCCCCGTACTCGACGTCGAAATACGCGGTCCGCGGCCTGACTGACGTGTTGGCGGTAGAACTCGGCGAGATCGGTGTGCGCGTCAACGCGATCCTCCCCGGTCTGGTCGACGGGCCACGTGGGCAGCGGGTCATGCGCGAGCAGGCAGAAAAGCGCGGCATGACGCTGGAAGAGTGGATGCCGTTCTTCCTTCATAACATTTCCATGCACACGATGATCGATATGAAGGAGGTTGCCGATGTTGCTGTCTTCCTCGCATCCGACCTTGCCCCGCACATTTCCGGGCAATCGATCAGCGTCTGCGGCAATTTTGAAAGCTATCGCGGACCGAAGACTGGGGACGACCGGCTATGAGAGCACCGTCGGCTCCCCGTTCGCCTGCTTCGATGCCGGCCAGGGCTTCAGCGTAGCAATGGCCGACGCACGTCCGGCCCATCGGCTTGCCGGCGACGACCGGCAGAGGGAAGCGGATCGACGAGCTCGGCATTCGGCAAGCCGTATCTAGTGATCAAGCCCCGCTGAACGTCTGCTATCAGGCAACGGTAAAGATCGCCGCGACCTCCGAGTTGCAAAGCAGTCGCGCGGGGGGCAGACGGCCTATGTCGGGCTCGAGCGGTCGCCTGACGGTCTCGGTCAGTATACGGGACCCCGGCACTACGCCCTGTCGGGCCGCTTCTGCAGATAGATGACGACCCGGAATCCAATGTAGAAGAGCGCAACGCAAAGATGCGAGATCGGGATGATCGGCCGACTGCCGAAGAGATCGGGGAAGCCGACATACATGATCGTTTCAGTCGCCGCGCAGATGAACCAGATCACCGGCCCCCAAGAGGCGAGCATCCAGAGGCCGCTGGCGGCGAAGGGAAAGAACACGGCAAGGGTGACGCCGGCGACCTGCCAATGCACAGGCATCAGGTCGAAACGCCAGAGCTGCCCCTCATAGAAACCGATCAGCCGGATCCAGTAGAGAACGCCGAACAACAGGCAATAGCAGGCGATCACACGCTGGAACCAGACAAAGGCCATTTCGGCCAAGGTCTGCTGCGGGAGTCTTTGCGGGGCATCAAGGCCCGTCACAGCTCGAGCTCTCCGTCGGGTAGCGGAGCAAAATAGGCGTCGATCGCGGCGCGATCAACCGCGTCCAGGGTCGCCGGCTTCCACTCCGGCTTTGTCCCCTTCTCGACCAGCGTAGCGCGAATGCCTTCGTAGAAATCGTGCCCGGCCAGCATGCGGTTGAGGATGCGAAATTCCATGCGCATGCACTCGTCCATGTCCAGCATTGCGCCGGTCGTGATCTGCAGGAAAGCAACGCTGAGGCTTGTGGGCGAGCGCTTCAGCAGGGTCTCCATGGTCGCCGCGGAGAACGCATCCCCACTGTGACTGTTCCGTAGACTGGTCAACACCGCCTCCAGATCGGACTGGGAGAAATGGCGTTGGATGGAGTGGAGCGTCGCCTCGTCGGTTTCGCCGCCAGGCGTCACGCCGTGTTTGCGCAACGCGCCATCCACATCGCCGGCCTCGCAGAGTTCGCTGAACAGTTCCCCCAGCGCCGCGCTCGGCACCGCGTGTGTGGCAAGGCACACAGACAATGCGTCCCCATAGCGAATGCGGTTTCCGGTCAGCGCAAGGTA
Organism: Rhizobiaceae bacterium; assembly: GCA_035556195.1. Taxonomy (GTDB): domain Bacteria; phylum Pseudomonadota; class Alphaproteobacteria; order Rhizobiales; family Rhizobiaceae. The sequence continues at coordinate 86,564 of DATMFK010000016.1, forward strand.
CATGCCGAAGCTGCCCTTCAGCCGCGGCAGGATGTAGCTGCCACCGACATCGGGAAAGAAACCGATTCCCACCTCGGGCATGGCAAACAGAGCATTTTCCGTCATGACCCTGTGCGAGCCGTGACAGGAAATGCCGACCCCGCCGCCCATCACGATACCGTCGATCAACGAGACGTATGGCTTTTCGAAACGGCGAATACGGGCGTTCAGCCGGTACTCGTCGGCGAAGAAATCCGGTGAGGGTCTGCCGGCTCTGCCTGCCTCGTAGACCGCGAGGATGTCGCCGCCGGCGCAGAAGGCCCTGCCCTCCCCCTTGACCACGACCAGCGTCACGGCGGGATCCGTCTCCCAGGCGTCGAGCGCCAAGGCCAGCGCCTTCACCATACCGTGGGTCAGGGCATTCAACGCCTTGGGCCTGGTCAGCGTGACGACGCCCGCCTTGCCGATCCGTTCGAAGCGGATTTCCTCCCCGCCACCAAAATCCATCATGGGAATCCTCGTTGAAACGGCCCAAGTGCTAAGCGCAGGGCCGATCATCGTCAATGCCGGCCAAGCCTGCGACGAGGCTGCACAGGCAAACGCATTGGTCATCACCCGGTCGCGTGCTAAAAGCCGGGCATCTGGAGACGATCGATGAACAAGTTCACGCCTGCCAAACCCGCCGGAATCCGCGACGTCGATCAGATCACCGGAGGCCGCCGGCTGCGCCGCATGCGCAAGGCCGATTGGTCCCGGCGTCTCGTCCAGGAAACCCGGTTGACGGTGGACGACCTGATCTGGCCGATATTCGTGATGGAAGGCAAGGACCTGCGCCAGCCGATCGAGGCGATGCCGGGCGTGTTCCGTCTCAGCGTCGACCAGGCCGTCAAGGAGGCGGAGCGTGCCGCCAGGCTCGGAATTCCAGCGATCGCGACTTTCCCCAATGTGGAGCTTTCGCTGCGCGACGAGGACGGATCGCATATCCTCGACCCCGACAACATCATCAACAAGGCCACACGAGCGATCAAGGAAGCCGTGCCGGAAATCGGCATCATCACCGACGCGGCACTCGACCCGTTCACCAGCCACGGGCATGACGGAATCCTGCGCGACGGCATCATCGTCAATGACGAGACGGTCGAGCAGGTGGCCGCGGCCGCTGTGCTGCAGGCTGCGGCCGGCGCCGACATCATCGCTCCGTCCGACATGATGGACGGCCGGATCGGCGCAATTCGCGACGCTCTCGATGCCAATGGGTTCCAGGACGTGGCTATCATGTCCTATGCAACGAAGTTCGCGTCAGCCTTCTATGGCCCCTACCGCGATGCGATCGGCACTGCCGGCCTGCTCAAGGGCGACAAGAAGACCTACTACCTCGACCACGCCAATGCCGACGAGGCCATACGCGAGGCGGAACAGGATCTCGCCGAAGGCGCCGACATGCTCATGGTTAAGCCGGGACTGCCCTATCTCGACATCATCCGGCGACTGAAGGATGAATTCGCCGTGCCGACTTTCGCCTATCAGGTATCCGGCGAATACGCGATGATCCGGGCTGCCGCCGCCAAGGGCTGGATCGACGGCGACAAGGCGATTCTGGAATCGCTGCTGGCCTTCAAACGGGCGGGCTGTGACGGCATCCTCACCTATTTCGCGCCGCAGGTGGCGGAGATGCTGAAGGCTTGACGCAGGGGATCGAAGTTGATCGCCGATCGTATCCTCATTCTGGCTGGCGGCCTTGCAGGCGCCGCCGGCGTGGGTCTCTCCGCCGCGGCTGCCCATGCCGGCGGTGGCAATGTCGGGACTGCAGCCTCGTTTCTGCTGATGCATGCGCCGGTTTTGGTGGCAAGCGGCCATCTCAAGGCGAATGCCGTCCTGCGAACCGGCAGCCTTGTCGTGCTGGTCGGGCTGTTGCTGTTCTGCGGCGACCTTCTTTTGCGCGCCTATGCGGGAACGCGATTGTTCCCCATGGCGGCGCCGATAGGCGGAACCGCCATGATCCTGGGATGGCTGATGATTGCAGGCTCCGCTTTCACCTTGGTACGTGTTGAACCGGACCGCCCTTGAAGCCTCGGTCCCGCTCCATTAGCTTGCTACCGGAGGTGAGCGATGGCACATGTCACGTACCATATCGTGGAACATGATGGCGGCTGGGCCTACAAGGTGAATGACGTCTTTTCCGAGACCTTCGCCACGCATGATCTGGCGCTGAGGGCCGCGCAGCGGGCCGCGGGAGAACAGAGGGTTTCCGGCAGCACGGCCGGAATACGCTATCAGGACAGCAAGGGCGAATGGCACGATGAGGTTGTCGAAGGATACGACCGTCCAGGCACGGATGTAGAAGGCTGACGCCTCGCATTCCCTTGAATTTCCACGGAGGTTCCCCATCTGGGTAGAGCACGCCGGCCCCCCGCCCTTTTACGCTCGGTGAGGAACACTATGACTACCCGCGCCCTCGACGGTGAGATCGTGACGACCAGGCTCGATGATGCACGAGCTTACGATGGGGTGCGCACACGGCGCGTTTTCGCCTGCATCATCGACTATCTTATCGTTGGCCTGCTGCTGATCCCGTTCGGGATCCTGGTCTTTTTCCTCGGATTGCTGACTTTCGGCATAGGGTGGTCGCTGTTCGGTATCCTGGCGCCGCTCGTTGCCGTGATCTATGTCTGGAACACTTTGGGTGGTCGCAACCAGGCGACGGTCGGCATGCGGATGATGGGCGTCCGCCTCGATCGGCTCGACGGCCGCCCGATCGACGGCCTTACCGCCACCGTACACACGGTTCTGTTCTGGGCCGGCAATGTCGCGCTGACGCCGCTCGTCCTGCTGGTCACTCTCTTCTCCGACCGTAAGCGCACCTTGCATGACATATTGCTCGGCACGGTGGTGACGCGCGACGACCGTTAGCGCTGAACGCGAATGCAAGGCTCCGCGCCCGAACGGCGCCTTCATTCTTCTGTTGAATTTTTCTGCGGCGCGGCCAAGGTATAGGAAATTGGGATCAGCGCCCCAAAAAACATGACCCAGCACCCGACCCAGTCGCCCCAGTTCTTCCTGACTGCACCTTCTTCCTGCCCATACATAGAGGGGCAGTTCGAGCGCAAGGTCTTCACCCATCTGGTCGGCGACAAGGCTCGCGAGCTCAACGACCTTCTGACGCAGGGTGGCTTCCGCAGATCCCAGAACATCGCCTACCGACCGGCCTGCGAATCCTGCCGCGCGTGTGTATCCGTGCGCATTCTTGCCGGAGAGTTCGAGCCGACCAGGAACATGAGGCGGGTGCTCCACCGCAACGCCGATCTTGTCGGCGTCGTCCATGACGCGGAGCCGTCAACCGAGCAATACTCGTTGTTCCGCGCCTATCTCGATGCCCGCCATCGCAAAGGCGGGATGTCGGACATGACCGTCCTGGACTACGCGATGATGGTCGAAGACACCCACGTGGACACCAAGGTGATCGAATATCGCCGCCGCGGGCCGGACACTTTCATGACGGGCAAAGGGCGCGGCGAGCTGATCGCAGTCGCACTGACCGACAAGATGGCCGACGGCCTCTCAATGGTCTATTCCTATTTCAATCCGGAGATGCAGGATCGCTCGCTCGGAACGTTCATGATCCTCGACCATATCGCCCGTGCCCGGGCGAACGGCCTGCCCCATGTCTATCTCGGCTACTGGGTCAATGGCTCGAGGAAGATGAACTATAAGGTGCGCTTCCAGCCACAGGAGCACCTCGGCCCAAAAGGTTGGGAGCGCTTCTCGGCCTAGCCCCGAAACGCATTCCCGCATCGTCGGCCTTCCACGGAACATTCTTGTCCGCTCAATCCGATCATCCGAAGGGCCTGTTGCTGACCGCGATCGGCGGGCTCGTGCTCACGGTCGACATCCCCTTGATCCGGCTCGCCGACGGCAACGCTTGGTCCATCCTGATGCTGCGGGCCGGCACGACCTTCATTGCCGCGCTGGTGATTTGGGCTGTCTGGCGCGCGATCACGCCTAAGGTGCCGAAACTCCTGCCCGGACGGGCCGGTGTCATCGTGGCGGCTCTCTACGGACTGGGTTCGATCGCCTTCGTCTCGGCCGTGTTCAACACGTCGACAGCCAATCTGGTCTTCATCCTGGCGTTCAATTCCATGTTCGCCGCCCTGCTTTCCTGGCTGTTCCTTAAGGAAAGGCCAAGGACGGGCACCCTTGTCGCCATGGCGGTCATGGTCGTCGGCGTCCTGGTCATCGTCAGCGACTCGATCGGCACGGGCAATCTTGTGGGCGACGTACTGGCCGCCTGCTCGGCTCTCCTGATCGCTGCGGCAATCACGATCAGTCGCGCCAGCGGCAGGGACATGGGCTTCACAGCGCTCGTCGGTGTGCTGTTCCCGTTCCTGGTCGCAGCGTTCTTCGTGGCGAAAACTGGCTACCGGGTCGAGGCGCCCTGGTGGATCATCTTCAACGGAGCGGTGATCATGCCGATCGCCTTCTTCTGTCTCGCAAATGGGCCGAAATACACATCCGGGCCGGAAGTGGCGATGTTCTACCTTCTGGAGACGGTACTCGCGCCGGTCTGGGTCTGGCTGGTCTTCAGCGAAGCGCCTTCACGCTCCAGCCTGATCGGCGGCACCATCCTCATCGCCGCCCTCGTCTGCCATTCGCTGTGGCAGTTGAACCAAGGCCGCAAACGCCGGGCGGTCACCACGATCCATCAATCCGCATAGTATCGAAAAGACGGGCGGCAACGGAAATCGGTCTTCAGACGTCAGCCTTCTCCCGGTGGCGTCTGGGTCCTCAGGAGAGTCCGATCACTGGAACGAGCGCGCCATGCGTGGCCGCGGCGCCCTCGGAGCAAAGGAAGACGATCACCGCTGCAAGGTCTTCCGGCTTGACCCAGCGGGATGGATCCGCCTTCGGCATGGCTTGCCTGTTCTCGGGCGTGTCGATCGTGCTTGGAAGCACGCAGTTCACGTTGATGCCGTGTTGGCGCAGCTCCGCCGACATGGATTCCGTCAACCGCATCACGGTGCTCTTGGAGGAAATGTAGGCACCCGTGTTCGCGGCCCCCTTTATCGCCGAGTTCGCTCCCACCGTGACGATCTTGCCAGCCTTGCGCGCGATCATGCCGGGAATGGCGGGGCCCACGACATTCAGCATGGTGAAGACGTTCGTCGCCATCATGCGGTCCCAGTCGGCGGGTGCCGTCTCATGCACCGGCTTGCCGGCAGTGAAGCCGCCGGCAATGGCGCATATCACGTCAATGCCTCCGCAGGCTTGCTCCGCCTCGGCAACCATCCGCTCCGAAGCTGCCTTGTCGGTGAGATCGACCGCCAGCCCCAAATGGCGCGTATCGCGCGCGGGATAGGCCGCTTCGAGCGTCTCCGGGCGCGAGCCGACGAGCACGAGTCGGGCGCCCTCTGCATCGAATACGCGGGCGACGGCTTTGCCGAGATTCCCTGTCGCGCCCGTGATCAGCACTGTCTGTCCGGTGAACGGCATGACCCTGTCCTCCTCTGACTGGCTCTCGCATGTCTAGGCCAGATAACGCGTTCCGACGACGAGGGCCGCCATTCCGTTCTCAGGCTCGCCGCGAAGCGGCGGCGCTGCTCATGCGAGCTCCATTAATCCTTGCGCACAACCGGCAGCGCGATCCAGGCGAAAAGCAGCATGCCCGCAAAGAAGCCGAGCGAGGAAATGGCGGTGACAGGCTCGACCGCCGGATTTCCCGCGAGCACGAAATAGAGCGATAGGAGCAAGACGATGCCGCTGACGGCCGTCAGCCAGAAGTGTACCGGAGCCAGACGAGAAGTCCGGGCAGCCGGGAACAAGTGATAGAAGAAAGCGAATATCGCCGATGTCAGGAATCCCGCCACCAAGGTATGAGCGTGAACCGGCATCTGTGTATGATCCTGGCTGATCGCCATGGCCAAGCCAAGCATCATCCCGCAGATCGCGTAAATGACCGCCAGAACGAAGAAGTTGCGTGCTACCCCTTGCATGAGATTTCCCCCCTTGGCATGCGTGTGGCGAGGAAAGAGTGCCACAACTGCCGCCGGCAGGGAACTACGGCATCTGTGGTAGATCCAAGATATTCAAGGCTGTCTACCCGGTCTGCACCTTCCGGCGTTGGGCAACGCTGTCCGACGCAGGCGGCGACGCAGACATGTCGACGGACTCCGGGTTGGCAAGCGCCTGGGCCGCCCCATCGGTCAATTCGACCTCGCGGACCCATTCCCGCCAGATCGCGACAAGCAGCGCCATCAGCACTGGGCCGATGAAGAGACCGAGAAACCCCATTGTCTTGACCCCGCCGATCAGTCCGAAGAACGTCGGGAGAAATGGCAGCTTGATCGGCCCGCCCACCAGCTTGGGGCGAATGGTCTTGTCCACGACGAACAGCTCGATCGAGCCCCAGGCGAACAATCCGACACCGGCAACCAACGATCCGCTGGCCAGGAGATAGATCGAGACCAGCGACATGGAGAGCGGCGCGCCACCCGGAATGAGTGCCATCAAGCCTGTCAGAACGCCCAAGGTCACCGGCGACGGTACCCCGGCGATCCAGTAGGCGACGCCCAGCACTATTCCCTCTCCGATGGCGATCAGCGTCTGCCCCGTCACGGTCGAGCTGATCGTGGCCGGCACCACGCGCGAGATGCGTTCCCATCGCATGGGCAGAATGCGTTCGCCGAGCCGATCGACCGTGGCCGAGAAAGCCTCGCCATCGCGATAGCTGAAGAACAGGGCGATCAGCATGAAAAGCAGGGTGAGCAGGAGATTGAAGGCCCCGCCGCCCGCGGCCACCACCGCTCTATAGATGCTGCCGATATTGTCGCCGCTGACGAGTTGGATCAGTTGCCCAATAGCGCCGGGGTGACCGACGTGGCGGGTCCACATCTCGTTCAGCCACTCGCCCACCACCGGCAGGGCTGCGATCCATTGGGGTGTCGGCGCCCCGACCCTGTTGGTCTCGACTGCCCAGCTGAACCATTCGCGGATTTCGTTGATGGCATAGCTGCCTGCGACGACGATCGGAATGACGAGGAAGCCGACGATCAGCATGATCGCGATCGCGGCCGCAACTGTGCGATTGCCATGCACGGCCTCGAGGAGCCGGCGGTAGAGTGGCCAGCTCGCAAAGGTGATGACCAGCGCGGCCAGGACGGGAACAAGGAACCCATGGAAAAAGTAGATGCCCGCCGCGATGATCAGCAAGAGGAGCCATCGCGCCGCAGATAAAGGCGGCAGCACAGCTGCCCGGTTCGGCGCGGAGGGCCCCATCAGGCGCGGTTCACTGGTCGGCTTGCGGGGACTGGACAGGTTCAAAAACGCTTACTCCTGGGCGCGGGGGCTTCGCCGTGACCGCCCTATTGTGCAGTATTCCGCGCCTCATGCCAAACGGCTTCGACGAATTGATGACGAAGTCTCGTCGCTAGCCGCTCGGTTGGTCCGCAGCGGAGACCAAGCTGTGGGCGCGACAAGATGCGAACGGTGGAACTGCGATCTTCCTCGGGCTCGCCCCTGGCATTCGGTCGCGCCAATGTGCGGAAGAGCCTTGCCCAAGCCAGTGCCGCGTCGGAGTGATGCTGTGGAAGGACAGCGCGGAGCATAGGCAGAGAGGGAGCGAAATAAACAGACGCCGCGGCTGGCTCGGAGACGAGCCTCCATCGCCGAGCGTCTGCGGGCCGGATCGTGTCCGCCGATGTCGCGATCGGCGGCACGCGCTCAGCCGAACTTGCCGGTCTTCGGAAATCCTTTTGGAACCATGCGGCCGGCGGAGGCGCGCAACCCGATCCATTCGGCCAGGTCCTCGCGACTGCGAACGAAGACCCGCTCGGCGGAATCTTGCCAGGAAAGCCCTGTCTCCATTTGGAAGGTCTTCACGTCGAGCATTCCGCCATCCTTGTATTTCTGAAGGCGCACGCCCTTGCCGCGGCTCATCTCAGGAATTTCCGACAACGGGAAGACCAGCATCTTGCGGTTCTTGCCGACGATGGCGACATGATCTCCCGCAACGGGTATGCAACGTGTCGCCTCGTCCGGCGCCTTCACATTCATCACCTGCTTGCCTTTGCGGGTGTTGGCGACGACATCGCCCTCTGAAACGACGAAACCGTTGCCTGCATGGCTGGCGAGAAGCAGCTTGCGCTTGGGATCGTGCACGAAAGCAGTGACGATGTCCTGGTCGTTCTCCATATCCACGATGATACGGATGGGCTCGCCATGGCCGCGGCCGCCAGGCAACCGGTCGGCGCCGATCGTGTAGAACTTACCTCCCGTCGTGAAGATGAGGATCTTGTCTGTCGTCTGCGCCGGGAAGGCAAGCTTCAGGCTGTCGCCTTCCTTGAACGAGAACAGCGAATGATCGGTCAGATGCCCTTTCATCGCGCGGAGCCAGCCCTTCTCCGAAACGACGACGGTGATCGGCTCCTTCTCGATCATCGCCTGCTGGATATCCTCGATATCGTGGTCCGGTGCCTCAGCAAAGGCGGTCCGCCGCCTGCCCAGTTCGGTGTCTGGGCCGAAGTTCTCGCGGACCTTGCCGACTTCCCATTTGATAGTCTGCCACTGCTTCGCATCGGACGAGAGCAATGCCTCGATCTGGCTTTTCTCCGCCGTCAGCCCGTCGAACTCCTTGCGGATTTCCAATTCCTCGAGCTTGCGCAAGGCGCGCAAACGCATGTTCAGGATGGCTTCGGCCTGGGTATCGGTCAGGGAGAAGCGGGCCATCATGACCTGCTTCGGCTCATCCTCCTCACGGATGATGCGGATCACCTCGTCCAGGTTCAGATAGGCGATGAGATAGCCGCCCAGAATCTCGAGGCGCCTCTCGATCTCGGCCAGCCGGTGCCTTGATCGCCGGATCAACACCTCCTTGCGGTGCTCGAGCCACTCCCACAGCACATCCTTCAGCGACAGGACGTTCGGCACCTTGCCGCGCGACAACACGTTCATGTTGAGCGGGATTCGGCTTTCCAGTTCCGTCAGCTTGAACAGCGACTCCATCAAGAGGCCGGGATCGACGGTCCGGCTCTTCGGCACCAGGACGATTCGGATATCCTCGGCGCTCTCGTCGCGGATGTCCTCCAGCAGCGGCAGCTTGCGGGCCATCAGCAATTCGGCTGTCTTCTCGATGAGCCGCGCTTTCTGGACGCCGTAGGGGATCTCGGTCACAGCGATGGTCCAGGTCCCCCTGCCCTGGTCTTCCTGCTGCCAGCGCGACCGCACCCGAAAGCCGCCCCGCCCGGTCTCATAGGCCTCGAGCATGGAGGCGCGATCATCGACGATAATGCCGCCGGTCGGGAAATCCGGCCCTTGTACGAACTGCATGAGATCGGCGACCGACGCCTGCGGATGATCAACGAGATGCAACGCCGCGTCGCAGAGTTCTGCCGCGTTGTGCGGCGGGATCGAAGTCGCCATCCCAACGGCGATGCCGGACGAGCCGTTGGCAAGCAGATTCGGGAATGCGCCGGGCAGGACGACCGGTTCTTCGTCCTCCTCGTTGTAGGTCGGCCTGTAGTCGACCGCGTCTTCGGTGATGCCCTCGAGCAGCGCCGTCGCCACTTCGGTCATGCGCGCCTCGGTGTAGCGCATGGCAGCGGCGTTATCGCCGTCGATGTTGCCGAAATTGCCCTGACCGTCGACCAGCGGATAACGCACAGCGAAATCCTGGGCGAGCCGCACCAGCGCGTCGTAGATGGACTGATCGCCATGCGGATGGAACTTGCCCATCACCTCGCCGACGATGCGGGCGCATTTGGCGAAACCCTGGTCGGGGTTGAGTCGCAAGAGCCGCATGGCGTGCATGATCCGGCGATGCACCGGCTTCAAGCCGTCGCGAACGTCGGGCAACGCCCGATGCATGATGGTCGAGAGCGCGTATGCGAGGTAGCGCTCTTCAAGCGCCTTCCTCAAATCGACCGGTTCGATGTGATCACCATCGCCGGAGCCCGGCGGAACTATTCCTTTTCCCATTGTTTTCGACTATCCGCGATGATGATTCGCGGCAAGACCCCCGGCGGATTTGACGCGCCGGACAGGGCTTTCTGCCTATCCCCACCACAGGCCAGCGTCGACCGGCGATTTGACTTTTGCGGACTTTTTTGAGCAGTGGCGACCAACGTCATTTTCCCGTCGGGTTTTATCACGACAGGGAAGCCTCAAGATTCCAGTGCCTTTCAGGAAAATCTCATGTCCCTTCGTACCGCTGCCTATGCCGGCTTGCTGCTGGTGGTGCCGTTTTCGTCTGCGTTCGCCCAGGACGCGACCACTGTCGGCGAGCGGGTGAAATCTGCGCTGTCGCGACAGGGAACGACACTGTCCTTCGACAGGATCAGCGGCGACGCCAGCACGATGCTCATCGAGGGCGCCAGGATTTCCATCGCTCCGGAATCGGCGGAGATCGCGCTCGGCAACATCACCCTCACGGACGTCAGGGAAAATGCAGGATACGTCGTCGTCGGCAGCATCATCCTGCCGAATTATTCGGTCACTCGAGACGGCATGACGGTGAACGCCACCGGTATCGGGTTCACCAATCTCAGGCTCCCAGCTCCTGATTCCACCGATGCGATGGCCGGCTTTTGGCTCTGCGACGCGGCCCAGATGCAGAATGTCACCGTAACGATCGGTGACAAGCAGGCCTTCGCAATGGACCGTCTGCATTTCGAGATGGACATGCCCGCGAACGGCAAGTCCCTAACCTTCTCCGCCGCGGCCGACAAATTCTCCGGGGACCTGTCGGTCGTGGGGGATCCTAACGCCCGGAAGCTTATCGACGCCCTCGGCCTTCGGACGGTCACCGGGACGTTGGACCTTTCCGGGTTTTGGCGACCAGCGGACGGCCGTCTGGCGATCGAGGAGTACGACATTTCGATCGACAGGGCGGGTACGCTTGGCCTGACCTTCGAGCTCGGCGGTTACACGCCCGATTTCATCAAGTCGGTTCAGGCCCTGCAAAAGGAAATGGCCGCCGCCTCCGAGGCGGGAGAAAACAGCGCGCAGGCCAAGTCGGCGCTTGGCCTGATGCAACAATTGACCTTCCGCTCGGCCAGCATCCGGTTGGAGGATGCTTCCCTGACCGGCAAGATGATCGACTATCTCGCCGGCGCGCAGAAAGTGACGCAGAGCGACGTGGTCAACCAGGCCAAGGGCCTGCTTCCCTTCCTGGTAGCCCGGCTCGACGACGCCAAACTGACCGCACAAACGACGGCAGCTGTGAGCACCTATCTCGACGATCCGAGAAGCATTGAAGTTACCGCCCAACCGGCGAACCCGGTTCCGTTCTCTCAGATCATGGCCGCGGCGGTGTCGCAATCGCTGAAGGATCTCGTCAAGATCCTGGGGGTATCGGTGAAGGCCAATCAGCCGGGCTCCGATAGCAGCGCAGCAGAATGAGGTATGACTGGCCGCTTCTCGAACGCGTGACACTGCCCGGCGCGCTCGCGGCCCGACGCTCGTTCACGCCTTTCCCTTCGTCCAAACGTCGGCGCAATGACCGATGATAAGCGCTGCTCCTTTCACGAGCACATCCAGGGCCATCGCCGAAGTGTTCGCCTCCCAATCTCCGACCAGCGGAGGCACATGGATGAACCCTGACATCCCCGGCGTGAATTCCGGCACCAAGCCGGAACGGGATAGATAAAAGAGATAATTGCAGAGATATCCGCCGGCATCGTCCGACCAGGAGACCGGCAGGCCATGGTTCACCAGGAGATCATGCAGCCGCTCGAGCGGCAAGGTCGACGGCAGCCTTTCAGGGCCGGCGCAGATCGGCCCCGCCGCTGGCAAGTATCCGGAATTGTCCGGCTTCGGCCCGAATGCATTGCGCGCATAGCGCTCCAGCGTGAAGCCACGCGCCTGGGCGCTCAGTCCAAAATGGATCGCGATATCGTGCGGGACAGCCTTGGCGAGTTCGCCGAGTGCCGCTGGAAGCCTGCCATAGTCTACGGCCAGGACTGCGAAAGTCAGGCGGTCGGGCCCGTGAAACTCCGAGCGCCGAGCCTCCAACGCGGCGATCAGCCGCTCCGTCGGGTTCACCGGCGCCCCGGGAAAGGCCGAGAAGCCGGTGACCAGAATGCGGGGACGGCGGCGCATCTTCCGCCTTCCTAACTCTGGAAAGCCGAATGCGCCGCCATCACAATCAATCTTCCTTCTTGGGCGCGACGACCCGCAGGCTGAGTTCCCGCAACTGCTGCGGGGTAGCGGGCGCTGGAGCGTTCATCAGCAGGTCATAGGCCTGCTGGTTCATCGGGAACATCGTCACCTCGCGCAGGTTCTTGGCTCCAACGAGAAGCATGACGACGCGATCGATGCCCGCTGCCATGCCGCCGTGCGGCGGAGCGCCATACTGGAACGCGCGGTAGAGACCGCCGAACCGTTCCTCGACCGTCTCCCGCGAAAGGCCGACCATTTCGAAGGCCTTGACCATCGTCTCCGGCAGGTGGTTGCGGATGCCGCCGGACGAGATTTCGAAGCCGTTGCAGACCAGATCGTACTGGAACGCTTTAATCGAGAGGGGATCCTGGCTTTCGAGCGCCGAGATTCCGCCTTGGGGCATCGAGAACGGATTGTGGCCGAAGTCGATCTTTTTGTCGTCTTCGTTCCATTCGAAGAACGGGAAGTCCACGATCCAGCAAAGCTCGAAGCGGTCGCGGTCGACAAGGTTGAGCTCCTCGCCGGCGCGGGTGCGCGCGGCACCCGCGAAGGCCACGAACTTCTTCGGATCGCCCGCGACGAAGAAGGCGGCATCTCCATCGGCAAGGCCGAGCTGTGTGCGGATCGCCTCCGTCCGCTCCTCCCCGATGTTCTTGGCGATCGGACCCGCCCCCTCGAGCTTCTCGCCTTCCTTGCGCCAGAAGATGTAGCCCAGGCCGGGTTGCCCCTCGCCCTGCGCCCAGCTGTTCATGCGATCGCAGAACGCGCGCGAGCCGCCGGTTCGCGCTGGAATGGCCCAGACCTCCGCCTTCGGATCGTTCGCCAGGATGTTGGCGAAGACCTTGAAGCCGGACCCTTTGAAGTGTTCGGACACCTCTTCCATGACGATCGGGTTTCGCAGGTCCGGCTTGTCAGAGCCGTATTTGCGCATGGCCACGTCGTAGGGAATGCGCGGAAACTCCCGCGTCACCGGCTTGCCCTCGGCGAATGTCTCGAACACGCCGCGCATAACGGGTTCCATCGTCTCCAACACGTCGTCCTGCTCGACGAAGCTCATCTCGAGGTCTAGCTGATAGAACTCGCCAGGCAGGCGATCGGCGCGTGGATCCTCGTCGCGGAAGCAAGGCGCGATCTGGAAGTACCGATCGAACCCCGAAACCATGATCAGCTGCTTGTAGATCTGCGGTGCCTGCGGCAGGGCGTAGAAGTTCCCGGGGTGGATACGCGAGGGGACGAGGAAATCGCGAGCGCCTTCCGGGGACGACGCCGTGAGGATCGGCGTCGAGTATTCGGTGAAGCCGGCGTCGATCATGCGCCGACGCATCTCCGCAATGATCTTCGTGCGGGCCACGATGTTCCGGTGCAGCGTTTCGCGCCGCAGGTCGAGGAAGCGATATTTGAGACGGATATCCTCGGGATAGTCCGGCTCGCCGAACACCGGGAGCGGCAGTTCCTTGGCGGCTGAGAGGACTTCCATCTCGCGGGCGAACACCTCGATCTCACCGGTAGCGAGATTGACGTTGACCGTTTCGGGCGTACGCGCCTTGACCTCTCCGTCGATACGGACCACCCATTCGCCACGCACCGTCTCGGCGATCTTGAAGCAAGGCGAGTCGGGATCGGCCACGATCTGCGTCAGGCCGTAATGGTCGCGCAGGTCGATGAACAGCAGGCCACCATGATCGCGGACGCGATGGACCCAGCCGGATAGACGGACAGCTTTGCCGACATCGGATTTCTTCAGTTCGGCGCAGGTATGGCTGCGGTAGCGGTGCATTGGCCAAATTCCGATTTGAGAAGTTGTCGCGGCAGGGCTTGGGCCCTGTCGGAAATTCGCGCGAAAAGCGCATGGGAGGTGCAGTTTGTCAAGGCGACCGACGGTTGCGGTCGCCGGGTCCACGGGCGCGCGCCCCATCGTTGAGTACGACGAACGAGCCTCCTGCGCTTTTATTCGACGATATTGGCCGGAGGAGCCGCTGAAAACACAATTGGACCATGATCGTAGCCCACTGGCGCATCGCATTGGCAAGCCTGACAGATTATAGACGAATCAACCGCTTCCAGGCCGCAATCCCGAATGTCCACCATTCGCCCGCTGATCCCGCTCCTGGTCGCCGCAGGGTTCCTGCTCGGCGGCAATGGGCTCCAAGGCACGCTGATTGCGCTGCGCGGGGCGCAGGAGGGCTTTTCCCCCGCCGTCATCGGCTTGATGGGAACGGCCTATTTCGCCGGCTTCCTGCTTGGCTGCCTCGCGGTGACCCGTATCATGAAGGCAGTCGGCCACGTCCGCTCCTTTTCCGCCCTGGCGGCAATCGCCTCAGCCGGAACGCTGGTCCTGGTACTCGTCATCGATCCCATCATGTGGTCGGCTGTCCGTTTCGCCACCGGCTTCTGTTTCGCCGGACTTTTCACGATCATGGAAAGTTGGCTGAACGCCGGAGCCTCCAACGATGCACGGGCGCGCCTGCTTGCCATCTACCGCATCGTGGATATCGGTTCGGTGACCGGGTCCCAGTTCCTGATACCCGTCATCGGCGCCGGCGGCTTCAGCATTTTCGCGATCATGTCGATCATGATCACGCTGTCCCTGGTGCCGGTCTCGCTTGCGGATCGCTCCAATCCGAAGCCGCCGGACGACGTCAAGCTCGACCTCGCAAAGGCGTGGCGCATTTCTCCCCTCGCCGCGATCGGATGTATCGCGGTGGGCGTCACCAACAGCGCGTTCCGTACGTTGAGCCCGGTCTATGCCGCACAGATCGGCATGTCGGTAACCGACGTCGTCACCTTCGTCAGCGTCGGGATCATCGGGGGAGCCATCATCCAGTATCCTCTCGGATATCTGTCCGACCGATGGGATCGGCGCAAGGTGCTGCTCGTGACCACAGCCTGCGCCATGACGGCGGCGCTCGCTCTCGCCTTCCTGGCTGGAAGCAACGTCGTCGCCAACTTCGTCATGGTCTTCATCTTCGGTTCATTCGCCATGCCGCTCTACTCGTTGTCGGCAGCACATGCGAACGACCGCGCGGACAAAGGAGAGTTCGTGCTGATCAATGCCGCGCTGATGCTCTTCTACTCGGTCGGTGCCATCGGCGGCCCCTTCGTGGCGGCCGACATGATGGAGCAATACGGCCCCGCCTGGCTCTTCATCTTCAGCGCCTTCGTCTATGCCGTCTTTATCCTTATTATTGTCTACAGGATGGGCGCACGGCCCCCGGCGAGCCGCCGCGGACGTTTCATCGCGCTTCTACGCACCTCTACCGTCTTCGCCCGGCTGGCCCGGCGGAACGGCGATGGCGACAGGAAGGGCTGAGAAGACGAGGATCGACCCTCGCTGCTGACGGATTCCACAGGCGTCAGCCATTTCTTGAGCCCGGCTGACTTGACGGGGGCGATCTGTGCTGAAATGGAGACAGGACTGCCATTTCCGCCAAAGATTTTCATGGAATTGATATCAACACAGAAAGAACTCGAAAGCGTCGTTGCCGAACTCGCAAAAGCGGATTTCGTCACCGTCGACACTGAATTCATCCGCGAGACCACATTCTGGCCGGAGCTGTGCCTCATCCAGATGGCCGCGCCGGGCGTAACCGCTCTTATCGACCCGCTGTCGCCGGCGCTCGACCTGAAGCCGTTCTTCGAGCTGATGGCCAATGAAGCCGTTACCAAGGTGTTTCACGCCGCGCGACAGGATATCGAGATCGTCTTCCATCTTGGCGGGCTTATCCCGCATCCTGTCTTCGACACACAGGTCGCCGCAATGGTCTGCGGCTTCGGCGACAGCGTCTCTTACGACCAGCTCGTCCAGAAGATCACCGGCGCCCACATCGACAAGTCCTCTCGCTTCACCGACTGGCGTCATCGTCCGCTGTCCGAAAAGCAGCTTTCCTACGCCCTTGCCGACGTGACGTACCTGGTCGACGTCTATGTGCATCTCAAGGCTGAGTTGGAGCGCGAAGGTCGCGCCCATTGGCTCAATGAGGAGATGGAAATTCTCACGGCCCGCGAGACCTACGATCCGCATCCCGAAGACGCCTGGAAACGTCTCAAGATGCGATTGCGGAAGCCGCAAGAGCTTGCCGTCGTTCAGGCGGTGGCGGCTTGGCGCGAACGCGAGGCGCGGGAACGCAACGTGCCGCGCGGCCGGGTGCTGAAGGACGATGCGATCTATGAGATCGCTCAGCAGCAGCCCCACGACGCCGCCGCGCTGGCCCGGCTGCGCACGACGCCGAAAGGCTGGGAACGCTCGTCGACCGCGACGTCGCTGCTCGCCATCGTCAACGCGGCACTGGAGATCCCGAAGGATCAGATGCCCAAGCTGCCACGACCGCCGCAGGTCCCGGAAGGTTCGAGCGCGGCAGCCGAACTGCTCAAGGTGCTGTTGCGGCTGATCGCCGAGAAAGAGGGGGTCGCGGCGAAGGTGTTGGCATCGGGCGACGATATCGATCGCATCGCCGCGGAGGGCGAAACGGCCGATGTGCCTGCCCTGCACGGCTGGCGGCGCGAGGTGTTCGGCGAGCAAGCGCTGCGCCTTGTGCGCGGAGAACTCGCGCTGCGTTTCGAGCGGCGCAAGATCGTCGTGTTCGAAACAAACCCCTGACGCGTTGCTGAAGCATTTCGCAGCCGACCGGATTCGGTCGGCGTCGCGAGAATGCGGCAAAAACAAAGACCTGAAGCGCGTCCCCGAATCCGATTGCGGGCGACACGCCTTAGTCTTCGACGACCAACTCCAAGCTCCGCCCCGTGAGCTTCGCAAGCTGGGCTAGCCGGCCGGCCGGCCGTTCCCCATTCAGGTTCGCATGCGCCTTCGGAATGACCAGCGCCAGCCCGCCACCGGGACGCTCTTGCCATTTCAGCGTCGGGATGACGCCCGGCATGGAGGCGGAAAACAGATAAACGACGCGCAGCATGGCACCGAGCAGCCTTGCCCGCTCGACGTAGCGCGGCGTCGCCAGCATGCGCATTTGTGGGGAAATGGCGTCGTCGAACACACCTTCGTGCCGGAACAGGTTGGCTAGCGCAATGAAGGCGCGGCCTGGATGATCGACGCCAATGAAGGAGGCATGGGCAATGATATTGAGCGACTGGGTGCCGCGATATTCGGGATGTGCCCGCCAGCCTATGTCGGCAAGCAGGCATGCGGCCCGTCGGTAGCGCGCTTCATCCTCGGTCTCGCTGATCCCGAAAGCCTGGAATGCGGTGCCCGTCCACTCGGCCAGCTCGTGGGAATGGGTCACCGACCTCGCCCTGAGTACCGCCAGCTCCTCGGAAGCGGAAATAAGCGGGTCCTTCGACTGCTCGAGGCGCGGCAGAAGGGAGTAGAGGAACCCTTCCCGGACACCAAGGGCGGATATGATTATCTTGGAAGGCTTCTGCGCAGCGATGATTTCCTGTAGCACGGCCGCACCGTAGGGCAGCAGCGCGCGACGGCTCTTCGACACACGCTCGATGCCCGTCATCTTCTCGATTTCGCCGCGTGCAACCTGCTTCAGGAAGTCTGCTGAATTCTCGACATCCATCTCGTAGTGGTGCATCACCGCGAGGGGGTAGTCGATTGCGTTCATGTGGAGGCGCGCCAGGTTCCGCCAAGTTCCGCCAACCGCATAGAAGGGCCGCCCCTCCCCTGCCTTGAGGAGCTTCGCTCGGGTGAGCTCCTTGCGCGCGATGCGGCTCGCCATGGCCGGCGAGTTCTTCGACATGTCCTGAAGCCGCAGGCCACCCAGGGGCAAGGTAATGCCGTCCCCTATGACTTCTCCATCGATGTCCACCAGCTCCAGGCTGCCACCACCGAGGTCCCCAGCGATGCCATTGGCCGGGTGGAAACCCGAGATCACGCCGAGCGCGGAATAGAACGCCTCCTCGCGACCGCTGAGCACCCGAATCTCGGTGCCGAGGATTTCCTCCGCGCGATGGATGAAGTCCATGCCGTTCTGCGCCTCGCGCGCGGCGGCGGTAGCGATGACATAAAGCTGTTCAGCTCCGGCCTGTTCGGACAGGGCACGGAAGCGGCGGAACTCCTCGACGGCCCTCTTGACCGCGTCGGGGTCGAGCTTGCCCGTCGTCACGATGCCGCGACCGAGGCCGGCCAGCATCTTCTCATTGAACAGAGTGGTGGGCGAACGGGCTATGCCTTCATAGATGACCAGGCGAATCGAGTTCGACCCGATGTCTATGATGGACAGCGGCCGACGATCCTGGAGCCGGCCCTGGGAAAGTGCGATCATACTTTACCGGCTGCTTGCGCTTTCTTCTGCCGCTTGAATTGTGCAATGCGCTTGGGGGCATGGGACTTCAGGGCGCCGCCTCGCCCGGAGAGGCTCGGATTCGTCATGAAATATTCCTGCGCGTTGAACGGTTCTTCACCCTCGTCCGGCACGACCCGGCGCGAGGTTCCATCAGGCAATACTTCGAAACTTTGCTGATTGTCCATCACGTTTCCGAGCATGATTTGCCCGAGCACCTGCTCATGCACCGTCGGATTGGTGATCGGCACCAGGGTTTCGACGCGCCGGTCCAGGTTCCGCGGCATGATGTCAGCCGAGCTGATGTAGACGATCGCCTCGTCGGACGGCAGGCCATGGCCGTTCCCGAAGCAATAGATGCGGCTGTGCTCGAGGAAACGGCCGACGATTGATTTGACTCGAATATTCTCCGACAGGCCCGGCACTTGGGGCCTGAGACAGCAGATACCTCGCACCACCAGCTCGATCTCGACACCGGCGCTGCTGGCATCATAGAGCGCGTCTATAACGATCGGATCGACGAGCGCGTTCATTTTCATCCAGATTCGAGCCGGACGACCTTCGCGGGCGTGTTTCATCTCGTCCGCGATATGCCCCAGGATGCGGCTTCTCAGCGTGAAGGGTGAGATCGCGAGCCGCATTTCCTGTGCCGGTTCGGCGTAACCGGTAATGAAGTTGAAGACTTGCGCGACGTCCCGGGCGATCTTGGCATCGGAGGTAAAATAAGAAAGGTCGGTGTAGATACGGGCGGTGATCGGGTGGTAGTTGCCGGTCCCCAGGTGCACGTAGTTGCGCAGGCGCTGGTCCTCGCGCCGGACGACCAGGGACATCTTCGCATGAGTCTTCAGTTCGATGAAGCCGAACACGACTTGGACACCGGCACGCTCCAGATCGCGGGCCCAGCGTATGTTCGCTTCCTCGTCGAAGCGCGCCTTGAGCTCGACCAGCGCGGTCACCGACTTTCCCGCCTCGGCCGCGTCGATGAGGGCACGCACGATCGGGCTGTCGTTCGATGTGCGGTAGAGCGTCTGCTTGATCGCCACGACATCCGGGTCGGCAGCAGCCTGACGCAGGAACTGCACAAC
Source organism: Rhizobiaceae bacterium (assembly GCA_035556195.1). Classification (GTDB taxonomy): domain Bacteria; phylum Pseudomonadota; class Alphaproteobacteria; order Rhizobiales; family Rhizobiaceae. The sequence goes on from DATMFK010000016.1 coordinate 106,014, forward strand.
CACGTCGAAGGATTCATAGGGGTGATGGACGATGATGTCCTTCTCTCGGATCGCCGCGAAGCAGTCCCCGCCATGCTCCCTGATACGTTCGGGAAAACGTGGGTTGTAGGGCGTGAACTTCAGATCGTCGCGGGCGACCGCCACGATTTCGGAGATCTGGTTCACCGCCAAGGGCCCGGTCAGCACGCTGATGCGGCCTGCCGAAACGCCGAGCTCGCCGGCCACGAAACCGCGCAGCACCTCCGGCATAACGTCGTCGAACTCGATGCGGATCACCGAACCACGGCGTCGCCGCTTCAGAGCCGTCTCGAACAGACGTACGAGGTCTTCGGCCTCCTCCTCCACCTCGATGTCGCTGTCACGGATGATGCGGAAGGTGCCCGATCCCTTGACCTCGTAGCCAGGGAAAAGCTTGCCGATGAACAGATTGACCGTCTCTTCCAGAGTGATGAAGCGAACGCTGTCCTTGCGGTCTGGCAAGCGGATGAAGCGTTTCAGCGTCACAGGCAGGCGCAATAGGGCCGTCATCTCCTCTCCATTCTTGAGATGACGCAACTGCAGCGCGATCGAGAAGCCGAGATTGGGGATGAACGGGAAGGGATGCGCCGGATCGATGGACAGCGGCGTAAGGACGGGGAACACGGCCTCGAGGAAGTGGTCTTCCAACCAGCCCTTGTCGTCGCGCGACAGAGCATTCGCCGAAACCCTCTCGATTCCCTCGGCCTTCAGAAGCTCGCTCAGCTCCGAAAGAATCTTTTGCTGATCCTCCTGCAGCCGCTCGACTTCATGTAGCACCTGGTCGAGCTGCTGCTCGGGCGTGCGGCCGTCAGGGCTTCTCATGGCGATGCCTTCGCGTACCTGGCCGGCAAGGCCAGCCACGCGCACCATGAAGAACTCGTCCAGGTTGGTGGCTGAAATCGAAAGGAAGCGCACTCTTTCCAGCAGCGGATGGCTCGGATTCTGTGCCTGTTCGAGCACCCGGCGATTGAACTGGAGCCAGGAGAACTCGCGGTTGACGAAACGGTCCGGATTGCCTTCCGGATCGCCCGGCGCGGCCGCGACGGTCACGAATTCAGTCTGGACGGGCTTCAGCTCGGTCATCTCGTACAGATCCCCTCGCCGGCTGTTCGCGATCCGGCCGGCATTTACACGCAATCTATCTCCTGGCAGCCTTTTGCGACAGTTTGATTTCACACCGCTTGCATTGAATGCTCAGATGATACAAATCGGCGGCAAAGTTTCGATCGCGCTCGCGATCATTCCCGGAGGTTGACATGGCCGGTGGCTCCATACCGCATTTCCAGAACGATGCCGGACACCCCGTCATCGAGATCGGCGTCAAGGAATTCATGTGCGTGGGCGCCAATCCGCCCTTCGATCATCCGCATGTGTTCCTCGACATGGGTGCCGACGCCGACAAGGTCTGTCCATATTGCTCGACCCTGTTCAGGTACAACCCTGCCCTCAAAGCGAACGAGACGCGGCCCGACGGCTGCCTCTATCTCGACCGAGCTGCCTGATCCGGTCTCATCTCGATGAAATGCTCCGGGCGCATCATCGTTGCCGGAGCAGGCATTGCCGGCCTCACCGCGGCGCTCGCCCTCGCAGCCGAAGGTTTCGCAGTCGACATTTATGAGCGCGCACCGAGGCTCGAGGAGGCAGGTGCCGGCCTTCAACTATCGCCAAACGCCACGCGCATACTCGCTGCGCTCGGCGTTCTCGACAAGCTTCTGCCGGACGCGGTTGAGCCCACGGCGGTCGTGTTGCGGGATGCGCGGACACTGTCCGAAGTGGCTCGCGTTCCTCTCGACAAGGCCAGGGAACGCTGGCGCGCACCCTATCTCGTCGCGCACCGCGCCGATCTGCAGAGCGCCCTGCTCTCGCACGCTCTCGGCAATGATCGCATCCGGCTCGTCACCAATGCCGAGGTGACCCATATCGCGATCGAGCCGGATGGGGTTGCCGTGTCGGTCCGGCAGGGCAGCCGGAGCGAGCAGGCAACGGGCGCTCTTCTCGTCGCCGCCGATGGCGTGTGGTCGTCGATGCGGGCGCTCACGGGGGGTAAAAGTAGTTTTTCTGGTGCCGTGGCGTGGCGCACGACGCTCCAGGCGGACAGCCCGGCCGGGGAAGCCTTTGCACGCATTGCACCCGCCAATATCGTCACGGCATTCATGCATCCTTCGGCGCATCTGATCGCCTATCCGATACGTGGCGGTCGCTCGATCAATCTTGTCGCCCTGACGAGAAACACCGCCTTGGACCGCGTCGCGTCGCCCCGCGCCGACCCTGACCAACTCGCATACAGCTTGCGCGGAACTGCTTCGCAGATCGCGGGACTTCCGCGTCATGCGGGGCCCTGGACGCTTTGGCCCCTCCATACCGCCAAGGCCGGCTCGTGGCGATCCGGCGGCAGGCTTGCGCTGATCGGCGACGCCGCGCATGCAATGACTCCCTTCGCTGCACAGGGCGCAGCAATGGCAATCGAGGATGCCGCGGTGCTCGCCAAGCTCGTGGCGTCCATGCCCGACGACCTTCCGCAGGCCCTGGAGCGCTACGAGACGCTCCGCCGGCCACGCATCGCGAAAGTGGCCCGGCGCGGAGCGCTCAACAATTTTACGTGGCACGCTTCGGGACCGATCGCTCTGGCGCGGAATCTCGTCCTCAAGACCCTGCCGCCCGAAAGGCTCGCTTCAGACCTGGACTGGCTCTATGGGTGGAGCGTATCCGACGCCGCACAAAGTTAGGCCAGTCGGAGCGGTGCGGGCTCCGGCCTCATCGCCCGCCTGGCACGGCCGATCTGAACGCATCTGCGTCAGGCGGCGGTTCGCGAGGTCAGTGCAGGATCTGGCTCAGGAAGAGCTTGGTGCGCTCGTGGCGAGGATGGTCGAAAAACTCGGCCGGCGTGTTTTGCTCGACGATCTGGCCGGCATCCATGAAGATCACCCGGTTGGCGACTTTGCGGGCGAATCCCATTTCGTGCGTCACGCACAGCATGGTCATGCCCTCCTCTGCCAGACCCACCATCGTCTCCAGCACCTCCTTGATCATCTCCGGATCGAGTGCCGAAGTTGGCTCATCGAACAGCATGATGCGCGGGTTCATGCACAAGGAGCGGGCGATCGCGACGCGCTGCTGCTGGCCGCCCGACAATTGCCCGGGATATTTGTTTGCCTGCTCGGGAATCTTCACGCGCGTGAGGAAATGCATGGCGATCTCCTCGGCCTGCTTCTTCGGAATTTTGCGGACCCAGATCGGCGCCAGCGTACAGTTCTCCAGGATCGTCAGATGCGGGAAGAGGTTGAAGTGCTGGAACACCATGCCGACTTCGCGGCGGATCTCATCGATCTTTTTCAAGTCGTTGGTCAGTTCCTTGCCATCGACCACGATCTTGCCCTTCTGGTGTTCTTCCAGCCGGTTGATGCAGCGGATCAGCGTCGACTTGCCCGAGCCCGATGGGCCGCAGATCACGATGCGCTCGCCGCGCATGACGGTGAGATTGATGTCCTTCAGCACATGGAAATCGCCATACCATTTGTGCATGCCGGCGATCTCCACCGCCACGTCGGTGTCCGAGATCTGCATCTTCGAGCGGTCGACCTTGATCTCGTCAGCTCTAACGGCGTTCTCGGTTGCCATAGTCGGTTCCCTTTGACAGATTTTTTTGTCGTACGGTCATCTACGATAGCTCGTATCGAGCCGGCGCTCCATGAAAATGGAGTATCGCGACATGCCGAAACAGAAGAGCCAAAATATGAAGCCGGCGAAGATCAGTCCCGTCATCGGCGTCTGGGCGGTGGCCCACGTCGTATCGGAGAAGCTCTGACGAACGATACCTAACAGGTCGAACATTCCGATAATGGAAACAAGACTGGTATCCTTGAACAGGCCGATGAAGGTATTGACGATACCAGGTATGACCAGCTTCAACGCCTGCGGGAGCACGATGAGCCAGATCTTCTGCCAATAGCCCAGTCCGAGCGAGTCCGCGCCCTCATACTGGCCCTTTGGGATCGCCTGTAGCCCGCCGCGGATCACTTCCGCCATATAGGCGGATGCGAACAACGCCACTCCGATCAGCGCCCGCAGCAATTTGTCGAAGGTCGTACCTGGCGGCAGAAAGAGCGGCAGCATGACGCTTGCCATGAACAACACGGTCACCAGCGGCACGCCGCGAACCGTCTCGATGAAGACGACCGAGAACATCTTCACGACTGGCAGCTTGGATCTGCGTCCTAGTGCCAGAAGTATGCCGAGCGGCAGCGAGACGGATATGCCGACATAGGACAGGACGAGCGTGACGAGCAGCCCGCCCCACAATGCAGTCTCGACATGCGTCAGGCCAAACCAGCCGCCGACCAGCAGGATAAAGGCGACCACCGGGAAGACGCCGAAGAACAGAACCGCATTCAGTGCCTTGTACGGAACGCGCGGGACGAGGAGCGGCACCAGCAGCGCGACGAACAGAACCCCGACGAGAGTGACGCGCCAGCGCTCGTCGACCGGGTAACGGCCGAACATGAATTGTTCGAACTTTGCCTTGACGAAAGGCCAACACGCGCCCGACCACCCGTCCGGTTGGATTCCGCCCTGCGCGACGGTGGCGCAGAAGGTCCGGTCCGTGCCTGTCCATGCGGCGTTGAACAATGTCCAATCGAGGACTGGGGGCATGACGAAGGCGACGAGCAGGAGCCCCAATACGGTAAGGGTAGCGTCCAACGGCGAAGCGAAGAGGTTCTTTCGCATCCATGCCATCGGCCCGCGCTGCCCGCGCGGCGGCTTCTCGATCGCGGCCATTTCGGTGCGGACATAAGCGAGATCACGCATCGGCCACCTACCTCTCCACCAACGCCATCCTGGCGTTGAACCAGTTCATGAAGGCCGAGGTCAGCAGGCTTATTCCCAGATAGACAACCATCCAGATTGCGACGACCTCGATGGACTGGCCTGTCTGGTTGAGGATCGTGCCGCCCACGGCGACCAGATCGGCATAACCGACGGCGATCGCCAGGGAAGAGTTCTTCGTCAGGTTCAGGTATTGGCTGGTGAGAGGGGGAATGATGATGCGCAAGGCCTGCGGCACGATCACCAGCCGCAAGGTTTGCCCGGGCCGCAAGCCGAGCGCAAGAGATGCTTCGGTCTGACCTTTGTTCACGCCAAGAATTCCTGCCCTGACGATCTCCGCGATGAAGGAAGCCGTGTAAAAGGACAGCGCGAGATAGAGCGCGATGAATTCCGGCCTGATCTGAAATCCGCCGGTCAGGTTGAACGTGCCCTTCTGGGGATATTCGATGGTTAGCGGGAAACCGGCGGCGATGAAGGCAAGCAGCGGCAGCCCCACGATCAGGCCTAGGGAGGTCCATAGGACCGGAAATTGTTGGCCGGTGGCCATCTGGCGTGCACGTGCCCGCCGCGCCACGAACCAAGCCATGGCGATGCCCAGGGCCAAGCCTACCAGGACCAGCCAAGCTCCGGGCTCCCAAACGGTTTTAGGCAGAAAGAAACCGCGGCTGTTCAAATAGGAGTCGAAAGGCAACGCGATGCTGTCGCGTGGCAGCGGCAACACCGAGAGAACGCCCAGATACCAGAAGAAGATGACGAGCAGCGGCGGGATATTGCGGAAGACCTCCACGTAGACGGTGCAGATCTTACGGATGAGCCAGTTCTTCGACAGGCGACCGATGCCGATGACGAAGCCGACGATCGATGCGGTGATGATGCCGGTGACGGCGACCAGGAGCGTGTTCAGCAGTCCGACCACCACCGCCCGAGCGAAGGTGGAATCGGAAGAGTACTGAATAAGCGTCTGGCTGATGTCGAAGCCTGCGCGCCCGCGGAGAAAACCGAAGCCTGAGGCGATGTTGGCGCGCCTGAGATTCTCGACCGTGTTACCAACAATCCAGTAGAGGAAGATGACCAGCGCGACGAAAACGAGGACCTGATATATGAGGCCTCGGAACCTCGGATCGTTGAGCAGCGGAACCCGCGCGGGTTCGTCTCGCCGAATGGTCTCGTGTGTCGCCATCGGTCCTCCCCCCTTCTATGCGGGACCGGAAGGCATAGTTCGCCTTCCGGTTTGGATCATGCGATCAGCGGATCGGGGGCGCGTACTGGAGGCCGCCCTTGGACCATTGAGCGTTGATGCCCCGGGCGATTTTCAGCGGGCTTCCGGAGCCGATATTGCGATCGAAGATCTCGCCGTAGTTCCCGACGCTCTTGAGGATGTTCACGACCCAGTCGTTCCCCAGGCCTAGATCGGTTCCGATCTTGGTGTCGGCTTCCTCGCCAAGCACGCGCTTCACCTCTGGGCTGCCGTTCGTTTTCATCTCCTCGACATTGGCCTGCGTGATGCCGAGTTCCTCGGCGGTCAGAAGGGCGAAATGCACCCATTTGACAATGTCGAACCATTGGTCGTCGCCCTGCCGGACCACAGGCCCGAGCGGCTCTTTCGAAATGATCTCGGGGAGCACGACGTGATCATCGGGCGCGGCGAGCGTCAGGCGGATCGCATAGAGGCCGGACTGATCGGTGGTGTAGACGTCGCAGCGACCGGAATCGTAGGCCGCGTTGACCTCTTCGAGTTTCTCGAACACGACCGGATTGTACTCCATCTTGTTCGCCTTGAAGTAGTCGGCCAGGTTGAGCTCGGTCGTCGTGCCTGCCTGTACGCATACCGAAGCGCCGGAAAGCTGAAGGGCCGAATTGACGCCCGGCAGCTTCTTGGCGTTGATCATGAAGCCCTGGCCGTCAAAGTAGTTGATGCCCGTGAAGTTGAAACCGAGCGCCGTATCGCGGCTGATCGTCCAGGTCGTGTTGCGCACCAGCACGTCGATCTCACCCGATTGGAGTGCGGTGAAACGCTCCTTGGCCGTTGTCGGAGTGTATTTCACCTTTTTCGGGTCACCGAAGATGGCCGCGGCGATCGCCTTGCAGTAGTCGACATCGAAGCCGGACCATTCGCCTTTGTCGTTCGGGGCAGCGAAGCCAGCCAAGCCGGTGTTGACGCCGCATTGCACGAATCCCTTGGCCTTGACGTCGTCAAGTGTCGCGCCGGAAGCGACCGAGGCGCCAAGGACCAGCGCTGCCACGCCCACCATTCCTGTCAGAACGTTTTTCATACCCACGACCCCTTTCTTTCATTTATTCCGGAACCACGCCCAGTTATCGGTGCGGAAGCTGCATCCTGCTCCGGCCGGCCGGAGCCCTTATTCATAATTCTAGAGCGGTGCCTTCGCTCCCCTCCCAGTCAAGGAGTTGCATCGAAAGCGATTATTCGGCTCTGGTCAAGTACGAAAGCCAGGGCTGGCCCAACGGCGCCGAAGCAACCAAGTACGGGTGCGCAGCCTGGGCGGTTTCCGTGCAGCCGGTGCTCAACGAGCGGGCCGGCCGGCTATTTTTTCAACAGCCCGATGACCGACGGGAGGAGCCGCCCCTGCTGCAGTCTGAACACCACGCCGCGCGTCGCGAGAAATCGCGCAAGTGCGACCGCGAACAACACGCCAAAGAGGAAACCGGTCACGACATCCGAGGGATAGTGGGCGCGAGCGGCAATGCGCGTGGCGGAGAAGAACAGACCGGCGAGGAGGAGCAGCACAGCGAAGCGCGGATACCACAGTATCAATATTCCCGTCACCGCTCCGACCGTCGTGGAATGCCCCGAGGGAAAGCTCGCAAATGCGTAGCCCACCGAAAGAGGCTCGAAATGGAAAGCGCCGTGCTGCTCGAAGAGGATCGGGCGTGCGCGCCCGAAAAAGACCTTCAATATGTTGACGAGAATGCCCGACAATGCGACCGCAGCGAAGCTGAAACCTGCCTGCCCGAAGAGCATCGCCAGGCGCGAACGCCCCCGCATGCCAGCCTGAGTCCAGTCGGCAAAGCCGGCCACAAGGAAAATGGCGGCCGCTGGCACCAGGTACCATTGGGAACTGCCCACATCGGTGGCGTAGGCCATCCAGCCGATCCAGTTTGCCTCGCTTGTTCGCACGAAGGCCGTGACAGCGGTATCGATCGACGCAGCCGCCGCGGCGAGGAGGAGGCCGGCGAGCGCGATAAACGTCATCTGCCTCGTCCACACAGTGCCGCCGGGAATGTTCGGCCTGTTCCACATGCGATGGTGGGCGCCGCCAAGAGCGGCTGCGAAACGGCGATGCGGGGCAGCGGCCGCTTGACCTTTGCCATTCGCTGCACGGCCCGAACGCCCGTCACCGGCGTTTCGTGCCGGTTGCGCCGTCGAGGTCTGCCCCTTATGCGTAGGTTTTCTCTGATACAGGCTGGGCTTCATGGCTAAGAGCAAAAACGAGGGCAAAGGCATCAACACGCGTCTTGCCCATGTGGGCAACGATCCACACGCCTATTTCGGATTTGTCAATCCGCCGGTGGTGCATGCATCGACCGTGCTGTTCCGAAGCGCCGAAATGATGGCGAACCGGAACCAACGCTACACATACGGGACGCACGGCACGCCGACAACCGAGGCGTTGGCTACCGCGATGGATGATCTGGAAGGATCTGCCGGCACGGTGATCGTTCCTTCCGGTCTTGCGGCGGTGGTTGTTCCGATGCTCGCCTTCCTGTCGGCAGGCGACCATGCGCTGATAACGGATTCGGTCTACGCCCCGACGCGCCACTTCGCCGACACGATGCTGAAACGCTTCGGGGTCGAGGTCGAATACTATGATCCGCAGGTCGGCGCAGGCATTTCGACTCTCATGAAGGCAAACACCAAGGTGGTCTTCACCGAGTCGCCCGGCTCGAACACGTTCGAGATCCAGGACATTCCAGCCATCGCCAAGGCCGCCCATGCCGCCGGCGCGGTTGTTCTGATGGACAATACCTGGGCGACACCGCTCTATTTCAAGGCGCTGGAGTTCGGTGTCGACGTCACCATTCACGCCGCGACCAAATATCCCGCCGGCCACTCCGACGTTCTGCTGGGGACGGTTTCGGCCAATGCCGCCTGTTGGCCAAGACTGCACGACACGTTCCGCGCCATGGGTTGTTGTGCGGCTCCGGACGACGTCTATCAGGTGCTGCGCGGCCTTCGCACGATGGGGGTCCGCCTGGAGCGCCATCAGGAGAGCGCCCTGGACATCGCTCGCTGGCTGGAGCAGCAGCCCGGCGTAGCCCGCGTCCTCCACCCCGCCCTGGAAAGCCATCCAGGCCATGGGCTCTGGAAACGCGATTTCTCCGGCTCGAGTGGTATCTTCTCGGTTGTTCTCCAAGGCGGCGGCGTCAAGCAAGCTCACGCCTTCCTGGACGCCCTGGAGATCTTCGGGCTCGGCTATTCGTGGGGCGGCTTCGAAAGTCTCGCGGTCCCGGTTTTCCTGGGCGACAGGACCGTTGCAAAGGCACCCGCCGAGGGGCCAGTCATCCGGCTGCAGATCGGACTGGAGGATGTCGTGGACTTGAAGGCGGACATTGCGCGTGGCCTGTCTGCGGCGGCGAATGCCTAGGCCTCGAGCGCCACGAACCACCCTGAACGCTCGGCGCGCGGCCGAGCGTTCATCTACCCGGACAAGAGCCGCCGCGCGTCATTCCGCTCGACCGGCCCTGCAGTCATTGTCAGGCCGCACTCGCCGCAGCCCAAGGCAGTCCACTTGGCTGCAATCGATCTGGCGGCCACACCGCCCTCAGAACATGGTCGAGAACGCGATCGCCAGCACAAGCGATACGCAGACCAGCACCAATGGGGCTATAGCATTGTCGACGTTCATCCCCGTACGTCCTCCATGCAGCCATCCCCGCCTGCATTGGATCGAGACCGGATCATTGCGCTCCTCGCGAGCCGGCCGAGCAGCTATTAATTTTTCGTTAATATGTCGGAAATGGGGCGCTCGTGCGATGGCTCCGCACCGCCCCTGCGGTAGGACGGTCGCGACCCGCCATTCCGTCAAGGCGCATCTGATGGTCCTCGCGCAACACACACAGGCGCGACCGCCCTTGGCTCAAAGGAAAATTGAGAGGAATCAAGAAGTTAATGGCGATCCCGGCAGGATTCGAACCTGCGACCATCGGCTTAGAAGGCCGGTGCTCTATCCAGCTGAGCTACGGGACCGTCGGCACCGGTCCGGCCGGTGCCTGGTGTTGAAGCCGGCCTTGGCCGGCCAAAACGCCTAGTGTGTCCAAGGCGTCCTGCGGTCATAGCGGAAATTCTCCGCATAGGAAATCTGGCGCCGTTTGACTTCCTTCGGCATCTCGACGCGATAGGCGATGCCATGCTTCTCGGCATAGGCGACGGCCTCTTCGCGCGAGTTGAACGTCAGCCGGATCTGGCTCTTCATATCGGACGAACTGGTATAGCCCATGAGCGGATCGATCTTGCGCGGCGTCTCGGGATCGAATTCCAGTACCCAGTAGCCGGTTTTCCCCTTTCCCGACTGCATCGCCGTCTTGGCGGGGCTGAAAATGCGTGCGGACATATCCTTCATTCCTTGCTTCGGCGCGTGGCGCCTCGACCTGAAGGCGTCAATACTGTGCATTGCGCCCAACAGCAAGCGGGGGCGGCAACGAGCACCGCGGACAAGTTGCCGCCGGCCTTTCGCTCCCCACCCGATTTCGCATGCCTGAGAGCCGGAGGGCAGGAAGACAGCATCACGTCATGCATTCCAGCGCTTCCCTGTAACGCCGCGAGAAATCAAGAAGTCTGGCTTGCTCGGCCCCCACAGCCGCTTCAGCCGAGGTCGTCCACAACCCCAGTTGGAAGGCGAGGTAACAGACCTTGAAGACGGCAAGAAGGTCAGGATCGACCGGCCGCCCGCAGCCTTCTGAGACCCGTAGGCACAACTCGGCCGTTTCGTTCCTCGAAAGGTCGTGCTCGACGGCGGCCCCGGCGATATCCCAGGCGACGTCCTGGGCACCGATCAAATCATGCCCCGCACTGTGGTCAAGCGCATCCGCCTTTATCAGCTGTCCGCCCGGGCGACGAACCCATTCCCAGGCATGGAGGCGATTGTCGCTGTCGATCCTGCGGATTTTGCTTTCAAGGCGCAGCCCGTCGCGCAACAAGGGCGCATATCGAGCCGCGGCCGTCGGCCCGATTGCACATTCGATGTTATGCGATGCCATCTGCGCCAGCCGTTCCAAGGATGCTCCCGGAAGAGACGTCTCAAAGCGGCTTGCCCTGAAAGCTAGATACCTCGCCATCTCTGCTACCAAGCAAGTGCGATCGTCGACCTTGGAAGGCGCCTCGCCATCGACCCAACGCTGGACGATAAAGCCGTAACGAAGACCGGCGACCTCGGGCCCGAGCCCAGCCTCCGCCAAGCTTTGCGCGACGCGCAGCTTGCGCGCGCCATCCTCCCCAAGCCCCGCGAACTTGACCAACCACTTGCAGCCATCCGACACGGCCAGGAATTTGCGCCGTTCGAACCGCCCATCCGCCGGAAGCCACGACGTTTCATCGACACGGGCAAGGCGACGCCAGCCACCGCCCGAAATATCCTGGAGCTGGCAATCCAGAGGGCCTATGAGACCGGTCACCCATCCCGCGATCGAATCCTCCCGCCTCTGAGGCATCAGGAACAATGTATCGAAACCAACGACGTGGCGAGGCGCCTCGCGCCACCGCTTCCGGATTTCGTCGGATGCCCGCGACCCTGGTTCGCCCTCGTGGCTGGGAAAGAAGTGGATGTCCTTTCTCCTGGTTCCGCATCGCTCCAACCAGTCCGCCACAGCTGCGAACGAGCTGCCCGACAGGCCGGGCCCTTCGTCCACGACCGCGCATGGCAGATCGGGACGCTCAGCCATTTCGATCGTCAATTCCGGCGCGACCTCGAGCCGGCGCTGGAAGGGGTGGCCAATCGGGCGCACGGTAACAGGCGGTGCTGCTCCAAGCGCCGCAGCCACCAATGCCGAAAGGCCAGTTCCGATACTGCGGATGCCGACGACGCGCGTCTCGGGGCCGAGGCCTGAACGCCGTGCCGCGGCCAGGTAGCTTTCCGGATACAAGGCATAGAAAGCGTAGCCCTCCGCCCGCCGAAGACGGACCGGCTCTTGCCAGTCCAGCTCAGGGAGAAGATCTTCGATTGCTGGAATGAGAGGCGCCAGCCGCCGCGTGCCTCGCGATCGGTCGATGGCACGAGCAAGAACGAGGAGGAGCCGGCTCCCTGCATCCTGGCGCGGGGAACGACCGTCGCAGCCGCGCTGCTCGGCTTCGGCGTCTGCGATCCCCTGGACAAATTCACTTGCCAGCAGGAAAGCGACGACCAGCGTCGCGTGCCGCTCGATGCCGGTGCGCCCGCGCTGTGCCGCGTCGACCAGCTCGAGAAACGACCGGCGAATGGCCGCCGGCCGCTCCCGGCGCTCCAAGTCGCCATAGATCAACATTCCGGGTCTCCATCATGTCGATTCTCCGAACGTCGAAGCCAAGTCTTTGATCCCGCGCGGTCGCGTTACCCCCGCCGTCCGACAACCCATGCAGGAGGTGGAACAAACAATTCCCTTGTCTGTTCGGCGAGGGAACGAACCAGCCGATGGCGGAATTCAATGCGATCCAAGAAAGTTCGAGTCGGCCTTGTCGGTGTGGGAAACTGCGCCTCCTCCTTGGTGCAGGGGCTGACCTATTACCGAGATGCACAAGGCAATGAGCCCATTCCCGGCCTGATGAACGCCGATGTCGGCGGCTATCGCATAAGCGACGTCGAAATTTCCTGCGCGTTCGACATCGCCGAGGGGAAAGTCGGTCGCGAGGTCTCTGAAGCGATCTTCGCGGCGCCGAACAATACGTTCCGCTTCGCCGAGGTGCCGGCCACCGGTGTTCGCGTCGATAGGGGCAAGACACTGGACGGCATCGGTAAGTATCTCGAGAACCAGATCGCGGAGTCCCGCGAGCCGGTTGCGGACGTCGCGGAGATCCTCCGCAGCAGCCGCACCGATGTCGTCGCATGCTACCTGCCGGTCGGATCGGAACGCGCGGTCGCCTGGTATGCCGAAAGAGCGCTGGAGGCGCGGTGCGCGTTTGTGAATTGCATCCCGGTGTTCGTTGCATCGCGGCCCGAATGGCGCCGACGGTTCGAAGCCCATGGCCTCCCCCTTATCGGCGACGACATAAAGAGCCAGGTCGGCGCAACCATCGTCCACCGGCTCCTCACAAATCTCTTCCGGGAGCGCGGCGTCAGGCTCGATCGCACCTACCAGCTGAATTTCGGCGGCAATACCGATTTCCTCAACATGCTCGAACGTGAACGCCTTGAATCGAAGAAGATCTCGAAGACGCAATCGGTCATGAGCCAGCTGGATGTTCCGCTCCGGGCCGATGACGTCCATGTCGGCCCGAGCGATCACGTGCCGTGGCTCACCGACCGCAAATGGGCCTATATCCGTCTCGAGGGCACGACCTTTGGCGGCGTTCCGCTCAATGCCGAATTGAAGCTGGAAGTCTGGGATTCGCCCAATTCCGCCGGAGTGGTGATCGATGCGGTTCGGTGCGCCAAGCTTGCGCTCGACCGCGGCATCTCCGGTGCGCTGGTCGGTCCCTCCAGCTATTTCATGAAGTCGCCCCCGCAGCAATTTACCGACGCTGAAGCCCGCGAGCGCACCTTGCGTTTCATCGCCGGGCAAGACGAACTTGTTCTTGGTGCGGCGGAATGACCACGACCTTCTTCCTTGTCAGGCACGCCGCCCACGACAATGTCGGGCTGTTCCTCGCCGGCCGCGCGAAGGACGTTCGCCTTGGCATCGAGGGCCGCGCTCAGGCCGAACGACTGGCGAGGCGGATGCAACGCGAGCGTTTTGCCGCGGTCGTCTCAAGCCCGCGCGAACGCGCAAGGGAGACAGCTGCCGCGATCGTCGCGGATTCGGAATCGGTGCCGATTCTCGTGCGAGACGAACTCGACGAGATCGATTTCGGGTGTTGGTCGGGCAAGACCTTCGAAGAACTCAACGAAGACGCCGACTGGCGTCTGTGGAACGCCAAACGCCAGGTGGCAAAGACGCCAGGTGGCGAGACAATGTTGGACGTCGAGCGGAGGGTGCTGGCGTGCATGCGCGATATCGCGGCCGCCCACCCGAACGAGGGGGCTGTGCTCGTCAGCCACGCGGATGTGATCAAGGCCGCTGTGTGCCACGTCCTGGACCTCCCATCCGACCACGCCTTCCGGTTCGACATCGACCCGGCCTCGATCACCACCCTGGTCATGGGCGCCTGGGGAGCCAAACTTCTCGGTCTCAACGAAACCGCGTGGTGAAGGGGAGGAGCGGAATCGTGAAGATAACGATCTTCGGGCTTACTGTGAGTTCTTCCTGGGGGAATGGCCACGCGACGCTCTGGCGCGGACTGATCCGCGCCTTCGCGCGGCGCGGATGGAACGTCGTCTTCTTTGAGCGCGACGTGCCCTACTATGCCGGTACGCGTGATCTTGGCCACATGGAGGATGCCGACCTCGTTCTCTATGCCGACTGGTCCGCAATCCGACAACGTGCGGCGCGCGAGGTGGCCGACGCCGACGTCGCGATCGTCACCTCCTATTGTCCCGACGCACTACCCGCCACGCAACTGGTGTTGGAGGCGCCCTCGGCCCTTCGCGTTTTCTATGACCTCGACACGCCTGTCACGCTGTCGAACCTCAAGAACGGACAGCGCCCGGAATATATCGGCCCCGACGGCCTGAGGGGGTTCGATCTCGCACTCAGCTATACGGGGGGGGCGGCTCTCGACGAGTTGAGCTCTCTTTTGGGAGCGCCCAAGGCTCTGCCGTTCTATGGTCACGTCGACCCCGACAAACATCATCCTGAAATGCAAGATCCCTGCTTCGCGGGCGATCTATCCTATCTGGGCACCTATGCCGAGGACCGTCAGGAGGCGATCGAGCGCTTCCTTGTGGAGCCGGCGTGGCGGCGCCCCGAATGCCGCTTTGTCATCGGAGGCGCCCAATACCCGCAAGACTTTCCCTGGGCGCCGAACATCTATTTCGTGCGGCACCTGCCGCCGCCCGATCATCCTCGCTTTTTCACATCATCGAGGCTCACGCTGAATGTAACTCGCAGGGCGATGGCGGAGATGGGCTGGTGCCCATCGGGCCGGCTCTTCGAGGCAGCCGCCTGCGGAGCAGCCATCGTCACGGACGTCTGGCCCGGGCTCGACAGTTTTTTCGCCCCGGGCTGGGAAGTCCTGCCGGTCGACACGACCGAAGACGTGATTGCCGCACTGAATCTCACGGATCAGGAGCTGAAGCGGCTTCGGGAAAATGCTCGGGAACGCGTGCTTGCCGAACACACCTCGGACAGGCGGGCAACAGAATTCGAGGCGATCGTCTCGGACGCAAGGAGATGCCCCGCCTCGATTTCGGAGGTCGCATAATGCTCGGCATCATCCCCGCTGCTGGACGTGGCAGCAGAATTCAGCCGCTCGGCTTTTCCAAGGAATTGCTTCCAGTCGGAAGCCGTCGCGATGGGCTTGGGGAACGGCCGCGCGCGGTCAGCGAATACCTTGTTCAGCGCATGGTCGACGGCGGAGCGGACAAGCTTTGCTTCGTCATCGGTCCGGGAAAGTCGGACATCCTTGAATACTATGCCGGCGGCTATGAAGAGATTCCGGCAGTCTTCGTCGTCCAACCGGAGCCCGCCGGCCTTTGCGATGCGATCTTCCAAGCCGTGTCCCTGGTTCGGCCGGACGAGCCCGTCCTGATCGGGCTTCCCGACACGGTTTGGTACCCTCCCGAGGGTTTCAGTGAACTACCTGACGACCTGCTGGCATTTCTGCTCTTCCCGGTCGAGCGTCCCGAATTCTTCGACGCCGTCGTAATCGATGAAAGCGGGGCAGTCCGCGAGATCCAGGTGAAGCAGCAAGGCGCGCAATCCAACTGGATCTGGGGCGCATTCAAGATGCCCGGCCGCGTGCTGCAGGATCTCCACGCTCTCTGGCGCGCTCGAGAAAGAGCGGACGAGTATTTCGGCACACTGGTCAACGCCTACCTTGCCGGCGGCGGCAAGGCGATCGGGGTGAAGGCAGGCACCGCCTACGTGGATGTGGGTACATTCGACGGCTATCGCGCCGCCATCAATCTGCTGACCCAAATGGACGAGAGGGAAACGCCTGGAGTTCCGGGCCACGGGGGCCCTCTTCGCGACGGCGCGTTCGGGGAAAGGATAGTATGATGCGGTTCTCCAGCGAGGAAATCCGTCGTCGGGTCGAAGCGCTCGGGCCGTGGTTCCAGAACATCGACCTCGGTGGTATTGCGACGGCGCCCGATCACTACCTGGGCAACTATCCCTACGAAAAATGGCGCAAATTCGCGGATGCGATTCCGACCGACCTTCGCGGACGGACCGTCCTCGATATCGGTTGTAACGCCGGGTTCTATTCCATCGAGATGAAGCGGCGCGGCGCCGACCGGGTGCTCGGCATCGATTTCGACGAAAGCTATCTCGCCCAGGCAAAGTTCGCGGCCGACGTGGCAGGCGCGGATATCGAGCTTCGTCTCCTTTCGGTTTACGATGTCGGGTCGCTCGGGGAAAAGTTCGACATCGTCCTGTTCATGGGCGTTCTCTACCATTTGCGTCACCCCCTCTTGGCGCTCGATCTCGTTCGCGAGCACGTCGTGGGCGACCTCATGGTGTTTCAGTCGATGCAGCGGGGCAGCAGCAGCGCGCCATCCCTGGAAGAGAACTATCCCTTCTGGAATTACGATCTTTTCGACAGCCCTGATTTTCCGAAGCTGCATTTCATCGAACGCCGCTACGCGAACGACCCGACGAACTGGTGGATACCCAATCGCGCCTGCATGGAGGGCATGCTGCGCAGTGCAGGTTTCGAGATCACCGCCCATCCCGAAGACGAGGTCTATCTGTGCCGCCCCGCCGCCCATCCGCAGGGTGAAGGCGCAGTCTATCCCGCGAAAGGACGACAGCATGATTGAAGCGGCCATGATCTGGAACGAGCCGAACAACAAATCGCACTGGGATCCCGAGTTGGACCCGGAGTGGTCTCGTTTTTCCGAAATGGCCACAATGGCTGCCGACGCAATCGCCGCCGAAAATGCGCATGTGACGAAATTGCTCGGCGGCATCTCGCCGATCGACCCTGGCTTCATGCGCCGAATGGACGATCACGGCGTTCTAAGCCGGGTGGACGCCGTAGCGGTGCACGGGTTCCCGCTGGATTGGAACCTCTGGCAGATCGATGAATGGCCCCAAAAGATCGCCGAGATCCGCGCGGTCACCGACATGCCGATATGGGTCAGCGAAGTCGGGGTGTCGACCTTCGGCGCCGAGGAGGTACAGGTCTGGGGGCTGAAGCGAACGGCCGAATTGCTGCTTGGCAAGGTGCCGCGCGTCCAGTGGTACAGTCTCTACGATCTGCCGCAGGCATGGGGCGCGACCACCCGGCATCGCGAGGCAGAGGGCTCTTCATACTATCGGCATTTCTATATGGGGCTGCTGAGGGAGGACGGCACACCGAAACCCGCCCTGGAACAGTTCGCGAGCCTCACGCCCGGCATGGGGATCGTGCAATGGTTCCACTTCGAAGACCCTCGCCTCGATGACGCCGTCGCCTGGATGAAGCGTCTCGGGATCACGAATCTGCGGACGGGGCTGTCATGGGCCGACAGCTTCCGCCCGAACGCCCTCGCTTGGTTCGACCGACAGATGGAGGCGCTCGCCGATTTTGACGTGACCGTGACTTTCTGTTTCACGCCGGAGCACCGTGGGCTGATGCCTCACCACACCAGCCCTCCGCAGTTTCCCGAGGAATTCGCAGAATTTTGCTCGGCCATGATCCGGCGCTATGCAGGCCGCGCCCGTCCTCAGGCCGCAGAGGTCGTGCCGCTGTCTGCCGCATGAAGACCCATGCGTATCGAGCGGCACGCGTGGACAACAGGCCGGAGGCCGGCGGGTATTGGCGCCTTCGGCGAGATGCTTGCCGCCTCCCGCCTCGGTCGACTCGATGGAAACGGGATCATGATCGTCGTCGCTCACCCTGACGACGAGACGATTGGCATCGGCGGCCATCTGGGCCGGCTCCATCCGACGCACATCGTCCATGTGACCGACGGCGCGCCACGCAACGGCCGGGATGCCACGAAGCTTGGCTTTTACACGCGGAGTGCCTACGCGGCCGCTCGCAGGGCAGAGGTCACGGCGGCCATCGCCGAGGCCGGCATCGAAGCAAACGCCCTGATCTCATTCGGAATACCGGATCAGGAAGCCGCGCGACATATGGCCTCGATCGCCCGGCGACTGCAAATGTTGATTACGAAGGCTCGGCCCAGCTTCATTTGCACCCATGCCTATGAAGGCGGGCATCCTGACCACGACGCTATTGCCTTGGCCGTCAATGCCGCCTGTCTTACGCTCGATTGCCTCGGAAGGCCGCGGCCACAGATCATAGAGATGGCATTCTACCGGGCGAGTCCCACCGGAGCCGTCTTTCAGGATTTCTCGCCCGACATTCCCGACACGGTTCTGGAAATCCGTCTGGATGACGCGGCGATCGCGCTCAAGCAGCGCATGCTCGAGCATTTTGTCACCCAGAAACGTCTGTTGGCATCCTTCTCCACGCAGATCGAACGCTTTCGCGCAGCCCCGGCCTACGACTTCTCACAGCCCCCCAACGGCGGGTTGCTGCTCTACGAACAATGGCAACTCGGCGTCACCGGCGGCGAGTGGCTCCGATTGGCGGAGGCGGCCGCGAGAGAGCTGGGATGGGCGAAATGAAGCTGACCGTACTCAACGTCGCCTATCCGCTTGCGCCCGTAGGCCGCGACGCAGTCGGCGGCGCCGAGCAAATACTCTCCGCGCTGGACGAGGCTTTGGTGGCGGCGGGTCACCGATCCATCGTCATTGCCGTGGAAGGCTCGCATGCCGCCGGCACGCTGGTACCGGTGAAAGCCGAAACGGGCGTGCTCGACGAGGCTTCGAAGGCGAGAGCCCAGTCGCGTCATCGCAGCACGATCGCGGCCGTGCGGCGGCGCTTCCTGGTCGACGTCATGCATTTCCACGGCATCGATTGCCACACCTATCTGCCCGAAGATGGCCCCACCCTGGTTACCCTGCATTTGCCGCTCCAGTGGTACGCGCCCGATGTTTTCGCGAACAGACGCGGCGACCTGTGGATGCATGCCGTCTCCGCGTCGCAGCACGAGACCGCGCCGGAAGGAGCGCGGCTTTGCGCGCCGATACCCAATGGAGTGGACATCGACGCCCTTGAGCGGCCGCACGCCAATCGCGGCTTTGCGCTCCTGCTCAGCCGCATATGCCCGGAGAAAGGCGTGCATCTCGCGCTCGACGCGGCCCATGCCGCGAAGCTGCCCTTGATCATCGGTGGACAGGTCTACCGATACGAATGCCATGAGCGGTATTTCGTCGAAGAGGTCCTGCCGCGGCTGGACAACAAGCGCCGGTTCCTGGGGCCTCTCGGCTTCGCCCGCAAGCGTAGGTTCCTGAATGCGGCCCGCTGCCTCGTCATTCCGAGTCTTGCGGCAGAAACGAGCTCGCTGGTCGCGATGGAAGCCCTTGCCTGCGGAACGCCTGTTATCGCCTTCCCGAACGGAGCTCTCCCGGAGGTCGTGGAACACGGCCGAACCGGCTTCCTCGTCAACGACGTGGCGGAGATGGCAGACGCCATGGCTGCGGCCGAAACCATAGACCGTGAACTCTGCCGCGCCGAGGCACGCCGACGTTTCCCCCTCGACAGCATGACAGCAGCCTACTTCGATCTTTACAGGCGCCTCGCCCTGCTCGGCCGGCGCACGCCGGCAACAAGAGCGGCATCATGAGGGATGTGCAGCTGAAAGCAGAGATCATCGACGACGACAGGGCGCTCCAGGCTCTCGCGCGTCAATGGTGGGATCTCTGGCGCCGATCCCCTGCCGCCGCGCCCTTCCTCACCCCGGGATGGATGCTCCCCTGGTGGCGCCAATTCGCACCTGGTCGCTTGCAGATCGTGGCCGTGCGGCGAGGTGCGCGGCTTGTCGGACTGGCGCCTCTCTATGTCGTGCAGCGCGGTATGGAGATCCGGCTCCTCCCGCTCGGAACTCCCATCAGCGATTACCTCGACGTTCTCGTCGATCCGTCTTGCAAGTGCGAAGGCATCGCATTGCTGATGGAGAGCGTTCTCGCGCTCCGCTGGGACGTGCTTGTGCTCGAAGAGCTTTCCGAGGAAGCAACGGCGTGGAACCTGCCATGTTCCTCGGCGGCATCTTTCGAATCGAGGCAGGACATCTGCTGTCCCGTGCTGTATCTCGACTGTGCCGAAGACCTCGACGGCGCGGTTCCGAGCCGACGGCGCAGACAATTGCGCCGTGCACTTCGCGCCGCCCGGCGTCGGGGGGAAACGTCGATCGAAGCGGCCGAGAGTTCGCCGGGACGTTTCCTCGATCACCTGTTTCGGCTGCATCACGCATCTTGGCAAAGGCGGGGCGAAAGCGGCGTCCTTTGGGATCCCACAGTTCAAGCTTTCCATCGCAACGCATTGCCGTGCCTGGTGAGTGCCGGGTTGGCGCGCTGTTATCTCATCCGGATCGATGCTGCTGTCGTGGGAGCCTATTATGGTTTCCTGCACGGATCGAAGGCCTACGCCTACATTGGCGGCTTCGATCCCGACTTCGCCGATGAGAGCCCCGGATCGATCTTGATGGGACATGCCTTGGCGGCAGCTGTCAGGGAAGGCGCGACCGAGTTTCATTTCCTGCGCGGCGGCGAAGCCTACAAATATAGCTGGGGTGCGGTCGACCGCTGGAACGGTCGTCGCACGTTCATCAGATCTCGCCGATGAAGGACGACCGATCATCCGAGAAGGCATTTGCCGAGGCGCTGCGCGCCCTTTGCGCAGACGATCTTCCAGCCGAAGTTGCTCTGATGCGCTTGATCCTCGTTACCAAATCGGCCGCCGAGCTGGACCGCCTCGGCGAGGATGCCGTCTCCAGCCAGCCGGCGACGGCAGGGCGCGTCCGGACAATCACCGCTTTGGGCCGGCGATACGCGCATGTATGGCCGGCGGTCAGAGCCGCTGCAGCCGCCGTGCGGCATCACCCCTCCGACAGGGTCAGTCCGGACGAAGCACTCCAGAAGCTGGCAGCCGATTTCGACATGGCGGCGACCGTGTCGCCGGAAGCGAGCGTCGCACTCTATTCGTTCGGCGACCCCGATCGTCTGAAAGCGGCGACGGAGGAAATCGTCGAATGGATGTGGGGCTCCGGACTGTTACGCAGTGAACACCGGGTGTTGGACATTGGTTGCGGTATTGGACGATTGGAACGCGCCCTCTGCGGCACATGTCGCGAGATCGTCGGTGTCGACATATCCCCTCGTATGGTCGACATCGCGCGCAGACGATGCACCGGACTTGAAGGCATCGATATCCGTCTCGTCTCCGGACTCGGTCTGCAAGAGTTCGAAGATGCTTGCTTCGACCTGGTCATCGCGGTCGACACCCTACCCTATCTCGTTTCCGTTGGTGGCAATCTCGCGGAGCGTCATTTCGCCGACGCGGCCAGGGTCTTGCGCCGGGCGGGAAATCTTCTCGTCCTCAACTATTCCTATCGCGGCAGTCTTGAGCTCGATCGATGCGACATTCGCCGACACGCCAATGGCTGCGGTCTGGAAATCATCGAAGAGGGCCTGCAGCCCTTTCGGCACTGGGACGGCGCGGTTTTTCAGCTCAGAAGAAACTGATGCTGCTTGTGCCGCGCAAGGCATAAACGTGCCGGCGGCTATTCGTGCGCCCGGGGCTCAGCGTTTGGAAGTCGAATTCTCGTTGCGCCTGTCGGCGCTTGTGACAGGCCCCTTGGAAGCCTTCGAGCCCCCGCTCCATTGTTGCGCTTCGCGGGCCTGGTCGCCTCCGCGGCGCGCGGGGGGAACGCTCTTGTCGCTGCCGCTTGCACGCTTGCCTGAAATGTTGTTCTGCCGCTCCGCCATTGGGATCTCCTTTTGCGGGCCGAACTTTCGCCCATCAAAATCGTTCCGGCATTCGACTGAGCCGGCACGCGGAACATCGGGTCCCGTCTCCCGTTTGGCCGATAACGAAAGGAGACGACCATGACCAATGCAGGGAAAAAGCATGTGGGTAGAGGGGCGCAGGGAAAGGGTAGCGGCTCGGGCGGCATGACCGACATTCCGAAGGACAAGATTCCGGAGAACATGGTTCTCAGCAACCGTGACAAGTCGCAGCATACGAAAGAACGGGGCCAGGACGGCCGTCAGATACAGACCGATCAATTCCAAGACCATGTCGGGAGCCGACTTCCGAAAGAATGATCGGCAGAACTCGTCCGTTGGCGTCCAAATGACGGAGCACCTCGATGACAAGCAATCACCCCAAAACCAGGAAACCGAGCGACAAGGATCTTCATGAGAATCCCGGCATCGGCTCTTCCAAAGGAACGATCAAGCAGGGCGAGGAAGTCGGGCTCGACGGCGACAATACGTTCGAAGGCGATGTGGAGAACGACACGACCGCAGCGGGCGGCGTGAACCCGGCCCAGACCGGGCGCACGAACAAATAGCGAGGCATGAACCATGGCCGGCAAGAAAACCCACGAGCAGCAATTGCGCATCATTGAAGGACGCGAGAACACGCGGAACGCCGACGAAACATTCGACGCCGAGGCCGACTTGAAGATGTCCGAACAGCAGCGCGAGGCGCGGCGGAAGGGGCAAGATTTGCGCAGCGACGTTGTTGATGTTTCCGATCCGGACGACCGGAACATGGTTCGTGGCGAGCATCAGGAAAGCAGGCATCGCAAGGAACGATCGGACGATTAGCGTCCTGCTCAGCTCCCCCCGAAGGAAGTCTCGCAAACCGAGTTTGCCGGACTTCCTCTTGCGAAGATTATCTCCCGATCCCGCTCAATTTAGGCTGCACACGTTAGCGTTCCGACCCATCGTTCTTGTCCTTGGGCTTGGTGTGGAACGTCGCGTCCTCGTCGCCGGTTATGACGCGAGGCTCGGCGCTGGATACGCCGCTGTTGTGCCGCCCGTGACGCGTCTTGGCAAACTGCGCTTTCGCGTCTTTTCTGATCTCGTTCGCCGCATTGCGCTGAGGCTGGTTCCGTTCCGACATGTCATGCTCCATGCGGCCGCATCACCACCTTGATGCACCCATCTTCCTTGTCGCGAAATTTTCGATAGAGCTCAGGTCCCTCTTCCAGCGTGGCGCTATGGGTGATCACAAAGGAGGGCCGTATTTCATTCCGCTCTATCATGTCGAGCAGAGGCTCCATGTAGCGCTGGGTATGGGTCTGCCCCATCCTGAAAGTCAGCCCTTTGTTCATCGCGGCTCCGAACGGGATGTGGTCGAGAAAGCCTACATAGACCCCCGGAATCGAGATTGTCCCGCCCTTGCGGCAAGAGAAGATCGCCTCCCGCAGGACATGCGGCCTGTCGGTGCCCACGAACATCGCGGCCTTGGCCTTGTCGAGCATGGCGTCCCAGCTGGCGGTTGCATCAGATTCCGTGCCGACGCAATCGATACACCGGTCCGGGCCACGCCCTCCTGTCATTTCCATCAGGGCGTCATAGACTTTCGCTTGGCTGAAATCGATCGTCTCGGCCTTGCCTTCCGTGCGAGCGAGTTCCAGCCGTTCCGGCACCTGGTCGATCGCGATCACCCGGCCGGCACCCAACATCCATGCGCTTTTGATGGCGAACTGGCCGACGGGGCCGCATCCCCAGATCGCAACGGTATCGCCCTGTTCGATGCCTGCATTTTCAGCGGCCATGTAGCCTGTCGGGAAGATATCCGACAGGAAAAGAACTTCGCTGTCGGCGAGCCCATCAGGCACCTTGATCGGACCGACGCTGGCAAAGGGAACGCGCAGATACTCTGCCTGTCCACCCCAGTATCCCCCCGTCATGTGAGAATATCCGAACAGGCCGGCGGGAGAGTGCCCCATCACCTTGATCGCCTGATCGGCATTGCGATTGGAGCGGTCGCATAGGGAGAAAAGGCCCTTCTGGCAGAAATAGCATTCCCCGCATGAAAGATTGAACGGCACCACGACACGGTCGCCCACCTTGAATTTCGTGTGCGCCTTGCCGGTTTCAACCACGTCGCCCATCGTCTCATGGCCGAGCACGTCGCCGCTTTCCATCGTCGGCATGTAGCCGTTCATCAAATGCAGGTCGGACCCGCAGATGGCGCAAGCCGTCACCTTGATGATGATGTCGTCATCCGATTCGATACTTGGATCTTGGACGGTGTCGCACCGTATGTCGCCTTTGCCGTGCCAGCACAATGCGCGCATGATGGGGGGCCCTCCGCTGCAATGGTTATCCGTGGCTCGAACCCGCTGTCGTCTCGATTGTTCCTACCCGCGGCTTGGGATCCTGCCCGATCAACAAGCCCCCGGTCAGCCGTCGTGCTCGCCCGACGTGCGGGGCTTGGCCATTCTTCGATGCATTTCAGCCAGTGTTCCCGCGGGTGTGACATGCGCAGCAGCCTGCAGCTTGTTTTTCCACCTGCGACGACCTGCTCCCGTCCCTCGATCATCGCCTCGCGAAACATGCTCCGCCGAACCCGCTTGCCCTGCTCTTGTTCCGCTCGCGAGTTGAGAAATCGTCGGATAAAGGACGCGATGTCTATACGGCGGCGCTATCTATCGGTTGCGCTCGACGAACTTGTTGAAGCGGCTCGTCTTTCCGTCATTCGTCTTGTCCTGGTGCAGGAAGGCAAGATTGTTGTCCTCGAAGATTTGGAAAAACTCCTCCCATTCGATGGGATCGAGCGCCTCGTCCGGTTCGCCAAAATCGATCCGTAGGATGCCGCCGCTACCGGACGTGGTGACCTTTGCCGGGCGACCCTGACGGGCTTCGATCCATTTGCGTATTTCGTCATGATCCGTCGTGGTGGTTGCTTCGCTCATGTTCTGCGCTCCTTCATCTGACCGGCCGGCGAGCAACGGCGGCATCTCGAAGGCTGGGGAGATGCACACGGTCGCCGGCCGGCTTTGCTGCGGCTACAGGGGCGACCCGCGGCGCTGCAGGTCTTCCGAGACTGACATAACGAAAGCCCTGGCTGGCAACGTGGTGGGGGTCCATCAGGTTCCGGCAGTCGAAGATCGTCGAGCCGCGCATGTGCCGCGCCAGCAAGGAGAGATCCAGCGTCCGGAAGATGTCCCACTCGGTCAGTATCGCGACGAGATCGGCGCCGCTGCAGGCCGCATAGGGGTCGTCATGCCAGGCAACGTCCTCAAGAATGCGGGACGCGTTTGCCCGCGCCCATGGATCGAACGCACTCACCGAAATGCCGGCAGCCCGCAGGACCGGAATGATCGTCAATGCCGCGGAGTCCCGTACGTCGTCCGTGTCGGCCTTGAAGGCGACGCCTAGCACCGCCACTCGCGCTTGCGCCCGTCCGTTCAGCTCTCCAACTATTCTCTTCGCCAACTGGTGCTTGCGCGCTTGATTGCGCGCCACGAGCGTTTCGATAAGAGGCTGCGGACAGGAGAATTTCCGACCTGCAGCGGCAAAGGCTTCGGTGTCCTTTGGAAAGCAGGAGCCTCCGAAACCTGGCCCAGGGGAGAGGAATTGGGATCCGATCCGGCGATCGAGGCCGACACCTCTGACCACCGCATTGATATCGGCTTCGGCCCTTTCGCAGAGATCGGCGACATCATTGATGAAACCCACCTTCAGGGCCAAAAAGGCGTTTGCCGCGTATTTGATCAGTTCGGCATTGACCGTACTCGTCACGACAAGCGGAATACCTCGATCGACCATCGGGCGGTACAGTTCCGTAAGACGAGCGGCAGGCTCGGGGTCGTCGGCGCCGATCACGATGCGGTCCGGCTCAAAAAAATCTCGGACCGCCGAGCCTTCCCGCAGGAATTCCGGGTTGGACGTGATCCAGAAATCCAGACCGCCGCGCCTTTCCGCGATCACTTCGCGGATAAGGCGTGCGGTTCCGACCGCCACGGTCGACTTAATTGTTACAACGGTCTTTGGTTTTATGGCGCGGGCGATCACTTGGGCGACCGCCTTTACGTGGGTAAGGTCTGCATCGCCCCCTGCTCCTCGCGGCGTTCCCACAGCGATCAGCACCACCTCTGCCCCCGCGGCTGCCTTCGCGACATCGACTGCGAATTGCAATCGTCCTGAAGCGCGGTTGCGGTCGATGAGCGTATCCAGGTCCGTTTCGCGGATCGGCACGTTTCCTTCGTCCAGCATGGCGATCTTCGAAACGTCCACGTCCACGCAGACGACCGAGTGGCCCAGCTCCGCGACGCAGGCCGCGGTCGTCAGTCCGACATAGCCTGCTCCGATAACAGCGACTTGCATGTGGCGCATTCCCTAGCTGATGGCAGAAGCGCGTCCTAACAATGTACCTTGAGGTAAGTTCCTTCCTGTGACCGACCGCGTCCCTTCTGCACATCAAGCGTGTGGGCACGCGAATGCCGTTTCAAGGCCGAAAAAGCGGTCACAGGCCCATTCGGGGCTGTAGGGAACAAACCTTTCACCTCAGGGTTCGGCGAGGGAACAAAGCTGCCCGAGGGAGTGGACGTGGAACGAATTCTCATCACCGGAGGCGCCGGATTCATCGGCCGCCAGGTCGCAAGAGAACTCCTGGCGAATGGGTACGAGGTGCGGATCCTCGACAGCCTGATCGATCAGGTGCATGGCGATGGCGCCATTGCCGTCGACAATGGCGCCACGCTGATCAAGGCCGACATACGCGACCCGGTCGCCGTTGCGGACGCGCTGAGCGACGTCGACGCCGTCGTGCATCTCGCCGCCGAAGTCGGCGTCGGTCAGTCGATGTATGAGATCGCGCGGTATGTCGGCGCCAACGAACTCGGCACGGCCGTGCTCCTGGAAACCATGATCAAGCGTCCGGTCAGGCGTATCGTGGTGGCGTCATCGATGAGCGTCTACGGCGAAGGTCTGTACCAGGCCTCGCATGGCGCTAGGCTGCCGAGAGTAAGACGTGAGCCCGAGGACTTAAAAAAGGGCTTGTGGGATCCGGTCGGCGAGGACGGCTCTGCCCTCTCCCCAGTCCCGACGCCAGAGGACAAGCCCGTCGATCTCGCCTCCGTCTACGCCTTGACCAAATATGCGCAGGAACGGATGGTGCTTATTTTTGGCGAAGCCTACGGCGTGGACGCAGTTGCCCTGCGCCTTTTCAACGTCTTCGGTCCCGGGCAGGCGCTGTCCAACCCTTACACCGGCGTCCTTGCCAATTTTGCTTCCCGTCTCGCCAACGGACAGGCGCCTCTGATTTTTGAGGACGGCGAACAGCGACGCGATTTCGTTCACGTCCGCGACGTTGCCAGGGGCTTTCGTCAGGCGTTGGAGCAGCCCGGCGCCGCTGGCCATGTATTCAACGTCGGCAGCGGCCGCTCATACACGATCAAGGAAGTCGCCACAGCACTCGCGGAAGCCATGGGCGTCCCGGAGATCCGTCCAGAGATCATGGGAAAGGCCCGCGCTGGCGACATTCGCAACTGCTTCGCAGACATTTCGAAGGCGCGCGAGATCCTCGGCTTCTCGCCACGGCACGCGCTCGAAGACTCTCTTCCCGAACTCGTCCATTGGGTCCGCGGCACCACCGCGGTCGATCGTGGCGATGCCATGAAGCGGGAATTGGAAGCGCTGGGGCTGGTGTCATGACGGGTCCCAGCCAGGAAGCCTGCAGCTCCGCCAATGCCCGGGAGCGACGCGTCGCGGTGATCGGCGGCGCCGGCTTCATCGGGTGCAACCTCGCCGATAGCTTGCTGTCGGACGGCATCGCCGTGCTTGTCGTGGACAATCTCAGCCGGCCGGGTGTCGAGCAAAACCGCGATTGGCTGATGGAACGACATGGCCGATTGCTCGAATTTCATCGGGCGGATGTCCGAAACGCGGAAGCGATCACAGCACTTCTTGCGGATGTCGGCGCCGTATTCCATCTCGCAGCCCAGACTGCCGTCACCTCCAGCCTTGCTCAACCTGTCGAGGACTTCGAAATCAACGCCAGGGGCACGCTCAATGTTCTCGAAGCGGTGCGCGCCACCAACAGGCAGGTGCCGGTGATT
Organism: Rhizobiaceae bacterium; assembly: GCA_035556195.1. GTDB lineage: Bacteria > Pseudomonadota > Alphaproteobacteria > Rhizobiales > Rhizobiaceae. The sequence goes on from DATMFK010000016.1 coordinate 133,955, forward strand.
TTCGCCAGCACGAACAAAGTTTATGGCGCGCTGGACGATGTCGCCATGATCGAATGCGAGGATTGCTACGTTCCAGAAGCGGCCGACCTACGCGATCATGGCATCGATGAAAGCCGCGGGCTCGATTTCTGCACCCCCTATGGATGCTCCAAGGGTGTCGCTGACCAGTACGTTCTGGACTACGCACATTCTTTTGGCGTGCCGGCAGCGGTTCTCAGGATGAGCTGCATTTATGGTCCCCACCAATTCGGCACGGAGGACCAGGGCTGGGTCGCGCATTTCCTGCTGCGCGCGCTGGCCGGCGATCCCATCACCATTTACGGCGACGGCAAGCAGGTTCGCGACATCCTTCACGTATCAGACGCGGTTCAAGCCTATCGACAAGCGCTCGACGCTATCCGGGAAATCCGGGGACAGGCGTTCAACCTCGGCGGGGGCGTGCACAATGCCATCAGCTTGAAGATCCTCCTCTCCGAAATATGCCGTCTCGTCGAACACGACGTTCACGTGAGTTTTGCCGGCTGGCGCACTGGTGATCAGCCATACTTCGTGGCCGACACCCGCAAGTTTCAGACGACGCTCGGCTGGGCGCCGAGCATCTCCTGGCGCGAGGGCGTGCGCCAACTCGCCGGCTGGCTGGCCGAGCACCGCCCCCAACATCCGGCATCCCAGGACAGGAGGATCGTGGCATGAGAGTCGCCCTGGTGAATCCATGTTGGACCTATGAGGGGAGCATCTATTTCGGCTGCCGTCACCCGCACCTGCCACTGGAACTTGGCTATTCGCGAGCGCTGCTCGAGGCCGACGGCCACGAGGTCCTGATGCTCGATGGCCAACTTCAGGGGCTCGACAATCGCGCCCTCGCCGCACGCGTGCGGAAATTCGCGCCCGACATGACGGTCGTCACCACCGCGCCGACCTATCTCTTCTGGCGTTGCGCCCCGCCCGAATTGCGTGTTGCCGCAGAATTCCTCGAGCTGGTCGGCGCGGAGCGTGGCCGGGCGGTCGCCGTCGGCCCCCACGGATCCGTGACCCCGGGGCCCACCCTGCGCAAGCTCGGGGCGGACATCGTCGTCCGCGGCGAATGCGAGGAAGTGGTCGCGGTGCTCGCCCGGAACGACGAATGGGATGGTATCCAGTCGACCGCTTATTTCAGGGGCGACCAACTGGTGGTCAATGGGCCGGTCCATGCCAGCAGTTTCGTCGACCACCCGGCGCTGCGCTGGCCGCGCGAATGGCTGCTGGGGCATGACCATCACCATCACCGTTTCGACGACAACCAGACCGGCCTCGGCGCGGAGGTCGAGGCTTCCCGGGGGTGCCCCTACAACTGCAGCTTCTGTGCCAAGATCGACTACCGCGACGCCTATCGCCGCCGCAACCATGAGGCTATCGTCGACGAGATCGATCATCTCATCGAACAGGGCGTGTGTTACGTCTATTTCATCGACGAGATCTTCCTCCCGCAGAAAGCACTTCTCGAAGCCCTCGTCGAACGGGACATTCGCTTCGGCGTCCAGACGCGCATCGACCTTTGGAAACCGGATCTCCTGGAGCTGCTGGGGGCTGCTGGCTGCGTTTCGGTCGAAGCAGGCCTGGAGAGCCTCACCGTCGAGGGCCGCGAGATGCTGGCGAAACGCTGCCGGCTCGGAACGGAAGAGCTGGTGGAGCTTCTCATCCGCGCCCGGCGCCATATTCCGTTCGTGCAGGCCAACCTGATCGGCGTGGTCGAAGACGAACCGGAACTCGTCGACTATTGGCGGGGCCATTTGATCGCACACGGCGTGTGGGCCAACGAACCCGTCCCGCTTTATCCGTATCCCAGCTCTCCGCGTTATCGCGAGCTCTGGGGCGAGCCCGACGACCATGCCTGGGAGCGAGCCCACGAACACTATCTGTCTTCGTTCAATACTTTCAGCGACATCCAGGAAAAGCGGCCCCGGCCCCTGGCTGAACTGGAGGCGTCATGCTGCAGCGCATGAAGAGTCCTCCCGGCCGGGTCTTGATGACCCTCGATGCGGTCGGCGGGGTCTGGCGTTACGCGGTCGACCTTGCCCGTGGCCTGAAGGCCCGGGGCTGCACTGTCGTTCTGGCAGGGTTGGGCCCTGCCCCCTCACCTTCCCAACGCGAGGAGTGCGAGAGTATCGGCGAGGTCGTGTGGCTCCAGACACCCCCTGACTGGATGACGCCATCGGACAAGGAGCTGGATGGCTTTTCCGCTGAACTCGACGCGCTTGTCGCCGCGTATGAGGTGGATCTCGTTCATCTCAACTGTCCTTCCCAGGCCTGCGGCATCGGACTTCGCTGCCCCGTGGCGGTCACCTCACACTCTTGCGTCGTCACCTGGTTTCACGCCGTACGACACACGCAGGTACCGCAGAATTGGCGCTGGCAGTACGGCCGGAACCGTTCCGGCTTCGATCGGGCGGACGTGGTGATCTCGCCGAGCGCCGCGCATGCGGCCCTGATGCAGGCATGTTACGGCTCCATCGACAGGATACAGGTCGTGCATAACGCCACCGCCAAGGGTCCTGCCGTTTCATCCCGAGAGAGCTTCGTCTTCGCGGCCGCTCGCTGGTGGGACGACGGCAAGAACGGAACGGTCCTCGACGAGGCGGCGGCCGATGCGCGATGGCCGGTCTGTTGCGCCGGACCGACAGAGGGTCCGAATGGACAGCGGTGCAAGTTCCGCTGCGTCTCTGCCCTGGGTGAGCTGGACAATCGCGAGATCAGAGCCCTGATGGCGCGCAGCGGGATCTTCGTTTCCCCATCGCTTTACGAGCCGTTTGGATTGGCCGCTTTGGAAGCGGCGCGATCCGCGGCGCCGATGATCCTTGCCGATATCCCGACCTACCGCGAGCTGTGGGATGGCACAGCGCTGTTTTTTCCTCCGCATGATCCAATGGCATTGGCCGCAGCGGTAAACCTTCTTTCGGAAGACCGTTACCTTCGGTGGAAACTCGGGATGGGGGCCGCACGGCGCGCTCGCGGCTATTCCTTCGATCAGCAAGTCCGAAGGACGCTGGCAGCCTATGAGAGCGCCAGCCAGCATGCATGGGCCAGGGGATAGCAACGATGCGGTTCCTCTTCTACACCCATTCTCTCGTCTCCGATTGGAACCATGGCAACGCGCACTTCTTGCGCGGCTTGATGCGGGAGTTGATTTCGCGGGGGCATCAGGCGCTGGCGCTCGAGCCCGAGTCCGGCTGGAGCCGATCGAATCTGGTGGCCGAGCACGGGCCAAACGCGATCGAACGCTTCCGGAATGACTTTCCAGAGCTGATCGCCCACCTCTATGGCGACGGTTTCGAACATGAGGCCTGGCTTGCGGAAGCCGATGTGGTGGTTGTCCACGAGTGGACCGACCCTGTCCTGGTCGAACGGATCGGCCGCGCCCGCCGGGTCGGCGGCCGCTTCACGCTGCTTTTCCACGACACTCACCATCGCGCAGTATCCGCAGGCCATGAGATCTTCGCCCTTGCTCTGCAAGACTATGACGCCGTGCTCGCCTTCGGCGAGACGTTGCGCGCCCGCTATGTCGATGCAGGTTGGGGAAGAAATGCCTTTACCTTCCACGAGGCGGCCGACCAGCGGCTCTTCAGGCCCCGCTCCTCCGAGCCGAAAACTGGCGACCTGATCTGGATCGGAAACTGGGGTGATGATGAGCGGAGCTCGGAGATCGCATCCTTCCTGATCGAGCCGGCGCGGGAGCTCGGTCTGGCTACTACGGTGCGGGGAGTCCGATACCCCGACCAGGCCCTCCGCGCGCTGGCTGAAGCCGGCATTCGGTATGATGGCTGGATCGCCAATGCGGACGTTCCGACGGCCTTCGCCCAGCACCGCGTCACGATGCACATACCCCGAAGGCCATATCGGGAGGCCCTGCCGGGGATTCCGACGATCAGAGTGTTCGAGGCGCTAGCCTGCGGTATCCCCCTCGTATCGGCGCCGTGGGACGATGTGGAGCAGCTCTTCCGTCCCGGCGATTTCCTCGTCGCGCGCGACGGCCGGGAGATGTCGACCCATCTGAGGAACATCCTGCACGACGCATCCTTGTCGAACGCTCTTGTGGCGGCGGGCCGGGAAACGATTTCTTCCCGCCACACCTGCCAGCACCGGGTGGACCAGCTCCTTTCCATCCTCGCGGATTGCGGGACCGCAGAGGTCGTCAGCCAGCTTACGCCCAAGGAGGCCGCCCAATGAACATCGCCTTTTACGGATCCAGCATCCTTTCCTCTTACTGGAACGGCGCCGCGACCTACTACCGCGGTCTCCTGCGCGCGCTCGCGGATCGCGGCTACGAAATCACCTTTTATGAGCCGGACGCCTATGACCGGCAGAAGAACCGCGACATCGACACGCCCGACTGGTGCTCGGTGGTCGTTTACGAAGCCACTGCTGAAGGCTTGAACCGGGTAGCCCGCCAAGCGGCTCACGCAGATATCGTCGTCAAGGCGAGCGGGGTCGGCTACGAGGACGAGGCTTTGATGGAAGCCGTTCTGTCGAATGCGCGACCCGAGGCGCTCAAAGTGTTCTGGGATGTCGACGCGCCGGCGACACTGGCCCAACTACGGGCCGAGCCGGATCACCCCTTGCATGCGATGCTAGGCCGGCTGGACCTAGTTCTCACCTATGGCGGTGGTGAGCCTGTCGTCTACCAGTATCGCGCCGCAGGAGCGCGCGAGTGCGTGCCCATCTACAACGCGCTCGACCCCGACACGCACCATCCTGTGCCACCGGACACGCGCTTCTCCTGCGACCTCGCGTTTCTGGGCAACCGGCTCCCGGACCGTGAGCGCAGGGTCGAGGCATTTTTCCTCGAACCCGCGACCAACCTGCCGGCTCGGCGTTTCGCGATCGGCGGGGCAGGATGGCACGACAAGCCGATGCCGCCCAATGTCTTTTCGTTCGGTCATGTGGGCACTCGTGACCACAATGCCTTCAATGCCACGCCGCTTGCGGTCCTCAACATAAGCCGCGACAGCATGGCCGAGAATGGCTTTTCCCCCGCGACGCGGGTCTTTGAAGCAGCAGGAGCAGGCGCCTGTCTCATCACGGACGCGTGGGTCGGCCTCGAATTGTTCCTGAAGCCCGACGAGGAAGTCCTGGTCGCGCGCGATGGCAGAGATGTCGCGGAAATCCTCGGCGGCCTTGCCCATGCCCGCGCCCGGCAGATCGGGCACGCCGCGATGCAACGGGTCTTGCGCGAGCATACCTATGCCCATCGGGCGGCGGAAGCCGACCGGATCTTCCGCGATTTCGCGGCCCGCCCGAAACTGGAGGCAGCTGAATGACCGGCAAGCCTCTTCGCATCGTCTTCATCGGCCTGTCGCTGTCTTCGTCTTGGGGCAACGGGCACGCGACGACCTTTCGCGCTCTCATGCGCGCGCTCCAACGGCGTGGACATCAGCTCGTCTTTCTCGAACGCGACGTGAGCTGGTATGCGCGAAACCGGGACCTGACCGATCCTGAATTCTGCGAACTTCGGTACTACGACACGGTGGCCGACCTTTCCGGGCAATATGCACCCACGATCCGATCGGCCGACGCGGTCATCATAGGATCTTATGTTCCGGAGGGCGTCGAGGTCATCGACCTCGTGGCCGGTCTTGCCGCCGGCCGGTTCTGCTTCTACGACATCGATACGCCCGTGACCCTGGCGAAGCTCGCAGCGGGGGAAGACGAGTATATCGCAGCTCGGCAAGTCCGGCTGTTCGATATCTATTTCTCCTTCACCGGCGGCCCGACTCTCACGCGCCTCGAGCGGGAATACGGCGCGAGAAAAGCCCTCCCGCTCTATTGCTCCGTGGATCCCGAGCGCTACAGCAATACCGGGGAAACCCCTCGTTGGGACCTCGGTTATCTCGGCACCTATAGCCCGGATCGCCAGGAGGTACTCGAACGACTTCTGATCGAGCCGGCGCGTCGCATGCCGGAACGGCGCTTCGTCGTGGCCGGACCGCTCTACCCTCCGGAAATCGACTGGCCTAGAAACGTCGAGCGCATCGAGCACCTGCCGCCGCGGGATCATCCCTCATTCTACAGCCGGCAGCGCTTCACCCTCAACGTGACGCGCGCCGATATGATCGCGGCTGGCTGGTCACCCAGCGTGCGTCTTTTCGAGGCAGCAGCGTGCGGAACGCCTGTCATCAGCGACGTCTGGAGCGGCCTCGGGGAGTTTTTTCCCCTGGGCGAAGCCATTTTCACCGCATCGTCTTCCGCGGAGATCGTTCGGATTCTTTCAACCACCAGCAGCGATGCGCGCAGGGATCTCGCAGCCCGCGCTCTGACAAAGGTCCTCGCCGAGCACACGGCCGCGGCTCGCGCCAGGGAGCTGGAAGCTTCTTTGGCGCCGCAATGCGCCCCGGCTTTGGTGAGCACCGACGTCAGCGAGCACGCGCTCTGACGATCCATGGGCAGTGGAAAGGAATAAGGATGCCGATAGCGGGCAAGTCAATGGCAGCAAGAACAGCAATCGTGGCCGGCGGGGCCGGCTTTCTCGGTTCGCACCTTTGCGAACGGCTGCTCCGGAAGGGGCATCGCGTCATCTGCGTGGATAATTTCCTGACCGGCGCGGCAGGCAACCTCGAAACGCTGCGCAACGATGCTCGCTTCAGCTTGACAGAGCGAGACATTTGCCGTCCCCTCGACATCCGCGCCAGGATCGACGAGGTCTACAATCTCGCCTGCGCCGCATCGCCTCCACGCTATCAGGCGGATCCCATACATACGATGCGGACCTGCGTGCTGGGCACGCTCAACCTCCTCGAGCTTGCCGAGCGCAACAACGCCCGCTTCGTCCAAGCCTCCACGAGCGAAGTCTATGGGGATCCGGAGCAGCACCCCCAGCGGGAAGACTACTGGGGCAACGTCAACTGCACCGGTCCACGCGCCTGCTACGACGAAGGCAAGCGAGCAGCGGAAACTCTTTGCTTTGATTTCCTGCGCGAGGGCCGCGCCGATATTCGAGTTGCCCGCATATTCAATACATACGGTCCGCGCATGCAACGGGACGACGGTCGCATCGTCTCGAACCTCATTGTGCAAGCGCTCGCGGGAAAGCCACTGACCGTGTACGGGGACGGCTCCCAGACGCGTTCCTTCTGCTATGTCTCGGATCTCGTTGGCGGGCTCCTCGCATTGATGGAGGTCGACCGGAATCCGGCAGTCCCGATCAACTTGGGCAATCCGCGGGAATTCACGATCAATGAACTGGCGGAGCTTGTCGTCAAAGCCACCGGGTCTCGATCAGGCATATCCTTCCTGCCGCTGCCCGAAGATGACCCGCAGCGTCGCAGGCCCGACATCTCGTTGGCCCGACAGCTCCTCGGGTGGGAGCCCTCGGTGCCGCTGGAGGAAGGTCTTTTGACCACGATCCGCTATTTCAAGCGGCAGACGGCCGATCGCCGGGCGCGCACCGCCGCCGGCGGCCCGGCGGTGGCAGAAGGCGTGGCCATGAACTCGGATCGATAGCCGTTCCCATGCCGGCGGGGAACAATCGAGCCTCTTCATTGTTCGACCGCCGGATGACCCCTTTTCCTCCAACAGCGACAGTCGAGCGGGTCGTCCCGACCGCAGGCCGGCCAGCTTGACGCAGGCCGGCCTGCCTGCATGGAGCGCATATGTAAAGCGCCGCAACTAAGCGCGGCGCTTTACATTGTTTCAACAGCTGCCCCCAGCATTTGGCAGCAGGGGACGCCAGGTACCATGGGCGCAATCGTTTCAGCGCTGGTTGCCGCCTCCTTGGCTACCGCGGCCCTGCTCGCGATCGCTCTGCCCGCCTTGCTGCTGCCGGGTGCCTTGGCCACCGGTCTGCTGCTGTTGCTGCTGGCCTTTTCCGCGTTGATCGTCCTCGCGCTTGGACCCCATGCCTTTTTTCTGATCCTGCTGATTGGCCATGCTGATACTCCTTCATTCATTGCCCCGTCCAACACGGGGTACCCTCCCAATCGAAGTAAGCAGTATTTGTTCCGGGAATCCCCTTGCATTTTCCGGCAATGAGCACACATTGATAGGAATTAACAAATGTTATGGAGAGTTCATGGGCCGTAGTGCGGCGATCGTTCCCGAGAAGGAAGAGCGAGGCGCCGAGGTGACAAACCTCGATGACGAAATCGCTTTGATCTTGAGGGCCATTGAAGAAGAGGCCGTGCCCCAGCGTCTCACCACGTTGGCACTGGAGCTGCAACAGGCACTGGTGCAGCGGACGCGACGGCAAAATCCCAATTGAGCTATCTGCGCCTTTGACTTTCCGACAACACTTGGTCACCAGCCAGCTTGATCGCGGGTTCGATAAGCGTGCGCGGTGAGGTTTCGCCCAGATCCAGGAGAAGGCTGGCTCGCGCCCGATTGAGCCTGCTTTTGACTGTGCCGACAGCGCAGCCGCAGATCTCCGCAGCTTCTTCGTAACTGACTCCAAGCACCCCGATCAGCATCAAAACTTCCCGATGATGATGAGGAAGGCGGTTGATCGCGGCGTCCACCTCCTTGCCCCGCACCGACCATTCCTGGGTTGCTTCCTCGATCGGCCTGGCTGACGCGCAATCGACTAGGCCCGGAGCCTCTCGCATATACGCCCGTATTCTCGTGTTGAACGTGTTGCGCATGATTGTGAACAGCCAGGATTTCATTCGAGTACCCGGCTCGAACTTGTCGATGTTCGCGATGCCTTTCGTCAACGTCTCCTGAACCAGATCATCGGCGTCGGAAGGGTCGCGGCAAAAGGTGCGGGCGAAGGCGCGCAATGCCGGTATCAAGTCAACTATGGCAATCTCGCCTTCTCCGCGGAACGGAATCGGTGCTTGCGGTGGCAACGTCCCTGCCTCCCCTGCATATTTGGCGAATTCTCGCCTGGTTGAACCATGGCGATCGATCTCCCGTTAATGGTCGACCGGAGCCAAAGTTCCTTAGAAACCCGAGTCGGGCCCAGAAAACGGCTGGCAAGCAATTCCGTCCCGCTCGGGAAGCCTAGAGAGAAGCTCCGGCCGCCAATACTGAATTTGCAACCGGTGGGGCGCCTTCCACGCGGCGTGTAGGCGCCGGGCGAGCCTGCCCTTTCGCGATCCTACTGGGTGCCCAGCTTGCCGCTTATGGCTTCGATCTTTTCGAGATGTGTCTTCAAGGTTGGCAGAGTCTCATTCGCGAACGCTTGCAGCGCCGTGTTGTCCCCGTCCTTGGCATATCCCTCGAACAGCTTGATGGTGTCCTGATGTCCCTCAAGTTGAGCCTTCACATATGGCGGGTCAAACTGGCTGCCCGCGTTCTTCAAGGTCTTGATCTTTGCCGCGTGCTTCTGATCCAAAGTTGCAGGAACCTTCAAGCCTTCTTTCGTTGCCAAGGCCTTCAGAGCAGCGTTGGCCTTACCATGATCTTCTATCATCATTTTTGCGAATGACTGGACCTCGGGACTCTTGGACATATCGAGCGCCAGCTCGCTCGACTGAACTTCGAACAGCCCGCCAGCGGCTGCCTTGTCGACGAAGGTTTGGGCCTTTTCAGCTGCGAAACCAGGGAAGGCAAAGACGAGCGCTGTCACTGCGGCCATGGCTTTGAGCGAGCGGTTCATGATCGTGGCTCCTGATCAAGTGGGCAGAACTGCAGTCGAACCTTCCCACCTAGGCTTTGTTCCGATCCCACGATTGGGCGGAACCGTTCCGGAATTGGGGTGTTCAAGCTGACCAGGGCTGCAAGCCTCAACATCGAAGGAACTAGGGAAATGCCGATGCCTGAAACAGGGAAACGACGCACAGCAGGTCGAGCAGAAGACAAAGGCACATTGGAAGAGCAACTGCAGGAAGGTCTCGAGGACACCTTTCCGGCGAGCGATCCTGTCTCGGTGGTATCGACCACGATTCCCGGTCGGGCCAAGAAGCTTGTAGGCACGGAAGAAGTACTGAAACGAAAAGGTAGCAGCTGGGATGACGACGCGGAAAGGTGAGTCTTTATCAGCTTCTAGAAGAGACCAGGGAACATTTATTGCATGTTGATGGTTGCTTTTGATCGCCACCAAACGGAGAGCAGAGCCATGCATGGACTTATCTATCTCGTCGGGCTGATCGTCGTGATCATGGCAATACTCTCTTTCCTCGGCCTGCGATGAATTCGCGGTAAATTTGCGGAAGGAGGATCGCCAATGTCGCTCACACACGAGGACGCTCCCATCGCCACGACTATTTCAACAGACGAACGTTCTTACGTGGACTGGCCAGCCATTCTGGCGGGTACGGTCCTGGCAAGTGCGATAGCTTTCGTGCTTCTGACGTTTGGATCGGCTGTCGGACTTTCTCTCACGTCGGCGCATGAAGAATCGGGAATGTCGCTCTTCTGGCTCGCCATCGTCGCCGCCTTGTGGCTGCTATGGGTTCAAATTTCCGCCTATCTTGCGGGCGGCTACCTCACCGGGCGCCTGCGTCGGCGGAAGCTTGACGCGACGGAGCACGAATCGGACATTCGAGACGGTTCCCACGGGCTTATCATGTGGGGCCTCGGCGTGCTGCTCAGTGGGCTGCTTGCGTTCTCCGGCATCACCGGCGCCATCTCTGCGGCGACAAGCGCGGTCGGAACCGCTGCGGGAGGAGCGGCCACATCGGCTACGGCCGACGACGTGGTTGGCCAGAGCGGCGTCTTAATTGACCGCTTTCTCAGATCCGGCACGCCGGGTGCCCAACCACTCTCTGCAGCCGAACGGGACGAAATCGTCCGTGTACTCGTATCATCGCTGACGGACGGGAGCTTGTCCGACGAGGACAGGCAGTATCTCTCCAGCGTCGTGTCGGCTCGCTCGGGTCTTGACCAGGCTCAAGCCCAGCAGCGTGTCGATGCATTGTGGACGCAAGTGCAGCAGGCGGAAGCAAAGGCTCGGGAGATCGCCGACAAAGCGCGGCGCATTGGCATGGTAGCTGCATTCCTGACCGCTGCAGCCCTGCTCGTCAGCGGCGTGGCAGCGTATTATGGCGCGGTGTTGGGCGGCAATCACAGGGACAACCAGGTCGTATTCGCAGACTGGGTGAAGCCCTGGTGACGGTTCAGGCCCACCCTCGCCCGGCATAGCACCCCCATTAGGGTCAGGACCCGACCGTCGCCGTCGGGTCCTTGGGAGACCACAATGAATGTGCTCGTGATCGGGGCGACGGGACTCATCGGATCCGCCGTATGCGCAAGACTGAAGGCCGACGGGCACGAGATCGTTGGCGTTGCGCGCTCGCGCTCAGGAGCGCGGCGGACCAACGTCGACCGGGCAATTACCCTCGATATCGCCAAGGCGACTTCGGGCAAGGACTGGGAAAGGCATCTGGACGGGGTCGACGCTGTCGTCAACTGTGCGGGGGCCTTCCAGCAAGGCCTGGTCGAGTCTCCACGGGGGGTCCACATGGCGGGGATTGCCGCCCTGTTCCAGGCGTGCGAAGACAGAGGCATCCGTCGCGTCATCCATTTTTCTGCAATCGGCGTGGACCGGGGTGCGGTGTCGGAGTTCTCCGCCACAAAGCTTGCTGGCGACCAGGCCTTGATGGCCACCGGCCTGGAGTGGATTATTTTGCGCCCGTCCATCGTTCTTGGCCGGGCTGCATTCGGCGCCAGCGCTTTGATACGTGGGCTCGCGTCGCTGCCTTCCCTCCCCGTCATGCCCGCTACGGGTCCCCTGCAGGTCGTCATGATGGATGACGTCGTCGAGACCGTCGTCTTTTACCTGAAACCTGAAGCGCCAAGCCGGATAGCCCTGGAACTTGCAGGCCCCCGTAAGATCGCCTTTGAAGACGTGGTCAGCGCCTATCGGAACTGGCTGGGGTGGAATCCCGCCCGGCGCGTCAAGCTGCCCAGTTGGCTCGCCGATCTGGCCTATCTGTCAGGCGACCTTGCCGGCTGGTTCGGATGGCGCCCGGCAATACGTTCGACCGCGAAGCGCGAGATGGTGCGTGGAGCCGTGGGGGATCCCAGCCGCTGGGAATCATCGACAGGAATTCGCGCGGCGGATCTCGACACGGCCCTTGCGCGGGAACCACCGTCCGTCCAGGAGCGGTGGTTCTCCAAGCTCTACCTTCTGAAGCCGGCGATCTTTGTCGTGTTTGCTCTCTTCTGGATCGCCACGGGCCTTATCTCATTAGGGCCTGGCTTCAATATCGGCGTTGGTCTCATGCAACGGGCAGGAACGGGTGTTCTGGCGGCGCCCGGTGTCATCGCAGGCGCCCTGGCCGATATCGCGATCGGCCTTGCAATCCTTTATCGGCCAACCGCCAGGCTTGGCCTCCTCGCCGCCTTGGCAATCTCGTTGTTCTATCTGGTCGTCGGATCGTTCCTCGTTCCTGAGCTGTGGAATGAGCCGCTCGGCCCGATGCTGAAGATCTGGCCGCTCATGGCCCTCAATCTGGTAGCGCTTGCCATACTGGAGGAGCGCTGATGCTCTACTTCCTGCTGAAATATCTGCACGTCATCGGCGCGTCCGTTCTCCTTGGCACGGGGGCAGGCATCGCCTTCTTCATGCTGCTCGCTCATCGAACGGGCAATCCTGTCGTCGTTGCCGGCGTCGCCCGTATCGTCGTGATTGCCGATTTCCTGTTCACCGCCACGGCGGTCGTGGCACAGCCCGTCACAGGCATGGCCCTGGCCTGGACCGTGGGCTATTCGCTCTGGGACGGATGGATCGTGCTCTCGATCCTCCTCTACATTGTCACTGGCGCATTCTGGCTGCCTGTCGTTTGGATGCAGATGCGCATGCGCGATCTGGCGGGCATAGCGGGCTTGCAGGGCAAGCCCTTGCCCTCACAATATCATCTCCTGTTCAGGCTATGGTTCGCCTTCGGCTTTCCGGCGTTTGCGGCAGTCGCCTGCATCTTCTGGCTGATGATAGCCAGACCGGAGATTCCTTTCCTCGACAAGATCTAGTCCGACCGTCGAGCCTGACGGAAGCAGGGGGCACCTTGCCGAGGCCAAAGGCTCGGAAACAAAAGCCCTTCATTCGGCGTTCAGCGAAGGCGCCCTGTTGAACCGCGAGAATTGGACATGAATGTTTTGCCTGGAACTCCCGGAAGCTGCTGGCTCTCGACCGCTCCGCGAGCCTCCTATCCCGCAGCCGAACGGTCATCGCATGCCCACACCGTTGTCATTGGCGGGGGTATTGTCGGGCTGACAACCGCCCTGCGCCTTTGCGAGGCTGGAAGCTCGGTAATCGTCCTCGAGGCCCTCGGGATTGGTGGTCAGGTGACGGGCCGCTCGACGGCCAAGATCACGACGCAGCACGCCCTGATCTACCGGCACCTGATGGAAACTCGTGGCCGGGAGCTTGCTCGAGCCTATGCCGACGCGAACCGCTCCGGGGTGACATGCATCAAAGACTGGATTGCCCTCTATGATATCGCATGCGATCTCGAATCGAAGGCTGCCTACGCTTACACGACCTCTCCGGCTCGAAGCTCCGAAATTCGGGCCGAGGCAGACGCAGCTCGGGAGATGGGGCTTGAGGCAGAAGCCATCGCGAGCGCGCCACTCCCATTCGAGACCGCGGGCGCGCTTCTCTTTCCAGGCCAGGCGCAATTCAATCCGGCGAGCTATCTGATCGGGCTCGCCCGAGCGGTCGTCGATCGCGGCGGGCAAGTTTTCGAGAACAGCCGGGCGATTCTCATCGAAGAGGCAAGCCGCTGGCGCGTGGTCACCGACAATGGCGCCACTGTCCACGCGGAACACGTCGTCGTCGCGACGAACATGACGGTGAAAAGCCCCGTCGGGATGGCGAACCGGACCCAGCCGCGCAGTCACGTCGCCATGGCATTCCGGGCGGACGACCCAAACATCCTCGACGGCATGTTCATCGGTATCGACGAGCCCACCCACTCATTGAGAATGGGTCGGGACGCGGAGGGTCCGCTGCTCGTTGCGCTCGGACCAAAATTCAACACCGGACAGGACGGAAACGTGGCGGCGCGGTTCAACGACCTGGAGCAATGGGTCACGCACCGCTTTCCGGTCCGAACGGTCGCATGGCGCTGGTGCAACGAGGACTACGACACGGCCGACCGAGTCGCTTTTGCCGGAACGCCCGATCTGGAGAAGGCCGCGGGCTTCCACATCGCAACCGGTTTCAATGCCTGGGGCATCAGCAATGGAACGGCGGCAGGAATAATGATCGCGGATCTTATATCGGGCAAGTCCAGCCCATGGACGAAGCTCTACGACCCGGCGCGGCGCTATCCCGAGGATTTTCACAAGAACGCCGATAGCCAGTCAATCGTCGGCTCGGTGGAGGACATCGCGCCGGGCCAGGGAGGCGTTCTGGTGCGAGGCGAGGAGAAGGTGGCCGCGTGGCGCGACGATGCCGGAACGCTACATGCCGTTTCCGCCACTTGCACTCACAAGGGTTGCACCGTCACCTGGAACAACGCCGACCGGACCTGGGACTGCCCCTGCCATGGTTCCATCTTCGCCGCAGACGGTTCGGTGATCCACGGCCCCGCGAGAAAGCCGCTCCCCAGCGCCAGGCTATAGCATGGCGTCTCCAGAGCATGCTGACGCAGCATCCAACCCGGGCATGCGCCGATGGCAAACCGACATTCCTACTGGCGCGGAATCGCAGAACCATGCGCGGATACTCGCCCTTGGCCGGAACGCATGGCGCATCGAGCGGGCGACCCGGGCGGCGATCCTCATCGATGCCGACTGTTACTATCGCCGTCTCGAACAGGCACTTCTCCTGGCCCGTCGTTCCATCTGGATACTTGGTTGGGATTTCAACGGTCGGATCAGTCTCCGTCCAGATTGTTGGCCCGCTCCCCGATCGCTCGGCAATCTGTTGCGCGGCATGGTGGAACAGCACCAGGAACTGGAGATACGTCTGCTGATCTGGAGCTTGGGATCGCTCTATTCCCAGAAGAAGCCGAATGGCTCCACCGACGAAGAATGGGCGGACCATCCGCGTATCCATTTTCGGCTGGACAGCAAGCATCCACTCCGGGGAAGCCATCACCAGAAGCTGGTCTGCATAGACGACGGGTTGGCATTTGCGGGAGGGATCGACCTGACGGTCAAGCGATGGGATACGAGCGATCATCTTGCGGCCCAGCCTGCAAGATGTGAGCCGGACGGAACCCCCTACGCGCCCGTCCACGACGTGCAGATGGCGGTCGAGGGAAATGCCGCCCGTGCCCTTGCAGACCTCGCGCGAGAACGATGGTGCGCGGCCACGGGAGAAGCATGCACTCCCATCGAACCGGTCTCGCAATGCTGGCCTTCCGCACTCGTGCCGGATTTGCTCAACCTTGACGTGGCGATCGCCCGGACCTGGCCGGGACTGCCGGGCCATGGCGCCGCACGCGAAGTGGCTCAGTTGAACCAAGATGCTCTCAGGAGCGCACGCCGCGTTATCTACATCGAGACGCAGTATTTCGCTTCGTCCAGGATCGGGCGCATTCTCGCGAGCCGGCTGAGGGAAAAGGAGGGACCGGAGATCGTGGTCGTGGTGACCGAAACTTCGCATGGCCTGCTGGAGCGCTTCGTCATGGGAGGCAATCGCGACCGCCTGATACGGCGGCTGAAGAAGGCTGACCGTTTCGGCAGGTTGAGGGTGATGTATGCGGTCCAGGCTAACGCCGGCAAGGAATGCGAGGTGCTGATCCATTCGAAGGTCATGATCGTGGACGATTCGTTTCTGCGCGTCGGTTCCTCGAACCTGAACAATCGATCCGAAGGTCTGGACACCGAATGCGATTTGGCGGTGGAGGCCGAGAACGAACATCAAAGCAAGGCCATTGCCGGGCTGCGCGAGAGGCTTCTTGGAGAGCACCTCGGCTGCACCCCGCAATCGGTGCATGCGGCGATTGAGGATGAAGCCTCCCTCGTGCGGGCAATCGACAGGCTCAACACCAATCCGAGGGGCTTGCGGGAGTTCAAAATCAGGCCCGGCCGGACCGGCCTGCTGCTGGGGACAGGCCTGCTCGACCCAAAGCGCCCTTATTGGCCGCTGCAGTGGCTTGTCAAACGGATCAAATTTTGGGTGGAGCGGGTCTCGGGCGGCATGCCGTGAGCCCCGCATTCTTCTTATGCTGCTCGCTTTTCCTGAGAAATTGCCCCTCCGAAAAGAGCAGCAGCGTCAGGCCGAAGCCGAGCGGCACGAAAAAGTAGACGAAGCGGAACGCGACGAGCGCGCCGATCAACGATCCTCCCGAAATCAAGTAGAGGATTGCGGTTTCCAGTACCCCCAACCCTCCCGGCACGTGGCTGACGAGGGCGGTCGTATTGGCGATGACATAAGCGGAGGAGACCGCCAGATATCCGGCATCCGTGAACGGGGCGAGCGTCTGGTGCAGGCACGCTGCCACCAAGGCGAAGTTGACGGAACCGATCAGCACCTGGGCCGAGGCCAACCGTAGCGACGGCATTTCGACCCGCCATCTGCCGAGCTCGAGTGTAGACCGCAGGAAAGCCGAAAGAAAAAGGTAGGCGGATGCGACCGCCAGGCACGCAACCCCCAATCCGCGGACGGATTGAACGCTGAAGCCGGTCATCTGCGCGGCGGCAGCAGAATTGAGAAGCATCCCCAAGCCACCGAGCGTGAGCAGTCCCAGCGCGACGGTCATTCCGGAAAAGAGGATTACCTTGGCCACGTCCTCTGCATCCAGTCCCCACTTCGAATAGAACCGGTAGCGGATGGCCCCACTGCTCAACGCCGCCACGCCGATATTGTGACCGATCGACAGGCTGACGAAAGAGGCCAAGGCGGCCTTCCCATAAGGCAGCCGCTTGCCGGCATAGCGGATACCGAGCACGTCGAAAAACGTCAGACACAGATAGCTGCAGCCCGCAAAAGCGAAGGATGCAAGGAGCCGCATCGGCGGGATCGATCGGATGGAAGCGACGACTTCCTCGAAGCTGTAGCGGTTAAGCGTCCTGTAGAGGAGGAAGCCTGCGAGACAGATCGCTGCGATCACAAGCGCCCGCAACAGCCATCTTCCATAGTGCATCGGGAATTTTCTCTCTGATCCGGCGCGGTGGCCGACGCGGCCAATCGATTGGGGAACGGAATCCGTTGAGCGTGGGTTCCCGCCAGGGACAAATGTCCACTAACATGAACCGGATGAGAGACCGTGCTTCGCATCCTCACCTACAACGTCCATAGCTGCATCGGCTCGGATCGGAAATCGGACCCGGCGCGGATCGCCGAAGTGATCGCCGGCTGCCAGGCTGACATCATCGCGCTTCAGGAACTCGACGTCGGCCGCGCCAGGACAGGCGGGATCGACCAGGCGCATGCCATCGCAGCCCATCTCGATATGAGAGCCCATTTCCACCCGTCGTTGCATCTGGAAGAGGAGTTATATGGCGACGCGATCCTGACCGCCCTGCCGTCCGATCTGGTCAAGGCAGGCCCGCTGCCATCGATCGGCGAGCCGCGTGGTGCGATCTGGGTGTCAGTGCATGTAGGGGGCGTCGACCTCCAGGTGCTGAACACACATCTCGGACTGTCGCGGCGCGAACGACGTGATCAAGTGGTGGCCTTGCTTGGCCCAGATTGGCTCGGCAATCCTTCGTGCCGATCTCCGCGCATCCTTGTCGGTGATTTCAACGCCATGCCCGGATCGGCCGCGTACCGCCTGCTCGCCAGCCGTATGAAGGATTTCCATGTTGATCTCCTCCCTCGCCGGCCCCGACCGACCTTCCCGGCGCGGCTTCCGCTGCTGCGCATCGACCACATCTTCCTGGACGACTTCATCGAGGTTTTGGACGGGGGCGTGCACCGCGGCAGGGTTGCAGGCACTGCGTCGGATCACTTGCCGCTGATTGCGGACATACGGTTGCCCGGAGCGAGACCAGCAGATGTAAGATAGCCGAGCACGCGACCGGGCTCGTCTCTCCATGATGGGAGGGCCCGAAACGCTCCTCTTCGAAGCTCGGGCCGTGGCAAGCCTGATCGGAGCACCAGGGAAAAACCAACCGCGGCCCCGAGGTCCCGTCATATGGGAACATTCGTTGGTGTTTGGAGTTGACCGGCCAAGGCGAAGGAATCGAATGGAGCAACGATGATCGAGATCATGCCCTCTCCGGCCAATGTGGTAGCGTTCCGTGTCGCCGACGTCGTGACAGCCGAGGACTATGGAGCGGTTATCCCGGCGATCGAAAAGAAGCTCAATGAACACAGAGATATCGGCATCCTGGCCGATCTAACCCGGTTCAAGGACATGACCGTCGGTGCCTTGGGCCGCGACCTGCAGTATGGGTTGAGCAAGCTTGGCGAGGTCCACCGCTTCAAACGCGCTGCGGTGATTTCCGACAAGCAATGGATCAAGGCAGCTACCGACCTGACGGGGGCGTTTTTCCCGCAGATCGAGGCACGGGTATTCGCCGAGCATGAAAAGTCCGAAGCAATGGAGTGGGCAGCGGGCGTGCAATAGCAACGGCCGGAAACCCCAATGGAGTGAGCGATGCCAACCATCTACGCGAAGCGCCGCAACGAGGACGGACTTTGGGAGGTCTATGACAACGATAGCGAAGAGGTGGTCGTCGTGGACGAGATGCCGCTGACGGGCCTGGACGAAGGCGAAGCCAGCGAAGCGGTAGTCCAACTCAATCGGCGCCAGATGTCGCCGGATAATATCCACGAAACGTCGAGGTCGGATCGGCCTTCACGCCCGATATGAGCAGGGTTGCGCGGACGAAGCAGGGCTTGTTTTGGCGATTGAAAGCGCAGGAACAGGCGTGAATCATCCAGTTGGAGGAGGAGACCAACGATGGACATTCGGTCAACGCTGGCCGATTTATGTGAGGCCTTCAACGCGCACGATCTTTCTCGCCTCATGACGTTCTTTGCCGACGATTGCATCCTCGATATGCCGAGGGGAAGCGAACCTTGGGGCTCTCGTTTCGAGGGCCAGGAAAACGTACGCGACGCGCTGGCAACACGCCTCGAGGGCTTGCCCGACGTCCACTATGGCAACGCTGAGCATTTTGTGGATCCGACTGCCGATACAGGCATCTCGAAATGGACCCTCACAGGCACCACTCGCGAGGGAGCGAAGATGGAGGTGCAAGGTTGTGACTTCTACACGTTTCGCGATGGCAAGGTAATCCGGAAGGATTCCTACTGGAAAATCGTGGAGTAGGATCCAACTCCGTCGTCCCGGCTGCCCGAACCCGTGCCGTCTCGGCCCGAGCAATAGCACCCGGAGCAGCCCGTCGAGACGCCAAGCTGCGGCGGTCAAAATCGCAACATCGCGCCCGCGCTTCAGCCGCCTCCAAGCTCGCGCTTTTTAAGGCTCCCGGCCCAGCATTCGTCTGAAAACCCGTGCCCACCTGGCGCGGCGCTCGGTACTGCGAGCATGGCCGCGAATCCGTCGTGCGAGCCCGCTCCCGGTCATCGCGCCATGATAATGACAGTCACAGAGCAGCCGATGGGCATCGCGTTCCGTCAGTTCGAAGAAGTCCATCGCATCCCCAAGACTATCGCCGGATAGACCCGCCGTGCGCAATGCCGGTTCGTCGAAGGCAATCGTCAGTGGGGTGTTTGCTCCCCGATACGTTCGGAGTTCGTCGGGCGAGAGATATTCCAATCGCCTCAGCGCGCTCAACTGTCCATGGTGGCGCTCGAGGGCATCCGCCCACAGATTCAGGCGCTCCCAGCGGAATAGCTTGGCAGGCTCGGTGATGAGGGGGATGAGTTCGGAAGTTGCAATGATCTCATCAGGGATTTGATGCTTCATCTCACGCTCCATTGCAGCGACCCTAGGAAAGCTAGGGCAGGCAACGAACACCGACAGCCCACTATTGGATGTCGGCCATTGCCCGGTCGGTGCCGATCGGGCGCGCCGTTGCCGAACCATCGGCCGCCGCAACCCGCCAGACGGTATTGCCCGCATCGTCGGCGATCAGGAGGGCACCGGTACCGTCGATGGCAACACCCACCGGCCGACCGCGTGCCTGATCGCCCTCGATGAACCCCGTCACGACGTCCTGCGCCTTCCCTGCCGGCTTCCCGTCCACGAACGGCACGTAAACGACCTTGTAGCCGTTGAACGAGCGGCGGTTCCAACTTCCGTGCTCGCCGATGAAGGCGCCGTTCGCAAAGGCTTCCGGCAAGGCGGAGTCGTTGGAGAAGGCCAGGCCGAGGGCGGCAACATGGCTTGAAAGCGCATAGTCCGGCGCGATGGCTTTCTCCACCATGTCCGGTCGGGGCGGGTGGACCCGGGGATCGACGTGGTCGCCATAATAGCTCCACGGCCAGCCATAAAAGGCATTCTCCTTCACCGAGGTCAGATAGTCGGGCACGAGGTTGGGCCCGAGTTCGTCGCGTTCGTTCACCACGGTCCAGAGGACGCCGGTTTCGGGATGGAAGACCAGCCCGTTGGGATTGCGCAGACCCGAGGCAAAGATGCGGCTCGCGCCGGTCTGCCGATCCACTTGCCAGATGGCCGCCCGGCCTCTTTCGACTTCCATTCCGCGCTCCCCCGCATTGGAATTGGAGCCGACTGAGGCATAGAGATAGCGCCCATCGGGGCTGAGGGCCAAGTCCTTGGTCCAATGGTGATTAATCGGGCCACCCGGCAGCGGGGTCAGGAGGGACGGCTCGGCAGTGATCTCGGTTTGACCGAGCTCGTAGGGGTAGGCCAGTATCGCGTCGGCCGCGGCGACATAAAGCGTTCCGCCGTACCATGCGACGCCGAAGGGGGAATTGAGACCTCTCAAGAGATCGTGTCGTTCGTCCACCTGTCCGTCGCGGTTAGTGTCGCGCAAAAGCGTGATGAGGTTGCTCTCCTTCTCCGGTCCGCTGCCGGCACCATGGGCCCGGGACATGATCCAGTCCCGGATCACGTCCTTGGGACGGTTGACCGGTTTGCCGGACGGCTCGCGTGCCTGGATCACCAGCACGTCGCCGTTCGGCAGCGTATGAACGGCACGCGGATTCGCGAGATCCCTGGCAAAAGCCGTGACGGCAAGACCCTGGGGCACGGTCGGCGTCTGCCCTTCCTGCCAGCCGATCACTTCCGCGACCTTCAGGTCTGGCAGAAGATCGTTGCTTGGTTCCGGCAGGACGGGATCGGAACCGATCTGAGTGGAGACATCGAAATCGGCGCCATCGTCGCCGCACCCGGCAAGCACCAGCAAAACGAGACAGCCCCCTGCAAGAAGAGGCCCGCGGAGCGAAGTCCGATGTCTACTCATCACTGCGCACTCCAACGGCATGACGATAGACCATCGAACCGCCGAGCCAGCCCGTGAACAGCAACAAGAGCACGGTCGCGGCGGAAAGGATCAGGCCGTAAGGCACCACAGCCGTCCAACCGTCACTGGTGTGGACGAGATTGTTGGCGAAGGCGAGGATCAGCACGATGACGTTGCCGATCGCATGTGGCCAAGCGGGCCATTGCGCGCGAATTTCGCGGCTCGCCAGGAGATCGACGGCTCCCGCCACGGCAGCAACAACGCCGACGACGAGGCCCGCAAAAAGCAGCCATTCCGAAAAATGCAACCACATGAGATTGGATGTTCGCCAGTAGGCAATGTCGGTCAGAAGCGCCAGCGTGAAGCAAGCGATAGGGAATGGGACAAGCATCGGGTGGATCGGATGCCCAGCGATTGCCATGGTCGATCGGCGACGCGAAAGTTTGGTCGATGACATCTCGGTAGATCACGATTGGTAATCGAGCCATACCGCCGAGGGCGCGTTTTGTTCCCGACCCAGCAACAACCTTCCCGCGCCTTCCATGGAATCCTCCCGCTCGAGCGGGCGGAACATGCAGGACCCAAGAACTTCCTATGCGGCCGCCGCCCCCTCGAGTGGGTGGGGGCGGCGCGATTGAGGATAGTGGAGCATGATAAGAAGGGCGTGGAACTGCCGGTGAAGCTGTGCACCGTTCGCTTGCGCTGCACAGACTAACGTCTCAGCGTTTTGCCTCGTCCGAGTTCTCGGCCTCCCGCGCCAGATACTGGCCCGTCACATCCGGGGAGTTCTCGAACAACCAATCCGCCATCGCTCGCTCTTCGTCCATAATCTCCGTGCAGACGCGCGCCGTTTCCCCGTCGCCGGCCGCTTCCGCCGCCTGAGCGAGCAGTCGGTAAGACATGATCTCCATATGCTCGAACGTGTAGCTCGCGAGCGTGCCCTTTATGATCTCGTCGCTGGCGAACAAGCCGGTCGCCGCTTGCATCGTGGCCATGATCTTGCCAGCTGCAACCTTGAGAGTAGAGGTGGAAGCTCCGCGGCGTTCGAGGCAGGACTTCACCCTTTGCGCGTGTGTTCTGGTCTCCTCCAGATGCCGCTCGACCCGGGCTTCCAGCTCAGGATAATTCTCGATGCGCTCGGCGAGCGCACTCAACATCTGCTCCGCCTGCTCCTCCATGGCGTGTGCGTCCCGCAGCCACTGGTCCAGCCTTTCATTGGCAGTCGTCATCATTCGTCTCCATGTGATTCATGGCCGGCATCCCGCCGGCTAGCTCCTCCGGCCGAAGCCAGGAGCATTGATCGCCTCAGACGCGCACTGGCGAGGGCCTGGTAGTCAGGGACCGGTCCTGCCCGGCTCTTCAGAACCCAGCTTGTCGCGGACGGCGTCCTCGGTCGCGTCTGCGGCGGATTGCACGACTTTGCCGACCCGGTCGACGACCGAGTTGGCACCGTCGGAAAGCAGCCCTTGCCGGTCGGCCTCCTCGTTGACGGCATCGTAAGCCTTCGCGGCCACGTCCCTGGCTCCCTCGGCGGCGTCCTTCACGAGGTCTTCGGCCCCCTTGCGCAACCGCTCGGCTTGTTCACCGAACTCCTCCTCCTCGAAGCGTGAGATCGGGAGCATGGCCCCAATTGCAGTTCCGAGTGCCAGACCCAGCCCTGCAAGGATGAGCGGTTCCCGGTCAACCAGATCAGAGGCGGATCGGCGCGCCCGATGGACATATTCGGAAGACCTGTCGCCCAACCGTCCAGCATAATCGGCCGATGCTGACGCCATCCTCCCGGCCGCGTCGGCGGCTGTCCTGCCGGCGCCGCTCAGATGTTCGCCGGCTGCGCTCGCAGCCCCCTTCACGCTCGACCCCATTGACGTCCTGCCCGTGTACGGTTCGGAGCTTTCCTCCGACATGCCGGCGGCCACCCAATCCGACCTGCCCCTGCCAAAAGCCAGCCAGGCGAGGCCGGCCCCCATCAGAGCCACGGGTATCGAAATGGATGCGCCGGCGCCGCTCACATGTTCACCGACTGCACTCGCGGCCCCCTTCATGCTCGACGCCATGGACCGCATCGCGCCGGAGGAGGTCTCTGCACTTTCCTCCGACATGCCGGTGGCCACCCAATCCGACCTGCCCGTGCCAAATGCTAGCCAGGCGAGCCCCACACCCACCAGAGCCGCGGGAAGCGGATTGTCGCGGATCTGGTCCTTCAGATTGACCAGAGCGCGCGAACCATCACCACCGGAGAACATGCCGGTGAACTCATCGAGCAACTGCCCCGCCGAAAGCTTACTTTTGATTGTTTCAGCCGTTTCAGCGACACGCGCGCGGGCGCGTTCGGCTTCACGTTCGAGTTCCGCTGAGGTTTGTTCAGTCATTTCAGTTGCTCCTTGACGAGACCTGCGTCTTGCCTGACTTGGTCCTGCGTCCGATCTGGCGTCAGCCGTGAAGGCTCAAGTCCGCTGGCCCCTGTGCGCAACAGGATCGCGCCAATGACGGCGACCACGACGCCGACAAGAAGCGACGACCACCCAGCGCCCAGCCCTGCGTTCGCGAGCGCTATGACAAGCGCCTGAAGCAGGATCAGCAGCGCTGCAAGCAAGCAGATCGCGCCGCCCAGAACACCGACGGCAGCGGTGGCGGCGTCGCTCATCTTTTCCGACAGCTCGGTACGTAGCAGACGTCCCTCGGTTTGCAGGAGTGTTGTCGTCTGCTGGGCGAGATCGCTGATCAGGGTTGCGAGACCACGATTGTCCTCTGCCCCGTTCATATCTGCTCCTCCCCTGCACCGGACGTCCCGGCGGTTCCAAAGGTGCCGGTCGCTTCACCCGCGGCCCCATCCTCGTGTGGTCGCGTGGGAGAACGGGCAGCCTGGCTCTCCCTGACGGGTGTTCGTCCGCCCGGGTGAGCCAGGCTTGTGGTCCGGACAAGGCGTCCCAGGGCAAGGCCAGCCAGGGCAGAACCGGCAATCAAAGCGCCTGCGTTGTCTCGGCCGAACGTTCGGATGTCACCGATGACCTCTTGAAGAGACTTTTCTCTAAGGGAGGAAGCCAGCCGCTCAATACCATCGGCCGTGTCCTCAATCAGTTTGGAAGCTGTACCCTGTTCTCGCTCTGCAAGGTGGTGGCCGGCCGCGTGCAAGGCACCACCCAGGCTCGCGAGCCCCGCGGCTAATCCATGCTGTGCTTCCTCGACCTTGCGAACCGTCGCGTCCTTCGCATCGGCGGCCATTTCGGATGTCTTCTGTCCCAGGTCGTCACGGATATCGTGCAAGGCTCGCGTCGCGGATTGCTTGCCTTCCTCAAAGGTGCTGGCAACACTGCGTTCGGGTTTTTCCAAATCCGTTTGGGGAGCCTGATCTCTTTGTTCGGCCATGTGAGGTCTCCTATGAGAAGCCGAGGAAGGAGAGGATCGCCAGCACGACAACCACCAGGCCGATCAGATAAATGACGCTGTTCATGTGCCGTTCCTCCTAGACGCCCGAACTGGAGAGGTCGTGCGTTGTTCCGCCAAGCAGAAGCATTTGTTCAGCGCGACGAGCGAAAACGGTGGGATCTTCAAACGAACCCGCTGTCCGGCTCCTGCGCGAGAGCTGCGGCACGCCGACTAGAACCCGGGCGATGCCCCCTCGGGCTCCTGAGCTCACCGAAGGCTTGAGTTGGCTGAGGGGGGGGATCGCCAGGTAACCCGGAAAGAACAGCGCGGCCGCGCGCTGGCGGCGATCGGGCGTCAGGATTTGATTCGCGCCAACGTCTCCTCAAGGAGCAACTCGATCTCTCGCGTAGCCGCGGCCTCCACCGCAAAGGAGGACTGCGGCACGGCCCCGGGGTCTTCCTGATGGTTCAGGAATGCCAGCCGCTCTTCCAGCGATTGTCTAAGATCGCCGGCGCCTTTCTCGATCAGATGTGCAGCGAGGATGGCAATGACCTCACGCAGCCCGTTGATGCGCCCCTCAAGCTCAAATGCGCCAAGTTCGCTCATGACAAGATCAACGTGTCAGGACATTCGTCGCACCGGCTTCTCGGAAAGCCCGCTCAGCCTTATCGACTTCATTCCAGGCAATGTCGGCCGACACTTGGATGGAGCCGTGAAGTGCCGCGTCCAGGTCGGGTGGTTCGCGCTCCTCTGGCGAGGCATCCGCGCCCGAAGGTGCCGTGCCTGCGCTGTTTCTGGCATCCTCTGCCTGGATGAAGATGTCGGTGCGCTCGATTCCATGCTCTTGGACCAGATGTTCGACCGCACGGTCCGCCGCCTCCCGTGTCGAGAAGGTTCCCCGGATCGTCTTCACGCTATCATCGGACATGGCTTCAGTCTCCGCGTTCTGCTGACCAAAGCGCACGGCGATAGAATTGTTCCGCGAGTTCACGCCAAGACCCCAATGTTCCCTCGCCAGTACGGGCGTTTTCGGGTCGCTTCCCGGGAACATCGGCGGCGCATTGCCGGTTTTGCCTGTGACGCCCGCGCAGGCGTGGTCCGCGTACCCGGGCTGGAACTTGGCCGTCCCGTGCGGGACCGATCCGGGCCGCCGCTTTGAACCAACTTCGAGGAGTGAGATCATGGCTCTTGTACTCAGCAGCCCGGCATTCGCCGAGGGCGAAACCATTCCCCGCCGATATACCCGCGACGGAGAGAACGTGTCGCCACCCTTGCGCTGGTCAGGCGTACCCGACGGCACCAAAAGCCTGGTTCTGGTCGTGGACGATCCGGACGCGCCCAACGGAACTTTCGGACACTGGGCGGTTTTCAATCTCAGTCCCGAGATCGAGCAGCTCTCCGAAGCCGAAAGCGGCAAGCCCGGGACCGGCGCGCTGCGGCAAGGCAAGAATGGTTTCGGCAACAGTTACTATGATGGCCCGGAGCCCCCGATCGGGCACGGCGTCCACCACTATCATTTCCGCTTGGCTGCCCTCGACGTGCCAAATCTGAGCGTTCCGGCTGACATTGGGGTGCTCGAAATCTGGAAGGAGGCCGGCCGGCATGCCATCGAGACCGCAAGCCTCGTGGGGACCTATGAACGTGAAGGCTGATCAGGTCGATGGTGGGGAACACTTGATGCCGAGGAGGTATTCCCCCTCGGCTGCGCTCGAGGCATTGCGGAACATCCCTTCTCCAACGTTGTTCGGTTGAGCACTTCGATGAGGAGGCGATCATGAGCGGCAAAGCAGGAAGCAAGCATCCAAAGCCTCCCTTTCCAGAGCAGAGCCAGCCCATTCCCGGCTTTACCGACGAGATGTCGCCCCGGCCCGATCACGGAGAAGAAAGTTACAAGGGAAATGGCCGGCTGAGCGGACGCGTAGCCATCATAACAGGCGGAGACTCCGGTATCGGCCGCGCGGTTGCGATCGCCTTTGCGCGGGAAGGCGCGGATGTCGTCATCGCCTATCTCTGCGAGGATCAGGATGCGGCGGAGACGGCGGCATGGGTCGAAAAGGCGGGCCGCAGGGCTGTCCTCCTTCCGGGCGACATCAAGGATGAAGCTCACTGCGGATCGATCGTGGAACGGGCCTTGTCCGAATTCGGCAGGCTCGATGTCTTGGTCAACAATGCGGCACACCAGATGACCGTGAACAGCATCGACGAACTCTCGTCGGAAGAATGGGACATCACCTTCCGAACCAACGTCTACGCAATGTTCTATCTGTGCAAGGCGGCCATACCGCGCATGCCCGCCGGCAGCGCCATCATCAACACCTCCTCGATCAACGCCACGGATCCCTCGCCGAGCCTCCTCGCCTATGCCGCGACAAAGGGAGCGATCGCAAACTTCACGGCCGGACTGGCGGGCCTGGTGGCGGAAAAAGGCATAAGGGTGAACGCCGTCGCGCCCGGTCCTATCTGGACACCACTCATCCCTTCGACAATGCAGGCCGAAAAGGTGAAGGAGTTCGGGAAAAACACTCCTCTCGGCAGGCCCGGCCAACCGGCCGAGCTGGCGCCCACGTTTGTTCTTCTGGCTTCGGACGAGTCGAGCTACACGACCGGCGCGCTCTACGAGGTCACCGGCGGGCGTCCGATGCTTTGAAGAGGCTGCCGCTGCTTTCCCGACGATGCGAGGACATTCACCGAATCCAGTCGGTCATATAGCCGGCACCCATTTCCAGAACACCCCTTCCTTGCGTTCTGGATAGTGCTTGAACTCGCATTCGAAACGCCGTCCGTAGGCCGCAGCCGCGGTGAGCGCCTGCGCGGATGGAGGGTTCATTCCGGTGCCCGGGGCGAACCAATCCTCGAGGAGGTCGTCCGGTATATAGGCGCCTATTCGCAGAGGCGAGGTTTTTCAGTACGGCATCCATATCGGTTGGCGGTTCCATCCGCTCCTCCTCTTTAGACGGTGGCAGCCTGCGATCCATTCTTCGCGCTCTCGTGCGCGCACTCTCAAGATCTGCCGTGTCTATGCTTATGTAAAGGCGGTTGCAGCCAAGCTTTTCCCTGTCAAAGGGTAGTTTCGAACGTACTTCTTCTGTTCTTCCAAGACGATCACCCAGACGGGAACAAACCACGCGGGCTGCAGTTTGGGACGCCTACGATGTCTTTGCCATCGCCCGCAAATTCGGGGAGGGATCATGCCGCGCATTCTTGACGTCATTCTGCCCGCCACCTTTTGTGTTGCAGCTTTCAGCCTCGCCGCCATCTCGGATCCATTGCCGCCCGATACGACTTACCGTCCACTGCCGACCATGCCGTTTTCCGCCGTGAGGGAAAATGACGAGGCTCAAAAGCCTCTCGTCATGGAGCGCCAGCGGTCCTTGCTGGAGCAGCGCTACGATCTCGCCAATCGCCCGATGCCAAACATCGCCATGTCGGGCGGTCGAAAAGCCGTCCAGGAAGGCGTTCGCGTCAGGCTTCCGGCAGGAGAGACCTGGGATAGCCTGAGCGCGAAATCACCCGAGGAAATCCGCGACAAGGGGCTGTTGCCTGCCGGCTTCATGCCGCTCCCTCATGTGAAGCAGGCCACCGGCGGGCAGGTATTCCCGCAAGAGCAGATCGACGAGATCGGTCGGCAGGAAGCCCGCGACCTCAGGCGTTTCGACGTCGATTTCGATCTTCCCGATCATCTGACCCCGGAGTTCCCGCCTCCGATCTTTCTGACCACCCACCCCGAGCTGGGAGATGTCTCGCGGGGCCAACTGCTGACGATCAAGAACTTCTACGAAGTGATGAATGGCATCATCACTCCGGTGCAGATGGAAGGTCTGCGCCTTCTCCTGACCCCGTTCCCTCAGGAGGAATTCAACCAGACCGAGGACCGCAAGGTCGCTCAGCAAAGCCTGGGAGTGGCGTGTCTCGATTGCCATTCCAACTTCCATTCCAACGCGGCGTTCCACCTCACGCCCGACATCCGTCCCCAGGCAGCACGGTTCCGGCTCGACACGACCAGCTTGCGCGGCATGTTCAACCAGCAGATCCACGGCTCCAAGCGATCGCTTCGTTCCGTCGAGGATTTCACCGAGTTCGAACAGCGCACAGCCTATTTCAACGGTGATCACGTCAGCGCCACCAGGAAAGGTGTGAATCTCCCGGACAGACCGAACCAGGTGGCGATGATGGCTCAGATGCAGAACATCATCGACTTCCCGCCGGCTCCCAAGCTCGACCCATTCGGGCGTCTCGATCCGACCAAAGCGAGCGAGCAGGAACTGAAAGGCGAACAGATTTTCATGGGAAAAGGCCGCTGCGCGGAGTGCCACGTCCCGCACTTGTCGTTCATGGACAACAACATGCACGACCTGAAGCTCGAACGCTTTTACCGGGTAGGTCAGACGGCGAATGACTTCGTGGCGCTGCCGGACGGGCCGATAAAGACTTTCACGTTGCGGGGCATCAAGGATTCCCCGCCCTATATGCACGACGGCCGGCTGATGACGCTCGCCGACACTGTCGAATTCTTCAACCTGGTCCTGGGAACCAAGCTCAACGAAGACGAGAAGGAAGCTCTCGTCGCCTACTTGTTGACGCTCTGAACCAGACACAGAGGAGGATCGGATGCGGTTCATCATCATGATTTCGAGCATCGCTGTCGCCTTCCCGGCGGTCGCGCAACTCGGCAATCCTGCCGTGTGGGCCCCCGATACGCGCCTGGAGAAACCCGGCGTACCAGCGCCCAACCAGACCAACACGACGGACCGCCTCTTCGCGCAGCTGTTTGCCGCGGGCGGCATGGCGGAAGTGGAATTGGGAAGGCTCGCGGCCGGCAAGGCACGAAGCTCTACGGTGAAGGAATTCGCCAACCGCATGGTCCAAGACCATACCTTCGCGAACGAGAAGCTCTCGGGCATCGCCGAAATGAGCAAGATCCCGTTGCCGACGGAACTGACCGCCGATCATCAAAGAATCCGCGATGACCTCGAAAAACAGGACGAGGGATTTGACCTGGCCTATATGCGAGCCCAGGTCGTCGAGCATCAAAAGGCGGCTCAACTCCTCGTCTGGCAGATCGGCTCCGGACAGGACGGCGAGCTTCAGCGCTTCGCTTCAGCCACCTTGCCCACGGTCCTCGACCATCTCGAGCTCGCTCGTATCCTGACGGCCGAATTGAGCGGACAAGCTCTTGCGGCGCGGCAACCCTGATCGGCCGGATAGCCTCTGCTGAATGATCGCCGACCCTCACCTCTCGGCCGCAGTCCTCGATTTCCTCGTGCATCGACCCGGTGGCACATGACTGGGGAGAGCAGGGGCCCGCAAGAAAAGAAGAATGTAAATTCCAACGGCGGCATTGGCCGGGCGCTCGGTCTCGGCCTGATCACGGGAGCGGCCGACGACGATTGCTCCGCGATCGGCACTTACGCCAGCGCCGGAGCGCGCTTCGGCACGGACATGCTCTGGACGGCTCCGGTCACGTTGCCGATGATGTACGCGGTCGTCTACCTGTCGTCCAAACTTGGGCAGGTATCCGGTCGCGGCCTTTTTCACGTCATCAAGGATTTCTACCCGCGCTGGCTCCTCTGGGCGGTCCTGATCGGCGTCCTGACCGGCAACACGATCGAGGCCGGTGCCGATCTCGGCGGCATGGCCGCAGCCATAAACCTGTTCGTGCCGCTGCCTATCCCCTTGATCGTCGTAGTCGTCGCAGCCGCGATCTTCGGCCTTCAAGTGTTCGGGTCCTACAAGACAATCCGGAACATGTTCCGCTGGCTGGCCCTTGCGCTCCTGGCCTATATCGGCGCTGCGGTCATGTCCAAGCCCGATGCGGCAGCGGTGCTGCGCGGCACCTTGATCCCGACAATCGAGTTCAGCCGAGAGTTCCTGTCCATTCTCGTCGCCATCATCGGCACCACGCTGTCGGCCTATCTCTATACCTGGCAATCCAACGAAGAGGTCGAAGAAGAGATCGCCAAAGGGCGCACGACCTTGAAGAAACGCATGGGAGCCACGGAAGGTGAACTTCGGCGCTCGCGACGGGACATACTGATCGGAATGACCTTCTCGAACTTGATCATGTATTTCATCATCCTTTCGACCGGCTCGACCCTGTACAAAGCTGGCGAACACGACATCGAGACAGCGGCGCAGGCAGCCGACGCCCTGCGGCCCCTCGCAGGAGAAGCGGCAGGCGTCCTGTTTGCCGCCGGCGTGATCGGAGTCGGCTTCCTGGCGGTGCCCGTCATGACGACCGGCGCGGCCTACGACCTCGCGCAAGCGATGGGTTGGCGACATAGCCTCCACGCACGGCCCAACGAAGCGCGCAAATTCTATATCGCGACCGGCGTCGTCACAGTGGTGGCGGTCGCGCTCAACTTCATCGGTTTCAATCCGATGAAAGCGCTCGTCTGGTCGGGCATCGTCCAAGGTTTCTCTACGCCGCCGTTGCTTCTGCTGATCATGTTGATGACCAGTAACCGCAGGATCATGGGCGATCAGGTGAACAGCACCAGCACGAATGTCCTCGGCTGGATAACGACCGCTGCAATCTTTTCCGCTTCGGTGGGTCTCGTCGCGACCTGGTTCCTCTAGCACGCCGCCCAGGGAACGAATTGTCCGATCGATTGTTGACCAGTCTTCGAAGGAGCCAACACCGATGCCATTGCCAGCTTACCCCACCCGCGAACTGCCATCGAAGAACTAGCAAAGGCATCCATCTTGTTGACCGCAGCTCCAGAACGGCTGCCCGAGTTGCAGCCCAAGGCAGAGCCGACCCTCCAGAACCCCGAGGCAGAAGGATTCTACGCAGAAGCGATCCGCCAACTTGCCTCGTCGGGCGTGCCGTTCCTGCTGGCCGGCACCTACGCCGTAAGCGCCTACACGGGGATCAGTCGCCAGACCAAGGACATCGATGTCTTCTGCAAGCCGGGCGACTATCCGCAGATCCTCTCGTACTTCAAGCGGTTGGGGTACCGCATCGCCATTGAGGACGATCGATGGCTTGCGAAGGTGTTCAAAGGAAGGGTCTTCCTGGACGTGATCTTCGCCTCCTCGAACGGGGCCATTCCGATCGACGAGAATTGGTTCGAGCATGCCAGGCAAAGCACGATTTTCGGAACGACCGTGAACGTGATCGGTCCCACGGAGCTCGTCTGGTCCAAGTGTTTCATCCAGGCCAGGGATCGCTATGACGGGGCCGACGTCGCCCACATCATCCTGAGGGCAAGCGATCAGATCGACTGGCCCCGGCTGCTTCACTACATGGAAGCGCATTGGGAGGTGTTGCTCATTCACCTCCTGAATTTCCAATGGATCTATCCGTCGGAACGCTCGAACGTGCCGGATTGGCTCATGGACGAGTTGCTGAGGCGGCTGGTAGCCCGGCGCCTCGAGCCCGCTCGGCCGTCCAAGCTCTGCCGTGGGCGACTGATGTCATCCGAGGACTATGAAATCGACATAAAGCTCTGGGGCTTCAGCGACGTCGGAGGAAATGGCGAGGCGATGTGATGAATTTGCGAGGGAAAGGCCGGCACCATGGCTGAAGGCAGAGATCTTCTCAAGGTGGCGGCGGTCGGCGACCTTCATGTCCGGGAAGACGGAGGATCGTATCGCAACCTCTTCAGCGACGTGTCGCAGGCGGCCGATATCCTCGTGTTGGCGGGCGATCTGACCGACACAGGCGAGCCGCGGCAGGCCGAAATACTTGCGGAGGAGCTGCGCACGTGCTCCATCCCGGTGGTCGCCGTGCTCGGAAACCATGACTATGAGAGCGGTCTCGTCCAAGAGGTGAGCGATATCCTGCGTCGCGCCGGCGTGCATTTGCTCGATGGCCAAGCGACCGAGATCAACGGAGTGGGGTTCGTCGGCGTCAAAGGGTTCATCGGCGGCTTCGGCCGGCGCATGCTCGGCTCTTTCGGAGAGCCGACGATCAAGGCGATGGTCGCCGAAAGCCTGAACGAAGCCATGCGGTTGGAAAATGCGATGCGGCAGTCACGGAGCGAGCGCACGCTGATTGTTCTTCACTATGCGCCGACGGAAGACACCGTCGTCGGCGAGCCCCTCGAAATCTATCCATTTCTCGGTTCGTCGCGCTTGGCCGAAACCATCGACCGTTTCAAGGTCAGCGCTGTCGTGCATGGACATGCGCATCACGGAACTTATGAAGGGCGCACGCCGGGCGGTGCGCCGGTCTTCAACGTCGCAATGCACATCGAAAAGCCGAATGGGCTGCCCTATGCGCTGCTGGAAATCTGAGGACCAAGACAAACGGCAACGGCGCCGCTGACCGGTCGCCGCTCCAGTGCGCTTTTGACAACAGGCGGCTGCGCCTACATGGAAGGAGTTCCACCCGTCGACTGCTGCTTGATCCGCAGATTGTTCTGGACGTTGGTGACCCCCGAAACCGATTCTGCGATATCTTCCGCCCGGCGCTTATCTGCGCGGCTTGCCACCTCTCCGGTCAACGTCACCTCGCGCTCGGCGACCTGAACGTCGATATCGGTGGCGTCGAGCGACCAATCGTCGGTGAGCCGGTCATTGATATCCTCTCTGATCCGTTCATCAGAACGGACGTAACCTTTGGGCCCGCGTCCCCGATGCTGGTCCTGATAGCGTCGGCGCTCCGCGTCATCGTCTCCGAACCAGGAGGAGACCTCGTCGCTGGCTCTGTCCCAAAAGCCTCGTTCGGACCCGCCCCGCTCGCCGCGGCCCTGCTCCCGCTCGCCTGCATAGCCATACCCGCCGAAGCCTCCTTCGTAGCCACGGCCCCGGCCGCGGGCTGAATAGTCCCGCTCTCGTGACCACTGGTCGTACTCACCGGCCTGGCCATACCCGCTTTCCCCCCGCTCCCCGTATTCGGATCCACCCCAGCCCTCTTGACCACGGCCACCCTGCTCGCTCCCGTGCCAGCCCCCTTGGCCGCGCCCCCCATATTCTGTGCCCGACCAGCCGCCCTGTTGGCCGCCGGAGAAACGTTCGCCTTGATGCTGACCTCTGCCCTGCCCTTCCTGGTAACGGCCGCCGCCCTGTCGTTCCATACGACGGTGTTGCTCCTCGAAATTGCCGCGCTCACCATATCGGTCTCTGTTCCGTGCCATGTTTTTCCTCCTTCGAGTACATCGCATCCGAACAAGAACTTGGCCGGATTGTTCCTGCCGAGTGTTGTTGGCAAAGGCGTCGCAGGACGGAACTACTGGTCGTGGAAGCGCCGATCATCCAGTGCCGGGTTTCGGGCGATCGCTTCCTCTTCGGAATCGTCCGGCAAGGCAGCATCGCTTTCCTGATAGGGATTGTCGTCGTTTTCCTCGGGGAGTTCCCCGGAAATCTCCTCATCGTCTTGGGCGTAGCGGAGGTCGCCGTTGTCAGGCACGCTTACCGGTTCGGGCTCCCCGCCTTCAAGCGCCTCCCAATCCTGTTCTTCGATCGTCGGGCCGACAGGTGTGTCTTGATCTGCTTCCGGTTTTTCCGGCTCCGGATTTCGGGCTGGCGTGATCATTGGGAGTCTCCATTCAGGTTTCCCAACCAACGCGCCGCCCGGTCATCGGTTGCCGAGCGATAAACAAGATGCGTGGATTGGCGGCGGAACAATCCGGACATGGTGCGGTTGGACGACCGATCCGCAAGTCTGGGCAGAGATTCGAGGAGGCCTTGCCATGAACACGAAGGCGCTGCTGTCGGTGGCCATAATGGCGTTCGGTATTGCCGGCTGCGGCGAACAAGAAGCCTCGTCGCCGACGCCTCAAGCATCTGGCCAGGACGCGCCCGTCGACAGAGATCCGACTCCCCAGACCGGCACCGGGGGCGAGTCACAGACGTCCAATCCGAATGGCACGACGACGGGGGGCACAGCTCCCAATAATTAATTGTTTCAAGAGAGTGCGACAGGGAACGCGCCGCCGCTTTCGGCGTTCAAGCTAGGAGTTTGGCCCGGAAAGAACAGAAGGCTCTGGAACCTCTTTCCGGCGCGTCTTTGTTCTGGGGAGTCGTATGTCCGTTCCTAGCTCCGACGCGCTTTTGCGTGGCCTCAAGATCCTTGTCGTAGAAGACGAATATCTGCTTGCCGATGAAATGCATCGTGCGCTTTTCTCGGCAGGCGCGCATGTGCTCGGCCCGGTGCGAGATGAAAAGAGCGCCTTGGATCTCCTGGAGTCCGAAGCTTGCGATTGTGCGATTCTGGACATCAATCTGAACGGGAAACAATGCTTCAGATTGGCAAACGAGGCCGTCACGAGGGGGATACCGGCTGCATTCACGACAGGTTATAATGTTGAGGTCGTTCCGCCGGAGTTCCAAGCGTTCGAGCTCTTCGAAAAGCCGTTCGACATATCCGACGTGATCGACTTCATAGTAGCAGCAACCGGCCGGTCGCGTTAAGACTATGGCCATGGGCAAGACGCTCTCGCAAGCGGTGGAAGCGGATCTGACTGTTGGCGCATCCACCCATCCGCTCATCCGCAAGCTGTCCACCTACACGAAGCTTTCCGCGGAAGAAGAGACTGCCATCGTCGATGCATCCACGAAGATGGTATCGTTCGACGCAAACGAGGAGATCGCCTCACGAGGCGACAAGGTTCGCGGCGTCAATCTTCTCCTTGAGGGGTTTGCCTGCCGGTACAAGTATCTCGAAGACGGCAGGCGTCAGATTCTGGCTTTTCTCCTTCCCGGCGATCTCTGCGACCTCCATGTTTTCCTGATCAACCGCATGGATCATTCGATCGCCGCTCTCGTTCCTTCAAAGGTCGCGATGATCGCTCCGGCAAACATCCTGCGGTTCACCAATGATTTTCCAAATCTGACGCGGGCCTTGTGGTGGACAACACTTTTGGACGAGGCCATCACACGTGAGTGGGTGGTCAATACCGGTCAGAGGACCGCCTATGAGCGCACGGCCCATTTGTTCTGCGAACTGTTTCATAGGCTGCGTCTCATCGGACGCACCGACGGCAACAGCTATCGCCTTCCACTGACGCAGGCAGCATTGGGCGACACGCTCGGCCTCTCCAGTGTACATGTGAACCGCACCCTGCAAGAATTGCGGCGCAACGGACTGATTTCCCTGCGAAACTCGATACTGACGATCAACAACCTGGCAGGCCTCGAGCGGGCAGCGCTGTTCAGCCGCGATTATCTTCATCTGGCGAGTTCCGCCGGATAGGGCCAGGTGAAGCTGCCGGAACCATGGGGTCCACTTCGAGTTGGGCTAGGGATGACAAGGCAGCACCATGGCCAATCGTGACTTAATCGTCATCGGCGGCTCCGCCGGCTCGATCGCACCGCTGAAGACGATCCTCGCGTCGCTTCCGGCCGATCTTACCGCTTCTGTGCTGGTGGTGATCCACATCCCTGCCAACAGCACCGGCATCCACACCGCAGTTGCCTCGGCAGCTGGACCGCTTCCGGTCGTCGCCGCCGAGGACGGCATGACCATCGAAACGGGGCACGTCTATATCGCGCCTCCCAATCGACATTTGCTGGTCTTCGACGACACGCTGAAGCTCGGGCATGGCCCGCGCGAGAACCATGTCCGGCCCGCCATCGACCCGCTCTTCCGGTCGGCAGCTGCAGCCCGCGGGCCCCGCGCGATCGGAGTGCTGTTGAGCGGCAAGCTCGACGACGGCGCCTCAGGCCTCGAGGCGATCAAACTTTGCGGTGGCATTGCTTTGGTGCAATCCCCCCATGATGCACAAGTGTCGGAGATGCCCCTTGCGGCACTCGAGGCTACCTCCGTGGACCTGAGCGCCGATGCGCTTGCCATAGCGCACGCCGTCAAACGGTACGTCCGGGAAGAGGCGCCACCGCCCGTGAAGGTGCCGGACGGTATCCTGCTGGAGATCGATATTGCTGCAGGAGGACCCGCGACCGGGGGCAAGGTCGAGAAGCTCGCTCGCCCGAGCACGATTACTTGTCCCGATTGTGGAGGCGTTCTTTCCGAAGTGACCGGCTCCCGTCCCCTGCGGTTCCGGTGCCAGGTCGGGCATTCATACACCGCAAAGAAGGTGCTCCAGCAGCAGGAGGATCAGGTCGATGAGGCCATGCGGGTAGCACTGCGCATCATTGAAGAAAGAGCGAACTTGGTGGAGCGAATGGGCAGAGAGGCAGCTGAAGTCGGCCGGTCGGGGATGGCGGAGCTTTATGCGGATCGCGCGGCCGAATACCGCGGCTACGGCAATGCGATCCGGCACGCAATTCTGGCGTCGATGAAGGCACGGGAAACCGAGGAAAGCGGTGAGCACCTGACCCATAGAGAAGTGCTTGGAGCCGAGGAGCGTTTCGATATATCAGAAACGTCCGACGAGGCGTAGAATTGACGGTTGAGATCCCTTGGCAGATCGGAAATCCGCGAAGAGCAGGAATGGCTCGGCCCGCAAGACCAGGCCTTCCAGGATGCATCAGATGAGCAAACCGATGCTCGTGATTGGGCTTTGCGCCTCGGCGGCTGCAACCAGAGGAGTGGAGCGTTTTCTCGAAACGGGGAAGGCGCTTGCCGACGCTGCCGCATTCGTAGTGGTGATGCAGAATCGCGAGGCGCTCGAGGGCACCGGTTTTGTCGATCGCGTGACGGCCGCGACCGGCTTGCCGCTGCAAGAGATTTCGGACGGACTTTCGCCGGAGGCCGGCCAAATCTACTTCGCCCCGCCCGGGGTCACAGTCACGCTCAAGAGCGGACGGTTGAAGACCGAGCCCGTCCACCAGAACCCTGGGCATCGCGGCTCCATCGACAGTTTCCTGGTCTCGCTTGCGACAGAATTCGACGACCGCGCCGTCGGAATTATTTTCGCCGAGACGGGCGGCGATGGAACGCTTGGCCTGGCCGCGCTCAAGGAGAGTGGCGGATTGACCTTGGCGGAGTTGCCCGCGCCAGACCCGGCGGGAGCAAACGAGGCACATCTCGGGACGAATGCCGCCGAAATCGCGGACTTCGTTCTCCCGGCCGAAGAAATGGCGGAGCGGATCGCAGGCAACCTGCGTGCGCTGGACCGCGCCCATCAGGGGCAGTCCTTCGACGATCTGGTTGCCAAATCCGATTCCCAACTCACCCGTATCGCGACCGTTCTCCGAAACAAGACGGGTCACGATTTTCACGGGTACAAGCGCAATACGTTCATGCGCCGGGTGCAGCGCCGGATTCAGGTCACACAGGTCGAGTCCATCGATGCATATCTGGAATTGCTGCGCGCCGATCCCGACGAGGCGCAGCAACTGTTCAATGACCTTCTGATCGGCGTAACCCATTTCTTCCGCGACCAGAAGGAGTTCGACTTCCTGGAAAAGGAAGTCATTCCATCGCTGTTCCAAGCTAAGGGTGCCGGCGACCAGATCCGCATTTGGGTTCTCGGTTGCGCGACCGGGGAAGAAGCCTATTCCATTGCGATTCTGTTGCGCGAGCACATGGCTCGCCTGGACAGGGTCCCACACGTCCAGATCTTCGCGACCGATATCGACGGCAAGGCGCTGGCCCAGGCTCGTGTAGGTCGCTATGCGCAGTCTGCTGTTCGAGAGGTTTCGCCGGAGCGCCTTGCCCGCTGGTTCGTGAAAGAAGGCGATACCTACAGCATCGTCAAGGAACTGCGGGAAATGTGCATCTTCTCGCAGCACAACATCATCAAGGACGCGCCCTTCTCCCGGCTCGACATGGTTTCGTGCCGCAATCTGCTGATCTATCTGAATGCCGATCTACAGGACCGGGTCTTCCCCCTATTTCATTTCGCGCTCCGCTCGGGAGGCATCCTCTTTCTCGGCAATTCCGAGAACGTGACGCGCCATTCCAAGCTCTTCGCGCCCCTCGATCGCCGTTTTCGTATCTTCCGCCAGATCGATACGCATGTGAGAGCCCTGCCCCAATTTCCTTTGACGGCAACGGCCAGGCTGGTCGACAACACTCCCCCGCCGCGTGCCCCCGGTGGCGCCGCGCTCCTCAGCAAGCAGGCCGAGCAGATACTGGAACGTTACGCGCCGGCTTACATGATTGTGGATGCCAATCACGACGTGCTCCATTTCTCCGGGCGAACGGGTCGTTTTATCGATCCACCCGCGGGCGTGGCGAGCCTCAACATTCTCCACCTGATCCATCGCGACCTCCGCATGGACCTGCGCGCGGCCCTTCACAAAGCCGAGGCCGAAAAGGTGCCAGTGCAGGTTCGTGGTCTGAAAGTCGGCCAAAACGGCCACACGGTCGTCGTCACCCTGACGGTCGAGCCGATCGAGGCCGGACCAGGGCAACCCTTGCGCTATGCCGTGATCCTTCAGGACGGCTATTCGACAACGGAAAGAGCCGCTGATGGCACCTCGGTCGCGAGTTCCATCGATGACAGGCCGGACACGCATGTCAATCGCCTGGAAGCGGAGCTGCAACTCACGCGGGATCGCCTGCAGGCCACGATCGAGGAACTGGAAAGCACGAATGAAGAGCTCAAGGCCTCGAACGAAGAATATCAATCGGTGAATGAAGAGCTTCAGTCATCGAACGAGGAACTGGAAACGTCGAAGGAGGAGCTCCAGTCGCTCAATGAGGAACTGCAGACTGTCAATGGCGAACTGGCCCATCGGGTCGAGGAACTCGGGCGTGCCAATTCGGATCTGAAAAACCTTCTGGAAAGCACCCAGATCGCCACTGTGTTCCTCGACAACGATCTGCGCGTCAAGAGCTTCACGCCTGCCATAACGGATCTGTTCCACCTCATAGACAGCGATCTGGGGAGGCCGATCAGTCACATCGCCGCACGGATAGCTTATGAGGACCTGGAGAGCGACGTTCGAAAAGTGTTGCGGACGTTGAGCACGATAGAGCGGGAAACCCGCAACCTTCAGACAGGGTCGCGCTATCTTACGCGCGTTCTCCCCTATCGGAGCGTCGACAACGTCATAGAAGGCGCCGTGCTGACGTTCCTGGACGTCACGCAGGTTGTTCGGGCGGAGGAACGCGTGCGTGAAAGTGAAGCCAGGTTACGCTCCGTTGTCGAAGGCATTCCTCAACTCGTCTGGCGTGCGAATGACGCGGGCAAGTGGTTGTGGTCCAGCCCGCAATGGACGGACTTCACCGGCCAGTCGGAAGCCGCCGCCAGAGATCTCGGATGGCTCGAGACCCTTCATCCCGAAGATCGTAGCCGCGTGCTCCAAGCATGGTCTGCGGCATCCGAAAGGGGCACGCTCGAGGTCGAGCACCGATTGTGGAACCAGCGGGAGAATCATTTCCGAAATGTCCACATGCGCGCCAGGCCGGTCTTGCATGGCTCTGGCGAGGCGATGGAGTGGCTGGGCACCGTAACGGATGTCCACGAGATCCTTCGCATGCAGGATCGCCAGCAGGTTCTTTTGGCGGAGCTCCAGCATCGCGTCCGCAACACACTCGGCATCGTACGGTCCATCGCACGCCGCTCGGCAGAAAGCAGCAGGAGTGTCGAGGAATACGCGTCTCACCTGGAGGGCAGGATAACGGCATTGGCGCGTGCGCAGAGCATGCTCACGCGGTCGGCGGAATCCTCCGTCGACCTGCAGAACCTGGTGCTGGACGAACTTGCCGCGCAAGGGACGAAGCACCGTAACAATATCGCCGTCGGGGGCCCGGATGTCGCGCTCAGCGGGAGCGCGGCAGAGACTCTAAGTCTTGCATTTCACGAGCTCGCGACCAACTCCTTCAAATATGGTGCCCTGTCCTCCCCCGACGGTCGTATCGACATCAAATGGTCCGTGGCCCCCGGCCTCGACAACGCGCAACTGAATATTCAGTGGCAGGAGCAGAACGGGTCAGACAGAAAGAATCGGAAGGTACGACGGGGTTTCGGGTCTGAACTGATCGAGCGTATGGTGCCTTACGCGCTCGGCGGCAGCGCTGCGTTGCGCGTCGAGGGAGGCGGTGCGATCTGCTCCATTGACGTTCCCCTGTCCGAAAACGTGCGCCTGACCACTCCGACCGACGAGAAATCGGATGAGGGGTACGACACGTAGCCCGCTCATCTCGACCACAGAATCCAGCTAGAGATCAAACGCGACATTCCGTCCTTTTCGAATTGCGAATGCCGCGACCATGTCGGAAAGTTGCCGATCCGAGAGCCCACAACGCGGCAAAACAGTGCGGATGGCCCGCAATGCATAGGTGGTAGATATAGGCCGGGGGTCGTCGGTGCGCGAGTCGACATAATGCTCGACCACCTTCTCGATGCTTCTTTCCTGGAAATCGATCGTCGCCATCCGCTCGCTCCCTGATGGAGGTTTTCTGGAAAACACCATCGCCCGCCCCCCGAGGCTGCATCTATCACAAATGTTACACCGCCGCTTTCGGAAGGGACGCGCGGGTATTTCGCCAAGCGGGCGGGCATTGGAACCTCGGGCTACCCAGGAGGTTGGGCGGCAGGAGGTGCCACATGCCCAATGCTGCCGATATTCTCGTCGAATCCCTTATCGCCTGGAACGTCGATGTCGTGTTCGGTCTGCCAGGGGACGGCATAAACGGCATCATGGAAGCCTTGCGCACGCGACAGGACCGCATTCGGTTCGTACAGGTGCGGCATGAAGAATCGGCGGCTTTCATGGCCTCTGCCTACGCGAAATGGACCGGGCGGCTGGGCGTGTGCCTTGCTACCTCGGGCCCGGGCGGGACCCATCTTCTGACGGGGCTTTACGACGCGAAACTCGATCAGGCTCCGGTGCTCGCCATCACCGGCATGCAATTCCATGACCTCATCGAGACTTTCACCCAACAGGACGTGGACCTGACGCGAGCCTTCATCGACGTAGCAGTGTTCAACGCACAGGTTTCCGACGCCGCCCATATGGAAAATCTAGCCGGACTGGCCTGCCGCTCGGCCTTGGCCAGTCGTGGGGTTGCGCATCTTTCGATTGCGAGCGACATTCAAGAACAGGATCTTCAGCAGGCCGAGCGCTCAAAGCGCAACCGCCCATCCCACACGCCGCACCGATGGTTCCACGGCAACGACCTGCCGGATCCAGCCCAGATCGAGAAGGCTGCCGAGATCCTCAACGGGGCGAGCCGAGTAGCCATTCTGGCAGGACGCGGAGCACTGGCGGCCCGCGCCGAACTGGAGCGGGCGGCCGATCTCCTCGCCGCGCCTGTCGCCAAGGCCTTGCTCGGCAAAGCGGTCCTGCCCGATGACCATCCCCATACCACCGGCGGGATCGGTATATTGGGCACGCGACCTTCCCAAGAGGCACTGCAGGGATGTGATGCCCTGCTCATTGTCGGCTCGACATTTCCCTATGTCGAATACTATCCCGAACCCGGCAAGGCGCGCGGCGTGCAGATCGACCGGAACGCCCAGCGCATCGGATTGCGGTATCCGGTCGAAGCCGGCCTCGTCGGGGACGCGGCGCAATCGTTGCGCCTGCTCAACGAAAAACTCGTCGCCAAGAGCGATCGCAGCTTCCTCGAACAGGCACAGGAGGGCATGCGCCGCTGGCGCGATCTGATGGCGATCGCCGAGGCGAAATCCGACGTTCCCCTGAAGCCGCAGGTCGTCGTCAAGGCCTTCGGCGACCGGATGCCGGCCAATGCCATCCTGGCAACGGACTCGGGACAGAACACGGAAATGGCCGCGCGCCACATCGACATGAAGAGCGGCCAGGACTTCTCCGTTTCGGGCGGCTTGGCTTCGATG
Source organism: Rhizobiaceae bacterium (assembly GCA_035556195.1). GTDB lineage: Bacteria > Pseudomonadota > Alphaproteobacteria > Rhizobiales > Rhizobiaceae. The sequence goes on from DATMFK010000016.1 coordinate 176,053, forward strand.
GCGTGTGGATTGCCCTACGCGATCGCGGCCGGCATCGCGTTTCCCGGCAGGCCGGTATTCGCGGTGGTCGGCGACGGCGGCTTCGCCATGCAGCTCGGCGAATTCTCCACGGCCGTCCGGTACGGGATACCGTTGAAGGTTTTGGTGCTCAAGAACAACATGCTCAACCAGATCGCCTGGGAACAGATGATGTTCCTCGGCAATCCGCAATTCGCCTGCGAGTTGCAGCCGATCGACTTTGCGCTGGCGGCCGAAGCGATGGGCGGGATCGGCTATAGCGTATCGCGTCCGGAGGAAGTGGCCGGTGTCATCGATCAGGCCTTCGCGACCGATGGACCGGTCGTCATCGAGGCGGTCGTGGATCCCTATGAGCCGATGATGCCCCCGAAAATGCCGCCCGACTACGCCGAGAATTTCCGCAAAGCTCTTGGGGATACTCCAGGGCAGGAAGAGATCAGGAAGAACATTTCCGAGGAACCGCTCCGATCGATGATGAGCCCGAAGTGAGGAACAGAAGTAAGGAACAAAGGTTGTCATAGCAGGTTCGAGCGGGAAATCGGGTGTTCTCGCCATGCCGCGCTTGCTCCTTCTGGCCTTGCCTCTTGCAGTATTCGCAAGCGATCCGGCTGCAGCCGAAACGCCATGCCCAGTGCTGCACGACAAACTCCTGGAAACGCTTCGCTCGAGCGTGAAGGCCAGCGGGGGGCCCGCGAATGGCGGCTTCGACACGAACGAATGGGCAGCCGTGGTCGACCGGACGGGCTTCGTCTGCGCGGTCGCTTTCAGCGGCCCGAAGGTCGATGCGCAATGGCCGAGCAGCAGATTGGTCGCTGCGGGAAAAGCCAACACGGCAAACGGTCTCAGCGTGGATCAGATGGCGCTTTCCACCGCCAATCTTTATGCGCCGGTTCAGGCCGGGGGACCGCTTTACGGCTTGGAGAATACAAATCCCCCTAACCAGGCTGTGGCCTTCGCCGGCGACCCCAGCACCTTTGGAACAGCAACCGATCCGCTGATAGGCAAGCCTGTCGGCGGCGTCGTCGTGTTTGGCGGGGGGCTGGCTCTCTACGACGACACAGGCGTGGTTGGGGGGCTCGGCATCAGTGGCGACTCTTCTTGTGCTGACCACAACGTCGCTTGGCGCGTCCGGCGCGGGCTCGGTCTGGACAAGGTCCCGGCCGGGGTCAATGCGGTGGCGAAGGATGCCATCGTCTACGACCTCGACCCGGGCGGCAAGAGCGCTTCCGGTTGGGGCCATCCGAAATGCGCGGGAACAGAGGCAGATGTAGCTGCCGAGCTTGGCGCGGGCGTGGGAGGCGCTGTGCCAAAATGAGCAGTTTAGAGCTTTCCGGCATGATGCGCGTGTTTGCCGTTATTCCTCGCCTCGTCGCGCGGACGTGCTGTTGCGTGCTGCTTTCACTCGCAGCCGCCGCTGGCGCCCGGGCTCAGGATACGCCGGCTATCTCGCCCCCGGTTGCGGCCGCCCCGCCCGACGACGGCCAATGGACGATGCCTGCGAAGAACTATGCCTCGACCCGCTACAGCGAACTTGCCGAAATCACGCAGGAGAATGTCGGCAAACTTCAGGTGGCGTTCACCTTCTCCACCGGCATCAACAAAGGGCATGAGGCCGCACCTCTCGTGGTCGGCCAGACCATGTATATCATCACGCCGTACCCCAACATCCTCTACGCGCTTGACCTGTCCAAGCCGGGCGCGCCGATGAAGTGGAAATTCGAACCGTGGCCTGAGACGGCTTCCCAGGGCGTCGCCTGTTGTGACGTCGTCAATCGGGGCGCCGCCTTCTTCGCGGGACGTATCTATTTCAACACCCTGGACGGCCACACGATCGCGGTCGACGCCGAGACTGGTCAACAGGTCTGGAACACCACGGTGGGCAACATCAATATCGGCGAGACCGTCACGATGGCCCCGCTCGTCGTCAAAGGGAAGGTGCTCGTCGGGAACTCGGGCGGGGAACTGGGGGTGCGAGGCTGGGTCAAGGCCCTCGATGCGGCAGACGGCCATGTCGTCTGGACCGCCTATGGTACCGGTCCGGACTCTGACGTGCTGATCGGCCCCGACTTCAAGCCGTTCTACCCCCAGGACCGCGGCAAGGATCTGGGTGTGACCACGTGGCCGCCAGACGCTTGGAAAATCGGCGGCGGAAATATGTGGGGATGGATCTCCTACGATCCCGAACTCAACCTGATCTACCACGGCACGGGTAATCCCGGTCCCTGGAACCCCGATCTGCGTCCCGGAGACAACAAGTGGACGGCCGGCATCTTCGCCCGCGATCCCGACAACGGGCAGGCCAAGTGGTTCTATCAATGGACCCCGCACGACCTGCACGACTATGACGGGATCAATGAGCAGATCCTGCTCGACATGAGCTGGAAGGGACAGCCACGCAAGGTGCTCGTCCGGCCCGAGCGCAATGGCTACGTCTATGTCCTCGACCGCACCACCGGCGAGGTTCTCTCCGCACAGCCCTTCGGGCCCGTCAACTCCAGCAACGGCGTGGATCTCAAGACCGGCCTGCTGATGGTGAATTCCGAGAAAGCGACCTCCACCGGCAAGGTTGTGCGCAACATTTGCCCCACCGCCTCGGGGCTCAAGGACTGGCAACCTTCCGCTTTCTCGCCGCGAACGGGACTTCTCTACATTCCCCACAACAATCTGTGCATGGACGCAGAAGGTACCGAAGTAAATTACATTGCCGGCACCCCCTATGTAGGCATGAACGTGCGCATGATCCCGGGACCGGGCGGCCATCGTGGCGCTTTCACGGCCTGGGACATTGCCGCGGCGAAACCCGTCTGGAGCCTCAAGGAGAATTTCCCTGTCTGGAGCGGCGCCCTGGTGACGGCGGGCGATGTGGTCTTCTACGGGACCATGGAGGGCTGGTTCAAGGCGGTCAGCGCGCGCACCGGCGATCTCCTTTGGCAATTCAAGACCTCGTCCGGGATTATCGGGCAGCCGATCACCTACCGTGGTCCGGACGGCCATCAATATGTCGCGGTCCTCGCCGGGGTCGGAGGCTGGGCGGGGGCGGTCGTGACCGGAGATCTCGATCCGCGCGACGCAACGGCTGCATTGGGTTTCGCCAATGCCATGAAGGATTTGAAGAATGTGACCGCAGCCGGAGGTTCGCTTTATGTCTTCAGGCTGCCCTGACAACAAGTCCCGGCCCGGCGCGTGGGCCAGACTGATCGCGGCCGCGTGTACCCTGCTGGTTGCCGGGACGGCCGATGCCCGCGATCTCAAGGTCTGTGCGGACCCCAACAACCTGCCGTTCTCAAACGACCAGGGAGAAGGCTTCGAGAACAAGATCGTGGAACTGGTCGCGCGCGAACTCAAGGCAAAAGTGGCCTATGTCTGGTGGGCGCAACGCCGCGGTTTCATCCGCAACACCCTCAAGGCTGGCTTGTGCGACGTGGTGCCCGGCACGCCCACCGACCTGGAAATGTTGCGCACGACAGCGCCCTACTATCGCTCTTCCTACGTGTTCGTGACGCGGCGGGACGAGCCCGACATAGCTTCCTTCGACGATCCCCGTCTGCGGCAGCTGCGGATCGGTGTTCAGCTGGTCGGCGACGACGGCGCAAACCCGCCCCCGGTCGAAGCTCTCGGTAGGCGGGGCATCGTCGGCCACCTCAAGGGCTACCCTGTCTATGGCGACTACTCGCTGCCGAATCCGCCGGCGCGGATCATCGAGGCTGTCGCGCGGGGAGAAATCGATGTGGCGATCGCATGGGGACCTCTAGCGGGGTATTTCGCGGAAAGGCAAAAGGTTCCTCTGCGGACGAGGCTCGTTTCGCCCGACCATGATGGGCCCTCTCCCCCGATGACCTTCGACATTTCAATGGGCGTGCGTCGTGGAGAGGACTCTTTGCGAGAACAAATCGAAACCGCTCTCGCAAAGCGCCGGACGGAAATCGACGCTATCCTTTCCGCCTACGGCGTACCTCGCCTCGCTATCGAGCGAGGGGCGCAAAAATGAAAATGCCGGTCCTCCTGGCCCTGCTGTTTCTCGCCCAAGTCTCGGCGTGTCAACGGGAGGAACGAGACACGCGCCCTCAGACGCCCGCGGGCGGCGACCAGACGCCCGTCCCGCTCACAACCTTGGCGCCGGGCGGTCAACGGCCCGCCTTCTGGAGCGTCGAGCCGCGAACCTTCGAAGGGAATGCCTTCCACCTGAGCGAAGGCAAGCGCCTGTTCAGCTGGTTCAATTGCACGGGCTGTCACGCGAATGGCGGCGGTGGCATGGGCCCGGCGCTGATGGACAACAGGTGGATCTACGGAGGCGCCATCGAGAGCATCCACGCCAGTATCCGTGACGGACGCCCAAACGGCATGCCGACCTTTGCCGGCAAGATCCCGGACGACCAGATGTGGGAGATCGCCGCCTATATTCTCTCGCTCAGCGGCAATGCCCCGTCGGCCGCCTCTCCCAGCCGGAACGACGACATGATGGTGCATCCTTCGGAAAACCGCATGCCAAACGCGTCGACGCTCGGCAAATCGCCATGAGACGCGCCTCGGCAATCGCTTTTGTGGCCGTCCTGCAGGCGGTAGCTCCTGCCTCCGGGGCCACCCAATCGGCCTTCGAGCCCATGGGGCCGGCTTCCGCCGAGCTCTTCCGGCTGATCTGGTTGTTCACGGCGTTGAGCGCCGTGATCTGGCTGGGGGTCATTGCCGTCTTGATCACAACGCTCGTCCGGCGGGACGGGGCACGGGCGGATCCGTTGGCGCTGGACCCATCCGCGGAGCGCCGGGCAACGGGCTGGGTGACCATCGCGACCGCCGGGACGGCGATCGTCCTCATCGGACTCGCGCTGCTGAGTTACTTCTCAAACCGTACCCTCGCCGGGATCGGCGCCGATGCGAGCCTCACCATTCGCTTAACGGGCCACCAATGGTGGTGGGAGGTCCGTTATGAAAACGAGCAGCCCAGCAAAGTCGTGACGACCGCCAACGAAATTCACATCCCTACAGGCGAACCGGTGCGGCTGGTGCTGGCCTCCACCGACGTCATCCATTCCTTCTGGGTGCCGAGCCTTGCCGGCAAGCTCGATCTCATCCCCGGCCATCAGAACGTTCTCGAATTCCGGGCAGACAAATCCGGCGTCTATCGTGGGCAATGCGCTGAGTTTTGCGGTTTTCAACACGCTCATATGGCCATCATGATCATCGCCGAACCGCGCCCGGAATTCGACGCCTGGCTCGAGCATCAGCTTCAGCCGGCAGCCCAACCCGCCTCCGCCGAGGAGCAGGCAGGCCACGACCGGTTCATGAACAGGCCCTGCGTCATGTGCCACAAGATCGGAGGCACCGCAGCGGGCGGCACGGTCGGACCGGACCTTACGCATGTCTCCAGCCGAACGACGCTTGCCGCGGGCACCCTGCCGATGGACGAGCCCAGCCTGGCCGCCTGGATCACGGACCCGCAGAGTTTCAAGCCGGGAGCGCATATGCCGATAGTCGACCTTAGCGGAGACGAGCTGAGCTCGATCGCGGCCTATCTGGGCAATCTGAAATGACCAGCGCCGATGTAGCTCCCGAACCAGGCGGCCTTCTCGACACGGGTCTCACCGATGACGCCCTTCACCGAGAGCTTTCGCGAACCTGGGCAACGAAGCACGGCATCATAGGAGCGCTGTCCAGCGTGGACCACAAGGTCATCGCGAAACGCTATTTCGTCACGGCTTTCATGTTCCTTTGCCTGGGCGGGTTGAATGCGGTGGTGATGCGATTGCAACTGTCCGGGCCGGAGCGAAACCTGGTCGGGCCGGATCTCTACAACCAGCTGTTCACGATGCACGGCGTTACCATGATGTTCCTGTTTGCCGTGCCCATGGTGCAGGCAGCCGGCATTTATCTCGTGCCGTTGATGGTCGGAACACGCAACATCGCCTTCCCTCGCCTCAACGCCTTCAGCTACTGGGTCTATCTCTCGGGCGGCATGTTCGCCTGGGTGTCCTTCGTCCTCAACATGGGACCTGACGTCGGCTGGTTCGCCTATGTCCCGCTTTCGGGCCCCGAGTTCAGCCCCGGCAAGCGGTCCGACGTCTGGGCACAGATGATCACCTACACGGAGGTCTCGTCCCTTGCCGTGGCCGTCGCCACGATCGTGACCATCCTCAAGCAACGCGCGCCCGGCATGTCGCTTGACCGCATGCCGCTCTTCGTCTGGGCCATGCTCGTAACCTCCTTCGTGGTCGTGTTCGCAATGCCCGCCGTGATGATCTCCTCGACGTTCCTGATCCTCGACCGGCTTGTCGGAACTCATATCTTCAACCCGGCCGAAGGAGGCGACGCCCTTCTCTTCCAGCACCTGTTCTGGTTCTTCGGGCATCCCGAAGTCTACATCATCTTCCTGCCCGCCACCGGAATGGTGTCGTCCATCATCATCGCCTTCGCCCGCCGGCCGGCATTCGGCTATCTCGCTTTGGTGCTTTCGATCATCGCCGTCGGGTTTTTGTCCTTCGGTCTCTGGGTCCATCATATGTTCGCGACCGGACTGCCCAAACTGGGCGCGAGCTTCTTCACGGCGTCCAGCATGTTGATCGCCATCCCGAACGGCCTCCAGATCTTCTGCTGGCTCGCCACGCTGATGGGTGGACGGCCTGTCATCCGGACGCCCTTGCTCTTTGTCCTCGGCTTCTTCTTCATTTTCGTGGCAGGCGGCTTGACCGGTGTCATGCTGGCCTCCGTGCCGCTCGACCTCCAGGTGCATGACAGCTACTTCGTCGTCGCTCATTTCCACTACGTGCTGATCGGCGGCTCCGTATTCCCGATGCTGGGCGCAGCCTATTTCTGGTTTCCGAAGGTCACTGGCCGCAGGATGAGCGAGCGGCTCGGCAAATGGCATTTCTGGCTGGCCTTCATCGGCTTCAACGCGGCGTTCTTCCCGATGCACATCGTCGGCCTTTGGGGCATGCCGCGGCGGGTCTACACCTATCCCGCGGATGTGGGCTGGGGCGATATCAACCTGTTCATCACCACAGGCGCCGTAGTCCTTTTCCTCAGCTTCGTTCTGTTCGCCATCAACCTTGCGCGAAGCGCTGTCGCCGGAGAGCCCGCCGGTCCCAATCCCTGGGCGGCCGGCACGCTGGAATGGGCTACCACTTCTCCTCCTCCGGCCTATAACTTTGCGCGCATACCGGTCGTCGACCATGCAGAACCGCTATGGGCCGAGCGCGATGGCCTTTCCGTCGCCACTGGACTTCGCGTCGATGCCCGGGAACTGGTCATCTCGACCGTAGCGGAAGCCCAAGCGGATGTCCGGGAAAAATCAGCTGCGCCCTCGATCTGGCCGCTTATCGCGGCCGCCGCAGTGGGTGGAACGTTCCTCTACTCCATTTTCACCCCCTGGGCCGTCGTATGGGGCGCCCCCCCCATCGCGATCGCCCTCATCGGATGGTTCTGGCCCAAGGGCGAGCCGGAGGACGAATGACACGGCAGCAGCGCGTCACCCTTGATCTCTCCGGATTGCCGACCTTCGCGCACGGTGCGCGAAGCCCCACCTGGTGGGGCACGCTCGGCTTCGTCGCACTGGAAGGGACCGGCTTCGCTCTCGCTGCCGGCGCCTACCTCTATCTGGCGTATCTTGCGCCGGAATGGCCAATGAACGCGCCGCTTCCGAACCATTGGCCAGGGACGATCGTTACCGTGCTGCTCCTCGTCAGCATTGTACCCAACCACGTCCTGAACCACTATGCCAAGGAATGCGCGTTGTTGCCGGTGCGCATCGGACTTGTCGTCATGTCCCTCCTCGGGATCGCGCCGCTGGTCGTCCGCTGGTTCGAATTTCCCGCGCTCAACGTTTATTGGGATGCGAATGCCTACGGCTCCATGCTTTGGGTATTGCTCGGCCTGCATACGACGCATCTGTTGACCGATGTCGGCGATACGCTTGTTCTCACCGTCCTCATGTTCACCCGTTACGGCCATAGCGGCAGGCGGTTCGCCGATGTCGGGGACAATGCCTTTTATTGGGATTTCGTGGTCGTCGCCTGGCTGCCGATCTACTTCCTCATCTATTGGGCCCCGAGGCTTTGATGATACAATCTCTTCGTACCGGTGTTTCCTGGGCCGGCCTGCTGGCGGGTCCACTCGCCTGGGCGCTATCGACGCAGCTCAACTACGCGCTCGTCTCCTGGCAGTGCGCGCACGAGCTCCCGGTCATCCCGCTTGTGGCGCTGGCGCTTGTCTTGATCTGCCTGGCGGGCGGCGTGCTGTCGTGGCGGGCGTTGCGGCTGGGAGGGGCCTCCTTCCGACCGGACCGCACGATCGGCACCGAACGCTTCCTGGCTTTGATCGGGATCCTGTCCGCCCTGCTCTTCGGCCTTGTTGTCTTGATGCAGGGTGCGGCATCACTTGTGCTGGACAGTTGCATAAGATGAGCTGGTTCGATCCATCGATCTGCCTCGGTGCCGGCAGCACGCAGGCGGGATGGACGATCGGCCTGCCCATTACCCTGCCGCTTGCGCTGGCCGCACTTCTATATGGCGCAGGGGCGCGGCGGCTTTGGCGAAGAAGCAGCCGCGGGCGTCCGACAAACCTGACGCGCATCGGCCTGTTCTCGGCCGGCTGGCTATCATTGGCGATTGCGCTCGTCTCACCGATCCATGCACTCGGCGAACGGCTGTTCACGGCCCACATGATCGAGCATGAGTTGATGATGGTCGTGTCGGCCCCGCTCCTCGCCGCCTCGGCCCCGCTCGCCGAAATGCTGTGGGCACTTCCCCAGTCATGGCGGCTGGGTCTGGCCCGCGTGGCACACGCCCGCCCGCTCTCGGCAGTGTGGGCGATCCTCACGCTTCCCGCCATTGCCACCATTCTGCATGGGATCGCCATCTGGCTCTGGCACGTGCCGATACTGTTCGAAGCGGCGCTCGAGCGCGGACCCCTGCACTATGCCCAGCATGCTAGTTTCCTCGGCACCGGGCTTCTGTTCTGGTGGGCCATCGTACCGCGCAACGCCGAAATGCGTGCGCAAGGGACGGCAGTTCTGCACCTCTTCCTGACGTCGCTGCACACCGGTTTGCTCGGCGTCCTTCTTTTCGTGTCGCCCCGCCCCTTGTATCCGTCCGCCCCCCTCGAAGCCGAGCAGTGGGGCTTGAGCGTGCTCGAAGACCAGCAGCTCGCCGGGCTGGTCATGTGGATCCCGGCCGGGCTGGTCTACGGCGCCGCCGCGCTGCTGCTGGCGGAGCGATGGATCGCTGCCACGAGCCGCCGCCAAGATCCTCGGCTGGCATCGCAACATCCCCAGGCCGGGCTACGATAGCCGGTAAACCTCAGGATTGCCCATCCCAACGGAAACGAAGAACAAGCGAACGCTCGTCCGGTCGCAGGTTCGACGCAGGGCAGAGCCTCGCGCGGCCCTTGCGGGTCAAGTCCCTGAAGACCGAGAGGACGTTGCGTCACCTCTAACCTCTGTCGATTTCGTTCCGTTTCCGCAGATATATTTCTGTTGGTGCCTTGCGCGAGCCTTCCCGAAACAATAGAGAAATCAGCGTCGAAGAAGGACCGGAGTGTAGCGCAGCCTGGTAGCGCACCTGATTTGGGATCAGGGGGTCGTTGGTTCGAATCCAATCACTCCGACCATCTCCCCGTGTCCCGCCCGCCCCGTTCCGCCATGGCCATCGGCGCATCCAAGATCGCCGGAAACCGGATAATTCTTAGAACAGTTCGCCCTGGCCTTCGTCCAGGGCACTGACGGTCTCGGCCGCCATTGCGCGCGTGATCCTGCTCTGCTGCTCCAGCGCGACGGCGTCGAGGCGCTGGACCACCCGAATGGCGGTCGACAGCGACCGTTCGATGCGCCGAACGAGATATTGCACGACATGCGGCTCGACCTCGACCTGCCGGTCGGCGAAAAGCTTGGTGATAACGCCCGCAAGCAGCACGTCGTCCGGTTCACTAATCTCGACCGTTGTCGCCGCCTTCAGCCGCGAGGCAAGATCGGGGAGCTTGACGCCCCAGGCTCCGGGGAAACGACGCGAAGTCAGCATCAGATGCGAGCCCGCCGTGCGGACCGCGTTGATCACGTGGAACAGACCGCTTTCATCCAATCCTCCGGCATCGGCGTCGTCGATAAATACCGGGCCGGCGGCGGCGGCATCCACCGCCTCGCCTCCGAGATCGTCCCGCGAGAGGGTGCGCGCTCCAGCCATCTCGCACCAGATCGCGCCGAGATGCGATTTGCCCGAACCGGCCGGGCCGGCCAGGACGATGACCGGCGTCGGCCAGTCCGGCCAGCGGTCGATCAGGGACACGGCATCGGCATTGGCCGCGGACACGACCAGATCGTCTCGCGACCGGCCTTCCGCATGCATGAGCTCGAGGGACAATTGGCGCGGCTTATTTGCGGACATGGTTCCTTACACGCGGCGCCTTCGGCTGTGATGCGGGAGCCGGCTCGCCCGCATCGTCTTCGTGATTTCCCGTGTAGAGCGGCGATTCGAGATAGCGCTTGATCGCGAAGCGGACAAGGACCGCGACCGCTGCCGCTGCCGGCACGGCGATCAAGAGGCCAACGAAGCCGAAAAGCGCACCGAAGGCGAAGAGCGCAAACATCAGCCAGACCGGATGCAGGCCGACACTCTTGCCCACCAATCGAGGCTGCAGGATGTTGCCCTCGATAAACTGTCCGAGGAAGAAGATGCCCGCCACCGCGGCCACCATGTAGTAGTTCGGCCAGAACTGGACGATCGCGACGCCGATCGACAGGACGAGGCCGACCAGCGAGCCGACATAGGGAATGAAGCTGATCAGCCCGGCGAAGAGGCCGATCAGAATGCCGAAATTCAGCCCGACGACCGTCAGTCCGACAGCGTACATCACTCCCAGCACGAGGCATAGCGTGCCCTGCCCGCGGACGAAGCCGGCGGTCGCCACATTGATGTCGGCTGCGATCTCGCGAACGGTCTCGACATGGTCTCGCGGCACCCAGCTGTCGACCTTGGCGACCATACGGTCCCAGTCGAGCAGCATATAAAAGGCGACGACGGGCGTGACCACGAAGAGACCAGCGATGTTGAACAGCGCAAGGCCCGAATCCCAGATCGATTGCATGATCGCCGTCAGGAAGCCGACGCTCGAACTCAGGAGCGAATTCAGCCCGTCTCGCAAACTGTTTGGATTGATGCCGAAACGCTGCTCCAGCCAGCTCGGATCGATCTGGGTGATCAGTCCTTGCAGCTGGCTCAAGTAGCTCGGCAATCTGCCGATGAAATCGGTGAGCTGAGTAGCCAATAATGGGATCAGAATGATCAGCGCCAGCGTCAGCCCGATCACGAAGGCGATCAGGATCAGTACCGTCGCCATGAACCGCGACATGCCGAGGCGCTGGAGCCGATCGGCCACCGGATCGAGGAAATAGGCAAGCACCATTCCCGCCACGAAGGGCAGGAGGATGTCGCTGAAGAGGTAGACGAACGCGGCTAGAAGGAGGGCGGCAAGCAACCAGAAGCGGAGCTGGCGGCGGAACGCCGCCATCGCGAGGTGGGTCGATCGGCCATCATCCGCCCGGTTTCGTGGTTCCGCCATAGCCGCTCATATGCCTCAGCCAAGCTACGAGATAGGCCGCAGCCGAAGCGACGGTCAAGATACCGGAGGTCATTACCAGCAGGTAACGAAGCGCCGGGAGCGCGGTCCCGAAAGCCAGCTCGCCCAGGGCGACGGCGGCGAGCATGATCTGCGCCGCGGTGTTGGCCTTGGAGACGGCAAGCGGCTTCACGGATACCGGATGAGCCATGATTGTGGAAAGCAACACCGCGCCGACGATCAGCGCATCGCGCGAGACGGCGGCGATGACCAGCCATAGCGGCAATTCGCCCATGTAGCCGAGGACGACGAAGACGCTGACGAGCAGCAGCTTGTCGGCCATCGGGTCGAGATAGGCACCCAGTTCGGAACGCTGATTGAACTTGCGCGCAATGAAACCGTCAATCGCATCGGAAACGCCGGCTACGAGGAAGCCTGCCAGGGCCCACCCCATGCGACCGGTGAGCAAGGCCAGAATCACAGCCGGCACCAGCAGCAGGCGCAACAGCGTGATCATGTTGGGAATTGTCACCATTGCTCCTTTCGAGGCCGGTTACGGAGGCGTGGCACTAGATGGTCCAGCATGTCTGGGATCGCAAGATGACAATGCCAGCTCCGCCCTCGGTTCTCAAATCGCGACTCTCCCGTTCCACCTTCCGCGTTTTCGCGCCATGTTCTTGCGACTATCGGCGCTTCGTGCGAAGAGCGCCGAAGAGAAGGACGGAGCGCCATGAGCAAAAGGCAGGACGGACTGACCTATGCCGCGGCAGGTGTCGATATCGATGCCGGCAACGCCATGGTCGAGAAGATCAAACCCCTGGTACGATCGACGCGAAGGCCTGGAGCCGATGGCGAAATCGGCGGCTTCGGAGGGCTGTTCGACCTGAAGGCGGCGGGCTTTGTCGACCCGATTCTGGTCGCCGCCAACGACGGCGTCGGCACCAAGCTCAAGATAGCGATCGAATCGGGCAGGCACGACACGATCGGAATCGATCTCGTGGCCATGTGCGTCAATGACCTCGTCGTACAAGGCGCCGAACCGCTGCTCTTCCTCGACTATTTCGCCACGGGCAAGCTCGACCCGGATCAGGGCGCATCGATCGTGGCCGGCATCGCCGAAGGCTGCCGGCAGGCAGGCTGCGCCCTGATCGGCGGTGAGACCGCCGAAATGCCCGGACTCTATCGCGAAGGCGAGTATGATCTTGCCGGTTTCGCCGTCGGCGCTGCCGAGCGTGGCCAACTGCTGCCCACCGACGATATCGTCGAAGGCGACGTGCTGTTGGGCATAGCGTCCTCCGGACTGCACTCCAATGGCTTCTCCCTCGTGCGCCGCATCGTCGAGCAGGCTGGGGTTTCATGGCAGGATCCCGCGCCCTTTGCCGTCAAACAAACCATGGCCGAGGCTTTGCTCGAGCCGACGCGCATTTACGTCAAGTCGATCCTCAAGGCGATCCGGGGCACCCATGGGATCAAGGCGCTCGCCCATATCACCGGCGGCGGCTTCCCGGACAACATTCCCCGCGTGCTGCCGGCGGATTTCGCTGCCGAAGTCGATCTCGAAACGATCGAAGTCCCGCCGGTCTTCTCCTGGCTGGCGCGCACGGGCGGCGTCGCTCCCGGCGAAATGATGCGCACCTTCAATTGCGGCATAGGCATGGTGACAGTAGTGGCGCGCGGCCAGGCGGCCCAGGTTGCCGCGGTACTGCAGGAGGCGGGCGAGACGGTCGCGCCGATCGGCCGCATCGTGCCTCGGAGAGACGCCGGCGTCATCTATCGCGGAGCGATCTCGCTATGAAAAGCACACGCAAGCGCGTCGCAGTGTTGATTTCCGGGCGTGGCTCGAACATGGCCGCGTTGATCGAGGCGGCCAAGGAATCCTCCTATCCGGCCGAGATTGTCGGCGTGGTCTCGGACAAGCCCGATGCGGCCGGTCTCTCCATCGCGACCGCGAACGGCATCGCCACCAGGGTCGTAGCACGCCGCGACCATCCGGACAGGCAGGCCCATGACAGAGCGATAGACGCGGCGCTTGCCGGCTTCAACACAGAGATCGTCGCCCTTGCCGGCTACATGCGTCTGCTTGGAGCTCCGTTCGTCCAAAGATGGCAGGGGCGAATGATCAATATCCATCCCGCATTGCTGCCTTCATTCAGGGGGCTCGACACCCATCGTCGTGCACTCGATGCCGGCTGCAGGATCCACGGCTGCACAGTGCATTTCGTGACGCCGGAGATGGATGACGGCCCTATCATTGCTCAGGCCGCGGTTCCGGTGCTTGCCGGTGATACCGAACAGAGCCTCGCCGCGCGCGTTCTCAAGGTCGAGCACCGGCTCTACCCGATGGCGCTGGCGCTTCTGTGCGAGGGCATGGCGCGCATGGAGAACGGGCGCACGACCCTCAATGCGGCGGGTCTCGCCGAGCGCAACGGCGCCCAATTCATTATGGCTCCCGAATTGTGGAGCGAAGCCAGGAGCCTGGAAGACCTCGCGCGTTTCACGCCGTGACGAGCCGATGAAGACTTTGCTTCTCATGCGCCACGGAAAATCGAGCTGGGACGATCGGTCTCTGGCCGACTTCGAGCGCCCGCTTGCGCAGCGGGGCGTAAAAGCTTCGAAGCGGATCGGACGCGAGCTCGCTTCACGCGGGTGGGTGCCGACGCGGGTCCTGGTCTCCCCGGCGCTTCGGACGCAGCGGACATGGGAACTCGTGGCCGCGGAACTGGCAGAAGCACCGACGGTCGGCGCCGTCGAGTCACTTTACGACGCCACGCCCGACGAACTGCTCGCCGAATTGCAGGGCGCGGACGAAACGGTCGAGACGCTGCTCGTCATCGGCCACAACCCCGGCCTTCAAGACCTTGCTCTCGCCGTGGCGGATAAGGCATCCGATGCCAAGGCCCTCGCCCGGCTGGGCGAAAAATTCCCGACCGCGGCAGTCGCCCGCTTCGTGGTCGAAGGCACGTGGCAAGGTTTGAGCGAGGCTCGACTCACCGACTTCCTGCGTCCCAAAGATCTGGTTTGAGCTCGGGCTGAAGCATGTCTCCCCAAAGTGGGCACCGGTTCGGGCATGCGTCACATCAAGGAAAGCGCGGGAGCGAATCTGAAGAATCGCGACGCGCTTAGCCGGCCGGCCGCAGCCAGACCTTGTTGTCATGAAACGCCGCGCCGCCGTACGGCGCGCCTGCGTCGGCCCCGGTCAGCACGTTGATCCCCTCGCCCCGCTCATGCGCGCCGTTCGGCCAGATCCCCTCGGCGACCAGCACGCCACGCCGCACACCGTCGAAGAACTTGGCATGCAGCACCACCTCGCCACGGCGGTTGCCGATCTCGACGCGATCGCCATCGGCAAAGCCGAGAGCGGCGGCATCGTCGGGATGAACAAGCAGCTCGGGCCGGCCCTCGCGCCCTTTCGAACTCGGCGTCTCCGTGAAGGTGGAGTTCAGGAAGGAACGGGCCGGAGATGTCGCAAGCCGGAACGGATGCTCGGCGTCGGCGACTTCAATGAGGTCGACATGATCGGGATATTCCGGCAATCGCGCGTATGGCCCCTGCGGACCCATGCTCTTCGGCGGCCTGTTCGGCGCAGGTGTCCCCGTCCAGTCCGGCCGGAAGCGGAACTTGCCATCGGGAAAGGCGAAACCCTTCACGAAATGCGCCTCCTCGAAAGAAGGCTGGACGTCCGCCCAGCGCTCCTCCTTGAAGGTGTCGAACGTGCCGAGGCCGCGTTTGCGCAGCATTCGGTCGATGTGCTCCTGCTCCGTCAGGCCGAAGCCCGGCATATGACCGACGCCCAGCCGTTTGGCGAGTTCCTCGATGACAAAGTGATTGGTGCGGGGGCCAGCCGGAGGTTCGATCAGCTTCGGCCCCAGGATGATGTGCTGATGCCCGCCGCCCCGATAGATATCGTCATGCTCCATGAACATGGTCGCCGGCAGCACGACGTCGGCAAGCTTGGCCGTGTCGGTCATGAACTGCTCATGGACGCAGACGAAGAGATCTTCGCGCATCATGCCTTGCCGAACCAGACGCTGCTCCGGCGCGACATTGGCCGGGTTGGTGTTCTGGATCAGCATCGCCGTCACCGGCGGTCCACCGTAAAGGGCCTCGCCATCGCCGGTCAGGACGCGGCCGATCTTGGACTGGTCGAGATATCTGACGGTGCGATCGAGAAAGGCGCGTCCCTCCAGTTCGGACTTGTCCAGCCTGAAGATGTCGGAATTGGAATGGAATGCGCCACCGCCCTCATATTGCCAGCAGCCCGTGACCGCCGCGACCGAGAGGGCGGCGTGCATGTTGACCGCGCCGTTGCGCTGACGCGAGAAGCCGAACCCCAGGCGGAAGAAGGTTCGTTTCGTCGTGCCGACGAGGCGCGCAAAGGCTTCGATCTGGGCGACGGGAACACCCGATATGACAGATGCCCATTCTGGCGTGCGCGACCGCAGATGCTCCTCGAGCCCACTGGGATCGTCGGTATAGCGTTCGAGATAAGCGCGGTCGGCAAGGCCTTCACGAAACAACACATGCATGACGCCGCAGGCCAGCGCACCGTCGGTCCCGGGTCGTACGACGATGCCAATGTCGGCCTGCTTCATCGTCGCATTCTCATAGACGTCGATGACGACGATCTTGGCGCCTCGCTCCTTCCTCGCCTTGACGGCATGAGTCATCACATTGACCTGCGTGACCACTGCGTTGGTGCCCCAGATCACCACGCAATCGGACTTGGCCATCTCGCGCGGATCTGGCCCGATGAGCCTGCCTGTGCCCATGGTGAAACCGGTCCAGGCCAGGTTCGTGCAGAAAGTGTCGAAGAGGTTCGAGTATTTCTTGGCGTGGCGCAGCCTGTTGATGCCGTCGCGCTGCACGAGGCCCATCGTGCCGGCGTAATAGTTCGGCCAGACAGTCTCGCTGCCATATGCCTCCTCCGCGGCGATGAATCTTTCCGCAACGAGGTCGAGCGCGGCCTCCCAACTCGCCTCCTTCCAATTGCCGTCGCCCTTGCCGCCGGCGCGCACCATCGGTTTCAGCAGCCGGTTCGGATGGTGGATCCGCTCCGCGTAGCGCGCGACCTTCGCGCATATCACGCCGGACGTATAGCTGTTGTCCTTGGCCCCGTGAACGCGTCCGATCCGCTTGCCGTCGATGATCTCGACGTCGAGCGCGCAGGTCGAAGGACAATCATGCGGGCATGCCGAATGCCCGATTCTTATGTTGGCGTGCTGGTTCATGCCGCGAAACTAGCGGTTTTCTTCGTTGCCGTGTAGACGCAGCCCGTGAAAATGATTGTCATCGACGCAAGCATGGGAAGGCCGCCATGAACTACCGACACGCCTATCATGCCGGCAACTTCGCTGATGTGGTCAAGCATGCGGTGCTGGCCCGCATCATCGAATATCTGAAGCTCAAGGAGAAGGCCTTCCGGGTCATCGACACCCATGCCGGGATCGGTCTCTACGACTTGTCTTCCGACGAGGCGCAGAAGACAGGAGAATGGCGGGAAGGCATCGGCAGGCTGCTCGACGCCGACCTCGATCCGGCAACAGCCAGTCTTTTGAAGCCCTTGCTGGATGTCGTTCATGAAATGAATCCGCAAGGCGGACTGCGGCTCTATCCGGGTTCCCCGATGATCGCGCGCCGACTCCTGCGCAGGCAGGACCGGCTCTCTGCGATCGAGCTCCACGCCGACGATGCAGCCAGCCTCAAGAGGCGTTTCGAGGGCGACTTCCGGACGCGCGTGATCGAACTCGACGGATGGCTCGCATTGGGAGCGCATCTGCCTCCCAAGGAAAAACGCGGGCTGGTGCTCATTGATCCGCCATTCGAGAAGGAGGGGGAGTTCGGGCGGCTGGTCGACGGCTTGGTCAAGGCGCATCGGCGCTGGCCAGGCGGGATTTATGCGCTGTGGTATCCAGTCAAGGATCGCGCGGCCGTGAACAGCTTTCGGGCGGACCTGGCAGCCGCGGGCATCGAGAAGATCCTCGATATCCGTTTCGCCATCCGCCAGCCATCGCCGGAGCCGCGCCTGGACGGGACGGGGATGATCGTGGTGAACCCGCCCTACCCGTTACAGCGGGAGTTGCAAACGCTGTTGCCGGCGCTGAGGGCGGCCCTGGCGGAGACGCCGCAGGCACGATGGGCGGTCGAATGGATCGCCGGCGAAGCCAAGCCAGGTTGAGGATCCGATTCATCCCGAGATCGTAAGCGGCTGATTTTCTTCGTCCGCTTCATAGCTGCCGGCCGATTGCCGCGCAAAACGCATGAAGATCGCGTTCGACGGCCTCGGCCGGCGTTCCCGTGCGAGAGAACCCCCACCAAAGCAAGGCGCCCTGCCATTGCCCTGCAAGCAGTCGCCCCAGATCAGACCGCGGGCCGTCTGCATCGGCGAGGCAATGGCCAAGCGCTTCGGCAAGTCGGCTACCCCAACGCTCCCCGCGCGCTCTCAAGTCAGGATTGCGAAGATCCTCGCGCAACACCAGCAAGCCTTCCGCGTAGTCTTCCCCGGAGCCATAGTCGCTGGACAAGGCAACGAGTATCGCGACTGCTCCTTGCGGGGTCCTGGGCTGCACGGCAATCGCGGCCTCGGTGCGCTGGTCCAGCAGATCCCAGGCCCGCCACAGGACGGCATGGAGCAGGGCGTCCTTCGTGCCGAAACGCTGGACCAGCGTGGCGGCGGACAAGCCGCTTTCCGAAGCTGCCGCCGCAAACGTCACGCTCTCGGGTCCAGCCCGGTGCATCAATCCAAGAACTCGGTCGAGGAGGTCGTCGTCGGAAAGAGACTTCTTGCGTGGCACGGCAATTCCTAATTATATAAGTGAATATTCGTTTATAAACGTTGCGATAAAACGGAGCAAGGTGCGCCATGCGGTGCGCCTGCGCGCTCCTCATGTTGAGAAGGAGGACAAAATGAAGCCGTTGCTTGGAAAGGTGGCCCTCGTCGCCGGCGCGACACGCGGGGCGGGACGGGGAATCGCGGTCGAACTGGGGGCAGCCGGCGCCACCGTATATGTCACGGGGCGCTCGACGCGGTCGCAAAAATCCGAGATCAACCGCAGCGAAACGATCGAGGAAACAGCCGAGATCATCGCGGCCGAAGGCGGGACCGCCATTCCAATTCGCGTCGATCATCTCGATAAGGAAGCAGTACGGAACCTTGTCGGCCAAATAGACCGCGACCACGGGCGATTGGACGTGCTCGTCAACGACATCTGGGGCGGAGAGCTCCTGATGGAGTGGAACAAGCCGGTCTGGGACCACGATCTCGACAACGGGCTGCGAATGCTGCGTCTGGCCATCGACACGCATCTCGTTACCGCTCACTACGCCCTGCCCTTGCTCATCTCACGCCCGGGCGGCCTGCTGGTCGAGGTGACCGACGGCACGCGCGATTATAACGCGCGCAATTACCGCCTTTCCGTATTCTATGATCTCGCCAAGATCGCAGTGGATCGCATGGCCTGGGCTCATGCCAAGGACCTCGCGCCGCACGAAGCCACGGCGGTGTCGATAACGCCGGGCTGGATGCGCTCCGAGATGATGCTTGAACACTACAAAGTAACGGAACCGACCTGGCGCGACGCCATCGCCGGCCAGCCCGATTTCGCGATCTCGGAAACGCCGCGCTTCGTCGGCCGTGCAATTGCCGCCCTGGCGGCGGACGAGCATGTGTCGCGTTGGAATGGCCAATCCCTATCCAGCGGCCAGCTCGCGAAAGAATATGGCTTCACCGATCTCGATGGTTCGCGGCCGGACTGCTGGCGCTACATCGAGGAGGTGCGGGAGGCAGGCAAACCTTCGGATGTGAGCGGCTATCGCTGACGTCATCAATAGGCCCCAAGCGACGACTTGACCCTTTGCGACTTCGCAAGCAGAGTGCGCCGGGCGGCTGCGCTGAATCGCGGCCGCGTTGGAGGGAATCATGAATCGCGTTGCTTCGGTCGCCCTTGCAGCCCTGATTGTCGCCGGTACGGTTTTCACGGGTGGCGGCAAGGTGATGGCCGCCGATCTCCCCCAAACATATTACGAATACTCCGGCATGTGCTCCCAGTCATGGGTTCTGCGGGCGATCAGCCACCGTTTCCGGCACCAGGTGACCCACGTGCCCAACCTGCCGGACGTCGCTATCGCCAACTTCTATGGCATCCACGAACGGCGTTATCATCCCGCCGACGAAGAACACCCGATCGGGCGCACCTATTGCGGGGCGACCGTTGCCTTGTCCGATGGCTACAGCCGCGACATCTGGTACCTCATCGAGGAGGGACAGGGCTTCGCCGGAGTAGGCGACAATGTGGAATTCTGCGTCGCCGGTTTCGATCGCTGGTACGTGTATAACGGGGGCTGCAGGGTCCTGCGCTAGACGGAATATTTCCGGACATGGGCTTTCGGCCGGGGCAGACATTGCGCATGGTCGCCATCGCGGTCCTCTTGGTCGCGACGGGGTTCGTCATCTGGATAGATCAGCGAGAGGCCGGCGAAAGCACGATTGCCCTGGCACCGGCGGGAACGCATTCCACTCTGCGTCCCGGCACGATCGGCACGGGCTTCGATTTCTACGTGCTCTCTTTGTCCTGGTCGCCCTCCTATTGCGAGGCGGAAGGCGCCGATGCCAATCGTCAGCAATGCGCGTCGGGTCGCCCCTACGCTTTCATCGTCCACGGGCTGTGGCCGCAGTTCGAGCGTGGCTATCCGCAGGACTGCCCAAGCGACCAAACGGAAGTATCCGACCAAGCAATTCGCCGACTTTACGATCTGATCCCCTCGGCGGGGCTCATCCGCCACCAATGGAAGAAGCACGGTTCCTGTGCCGGTCTCGCGCAGGAAGACTATTTCGCCACCTTGCGAGCGGCCCGCGAAAAGATCGCCATTCCGGAGGAATTCAAACATCTCGACGCCTACCGCACGATCGCGCCCAGCGATGCCGAAGAGAGCTTCATCCGATCGAATCCGTCGCTCCCGCCCGACGGCATCGCTGTGACATGCGACAAGCGCTATCTGAGAGAGGTCCGCATCTGCCTGACAAAGGACTTGGAATACCGCCCCTGCCCCGAGATCGATCAACGGGCCTGCCGATTGGAGACGGCGGTGATGCCGCCGATTCGAAGCGGCCCGGCTCCATCATCCACCACAGAATGAAGCTCAGGCACTCCCCGTGCGAGTTCCTTGCCTGATGTAGACCATCAGCGCCGGAGCGCGTTGGCGAGGCGAAAAATTCTCGACTAGAACATTTCAGCAAAGGAGGGGCACTGTATGCCCAAAGTTCTCTACTCGTCTTCATCCCCCTACAGTGCCAAGGTCCGCATGGCGGCCGCCTATGCCGGCCTGCCGGTCGAGGCGGTTGCAGTGGACACGAATGCGGAACCTGCCGAACTCATCGACTCCAACCCGCTTGGCAAGATTCCCGTGCTGGTCACGGACGACGGCCAGTCCATCTACGACAGTCGCGCGATTACCCAATATCTCAATCGCATCTCGGGCAGCGCCCTGTTCCCTCGCAACGCCGACAAGAGGACGCAAGCGGAGATGCTCGAAGCGCTGGCCGACGGCATTTGCGATTGCCTTCTCGCCCATGTCTACGAGCGGCGGGTCCGGCCGGAAGACAAGATCCACCAGCCGTGGCTCGACAAGCAATGGTCCAAAGCCCTGCGCGCACTCGACCGCCTCAATGCGGAGCCGCCGAAGCTGCCCAAGAAGATCACAGCCGGTCACATCGCGTTGCGCGCCACCCTGGGCTATCTGGCGCTGCGTTTTGGCGGACAGTGGGAACGGGGCCGCGGAAAGCTTACGCGCTGGGCGGCCCGGTTCGACACCAAGTTCCCGGAGCTTGTTACGCTGATCCCAAAGTAAAAGCCGGGCGCGAGGCCCGGCTTCCCAACGCTTTTAAGCGTGCATACGCAATAACACGGCTTCAGCCCCTTGGGGCTGAAACCTGCACGCCGCAGCGTCAGAACTTCATGCCGAGGCCGAACATTACGCGATTGTCGCGCGAGCTGACGGACTGCACGCCGCTGCCGGTGTTGAAGTCCTTGCTGCCGAAATCGGTATAACGGTACTCGGCCCGGGCGAAAATGTTCTCGGTGACCTTGACGTCCACGCCGGCACCGGCCGTCCAGCCGAGCAACGTGTTGCGGTCGCTGCCGAAGCCGTCCGAGATCTTGAGGCTCTGCGCGGCGCCACCGGCAGTACCATAGATGAGGATGCTGTCGGTCGCGGCAACGCCGAGACGTGCGCGCAGCGAGCCGTCGAGGGTCGTCTTCGACTCGACGCCCGGCATGTCGCCTTCCAGGTTGGCGTAGTTCAGATCGACTTCGCCGCCATATACGAACATGCCGTTCTGGAAGTTGTAGCCACCGAAGGCCCCGCCGATGAAGCCGTCCGTGTCCATGTCACCGGCCGGCGTTTCGGTGCGTCCGGAGAAGCCGTAGCCCAGTTGAATACCGGCATAAGGGCCCGCCCAGGAGGCGACCGGCGCTTCAACCATCGGCGCCGCCGGCTCCGGCGGCACGTCCACGATGGCGTCGGCGGCATAAGCCGGCATAGCGCCGGCGAGGACAGCGAGACCGAGGGCCGCGGCCATTGGCCGGGCGAAATTGATCATGGCTGACATTGTTATTACTCCATTAACCACAGGAAACTGGGTATTTCCGATACGAGTCCCATCGTGAGCGTCCCTACCGAGGGAGAACGGTTCAGGCGCTCAACGAACTCGAATGTGGTGACCAAATGAGGCTGAAGCGCACCTGAAATTCGATCATTCCCTGGCGCCAAAGTGGCAGAAAAAGGACGTTGCGTTTCGGCAACAGCATTGCCAGGAAGCTTAATTTTTCCAAGGCCTTGCGCGCTTGGAGACAACGCACAGGCCGCCTATATACATCAATCGGAGCAGCGATCTCGCCACAGTCCTGCCCCGATAGTTACGAGGATGTTACAATTTGGTAAAAAGCGTGAAGGCAACGACGAACGTGCTGGTAACAGGGGCCGCGAGACGAATCGGCAAAGCCATCGCGGAAGACCTCGCCGCGCACGGCTTCGGCATCGCCGTCCATTGCAACCGTTCGCGCAAGGAAGCCGATCAAGTTGCTGAGACGATCAGAGATCGAGGCGGACGGGCGGCGGTCGTGCAAGCCGACCTTACCGATCTCTCGGCCACCGCACGCCTCGTCGACCAGGCCGCGGAAGCCGTCGGCCCGATATCGATTGTCGTCAACAACGCCTCGCTCTTCGAGCACGATTCGATACGCGACTTCACATGGGACCTCTGGGACCGGCATTTCGGCGTGCACCTGAAGGCCCCTGTACTTCTGGCCCGCAGCCTCGACGCCGCATTGCCAGCCGAGGGTCAAGGTCTCGTGGTCAATATCATCGATCAGCGGGTCTGGCGCACAACGCCCCACTATCTCTCCTATACGCTGTCAAAATCCGCTCTGTGGACCGCGACGCAGACAATGGCGCAGGCGCTCGCGCCGAAGGTGAGGGTGAATGCGATCGGTCCCGGTCCGACACTCGCCAATTCGCGCCAGCGACCCGAGGATTTCCAGGCGCAGGTCGATGGTCTTATTCTCGGGCATGGCCCTGATCTGGCCGAATTCGGGGCAACGGTGCGGTATCTCTGGCAGGCACGTTCGGTTACGGGACAGATGATAGCGCTCGACGGAGGTCAGCACCTTGCATGGCAGACGCCGGATGTGACAGGCATGAAGGAATGACGGGCCAACAGCAAAAGAATCAGCCGCCACTCGCGCGGGCCCGCGACGGCATCGCCTCCGATGACGTCGCCGGCTACATTCCCGACGGCGTAGACGAAGAGGACTTCCCGGCCGAGACAGTGGAGGCACCTTCGCTACCATTCACGCGCATCGACTGGGAAACGGGCGCATCCGATGACAGGACGGGCGCCGATGTCATCCAGACCTTGGTGAAACGCCTCCCCAATTCGCCCGGCGTCTACCGGATGATGAATGCGGCAGGCGACGTGCTCTATGTCGGCAAGGCGCGAAGCCTGAAAAAGCGCGTGACCAATTACGCGCAGGGCCGCTTCCACACCAATCGCATCGGCCGGATGGTGCGCGAAACGGCGACGATGGAAGTCGTCGTTACCCGCACGGAAACCGAAGCGCTGCTGCTCGAAGCCAATCTGATCAAGCGCTTGCGGCCACGCTTCAACGTGCTGATGCGCGACGACAAGTCGTTCCCATACATTCTCCTCACGGGAGATCATCCTTCGCCTGGCATCTTCAAGCATCGCGGCGCGCGCTCGCGTAAAGGGGACTATTTCGGGCCTTTCGCCTCAGCTGGCGCGGTGGATCGTACGATCAACGCACTGCAGCGTGCCTTCCTGTTGCGCAGTTGCACCGATTCCGTCTTCGAAAGCCGAACCAGGCCGTGCCTGCTTTACCAGATCAAGCGCTGCTCCGGGCCGTGCACCGGCGAGATTTCATCCCCCGACTATGCAGAACTCGTCGCCGAAGCGAAGGCCTTCCTCTCCGGGCGCAGCCAGAGCGTGAAGGCAGAAATATCCGGAGCGATGCAGCGGGCCGCCGAGGACCTCGATTTCGAGCGCGCCGCCATCTACCGGGACCGTCTTGCCGCGCTCAGCCATGTCCAGAGCCATCAGGGCATCAATCCGCAGACCGTCGACGAGGCGGACGTCTTCGCCATCCATCAGGAGGGTGGGCAAACCTGCATCCAGGTCTTCTTCTTCCGCACCGGGCAGAACTGGGGCAACCGCGCCTATTTCCCCAAGGCCGATCCGGCGCTGGAGCCCGGCGAGGTGCTCGGCTCGTTTCTCGCGCAATTCTACGACGACAAGCAGGCGCCCCGCTCGGTATTGCTGTCGCGGCCAGTCGAGGAACAGGAACTTCTGGCCGAGGCCCTTTCGACGAAGGCCGGCTACAAAGTGCAGGTAAACGTGCCGCAGCGCGGCGAAAAGAAAGACCTGACGGACCATGCCCTCCAGAATGCCCGCGAGGCCCTCGGGCGGCGGCTTGCCGAAACCTCGACCCAGGCGCGCCTGCTGGCAGGCTTCGCCGAGACCTTCGGCCTGGACAAGACGCCAGGACGCATCGAAGTCTACGACAACTCGCATATCCAGGGCACGAACGCGGTCGGCGCCATGATCGTCGCCGGACCGGAAGGCTTCGTGAAGAACCAGTATCGCAAGTTCAACATCCGTTCGACCGATATCACCCCCGGTGATGATTTCGGCATGATGCGCGAGGTGATGCAGCGGCGGTTCTCTCGCCTGCTCCGGGAACATGGTGCGCCGCAGGGTGAGACAGCCGAGCAAGACGGCGAGGACGCCGGACATTCCGCCTTCCCTGCCTGGCCCGACGTCATTCTGATCGACGGCGGGCAAGGGCAGATGTCCGCGGTCAGATCGATCCTTGCCGACCTGGGTATCGAAGACAAGATCACAGCCGTCGGCGTGGCCAAGGGCCAGGATCGAGAGGCCGGCCGTGAGCGTTTCTTCCGCGAAGGCAAGCCTTCCTTCACCCTCCCCGTCCGTGACCCGGTGCTCTATTTCATCCAGCGGCTACGCGACGAGGCACACCGTTTCGCGATCGGTTCGCATCGCGCTCGCCGCAAGAAGGAAATGATCAAGAGCCCGCTCGATGAAATCTCAGGCATCGGCCCCAGCCGCAAGCGGGCCCTGCTTCACCATTTCGGCACAGCCAAGGCGGTAAGTCGCGCCGCGGTCGAGGATCTGATGGCGGTGGAGGGCATTTCTGAATCGACCGCGAGGCTCGTCTATAATCATTTTCACGAGAGTTGAGCCACGATCCGGCAAAATTGGTCTGCATAGCAGCCACAGCCGATTGACCCGGCACATTTCCATCTGTTTTGAGTAGATGAGGCAAAAGAGTTTCTCGATGGCAAGGCGCGCGTTCAACCTCCCGAATATGCTCACCTACGGCCGCATCGTGGCGGTGCCGCTGGTCGTTCTTTGCTTCTTTCTTGAAGGACGCCTTCAATCGAGTGATTTCGCTCGCTGGTCGGCGCTCGTCATCTTTATTGCGGCAAGTGTCACCGATTATTTCGACGGCTATCTGGCCCGTGCCTGGCAACAGACGTCGAATATCGGCCGCATGCTCGACCCTATCGCCGACAAGCTGCTGGTTTCGACGTGCCTGCTTCTGCTGGCCGCCGACACGGACCGCACGATTGCCGGCTGGACGCTTTGGGCGGCGATCATCATTCTCTGCCGCGAGATCCTCGTGTCCGGCCTGCGCGAATATCTGGCGGGTCTGAAGGTCAGCGTGCCCGTGACGCAGCTCGCCAAGTGGAAGACCACCATCCAGATGGTCGCCATCGCCGTGCTGCTTGCTGGCCCAGCCCTCGACAAGATCATCTCCTATGCAACGGAGACCGGCATCGTGCTGCTCTGGATTTCCGCGATCGTCACCCTTTATACAGGTTACGACTATTTCCGCGCAGGGCTGAAGCACATCGTGGACGAGTGACCGGCATGACCAAGCTCATCTATTTCGCCTGGGTACGCGAGCGGATCGGCAAGCCCGAGGAAGACGTGATGCTTCCGGAATCCGTCAAGACGGTCGCCGACCTGCTCGGCTGGCTCAAGTCGCGCGGAGATGGCTACGAGAACGCCCTTGTCCACCCGGAGGTCATCCGCGTCGCGATCAACCAGGAGCATGTCGAGCACGGCGAGCCGATTGCCGGCGCGCGCGAGATCGCACTCTTCCCGCCGATGACGGGAGGCTAGCATGCCTGCCGCGCCGACCGTGCGCATCCAGGTCGAAGATTTCGACGTGGCGGCCGAGATCGGAAGGTTGACGCTGGGGCAGCCGGACATCGGCGCGGTCGTGACTTTCACAGGGCTTTGTCGCGACGAAGCCGGAAGTCTGTCCGCGCTGGAGCTCGAGCATTATCCCGGCATGGCCGAAGCCGAAATCGGCCGCATCGCGGCCGAGGCCGTCGAACGCTGGCCCCTCTCCGGCCTGACCGTCATTCATCGGCACGGCAGGATCCGTCCCGGCGAAAACATCGTTCTCGTCGTGTCGGCCTCAAGACATCGTCAGGCTGCGTTCGACGCCGCGAACTTCCTCATGGACTTCCTCAAGTCGCGGGCGCCCTTCTGGAAGAAGGAGCATCGCGCGGACGGAGACTACGGCAACTGGGTCGAGGCCAGGACGTCGGACGATGACGCGGCTGCGCGCTGGCGCAAGAGCTGAGGTCACGAAACAAACGCAATCCTCTGCTCCGTTTCCCAAGGTGAACCCAGAGGAGGCGAGCGATGCCGGGACGGATCGCTGAATTCTTCATCTTCGGTTTTGTGCCGCTGATCGTCGGCACACTTGCATTTCCGATCCTGCCCTCCGCTGCCGAAAGGACGATATCGGGCGAAGTCACCTATCGCGAGCGCATCGCTCTACCGTCAAACGCCGTTCTGACCGTGGAACTGGCCGACGTCTCGCTCGCCGACGCACCCGCATCGATCATCGGCAAGCAGGTGATCGACCCTGCCGGGCAGGTACCGATCAGGTTCACCATCAAATTCGATCCGGCGGTCATTCAGCCGAACACGCAATACGCGCTGCAGGCCCGCATCACCGTCGACGATACGCTGTGGTTCATCAACGACACGCGGTACACCATCGACCCCACGACCGACACGACGCCATCCCTCCTGGTGAAGATGGTCCGCAATTCGGAAACGCCAGTGCCGACCTCCAATATCTTCGATGCGATCTGGGTTTCAGAGGACACCGCAGGCTCCGGCATGCCCGCGACCTTCTCGGCTCGGACGGACGGCAAGGTATTCGGCAAGGGACCATGCAACAGCTATTCCGGCACGGCAGAGATCGGTGACGGGACCATCGCGATCGGAGAAGTGGGTACGACTTTCATGGCCTGTGCTCCCGAAGTCATGGAGCGGGAGAAGGTGTTTTTCGAGACACTGCGCAAAGCGGCGAGCTTCGAGGTCAAGGAAGGCCGGCTGACGCTCAAGGACAAGGACGGCAGGAACATCCTCCGTTTCTCGCAAGGCGCTTGAACGCGCCCGCCCTGTCCGCGGCGGTAAGAAAAAAGCCGGGGCGAATACCCCGGCCTTCGGATGAAGATCAGCAGAAAAACTCAGCCGACGATCTCGGTGTCGGAGAACCAGTACCTGATTTCATCGGCAGCGGTCTCGGGCGCGTCCGAGCCGTGCACCGAGTTTTCGCCGATCGACAAAGCGAAGGTCTTGCGGATCGTGCCTTCGGCGGCGTTCGCGGGATTGGTGGCACCCATGACTTCGCGGTTCTTGGCAATCGCGTTCTCGCCTTCAAGGACCTGCACGACGGTCGGGCCGGACGACATGAACTCGCAGAGCTCGTCGAAGAACGGACGCTCGCGGTGAACGGCGTAGAAGCCTTCGGCCTCGCGGCGGCTCATCCATACGCGGCGCGATGCCACCACGCGCAGGCCTGCATCCTCGAGCATCTTGGTGATTGCGCCGGTCAGGTTGCGCTTCGTTGCGTCCGGTTTGATCATCGAAAACGTGCGTTCGATTGCCATTGTCGGTCCCTTTGATAAATGTCCTTGGAAGGTGGCGGCTCTATACAGGCCGCCTGCCCCATTGCCAAGGCCTGCAGCACGACGGGATCGAATGCACCGTTTCGGTTCAGGCGGCAGCCGGTACTTTCCGTCCAAGTCCGCCATGGAGGTCAAGACAGCGGTCGAACCACTCGGCAACGGGATCATCCTGCGCCAGCAGGCGAAATGGCGAGACCACTCGCACCCACTGCAGGGCCCCGAATACGATGTAGTCCGCAAAAAGCGGTCCGGCTCCACCAATCCAGGGTTGGTAGGACAGCATGCTGCGAAGGGGCTCGAGCGAGGCGCGAAACGCGTCGAGGCCGGCGTCCCGGCCTGCCGGGACGTCCTCCAGCTTTCTGCCAAAACGGGCCTCTCTGGCCTTGCGGAAGTATGCCTTGTTCTCGGCATCCTGCCGCTCATAGATATCCATGAGGGCGGCGGTTCCGAGATAGCCGTGCAGCGTCATTTGCGACCAGCGTTCGACGAAGCGGGCAAGCGCCTCGCCGCCTCTTCCCCCGAACAGACTGGGTTTATCGGGATAGGCCTCGTCCAGGTAAAGCGCGATCGCAAAGGAATCCGCCACGACCCGTTCGCCGTCCCGGATGACGGGAACGGTCTTCGACACACCTCCCTCGATCGTCGGCACATCGAGGAAACGGGTCGGAACGGCTTCGAAAGCGAGCCCCTTGTGCGCCAGCGACATCGCCGTTTTCCAGCAATGGGGGCTGAACGGGCGTGATGGATCGGAACCCACGAGGTCGTAGAACAGAATGGGCATTGGCGTCCCTGGTTTGGCCGTCTAGAGCAGGATCATTTTAGGTTGCCGCGTATCCAGCGTTGACGAGATAGTTCGCGCATTCGTTGGGGGTGAACTGATCGAGCAGGGCACCGATGCGCTTGCGCACGGATCGCACACTTCGCTCGGCGGCCTTTCGCATGA
>DATMFK010000017.1:0-621188 GCA_035556195.1 Rhizobiaceae bacterium
GCCGGTCGTGTTGTTGTCGGCGATCGCCACATTGGCCCCGGCAACCCCCTCGTCGCGCGGCGGCACGTCCAGGACCGACAGCGCAAGCTGCGGCTCGTAGGCGCGAAGATATCCGAGCTTGATCTCCGTCACCGGCTTTTCAGCCTTCTGGGCCTGCGCCGGTTTGGCAGGCTGCGCCTCTTGGGCCAGCAGCGGCACGGCGTTGACGCTCGCCAAAAAAAATCCGATGAAAGCCAGGAGAGTATTCGGCACCATGCTCTTCATTTCTTCCCGCATGCACCTTCGTCCCACCTGACAGGCGGGCAGTGTGCTAAGATTTGGTGCCGAGATGACTTTATCGAAGCTATCCCCAGCCGCAACCCCTATAAGTTTCCTTTTTCTAGCAACAATTGCAATGTGCGCTTCTGCTGCTCCCGGCTATGCGGCTGGAAAGGCAGCGGTTTTCGATTTCGAGCTGGAACGCGGCAGCCCGGTGCCCGGGGCTCCCGATCACCGCGAGGCCGAGCAACAGAGGCTGCGCATGGTCGGCGAAAGCCTGCGCGGCCAATTGGCGTCGGCCGGCTTCGAGGTCGTCGACATAGCGCCCGTCGCCGCCAAGGCGTCGGCCGCCAATCTCCAAGCCTGCGGCAACTGTGCTGATGTGTTTGCGCACGAACTCGGCGCGGATTACGCTTTCACCGGTGTGGTCCACAAGGTTTCGGAACTGGTCCTCAGCATGCACGTCTTCGTCCACGAAGCCGGAACCTCGCAACCGCTGGCAAGCGCGAGCGTCGACATGCGAGGCAATACGGATGAATCCTGGCGCCGCGCCATCGTCTATCTGTACAAGAACGTCCTGTCGCGCCGCCTGGAGACGCTACCCAAATGACCAAGATGCTGGCGAGCGTCATCGACGCCGCGGAGGCTGAGATCGTTCTCTCGGCCGGCGCCGATATCGTCGACCTCAAGAACCCCAGAGCAGGCGCTCTGGGGGCACTTCCGACCGGGACCATCCGCCAGGTGGTCAAATCCGTCCGTGGCCGTCGGGCCACCAGTGCCGTCTGTGGCGACCTGCCCATGGTGCCCGAGACCATTCGGGCGAAGGTCGAGGAGATCGCGTCGACCGGTGTCGACTTCATCAAGATCGGCTTTTTCCCCTCGGAAATGGCCGAGGCCTGCGCGGCGACGCTCGCCGAGCCTGCGTCGCGCTGCAAGCTGATCGCCGTGTTGTTTGCCGACCGGGCGCCGGACTTTGGCCTGCTTCCGGTCTTCGCCCGACATGGTTTTCACGGGGTCATGATCGATACGGCCGGTAAAATGGGCGGGCGGCTGCTCGACCACCTCCCGCCCGAGCGCGTGCCGGGCTTCATCGAACTGGCGCGCGATCGCGGCCTGATGGTCGGGCTCGCCGGTTCGCTCGAAGCGCCTGATATCCCGCGGCTTCTCGCCTTTTCGCCGGATTTCCTGGGCTTTCGCGGCGCGCTCTGCGACAACGCCCAGCGCGCCGCTACCCTAAGCGCGGAAGCGGTATCGCGGATACGTTCGCTCATCCCCGAGGAGCAGCGGTCGGGCCAACCGAGCGGCGTCGATTTTCGCCTGCTCGCTGCACGCGGTTACGCACCCGGCGATGGGGAAGCCGCGCTCGGCACGGACAGAATCTTCGTGCGGGATTTCGTGCTGCCCGTGCACATCGGCGCCTACAGCTTCGAGCATGGCCATGCGCAGGAGGTCCGTTTCGACGTTTCCGCCGACGTGCTGCGGGTGACCAGCCATCCCGAGGATATGACGCACGTCTTTTCCTACGACGTGATCATGGACGGCATCCGGGCCATCGTGGCGCGGGGGCATGTCATGCTGTCCGAGACGCTGGCGGAGCAGGTGGCTGCCTACGTGCTCGAGAACCCCCGCGTCACCCGGGTGATCGTAAGGGTCGAGAAGCTCGAACTCGGCCCCGGCGGTGTCGGAGTCGAGATTGAGCGCAAGCGGGCGAAGGAGCGGCATGCCGCACTTCGATCGAACGCGCCATCCAAGGCGGAAAGCGGCTCCGGCAGGAAAGGCGGCATCTGATGAGATGCGCCGTCGTCAAGCTCGGCGGCAGCACCGCGTGGGAAGCGGAACGGGCCATCTGGATCGAGGCGTTTGCCGGATCGAGTCTGCCTTTGGTGATCGTGCCCGGCGGCGGGCCGTTCGCGAACAACGTGCGCGCCCTCCAGAAAAGCATGGGCTTTTCGGAGGCGGCGGCTCACGCCATGGCGATCCTGGCGATGGATCAGTTCGGCCATGTCATCCTCGATCACGGCCGAAACCTTGTGCCGGCCTGGACGGTCGAGGATATCGGGAATGCACTGCGGAAGCGCAGGATTCCCGTGTGGCTGCCCTCCGTCCTGACGACGGCTGCGCCCGACATCGCGGCCTCCTGGGATGTCACGTCGGACTCGCTGGCGGCCTGGCTCGCGGGCAGGCTCGGTGCTCAAGGACTCCTGCTCGTCAAGCAGAGTGGCGCTTTTTCGGAACGCGACGATATAGCCGCCTTGACGCAAAGAGGCCTTCTCGATCCGGCCTTCCATATGATGCTCCCGGCCGGCATCGAGTTTCGTCTGGCAGGGCCACGCGATGCGCCCAACGCAGCGGGGATCCTGTCACAGGAAGGGCTGCCGGGAATACGTATCGGATCGGTGTTGGAGGGGGCGGCATAGTCGTGGTCCAGTCGCGATCCCCAGCTCCGCCGATGCTGCGCGCTCATCCGGCGAGCTATAAGATTCCTCATTGCGTGGCAGGTCCCCTGTTCAACCGCAAGCATGGATTCAGGCTCGTTCGCCATGTCTGAACGACTCGTCTTTCTCACAGGCCACCTTGCCAGGGCGCGGTTGGAAAAGTTGCTCGGCAGCCTTGGCGAAACCGAATTTGCCTGGGAGGTCATCGATATCGGCGTGAAAGTGGCGGCGCTGATGACCGAAGACATCATTCGGCGGCGGCTGAAACTTCCCGAGGAAGCAAGCCGTGTGTTGTTGCCTGGGCGTTTCCGCGGGGATCTCGCATCGCTTGCTCAGCATTTCGGCCTGCCTTTCCTGCGTGGGCCGGACGAGATCGCGGATTTGCCAGCTTTTCTGGGACGAGCCGGATCACCGCCGGACCTGACGCGTCACGACATGCGCATTTTCGCCGAGATCGTCGAGGCGCCGACCCTATCCATCGAGGCACTCGTGGCGCGAGGCGCGCGTCTTGCAGCAGCCGGTGCGGATGTCATCGATCTCGGCTGCCTTCCCGAGACGCCGTTCCCACTGCTCGGCGAGGCTGTGAAAGCGCTGAAAGGCGAAGGATTTTCCGTCAGCGTCGACTCTGCTGACCCCAGCGAACTGGCGACGGGTGCGCGTGCGGGGGCGGACTACCTTCTGAGCCTGGACGAAAAGACCCTGCCGCTCGCCTTCGACCATGAGGTGACGCCCGTGCTCATCCCTTCGACGCCGGGCGATCTCGATTCCCTCGGTCGCGCCATTGACGAAGCAGAGCGCGCCGGCATTCCCTACATCGCGGATCCCGTCCTCGACCCCATCCATTTCGGTTTTGCCGCCTCGATCGGCCGTTTCATCGAGGCGCGCCGGCGCTGGCCGGGTTCCGAACTGTTGATGGGTACGGGCAATCTCACCGAGTTGACGGATGCCGACAGTTCCGGTGTAACGGCTGTGCTGGCCGGTCTCTGTTCTGAACTCGAGATCCGCAACGTGCTCGTCGTCCATGTCAGCCCGCATACGGTCCGCACGGTCGAGGAACACGATCTTGCACGCCGCATCCTGTTCGCGGCCCGGAATGATGGCGGGTTGCCGCGCGGCTACGATCGCGGGCTGCTTCAGGTGCACGACCGCAAACCCTATCCGGCCACGCTCGACGACATCACGGCCCTTGCGGCGGATGTGCGCGACGCCAATTTCCGTATCATGACAGCCGAGGACGGCATCCACATTTTCAACGGCAAGGGACACAGGACCGCGACGGATGCGTTCGAACTGTTTTCCGGCCTGGGTGTCGAGAGCGATGGTGCCCATGCCTTTTATCTGGGCGCGGAGCTGATGAAGGCCGAGATCGCCTGGCGGCTCGGCAAGCGCTATGCGCAGGATGAGCCCCTCGACTGGGGCGTAGCGGCGCCGGGGCCGGAGGCGGATCGCACGCGCCTTGCGGCAGCCGGCCACACATTGCGTGCGAAGAGGCAACGCTAGATGCCCTACATCCGCGAAACCATCCTCACGACCGCCGACGGGAATGGCAAGGTGCACATCGCGCCGATCGGCATCATCTCCGAAAGCGACGGATGGGTGATCGCGCCGTTCCGTCCTTCGGCAACGCTCGACAATCTGGGCGAGCTGCCTTTCGCGGTCGCCAACTACACCGACGATGTGCGGATATTCGCCGGATGCCTGACCGGTCGGCGTGACTGGCCGACACTGCCCGTCGCGGGGTGTCCCGTTCCGCGCCTGGCGAGCGCGCTGTCCCATTCGGTTCTCGAAGTGGTCGATATCAGCGATGATGGCATCCGCCCTCGCCATTTCTGCCGTGTGGTGAGCGAGGACACCCATGCGCCTTTCACCGGCTTCAACCGTGCCAAGTCGGCAGTGCTGGAGCTTGCCATTCTCGTCAGCCGTCTCGGCATGCTGCCGCGCGAGAAAATCGACATGGAAATAGAGTATCTTTCGATCGCCATCGAGAAGACGGCCGGAGCGGACGAAAAGGAGGCGTGGGGCTGGCTGATGCACAAGGTGACGGATTATTTCGCCGGAGAGGATGCGGGGGGCGCAGAGGCAAGACGCGGATAGCATGGCGCAAGTTTCCACCCGACCGCAAATCCACTATGGCTATCGAGACCGAGGCGAGAGGATGACCGGCGCGAATGGCGGCGAACCACGAATTGGCGGAGGCCTTTTCGCCCTGCGAGACTTTCGCATTGGCGGTGCTGGAAGTCTGGGACTGCACTCTCCCCGACAATGACGGCTCGCATGACCATTCGCATCTGATGCGCGTATGGCGCATGGTTCTGAAGATCGCGGCGACGGAGGCAACAGCGGACCTGGAGCTTCTTGCAGCCGCGACACTGCTCCATGACTGTGTCGCAGTGGAAAAGAACGCGCCGAACCGCGCCATGGCCTCGCGCCTCTCAGCCGAGGCCGCGCGACGAGTTCTCGGTCGCCTGGGCTGGCCCGAAGAGCGGGTTGCTGCCGTGGCTCACGCAATCGAGGCCCATAGCTTTTCGGCGGGTATAGAGCCGCGCAGCCTGGAGGCCGCGATCCTGCGCGATGCCGACAGGCTGGATTCGCTCGGCGCGCTGGGCATTGCGCGCACCTTCTATATTGCCGGGCGCATGGAATCCCGGCTCTACGACAGTGCCGATCCCTTCGGCGGCGGCCGCGACCTGGATGACAAAAGCTTCGCTCTCGATCATTTTGCGGCGAAGCTCCTCAAGCTCGAAGCGGGGCTGCTGACGGATCAAGGCCGGCAAATCGGCCGGGAGCGCACGGCGCTGATGCGATCCTTCATCGATGATATGCGCCGCGAGATCTTCTTCCAGTAGGCTGCGAGTTCATTTCGAGCTACACCGCCCATCTTCCTCCCAAGCTGCACAGTGCGATCCATGGGCGACAATCAAGCAGAGCATGATCATCCCTATTGGCGGCGCAATCTCGCCGTTTGCCTCGTCGGGTCGTTCACGACCATCGTTGCGATGACGCTGCTTCTGCCCTTCCTGCCGCTCTATGTGGAGGAACTCGGGGTGAGCGGCCATGCCGCCATCGCGCAATGGTCGGGAATAGCCTATGGCGCTACCTTCTTTGCCGCTGCGCTGGTGGCGCCCGTTTGGGGACGGCTAGCCGACCGATATGGCCGCAAGGCCATGCTGGTCCGCGCCAGCCTCGGCATGGCTGTCGCCATGTCGCTGATCGGCATGGCCGAGAATGTCTGGCAGCTGGTAGGCCTGCGCCTGTTCGCCGGCCTCGCCGGCGGATATGCTTCCGGTTCGACCATACTGGTTGCGACGCAGACGCCCAGGAACCGCTCAGGATGGGCGCTCGGCATGCTTTCCACCGGGATCATGGCCGGCAATCTTGTCGGGCCGCTGGCCGGCGGCGCCCTGCCGCCGCTCATCGGCATCCGCAACACGTTCTGGCTGGCCGGCGGGGTGATATTCGTGACTTTTCTCGCGACTGTCTTCCTCATCCGAGAGGATCGGCGGCCGGACCGCGCGAAGCAATCGGGATCCAGCGCCGGATGGGCGGCGGTCCCGGACAAGCGCCCGGTCGTGGCCATGCTGGCGACGGGACTCCTCCTGATGCTGGCAAACATGTCGATCGAGCCGATCATTACCCTTTATGTCGCACAACTCGTGGAGCAACCGTCCAGTGTCACGATGGTCGCCGGCATCGCGATGTCCGCGGCGGCGCTGGGCAGCATCCTTTCGGCCGCGCGGCTCGGGCGGCTCGCCGATCGCATCGGCCACTGGAACGTCATAGTCGGCGCTCTTGCGATCTCCGCCCTGCTGCTGATCCCACAGGCCTTCGTCACGCAGGGCTGGCAGCTTATTGTCCTGCGTTTCCTGATGGGGCTTGCGCTCGGCGGTCTGCTGCCCTCGGTGACGAGCGTGATCCGCCACAACGTCCCCGATCATGCGGCCGGCGGCATTCTCGGCTACTCGACCTCGGCACAATACGCCGGGCAGGTCGCGGGGCCGCTGCTCGGCGGCTTCGTCGGCGGCCATATCGGCATGCAGGCGGTGTTCCTTGGCACGTCCGTTCTCATGGGGCTCGGCGCTATCTATGCCTGGGCGAGCCGCCCTTTGACCAACGATCGTGGTAGTGGATAGTGCAGGCCAATGATCTGCGGCTGGCGCTCCGACGAGCCCGCAGCCGAAGCATAGCTGGGACGAGAATTGCATGTCGACAGCAATTGCCATTCTCGGCGGCGTCGGGCTGTTCCTGCTCGGCATGACCGTCATGACCGACGGCCTGAAAGGGCTTGCGGGATCCGCCCTGCGAAACGTTCTCGGCAAGGCTGCTGCGACGCCGCTCTCAGGTGCCTTCTGGGGCGCGATCGTGACGCTCCTCGTACAATCGTCGAGCGCCGTAACGATGACGACGATCGGCCTCGTCAGCGCCGGGCTTCTCACTTTTCCTCAGGGCCTCGGTCTCGTGTTCGGCGCCAATGTCGGCACGACGGGCACGGGCTGGCTCGTGGCGCTGATCGGCGTGCGCGTCTCTCTGTCGGCCTATGCGCTGCCGATGATCTTCGTCGGCGCGATGGCCAAGCTGATGTCAGGCGGGAGGATCGCGGCGGCGGGTGCCGCGCTCGCAGGGTTCGCGCTGGTGCTCTACGGGCTGACGACTCTCCAGCAGGGTATGGGAGGTCTTGCCGAGAGCCTACACCCGTCGGATCTGCCGGCGGTGCTGGGCGTGCCGGGGGTCGGCTTGGCCTCGGGGACGGTCGGCCTCATGACCTTGATCGTCGTCGGCCTGGTGATGACCGCGCTCATGCAGTCGTCGACGGCCGCCATCGCCGTCACCATTTCGGCTTTCTATGCCGGGGCGGTGAACCTGGAGCAGGGCGCGGCTTTGATCATCGGCCAGAATATCGGGACGGCGACGAGCTCGGCATTGGCGGCCATCGGCGCCAGCGCGACGGCGAAGCGCCTGGCTCTCGCCTATGTCCTGTTCAAGGTCATTGCGGCGCTCATCGCGATCGTCGCCTTTCCTTTCACAGCCGCACTGATGAGACGTCTCCTCGCGACCGTCGACGGAATGACGCTCCTTGCGGCCTATCATACGGCGTACAACGTCGTGGGCGTGGCGGTGCTCCTTCCGGCGACTCAGCGGTTCACCCGTATGGTCGAGCGGCTTCTACCCGCCAAGCAGACAGCGCTTCAGCGCGCGCTCGATCCAAGCGCCCTCGCCAATCCGGTCGTCGCGGTCGAGACTTCCCGGCGTGTCGTGGCGGATGTTCTCGCAAAGACCGCCGCGTCTGTCTCCGCTGCGCTTTCCGGCCGGGTCGGCCCAGCGGCACAGGACACTGCGTCGGCCGCCGCCGCGCTCACGGAGGTGCGCGATTTCCTGTCCGAATTGAAGGAGCCGCCCGGGACGGAGGCCGAACGGCTCCGCATGACGAGCACGCTGCACGCGCTCGATCACACTTCGCGCCTCGTGGAAGTCGTGGCAGACGGCGGGGTCCCGAGACGGCCGGCCGCAGGCCCCAATGACCCGCGCGCCGCTGAAATTTGCCGAAAGGCCATGCGCGCGGCTCAGGCGGTCGGTGGCTCGATCACCTCGGAATCCGCTCTCAGCGCACAGGCCGAACCGATCGGCTGGAACGTGTCGGCCGAGATTGCCGCGGCGCTCGGCGAGGTAGAGGGTGCGGCAAGGGAACTCGAAACTCTGCAGCGGGACCACCGCGCCGTGACCCTCGCCTCGGTCGCACAGGGAAAGCTGGCCGCCGCGGACGCCTTGGCTAGCATCGAAGCCGCCCGACGGCTCGACCGGGTCGCGCATCATGCCTGGCGTTCGGCGGCCCATCTCTCGATCGCGGCACATGACGATCTCGGCCGCGGTTCCGCGAGAGAGCACCGCGAGCGGAAGGAACGATGATGAGCCCAACTGAGATCACGTCCGAAGCCGCGGCCTCGGCGTCGTAGCATGCGGGTACCTGCTCGGCGAAGCAGGCACGGGGACGACGAGGTCTTGCAGGCGCTTGCCAGGCGCAGGTCTGCCATTTGACGAAGATGTCATTGCCCTCGGTGACATTTCCATCCGCCGAAGTTAAAGTGACGCTGCGTCAACGATGTCTGTAGCGATCGGGTTCGATACGGCTCGCCTGAGGCGCTTCTGGGGGGAAGTATGTCCGCTGTTCCACAGGTTCGCGGCAGCGCCTATCTTCCCTTTGTCCACTTCATGGACGAGATCGGAGCCTCGCTCGGTGGCTCGCCGGGGGAAGCGTTGCTGCCTGCGATGGTGCGCCAGGATCCGGAAGCGCTCATTCCCATTCATCTGGCGCACGCCTTCCTGGACAGCAGCGCCCGCTCCGCTGGCCTGACCGACCTCGGCTTTGTCGTCGGTCAGCATATGCGGGTCGACAGCCTGGGTGCGTTCGGCAGGAGCCTGCTGAGATCGCTGACCCTGCACGATGCGCTCGGAAAAATCCGCGCGAAATTTTCCTTCTATAGTTCGGCGGAGCGCGTCTGGTGGTCGCGAAGAGGGCCGGACGTGTTTCTCTTCCATGCCTATGCCAGCCAAACCGGACCCGGCAGTCGCATCGCACGGCAGTGCGTGCTGTTGCTGTTGCGAGACTTGGTCAGGCTTGCGGCCGGACCGGCATGGCAACCGGGGCAAATTCTTTCACCTGACGCGACCCTCGATGCCGAGGCGATGCGGAAAACGTTCCCAGGGGCCGCCGTCCGACATTCCGACTTTGTGGGCATCGTCTTTCCGGCCCGGTTCCTGAGCTTGCCCTGGCACTGGCCCCGAATCCTGAGCCTTCGTGACGAGCGCGAAGACACAGCCTTCGAAACGAACGTGCCCGCCGGCGATTTCGCCGGATCGGTCAAGCAGGTGATCTCAACGCTGATGAAGCAGGGGCAGTGCCACCTCGGCCAGACCGCCAAAGCAGTCGGGATTCACCCTAGAACCCTGCAGCGGCGACTCTCGGAAACAGACGAGGAGTATTCCGATCTGTTGGCCGAAGTTCGCTTCGAGCAGGCGTTGCGGCTGATCTCCGACCCAGCGGTCAAGATCATCGATGTCGCTGGCGAGCTCGGCTACTCCGATTCTGCCAATTTCACACGCGCCTTCCGTCAATGGACCGGGCTGTCACCGTCCGATTTTCGCAGGCTGCGGGAGAAAGGCGTTGTCGCGAAATGACAGGACGCAACGGAATTGGCTGATGTAGCCAGAGAGCGGCTGCCGGCAGCAGATCGGGATGTCGGCGCATTCAACGAGGAGAGGGGTTCAGAATGAAAAGGCTCTGTATTTCCGCCGGCGCTCTGTTACTGGCGGCCCAGGCAACCGTCGCGCTGGCGCAGGCGCCTGCGATTCCTGGATCAATCTCGACGCCGGACAAGGTCGAGACGGCGCTTGGCGCGCTCGAGTTCAAAGACGGGGTGGCGAGCGCTGCGACGGCGCAAAAACTCTATGACAACCTTGATGGGACCTACGCCTTTCGCGCCTTCATGGACAATCTGCGCGGCGTCAGCATGCATGCGCTGAAGAAGAGCATGCAGGATAGCGGCGTGAAGGAAAACGAGGTGCTCGTCTTCTCCGAGCTGATGGACGCGAAATCGCTGTTCCTTACGGCCAACGCCGACACGATCTACGTGATGGGATATCTCGATCTTACCAAGGGACCCGTGGTCATCGAGACGCCGCCGGATTTCCTCGGCATTGTGCAGGATGCCTGGTTTCGCTGGGTGATCGACCTTGGCGCGCCTGGACCCGACCGCGGTGTCGGCGGCAGGTACCTGATCGTGCCGCCCGATTACGACGGACCGCTGCCGGAAGGCGGCTTCTATGTCGCGAAGGCGCGAACCAACACCATCCTCTGGTTCGGGCGGTCCTTCCTGGACAATCATAGGGATCCCAAGCCAGTCGTGGAGACGATCAAGCAGCACACCAAGGTGTATCCCTATGAGGTCGGCGGCGTGGGCACGCCGATCGCCGAATTCCTCGCGGGCAAGGCGCGGCTCGGCCGCGTCGTCCCGCCGCCGGCGACCGTGTTCCACGAAGGCAGCGGCAAGGTGATGAACACCATCCCGCCGGGCGACTGGACCTTCTATGAGATGCTGAACGAGATCGTCCAGAGCGAGCCCGCCACCTCGCTCGATCCGGAACTGATGGGGCCGATCGCCGCGCTGGGTATTGTCAAGGGCAAGCCCTTCGCGCCCGACGAGCGGATGAAGAAGATCATGACGGAGGCGCTGGCGGTGGCCAACGCGACCGCGCGCACCCTGTTCATGAACCCGCGGGACGAAAGCTGGTTCTATTATCCTGGTTCGTCCTGGTTCAACTTCCTGTTCGGCACCGGCTACGAGTTCGAGACCCCGATCCCGGAAATCACAGCCGAGGGGGTCAAGCCTTTCCCGCCGACCGGCTACCGGACAA
Organism: Rhizobiaceae bacterium; assembly: GCA_035556195.1. Lineage (GTDB taxonomy): Bacteria > Pseudomonadota > Alphaproteobacteria > Rhizobiales > Rhizobiaceae. The sequence continues at coordinate 11,100 of DATMFK010000017.1, forward strand.
TGGATGCACGCACGAACTTCTTCTATGGCATCACAGGCATCTCGCCCGCCATGGCGATGCGGCTGCCCGGCATCGGCTCCCAATACCTGCTGGCGGTTACCGACGCCAACAAGAACCATTTCGACGGCGCCAAGACCTACAAGGTGACGCTGCCCAAGGGCATACCGGAGGCGAACTTCTGGTCGTTCACCGTGTACGACAACATGAGCCGCTCGATGCTCGACACGCCACAGCGTTATCCGCGCGCCGGCAGCCAGAGCTTCCCGTCGCCCGCCGCAGAGGCCGCCGCCGACGGCTCGACCACCATATGGTTCGCGCCCGAGCAGCCCGAGGGCGTCGCACGCGGCAACTGGATCCAGACGGATCCGAAGAAGGGCTGGTTCACGATCCTGCGTCTGTACAGCCCGCTTCAGCCCTTCTTCGACAAGTCGTGGCGGCCGAGCGAGATCGAGGTGGTGAACTGACAGCCGGTCCGGATCGGACGGGGCGCTTCAGATCAGCGGAGCCCCACGGCCCCTCACCGCAAGAAGAGGGGGAATTCTATTGCGGATACGCTCCGTGATGATGCGCCGACGCAGCTGGCGAAGGGGCAAAACCCAAGGGCTCCAGCCGCCGAAAGTATGTCGCAGCCGACCGGATCCGGTCGGCTTCGCGAGGATGCGGCAAGAAGCAAATATCTAACGCGTGTCGCCTGAATCGGACTGCGGGCGACACGCTTTAGGCGTCCAGGGAAAAAACTTAGCCATTTGACGAAGTTTTCGCTTGCGCGACGCGCCGACCTGGCGATAGTTAGCGACATGGCTAAGCATGATCCTGAACTGTCGCTCATCTTCCATGCGCTGGCTGATCCGACCCGCCGGTCGATCTTGACGCGCCTTGCCCGAGCACCTGCCCGGGTGACGGATTTGGCCGGTCCAACGGGACTGCGACTGCCGACGGTGATGCGGCACCTTTCGGTGCTGGAGGAAGCAGGATTGATAGCCACGTCCAAAGACGGGCGGATACGCACCTGCGCTATCGTGCCCGAGGCTCTGCACCCGGTGCGGACGTGGCTCGATGAACAGCGGGCCATCTGGGAGGCTCGGCTCGATCGGTTGGACGCATTTGTGATGAATGTGATGAAGGAAAGCGAAGAATGACTCGGAACCTGGCTACAGACAGCACGATCAGTGCTGCGCCTGATGGTAGAAGAAACCGTTTTGCAACGCTCGCCTTCGAACGGGACGTGGCGGCGCCGATGGCAGTGCTGTGGGAGGCATGGACGGCCCCCGCCGCGCGGGCGATCTGGGCTGCGCCATCTCCCTCAGTCACGGTGGAGTTCTTGGAGGCCGACACCAGGGTGGGTGGCCGCGAGATCTCGCTCTGCAAGGAAGAGGGCCAGCCGGACATCCGCTGCGAGACTGGCTGGCTCGCGTTGCAGCCGGCCAGGTGCAGCGTGAATTATGAGGTGATCTCGTGCGAAGGCATGACGCAATCGGCAGCGCTGGTGACGGCAGATCTTTCAGGCACGCACGAGCGCAGCCGGCTGGTCGTGACAGTACAACTTTCATCGCTGGCGCAGGACATGGAGGCAGGCTACCGGGCAGGCTTCGGTGCCGGCCTGGACAACCTCTCGAGCGTCGCTGAACGAACCATGGTGCTGCAGCGGGTGATCCAGGCGCCGCGATCCACCGTATGGGGCGCGTGGATGAACCCTGAAACGCTGCCGCAATGGTGGGGGCCGGAAGGTTTCTCCTGTCGCACGCAAAGGATCGACCTGCGGACGGGCGGCGAATGGGTTTTCGACATGATCGCGCCTGATGGCACGGTCTTCCCGAACCACCACCTCTATGTTGAAATACGACCAGAGGAGAGGGTCGGATACACGCTGCTCTGGGGCGAGCACGGGCCGAAACATGCCGACGCCTGGGCCTCATTCGAGGATCAGGACGGGGCGACGAAAGTCACGCTGGGCATGGTATTCAGTACGGCTGCAGAATTTCAGGACGCAAAGGGCTTCGGTGCCGTGGAGCTGGGTCTGCAAACTCTGGGCAAACTGGAACGCTTCGTCACATCCCGCTGAATGCTATGGTGGGGCTTGGGGACGCGGCTTGCTCCAATTCAGCATCAGCCATCTTCCTGTCGCAAAGTCGTCGAGGTTCCTGAAAGCCGCGGCCGTTCAGCCGCTGTACCATGTGCGGCAAGTTCGAAACCGATGGAGGGCGATCGCCCTCCTGCAACTGACAGGATCCGCTCCAAGACCTGCGTTGCCGACGATCTCGTTCACCATTCGCCGCCGCCAGCCAGCAGCGCCACTGCCGCGGCAGGGGCCGCAGCGCTCGCGTCGGCGCGCACCGCATCCTCCGCGGGTATGATGTCGGCGAAGTCGATGAAATCGCGACCAAGGCGCTCAGCCAGACGACGGACTTGCCAGCGTCCCGTGCCGGCACCGACGATCGGGGAACCCTCGACAAGCCGGTTGCTGACCAGGAATGCGGCGTCGTGCAACGTGCGGAGTTGTCGTTCGCTGAACCAGGTCGCAATGTTCAGCCACTCGCCGAACGGGAGGTCGCCGGCATCTCGGCCGACCATGCGGGCGATCCGTTCGGTCGAGGCGGCTACGGTCTTTTCCTTGCCGTCCGCAGTGGGATGCTTGTCGTCCTTCTCTTCGAGCACGCCAAGGATGCGATGCACGTCCGCCATGGAAGCGAAATACTCGTTCATCAAGGGGCTCAGCCTGCCAGCTACGGGGGCCGCATCGGCGATGCCGAAAAGGAAGGTCCGGGTGAAGCCGGTGTAGACGAGCTCGCCCTCGAGAAGCCGATCGGCGTCATTGTAGCCTTGGTTGAGCAGCCTGCCGGCGCCGATCGGCACGATGTCCGTCGTCGTTGAACCCATGTCCACGAACATGGCATCGCCCACATGCCGCGCCACGAGGGACGCGGTGGCATGCCAGTTGGCGGATGCCACATCCGGCCAAAGGCGGCCGCCTTCCTCGATATCCACGAAACCCGAGCGGCCGGCGTAGATCAGTCTTGCTGCCGATGGGCAATGCCGCCCAATTTCCTCGAGCAGCGCCGCGACCCCCTCCTGCCGGGACCTGAAGACATCCGACAGTTCGCCGGTCATGGTGAAGGCGGCGAGTTGAACGTCCTCATGGAGAGGCCCGGTTTCATTGAAGGCCGACTTGAGGCTGCCGAGACCTTGCCAGAGAGGTGTGGCGATGGAGACAGCCGAGACGATCCGCCCGTTCTCGGCGCGCGTGACCTTGAGATGCGCTCCGCCGACGTCGAACCCTGCAACGATATTCTTTCCTTTTGCCATGCTCCACGCTTTCATCAGGGGATTCGCCAAAGCATGTCACGCGAACTAAAGACCCGGGTAACATGCATCAGGCCATTGTTTGTTGCATGTCGTCAAAACCGCTGCACAACTCGGCGTGACATGCATTCACGGGAAAGACCTTGCGTATCATCCCTGTTCTCGACTTGAAGGGCGGCGAAGTGGTGCGGGCTGAAAGGGGCCAGCGCGACCTGTATCGGCCGATCGTCACGCCGGTCAGCCAAAGCCCGGACGTCGTTTCCGTCGCACGAGGGCTCCGCGGTCTCCATGATTTCAGGACCTTTTACATAGCGGATCTCGATGCCATCGAGGGCCGTGGCCCGAACCGCGCGGCGCTGAGACGGTTGAGGGCCATGCCCGACGCGCCGGAACTCTGGGTCGATGCAGGTTTCGCGGATGGCGGCACGCTTGCGGCCATCCTCGACGGCGCAGGGATTTGGCCGATCCTTGGAACCGAATCCCAAACCGACGCCGGCCTGCTGCGGCGTTTTCGTAACCACCCTCGGTTGATTCTTTCGCTGGACTTCTTCGCCGAGGGATTTCGTGGCCCGGCGTCTATGCTCCAAGAACCGCAATACTGGCCCCAACAAGTGATCGTCATGACGCTTGCCCGGGTCGGCGCGGGCGCCGGTCCCGATTTCGCAAGGCTGAGGGATATCAAGGCGATGGCCGGAGATCGTTCCGTCATTGCCGCGGGAGGCGTCCGCGACGAAGCCGATCTCCGCTCCTTGGTGGCTCTCGGCATAGAAGGCGCGCTCGTCGCCACGTCGCTTCACGACGGGACGCTTACACGGGCTCAGCTCGCGGCACTATCCCGATAGGGCCGCCCGAAACGTAGGTCGGGCGGACCCCTCAGATGCCCAGAAGACGTTTCAGCCGGCGCAACAGACCATCCGGCTCAGCAGAGGGTTTTGCCTGTGCGGGGCTGTCTCTTGTCTACGCCGCGAAGGGATGCGTCACCGAGTTGCGTTTCTCCGTGGCTTCCGCCGCGGTCGGTGTTCCATCGACGGCGCGTTGAATGGCTTCCTTGGTCGCTTGATAGTTGAATTGCTGGATCTTCCCATCATCTGCCGCATCCCAATGGATGAACACGCCGACGCAGATGAACACGTCATCGGCCTCATTGGCAGGAATGATCCCTTCGGCCACGCTATCCTGCACGGCTTTCGCGACGGCATGCTGCGCCGGGCCGAACATCTGCACGGCCTGTTTGGCGCCTTTGATGGTCACCTTGTTGAACATCACTGTATTGGGCTTGCAGGGCAGGTTGGGCGCGATGACGGCCAGAAGCGTGGTGAAACCGTCCTTGTTGTTGGTGAGTGCGTTGCAGAAGGCCGCTTCGACCGCGCTCCCCCGGGGGCCGATGAGCAGGTCGACATGCGCGACTTCATTGCCTTCGCCGACCAGCGATTCTCCGACCATCACTTTCGAGATCTTTGCCATGCCAATTTCCTCCAAGACACGATTATTGTGTCCAAAGACGCCGCAACCGAGCGGACGCTCGATGGACAGCTATCCTTGTTGGCAGCGTCCGGTTGGACCCGGACCGGTTGGCTAGATAGCAGCGGAAGCACTGCTTCCGCTGCGGAAATTGAACCATCAGAAATCTCTTTATGCAAGTTGGCTGCGGAGGAGGTGGACTAAAAGACAAGCCACTGTCAGATCGGCTGAAGTGCCGGGATTGATCTGCCGCGATTTCAGATCCCGATCGAGCCGGGCCAGCAGGCCCATGCGCTCCGTCTCGCCCGCCTCTTGCGCCAATTGCGACCGGAGAACGTCTGCTTCGGCAGTGATCGCGCGCGCGACCTCCAGGCCGTGCTTGCGGGCGACATGACTGTCGGGAAAGCCGGCCAGAAAGGCGAGGTAGGTGTGCACAACCGGCCACATTCCTGTTTCACCGCGACGCAGTGCCTGATCCAAAGCTCCAAGTCCGATGCCGAATACATCTGCGAAGCGGGTCACATATTGGCGGGCGATGCTGTCCCGGTCCGCTGCGGCAGCCATCGCCTCCAGGATGAGCGCCTTCGGCTCCTCCCGCACGTCGTGCGCCGGCGCCGATCCCAGCCCTCCGGGCGAGGCAAGGGCAATCGCCTCGAAGACCGCTTTCGTGTCGGTCATGTCCATGCGCTCGAGCACCGCGCCGAGATTGTGGCGGTACTCTCCAGGCAATTCCGCGGCGCGCATCAGCGGCGCGCAAAGCAGGACAATGCCGAGATTGGTGTTGGTGCCCACCGCCGACCTGGTCGCCTGAACGGCCTCCAGGATACGCCTGCCTATGGCCAGACCGGGATTGCTGAGCGGCATGGCCGAAACGCGCGCGCTGGTGAGGAACTGCTCCGCCGTCATGCGATGACCGTCGGCGAAGACATGGACGTTTCCTGGTTTCAGCGCCTCGATTTCCAGACGGCAGGCCTTTTCATAGGCGCCCCGGATGATGTCTTGCGACAGCGTCATGAATTTGCCGGTACGGCGAGACGATAGGGACGAGGGGGCTCGGCCGACGCGGCGCGATCCGACAGGAAGGCCAGCAAGGCCTCGGCGATCGAGTCGGCGATATTCACCGCAACGACCGACTGCAGCCCGGACCAGGCCGGCATGCTGTTGACCTCCAGCAGGGAGAAGCTGCCGTCCTGCGCCGGCACGATATCGACGCCGGCAAAATCGGCGCCGACCGCGTCGGCGGCTCTGATCGCCAGGCCGGCGAGCTCACCTTCGTGCTGGCCCGGTATGGGTTCAGGGACCGCCCCGCGATTGACATTGGTAATCCAGTCGGCACCGCGCCGGCTCATCATCGCGACAGCCCGGCCGGCGCAGACGAACACCCGGAAGTCGCGAAAAGGTGGCCCGTCGCGTGGCACATAGCGCTGGAGGTAGTAGACGCCGTTGACCTGGTCCTCCCCAGGCAAGTCCTCGACGTTGCGGATCAGCCTGATACCTCTCCCCTGCGCTCCGAAAAGAGGCTTCAAGACGAGCGGGCCGTGCGCCAGTTCGCGTGTCGCGATCTTCTCGGCCGCGGCACGTCCCTCGACGACGAATGTTGCCGGAGTCGGCAGCCCGGCAGTCTTCATCAGAAAGGTTGTCATCGACTTGTCCACGCAGCGCTCGATCGCCTGCGCGGAATTCCAGACGGGAACGCCGAGCCGTGACAATGCGTGAAGTATCCCGAGTCGCCGCGTGACGGCCTCGAACGAGCCTGCTGCGACGGAGCGGACAAGAACGGCGTCCGGCAGCCGATGCTCGAAGCCGGGTATTGCAAGACCATGCGGGCGGTCGCTGTCGAAAGCGATCGCAGCCAGCGGCGCTGTCGCGACCATTGCCCCACGGCGGCGCAGCCGACCCGCGAGTCCGTTGGCACGCAGATCAGAACCATCATTCGCGATGAACACGTAAGGAGCACGCATGGCCTAGCCCAGGCTCTGTTGCAGCATTTCGAGATCCCTCCCACCGGCTCTGAAGGTATCGCCCGTTTCGACCGCCGTCACGATCACCTCGGCGGGGCTGAACAGCAGAGGATCGATGGCGTAGAAGTCGCCTTTGAAGGCGGTGAAGATTTCGGCGAACGGTCTGCCGTGATCGCGCGAGGCGCTGCTCGGCAGCTTTTCCGCCAGGGCAAGCGCATCTTTGGCCGTGCCCCGGACGAAAAGCTGCACCATGCCACCATAGATGATCGCATCGTTCGTACGCCCCATGGCGGTGAGAAAATCGGGATGCGGTGAAGGCACTGGAGCCGCGCCGATACCGTCGACAATGTTCTCCAGCGGAAATTTCAGGTCGTTGGCCTTGTGCAGGGCGACTTCCAGGACCCGCGCGACGATCTGCACCGTGCCGGCCAGGCTTTGGGTTCGCGCAAACAGGAAGGTCAAGCTCTCCGCGGGGAGGGAGGTCGCCTGCGCCACCTTCGTCACGAGTGCCGGCGGCGGCGGTTCCGCCGTTTCGAGGACGAGGACGGCGGCGGCGGCGGAATCGCGGTAGGACAGCGTTTCGTAGAGCGGCTCGACCCTGGCAAGCGCCCGGGCCGGCCCAGATCCCATGGCGAAGTAGTTCTCGCTCGAAAGGTTCCAACCTGCGTATTGGGCGGCCAGGCAGGCGAGCACTGGCTGGGAAGAGCGCACCTCGATGGTCAGAGGCCATTTCGGCAGAGCCCGATCCAGCCCGAGCGAAATGGTGCCGAGACCGCCCATGGCAGCCTCGGCCATGCGCAGACCCGCCTCGATGCTGCCCGCCGCCTTGGCGCCGGCGTCGATCAGGCACTCGCCCGAAGGGCCGGTGGACACAAGGATCCGCAGCTGCTCCGAATCGCGGATCATCCCTTCGACGATCCGCTGGGCGTTGTCGTTCAGGAATGCCGAGCCATCTTTCATCTCCGGTCTCCGTGCCAGCAGGCCTCCAGTTCCCGGGCCTGGGTTCTCAAGGCCTTGAGGGCCGCCGCCGCGTTTGGTCCTCGCGCGAAAACTGTGCAGATCGGGTCGCCAGCGATCAGCCGCGTGCCGGGCGACTGGCGATCGGCCGTCCAATCCGGCCAGGCGATCGCCGGAAAGGCGGGCAGTGGCCGGTTCGTATAGGAAATCATCGAGGCCATGCAATCGCCGAAGCTCGGCAGACTGAAAGCGTCGCCCCGGCAGGCCCGGAGATGCGCCTGCAGCAGGGGCGCCTCGTTGCTGTCGAAAATATCCAGGGTGGCGCCGGGGCGGGGGTTGATCTCGACCAGCCTGTAGCCGTCTTTGGCCCGGATGAAATCCGCGCCGCACAGCCCGACCAGACCGGCACGGCGTGTCAGCCGCGAAAGCCAATCCGCCACGGTTGCGGCATCGTCCCTGCCGACACGCTTCAGACGAACTGCCCCGCCATAGCGGTAAGGCGTGCTCGGAGCCGGTGACGTCCATTGCCTGCTGAATCCGACGATGCGGGCAGCGTTCCCGTCCGCGACGAAGAGCGCCGATATGCTCGTGCCGGTCAGGAAGCGTTGAAAATAGCGCCCCGAAGCCGGTGTTTCGGCAACCGCTCGCGTGATATGCGTCCCGCCCGCGCCGCCCGCGGTTTTGGCGATCCAATTGTCGGGATCAGGCGGCGGCGTCCATCGAAAGTCAGGGTGGGGAACGCCAAGCTCGGCGCAATCACTGGCTAGCGACGACGGGCTCTTGACCCGGCGGATCGCGGATCCGCCGTTCCCAGCCAGCGGGAAATGGCGTGCGATCTCGTCGACAAGGTCGGCCTTCCGCTCGAAGCCCGAGCCAAGCACGACGGCATCGAGCCGGTTCTTCCCGGCAAGCCGCTTCATCGAGGAAACCAGCTTGTCGTCGTCGATACCGTCCTGCAGGCTGCCCGGAAGCTTGGCCGTCCGTTCGGCCAGGGCTGCCGTATCGCTGTCGCAGAACATGTCGGCAACGAGGGAACGGTAGCCTGCTCGTCGGGCCGCGGCCGCGAGCGCCCGCCCGGAAATCGCCGCGACGAGGACGAATCCCGTGCCGGGGGAGGAGGGCATGCCGAAGCCAGAATCCACTTTCGACCCTGATGCTCTATTTGGCGATTTCGCGCGCAAGTGCGAATGCATCCTGGAAATCGAAAGTGACCGCCTTCTCTGCCTCGATCATCTTCTTGAAAAGACCGAATTCAACCTTGTACTTGACGTTGCCGATGGCGAGTGGGCCGATGCCCACAGCTTTTGTCGCTTCGAGCGGCTCGGCATCGGCGTTGACCGCCACCCCTTCGATCCCGGCGGGCGGGACGGCATTGACATCTGCCGCGATCAGCAGATCGACCGCATTCTCCAACTGCGCCTTGGAGATCACCTGGACGCCAGCCTTGGCTGCGGTGAGGACCACCTCGGCTGCCTCGATCGATGTCTTCTTCCCAGCGTCGGTCGAACCGTCGGCCGCATCGGCGGATACATCGAAGCGGCTCCTGATTTCGGCGGCGACCTTCTTCACACGTTCGATGCCGTCATGGCCGACAAGCGTCACATGGGCGCCCTCCTTGGCCGCGATGACGGCCGTGCAGAACCCGACAACGCCGGTGGCGCCGAAGATCGCGACCCGGGTCCCTTTCAGGCCGCGATCGAACTTGGCCCGCAGCGCCTTCTCCACCTTGGCGATCATGGCGGCTGCCGTGGTGAAGGACCCCGCTGGATCGGCGAAGACCGAGACCTTGAAAGGTGGGACCATCGCCTTCCTGGCCGCGTCGAACATGTCGAGCGCGAGTGAGACGTCCTTGCCCGCAATGAAGATGCCGGTATTGACGCCGGCGTCAGGGGGGCGGGAGAAGATGGCGTCCTGCACAAGCCCGGTCACCTCGGCAGGGCCGACACCGATATAGGGCACGACGGCGTCGAACCCTGCATCGAGAGCCATGTTGACGTCGAAAGGGCTCATATGCCCGAGGGGCGTGAGCATATGGAGGATATGTTTGCGCGCCATGGCGATGTTCCCTGATATTCAGCTTCCCACCAGGTCGAGACCGTGGGCACTGATGGTGGCGCCGCGATTGCGGCCACGCACGATCCTGGTCTCGATGCCGTCCGCTATCAGCGCCGCGGCGGATGCGACCATCCTCTCCGCGTCGTTTTGCGAGCCAGCGAAGGCAAAGCCCGTCGGTCCCCACGAACTTTGGCCGATACCGACGGCGCCTGCTTCCGCAAGGCCGCCGATGACCCGCTCCACCCGGGACGAGGTAAAGATTCCACCCTGAGCCGGGGCGAAATGCGTGCCGACCAGCATTTGCACCGCCGAGACCGCCGCGCCGAAGGCTGCGAGATCCCGCTCGATCAATGCAGGCATCATGACCGTCAGCACCTGCCGGCAGATTTCGCCCGTGCCGCTTCTGGGGAAGGGGGGCAAGGCGCGGAACGCCGCGACCTCCGCCGCCCCGTGAATCCCTTCGCGCTTGTGGTCGAGCACCAGGATGACGCGCCATTCTTCGGGGAAGGGAAGCCTGGCCACCACGGTCGGCGGCCGACTGCTTCCGCCTTTGCCGGCGTCGATGATCACCCCGCCACTCTCGAAGCTCGCGATGCCGATTCCGGAGCGAGCACCACGCGCCAGCACGGTTGCGTCACCCTCGATGTCGAGTGGAAGATGGTGCAGCGCACGCAGCGAGGCGGCAACGGCCAAGGCGATCTGCGTACCCGAACCGAGCCCGGCATGCGCCGGGATCGCCTCCTCGATCACCAGCCGGTGCCTGGTGCGGATGCCGAGGTGTCGGCACAGGGTGGTGAGATGCGCCGCTGCCCGCGTGCTTTCAGGGCCGGCCACATGGTTCTCGGCCGATCGGGATAACGTTACCACGGTTTCGGGCTCGCTCAGGGGAAGACCGAGGCTGCCGAAGCGCCGGTCGGCATCGCCGCTTGGGTCGAGGAAGCCGAGGTGGAGGCGCGCAGGTACACGTAACGTGACAGAAGTCGACATCTGCTCCCCGTTGGGTGCATCATCATGCATCACGAAGTTCAGGTGCCCGCCGCAATGATAGCCGCTTTCACCTTGGGAGCAAGCGTGCAGAGGCAAGGCGAGCCCCTACTTTGGTGCCGGTGATCAATTGGAGGTCGAGATGAGCGCGAATGACAGGGTCTATTCGGAAGCCGAGATCGTCGAGCGGCTCGAGAAGGAACTGCCGAAATGGCGATACGAGAACGGCTGGATCAGACGAAAGTACAAGACCCATGGCTGGAAATCGACGCTCATGGTCATCAATACAGTCGGCCACCTCGCCGAAGCCGCGTGGCATCACCCCGATATCACGGCGTCCTACGCCTGGGTCGAGGTGCGCCTGATGAATCATGCGGCCAAGGGTGTCACCGACAAGGATTTCGAGCTGGCCAGGAAAATCGAGGACGTGGTTCATTGGCAGCCGGCCACCGAGGGGGGCGCCCTGGAAGGCACGCCACCGACTGACCAGCGTTTTGCCTATATCAAATATGATTGAGGCCGTTCGGCACACTGACCCTTGTCTCACATCAGGGCTTTCCGGCTCCGGCGGTTTCGTCTAGAGTTTCGTTTGGCACCAGAAAGCGGCGAACAGAATGGCGGTTGCTTGGATAGGCAACCGGGAAACACTGTTGAGGCGCGCGGTCGAGTATGCCGCGACGCTTCTTCGATCAAGTCGGTGCCCGGTCTTCAGTCTCGACACGGACATACATGGCGTACGTGCCGCCATCGCCTTGGCGGAGCGGATTGGCGCGGCCTGCGATCATCCAGGTGGTGCGTCGCTGGCCGCTGAGACAGCACTTTTCACCGACCGAGGGGCGATGATCGTGTCACCGGGCGAGGCACGCCGGCGCGCCGATCTTCTTGTGTTGGTGGGCACCGTGCCGGATGCCTATCATGCGCTTCTCGCGGACCTCACGAATTCCGTGCCCGACCTGCCAGAGAAGGGCGAACGAAGGATTTTCCGCATCGGCCGGGGGCGTTCGAAGAGCCTGCCCTGGGGTGGGGAGGCGATCCAGCTTTCTGTTCCCAACGCCGGGCTGGCAGCCACGCTGGCCGCGCTGCGGGCGCAATGTGCGGGCCGGCAGGTCACAATTCCCGTTTCAAATTTCGGGCGTTTTGCCGAGATGCTGGCTGAGGCGCGTTTTCCGGTCTTCATATTTTCGGGCCACTCGGCCGATGCTCTTGCCCTGGAGATGCTGCAAGGGCTCGTCGCGGATCTCAATCACAGAAGGCGAGCGTCGACGCTTCATCTCACGACAAGCGAGAATGGCTGGGGAGGAGCGCTTGCCTCCACCTGGATGACGGGGTTTCCGCTGCGCGTAGGATTTGCGCGCGGCCGACCCGAATTCGACCCCTGGCGTTTCGACGCGGAAAGGATGATCGCGACGGGCGAGGCCGACCTCCAGCTCTGGATCTCCGCGCATGTCGGCGGGCGACCAATCCGCAAGAACGGCACCAAGACGATCGCACTTGCGCGGACGGCGCGCGCCATTCCCGGCGCGGCGGTGACGATCGCGATCGGCGAGGTGGGCGCCGACTATCCGGGCGTCGTCTACTCTGCCCGAACCGGCGGTCTGGTTTCGCTTCCGGAAAGGCAGGAGTCCGACCTTCCGCCGCCGGCGGGGATCGTGCACGCGATCGCCGATCTCATGTCAGCGGATTTGCCATGCTGACGCGCATCGCTGGAGGGGAGGTCGTCGACCCGGTGCATGGCCGCAAGGGCGCGGGCGATGTCTGGATCCGGGACGGGATAATCGTCGATCCGCCGCCCGGCGGGGAGGCCGACCAGACCTTCGACGCCAGCGGCTGCGTGGTCATGGCCGGCGCCATCGATATCCATTCCCATATCGGCGGAGGCAATGTGAACACGGCGCGGCTTTTGCTCCCGGAGCACCACGCCGCGCATATCAACCGACCCGCGGCGACGCCGCTCTCGAATGCCGGCTGGTCAACCTTCGAGACCGGATGCCTCTATGCCAAAATGGGCTTCACCACCGTGGTGGAGCCCGCCATGCCGCCGGGGGGAGCCCTTCACACACATCTCGAACTCGCCGACATTCCTATCATCGACAAGGCGACGCTCGTCATTCTCGGCAACGACGATTTTCTGCTTTCGCTCATCCGGGAGGGTTCCTCGTCGGCCATGATCGACGATTATGTCGCCTGGACGGTCGCGTCGACCAGGGCGATCGGCGTGAAGGTCATCAACGCTGGGGCATCCGCGGCCTTCCGCGAGAATGTGCGCAGCTTTTCGCTCGACGACGTCGTTCCCTCCTACGGCGTCAGTTCGCGTCGCATCGTCAAGACGCTGCAATCGGCGGTGTCAAGGCTTGGCATTCCCCATCCGCTTCATGTCCATTGCAACAATCTCGGTGCCCCTGGCTCAGCCGAGACGGCGGCTGCGACCATCTCCGCCGCGGAAGGCGTGCCCCTTCATCTCGCCCATCTCCAGTTCTACGGCTATGGCACGGAGGGAAAGCGCAGGTTCTCTTCGGCGGCTGCGCAATTGGCGGAGTTGGTCAACGAGACGCCGGAAGTCACCATCGACGTCGGCCAGGTGATGTTCGGCCAGACCGTGACGATTTCAGGCGACGTCTTGCGCCAGTTTTCAGCAAGGAGCAGCGCCCATCCCAAGAAGACGGTGATGCTTGAGAGCGACGGCAATGGCGCCGGAATCGTGCCCTATCGCTATCGACCGGATTTCTACGGAACGGTTCAATGGGCGGCAGGGCTGGAGCTTTTCCTCCTCATCACGGATCCGTGGCGGGTCTTTTTCACGACCGATCATCCGAACGGCGCGCCGTTCACTGTCTATCCGCGGCTGTTCGAGTTGCTCATGAGCCGCGACGCGCGGGAGCGGATGGCTGCCGACGTCTCGCGTCAGGGGCTTGCGTCGACGACGCTTTCTTCGATCACGCGCGAATACACATTCGAGGAGATCGCCATCATGACCCGCGCGGCGCCCGCGCGCCTGCTCGGGCTCTCCGATCGCGGCCATCTCGGTCCGGGCGCTGTTGCCGATGTCGCGGTCTATCGCAGGGACAAGGACATTGCGAAGATGCTCGGGGCGGCAGCCCTGGTGTTCAAGAATGGCGACCTCGTCGTGCGCGACGGCGAAGTCACGCATTATCGCTGGGGCAGGGCCCTGCGGCTCGACCCTCCGGTGGACGGCGCCATCAAGAGGCGGCTCGAAGCCTATCACCAGCAACGCTATGGCTTATCGCTCGACTGGTCCACTTTTCCCGATTCCGCCATTGGGCGGGAGCATCCTTTCGGGGAGGTGTCATGCCGAGGCTAGAGGTCAATGGCGTCGCCGTCGACGACACCTTCGCGGAGGCATTCGGCATGCGCGCGACGGCTATCGTCATCACTGCACCGACGCGAAAATGGGCGCGACAAGCCGCCATCACCATGACCGGCTTCGCGACCTCGGTCATCGGCTGCGGTTGCGAGGCCGCCATCGACGTCGAGCTGTCGCCCGCTCAAACGCCGGACGGGCGTCCGGGCTGCCGGGTGATGATCTTCGCGGTCAGCACGGATGAGTTGCAGAAGCAGTTGCAGAATCGTGTCGGGCAATGCGTGCTCACCTCGCCCGGCAGCGCGTGCTTCGCGGGGCTCGACGGCCCGAACGAGTTGAAGCTTGGCGCCGCGCTCCGCTACTTTGGCGATGGTTGGCAAATCTCCAAGAAGCTCGGCGGCAGACACTACTGGCGGGTCCCCGTCATGGATGGCGAGTTCCTGTGCGAGGCCACCACCGGCATGACAAAGGAGGCAGTCGGCGGCGGCAATCTTCTGCTGCTCGCGCAGAGCAGCCGCAGGGCGCTCGCGGCGGCGGAGGCGGCGGTTGCGGCCATCGACAAGGTGCCGGGGGCGATCATGCCGTTTCCCGGCGGCATCGTCCGGTCCGGCTCGAAGGTGGGTGGCAAATACAAGGGCATGTCTGCATCGACCAACGACGCCTTCGCTCCGACCCTGCGCGGCGTGACGAAGAGTGCCATCGGCCCGCAGGTCAATGCGGTGCTCGAGATCGTCATTGACGGCGAGACGAACGACGCGGTGGCGGCGGCCATGAGGGCGGGGATCGAGGCCGTGGCCCAGATTGGGCCGGTCAAGGGCGCGACGCGCATAAGCGCGGGCAATTATGGCGGCAAGCTTGGCAAGTTCCACTACCATCTGAAGGACCTGCTGCCATGAAGCCGCTGACCTTCACGCTGGTCGCGAAGCCTGGCGAGCGAATGGATTTGTCTCCGCTGCTGCCGCAGCGCCTGGCCGACCTGGGGAGGCACGAGATCGAGAAAATCCAGATCGGCACCTCGCGCCGCCCTGCGCTCGTCGGCGATATCTTTCGCGTCGCAGGCACTGACCTGGAAACCATCGTTTTCCACGGCGGAAGCAACCGCTTCGACCGGGTGGCCGAAGGGTTGACCGCCGGTACGGTCCGCGTCGTCGGCGATGTCGGCGCGCTTGCGGGTCGAGCCATGCGGGGCGGCCAGGTCATCGTGGAGGGCAGCGCCGGTCCGCATGCCGGATCGGCCATGCGCGGTGGCCGGCTCGAGATCATGGGCCGGGCCGGCGACCATCTCGGGGCTCCGCTGGCGGGGGAGCTTGCAGGCATGAGTGGCGGCGTGTTGATCGTGCGGGGAGGGGCGGGCGCCTATGCAGCCGATCGCATGCGGCGTGGCCTGATCGCCGTCTTGAAGGGCTGCGGGGATTTTCCCGGCTGTCGCATGATCGCGGGCACGCTCGCCGTCGCCGGCGGAGCGGGAGAAATGCCGGGCTACCTGATGCGGCGCGGCTCGATCCTCCTCGATCGCACCCCGAAGAGTCTGTCACCGAGCTTCGTCGAGTGCGGAGCGCCTGAAAGCGTCTTCGCTGCGCTGATCGACCGCCATCTCATGGAGGAAGGCATCCTCAAGCGGCCGCTGCTCGGAGCCGCGCCGTGCCGCTACGGCGGCGACAATGCTGTCCTGGGTCTTGGAGAGATCCTCTTCCCGCGCTGACCGTCGCGCGGAGGCAAGATCGACCCAGTATTCGTTGCCATCACCGGTCCGATACTGAAACTTAACCTCGCAAATATATCTGATCTGCTTGCAACCATTTCCAGCGTTGGCGTCGAGCTCGCGGGAGGTTTGGAGAGACCGTTGCATGGGCAGCGTCAGACCGTTGATCAGATCGGATGTGCCGGCGGTCGCCGTCATGCTCCAACGGATTCTGCGCAAGACGAGCGACCCGGTCACGCCTTCGCTGGAGGTCTATCTGGAGGATCTCTTCCTGAATGGCGCTCATCACGATGCGGACATCAATTCTCACGTGTATGTACGAGACGACGGCGCCGTGGCGGGATTTATCGGGGCGCTGGCGTTCCCGATGGATATTGGGGGCAGGGCGGTTCGCGGTGCCCTGTGCGGCACGTTCATGGTGGACCGGCACTCCGACGATCCGTTCGCCGGTGCGCGGCTGATGCGAGCCTTTCTCGCAGGCCCTCAGGACATTTCACTCACCGAGACGGCCAACGACATCTCCACCACAATGTGGCGCGGAATCAACGCCACGATGCTTCCCGCCTACAGCCTCGAGTGGCTGCGTGTGCTGCGCCCGGCTGAATTCCTGATCGAAATTGCCGCGCATGCCTGCCGGGCCGCTCGCATGATCTCGCCCTTGGCACGGCCACTCGACCGGCTCCTTCGGCAAAGAAACATCCAGTCGCGGTACTTTGGGCTGCCGGGCAAAGCCTTGCCGACGCGCGAGGCCGACGACGAGATGGCAGCGGCTCTTCTCGAACGTTTCACGAGCAGCTTCGCGGCACGCCCGCAATGGAAGGCGGAAAATCTGCGATGCGTGATCGCCGAATCCCGCCGCAAAGCCCTTTATGGCGAAATGGTCCGGCGCGTGGTGACGACGCGCGACGGCCGCGCCGTCGGGCTCTTCCAATACTATGGTGATCCGAACCGCATCGGTCGCGTCATTCAAACCCTCGCCGCGCCCGGTCAGAGTGGCGCCGTGATCGACAGCATGATCGCGCACGCCAGTGACCGGGGTCTGGTTGCGCTTCGCGGGCGGACCATGCCAGCGCTGATCGACGCCATGCTGGGCCAGCCCTTCCTGTTCATGAATGCCGCTTCGAGCATCGTGCACGCCCGCGATCAAACGTTGGTGGAACCATTCCGCACAGGCAAGGCCTTCTTCAACGGTTTTGCCGGAGAATCCTGGTCGCGCCTCATCGGGGACCGTTTTGACTAGCGGGGGCGCGCCATGTGCGGCATAGCCGGTTTTTGTGGGGCGGACTTGCCGGCCGACGAGGCTGCGGCGCTGTTGCGGCGCATGGCGACCTCGATCGCCCATCGGGGCCCGGACGGCGAAGGGACCTATGTGGGCCCGGGTGCGGGGCTCGTTCATCGACGGTTGTCGATCATCGACATGGCCGGAGGCGGACAGCCGATGTCGAATCCCGATGGGACAGTGTGGGTCACCTACAACGGGGAGATCTTCAACTATCTTGAACTGCGCGACGCACTTGTCCTTCGCGGGCACCGCTTTCGTACCTCGAGCGATACCGAAGTCGTCCTGCGCCTCTACGAGGAGCAAGGGCCGGATTTCGTCTCGATGCTCAACGGCGACTTTGCGTTCGCGATCTGGGACGCGCGCCGCCGGCGCATGCTGCTTGCACGCGACCGGATGGGGGTCCGCCCGCTCTTTTATTCGCGCCACCGCGGCGCCCTGTATTTCGGCTCCGAGGTCAAGGCGCTGTTGCAGGTGTCCGGCTTGCAACCCGAGCTCGATCCGGTCGCGCTCGACCAGATTTTCACGCTGTGGGCGCCAATTTCACCGCGCACCATATTCAAGGGCATTGCCGAGCTCGCACCGGGGGAGGCAATGCTCGTGGAGAATGGTGAGAGCCGCACCTGGCGCTACTGGTCTCTCGATTTTCCCGACCAGGGCGAGGGGGACGTGCGTAGCGATGGCGAGGTCGGCGAAGAGCTGCGAGCGCTCCTGGAGGATTCCGTTCGAATCCGTCTGCGCGCCGACGTCGCGGTAGGATCGTTCCTCTCCGGGGGGCTCGATTCGTCCATCGTCTCGGCGCTCGGAAGACGAATGGCGACTGGCGACTTTCATACCTTCTCGGTCACCTTCGCCGATGCCGAATATGATGAGAGCGAGCAGCAGCGGATCATGGCGGAGGCGCTGGGAACACTCCACCACGGCGTCGCCTGTGGCGCGGACGACATCGCCAGCACCTTTCCCGCTGCCGTGCGGCACATCGAGCAGCCGGTGCTGCGCACCGCCCCGGCTCCGCTTTATCTCTTGTCCGGGCTCGTGCGAGAGCGAGGCCTGAAGGTGGTGTTGTCGGGCGAGGGGGCGGACGAAATCTTTGCTGGCTACGATCTCTTCAAGGAGGCAGGCATTCGCCGATTTTGCGGGCGACGACCTGGTTCGCGCCTCAGGCCCCGTCTTTTCCGAAAGCTTTATCCTTACCTTCCTTCGCTGCAGCAGCACACGCCGGAATATCTCGCCGCCTTCTTCGGTATAGGGGAGGACGCGAACGACCCGCTCGCCTCCCATCGTCCAAGGATGCGGGCGACGGCAGGCGCCAAGATGTTCTTTTCGGGTGACCTGCGCCAGGCGCTCCTGGGCCACGACGCCACGGAGGAACTTGCCGCGGCGCTGCCCGAGTCCTCAACGCGGTGGCATCCGCTCCACCTCGCCCAGTATATCGAGACCCGGCTTCTCCTGCCCGGATACATCCTGTCGAGCCAGGGAGATCGGATGGCGATGGCGCATGGCGTCGAAACGCGCTTTCCCTTTCTCGACCATCGCCTGGTCGAATTTGCCGCACGCGTTCCGCCCCGCATGAAGCTCCGTGGCCTTCGCGAAAAGCGCATCCTGCGCGCTGCAACCGCCGATCTCCTGCCGGGTAGGATCGCCCAGCGGGGCAAACAACCTTATCGTGCACCGGGCAGCGCCGCGTTTCGCGGGCCCGCGGGCGCCTATGTCGAGGGGCTCTTGCAACCCGGATCAATCGCCGCCGCCGGCATGTTCAACCCTCTAGCGGTGACCAAGCTGCTCGAGAAGTTCCACCGCGATGCGATCACCGGCTTTCGAGACAATGCGGCGCTGGTCGGCATTGTCTCGGCGCAGCTCTGGGCCCGTACGTTCCTGGGTAATGGCCGGAATGACTTGCCCAGCCAACGCGATGTTTCCCTCACACAACGGTCTATCCATGTCTGAAGCGATCAAGAATCAGGTTCGATCTTTCGTCGTCGAGAACTTTCTGTTCGGCGATGATGCATATCCGCTTGCCGACGAACTGTCGCTCGTGGAGAGCGATCTCGTCGATTCCACCGGAATTCTGGAACTGGTCGCCTTTGTCGAGCAGACGTTCGGCATCTCGCTCGCGGATGCCGAGATCGTGCCGGACAATCTCGATTCCATCGCCAGGATCGCCAACTTCGTGGCGCGCAAGCGCGAAGCTGTGAGCTGAGCCGTCCAAAATGCACGTCGAGACCCTTTTGCGAAACAGCGCGGCCGCTTCTCCCGAACGGATTGCCGTGACGGATGGCGAAATGCGGTTGAGCTATGGCGTGCTCGACGACAACTCGGATCGGCTCGCCAGTTTCCTGCTGGCGCGTGGCGTGCAACGCGGCGACCGGGTCGTCATCTTCATGGAGAACATCTGGGAGACGACGGTCGCCATTTTCGCCGTTCTGAAAGCCGGAGCAGTCTTTTGCCCGGTCAACCCGTCCCTGAAGGTCGACGGGCTCCGCTTCGTGCTCGGTGATTGCCGGCCGTCGGCCGTGCTGACGCAGGCCAAATATGCCCGCCTCTGCCAAGAAGCCGGCGGAGACATGCCACATTCTCCGATCATCGTGGCGGCGCGGGGGGACGCGGGCATACCCACGGTGCTCGCCTTCGAGGAATGCCTTGCCGAAGGGCCCGGCCGGCTCCCCGATGCCGGCACGGACGACGACCTCGCCATGATTATCTACACGTCCGGCTCGACCGGAAAGGCCAAGGGCGTGATGATGAGCCATGGAAACGTCTTGGCGGCCTCGGGTTCGATTGCCACCTATCTCGAAAACACCGCCAAGGACGTGATCCTCGGAGTTCTGCCGCTCTCCTTCACCTACGGCCTCTACCAGCTTCTCGTCGCCGTTCGGGTGGGCGCGCGGCTTGTGCTGCAAAAGAACTTCGCCTTTCCCCATGTCGTGCTCGCGGCTGCGCGTAGGGAAGGCGTCACCGGCCTGCCTCTTGTTCCCACAATGGCGGCTATGATCCTCTGCCTGAAGGATTTGGAGCCGCTGCCCGCGCTGCGCTACATCACCAGCGCCGCCGCCGCTCTGCCGACGGCACATGTCTCCGGACTGAAAGGCCAGTTCCCCGACGTGCGCCTCTATCTGATGTACGGTCTCACGGAATGTGCGCGGGCCACTTTCCTGTTGCCCGAGGAGGTCGACCGGCGGCCGGATTCGGCCGGCAAGGCGATACCCGGAACCGAGGTCCTCGTCGTGGATGAAGCCGGCTGCCCGCTGGCGGCGGGCGCTGTCGGCGAATTGATTGTTAGGGGACCGCACGTCATGCAGGGCTATTGGGAAAACCCTGCGGCGACCGACGCGGCGCTTCGCCCCGGACCGAAGCCGGGCGAGCGATGGCTCCATACGGGAGATTTGTTCCGCACTGACGCCGATGGCTTTCTCTATTTCGTCGGCCGCAAGGATGACATCGTGAAGGTCCGCGGCGAGAAGGTCGCGCTGTCCCAGGTAGAGGCGGCGCTTCATGCCTGCAGCGGTGTCGTGGCGGCGGTTGTCGTTGGGGTGCCGGATCCAGTTTTAGGCACGACGCTCCGGGCGGCGGTCGTGGCATCCGACCCAGCCCTCACCGAGCGCGACATTCTGCGCCACTGCGCCGGGATCCTGCCGGAAAACATGATGCCAAAGACTGTCGAATTCCGCGCCGAACTTCCTCTGACGGCGAGCGGGAAAGTGAGCCGGCGGCTCGTCATGGAAGCAGGAGAGAAGAAATGACCCCTCCAGAACAAATCTTCTCCGCGCGGATGCTGACGATCGATGCAAAGGAGGAAGCGGAGCGGATTGTCACTGCCTTGCGCACGCAGCTTCGCGCCATGCGCCGTCGCGGGTTCGTCCTCGGCCTGTCCGGCGGCATCGATTCCAGCGTCTGCGCCGCACTGGCCGCCCGGGCGGTCGGGCCCGAGCAGGTCTTCTGCCTGTTCATGCCCGAGAACGATTCAGATCCTGAAAGCTTGCGGCTTGGCCGGCTCGTGGCGGATACGTTCGGGCTCGAGGGAGAGGTCGAGACGATCGGCCCAATGCTCGAAGCGTCCGGTTGCTACGCGCGCCGCGACGCCTTCATCCGGGAGGTCGTGCCGGAATACGGAGAAGGCTGGCGCTCCAAGCTTGTCATTGCCAATGCGCTGACGACCGCCGGCTACAACATTTCCTCGCTCGTTGTTGAAAGCCCCAGGGGCGAGACACGGAAGGTGCGCCTTCCCGCGTCGACCTATCTGGGCATCGTTGCCGCGACCAACATGAAGCAACGCACGCGAAAGCAACTCGAGTACTACCATGCCGACCGCCTCAAATTCGCGGTGCTCGGAACTCCCAACCGGCTGGAGGACGACCAGGGCTTTTTCGTCAAGAATGGTGACGGCGCAGCAGACGTGAAGCCTATCGCCCACCTCTACAAATCCCAGGTCTATCAGCTCGCCCAACATCTCGGCGTGCCCGAGGAGGTGCGGCGGCGTCCGCCGACCACGGACACCTATTCGCTCCCGCAGACGCAGGAGGAGTTCTATTTCGCTCTGCCTTACGACAAGCTCGACCTCTGCCTCTACGCCCTCGACAACGACGTTCCCGCCAGGGAGGTCGCGCAGGCGGTTTCGCTTTCGGAAGAGCAGGTCGCGCTCGTGTGGGCCGATATCGCCGCCAAACGCAAGGTGGCGCACTACCTTCATCTGCCGGCGCAGCGCGTGGAGGCCGCATCGCCGCGCGCCTGATCGGATCACTGTGTAGCGAGATCCTGCCCGAGCTATCGGCGCACTCGAAGCTTGAGCCAGCGGTCAAAAGCGACCGCGGCGATCAGGATGAGCCCGATGACGATGCTTTGGGTATAGGACGAGACATTGTTGAACTGGAGTCCGTTCTGCAGCACGCCGATGAGAGCGGCCCCCACGACGGTTCCGGTGATGCTGCCGACGCCGCCGAACAGCGATGTTCCCCCGATCACGACGGCCGAGATCACGGTGAGTTCATAGCCGATGCCGGCCACAGCCTCCGCCGAGTTGAGACGGGCCGAGAGGACGAAGGCGGCGAGGCCTGCGAAAAATCCCACAATGACATAGACGGAGACGAGGATCCGGTCGACGCGCAGCCCGGACAGCCGGGCGGCTTCGGCATTGCCGCCGACGGCGTAGACGGCCCGTCCATAGCGGGTATAGCGCAGGACGATATGGCACAGGATGGCCGCTACCACGAAGATGATCGCGGGCACTGGCACCGGTCCGACCAAGCCGGTGCCGAACCAGCGCATCGAGGCATCGAAACCCGAGATCGGGCCGCCGTTGGAGATGGTCAGCGTCAGGCCTCGAAAAACGGTGAGGCCACCGAGCGTCACGACGAAGGGTGGCACCTTGAGCCGGGTGATGGCCAGGCCTTGGATCCCACCGCAGGCCGCTCCGACGGCGATGGCGGCCAGCAATGCAGCGAACCAGCCGTAGCCGGCCGCCTGCGAGGGGTCGAGAGAGAGCGTGTTGGCGGTGCCGCCTTTCGCGACGACGGCAGCCACCATGCCGCAGAAGGCAAGCAGGGAGCCGACTGAGAGATCGATGCCGGCCGTAAGGATGACGAATGTCATGCCAAGCGCGATGAGGCCGGTGATCGAGATCTGCCTGGTGATGTTGAACAGGTTGATCGGATCGATGAAGCTCGGTTTCATCAAGGTAAACACGATCATCAGAGCGATGAGAAACATCAGTGGACCGAAACTGACGAGCAGGCGCGCGAGATCCGGTCCGCTGCGCTCCTCCCGGGCGACAGTGCTCATGCTTCCTCCGCTTGATTGCGATCGAGCGCCATCAGGGCCATCAGCTTCTCCTCGTTTGCCTCAATCGCCGGCATCTCGCCGGTGACGCGCCCGCGTCGCATCGTGACGATCCTGTCGCTGACTGCAAGAACCTCCGGCAGCTCGGAAGAGATCATCATGATCGCAATGCCGCGCGCCGCGAGTTGCACCAGGATTTGATGCACTTCCGCCTTCGCTCCAATGTCGACGCCCCGCGTCGGCTCGTCGACGATCAGGACCTTGGGGTCGCGCGCCAGCCAGCGAGCAAGGATCACTTTTTGCTGATTGCCACCGGAAAGGCCTTCGATCGCCTGTTCCGGCGAGGACATCCGGATCGCGAGCATCTTCTTGTAGCTGGCCAGTGCCTGGCGTTCCCGACGTTCCGTCATGAAGCCCAGTCGGTTGCTGTAGGAGCCGAGGGCTGCGATCGAGAAATTGGTCAGGATGCCGAGTGCGGCAAAGATCGCCTGTTGCTTGCGGTCTTCCGGCACGAGGCCGATGCCCAGGTCGATGGCGTCGGCCGGGGAGGCCGGGGCGATCGGCACTCCGTCCAGGCTGATCGTGCCGGCGGCGATGCGATCAGCGCCGAAAATGGCGCGCGCGAGCTCCGTGCGGCCGGACCCGACGAGGCCGGCAATGCCCAGGATCTCACCCGCCCTCAGATCGAGATCCACGCCTTCCAGCACGATGGCATGCGGCGCTTCCGGATCGCGGACGGTCCGCAAGCCGCGGACCGACAGGCGCACATCACCGGCATTGTTGCGTTCGCTTGGCCTGGAATAGAGCTCCGATGCGGCGCGACCCACCATGCGCTCGATGACGCGTGGAATGCTGATGGGCCGGCCGTCCCGGATCAGATGGCCGGCGAGCTTGCCGTCGCGCAGCACGGTCATGCGGTCGCAAATGGCCGACGCCTCTTCCAGGCGATGGGTGACGAACATGATGGCGACGCCGTCCCTGCGCAGCCGGTCCATGATAGACAGGAGCTTCTGGACCTCGGTTTCGGTGAGCGCGGACGTGGGCTCGTCCATGATGATCAGGCGGCTCCTGAGCGACAGGGCGCGCGCGATCTCCACGAGCTGCTGCTCTGCCACCGAGAGCGCGGAAACGGGAGTCTTAGGGTCTATGCTCAAACCGACACGCGCGATGATGGCGCGCGACTCTCGCTCCATTCGCCGCCAGTTGACGAGCCCGAAAGGCCCGACCGGGGCGCGGCCGATGAAGATGTTCTCCGCGACCGTCAGCGTCGGGATCAGGCTGAGCTCCTGGTAGATCGTGACGATCCCGCGCTGCCTGGCGTCGTTGGGATCTGCGGGGCTGAACGGCTCGCCGTCGAAAACGATGTGGCCGCTGGATGGGGGCAAGACGCCGGACAGGATCTTGAGCAGCGTCGACTTGCCCGCGCCGTTTTCGCCGAGAAGCCCCAGGATTTCGCCGCGGCGCACGTCGAGCGACACATCGCTCAAGGCGGTGACGCCGGCGAAATGCTTCGTCAAAGCCTCGACGGACAGGAGTACATCGGCTTCTCCGCCTGCGTCTGCCGACGACATGTCAGCCTCCCCGGGAGGTTCGTGCTGGACGGTTGTGGCTGAACATCGAACGATTGCGGGTACCGGTTCGGCCGCTTCGTTCGGCACCGTCGGGCGGCCGGCCGCAATCAAACGGAATGGATCCTCGGGTCATCCTCGCCCGCTTATGCGGGCTCAGGCCCGAGGATGACGGCTGCCGTAAGAGCCACGCCAATCGCCGACGTCGCCGGTTTGCTGGCAACGCTCCCACCTCGTCATCCTCGGGCCCGAGCCGAGCGAAGCGAGGCGAGGTGACCTGAGGATCCATTCCGTCACGCGTCGGCAGCCCGCCCAACGGCGCCGAATGAAGCAGCCGAACGGCGGTAGTAGCGGCTGGCGAAACCCATGCGGCCGTCGTCTCTCTCCCCGCATCGCGGGGAGAGATGTCCGGCAGGACAGAGAGGGGCAACTCGCGACCGGTCAAGGACACCAGGACTATTTTACCTCGCCGATCCGCTCGGCTTTGTCGATGTTGTCCTTGCCGATGACGATCGGCGTGAGAAGAACGACCTTCTCCTTCGGTTCGGTCTTGTCTCGGGCATAGGCAACCGCGATGCGTACCGCAGTGCGCGACTGTTCGCCCGGGAACTGTTCCACCGTTCCGGCAAGCTTGCCGTCGCGAACCGCGGCAAGTGCCTCGGGCAGGGCGTCGAAGCCATAGATCTTCACGTCGGTGAAGCCGCGGGCGGCGCAGGCTTCCATCGCGCCCAGCGCCATGTCGTCGTTGGCGCAGATGATGGCGTCCGGCTTGCCGTTCGCCGCAAGGCCGGCTTCCGTGACAGACAATCCCTCGGCGCGTGCGAAGTTGGCGGTCTGCTCGAAGATGATCTGGTACCTGTCTTTGATGGGGTCGATGACGTTGTGCACGCCCTTGTTGCGGTCGATCGCCGGACCGGCCCCCGGCTGGCCCTGGAGATGGAATATCTTCGCGCCGTTGGGAAAGGCATCGACCACCGCCTTCGCCTCAGCTTCACCGCCCTTGACGTTGTCTGCGCCCACATGGGCAAGAATCCCCTCCACGCCGTCGACGCGGCGATCGATCGTCACCAGCGGGATTCCAGCCTGCACCGCCTGCTCGACGGCGGGCGCAAGCGCATTGACATCGAGCGGCGAGATGACGATCGCGTTGACCTTCTGGACGACGGCGGCCTCGATGTCCGCTGTCTGCTTGGGCGCGGCATTCTGGCCGTCGCTTTCGATCAGATTGACGCCCTGGGCCTCCGCCTCGGCCTTGATCTGGTTGAGCATGTGCACGAAGAACGGAAAGCTCAGGCTCGGCACCGAGCCGAGCACGGTCAGCTTGTCCTGAGCTCGCGCGGCAGGCACGACCGCCAATGCGCCGGCGGCCGTGGACGACAGCAAAAACTCACGTCTGTTCATCAACAACTCCTCCCATTGCCGGATGTTCGCCGGTCCTCCACCGGCGCAGGCCAGGAAAACCTATCCAGTGCCATATCTTCGCGCAAGGAGGTCGAAAGTATCCCTTCAGTTGCTGGGTGGGGGATGAACGATCAAGCATCATTGGCATGGGCGGCGTGTCAACAGGAGCGCCGAGTAGACGGGCTATTTCATCTCACTCGATACATTCCGGGAAAAATAGCCGAGAGCACATCAGCATTGGGTGTCGCTAGAAGCTCACCTTGAGCGTTGCATCGAAGCCGTTCCGGGTGACGCTGTCGCCGAACTGGCCGGTATACGCCAGGCCGATCGTGGTCGAGGTGCCGACGAGGAGGTCGAACCCGGCCTCCACCACCGCCGCGTTCTCGGCGACCGGCGCTCCGGTCACAGTGAAGGCGTCCGACGATACAAAGGCCTGGCCGATCGCCGGGGTGATGTCGCCGAAGGCATGGCGCCAGCCGATCGCCCCGCGCACGGTCGCATCATGGCTGCCCAGCGCGATCTCCTTTGACGCCCTGAGGCCGAGGGTAGAGAAGGTCGTGTCCATGCCGGCGCCGTCGGAGAACAGTGCCGCCGCGCCGCCTTTTTCCCGATAGCCGCCCGTGTCGAGGCTGACATAGGCGAGATTGGCATAGGGCTCGAAGGAGGCATGCGCGGTGTCGATCCTGTAGCCCAGCTCGCCGAAGGCCTGGAAGGTGCCGGTGTCGTAATCGGCATTCAGGCTGTCGGAATAGCCGGGGAAGGCGACCGAGCGCGCAGTGGTGACGCCCTGCCAGGTATAGGTAAGGCCGGTGCGCAGGGCGAGTGGTCCCCAGACCTTGCCGCCATAAAGGCCGACATGCCAGTTATCGCTGTCGCCGGACGAATTGCGCCTGGCAATGGAGAAGTCGGAGTGGCTGTAACCGCCGGCGACGCCAAGCCGCCAGCCGTCGCCGATCGTGGCGTCCGCGCCGAACAGGAAACCGCCGGTGGATTCGTTGAGGCCGGCGGCGTTGGCGTTGCCGCCGAAAGCGCCCCAATCGCCGAAGCCGGTGGTCCACAGTGCAAGCATCTCGGTCGTGGCCGGCGATGCCACAGCCGTAACCGGCATGCTTGAATCCGCCGCCACCTGAGCGTGGGACCGGCCGGCATAGCCGAGCGTGCCGACGCCGTGCTCATAGCTCGCGACCGAGGCCTTCGATGCGCCCACGCCCCCCTGCGCCGCGCGCAGGCGGTCGGTGAGCGCGCCGCGGATCAGCGCGCTCTGCTCCATGAACGCGCTCTGGGCCGAGGCGTGCAACTCGCCCGAGAACTGGTCGATGGCCCACCGCGCATCATCAGCCGAGGAGACGGACAGCAGCGCGTTGTACAGCGCCAGCGGCGCTCCGGATTGGCCCAGTGTATCCAGCGCCGACGCGGTCGCGTACTGGTTCGGGGTGACCGCCGCGAAGGTGAAGACGGCGGGCGGCGTGGAAGGTGTGGGCGTGTCGCCCTTGACCGCGATGCTCAGGCCCACGCCGCCGAGCAGGTCTTCCAGGCTGAGGGTCAGGAAGGGCGACTGCGACACTGCTGCGTCGAACTTGCCGCTCACCCCGCCTTGCGCGATCAAAATGGTGTAGCGCTGTCCGCTCTGGTAGCTGGTCTCGGGGTCGAGCGCGATCAGCTGTACGGTGCCGCCATTGACGTAGGCTCGGCCTGTCGCGGCGATCAGGTCGCCCTGGCCATTCCCCGCCAGCTCGATCTGATAAGTCGAGCCGGTCCTGAACGTCACGTCGCCATCGACGTTCAGCGTACCGATCGAGTTACCTGGCGCCGCCGTGCCGCCTGAGAATACCGTCACCGGCCCCACCGTGCCGTTGCCGCCCAGAATGCCGCCTGAAAGCACGTCGACCGGTCCGCCCAGCGCGCCGTTCACCGACAGAAGGCCCTCCGACACTTTGGTCAGTCCGGTGAAGGCAGAGCCGCTGCCGGTATAGTTCAGCGAGCCCGAACCGGTCTTGGTGAAGCTGCCCGTCCCCGAAAGCGTACCAGCGTAGCTTGTCGCCGCGTCTGCGTTCAACGCCAGCATGGCGCCGTCGCTGATCGCCGCATCGCCGGCGAAGCTCACCGCCTCGGCGCCGAGCAGCCCGCCCTGCACGCTCCAGTCGACCTCCGAGCTGCCCGACAGCATCAGCGCGCCGGCGCCGAGCTTGGCCAGCGTGCCGGAACCGGTGATGCTGCCCGACATGTTGAACTCGGTGTTCGCCGCCACCTCGAGGGCGCCATGCGACGAAACAGCCATATTACGTGCCGAGGCGAAGCTCGTCGTCGTCGCCAGGGTGCCTCCGGCAAAGGTCAGCCCGCCCGCAGCCGCACCGAGATTGCTGTCCGACGAAACCTGAATAGTGCCGCCGGCAAGAAGCGTTCCCCCCTGATAACTGTTCTCACCGGAGAGAATGAGTGTACCCGCCTCGGTCTTGACGATGGAGCCGCTGCCGACGATCTGCGTCGCGATGGTGGCACTGTCGGCCAGCACCCGGATCTCGGCCGCTTCGTCGGCCACCAGTGTTCCAGCGCCTGCCAGCACATAGCTCTCGTCGACGAATTGCAGGCCCTCGAAGTCCTGCGATCCGTCCATAAGGATCGTTCCGCCCTGGAAGCCGTTCGCATCCTTGAAGACCGCGATATGCCCGGCCCAGTTCGTGGGCAGGACGCCGCCGGCGTTGAGCCACTTGGCCGCATCCGCGTTCCAGACATTGCTGCCGTCCTGCTGCCAGTGCTGCAGCCTGTCATTGCCGGCGGGGGCGACGTAGAGATCGACATAACCGGCACCGGGCGCGCCGCCGGTCTCGATCGCATAGGCGAAGGACGTCGGCGGCAGGGTTGTGCCGAACGTCAGCCCCGCCCCGTCCACCTCGCCGCCATAGGTCATCAGCCGGTAATAGCCGACACCGATTCGCGACGGGTCGTCGGCTGCCGTCAGATTCAGCGTTCCCGCGAGCGTCACATCGCCGTTCACCGCGATCCGGTCGCTCACCCCTGCGGCTGGATCTCCGGCCGTGCCGGGACTGCCCAGCTCATAGTCGAGGAACGAGCCCGACGAGAGGACGAGGTTTCCATCCACTGTCAGCGTGCCGACCGAATTGCCGGGCGCGATATGGCCGCCCGCCGCGACTGCCGTCGTGCCGACCCTCCCGGAACCGCTCAGCGTGCCGCCGCTCGCAACCTGCACCGACCCGCCGAGTTCGGCGTCGACCCGCAGCGTGCCGCCATAAACCGTCGTCGTGCCGGAGAACCCTGAGCTATTCCCGACAAGCGCCGTCACACCGGCATAGTGGTTGACCGAGCCGTCGCCCTCATGTTCGCTGACCAGCGCAGCGTCGAGCTGATAGTTCGTGCCGGTATGATTGAAATCGAGACTGCCGACGCCGCTGGAGAACCGGACCTCAGGCGTATCGAGCACGCCGGCGCCGACAGCGTCGATCGGATCCGTCGATGCCGAGCCGATCACCAGCCGGGCAGATCCGACGGTATTGTTTGGGCCTATGCTCATCGCGCTGGCGCGCAGCGTGCCACCATCGGACAGGACGACGAGGCCGGAGCTGTCACCGCCGTGGCCGATCTGGAGCTCCTCAACCTCGACGCCGCCGCCGGACCTCACGGTCAGGACGCCGCTTCCCTGCGCTCCGATTTCGCCGCCACCCACCCACATCGGGAAGGCCGGTCCCCCAAAAAAGGGATAGGCCGCGTTGACGCGCCCGCCATTCTCGACGGTCAGGCTCCCCTCGCCGTCCTGGCCGATCACGAGGGACATATAGGCGTCCCAGACGGAGCCCGGGCCAGAGACGGTGGCGTGACCGACCGAATTGGCGCCATTGCCCAGGTAGACGAAGCCGTTGGTCATGAGCTTGCCGCCATTCACGACCTCTACCGTGGCCTCGTCGCTGGCGTCGCGGCCGATGTAGTTATTTGGCAAAATCTCCATCTGCTCGAACGACCCACCGTCGATTCGGAGCGTGCCCCCGTGCATGACGAGAACACCGGCTGCGTTGTCCGCGCTCTCGAAGCTCAACGTGCCGGCACCGGTTTTGGTCAGGGTGCCGGGACCGGCGAGCGTGCTGTCCGACTCGAACAGGAGCCCGCCATATTCAACGATGTTCACGTCGAGATCGCCTATCATCTCGATGGCGGCCGAGGTCAGACGATGGGACCGGCTGACCGGGGTTTGCACATCGATCGTCGCGTCCGGTCCGTCGAACCGCAACGTGCCGCCGCTGATGTCATGCCAGGCAGCGTCCCGTTCATAGGTCAGCGAATTGACCGTGAACGTTCCTCCATTGAGCCGTACGAGCCCGTTGCCCACCCTGTTGGAGAAAACGACTTGCGCGGTCGCGCTGTCTGGGGCCGTACCCGGCATCCACGAACTCGACTGGCCCCAATCGCCGATCCCACCAATAAAAGTCTGGGCCGCGGCGCTGACCGGCGTCAAGGCCGAGGCGCCGGCTATGAGGCTGGCGAGTGCCGCCGACCTGTGCGAGGAATGGCGACGGCGCGGCATTCCCGACAGGGAGTCGGCGTGGAGAGAACGGATGGAAAGAGTGAAGCCCATGATCCCTGGTGTCCTGTGTCAGGGATGCTTTACCTAAGGAACGATTATCGGTGATATCGTCTGTGTCCCAGGGCAATGCACCGGACTTGCGTTTCCGTCTCAATTCTCAAGCGCCAATAGAGGCGCTACAGCCAGCAGTTTCATGATACTGTCGGAATAATGCCGAAAAACGCACTCTTTCATCATTTCTCGACGGCGTCGGTTGCACCCGCTGATCGGTTCGAAGCTTTCCGGCTTCGCATTGGCACCATGTTCGACATGGATTCGATTTCGTTGGAGGACAGGCGCGTTTTCGCAGGGTCGATCAGCAGCGCCCATCTCGGCTCAATGCTGCTCAGCTCGATGCAGACGCAGACCTTCTCCTTCGAGCGCACGCGCCGGCGCATCTTGCGGGACTTCCTCGATCACTTCATGTTGCGCATCGACCTTGACGGTCCTCTTGCCCAGGGCGGACAGCCGCGCCGGCTGACGATCATCGACCTTGGCCAGACGATCGACCATCGTCTCACACCGCCGCACAACATCTCACTCATCGTGCCTCGGCACTCCTTTGCCGCTCCGGTCCGGCGGGCCATCGGCTCCTTCCATGGCCAGAGCCTCTCGACGCCGCAGGCGCACTTCCTTGCCGAGCATGTGGCCGCGCTGATGCGCTATGCCCGGCGCGCCAGCGACGAGATAGCTGACAGTCTCGCCGGGCTGACCCCCGCGCTGATGGCCGCCTGTCTGCAACCGGGGCGGGAGACGACCCGGAACGCCCGGGCGGAGCTAGATCTCGTCTTCATGCACAAGGCCCGCGACTTCATACGCGAGCATCTGCGCAATAGCCGGCTGGATCCGGAGATGCTGGCGCGGGGCATCGGTACGTCGCGCGCGGGCCTCTATCGCCTGTTCGAGCCGGTCGGCGGCGTCGCGCGGGCGATCCGAGAGGCACGGCTGCACCAGGCGCTGCGCGATCTGCGCACGGAGCAGGCTTCGCTGGGTGACATCGGCCACGCGCTGGGCTTTTCCAGCGAGTCTCGGTTCAGCCACGCCTTCAAGGCGTATTACGGTTGCTCGCCGCGCGAGGCGCGCGCCGCGATGGCCAAGGGCATGCCGAGCGCCCGATTGACGGATCCGGACGGGAGCGATCCTACGCGCCGCGTTTTTTCGAAGTGGCTCGCCTCCCTGTAGGCAGTGCGGAAGCACGAGGGCGGAGGTGAGTGCTGTTGCTTCCTTATTGATGGCGGGCCCGACCGCGTCACAGCCAGGCGCGCCCGATCATGTTTTTACTGATATCCCGTGTAGTTTCCTAGGCGGGCGCCAGCTTCAGCATGACGATCCCGGCCAGGACGACCGCGACGCCCGCGAGGCGTAGCCCGCTGAGCGCTTCGCCGAACAAGATCACACCTGCGAGCACGGTCCCCGCCGCGCCGATCCCTGTCCACACGGCATAGGCTGTGCCAAGGGGAATTGCTTCGAGGGCTCGCCCGAGCAGATAGACAAACGCGCCGAGCAGCAGGATCGAAGCAAGGCTCCAGCCCAGCCTCGTGTAACCCTCGGCATATTTCATCGAAACCGCCCAGGCGACGTCGAGCAGGCCGGCCGCTATCAGCAGAAGCCAAGCGAGCGGGGAAGTCATCTGCTTCGCCTCACGCCGCGACCTTCATGCCTTCGGCTCGCATTGCCTCGCGGACGCAGGGCCGCGTTCCGACACGCTCCATGAAGGCCCGCAAGCGGGGAAAGGCGCCAAGATCGATCCTGGCGAAGTCGGACCAGCCGACAATGGTGAACAAATAGGCGTCGGCCGCCGTGAAGGCTTCACCCATGAGGAACGGACCGGAGCGCGCCAGGTGGCCCTCGATGAATGCCAGTCTTCGGGTGATCTTCTGGCGCACCGCATCCTGGACCTGCTCGCCATATTCCGGATGAAAAAGCCAGGGGCTGTACATCTTGTGGAGCTCGGTCGCCACGAAATTCAGCCAGGATTGCAAACGGTACCGCTCCGGTGTGCCGGCGGCAGGAGCCAGCCCTGCCTCCGGCCTCCGGTCGGCGAGATACTGAACGATGGCGGTCCCTTCACCAAGCAATGAGCCGTCGTCAAGGCGCAGCACAGGCACGTACTCGTTCGGGTTGATCGAGGCAAAGTCAGCGCCGGCCTCGGTGACATGGGGCGACTTCCGGATGTCGACGCGTTCCAATTCGAGCGGAATGCCGGCTTCGAGCGCGACGATATGCGGCGAGAGCGAGCAGGCACCGACGGCGTAGTAGAGTTTCATTGCTTTGCCCTTTCGTTCGGTCGCCCCCTGGCGACATCAGGAGCAAAGATACTCTTTGCACCGAGGCAATGCCTATTGCGATATCGCCAGTTGCATTTGCATGACTGCAAGCATGCGGCTGTGCTAGAACAGGCCATGGATGATTGGAACGAGTTGCGACTTGTGCTCGCCGTGGCGCGGACGGGTAGCCTGACGGCGGCCGCCCGTACCCTCGGCATCGATCACTCCACAGTGTTCCGCCGTCTGAACGCGGTCGAGACGCGGCTTGGTGTGAGAATCTTCGAGCGTCTTCCAGGCGGAGCCTATCGGGTGACGCCAGCCGGCGAGCGAATGGCTTGCGCGGCCGAGCGCATGGAAGACGAGGCCTTGGCGCTGGCGCGCGATATCACCGGCGCCGATCGGCGGTTGTCGGGCCGCCTGCGCGTCACCTCGTCGGAGACGCTCGCCCACAGCCGGCTGACGGCGCATCTCGCAGCCTTTAGGCAAGCGCATCCGGGAATCGTGGTCGAGCTGGTGATCGACAACCGCGTCCTCAGTCTTTCCCGCCGGGAAGCCGATGTCGCGCTGCGGCCGATCCGGCCGAAGGAGGGCGACCTGTGGGGCCGCAGGCTTGCCGGGGTGGCATGGACCTTCTTTGGATCACCGGCCTATCTCGAAGCGAGGGGCGGTCCGATCACCGGCCTCGCCAGGCTTGACGGGCATGCTCTCATCGGCTGGGAGGAAACCGCAAGCGGCATCCAGGCCGCCGACTGGCTTGATCGGGCAAGGCCTTCACCGGGCTTTGCCTATCGCACGAATAGCCTGGTCAATCAGGCTGTCGCCGCCAAGGCCGGGATCGGCCTGGCCCTGCTCCCCTGCTATCTCGGCGACGGCGAGCCCGGCCTCGTCCGCGCATTGCACGAACCTTTGCCAGAACTCGCCGGCGAGCTGTGGATCGTGACGCATTCGGACCTGAAGGGGACGGCCAGGGTCCGGGCCTTCTTCGACATTGTGGGAGACGGTTTGGCTCGCCAGCGCGACCTGTTCGAAGGCCGGCTTCCCTGAGAGGCGCCTGCCAGCCTACATCCCCGGGCGTTTCTGGCCTGTCACGCTGTGCGTATGATCGGAGACCGCGCGAACTTCTATACTTCCCATGCGAGCCATCGGGCTGAGTTCCGCTATCGCGAGCGCTTGCTCGACATCTTCGGCTTCGATCAGGAAGAATCCGCCGAGAAATTCCTTGGTCTCCATGAATGGCCCGTCGGTCCGCGAGGTCTTGCCCTCGCGCTTGCGAACGATTGTCCCGGTTTGAGGTGGCTCGAGCGGCTGTCCCAGGATCAGGTGTCCGCGCCGTTTCATCTCCCAATCGAAGTCGATCGTCTCGTCGGTGAGCTTCCGCCCTTCTTCCTCCGACAAGGCAGCCGCTGCGCTGCCATCGACATGGACGAGGCACACAAATCTCATGGCGAACCTCCTTGGTTGTCTGCGAGAATAGTCGCAGGCGTTCGCCCTATTCGACAGGTTGGCGCAAATTCTTTTGCCGATCCGCCATCCGGCAGGCGAATTTCGGCATCGGCCACGCAAGAAGGCGGGTCGCGAAAATCACCTTATTCCTCTCACCCTGCCGCCCGCGCCGCGCCCCGAACCGGGCGCGGCGCCGTTCTCGTCATGCGAAGGTCAGCGCAGCAAAATCGATTCCGATTGCCTGGCCGATCCGGTGGAGCGCCCGCGCGCAACCGGTGCTTCCGCTGCGTGCATAGCCTCACCGTGGACCAATGTTGAGGATAGCGACACGCCGGTTCGCCCCGCTGAATGGGTCCTTCGGATTGAATAGCTGTTCTTCCCCCAGGCCCAACGCAATGAGTTGGTCGGGCGGGACACGGAACGTATTGACGAGCATTTCCACGACCGCGTCGGCGCGCTTTTGGCTCAGCTCGAGGTTGAAAGGCCGTGTTCCCTTGGCATCCGTATGACCGACGACAAGGAAGCGGTCGCTTAGAAGAAGCGGATTGTGAAGCGCATCGGCTATGCGTCCCACCGTGACCCAGGATTCCGGCTTGATGACGTCGGAGCCCAGGTCGAACTGGATCTGAACGATGAAATTCGGGAGATCCTTCAACACGTCCGCTATCGGTGGCGCACCGGTGGCATTTTCCGCGCCATCCGCCTGGATGCGCGCTTGGATATCGCGCCGGATGGCATCCGCGTCGATACCGACCTTCTTGGCGGATTTGCCGGTCTGACTTAACTCTGCAATCGCTTGGCCATATGTGATCTTTTCCTGCGCGTAAGACGGACCCGAGGCCGCGCCCAAAGCAAGTGTCGTCGCGAGGAATATCGCTGATTTTCTGTTCATCTTCGGTCCCCAAATCTGCCTTTCACCTGAACGCCGTCTTATTGGGCCCTGGTGGAGATTTGATCGAGCCAGCCCGCGGCTTGTAGGGCCTGCTTGCAAGGCGTCATCAACCTCCGGAAATTGTCCGGCCGCATGAGGCAATGCAGTTTCTTGGCCTGCCCGGTCCCCTGACTTGCGCAGAATTGCTTTACATCGAAGGCACAGAGTTCCGGTGCGGCCTGCTCGGCGGCAAGTCGGGCATCCATGTTTGCTATGAATGTCGCCGTGGCGGACTTGCAGGAAGAAGAGCCCTTCGCCTGAAGGCAGGAAGCCAGCTTGCCGCTGCCTGGCCTTATGCCTTTGCAAGATTTGTCGACATCGGTACGGCAAGCCTGCGCCCACAGCCCGACCGAATCCCCAAAGCTCATGGTCTGGGCGGCAGCCGGATGCGTATTGTAAGACAAAGCGGCTATACAAAGCGCGAAGCAAATTTTCTTGAATCTCACGTCGTCCCTCCATTCCAATACTCTCGGCACATCACGACATGCCTTTGCACCAAAGCCGACGCTGCCGAGGCCCGGAGCAGTGGCGCATCGGCCACTCTCTCCAACCGCAATCCCAGCCTGGCTCACGAGGAAGCTTTGCGTGCCTGATGCCCCCCGAAAGTCAGAATAGGCGATGCGGAGGGCCAATGAATGTAGTTTACGGTAGGTTACAGCGTGGCGGCCTAGGCTATTGGGCGCTTCGCCCGATTAAAGGCCAAGCGCGGAGCTTCCGAGCGCGTCGTAGCGGCGCGGGAAGGTCGAGATGGCTCGGGCGGCAGTCTTCACGCCGGAAGTGAGCGCCTCGCGAAGACTTCCGCCGCGGACCAGCGCGGAGACGAAGGCTGCGTTGAACGTGTCTCCGGCCCCGACCGTATCGATCACTCGCACCTCCGGCGCTGCGGCCGTCGCGTGTTCGTCGCCTCGGTAGGCTCGCGCACCTTCCGGGCCGGTCTTGATGACCAGGGTCTGGGAAGGTCTTAGTCGTTTCACGAGGAGGGAGGCGGCTTGGTCGATGTCGTCGGCACGGGCGATGCCCTTGACTTCTTCCGCGTTGAGCAGCGCAAAGTCGGCGAGCCCGAGCCATTCCGCCATCTGACCCAGCGTCGTGGTGTCCCATCCGGATGGTGGCCAGCCGGGATCGATGGCTGTCCGCCAGCCGCGCCCGGAAAGCTCCTGGAGCAAGCGCGCGGTGCCGGCTGCAATGTCGGGCATGAGATAGCCGCCGGCGATGACCGCAATGGCTCCTTCGTGCGGCGCGCTGGGCAGCGCGTCCAGCAGGTCCTGCGTGCGCGCAGTCTGCAGGTGTCCGGGCGTGGTGAAGAAAACACGGTCGCCGCCCTTGTGCACGATGCCGACCGTGACCGTGGTCTGCCCTTCGTCCAGGATCCACCGGCAGAAGCGGGTGTCGAACTGGGCGCGCAGCCATGCACCGTTCGGATCGTCGCCAGTCGAAGCGACGAAGAGAAAAGGCTTGCCCATTCCGGCAAGCGCCAACGCCATGTTACCGGCCGAACCACCCGGCCGCATCTCGCTGCGCTCGACCACGACCTCGGTGCCGATCACAGGCCAGCCGTCGATCTCGCCCAGCACGAGATCGACATTGGCGTTTCCGAGCAGAAGTATGTCGGCTGTCGTCACGTACGGGCGACCACCGGGACATAGGTTTCGAGTTCCGGCGCGGGGAAGCGTACGGTCTCGCCCGTTTCGGCCGACTTGTAGAGGCCCATCAGGATCTCGACCACCGCCAGGCCGTCATGAAAGGTCTCCAGCGGGGTCTCTCCCTTGAGGAAGCACTCGACCATGTGGCGGTTCTCGTCGGTGTAGCCGTAGACGCCGGCCTCGTCCTCGAGGACAGGCATCAAGCCCTGCTCGGCATTCTGCTTCTCGACCAGATCCTCGCCTTCCGCACCGGTGACGGCGCGCGACATGAAGATCTTGAGACCGGTGCCGAGCGAGTTGAATTCCATGGCATATTCGGGGCCGAGCAGCTCGAGCTGGATGCGCAGGCCGGCGCCGACATAGGCCCAGGAGGTCGTTGCCTCGATCATCAGCTCGTTGCCGTCCTCGTCTTCGAGCGAGACCGTGCCGCGCGCAAAGTCTTCGGACGGGCGCTTCCGGTAGTCGACCTCCGCGCCGAAGCGCGTCTTCAATTGGTCGGCATAGGCCGGCCGTGTCCATTTGAGATTGGCGACGGTGCCGTTGACCGCCTTCACCTTGAGTGAGCCGCGCGGCGCGCCGGGTTTGGTGAGGAGGTGACGCGCTACCTCCACGCTGTGGCACATCATGTCCGACAGCACGCCACCGCCCTGCTTGTCGCCTTGCCAGAACCAGGGCTCGTGCGGGCCGGAATGCTCTTCGGCGGCGCGCGCCAGGTATGGGCGCCCGGTGGTCGAAGCTGCGCGCCGCCAGATGATCTCCTTTCCCCGCATCACGGGGGGGCTGAATACCTGGTTCTCCAGGTAGCCGTGGTTCAAGCCAGCATCCTCAACGAGGCGCACCATCTCTCGGGCTTCGGCGACGGTTCGCGCCAACGGCTTCTCGCAGGCGACTGCGAACACCTTGCTGCGCCCTGCCTTCACTTCGGCATGGATCATCCGCATCGTGTCGAGGCGCGTGTGGTTCGGAGAGAGAATCCAGATCGCATCGACATCGCCGGAGTGCAGCATCGCTTCCAGGCTGTCGTAGCTCGTGCATGCGCCGAGGCCGAGATCGGCGACGGCCTCTGCGAAGCGTGCGCGTTTCTCGGCGCTTCGGCTGTAAACGCCGGTGACATCGATATTGCGCACGCCGACCATCGACTTGAGGTGGAAATGGGCGATGAAACCGCTGCCCACGAAGCCCACGCGCAGTCTTTCCCTTGGCTTCGTCGTCATCAGTCGGAACTCCTCTTGAAATCGTCTGGTGGTGGTGGGGCGGTGGTGCCCCGAATTTGCAAGCTGACCGGCATTACCACCGGCTCGGCCGGCACAGGATCGCCGGCAAGCATGGCCAGCAGCATGGTCATGGCCCGCCGGCCGATCTCGGCACGCGGCTGACTCACGGTCGTGAGCGGAGGGAAGAAAGCGGCGCTCAGATATAGATCGTCGAAGCCGACGACCGAGACGTCGCCGGGCACGTCCCGACCGAGGCGACGCAATTCATGGATGGCGCCGAACGCCATCTCGTCATTCGACACGAAGATGGCGGTCGGCGGCGATGGCAGCGCGAACAACCTGCGGCAGAGCTCTTGGCCGGATTGAAGCAGATAATCGCCGCGCTGTTCGTAACCTTCGAGTATCGGAAGGTCGGCCTCGGCCATGGCGTGACGATAGCCCTCGCGGCGGAGCGTCGACATGATTTCGGGGATGGGGCCCGCAATATGTGCGATGCGTCGATGGCCCAGATTGATGAGATGCCGCACGGCGAGGCGCGCTGCGGCCTCGTTGTCGATCTGGATGTGCGGCATGCCGGAGCCCTCGATGGCTTCGAGCGCCACCACGACCGGTGCGTCGCTCGGCATCTCCTTGACTCCCTGAGGCAGCTTGCCGGTCAACAGGATCATCCCGTCTGCATGACCGTCGCGCAGCATGTCGAAATACTCGATCTCGCGGCCCGGGTCGTTTTCGGTGTTGCCCATCAGAACGGCATAGCCGGCCTCGCGCGCCGTGGCTTCGATGCCCTTGAAAATGTCCAGATAGAAAGGGTTGCCGACGTCGCGCACCACCATCAGCACCGTCATGGCGCGCTGGGTCCTGAGCCGCCGGGCGCTGATATTCGGCCGATAGTTTAGCGCTCGCGCCGCCTCACGGATACGGCTGAGGGTCGGTTCCGCCACGAGACTGGATCCGGACAGCGCCCGCGAAACGGTCGCGGGGGATACGCCGAGTTGCTCGGCGATGTCCCTGATCCTGGGTCGATCGCTCATGCGCGTAGTGCTCGTCCGCGTCCGTAGAACATCATCAACACCAGCAAGGTCGCGCCGAACACCATCTGCCGGCCGGACTCGTCGATGTTTACCGTCGTCAGGATGCTTTGCAGGATGACCAGCAGCACCGCTCCTGCCATCGTGCCGGTATATCCACCCTTGCCGCCCGACAGGGGCGTGCCCCCGAACACGACCGCGATGATCGACGGCAGCATGTATTGCTCACCGACATTGGCGAAGGACGATCCGGAATAGCCGAGCAGACAGATGCCGGCGATCGCGGCGAACACGCCCGACAACACGAAGAGCGCGACCCGCACGCTTCTGACCGGCACGCCCGCCATCAAGGCTGCCGCCTCGTTGGAGCCGATCGCGTAAATGCGGTGGCCGAAGACGGTGCGCGCAAGCAGGAAGGCCATGAATACGCCGATAGCGATCCAAAGCCAGATGATTCCAGGCAATCCGAGGAGAATCGGCTGGGCGACGAATTGCGACAGGCCGGGCGCGGCACGTCCCGAGGGGATGCCTTGGCGCACGACGACGAGCAAGCCCTGCAAGACGCCGAGCATGCCTAGCGTCATGACCAGGGGAGGGATCCTGAGGAGCGTGACGCCGAGCCCGTTGATCAGGCCGAACAATGCGCCGGTCGCGACGCAGCCGAGGATCGCGAGCGGTATGCCCGCATCGCTGCCGTTCATCAGGTTGCCGGCGACGATTGCCGAGAGCGACACGACGCCGCCGACGGAAAGGTCGATGCCTTCGCGCCCGCCGAGGATGACCAGATTCTGGCCGGCGGCGACGATCCCGAGGAGCGCCGCGACGATGAGAAGCCTGAGGATCTGCTGGCCAGAGGCGAAGCCCGGCGAGAGCGTCTCACCGAGAACGAGCAGCACGACGATGAGCGCCAGCGCGACGACCAGGGGCTTCTTCAGGAAATCGGTCAGGATTGGCTTTGTCATGCGCGAGCCTTCCGTCCGACGACGATGCCGGCCATCAGCGCTACGAGGATGGCAAGGCCTTGGACAAGGTTCTGCCATTCCGAAGGCGTTCCGACGAAGAACACCAACGAATTGATGAGGCCGATGATCAGCGCGCCGATCACCGATCCGACCATGGTGCCGTAGCCGCCGGACAGCGCGCTTCCGCCGAGGACCACCGCGGCGACGCTGAACAAGGTCATCTTGCCGCCGACAAGCGGATCGCCGCTTGCCGTGTCACCGGTGATGCAGAAGGCAGCGAGCGCCGCGAAAAGGCCACAGAGTGCGTAACCCTTCATGCGGATCGCGGTTACCGACAGCCCGCTCTGGAAAGCGGCCTGGCTGTCGTCGCCGACAGCCAGCAATTGGGTGGAAAGACGGGTGCGCGCCGCGAGGAACAGAACCACAGCCAGGACGGCGACGACATAGAGCACGAAGGGAATGTCGAAAATGCGCCCGCCATAGGTGCGCCAGAAGGCGGCCGGGGCAGGGGTGCCGGCAACGGGCAGCACATAGAGCGCCAGGCCGGTGAAGAAGATGCTTGTCGCGAAGGTCGCGACGATCGCCTGCAGTCGAAGCGCGGCGACGGCCACTCCGTTGACGATTCCGCAAGCGAGGCCGGTCAGCAGCCCGACGGCAAGGGCCGCAAACACCGACAGTGCGCCGCCGCCCCATTTTTCCATGAGCACGACGATCACGACGTTGACCAGCGAGACGATTGTCCCGACGGACAGGTCGATATCACCCGCATAGACGACATAGGTCTGCGCGACGGCGAGCATCATCAGCGCGAGATAGGTGCTGATCAGCCCCGTCAGTGCGCGAAAGCTCAGGGTATTGGGCGAGAAGAGGCCGTTGAGCGCCAGCAGCGCCACCAAGATGAGGAGCGCCGGCACGAAGGGAAAGCGCTCGATGGCGCGCTTGAAGCCCCCTTGGGATGCGGTGTGCGTCGCTGTGGCAAGGGTCATCACGCGGCCTCGTATGCGGCGTGGTAAAGATTGTAGCGCGTCCTGTCGGCGCCCTTCAGTTCGCGTGTCACCGAACCGCCGTTGAAGACCAGGATGCGATCGGAATTGTTGAGCAGTTCGGCGTCCTCCGAGGAATAGAGCACGATTGCGACGCCCTCGTCGGCGAGCTTGCGGACAAGCGTGAAGAGGTCCGATTTCGCGGCGAGATCGATGCCTTTGGTAGGATCGTCGAGGAGCAGGATGTCGGGGCGGTCGATCAGCCAGCGGGCAATGACGACCTTCTGCTGGTTGCCGCCGGACAGCGAATTGATCGGGGCGGAAAGGCTGGCGTATTTCGTTCGAAGTGCTTCCAGGGCCGGAGTCGCCTTGCCCGCAAGCGCGACTGGACTGGCAAGCAGCAATCTCGTGCGCAGATAGTGGATGGGCGTGACGTTCTCGAGGATCGGCCGTCCCTGGATGACGCCGTCGCGGCCCCGGTCGCCCGAAACATAGGCGAAACCCTGGCGGATCGCTTCACGCGGCGAGGGCACGTTGCGGGTTTCCCCTTTCAGTCTGATCTCGCCCGACGAGACCGACCGTGCGCCGAACAGCGCCCGCAGCACGGCGGACTGCCCCTGCCCGTGCAGGCCGCCGAAACCGAGGATCTCGCCAGGTGCAATGTCGAAGCTGACATCTGAAAAGCCCTGCCCGGTGAGCCCGCGAACCGATAAAAGGGATGGAGCGGTGGTGATCGACGCCGCTGGCGCGGCGCTTGGCGGAGCGAGGTCTTCGCGGCTGCCGACCATGAGACGGATGATCGACGACTGGTCGGTTTCACTGATGCGCGCCGTGCCGACCGTTTCGCCCTCGCGGATGACGGTCACCCGGTCGCCGATGGCGAAGATTTCATCCATGCGGTGAGAGATGAAGACCATGGCCCGGCCGGCAGCCTTGAGATTCCTGAGGATGTCGAAAAAGCGGTCGACCTGGGCGCGGTCCAGCGCCGATGTCGGCTCGTCGAAGATGAGGATCGGAGCTTCGGTCGCAAGCGCCTTCATGATCTCGACCAGTTGACGCTGATCCGGGCGCAATTCGCCGACGGGAGTCTCCGCCGCGAAGCCTTCGCCCGTCACACCGTCGAAGAGGGCGATGTAGCGCGCGGCACGCGCACCGAGTTCGGCGCGGTTGATGAACAAGCCCGCTTTGAGCGGAAGATCGGGAAGGCAGATATTCTCCTCCACCGTGCGGTGCGCGGCGAGGCTGAGCTCCTGGTAGAAGATGCCGATGCCGAGCGCTTTGGCGCCGCGCGGCCCGGAGATGACCACCGGTTCATCGTCAAGCAGGATATCGCCGCTGTCGGGACGCACGGTGCCGGCGGCGATCTTGCAGAGCGTGCTCTTGCCCGAGCCGTTCGAGCCGATCAGGACATGCACTTCGCCGGCGGCGACTTCGAGGTCGCCGCGGCGCAAGGCGACAGTGGCGCCGTATGCCTTGCTTACGCCGCTGAGCTTGAGCTTGGACATGGAACCCGCCCCATTCGAGGGAAGTCGGGCGCCGACGGCCGGTGCCGCACGACGCCCGAAGCCGGAAAGAACCTTACTTGAACAGCGCCTCGGCGTCGCTGATGGAAAGCTGGCTGGTGTAGGAGTAGTAGCCGGGCTTGCCCTCGACCGCCTTCGCGACCTCGGCGAGGTTCTTGCTGTCGATGAACGGGATCGGCAGATAGAGTGCGTTGCCGTACTGGCCTGCCTTGGCCGGTTCCTTCAACTCCTTGCCCTGCAGCATGAGCACCGCGACGTTGAGCGCGCTGGCCATGACGCCGGGAGGATTGACCGAAGCGCCGGAGTTCAGCTTGTCCTTGGTCCAGAGATCGATGAAGTCCTTGCGGATTTCGCCGGTGGCGGCGATGTCGCCCGCCTTGCCCGCATCCATGATCGACTTCCAGGCGCCCGCGGCCATGCCGTCCTGGACCCAGACGCCGTTGATGTCCGGATAGGTGGCGAGCAGGTTCTGCATGGCCTGCTGGCCCTGGGCCTGGTCCCAGTTCGCGTTCACCTCGTTTACGACCTTGATATCCGGATATTGGCTGAAGACTTCCTTGTAGCCGGCGACGCGCATTTCATTGGCGGGATGGCCGGCGACACCGTTGATTGCCACGACATTGCCCTTCCCGCCGAGCGTCTCGGCCAGCCACTTGGCGCCGGCCGCGCCCCACGCCTTCTGGTCGATGCCGACATAGATCGCATCGGGCGAGGACACTTCGGCATCGGTCGAGATGACCAGGATGCCGGCTTCCTTGGCCTGGGCGAAGACCGGATCGAAAGCTGTCGGGCTGTTGGGGTTGATGATGATCGCGTCGACGCCTTCGCTGATGAAGTTGCGGACATGGGCGATCTGGCCGGGTACGTCGACATTGGCGCTCTGCACCACGACCTCGACATTCTGGCCCTTCTCCTTCCATGCCTCGGCAGCGGCCTTGGCCTCATCGATCATCTGGGTGCGCCACTCCGAACCGACCCAGCCGTTCGAGAGCCCGATCTTGAAATCCTTCGCTTCGGCGGAGAACACCGAGACAGCGATTGCGGCCACCGTCGATAGTGCGAGCGCGGTCAATTTTTTCATGAATAAGCCTCCCTGGACAAATGACGGTCGCGATGTAAGCGCAATATGAAATCGATTTCAAGCGGCGTTTTTCGCTTGTACCGCCACAGATCGGGCGACGACGTTCACAAGCGTACAAATATATTGTCGGATCGCGCCGTTCGACCCATACTCCCGGCCGCGGAAGTTGCCCTTTCGCCAATGAAAACGGGAGTGAGACATGAAGATTCAAGGCTTTGCCGCCGGCATCGCGCTTACGCTGCTTTCCAC
Source organism: Rhizobiaceae bacterium (assembly GCA_035556195.1). Lineage (GTDB taxonomy): Bacteria > Pseudomonadota > Alphaproteobacteria > Rhizobiales > Rhizobiaceae. The sequence continues at coordinate 54,756 of DATMFK010000017.1, forward strand.
CACCGCCTCCTACGCCGTCACCGAGATCTCCTGGTGGCACGCAATGACAGGGGCCAACAACGAGGTGGTCGAACGACTTTCCAAGGAATTCAACGAGAGTCAGAGCGATTACAAGGTCGTTCCCGTTTTCAAAGGCACCTATCCCGAGACGCTGAATGCCGGCATTGCCGCCTTCCGCGCCGGTCAGTCGCCCGACATCATCCAGGTCTTCGATGCCGGTACCGGCGTGATGATGGCTGCCGAGCAGGCGATCAAGCCCGTTGCCGAGATCCTGCCCATGGGCGGCACGGCGTTCGACAAGAGCAGGTATTTGCCCGGCATCGTGGCTTATTATTCGAAGCCTGACGGCACCATGCTGTCCTTCCCCTATAACTCCTCCTCGCCCATCCTTTACTACAACAAGGATATCTTCCAGAAGGCGGGCCTGGACGTGGACAATCCGCCCAAGACCTGGTCGGAGGTCTGGGAGGCTGCCAAGAAGATAAAGTCGAGCGGCGCGGCGCCTTGCGGCTATACCTCGACCTGGCTCACCTGGATCCACACCGAGAATTATGCCGCATGGAACAACCTGTCCTACGGAACCAATGAGAACGGCATTGCGGGGACCGATGTCGAATTGAAGATCAATTCGCCGCTTTTCGTGAAGCACTTCCAGGAGCTCGCGGATCTCGCAAAGGACGGCACCTTCAAATATGGCGGGCGCACATCCGAGGCCAAGCAGGTCTTCCTCGCCGGCGAATGCGGCATCTTCACCGAATCGTCCGGGGGACTCGGGGACATCGTGAAGTCCGGGATGAATTACGGCACGGGCCAGTTGCCTTACGAGAGCGAGGCCCCGGGTGCCCCCCAGAACACCACTCCCGGCGGCGCGAGCCTCTGGGTCTTCGCCGGCAAGTCGGACGAGCAGTACAAAGGTGTGGCGGCGTTCTTCAATTTCCTGTCGCAGACAGACGTCCAGGCCAAACTCCATCAGGTTTCGGGCTACCTGCCGGTCACGATGGAAGCCTACGAGGCAACGAAGAAGTCCGGTTTCTATGAGAAGAACCCGGCTCGCGAGATCCCGATCAGGCAGATGATGGGCAAGCAGCCGACGGAGAATTCGAAAGGCGTGCGTCTCGTCAACCTTCCACAGGTGCGCGACATCCAGAACGAGGAGTATGAGAAGATGCTGGCTGGACAGCAGACGGCCCAGCAGGCTCTCGACAATGCGGTCACGCGCGGCAACGCCGCAATCAAGGAAGCGCTCGCCAACTGACGCTTCCTTTCGTCTTGGCTGATTCCACGCCCCGCCTGGGGTGGCGGAATCCAGGCCGAAATCTCCTCCCTCAAGCGAGGCGTTCTTCTGGAAAGAGCTGCCTCGCCATCGGAGCCCCCGCTTGTCGCCACGCGTCGTCTTCCCCAACAAGCTGCTTCCTTATCTGCTGCTAACGCCACAGCTGGCGATAACGCTCGTCTTCTTCTATTGGCCGGCGAGCCAGGCGCTTTACCAGTCGCTGCTGAAGGAGGATCCGTTCGGGCTGAAGACCCGCTTCGTCTGGTTCGCCAATTTCTCCAGGGTGCTGTCGGATCCGAACTATCTGAACTCGGTGCAGGTCACGATCGTGTTCTCCGTGGCGACCGCGGCGCTCGCGATGGGCATGGCGCTGCTTTTAGCTGTCATGGCCGACAAGGTGATCCGGGGCCGCGGCATCTACCGGACTCTCCTGATCTGGCCCTATGCCGTAGCGCCGGCCATCGCAGGCATGTTGTGGCTCTTCCTGTTCAACCCTTCGATCGGCTCGTTGGCTTATGGCCTGCGCCTGCTCGGCATATCCTGGGACCCGCTGCTTCATGGGCCGCAAGCCATGGCGCTCGTCGTAGCGGCCGCAGCCTGGAAGCAGATCAGCTACAATTTCCTGTTCTTCGTCGCCGGGCTTCAGGCGATCCCAAAGACGCTGATCGAGGCTGCGGCGATCGATGGCGCGCGACCGACCAAGCGCTTCTGGACGATCGTCTTTCCCCTGCTGGCGCCGACCACTTTCTTCCTGCTGGTCGTCAACACGGTCTATGCCTTCTTCGACACGTTCGGCATCATACATGCCGTGACCGGCGGCGGCCCAGGCAAGGCGACCGAAACGCTCGTTTACAAGGTCTATAACGACGGCTTCGTTAACCTGATCCTCGGCGATTCCGCCGCGCAGTCGGTGATTTTGATGGTCATCGTCATCGCGCTCACCGCAGTTCAGTTCCGGTACGTCGAAAGGAAGGTTCACTATGGCTGACCTGCAAGCGTCGGTGCGTGCTCCCGTCCTGTCGGGTAGCTCCGGTTCGATGGTCGAAAACGCGCCAATTCGGACCGGGATCGCGCATTTGGTGCTGGTGCTGGGTGTCCTGATCGTGGCGTTCCCGATCTATTACACCTTCGTGGCCTCGACGCAGTCTCTGCAGACCATATTGCGCCCGCCGCTGCCGCTTCTGCCGGGGGACCAGTTGCTGGAGAACTACTCGACAGCCCTGTTCGGCGGCATTGGCCGCATCGGTGGGGTGAGCGTCGGCACGCTGCTCTTCAACACCATCGTGGTGGCCTTGGCCATCGCCGTCGGCAAGATCGTGATCTCGATCCTCTCGGCTTACGCCATCGTCTTTTTCCGCTTTCCCTTCCGCATGGCCTTCTTCTGGATGATCTTCATCACCCTGATGCTGCCCGTGGAGGTCCGCATCCTGCCCACCTACAAGGTCATGGTCGATTTCGGGCTGATCGATACTTATACAGGGTTGACGCTGCCGCTGATGGCTTCCGCCACCGCGACGCTGCTCTTCCGTCAGTTTTTCCTCACCATTCCCGGAGAATTGGTCGAGGCGGCGCGCGTGGATGGGGCAGGGCCGTTCCGTTTCTTCCGGGACATCCTGTTGCCTCTCTCGCGCACCAACATCGCGGCGCTGTTCGTCATCCTCTTCATTTACGGCTGGACGCAATATCTCTGGCCGCTGCTGGTGACCAACCGAAACGACATGAACACGATCGTCATCGCGCTCCGCAAGATGATCTCCTTCGCCGATGCCGACACCGAATGGCATCTGGTCATGGTCACCTGCGTGCTGGCCATCCTGCCGCCCATCCTCGTCGTGGTCCTGATGCAGCGCTGGTTCGTGCGCGGTCTCGTCGAAACGGAGAAATGAACGCGTGGCCACAGTCGAGCTGAAAGATGTGCGGAAGGTCTATCCAGGCGGTGTCGACGCCGTGAAAGGTGTCTCGATCGCTATTCCCGACCGGGCGCTTTGCGTGCTCGTCGGGCCCTCGGGTTGTGGGAAGTCGACGCTCCTGCGCATGATAGCCGGCCTGGAGTCGATCACCAGCGGCAGCGTTGCCATCGACGGAAAAGTGGTCAATGCAATCGGACCGGCCGAGCGGGACATCGCCATGGTGTTCCAGAACTACGCGCTCTATCCACACATGAACGTCTACGACAACATGGCCTACGGGCTGCGCAACCGCGGCACGCCGAAGGACGAGATCGACCGGCGCGTCCGCGGGACGGCGAAGACGCTGGAGCTTGCGCACCTGCTGGAACGCCGGCCTCGCGAGCTTTCCGGCGGCCAGCGGCAACGCGTGGCCATGGGGCGGGCGATCGTGCGCAATCCCAAGGTGTATTTGTTCGACGAACCGCTCTCCAATCTAGACGCCAAGCTGCGCGGCCAGATGCGCGTCGAGATCCGCAACCTGCAACGATCGCTGGGCGTCACCAGCGTCTATGTCACGCACGACCAGCTCGAGGCCATGACGCTGGCCGACACACTGGTCGTCATGAATGCGGGGCTGGTGGAGCAGTCCGGCGCCCCGCTCGACGTCTATGAGAAGCCGGCCTCCACCTTCGTCGCTTCCTTCATCGGCGCCCCTCCGATGAACCTTCTCCCGCTGGCTCGGCTAGACATGGCGAATGCGCCGCAGGGCGCCGTAACGATCGGGTTCCGTCCGGAAGACGCTGTGGTCGACAAAGCCGCCGCCGGTTGGTCGCTCGATGCGACTGTGGAGGGCATCGAACCGGTCGGCGCGGAGAGTTTCCTTTATTGCGGGACGCCGGGAGGGCGGATAGTGTTGCGTGTACCCGGACGCGCGGTGGCGCAGCCCGGCGATCGTCTCCACGTCTCGGTGGAAGCTTCGAAACTTCACTGGTTCGACGAGCGGGGGAAGCGGATCTCTTCAACGGCATAGACGAATCCCCGCGCGGGATTTAGCGTTCCGTCAACGGAGCGCGTTCGCGGAGCGGTGATGGAGAAGAGTCTCCTCAAATATACCTGGGTCCACAGCAGGGCCCTGCAGATCTGGATTTTCGTGGTCGTCGTGGCCTCGATGCCGATCTATTACTACTCGCTCTACCTGCCCAAGATGATCGTCAACGGCCCCATCCAGGGCAATGGCTTCAGCGCACCCAGCGACACCCAGACGTTCCTCCGGATCGTAGTGCCCTTCTCGGAAAGGCTGTCCGGCGCACCAATCGTCCTTTTTCACGGCTTCGAACTGGATCGCACGGGCATGTTGGCGGCGCTATGCGTCCTCTACACCGTGCTCCTGGTCGTCAACGGCTGGTCCAAGCTCTACATCAACACCTACAAGGGAAGGTCCGGCGAGCGTGTGCTGCGCCGCATGCGCTACGAAATGTTCGATCGCGTGCTGCGGTTTCCCGTCTGGCGCGCCAGGCAAGTGAAGCCTTCCGAGGTGGCTGGGATCATCAAGGACGAGGTCGATCCGCTTTCGGAGTTCATCGGCGACGCTTTTTCCGCGCCACTGTTCCTCGCCGGGCAGGCGCTGACCGCCCTTGTCTTCCTCTTCGCCCAGAACGAGCTCTTCGGCATCCTGACGGTTGTGGTCATCGCCTTGCAGATATGGATCATCCCGCTGTTGAGGCGAAGGTTGCTCGAACTCGGCCGGGAGCGACAAATGACGGCGCGGGCCATGGCTGGGCGGATCGGCGAGGTCGTTCAGGGAATTGACGACGTGCATCTCAATGACACGTCCAACCTGGCGCGCGCCGAGCTTTCCAACAGGCTGAGCGCCATCTTCTTCATCCGGCTTGAATTGTTCAAGCGCAAGTTCTCGGTGAAGTTCCTGAACAACCTGATGATGCAGCTCCTGTCGGTCGTATACTATGTGATCGGGGGCTATTTTGTGATCACGGGCAGGCTGGATCTCGGCGCTCTGGTTGCCTCGATCGCCGCCTACAAGGATCTTCCGACACCCGTCAAAGGCCTGATCGATTGGGACCAGCAGCGGCTGATGGCCCAACAGCGCTATGTTCATGCCATCGAGGATTTCGCCCCGGACGACCTCATGTCGCCGAAGCTGCAGGATCCCGATATTCCCGCGCAACGAATAGAGAAGATCGACATCCGTAATGTTACCTACCAGGACGAAGGCAGTTCCCTCCGCCTCGAAGACGTGACGGCGAAGGTGTCTGTAGGGGAGAGCCTTGCCCTGGTGGCGGAGCCGCCACAGAGCGCGATCATGCTGCTGGAACTATGTGGGCGCCTGGTCGGGCCCCCGGCTGGCCAGATCCTGATCGGCGACGAGGATCTGAGATATGTTCCCGAGGCGATCATCGGGCGGGGCATAGGCTATGTCGACAGCGGGGTTTTCCTTCCTGGCGGCAGCATCGAGGAATGTCTGCTCGAGGTTCTGAAGAACCGGCCGGTCCGCTCCGGCTCGCGTGTCAGGAGCGAGTTGGAGCTGTCGGAGGCTCGGCTTTCAGGCAACTCCGAGTTCGATTTTTGCGACGATTGGGTCGACCGTGACCGGATTTCGGCGTCAAGCGACGACGCATTGCTCGATCACATCCAGCGCTCGACGCGGATCGCAGGCCTGCGCGCGGACATTAACGAGATCGGTCTGAACAGCCGCATGCGGGCGGAAGACGTCGAGCGCGTGCAGCCTGTGATCGCCAAAGCGCGTAGTCTTCTTCAGGAGAAGCTTGCCGGTGCGGGACTGGAGCGGCTGGTGGAGCCGTTTGACGTCGCTCGCTACAATGGGCAAGCCTCCGTCGCGGAGAACATCCTGTTCGGGATGCCGGTCGATCCCGCTTTCGCTCCAGAGGCCTTGGCAGGCAATCCGGTGGTGGCGGGCATACTCCAGGAAGTGGGCCTGCGCGACCGGTTGCTCGGCCTCGGCCTGGAAACCGCACGCATGTTCACCGAAATGTTCGCCGATCTCTCCTCGGCCAGCCCGCTGTTTGGGCAGGCCGGCATGACGCCGGAGCGCATCGCACGCTTCCGTGAAATCGTCACCCGTTCGCAAAGGGCAAGCGTCCAGGCGCTCGACGACGAAGACAGGGGCGAACTCATTGCGTTGTCGATGAGCTATGTCGAACCGCGCTATCGCTTCGGCCTTCTCGACGACGACTTGAAGCAGAAGATCCTGGAAGCGCGCAACCGCCTGCACGACGAGCTGGGCAAGCTTGCCGAGAACAAGGTCATCTTCAACGACTTCGATACCTATAATCCGTCCATGACGATCGTCGACAATGTCCTGTTCGGCCGTATCGAGACCAATCTGGTCGGTGGGCGGACGCGCATCATGGCTGCCGTCACCGAGGTGCTGGCCGAACTCGGCCTTTCCGAAGCGACTTTCAGAGCTGGCCTCGCCTTCGACGTCGGCGTTGGCGGACGAGCGCTCTCGGAGGCGCAGCGCCAGAAGCTTCGGCTGGCTCGCGCTCTCATGAAGAAGCCCGATTTCCTCGTGCTCAACCGCGCCTGCGCGGCCCTTCCGGTCGCCGAGCAGCGGTCGATCCTGCAGGCTGTGCTCGACGAAGCCGAGGACAGCACGGGTGGGCGCCCGGGTATTCTGTGCGCTCCGGCCGAACGCAGCCATGCGATGCTGTTCAGTCGTGCTCTGTTCCTCGAATTCGGGCGGGTTTCGGGCGACGACGTACCGAAAAACCTTCTGGAAACCAATGTGCAATTCGCTAAGCTCGTCTCAGGCTAAGGCCTGTCGACAGGCCCTAATATTTTGGCAGGTCTCGGATGACATCGCTCAATGAAGAAGTGATATTGCTACGGTCCGTCCCGTTCTTCTCCTCGATGGATGACGGAAAGCTCAAACTGCTCGCCTACACTTCGGAGAAGCAGGGCTTCGAGGATGGGGAAGTGGTTTTTCGACAGGGCTCGGCGGGGGGCGATGCCTATTTCATCCTCCAGGGGGCGGCCGATGTGCTTACCGAGGCCAATGGCCACGAGTTGATCGTCGCGCATCTGCCGCAGCATTCGCTGTTCGGGGAGATTTCAGCCTTTTGTGAAGTGCCGCGCACCGCGACTGTCCGGGCAAGCGGCGATCTCGTTGCCCTGCGCATCCGAAAAGACCACTTCCTGGAACTGATCGCGGAGACGCCCGCCGCCGCCCTGCAGATCATCCGTGTTCTGGCGGAGCGCCTTGCCAACACGACGAGCGACCTGACTGCGGCATTGGAATCAAGGCATTAAAAGCATGTCGTTTGCCCAAGGCCGCTGCCAAGTTTCTGCGACATGCATTCGGCGGCATCAGCCGCCGCGGGACAGCAGGACGAGATAAATCATCAGCGTATAGGTCAGCTGATGCAGCAATTGGTCCGCTCCATGAGCGGCCCAGAATGAAGCCTTCGCGATGTCCGGAGGCTTCCGGCACGACCAATTGGCCTTTCCATAGTCGATCAGATAATGGGCAATTGCCTCGCCTGCGACCAGCAGCGCTGTCAGGGAGAGCGGAACGCCGGCCAGCAACAGGATCAACAAGGTTCCGACTGCATGGATGGCGACATGCAGATAGCCACCAGGCTTCCGGAACGAAGCCTTTTCCATGATCATCCTGTGCGTCTGCAACAGATAATCCGCCACGAAGTGCTTGATCTGCAAGCCGGACAGGAGAAGTAGAAGATAGAGCGCCATATCACATCATAGATATTTTAGCAGAATGGGAAACAGCCAGAATCGCGGAGGCACATCCCGCGGCTAACAGGCCACAATGCGGCCCGTGCGCGCCGCTTTACCGGGCGCGTTCTGTCAGCACGATGCTTTCAAGGGGCGGATTTCGTTTTTCGGTCCCGAGCGGCAGGTGTATCCTTGTCGTCCATGATCTCGGAGGCGATGCCATGAGCGACGCAAAGGATCTGTTTGCGATCCTCCAGCAGTCCGCAGATCCCGCCGCGGTGGCGGCGATCGAGCGGATGATAGCGGAGGCGCCCGACCGCCATCTGTGCCGCATCAATGCGTTGGCGTTCGCTGCAAGGAACGGCCTCGACGAAGAGGACGCCATCTCCGCCTTGCTGCACGCCGCTCATCTCGGCCTGTTCGACATTTCCTGGAACGTGCTTTGCCCAGGATGCGGAGGCGTGCTCGATTCCAACACGACTCTCAAGACGGTAAAAAAGGAACAATATGTCTGCGCGCTCTGCGCTGCGGGCTACGAGCCGACGCTGGACGAAATGGTCGAGGTGACGTTCACCGTCAGTCCACGCGTCCGCAAGATCGCCGCGCACAATCAGCATGAACTGTCGCCCGCCGAATATTTCCGTCAGGTCTATTGGGGGTCGGGGGTGGACCTTCCCGAAGAGGGCTTCACCGAGCTGCTCGACGATTTCATGCTCGAGATCGTCGAACTTCCGCCTGGGGAAAAGGCGATCCTGTCGATCCAGCTTCCGGCCGAATTCGTCATCGTCTTCGAGCCGGTGACACATGCCGTGCAATTCCTCGACGTGCGCGGGGAACCCACGCGCGAGCGGCAGAGCCTGTCGATCGTCATCGATCGCGAGCATACGCTGAGCCAGACGTTGGAGATGCATCCCGGGCCGCTCCGGATCACGTTCGAGAACAGGACGGACACGCGCACATTGCCATCCGTTTGCGTTGCAGGCGAGGCTCTTCACGAGATGCTGGCTAAGCGGCGGCCCTTCCTCACCGCCAAGCGCCTGCTGACCAACCAGACATTCCGGGATCTCTATCGAACCGATACGGTCGATGTCGACCAGCGCCTCAAGATCACCAGCCTCACCTTCCTTTTCACCGACCTGCGCGGCTCGACGGAACTCTATGAGCGGGTCGGCGATCTCGCGGCCTTCGATCTCGTCCGTACGCATTTCCGAGTGTTGAACGAGATCGTCGCGTCGGAAGCCGGCGCCGTGGTGAAAACCATCGGCGATGCGGTCATGGCAACGTTTCCGACGCCGGATCGGGCAGTGGCGGCGGCGCTGCGGATGCGCGAGGCGATGCGCGAGCTCAACCGCGAGCGCGGCGGTGAAGATCTTCTCCTGAAGATCGGTATCCACGAAGGTCCCTGCATCGCCGTTTCGATGAACGAACGTCAGGACTATTTCGGCCAGACGGTCAACATCGCCTCACGCGTCCAGGGCCTTGCCAATTCGCAATCGATCTACGCCACGGATGCGGTGGTGCAGGATACGCGCGCGGCCGAAGTGCTTGAAGCGGCGAACCTGGCTCCAGTCTCGCAGGAAGCCATGCTCAGAGGCGTTGCGAGCGAGGTTGCGCTCTACGTTATCCCGTAACCAATGCCTCTAACGCATTGCGCAGCCGACCGGATTCGGTCGGAGAATGCGGCAAGAACAAACTTAAAGCGTGTCGCCCGAATCCGATTGCGGCGCTATCTGATATGGCAGCCGGGACGGCGCTTCCCCGCCAGATACTCGGCGATGATCTGCTGGTAGCGTGTCGCTCCGAAACTCGGGAAATGCCCGCCATGGACGATCGACGGCTGGATGACACGTATGCGCTCCAGCGTCGCCACGTAGTCGTCGACCACGGAATGATAGGCATCGTCGATCAGCGGTCCGTCATAGATGATGTCGCCGGAAAGCAGCATGCCTGTCTTCTGCTCGAACAGCGCGATGCCTCCCGGCGAGTGGCCGGGCGTGTGGATGACTTCGAACGCGCGGTCGCCCAGGTCGATCAGGTCGCCATCATGCAGGATCCGGCCGGCGGCCGCGGGTTCGATGCGATAGCGTGACGTGTCCCACCCACGTGGCAGGCCATCGAACATCTCTTCGGTCGCGTAGCGATCGGCCAGTGTCCATTCATTGCGCGGATCGGCGAGGATGTGCGCTTCCGCCGCGTGGACGCAGCGATCCGGGAATTCGTGATGGCATCCAATATGGTCGAAATGCGTATGGCTTGCCACGCAGACGAGCTTGCGCTCGCTCACGAGTGCGACATGGCGGCTGAGGCTGACATGGCCGAGACCGCTGTCGAACAGCAGATCCCGATCGCGTCCTCGCACGTGCCAAATATTGCAGCGGAAGAACGGCTTTATCCAAGGCTCGTGAACAAGTGTGACGCCGTCCGCCATTCTCAGGGTCTCGTACCAGACTCCATGTTCGACGACCGGAAGCGTTCCCACGGCTCAACTCCCCAGCACGATAAGGTCAGTGGGGGAACAATATAGGGAAATCCGGTCGCCGCCGCTTATCGGTTTGTGGGCCGGCAGTTTGGCGACGAACTGAATGGACGGATCGCGCGACGACCGCGCCAACACGCGTTTGAAGCTGCCTTGGAAGACGACGGATCCGACATTCGCCTCTCCGAGATCGAAGCCGGCAATGGCTTCGCCGACCTTCACATGTTCCGGCCTGACCGCAAGCCAACCCTCGGCGGACGCTGGAACATTCCCCCAAAGCACGGTCGCCCCCAAGCTTGTCTGCACGCGAATCCTGCCGTCGCCCGCTTCCGATATTCTCGCCGGGAAAAGGGTGCTCTCCCCCATGAAGGTCGCGGCGAAACGCGTTGCCGGGCGGGAATACACACGTTCGGGAGCACCGCTGTCCTCGATCCGGCCGTCGTTCATGACGATGCAATGATCGGCCAGCGCCATGGCTTCTTCCTGATCATGAGTGACATGAACGAAGGTCGTGCCGACACGCTTCTGTAGCGCCTTCAGTTCGTCTTGCATCTGGCGGCGCAGCTTGAGGTCGAGAGCGCCGAGCGGCTCGTCGAGCAGCAGCACGGCCGGCTCGACGACCAGCGCACGGGCGAGGGCCACGCGTTGTCGCTGCCCGCCCGAGAGTTGGTGAGGCTTCTTGCTGAAGACATCCGGCAGACCGACAAGCGCCAGCGCATCCTGGGCGCGTGCCTTTCGCACAGCCCTGCCGATGCCACGCATGCGCAGCCCAAAGCCGACGTTGTTGCCGACGCTCATATGCGGGAAGAGCGCATAATCCTGGAAAACGGTGGTCGTCGGGCGTTTCGCGGGAGGCGCTGCCGTGCAATCCTGACCGCTGATAAGAACCTTGCCCTGGCTGGGCGTAATGAAACCGCCGAGCACGGACAGGAGGGTCGTCTTGCCGGAGCCCGATGGGCCGAGAAGGACCGTATAGCTGCCGGCTTCGATCCCGAGCGAGATATCCTTCAATACCGCAACATGGCCGAAGCTGTGCGAGACATCGCAAATTTCGACGAGTGCGCTCATGCTCGCCTCGTCCTGAACAGGATGAACTCCAGGGCAAAGGCCATCGCGATCGAAACGGCGAAGACCAGCGACCCAACCGCGTTTGTCTTGGGATTGAGACCCGCGCGCAAAAGGTTCCAGATTTCGACGGGCAAGGTCGTGTCGAAACGGGTGAGCAGGAAGGAGATCACGAACTCGTCCCAGGAGAATGTCATGGAGAGAAAGAAGCTCGCGAAGATCGCGGGCGCCATCATCGGCGCCGTGATCAGTGCGAGCACTTTCCATTCGGAGGCGCCGAGGTCGCGCGCGGCGCGCTCCACGTTGATTTGGTGCTCGCCCATCTGGCTGTAGATGACGGCAAAGCAGAGCGGCAGGTTGATGACGACATGGCCGATTGCTGCGGCCATCAGCGATTTCGGTACCCCCATCCGGTTGAACAGGATCAGCAGGCCCATGCCGATGATGAGGTAGCTCACCGTCAGCGGCAAGGTCACCAGGGCGCGCAGCCAAGCGGAAGCCGGCAGGTGAAAACGGGCAAAGCCCCAGGCGGCGAGAAAACCCATGACGACGGCGACGAGGGACGAGGCGACGGCGACCAGCACCGAATTGCCCAGCGCAGCCACAAGGCGGGTATCCGACAGTACAGCCGCATACCAGCGCAGCGACGGCCCGGTGAAAGGCGGGATGGGGAAGGACGTGGCTTGCAGCGAGAAAAGTGTCAGTACGATGACCGGCAGGAAGATGAAGGCGTAGACGCCAATCGCATAGAGCAGGATCAGGTGCCGGAGAGCTCGGCGCATCATCAGGCCCTTTCGATCTTCAGCCAGCGGGCGCAGGCCAGATAGGCAATGGTGACCACCGCCATGAGGATGATGGCAAGGGCCGAGGCGAGCGGAAAGTCCCCGCGTCGGCCGATCTGCATCATGATGAGCTGCGGCATCAGCAGCTCGTTGTTGCCTCCGAGGATCTGCGGCGTGACATAGTCGCCGATGGCGAGCACGAAGGTCAGGAAGGCGCCGACCATGATGCCCGGAAGGGTGAGCGGCAGGACGACATACAGGAAAGTCCGAACCGGTCCCGCTCCGAGGTCGGCCGCCGCCTTGCGGTAGCTCGGGCTGAGCTGCTTCAGATTGGCGAAGATGGTGAGCGTCAGCAACATGACGAAGAAATGGACGAAGCCTGTGATGGTCGCGAACCGCGTATTGGCGAGCTGGACGGGCTCGGCGATGAGCCCGGTCGCCATCAGCGCGCGGTTGACCACGCCGTTCTGGGCCAGCACCAGCAACCAACTGTAGGAGCGCACGACGTAGGACGTCCAGAACGGCAGCACGGCCAGGATGAGCGCCAGCCGCTGGAGGCGAGGCGGCACGATCTCGGCCAGGATCCACGCGAAGGGATATGCAAGAAGGACAGAGACCACCGTCACGATCCCGGTCACCTCGAGCGAGTTCGCGAGGGCATGCCAATACGAGGGATTGGCAACGAAGCCTGCGTAGTTGGCTATCGTGAAGCCGCCCTCTGGCGTCGTCACGCTCATGACGGCCATGGCGACGAAGGGCAAAACGAAGAACAGAAGCGTCCAGGCGAGCGCCGGCGTGACCAGCGCCCAAGGCATCACACGCAATGACGGCGAAGCGGTGACCACTTCTGTGGATCTACTGCGCTTGCAGCATCTCGGTCCACAGATCCTGGAACTTCTTGTCGAGATCGGCTTTCGGTGCGGGATAAGGCTGCGCCCGGGCAAGGAATTGCGGCTGTTCGTCGAAGCGTAGCGTCTTCTTCTGTTCGTCGGTCAATGCCGCCTTGCTGTTCGAGGGCATGCCCCAATAGCAGGACGAGGTGGCGAGACGCGCCTGGCCCTCCGGGCTCAACACGTACTGGATGAATTTGAGAGCCAGGTCCTTGTTCTTGCTGTCCTTGAACATGGCAAGCGACTGCGACCACAGCACCGCGCCTTCCCTGGGGATCGAGAAGTCGAGCGCCGGGTTTTCCCTTGCCAGTCCGGCCGTCACCCATTCGCCGCCGCCGACCAGAATGTCGACCTCGCCGGTGGCGAGCGCGGTCTGGCTTGCCGTCACTTCGCCGACGAGCTTCGCATTCGCCTTCATCTTGAACAGGATGTCCTTGATGGCGGGAAGATCGGCCTCGGTCAGATCGGCGGTCTTCTTGCCGGCGGCCAGCGCGGCCATCCCTATGACGGGCAGGTAGTAGTCGTAGATGGCAATTCGGCCCTTGTATTTGTCACTGGTCAGCGCCTCCAGCGACTGCATGTCCGCCGGCTCGACCTTTTCCTTGTTGAAGCCGATCGTATTGTATCCGAACTTCTCGGTGATGGCGTAGCGCTTGCCGTCCACCAGCGTGGAACCGTCCATCTTCACTTCCGGGAAGAGATCGGCGAAGGGCAGCTTGTCTTCCGGCAACGGTTCGAACAGCCCTTTCTCGACGCCGCGGGGCACATCGATGGAATCGATGACCATCACGTCCCAATCGCCCGGTTGGGACTGTTCCACCAAGGCGAGTCCTGCACCCGTACCTTCGAACTCCTTGATGTTGACCTTGACGCCGTTGGCCTCCTCGAAGGGCTGAAGCAGAGCCGGGTCGGCGTGGTCGCACCAGATCAGCGCGTTGAGTTCCTGTGCCGTCGCGCTGCCGCATACGAACAACGCAAGGCCACTGGCCGTCGCCAGCATGCGGGCGTGCTTTGCCAGCGTCGAAATCGGATCGGTCGTCATCGAGTGCTCTCCCCTGCCTTTTTTCCGGCTTGGGGAAAAAACTGAACCAATTCCAAAATTGAGTCAATTCGGATTTCGTGCCACATACGGCCCATGAGCGGATTGCGGGCTAAGCACAAGGCGGATCGGCGACGGCGCATCCTGGAAGCGGCGACGGCGTTGTTTCGCGACGTCGGCTATGAGAGATCCAAGATCGAAACGATCGCGGCCAGGGCCGAAGTGTCGGTCGGCACGATCTATAACTACTACCGGAACAAGGGGGACGTGCTGGTCGCCATCGTGTCGATGGAGGTCAACGAGGTGCTGAATGCCGGGCGGGGCGTCGTGGCGCATCCTCCGGCGAATGTCGGCGACGCGCTCGACACGCTCATCGGCATCTATATCGAGCACTCGCTGATCTATCTCGACAAAGGGATGTGGCGCCAGGCCATGGCCATATCGACGCAACAGCCGGACAGCCCGTTCGGCCTGACCTATGGCGATCTCGACCGGGCGCTGACGGATCAGATCTGCGCTCTGATCGTGCGGCTGCAGGAACTGGGCCTCGTCCGGGCCGACATAGATGGTCGGGCAGTGGGCGAACTCGTCTTCAACAACATGAATATGATGTTCATCGAATTCGTGAAACGCCAGGACGCCGAAATACCCGAACTTCGCGCGGCGATCCGTCGCCAGAACCGAATACTCGTCGAGGCGGTCGGGAAGGTTGCCAGGCGTGCCCTCCAGGCTTGACCGCAAGTTCCCACTGGTTCATGCGGACAAAAAGGCCATCAGGAAGGGTGCTCCGCTTTGACCATCACCATGTACGGAATCAAGAATTGCGACACCGTCAAGAAGGCGCGCGTTTGGCTCGAGGGCAGGGGGATTGACTACAATTTCCACGACTATCGGGTCGATGGGCTGGACGCGCCGACTCTCGCCCGGTGGCGCGATGCGCTCGGCTGGGAGAAGCTCCTGAACAAGTCGAGCACCACCTTCCGCGATCTGCCAGCGGGTGACAAGGAGTGGCTCGACGCCGATAAGGCGACGGCCCTCATGCTGGCGCATCCGACCATGATCAAGCGGCCGGTGCTCGATAGCGCCGGCCGCTTCATGGTTGGATTCAAGCCGGACCTCTACGAGAAATTCGTCGCGGAGGCTTGAAGGCGCTCCAGCCTTACACCCACTCGCCGCCGCGCATCACGGGCTCCCGGCGGCCGTCCTTGTGAAGGCCGTCGACGTCGATCTTGTCGGAACCGATCATCCAGTCGATATGGATGAAGCTCTTGTTGCCGCCCCGCGCCGCGATCTCGTCCGGTGAGAGCGAGGCGCCGTTGACAAAGCACTTCGAGTAGCACTGGCCGAGTGCGATATGGCTGGAGGCGTTCTCGTCGAAGAGCGTGTTGAAGAACAGGAGCCCGCTCTTCGAGATCGGCGACGAGTTCGGCACAAGAGCCACTTCGCCGAGCCGTCGTGCGCCCTCGTCGGTATCGAGGACCCTGTTCAGCACTTCCTCGCCGCGGGTTGCCTTGGCCGAAACGATGCGGCCGGCTTCGAAGCGGACCGCGATGCCGTCGATCAGGGTTCCTTGGTGCGACAGGGGCTTGGTGCTGGTCACATGTCCCTCGACGCGCAGGGCGTGCGGCGTGGTAAAGACCTCCTCGGTGGGGATGTTCGGGTTGCAGGTGATGCCGTTCTTGGCGACCGAAGCGCCGCCGTGCCATTCGTGGCCATCGGCAAGGCCGACCGTCAGGTCGGTGCCGGGTCCACTGAAATGCAGGGCATGAAAGGCCTTGCCGTTGAGCCAGGCAGTGCGCCGCGAGAGCGCGGCGTTGTGCTCCCTCCAGGCCGAGATCGGATCGTCGATATCGACCCGCGAGGCCGAGAAGATCGCTTGCGCAAGCTTCGCCACCGCGACGTCCTCCTCCTCGCCGGGGAAGACCTGCTTCGCCCAGGAGGGAGTCGGATAGGCGACGATGTTCCAGTTGATGTCGAAGCCCGCAATCTTCTCCAGCGCCGGCTGGTAGGCGATCGAATTCGCTTTGTTGGCGCGCGCCACCTTGGCGGGATCCTCTGCGGACAAGAGCATCGGATTGTCGCCGACGATGGCGAGACGCGCCGCGCCTCCTTCGAAAGCCTTGGCCATGCCTTCGTAGAGCCAGCCGGAAGCGCGGTCGAAACTTGCGTCGGGCCCGAAACGATAGCGGGCAAGCGTCAGCTCCTCGTCGGAAAAGAACGGCGTGACCAGGCCTGCGCCGGCCTTGTAGGCTTGTTCTACGATGCAGCGCACAAGAGGCAGCGCGGCCACCGGAGCGGTCATGATCAGGTCCTGGCCGACCTGGAGCTGCAGCCCGACCTTGACCGCTACCTCGGCTAGTCTGTCGAGCTTCAGGGGATCGATGGAAGCGGAAACGCTGCGAGGGTGTGAGGTCATGACCTGCCTGCCGGAATGATTGAGTGTGGTTCATAGATAGATGCCAGAGCGCCGCGCGTCCATGAGGGCGGATAGAGGACGCGCTTGCATTTGCGGCGCCCTACCGTCCGGTGCGTTCGTCAGCCACTCGGCTGCGGCGAAGCCGAGCCGAAGCGCGCCATCGTCTCCGCGATCTCTTCGCGGATCCAGTTCTTGAAGTTTCGCACGTTGCGGCTCTCCGGGCGAACGGACGATGTCACCAGCCAATAGCCTAGGCCGCTTTGCGCCCGCACGCCGAACGGGGCAACGAGGCGGCCATCGGCCAACGCATCCGCCGCCAGCAATTGCCAAGCCAGCATCACTCCGTGACCGGCGATCACCGATTCCAGGCAAAGCAGCGGATCAGTGAAGCGGGCGCCCGAGCGCATCGGCACCGGCGGCACGCCTGCCGTCTCGAACCAGCTCTCCCAGGTGATCATCGCGCTCTCGTCCTCGATTGCCCAGGATGAGGCGAGGTCCCCGATCGACTTCAGATTCGCCCCGACCGAAGGCGCGCAGACCGGGAAGATCTCCTGGGCGAGCAATAATTGGGCTCGCAAGTTGGGCCAGTTGCCGCTGCCGAGACGGATGGCGACCTCGACGTCGGATCGGTCGAGATCGACAAGCGAAGCCGTGGCGTCGATCCGCAGCCGGACGCCGGGGTGCCGGGCGAAGTGGCGGGAAAGGCGAGCGAGCAACCATTTCGAGGCGAAGGCTGGGGCCACCGAGACAACCAGCGTGTCCGTCCGTTCGGTCTCGGCCATGGCGATCGCCTGTGCCAATTCGCGAAAGCCCGCCGATAGACGGGCCGAGAAGATGCGGCCAAAATCCGTGGGTACGAGCCCCGCCCCAGTGCGGTTGAAGAGGGGACGGCCGAGCTGCTTCTCCGTGCGCTGGACCTGCTGGCTCACGGCGCTTGCGGAGACGCCCAGCTCTGCCGCCGCGGCCTGCAAGGAGCCGCCGCGTGCGACCGCTTCGACGACTCGCAATCCGTTGAGATGAAAGGCGTTGAGGTTTTTCATTTTAGATAATCTAAAGACGGAACCTGCAATTTCTGGATTGTGAGCGGATCACCAAGGTTAGATGATAAGGGAGCTCTCAGCCATTGGGGAGAGATTCATGATGAAGATTTTCTCAGTTGTCTTGGAAGCGCTCCGTTCCGAAGCTGCGGCCCCTTCCGAAGAGGAGAAGGCGGCCTGGTTGCGCGATCCGCTGTCTCATCCGGTCCTGAAAACCATGTCCGCCCGCGATTTGGCCGATCTGCCTTTCAACCGCGGTCTCGCATCCCGAAACCGGCTGCCGCAGCATTGCTGCAGGTGAGCCCGCGGCCCAAGCTACGGCTGGACCAGATGATAGAGCGTACTGCCTCCCGATGTTGCATTGCATCATCGGGAGGCTCCCCTATGGTCTAGGCATGATCGCTCCGGCTTCGCCCCTACGTGTCGCCTTTGGCGGCATGATCGCCATGGCAGTCGCCATGGGCATCGGCCGTTTCGTCTACACGCCAATTCTTCCGGGCATGATGGAGGAGATCGGACTTTCCGCTTTCGAGGCAGGGGTGATCGCCTCGGCGAACTTTCTCGGCTACCTGCTCGGCGCCTTCGCGGCGGCGGGCGCCTGGGCGAGCGGCCATGAGCGCAAGATCGTGCTGGTCGGTCTTGCGTCCAGTGCTATCCTGGCGGCGCTTATGGGCCTCACCACGAATCTGGCGGCTTTCATCGCCATCCGCTTCCTCGCCGGCGTCGCCAGCGCCTTCGCAATGATCTTTTCGTCGACCATTGTCTTCAGCCACCTGGCGGACGCAAACCGCGATGACCTGCAGGCGGTCCACTTTTCGGGTGTCGGCTGGGGCATTGCCATATCGTCGCTGATGACCGCTGGGTTGTTGGCTGCCGGAGCGGCATGGCCTGCGGGCTGGTTCTGGTCTGGCATTCTTTCGCTGGTCGGCTTCGCAGTCGTTCTTTGGCTCATCGATCGCGGCCCGGCAAGAGTGGGAGACGCCCGACACGAACCGCGCTTGCCGAGGATCGGCGCGCTGTCGAAAATGATCCTCGCCTATGGCCTGTTCGGCTTCGGATACATCGTGACCGCCACGTTCCTCGTGGCGATCGTTCGGCAGGGCCATGGCGGCCGGCTTCTGGAAACGGGAGTATGGCTGGCCACCGGACTGGCCGTCATTCCCTCCGTCCATCTGTGGAGCAGGCTCGCGAAGCGGTGGAGCCTGACGTCGGTCTTCGCGGTCGCCTGCTGCGTCGAAGCGTTGGGCGTCTGGATAAGCGTCGGACTTGGTGGCGCAGCGGGACCGTTGATCGGAGGCGTGCTCCTCGGCGCCACCTTCGTTGCGATCACCGCGTTGGGTCTTCAGGCTGGCAGGCTTCTTGCGCCGCTGGCGCCTCGCCGTGTCTTCGCGCTGATGACGGCCTCCTTCGGCGTCGGCCAGATCCTGGGTCCGATAGCAGCCGGTATCGCCGCGGACCAGACCGGGGGCTTTTTCGTCCCTTCGCTCGGCGCTGCCGCGGCGCTACTGCTTTCCGCCATCATTGCGTGGTCCGCCGGTCCAAGGATCGGAATCGGCTAACGGCACGGGCGGTGTCGGACGTCACGGTCAAGTGTCGTTCCCTTTCGCCGCGAAGTGTGACCTTATGCGCCGAGTCAGTCCGCTGCTGAATCGCGCGCAAAAAGGACCTGCAGACGTGTTCGTATCCTTCTTCCCGAAGCCGAAACTCTTCTTCATTTCAGCGGCTCTGTGGAGCCTCGCGGGAGTGCTCTTCTGGTTCTTCGTTGGGGAGCATATCGGCGCCTATTTCGGAATGCCGCCGGCCGCGGCGGGGGAGCCTCCCATCCTAGGGGTCCAGATCTTCTGGTCGAAGCCCTTCCTGTGGTTCTATATCTATTTCGCTTTCCTCGTGGGCGCTTTCTACGTTTTCTGGGCGTTCTATTCTCCCCACCCATGGCAGAACTGGTCGATCCTCGGATCGTCGGCGATCCTCTTTTCTACTTATGCATCGGTACAGCTTTACGTCGCCCTCAACACCTGGCGTGGCCCATTTTTCGACTTGTTCCAGCGGGCCATCTCTAGCCCTGGGTCCGTGTCTCCCGGTGAACTCTACAGCCTGCTCGGCGTCTTTGCCGGCATAGCGTTCACCTCCATAGCCAACTTCGTCGTCACGCGCTTCTTCGTCAGCCACTACATCTTCCGTTGGCGCACCGCGATGAACGACTACTACATGTCTCATTGGGCCAAGCTCCGGCACATCGAGGGCGCGTCGCAGCGCGTCCAGGAAGATACGATGCGCTTCTCGACGACCGTGGAAGGATTGGGCGTCCAACTCATCGACGCGTTGATGACCTTGATCGCGTTTCTGCCGCTGCTGGCGCAATTGTCGAGCCACGTGACAGTGCTGCCCATCGTCGGCGCCATTCCCTATTCGCTCGTATTCGCTGCGGTCCTCTGGTCCGTTTTCGGAACGGTGCTCCTCATCGTTGCAGGCATCAAGCTGCCCGGGCTCGAGTTCAAGAACCAGCGCGTCGAGGCGGCCTACCGCAAGGAACTCGTCTATGGGGAGGACGATGCCGATCGGGCGCAGCCGCCGACCGTGGCCGAGTTGTTCGCCAATGTGCGGCGCAACTACTTCAACCTTTATTTCCACTACGCCTATTTCAACATCGTCCGGTCGGGGTACCTCCAGGCCGATGCCATATTCGCCAACCTTATCCTCATCCCGACGATTGCGGCAGGCAAGATCACCATGGGCGCCTGGCAGCAGATCGCCACGGCGTTCGGGCAGGTCAGCTCGTCGTTCCAATATCTCGTGATGTCGTGGCCGACGATCGTCGAGCTGTTGTCGATCCACAAGCGTTTGCGTGCTTTCGAAGCCACGCTCGAGGGAGCGCCGCTGCCGGATCTCGACCGGCACTACATGGAACGGCATCGCGCCGGCCTGCCCGCGGAAGACCAGGCGGTGCGCTAGCCGCCGACACCGGCTTCTGGCGCCACGCCCTTCGAGGACGTGGTGCGCTTGAGATAGTCGAGGTAGCTCACGCAGGCGACGCCCGGTCGCCTGCAGACCTGCTCCGCGAAACGCTCGAGCGCTCGCCAATAGGCGCCGTCGTTCATCAGTGTGAAATGGAAGCCGAGCTGCAGGGGAATTCGCTTCCCGGAATACTGGGCTTCGAAGGCTTGGAGGAACGCTTTGTAGGTGCGGTTCTCGAAGATGGAGTCCGTGTCGGCCTTCTCCGTGCCGCCGGAATGGCGCACGAAAAGGTTGTAGTCCATCGCGATGACCTTGCGCTCCGATGGCCCTTCGGGGATTTGCGGCAATGCGAAATGCATCATACCGCCACTCTCTGTCGGCTCGGCCGGCCCGCGCGAGACGCCACTGGCTTCGTAGGCGAAACCGCGATCGGCGAGCGCGGCGAAGAGCGCCTTGTTCGTCGAGAGATACGGCGCGCGGAAACCGCGGATCGCGCCGCCGGCGAGAGCTTTCCAGCCGTCCGGCTCTCCGCGTATGCCGTTGATCGTGTAGGCGTCGCGCAGGATCGTGGAGAACGCGTCGAACTCCCTGTCCCAGTCGGACCTGTTCCACTCCTTGCCGTCGTAATGGCCGCAGCCGTGGCTGGCGATCTCGTGGCCTTCTGAATGTGCCTTCCATATCTCGGCCAGGCGATCGGCAACCTCCTGCTTTGAAGCGGCGAACCCGACATTCGATCTGCCGGCTGCTCTGCCCGGCGCCTGGTAGCCGCGGCGCGTGTCCTGTGACAACAGGTACACGCAGGACACGAAGTACGTAAAGGTGGCGCCGGTATTTTCCGCAAGCGTCCGGCTGCGCCGCCATTGCGCGAGATCATGCGCCCCATCGAAGGAGATGATCACATATTGGGTCGGCTCCGCGGGGCGGGCGAATGATACAAGGCACGAGGAAAGCAAGGCGCCAGCGACGGCAAGAACGCGAGAAGCAATTGTCATGGGAACCGGATTTGGAAGGCGGGAAACGTCCGGCTGCTAATGCCCGAATGTGGCGAGATTGGAATCGAGCGGCGTATTGCCTGCTTCGTCATAGGCAATGGCGGACCGGGACGATAGAATGCACCGGCTGTTCTGTCGGAGGAATCGATGCTGCCGCTGGTCCTGGGACTGATCCTCTTTCTGGGTACGCACTCCGTTCGCATGCTCGCGCCGACGTGGCGCGACGGTAGGGTGGCGGTGATGGGCGAAGGGCCCTGGAAGGGCCTTTATTCGCTGGTTTCCCTCATCGGTTTCGTCCTCATCATCTGGGGATACGGCAGGGCTTGGGCGGTGGCGCCGGTGCTCTACGAGCCGCCGACATGGCTGAAGCACCTGGCTGCGCTGCTGATGTTTTTCTCCTTCGTCTCGGCGATGGTATCGGCCTTCCCAGCCGGCCGGCTGAAGCCGGCTCTCAAGCATCCTCTTCTTCTCGCGGTGAAGATTTGGGCTTTCGCGCATCTTCTCGCCAATGGCGATCTTGCGGCCGTCGTCTTGTTCGGCGCCTTTCTTGCCTGGGCGGTGGCGGACCGCATCGCGCTCAAGCGCCGAGCGGCGCCACTCCCCAAGGTCGGGCCGGCGAAATGGGACGTGCTGGCGGTCCTGGCGGGTGTCGTGCTTTATGTCCTCTTCGTCTGGAGACTGCATCTGTGGCTGATCGGCGTACCGCCGCTCGCGTGATCGGCTGACGCATATAGCTCGGATTTTCCCGCGCGGCCTCTTCCATGCCGGCGAAATTCCGTTAAAACGGCGCCGTCACCGGTCCCGCGACGGGAAGCGGGATGTCTACGGTTGGATTCTGATGTCGGACGACAGCTTTTTTCGCGAGGTAAATGAGGAGATTCGCCAGGAAAAGGCGAGGGCCCTCTGGGAGCGCTATGGCGCTCTGATCATCGGCTTGGCCGTTGCCATCGTGCTCGGCACGGCGGCATTCGTCGTCTACGAATATTGGACGGGATCTCAGGCAAGCCGCTCCGGCGATGACTTCGCGCAGGCACTGGCGCTGGCCAACGAGGGCAAGAACGACGAAGCGCTCGCAGCGCTGAAGGCGCTCGAGGCTGACGGATACGGGGCGTATCCGGTGTTGGCGCGCATGCGAGCCGGGACCGTCATGGTAGAGAAGGGCGACTTCACAGGCGCCGTGGCTGCCTTCGATGCCATCGCGAACGATGGCTCGATTCCGATGTCGATACGCGACATGGCACGGCTGCGCTCTGCTTTCGTGCTTGTGGACAATGGCACCTATGCCGACGTTTCCCAGCGCGTGGAGCAACTCAGCGCCGACACCAATCCGCTGCGTCACTCGGCGCGCGAGGCGCTCGGCCTGTCTGCCTGGAAGGAAAGCAGGAACCAGGACGCCTTGAAGCTCTTCGAACAGATCTCGGGTGATGATGCTGCCCCGCGGGACGTGCGCGAAAGGGCCGCGCTGATGATCGAACTTATCCATGGCTCGGGCACCGCGTCGTGAGCGATGGGCATAAAAGTCGCCATCATCGGCCGGCCTAACGTCGGCAAGTCAACGCTTTTCAACCGTCTCGCCGGAAGGAAGCTGGCGCTTGTCGACGATACGCCGGGCGTGACACGCGACCGGCGCGTGCACCCGGCGAAACTCTACGATCTCCATTTCGACGTGATCGACACGGCCGGCTTCGAAGACGCTGGGGCGGCCACGCTCCAGGGCCGTATGCGTGCCCAGACCGAGATTGCGATCGACGAAGCCGACCTCATCTTCTTCATGGTCGATGCCCGGACCGGTCTCTTGCCGGACGACCGGACTTTCGCGGAGATCGTTCGGCGTTCGGGTAAGCCCGTCGTGCTGGTCGCCAACAAGGCGGAAGCGCGCGGCGCCGGAGCTGGCCTGCTCGAGGCGTGGGAACTCGGTCTTGGCGAGCCGGTGCCGATCTCGGCCGAACACGGCCAAGGCATGCCGGACCTGCGCGATGCCGTCATTGGAGCGCTCGGCGAAGCCCGCGTCTTCGGCGATGAGGACGAAGACGACAGCATGCCCGCCGAAAGCGAGGCGTTGATTGGCGAAGACGTCGCGGATCCCGATGTGGAGACGCCCTATGACGACACCAAGCCGTTGCGCATCGCTGTCGTCGGCCGTCCCAACGCCGGCAAGTCGACGCTGATCAACACGCTGATAGGCGAAGAGCGTCTGCTGACAGGTCCCGAAGCCGGGATCACGCGCGACTCGATCTCTGTCGATTGGGAGTGGCGTAAGCGCCGGCTGAAGCTGTTCGACACGGCCGGCATGCGCCGCAAGGCGAAGGTTCAGGAGAAACTGGAAAAACTATCCGTCGCCGACGGGCTGCGGGCCGTGCGTTTCGCCGAGGTCGTGATCGTCGTTCTCGATGCGACGATTCCCTTCGAGAAGCAGGACCTGCAGATAGCCGACCTCATTGTCCGCGAGGGACGCGCTCCGGTGATCGCCTTCAACAAATGGGACCTGATCGAGGACCCCCAGCAAGTTCTCGCCGATCTGCGCGAAAAAACCGAGCGGCTTCTCCCTCAGGTGCGCGGTGTGCAGGCCGTTCCCGTCTCGGCCGAAACAGGGCGAGGACTGGACCGGCTTATGGAAGCCGTGCTGAAGACCCATAAGGTGTGGAACAGCCGTGTCTCCACCGGGCGGCTCAACCGCTGGCTGGAGGGTGTGGTGACCCACCATCCGCCGCCCGCCGTCGCCGGACGGCGATTGAAGATCAAATACGTAACGCAGGCGAAGACGAGGCCGCCAGGCTTCGTGCTCTCGTGCTCGCGGCCGGAGGCCATGCCTCAGTCCTACGTTCGCTATCTCGTCAACAGCCTGCGGGAAACGTTCGACATTCCGGGCGTGCCCATCCGAATGGCGCTGCGGATGTCGGAGAACCCGTTCGCTGGAAGGGCGAAGAAGCGGAGCTGACGAAGCGCCGACTTCCGTCGTCATTATCGTGCCCTATTCCGAAGCATTAACGCTCCATCAAGGTTAATGCACCATTGTCTCTCTCCGGGATTGTGCTGCGTTCTGGAGAGTGCTCGTGCATCGACGACTTTTTGCGCGGCCGTTGTCGGTCGCTGAGCTGAAGAAGCCGTCTCTTTCGACAATCGTGGTTGGGCTTGGGATATGGATCGGTTTTCCGACCGTTACGGCCTATCAAGATATGACGAGCATGGTGTTGGGCATGGACAACCCCTCCGCTCGCTGGGGCGCCTATGTGGAAGAGGCGGTGGCAGGTTCCGTCCATGCGGCCGAGATGCCTTTCACCGACGGTGATCTCAAGACGGGTTCCATTTCCGGAGCGGGGGTGAACGCGCCCGGGGTCGGGAAAATCGCGTTCCGAAGCAAGAGCGCCGCTGCGCAGAATACGCCCGACGAGGCGCGCATAACCCGCGCCGACAAGCAAGGACGGCTCGTCAAGATCGCACCGGTGGTTCCGCCGAAAGCCTTCAACGCCGGCTCTGTGCTTCAGCGCAGCAGTTCGCTGATGGAGCCCGGCTTCGACGGCGGGCTGAAAATGGCATTCGCCAAGCCGGCGATCAAAGGCAAGGAAATCGAGATCGCCACGGCATTTTATGTAAAGCAGAAGCAGCGCGATCCCGGCGTGCCCTCGCTCATTGCCGACCTCGTGACCAACGACAAGGCCGATGTTCTCGCGACGGCCTATGCGCCCGCCGAGCCCGACTATGCCCGGGCTTCGCCATTCGAGACGCTGCTGCAGGACGATCCGAACAAGGGGCGCTTCATTCCGCCGGTCGCCCGCGGCGATCATGACTGGATGGCGACGCCTTTGCCGGCCTCCGTGTTCAGCAAGGAAGAGCAGAAATGCCTGGCGACCGCGGTCTATTTCGAGGCGCGCGGAGAAAACACGAGAGGGCAGGCCGCCGTCGCGCAGGTCGTGCTCAACCGGGTGCGAAATCCTGCCTACCCGAAGACCGTCTGCGGGGTCGTCTACCAGAACGACAATTGGCGCAACGCCTGTCAATTCTCCTTCGCTTGCGACGGGATCAAGGATCGTATCACCAGCCCCTATCACTACAAGCTCGCTCAGGACATCGCCATGGCGGTCACCGCGGGCAAGATCTTCATTCCCGAGGTCGGGTCGTCCACTCACTACCATGCAACCTATGTTCGTCCGCGCTGGTCGCGGACGATGGAGAAGATGAAGAAGATCGGCCTGCACATCTTCTATCGAACCCATGGCGGCGGCTGGAGTTAGGGCTTCTCGGGGCAGCTCCGGGCATTGCTGCGGGAGATTCCCATGCGGGATTCGGCCCTACGCCGGCGCCCGTGCAGTGGGCGCACTATGTCGCACTTGGTCAAGTGGCTGAATTCTTTGCCTAAAATACATGTGATAAGCACTTATCGCGCGGCTTGACTGCCGAAAGCGGCCTAACTATGTTGCGCCCGACTTTAAAGCGGACAGTAGGCATGCTGCTGGCCGGGCATGGAGGTTACGATGGCCAGCGACGAAGGGCCAGACGGAACCGGAAAATCCGGGCCCGGGACAGGGAAACCCGATCTCCGCGACGACGACCTGGAACGACGCCGGCGCGCTCTTGAAGCATCACTTGCGACAAGAATGCCGGAACGCCGGAACGGGAGCGAAGGCGCCAGACCGGGCTCTATGTCCGGCTCCGGGCAGGCACTGAAACTTTCCAGCGAATTCATCGCCGGAATTGTTGTCGGCGCTGGACTCGGCTGGTTCATCGACACCTTGGCGGGAACATCGCCGTGGGGGCTGATCGTCTTCCTCTTCCTCGGTTTCGGTGCTGGCGTTCTCAATGTCCTGCGCTCTGCGGGGCTGGTCGCCGAGGCGGGTCCGAAGCAGTCCGACAAGGGCGGCGGCGGGCCAAACACGAAATGAAGATGGCGCTGTTCGGCGTCGATGCTGTGAGGGGTTCGTAAGTGGCTAACGATCCGATCCACCAGTTCCAGATTTCGAAATGGATTCCGATCGAAATCGGCGGGATGGACTTCTCGTTCACCAACTCGTCGGCCTTCATGGTGGCGACGGTCGCCGCGGCGGGCGCATTCCTCTTCCTGACGACGTCGAGCCGCGGGCTCATACCGAGCCGCCTGCAATCCGTTTCGGAAATGTCCTACGAGTTCGTGGCGTCCATGCTGCGCGACGCCGCCGGCTCGCATGGGATGAAGTTCTTTCCCTTCGTCTTCTCCCTGTTCATGTTCGTTCTGACGGCCAATCTGCTTGGCCTCTTTCCGTATTTCTTCACGGTAACCAGCCACATCATCGTCACTTTCGCGCTGGCGCTGCTCGTTATTGGCACGGTCATTGTCTACGGTTTTTGGAAGCATGGTTTGAGCTTCCTCAAGCTGTTCGTGCCGAGCGGGGTGCCGGGCATTCTCATCCCGCTGGTGGTGCTGATCGAGATCATCTCCTTCCTCTCGCGGCCGATCAGCCTCTCGGTTCGTCTCTTCGCGAACATGCTGGCCGGACACATCACTCTCAAGGTTTTTGCCGGCTTCGTCACTTCGCTGAGTGCGCTCGGAGCCGTGGGCGTATTTGGCGCCGTCCTGCCTCTCATCATGACGGTGGCTATCACCGCTCTCGAATTCCTGGTGGCTTTCCTGCAGGCCTACGTCTTTGCGGTGCTAACCTGCATGTACCTCAACGACGCCCTGCATCCGAGCCACTAGAGAACCTTCACCGGCGGGGCTCCCGTCATAATCGAAATTCAATCCTATTCTCGATCCACAAGGAGTTGGACAATGGAAGTTGAAGCAGCAAAGGCAATCGGTGCGGGCATCGCCTGCCTCGGCATGGGTGGTGCGGGCATCGGCCTTGGCCATATCTTCGGTAACTACCTGGCGGGCGCACTGCGCAATCCATCCGCTGCCGATGGTCAGTTCGGCCGCCTGATTTTCGGCTTCGCGGTGACCGAAGCTCTGGGCATCTTCTCGCTGCTCGTCGCGCTCCTGCTCCTCTTCACGTAAGAGCCGGCCGATCAGCCGATAGGACCGGCCGCAGACCCTTGCGGCCGGGCGGAGCGAACAGGGGAATACGATGTTTGTGACACCGGGTTATGCCGAGGAAGCCGCGCCGGGAGCGGCAGGCACCCAGGCCGTCGAAGGCCAAGCCCATACCGAAACTAGCGTCGAACACGAAACAGGCGGCTTTCCGCCCTTCGACAGCTCGACCTATCCCTCGCAGTTGCTGTGGCTCGCGATCACCTTCGGCCTGTTCTACCTGTTCCTGAAGAAGGTCGCGTTGCCGCGCATCGGCAGCATCCTGGAGGTCCGGCGCGACCGTATCGCCCAGGATCTCGATCAGGCTGCGCGCATGAAGGAAGAGGCCGACGCGGCTGTGGCCGCCTACGAGCAAGAACTGGCGGAAGCCAGGAACAAGGCCAATGCCATCGGCCAGGACGCTCGTGACAACGCCAAGGCCGAAGCCGAGGCTGCGCGCAAGGAAATCGAGGCGGGGCTCGAAAGTAAACTCGCAGAGGCCGAGGGGCGCATTGCTTCCATCAAGGCTGCGGCAATGAAGGAAGTCGGCACCATCGCCGAAGACACCGCTGTCGCGATCGTCGAGCAGCTTGTCGGCGGCAAGGGCGACAAGGCCGCCATTGCAGCCGCCGTGAAGGCGGCAAGGGGATAAGGCTATGGACGCAACATTTTGGGCCCTGGTCAGCCTTATCATCTTTCTGGCGATCGTCGTCTACCTGAAGGTCCCCGCTATGTTGGGCAAGTCGCTCGACGAGCGTGCAAGCCGGATTCGCAACGAGCTGGACGAAGCCCGGCGTCTCCGTGAGGAAGCGCAGCAGGTGCTTGCGGAGTATCAGCGCAAGCGCAAGGAGGCGGAGCAGGAGGCGAGCGAGATCGTCGCCGCGGCCAAGCGCGAAGCGGGTCATCTGATTGAAGAGGCGCACAAGAAGACCGAAGACTATGTCGCGCGTCGCACAGCGATGGCCGAGCAGAAGATCGCCCAGGCCGAGCGCGATGCCGTGACCGAAGTCCGGTCGAGCGCCGTGGACCTTGCGGTCGAGGCGGCTCGCGCCGTGCTCGCGGGCAAGGTCGACACCAAGGCTGACGCCAATCTCTTCAAGGCTTCCGTTCAGGAGCTGAAGTCGAAGCTCAACTGAACCGCGCCGCACTGGAGCCAAAAAGCCGCCATTTTCGGCGGCTTTTTTATTGGAGCGATGCGCGGCCAGCTCCGGCTCGCATAGAGAAGTGCTGACTTCGCCGGCTCGACGCTCCTCCACGCTTCGCCTTACCCAGATCGCTATCGGTGGGCTGGCGTCGGGAAGGGTTCGATCTGCCTTGTGGCGCTCCATCGACCTCAAGGACAGGAACCTTCGAGACGCGGCTCGTGGCCAATGCGCGACATGCGCGGGCAAAAAATCGTCGCTCGAACGTGACTTTCATCCGAATCTTGGGATCGGATTCGAGGTACTCCGCACGTGTGGCATAGTTGCCAGGATTCTCCTCGAGGATGATATGCTGCCGATTGGCGCGTTCACTAGGGCCGCCGCCGAATATCGCCTGTCCCCGGTTCCCTGGGTATGGCACAGCGCAAATGATTGTCAGCATCTGGACCGATCACATGCATTTCAAGCAACTCCCATTCAATACCGATACGATGCTGGCCGGGCTGAAGCCTTGGGTCGAATGCGAAAGTCCGACCTTCGACGCGGTGGCGGTCGACCGCATGATGGACCTTGCAGCTTACGATCTCGCCGCGGCGGGTGCAGAGGTCCAGCGCATTCCGGGCCGCATGGGCTTCGGCGGATCGCTTCGTGCGCGCTTTCCACACAAGGATTTCGGCAAGCCAGGCCTTTTGATCTCCGGTCATCTCGACACCGTCCATCCGGTCGGGACGCTGACGAAAAACCCTTGGCGCATCGAGGGCAGCCGTTGTTATGGCCCGGGCATCCAGGACATGAAGGGCGGCAACTATGTGAGCGTCGAGGCTCTGCGCCAGCTGACCCTGATCGGCTTCCAGACGCCGCTGCCCGTCACTGTGCTTTTCACGCCCGACGAGGAGGTGGGCACGCCCTCGACCCGTGAGCTGATCGAGATGGAGGCGCGCAAGAACAAGATCGTTCTCGTGCCCGAGCCAGCGTGCCCGGACGGCGGCGCCGTCACCGGCCGCTACGCGATTGCGCGCTTCAACGTGAAAACCATCGGCCGGCCAAGCCACGCCGGCTGGGCATTGAAGGACGGCCGCTCGGCGATCGCCGCCATGGCGCGGAAAATCCTGGAGATCGAGAAGATGTCCGGTGAGGACTGCACCTTTTCCGTGGGCGTCGTGCACGCCGGCCAATGGGTCAATTGCGTCTCCTCCAGCTGCGATGCGGAGGTGCTGTCCATGGCAAAACGCCAGGCCGATCTCGACGAGGGCGTCAGGCGTATGCTTTCCCTGGCCGGAGAGGAAAACGACGTGTCGGTCGAGGTCGCGCGTGGCGTCACGCGCCCCGTCTGGGAGCCTGATGCCGGCACGATGGCGGTCTACGAGGTTGCCCGGCAGATCGCCAAGGAGATCGGGTTCGAACTCAGCCATGCGAGTGCCGGTGGCGGCTCGGATGGAAACTTTACCGGCGCACTGGGAATCCCGACGCTCGATTCGATCGGCGTTCGCGGCGCCGGGCTGCACACGCTTGACGAGCATATCGAGATCGACAGCCTCGTCGAGCGGGCGCAACTCGTGGCAGGGCTCCTGATGCGGTTGGTTTGAGGCTTGGTCGGTCGGTGATTGCTGGGCCACTCCGTCCTGCCGGATGTCTCCCCCTTTCGGGCACGACAGTCACAGATCTCACAAAGGCGTCGTCCCGGGGCTTGCAAGTTCCCCTTCTCCGTCTCGGCTTCGCCTATAGTGGGGAAGAGGAAAGGCGCCGAGTGCGCGCCCGAGATGGAGAGGGGAACGGTCGGCCGCGCCATGTTCGTCTGCGAAGGTTGGCCGCCAGGCTGGTAGTGTGTATCCGGTAGCCCTGAGGTGAGAGGAGGCGACGTGGTCTATCCGCGCCTGCTCTCGCTTGCCCGGTGGCGCGCGGCCCAGCGAATGCCGGCAGCGATGGCAAGGCCGAGAAGGGGCCACCGTGCCCAGAACTCGCCGTGCCAGGAGAGGAGGTTGACACCCACAACTGTAATCCCGGCAAGGGCGAGCATTGTGATGGTTCGATCGAACACGCTGTTGGCGCGAAGCCAGAGCAAGGCGGCTGTCACGGCAAGGGCGAAGACCGGCCATCTTGCCCACAACTCGCCCCCCCAGGACAGAAGGTTTATGGCGAGGAGGCCTAGCGCGACCACGCCAAAGACACAGAGAACCCGGTTACGCGCGCTCGGCGACATGGATGTCGCCGGCAAGGGCGTCTGAATGTCGGGCGCTTCCTGGATGGTCGACTGACGACCCCATTGGGACTTTCCTGCCTCGTGGCGTTCGCCCCGCTCGCCGATGCGCACCGCATAGCTCGGCACGCCCTCGTCGATATTCTTCACGGGGAGTTGGCCGAGGAATTCAAAGCCGACGGCGAGCTTGTTGCGGACCTGATCATAGACCGTGCTCGAGATCACGATGCCGCCAGGGGGCGCTGAGGTCTGCAAACGTGCGGCGATGTTCACGCCATCGCCATAGATGTCGTCGCCGTCGACCATCACGTCGCCAAGATTGATGCCGATACGGAACAGCATGCGCGCCTCGGCAGCGCGGTTGGCATTGTAACCAGCGAGTTCGTTCTGCACGTCTATCGCCGCTCGGACGGCTTCCACGACACTCGGGAACTCCGCCAGCAGGCCGTCGCCCCATGTGTTGATAACCCGCCCGCCATGGGCTTCGATGAGCCGTGCCATGGCGTCCCGATAGCGCTTGAGCGTGGAAAGCGTCCCCTCTTCGTCCGCTTCCATCAGCTTCGAGTAGCCTTGGACATCGGCGGAAAAAATGGTGGTCAGCTTACGGCGGGTATCCGACATGCGTTCTCGCCCTTACCGGAGGTTCGCGCGATATTAACCCGAGACCGGCCCGGGTTGCACCAGCTCTATTCGGCCGGAGAGGGAAAAACCGATTGCATGCTCTCGTCGACCCCGGTTTTGAACGGCGCGAAGGACACGCGATGCCAGCGAGGCACCGGGCCATGGAGCACGATCGCCTCTCGATGGCGTTCGGTGGCGTAGCCCATATGGGCCTCGAAGCCATAACGCTGGTCGGCAAGCCCGCAGCGCTCCATCATGCGGTCGCGCGTGACCTTCGCGACGATCGAGGCGGCGGCTATCGACTGTGAACGCTGGTCGCCCTTGACCAGTGCCTGGCCGGGGCAGCAAAGGCCGGGCGGCACATCGCGCCCATCGGCAAGCGCAAGGCGGGGCGTCACGCTCAGGCCAGCCAGCGCCCGGCGCATCGCTTCGAGGCTTGCCCTCAGTATGTTGATCCGGTCGATGCCGGCGGCGGCGATCGACGACAGCGATACGGCGCGCGCCGTGGCAAGGATGTTGTCGAAAAGCTGGTCGCGCTGGAGCGCAGTCAAGCGCTTGGAGTCGTCGAGGCCGTCTGGGATACGATCCGGATCGAGTATGACGGCGGCTGCCACCACGGGCCCGGCTAGCGGTCCGCGCCCAGCCTCATCGAGACCCGCTACAGGCCATTCGCCGGACGCCATGGCCCGCCTCTCGATCGAGAAGTCGGGTTTTTCGACGATTTCGAAAAGAAGCGGAGAATCAGAACGCGGGCGAGCCATAACGCGGCGATGCTCGCACCGGCTCCGATTCTCCGCAAGCCCTCCCGGACGTCTGGCGGCTGGTCGGGGAGGGCGCCGTCGGCTGTTGAAGGGGAGCCAGACGGGATTTCGCTCGAATTCGTCAAAGCAGCGTAAGCTGCTCGCCTTCCTTCTTGGGCTGGACGAATAGATCGGTCCTGAGCGGCGACCGCTCGGCGTTGAGCCCGAGCCTGCGCGCGGCAATCTCGAACCGGCGGCCGATCTGCCATGCGTAGGGGCCGCTGCCCTTCATGCGCTTGCCCCATTCCGAATCGTAGTCCTTGCCGTCCCGCATGGAGCGTATCAGCGACATGACGTGCCGATACTTGTCGGGATAGTGCCGAAGCAGCCAATCCTTGAAGATCGGACTGACCTCCAGAGGCAGCCTCAGGATGACGTAACCAGCCGCTCGCGCTCCGGCGGCCGAGGCCGCGTCGAGGATACGTTCGATCTCCGAGTCGTTCAGGCCAGGGAGGATCGGCGCGACCATTACAGAAGTGGGAATTCCGGCCTCGCTGAGTTGCTTGATCGCTTCCAGTCTCTTGGTCGGCGTGGACGCGCGCGGCTCCATCGTGCGGGCCAGCATTCGATCGAGTGTCGTCACCGATAGCGCGACCTTGGCGAGGCCCTGTTCCGCCATCCGAGACAGTATGTCGATGTCGCGGGTAACGAGCGCGGATTTCGTGACGATGCCGACGGGGTGCTTGCGTGCCTCGAGTACCTCCAGTACCTCGCGCATGATGCGGTACTGCTTTTCGATCGGCTGATAAGGATCCGTATTGGTGCCGATCGCGATGGTGCGAGGCTGATAGCCTTCCCTGGCCAGCTCGCGCTCAAGCAGGCGCGCGGCATCTGGCTTGGCGAAGAGCTTCGATTCGAAATCCAGGCCGGGCGACAGCCCCATATAGGCGTGGGTAGGGCGGGCGAAGCAATAAACGCAACCGTGCTCGCAGCCGCGATAGGGATTGATCGATCGATCGAAGGAGATGTCGGGCGATTCGTTGCGCGTGATGATCGTGCGGGGCTTCTCGACCTGCACCTCCGTCTTGAACGGCGGCAGCTCTTCAATGGAGTTCCAGCCGTCGTCAAAGACATCACGGCTGATCGGTTCGAAACGGCCCGACGGATTGATGCCGGCGGAACGTCCGCGATTGCGTTCGGGCCGAACGCGGATGCCGCTCTCCTCGATCATGGCATTCGCCATCTCAGCTCTTCCTTCTCCGAAGGCTGCAATGTCAGCGTGGGCGATCTGTTCCACTTTCGCCTTTTGCCAAGGCCGTTCGGCACTCTGTCGAATCGCGATGCTCATGAAACTATTCCTATTCGCTCAATGAGAACAAAGCAAGAACTTTTGGATACGAGGAGTCCGTGGCAATCGTCTGGTCCTAGGACCGTCTTTCCGCTATTGCGCTAGAATGCTGAGCGTGCTGATCGAGACGAGGAACGACGAGGAAGGGTTGGCGAGAACGCTGGGCTCGCTGGTATCGGCTGCGGTCGAGGGGGTGGTGCGCGAAGTCATCGTCTGTGACCGGGGATCGTCGGACCAGACCCATCGAGTGGCGGAGCATGCGGGTTGTCATTTCCTGGCGGACGGCGGCATTGCCGCAGGGATTCGCCAGGCAAAAGGCGATTGGCTTCTTTTGGTCGAGCCCGGTGCGAAGCTCGCCGAAGGATGGATTGAGCCTGCGATCGAGCACATGACGACATCGACGGCCGCGGCACGGTTCTCGCGTTTGCGAGGGGCGGGGCCATCCTTTTTGTCGCGCCTGTTCGGGCGCGATCGCCCGTTGGCCGACGGTCTGGTGATCACCAAGAGGCAAGCAGCGGCGCTGGCGACCAGGGCCGAGGACGCCGGTGCGCTCGCGCGAGGACTTTCCCCGAAGCGGCTGGAGGGAGAGATATCGATAGCGCCGGACAGGCGGCGGGGCCGGCCGACCGCCTAAGCGCCCCCGCCGCCGCGCTTCAGATGCTCGTCGAGCCGCGGCATGATCTCCACGAAATTGCACGGCATATGCCGATAGTCGAGCTGGGCCTTGATGATGCCGTCCCAGGCGTCCTTGCAGGCCCCGGGAGACCCGGGCAGCACGAAGACGAATGTCGCGTTGACGACGCCTCCCGTGGCGCGCGACTGGATCGTCGATGTGCCGATCTTGTCGTAGGAGATGCGGTGGAAAACCTCGGAGAAGCCGTCCATGCGCTTTTCGAAGATCGGCTCGAGCGCTTCGGGCGTCACGTCGCGTCCGGTGAAGCCGGTTCCGCCGGTGGTGATGATCACGTCGATGTCGGGATCCCTCGACCAGGCGAGCACGCAGGATCGGATCTCTTCCTTGTCGTCGGCAACGATCCGGCGATCGGACAGTATATGGCCGGCTTCCTCGACGCGATCCGCCAGCGTCTTGCCGGACTTGTCATCGGCGAGGGTTCGGGTATCCGACACTGTCAGTACCGCAATCCTGACCGGAATGAAGGGACGGGCATTCTCAACCATCGAAGCTTTCTCCCGGAGCCATGCTCCTTGTCGATACCACGAACCAGGACGGCTGTTGCCTGTTGATCGTGGCAGCGGCCTGCGACGCCGTGTCTTCGGTCTCGAAAATCCCGAAGCACGTGGCGCCAGAGCCCGACATTCGGACGAAAGCAGCACCGCTGCCCGCCAGCGCGTCGAGCACTGTGCCGATCACCGGCGCCGTATTCGTTGCAGCAGGCTGCAGGTCGTTGCGGGTCGTGCCCAGCCATGAAATCACGGTGCTGAAATCGGGATTGTCGGGGAGCACTGGAAGTGGCGCGTTTTCGCGCGAAGAAAGGGCCCGGAAAACGTCGGGGGTCGAGATCGCGACACCGGGATTGACGAGAACCATTGGGAGCGCCGGAAATCGCGGCACGGGTCTGAGCTCGTGGCCGATACCACGGGCCAGGAGCGGCCGTGCGGCGAGGCACATCGGAACGTCCGCGCCCAGTTCTTCGGCGATCCGCACGATATTATGTTGGGGCTCCTCTCCCCAAAGCCGGATGAGCGCCAGCAAGGTAGCGGCCGCGTCGCTGGAGCCGCCGCCGATGCCGGAGGCGACCGGCAGGTTCTTTTCCAAGGCAATGAAAATGGGGCCGTCCCGGCGTAGGGCAGCGCGCAATTGATCGCGCGCCCGGGCGACGAGATTGCCGCCATCATCCGGCACGGCAGTCGCAAAACGACCGGACAGCGCGATGGAATCGATGTGGCTCCGCGCAACGGATATGCGGTCGCCAAAACGAGTGAAGACGACAAGGCTTTCGAGTTCGTGATAGCCGTCGGCGCGCCGACCGGTCACATGGAGAGCGAGGTTGATCTTGGCGGGCGCGTCCCGCACGATCGAAGTTGGAACCACGTGGAGAGCGTCAGTCCTTGGCGAGCCTGTATTCGCCGGTCTTGGGATCCTTGACGAGTGTCCCGGTCGCACCCGTCGCGGCCTGCTTTTCGGCACGGCGTACCTTGGCCGTGACACGCTCCGCCTCGCGAAGGAACGAGCGGTAGCCGATATAGGCCAGAATGCCGATCAGAGCGAAGAAGATGAACTGTGGCATGTCCTAGCTCCTTCCTTCACAGCTCGCCGTCGATATTGCCGGCCAGCATGCATCACGGTCCACTGTAACCGTCTTCAGGCTCTAGTTCAAAGCCCGAAACGGCTCCACAACGCGCGCTCTTTTGCCGCTTCGACGATACCGTCCACAAACGCTCCGGCCATGTCGGCCGGGGACAACGCGTTGAAAGCTCCAAAAAAGCTGAGCCGGCGGCCAAAAAGGCCGCGCGGAGCGGTGATGAGCTTGAGCTGGGTCTTGGGACCGTAGCGATCCTTCAGGACGGCTCGCATGTCGCCGAGCGCGTCGACCAGACCGAGTTCCATCCCCGTCTTGCCCGACCAGAACAGCCCGGTGAACAGGTCGGGATTGTCCGATAGCTTGCCGGCGCGGCGCTCCCGGACCATGTCGATGAAGGTGCCGTGCATCTCTTCCATGAGGACTTTCAGCCGTTCGACATCTTCGGGCTTCTCGGGCTGGAAGGGGTCGTTCGTCACCTTGTTCTTGCCGGCTGTATGGACGCGACGCTCGACGCCGATCTTCTTGATGAGATCGGTGAAGCCGAAGCTGCCGGCCACGACACCGATCGAGCCGACGATGGAGGAGGGGTCGGCGATGATCTCGTCGCCGGCGAGCGCGATCATGTAGCCGCCGGATGCTGCCACGTCCTCGACGAAGACAAGCACGCTCTTGTTCTTCTCCGCCGCGAGGTCGCGGATCCGCTTGTAGATGAGGCGAGACTGGACGGGCGAGCCGCCAGGGGAATTGATGGAGATCGCAACCACCGGGGCGTCACCGAAGGAAAACGCCTTTTCGATCAGCCCCGCCGTCGAGGACAGAGAGAGGTTCTGCCGGAACGGCCCGCTGCCGGCCATGATCGACCCTTGGAGGCGGACGACCGGAATGATCGTCGCGTCCGATCGCATCGATTTCGGCAGGAGGCGGTTGAACAAGCGTCGCACAGGCTGGGTTCTCCGATCATTCTGGCATCGATGTAGGAATTCAGGCGAGCCGCGCAATGCCATCGTGGTCGCATGCGACGCTAATCCCCGAAAAGCGATGCCCGCCCGTTATTGATGTCATCGGCGCGTGGCGAAAAAAGGTCCTTCCCCGCATCATGCAAAATCAGCGGCGGGCAGAGTGTGAGCCCAGCCCGGGAGGCCCGAACCGCTCGGATGACGATCCGGATCGCAGCAGTCTCGGCACGCGCGTGGACGGGTAAAATCTCGGCATTGCCGAACCTTCCGGCAAGCGCGTCGAGGATGGCCTGGAGCGATTGCGGCCTGGCGATGACGGCTAAGCCGCCGCGCGGCCGCACGACCGCCGCGGCGCTGCGGATCCATTGCCCGAACAGACCATCCTCCATGACATGGGCCTGCTGCTTCAGCGTGTCCGGAGTCTTGCGGTCGTGGCGTGCGTTGAAGGGTGGATTCATGATCGCATAGTCAAACGACGAATCCGCCAACCCCGCAGCCACGCGTCCGCGCCCCGATAGGGCGACGTCGGCGACAAGCACCGACACGCGATTTGAGAGATGGGCGTTGCCCGAATATGCGAGCGACCGTTCCGCGAAATCGGCCATTTCCGGCGATCGTTCGACGAGCACCACCTCGGTTTGGGGGCAGCGGGACGCCACCGCGAGGCCTGCCGCCCCTGCACCCGCGCCGAAATCAGCCAGGCGACCGGAGAAGCCCGAGGGAACCGCGGCCGCCAGCATCATGGCGTCCATGCCGGCGCGATGGCCTTTGCCGTCCGGCTGCACCAGCCAGAAATTGCCGCGATGGAAGGCGTCGATCGTGAAGGCGGCTGACATTACACGATGATGATCAGATCGGGTTGCATGTTCTGCCGGTGGCGCGGACGAACCTCACGCGCCCCGGATCTCATCGGCAATACCAGCGTCGGTCAGAATGCGCCGCGCCGCCTCGACATCCTCCTCACCGATCATGATCCGGCGCGGCAGGATGCCGATCGAACCGTCGAGAACGCTCATATTCTGGTCGGCGACGAAATAGGAGATGCCGGCATCTCGCATCAGCGCCTCCACGAAGGAGATGAGGACAGCGTCGTTGGTACGGATGAGTTCGATCATGGTCGCGACAGTCGCAGTTTGTGCCACTCCTGTAAACGGGAGACCGAATCCGTGCGGGGGTTGCTATCGTTTGAAGGCCGCTTTCAGCCGAGCGACTTCGTCCGCGGGCCAATCGGCGAGGCCCAGCACCTCTACCCAGGCGTCGATATAGTGCTCCGGCGCGTAGACGTGGCCGTATCCCATCGGCGTGGTCGTGGCCATCGCCATGTCGAGCAGGAGCTGAAGGAAGGTCACCACGGGATACCACCGCAATTGCGGTGAAACGTCGGGTCCGCGAGGCTCCGCCATCCAGGCCGGCGCGCGGTAGATGGAAAGGGGATCAAAGAAGGTGACGGAATCGCTGGCATATTGGAGATAGACGATTCGGACCGGGCCCCAGCTGGCGCCCGGAATCGCGAGCGCGTTCCTCTGGGCGGTGAAGCGGATGACAGACCCGTCGCGAAAGCGCGGCAGCCAAACCGGCGAACCCGGTTCGCGGTCCCTTGTGACAGTGGTCCACGTCTTGCTCAGGAAGGGCGGGCCGCTCCACAGGGCACCCTGGAAGGGATCGCCGATCACATCGAAGAGGTCGGCCGAAATATCGGAATTCAAGGCGCCGAGGCTCAGCCCGTGGAGATAAAGCTTCGGCCGATGGTCACGCGGGAGCTGTCTCCAGTAGCCGTAGACTTCCCGGAAAAGTGCCTGAGCTGCGTCGCGGCCATAGTCGGGTTCGACGAGCAGGGAAAGCCAGCTTGAGAGATAGGAGTATTGAAGAGCGATGCTGGCGACATCACCGCGAAGCAGGTATTCGACCGTGTCCATTGCGGCCGGATCGACCCAGCCCGTGCCCGTGGGCGTGATAATGATGAGCACCGAGCGGTCGAAGCCGCCGACGCGCTTCAGCTCTTCGAGGGCAAGGCGTGCGCGCTCTTCCGCTGTCTCGGCGGAATTGAGGCCAGCGTAGACGCGAATTGGTTCGCGCGCGTCGCCGCCGAGGAATTTGCCGATATCTGCCCGGGTCGGCCCGGTTGCCACGAACTCCCGCCCTGCGCGGCCCAAACCGTTCCAATCCAGCAGCGACGCCGCGCTCCCGGTCTTGCTCGGATCCGAAGGCTGCTTTGTGTCGTCCTCGATAAGGGCATCGAGCTTCCGGAATGACGCGTCGGCCATGTGAAGGGCGGCGCGGAAGAACACGCCGTCGGCGATCGACCAGAACAGAAACCCGGCGATCACGACGCCGACAAGATTCGAGACTCGCCTCGGCGCAAAACGGCCGATGTTCCTGGACAACAGGTTGAAAGTGAGCTGGAAGGCCCGCGCCACGGCCATGAGGGCGACAAAAGCGAGCAGGGCGATCAAGCCGACCTTGGTTGGGTGGGCGCTGTCGACGGGCTCGAGTTCCATAAGGACCCGTATCGAGTTCTGCCATTCCGAGGCGCGCCAGAGGAATGTGATTGCGACGACCGCAAAGAGGCCGGTCGCCCCGAATTTGATGGCCCTGGCTACACGCGGATGGGGTTTCTGCAATTCAAGGTAGTCCCACAGCCAGAGGCCGAAGACACCGACGCCGTAGCCCGCCGCCAGCGAGAATCCCGAAAGCACGCCTTGCGTCGCGAAGTTGCGCGGCACCAGGCTGGGCGTAAGCGAGGCGGCGAAGAACAGGGTCCCTGTCAGCAGGCCGACAGAGGAAAAGGATTCCCAGAGTTTGCTGATCCCATCTTTTTTCATCGGGGCAACCTCTTGATAGGGGCTGTTTTTCACCTGCTGCGAGTGAAGAGATTGACAGTTCGCCGGAGCACAAGCAATCGGCCGAGGCTTTCCGCCGCGCCAATTCGCCGCTTGCCGCGACTTGCGTTGCGGCTAGAATCATGCCCCTAGGAAGAAGACGCGCGGGCGCGTCGGACATGGAGTGCGTGGTGGGTGTCGTTCTCAACCTCGAAAGCGGAAAGCGGGAAACAAGCTCGATCGAGGGCCTGATCACCCTGACGGCGTCGGATATGGCGCGCGTCAACGAATTGATTCTGTCCAAGGCCGGTTCCGACGTCGAGATGATCCCTGAGATCGCCAACCACCTGATTTCGTCGGGCGGCAAGCGGCTGAGGCCTATGGTGACGCTCGCCGCCGCGCAGATGTTCGGCTATTCGGGCGACGGCCACGTGAAGTTGGCTACAAGTGTCGAGTTCATGCATACCGCGACGTTGCTTCACGACGACGTGGTCGACGAAAGCGACATGCGCCGGGGCAGGAAGACCGCCCGCACGATCTGGGGCAACCAGGCCAGCGTGCTCGTCGGCGATTTCCTGCTCGGTCAGGCGTTCCGCATGATGGTCGAGGTCGGCTCGCTTGACGCGCTCGACATCCTTTCCACGGCAGCTTCCGTGATTGCGGAAGGGGAAGTCATGCAGCTTGCCGCCGCGAAGAATCTCGAAACCACCGAGGACGAGCACTTCGCCGTGATCAAAGCCAAGACGGCCGCGCTTTTCTCGGCGGCCGCCGAAGTTGGTCCGGTGATTGCCAAAGCGGGCCGCGCCGACCGGGCTGCGCTCCGTTCGTACGGCATGAATCTCGGACTTGCCTTCCAGCTCATCGATGACGCGCTCGATTATGGAGGCACCTCCAAGGACCTCGGCAAGAATGTCGGGGACGATTTCCGGGAGGGCAAGGTGACGTTGCCGGTGATCCTCAGCTACCGCCGCGGAAGCGCGGCCGAGCGCAGTTTCTGGAAGGCGGCGATCGAAGACAACGCCACGGACGACGCCGCGCTGGACAAGGCGATCGGATTGATGAAGCGTCACAGCGCCATAGCCGACACGATCGGGCGCGCTCGCCATTTCGGGGAGATCGCTCGCGACGCGCTTGCGCCGCTTGACGCATCCCCACAGAAGGTGGCGCTGCTGGACGTGATCGACTTCTGCATCAGCCGCGTGAGCTGATCACGAGCTTGGAAAGAACGGCGGCGGTGGCTGGCATCTTGACCGGAACGTGAAAGCGTCACGGATTGAAGCGCGACCCCAAAAAGGCCATGCTTAGGGACCATGCCGCGACAAGTATGGTTTCCCCTTCGGGACGCAGGAAGGAAGATTAATGCCATCGACACGCAGCATCTGGCTGGCAGGCATTGCGGGCTTGGCGATCCTGGGAAGCCAGCCGGCCGGCGCGAAGGAATCCACCGAGCCCGTCCAGATCGGTACCTTCTCAGGCGCCTACCTTGCCGCCCGTGTTGCCGAGAGCGATAACGATCTCGATGGCGCCATCGCCTATTATCGCCGCGCGCTCGAGTTCGATCCGGACGACAAGCAGCTTCAGCAGAGCTTGATGCTGGCGCTCATCTCCCAGGGCAAGTTCGACGCAGCCCTGCCGTTGGCTGAAAAGCTCAAGACCGAGCCGGAGATCGAGCGTTTCTCGCGGTTGGCACTCGCCGTCGATTCCATTCGGAAGAAGGAATATTCAAAGGCCGAGACCTGGTTGAAGCTCGCGCTCGAATCCGATCTCGATCGCCTGATTTCATCGTTGATGACAGGATGGGCCAAGCTGGGAGGCGGCGCCGCCGCCGACGCGCTCTCCTTTGTGGAGAAAGTCAAAGGGCCCGAATGGTACACGCTGTTCACGACCTATCACCGGGCGCTGATTGCCGACAATGCCGGGCTCAAGGACAAGGCCGAGGCTGCCTATGCTGAGGCGCTCGATAATGTCTCGGCCGGAAGTGCTGCACCCGAAACCTGGATCCGGGCCGCGGAAGCCTATGCCGGTTTCCTGGCGCGCCAGGGCGAAAAGGACAAGGCGCTCGGCGTACTGGACAAGGCGGACGAGTTTGCCCAGGGGCGCCTGCCGATCGTCGCGCTGCGTGACGCCATCGAACAGGGCAAGACGGTGCCGAAGCTGGTGGATGGTCCCATCGCCGGCTCCACGGAAGTGTTGTTGAACCTTGGTTCGGCTCTGAACCGCGGTGGAGGGGAAGCTTTCGTCAAGCTCTACCTTCAATATGCCATGGCGCTCGACCCCACCAACGATCAGGTGCTCCTGCAACTCGCCGCGGTTGCCGAGCAGCAGCAGGATGCCGAACAGGCGATCGCCCTCTATCGGCGCATTCCCGACAGTTCGCCCATGAAGCGGGTGTCGGAGCTCCAACTCGGTCTCAACCTCGCCGACCTCGGCCGCCACGATGAAGCGATCGTGCATTTGAGGGCGCTGCTCGAATCCGAGCCCGACGACATGCGTGCCTATTTGGCACTGGGCGGCGTTTACGCCGCGAAGGAAGACTTCAAGTCCGCGGCGGAGATCTACGACAAGGCCGTTGCCAGGCTTGCCAAGCCGGAACGGGACAACTGGAACATCTTCTACCAACGCGGCATCGCCTATGAGCGCCTGAAGCAATGGCCGAAGGCTGAGCCCAATTTCCGCAAGGCCCTGGAACTTTTCCCCGATCAGCCGCAGGTGATGAATTATCTCGGCTATTCCTGGGTCGACATGAACACCAACCTGGACGAAGGGCTAGAACTGATCCGCAAGGCCGTCGACCTGCGCCCGAGCGACGGCTACATCGTCGATTCGCTCGGATGGGCATATTATCGACTTGGCCGTTTCGACGACGCGGTGCGGGAGCTTGAGCGGGCTGTCTCGTTGAAGCCGGACGATCCGGTGCTGAATGACCATCTTGGAGATGCGTATTGGCGCGTCGGACGCCGCCTGGAGGCGACCTTCCAGTGGAGCCACGCACGCGACATGAAGCCCGAGCCTGATGTCCTGGCGAGTGTCGAGAAGAAGCTCAGGGAAGGATTGCCCGCGCTCCCCGACAGGCAGACCGCCGAAAAGACGCCACCGAAGCAGCCGGAGGTCGATGCGAAGCCGGCAGCACCGGTGCAGGACGGTCAACGAAGCGAGATCTCTCCCGGAGCGCAGACAAGGGTGGAGGCGGTGCCTGCCGCCTACACGGTTCAGCGCGGTCAATCTCTGTGGTCGATCGCGGCCGAGAAGCTGGGCAATGGTAACCGGTATCTGGAAATCCTGAATCTGAATCCGGAGTTGCGGGGCGATCCAGGCCGGATCGTCCCGGGCCAGTCGCTAAGGATGCCGCCTTCGAATTGAGCGAATAGCCAATAGGGTCGCGGGTCAGGCTGAACTGTCGTCCATACTCGCTTCTCGCTCAATTTCCGTATTTTGGCCGCACTGGACAGGCCACCCATTGGCCCTGCTCTTTCTTGCGACAGGCGAGCCTTAGCTTGCTCAACCGGTTTTCCCACGGATTGTCCTTGGTGCAGATGCAAGGAATGCCGGGCGGACGGAGCACGTCGCAGCCGGGCGTCACGCAGAGATAGCCGGTCACTTCGTCGCGCTCGTTGAAACCATCGCCTTGGCCGCTCGGGAAATTGTCTGCGATTGACAGTCCGGTCGCCAGGAGAAGTGCGGGAATGGCCGCGCAAGTCCGGGCGATGGTGCGCCTGAACGGGATCGTGCCTTTTTGATTACACATGCTCGGCTCCGAGATCAGTGCGTCAGATTGTGCGACAACGTTGCGGCTGCGCAAGTGCTTCCCGCGAAATGGACTGGCATTCCCCTGCGGTTCGGTCGCCCCCCGTTCGGCTTGACGCTCGGGAGCCGCCGCTTTACCACGTGCCCGCACACTTCCGACCATCGCGCCGAGAACCAACCGTGGCCGACAAGACCTTGCCCGACCATCTCGATCCCCAGCGTTCCTTCCAGGGGCTCATCCTCACGCTCCATGACTACTGGGCACGCTATGGCTGCGTGATCCTGCAGCCCTATGACATGGAGGTTGGAGCCGGCACGTTCCATCCCGCCACAACTCTGCGGGCTCTCGGTCCGCGCAAATGGAACGCGGCCTATGTGCAGCCATCCAGGCGTCCCAAGGACGGACGGTACGGCGAGAATCCCAACCGGCTGCAGCATTACTATCAATATCAAGTCA
This sequence comes from Rhizobiaceae bacterium, assembly GCA_035556195.1. GTDB lineage: Bacteria > Pseudomonadota > Alphaproteobacteria > Rhizobiales > Rhizobiaceae. The sequence continues at coordinate 98,548 of DATMFK010000017.1, forward strand.
TTCTGAAGCCCAACCCCTCGAACCTCCAGGAGCTCTACCTGGGCTCATTGGCGGCGATTGGCATCGACCCGCTGCTGCACGACATACGTTTTGTCGAGGACGATTGGGAAAGTCCGACGCTCGGCGCTTGGGGACTTGGCTGGGAATGCTGGTGCGACGGCATGGAAGTATCGCAGTTCACCTATTTCCAGCAGGTCTGCGGCATCGAATGCGCCCCTGTCGCCGGCGAGCTCACCTACGGTCTCGAGCGGCTCGCAATGTATGTGCAGGGCGTCGACAACGTCTATGATCTCAATTTCAACGGCGGTTCGGGCGACGGCAAGGTGACCTATGGCGAAGTCTTCCTGCAGGCCGAACAGGAGTACTCGCGCCACAATTTCGAGTTTGCCAACACCAGCGTGCTCTTGCGGCATTTCGACGACGCCGAAGCCGAATGCAAGGCGTTGCTCGAAGCCGGCGCGGCAACGGATTCAGGCCCTCACAAAATGGTGTTTCCGGCCTACGACCAGTGCATCAAGGCCAGCCACGTCTTCAATCTCCTCGATGCCCGCGGTGTGATCTCGGTGACCGAGCGGCAGAGTTACATCCTGCGCGTGCGCAATCTTGCCAAGGCATGCGGTGAAGCCTTCCTCCAGACCGAGGCTGGCGGTTTTGATATGCGGGCGGAGACACGCTGATGCCGGACTTGCTGCTCGAACTCCGTTCCGAGGAAATTCCTGCACGCATGCAGCGAAAGGCTGCGGGCGACCTGCGCAAGATGGTGACGGACGGCTTGGTGGAAGCCGGGCTGACTTATGAGGCCGCCCGTGAATATTGGACGCCGCGCCGTCTGGTGCTGGATCTTCGCGGGGTGACTGCCCGTTCCAAGGACATACGCGAGGAGCGCAAGGGCCCGAGCACCAAGGCGCCGGAGCAGGCGATCCAGGGTTTCCTTCGCGCCGCGGGCCTGTCCTCCATCGCCGAGGCGCATGTCCATTCCGATCCGAAGAAGGGCGATTTCTACGTCGCCCATATTTCGAAGCCTGGCCGGCCCGCAGAAGAGATCATCGGGGAGCTTCTTCCCGAGGTGATCCGCACCTTTCCCTGGCCCAAATCCATGCGCTGGGGGCCGGCCTCCGCGAAACCCGGCTCGCTACGCTGGGTGCGGCCGCTCCAGTCCATTGTTTGCACCTTCGGTCCGGAAACCGCCGATCCCGTGGTGATCGATTTTGAAGTCGACGGCATCCGGTCCGGAAACGTCACTCACGGCCATCGTTTCCACGCGCCCGACCCGATCATTGTGCGCCGCTTCGACGACTATGCTGCCAAGCTCGAGGCCGCGAAAGTGGTGGTCGACGCGGAGCGCCGGAAGGAGATCATCTTGGCGGACGCGCGCAACATCGCCTTCGCCAACGGGCTCGAACTCGTCGAGGATGAAGCCCTGCTGGAGGAGGTCTCCGGCCTTGTCGAATGGCCGGTCGTGCTGATGGGCGCCTTCGAGGAGGACTTCCTCGAAATCCCGTCGGAGGTCATCCGCTTGACGATCCGCGCCAACCAGAAGTGCTTCGTGACGCGGCCTGCCGGAGGCGATGGCGCCGCTCTTTCCAACCGCTTCATCCTCACCGCCAACGTCGAAGCCAAGGATGGCGGCCAGGAAATTGCGCATGGCAACGGTAAGGTGGTCCGCGCGCGCCTCTCCGACGCCCATTATTTCTGGGAGACGGACCAAGGCGACCTGCCGGATCTCGACACGCTGACGGCGTCGGCGGAAAAATTCGGCCTCGATATCAAGAAGCCGCTCGACCAGCGTATGGCTCGATTGGATCATCTCGGCGTGACCTTTCATGCCAGGCTCGGCACCCAGGGCGAGCGCGTCGAGCGCATCGTGCGACTAGCCGGTGAGATCGCCGCACTTGTCGGGGCCGCTCCGGAATTGGCGCGGCGCGCGGCTGTCCTTGCCAAGGCGGACCTTCAGACGGAAGTCGTCGGCGAGTTCCCCGAACTGCAAGGTTCGATGGGCCGCAAATATGCTGCTCTGCAGGGGGAGCTTCCTTCAGTGGCTGCGGCCATCGAGGAACACTACAGACCGCAGGGACCGTCGGACCGGGTGCCGACTGATCCGGTCTCGGTCGCGGTGGCGCTGGCCGACAAGCTCGATACGCTGGTCGGTTTCTGGTCCATCGACGAGAAACCGACGGGTTCGAAGGATCCCTATGCGCTGCGCCGCGCGGCGCTGGGCATCATCCGCATCCTCGTGGGCGGCGAGAGGCGGCTTTCGCTTCTGTCCGTGGCGGCGGATGCAATGGCTGGGTTGAATGAGCCGGAGATCCAAAGCAGCCTGGCCCGCTTCGAAGAACGTCAGGAAGGGCTGGAAACCGGCGATGTCGATGGCGAGGAAGACCTGGACAACGCGCTCGGGGGCTACGAGAAGCGGATCCGGCGCGAGGCGGTCCATCGTGCCGAGCCCGTCATTCGTGACCTCCTGGCCTTCTTCCATGACCGGCTCAAAGTGTATCTGCGTGATCAGGGCGCGCGGCATGATCTGATCGACGCGGTCCTGGCCAGCAGCGGGGGAGGTGCGGCCAACGACGATTTGCTGATGATCGTCCGTCGTGTCGAGGCGCTCGGCTCCTTCCTCGACAGCGAGGACGGCCGGAATCTTCTGGCCGGCACCAAGCGCGCGGCCAACATCCTGGCCGCTGAGGAGAAGAAGGAGACGCGGGTAGCGCCGGCCGTCGATCCGGCCCTGTTGCGCGACGACGCCGAAATCAGCCTCCATGAGGCTGTGAACCGCGCCGAGAAGGAAGCAGGCCAAGCGATTCAACAAGAAGACTTCGCCGCCGCCATGCGCGCGCTCAGCGCCTTACGCGAACCGGTGGACTCCTTCTTTGAACGTGTTCTCGTGAATGACGAGGATCTGAATGTGCGCGCCAATCGCCTCGCGCTGCTCGCCCGCATCCGCGCGGCGACGGATCAGGTGGCGGACTTCTCGAGAATTGCCGGCTGACGGCCCTATTCCTTGCGACCGGCCGGCTGGCCGGTCCGTCCGCCTTTTATGAGCAAAGGGGCTTTCCCGGGGCGACGTTCAGGTTGCGAGCCGATGGCCGACAGCTTTTCGTGCGACACTGCCGGTACGGTTTCGGCCAATGTGAGCACAGACCGGCTCGGATGAGATGGTTCTCCATCGGCGAGCACCATGGAGGGACCGAGACCTGCTTTCGCCGATTCCAGCAAGACCAGGGACGAGGCCCCTGCGCTTCCTGTCGTGAGGAACAGAAGAACAGCCGCAGAAAAACGCATGACGTGCCGCCCGTCGCTTTTTCAGTTGCATGAGCTTACCCCCATTGCCGTTAAGGAAATTCAAAGCTGTGTGGCCGTCTCGGCACTTGCCGACCGGCATCTGGCACGATAGCACCACGGCGATATGAGCTTATGTGAGATCCTCCCGACTACTGCGGCCAAGGACCGTGCGCTCGCTCTGTTGAGGAGCGGCGAAGTGATCGCCATCCCCACGGAAACGGTCTACGGGCTGGCGGGCGATGCAACCAATGGCGCTGCCGTGGCGCGCATCTTCGAGGCCAAGGGAAGGCCGCGTTTCAATCCGTTGATCGCCCATGTTGCCGACATGGCCATGGCAGAGAGGATCGGAACGTTCGATCCTGTATCGCGAAAGCTCGCCGAAGCCTTTTGGCCAGGTCCGCTGACGCTCGTCGTGCCGCTGCGGCCCGACGCCGGCATCCATCCCCTGGTTACCGCAGGGCTTTCCACGATCGCTTTGCGCATGCCGCGTGGCTTCGGAGCCGGGCTCATTGCGGCCTTGGGCCGGCCGCTCGCCGCACCGAGCGCAAATTCCTCGGGGAAGATCAGCGCAACCAGCGCCGAGGCCGTGCGAGCCGATCTGGGAGAGAAGATCTCCTTGATCGTGGACGCGGGCCCGACGCCGGTCGGGCTGGAATCGACCATTCTCAAGGTGGAGGATGACGGGCTGAGGCTGCTTCGCCCCGGCGGCATCCCGGCCGACGAGATAGAACATGTGGCTGGCCGTGCGCTAAGCCGCGACCGTGCAGGCAATGTCGAGGCTCCGGGCATGCTGCTGTCCCACTACGCGCCAGGCGCGGCCGTGCGGCTGGGCATCGTCGAAGTCCGCTCCGGGGAGGCGCTCCTTGCCTTTGGACCGATCCGAGCAAAAGGCGCCGACACGGCCCACGCCATTCTCAACCTGTCGGATCGAGGAGACCTTCGGGAGGCGGCGACGAATCTTTTCTCTTACTTGAAGGCGCTCGATGCCAGCGGGGCGGAGGTGATCGCCGTTGAGCCCATTCCGATGACTGGACTTGGGGAGGCGATCAATGATCGGTTGTCTCGCGCGGCCGCCCCGCGAGACCCGCCTCCGAGACAATAGCAGGTAGTTTGCATGGGTGGTTTCAATTCCGGCACGCTCGACCGTTTCGTGGAAATCGTCGGCCAAAGTCACGCATTACGAGATCCGGCCGACATCCGGCCATTCCTGACGGAACCGCGCGGACTCTGGTCGGACGGCGCGACACCTGTGGTGCTTCGGCCGGGGAGCGTGGACGAGGTCAGCCGCGTCTTGAAGCTCGCGACTGAGACGCGCACGGCCATCGTGCCGCAAAGCGGCAACACCGGGCTCGTGGGCGGGCAGACGCCTGACCGGTCGGGCCGCCAGATCCTGCTGTCGCTGTCGCGCTTGAACCGTATTCGCGAGATCGACACTTTGTCGAACACCATCACCGCTGAAGCGGGTGTGATCCTGGAAACGCTGCAGCAGGCGGCGGACAGCGCGGATCGTCTTTTCCCGCTCTCGCTCGGCTCCCAGGGATCCTGCCAAGTCGGCGGGAACCTGTCTTCCAACGCCGGAGGCACCGGTGTGCTCGCCTATGGCAACATGCGCGAGCTCTGCCTGGGGGTGGAGGTTGTACTGCCGACGGGCGAGGTGCTGGACGATCTCAGGAAGCTGAAGAAGGACAATACCGGCTACGACCTAAAGAACCTCTTTGTGGGCGCCGAAGGCACGCTAGGGGTCATCACGGCGGCTGTGCTGAAGCTCTTCCCGAAGCCGAAGGGCCAGGAAGTGGCCTGGGCGGGCGTCCCGTCTCCATCGGCGGCGCTTGACCTGTTCACCTTGGCCACCGATCGCGCAGGCACCGGCCTGACGGCCTTCGAGCTGGTCGCCGATATCGCGATGGATTTCTCCGCGCGACACATTCCGGGAGTCGTTCGTCCGCTCGATGGTTGGCCCTGGTATGTGCTCATGGAGATCTCGTCGGGCCGTTCTGCCGAGGACGCCCGTGGTTTGATCGAGCACATCCTGTCCGACGGGCTCGAAGCAGGCTACGCGGGCGACGCGGTGATTGCGGTGAATCTCGACCAGGCGTCGGCGTTCTGGCGACTACGGGAGTCCCTTTCGGACTCGCAACGTCCCGAGGGGGCTTCCATCAAGCACGATATCTCCGTGCCGGTCGCGTCTATTCCGGCTTTCATAGAGGAGGCGGGGCAGGCGGTGGCGACGGTCTCGCCTGATGCGCGCGTCGTGTGCTTCGGCCACATGGGCGACGGCAACCTACACTACAATGTTTCGCAACCGGTGGACTCCGATGCGGCGAGCTTCCTCAAGCTCTACCGGGCGATGAACAAAGCGGTACACGACATCGTGCGGGCCTATGGCGGATCGATCTCCGCGGAACACGGTATCGGCCGGCTGAAGCGGGACGAATTGCTGGCCACTGCGCCAACGCTTGCGATCGACCTCATGCGCCGCGTGAAGGCGGCCTTCGATCCCGCCGGCATCATGAACCCCGGGAAGGTTATCTGAGCAGCCACTGCTGCCCGGGGCCAGCTAATCTGTCGTTCATGGACCTTACCAACATGTTGTAGTGGGTCCGATTTCGATAACCATTCACTTGATCAGCAAAATTTAACCGAACTCCTTAAGCCCGGCGGTAAGAATGCCGCGCTACCTTCCCTCCCATAACGAGGCCGGGAAAACCGGTCCGTGAGGAACCGGAAATACCGGCTCTCAGGAATGACAGGAAGGCACACATGCAGACCCGACTGAAGCCAGTCTGGGCGGGCCGCAACATGCGGCTCGACCCATTCCGCTTGCCGCAAGTGGTGAGCTACGCGACACGCGACGACTTCGGAGATGTTACCTTCACCGTTGACCAGCGCGGCGCCATCGTGCGCAGGACGCTGCGGCTGAGTGGATTGCCTGCGACGGTCGTCCTGCCGTCGAATGCGTTCCGAGGCGTGGCAGCCCGGGCCATGGAGGACGGCGAGGACAATGTGACCGTCACGCTGGAACTCTTTCACAACGATCCGATGCTCTGCGTGCCGCTCCTGGTCGCCCATAATCTCGACGATGTTGCCGCCGATTGGCGCGCCTGGGCGGAAGCCTATGGGCTGCCGATGCTGCTGATCGAAGCCGACGGCGTGGCTCGGACGCTGGAGGAATCGCTCGGTGGCGTGAAGACAGCGCCGGTTCGGGAGCGCCGTAAGGGCCGCGCCTCGTTGAGCCGCCGTCCCCGCTTCCTGGCGCGGCGCAAATCCGGCGACCTCGGTCTGCGGCTGGTGATTGCGGGCGAGGAAATCATCGCCCGGAGCTGAAGCGGAACGATCGAGCGTTAAAGAAGTGGCTTGGCCGCCGTCCAAAGGCCACCGCCGATCAGGCCGAGAAAGATCAGCCAGCCGACGACGGTGTTGGATTTGAACAGTCTGAGACACTGATCGGGATCGTCGATGTCGAGCACGGCGATCTGGCGTGCCATGTGCGCGGCGGCGGCCACAAGGCCGGCCAGCGCGGGCATCGGCGCCTCCGCCGCGGCGTAGGCGAGCGCGAACAGCAACAGCGTTCCGCCGTAGAGGCCGACCAGCCAGTATTTGGTGTTGTCGCCGAACAGCCTGGCCGTGGAGCGGACGCCGACGATCGCATCGTCTTCCTTGTCCTGGTGGGCGTAGAGCGTGTCGTAGCCGATCACCCAGAGGATCGAGCCGCAATAAAGCAGCAGGGCAGGCGGATCGAGATCGCCGAAGGCCGCTGCCCACCCCATTAGCGCTCCCCAGGAAAAGGCAAGGCCAAGGACGAATTGCGGCCAGTCGGTGATGCGCTTCATGAACGGATAGGCTGCAACGACAAAGAGCGAGCAGATGCCGAGCAGGACGGCGAAATCATTGAATTGCAGGAGGACACCAAGGCCCACCAGGGCCTGTATCACGAGGAACCCCCACGCTTGACGGCGCGTGACCTGACCTGATGGAAGCGGGCGCGAGCGGGTCCGCTCGACCTTCGTATCGATGTCCTGATCGACAAGGTCGTTATAGGTGCAGCCGGCGCCGCGCATCGTGATCGCGCCGATCAGGAAGAGCACGATGTGTCCCGGCGGCGGGAGCAGCGTGGCCACGGGCTCGCCCGGCGCGGCATAGGCCACCGCGGCCAGCGCCGTCGACCACCAGCAGGGCCAGAGCAGCAGCCACCAGCCGATAGGCCGGTCCCAGCGGGCAAGCTGTGCATATGGCCAAAGCCAGCGAGGCAGGGCGCGGTAGACCCAATGGCCGCTGGGCGCATCGGCGACACGGCCCTGGGTGGTTCTGGACTGAATAGTTTCCATAGCGCTGCAGTGGCAGCGCGGAGGCGGGGCGTCAAGAAGACGAATCGTCCAGGCTGGCAGATAATCGCAAACGTCCGACACTACCGTCAGGCTTGACCTCGTGGCCGACGGGCAATAGCGGAAGGCATTCGACCCACCAGCGCCAAGGCTTCTTGCATGAACGTTCTCCTCATCGGATCGGGTGGCCGCGAGCACGCGCTGGCCTGGAAGATCGCGGCGTCGCCGATATTGACGAAGCTCTATGCCGCGCCCGGCAATCCCGGCATTGCGCGGGAGGCGGAGTTGGTCGCACTTCCAATCGACGACCACGCGGCGGTAATGGCCTTTTGCGGGGAAAAGGCGATCGACCTCGTCGTCGTCGGTCCGGAGGCGCCGCTGGTGGCTGGACTGGCGGACGGGCTGGAGGCCGCCGGCATCCGCGTCTTCGGCTGCAGCGCGAAGGCCGCGCAGCTTGAAGGTTCCAAGGGCTTCACCAAGGATCTCTGCGCGCGATACGGAATCCCCACCGCCGCCTATCGTCGTTTCGACGAGGCCGAGGCGGCAAAGGCCTATATCCGAGCCGAGGGCGCGCCGATCGTGGTGAAGGCCGACGGGCTGGCGGCGGGCAAGGGAGTAACCGTGGCGATGTCCGTCGACGAAGCGCTCGAGGCGGTCGACGCTTGCTTCGATGGCACCTTCGGCGGCGCCGGGGCGGAAGTCGTCGTCGAGGAGTTCCTGACCGGCGAGGAGGCGAGCTTCTTTTGCCTGTGCGACGGAAAGACGGCGCTGCCGTTTGGTACGGCGCAAGACCACAAGCGCGTCGGCGACGGAGATACCGGCCCCAATACCGGAGGCATGGGCGCCTATTCGCCGGCTCCGGTGATGACTGAAGCGCTGATCGAGCGGACGATGAAGGAGATCGTCGAGCCGACCCTGCGCGGCATGGCCGAAATGGGCGTGCCCTTTGCCGGCGTGCTTTTCGCCGGGCTCATGATCACCGCGGAAGGACCCAAGCTGATCGAATACAACGTTCGGTTCGGCGATCCCGAATGCCAGGTGCTGATGATGCGGCTGAAGGACGATATTCTCGTGCTGATGAAGGCGGCTACCGAGGGGCAACTCGGGCACATGTCGGTCCGCTGGCGAGACGAGGCGGCACTGACCGTGGTGGTCGCCGCCGAGGGTTATCCTGGCACGCCCATGAAGGGGACGACGATCCGGGGGCTGGACAGGGCGGCATCGGACGGCGTCGAGGTCTTTCATGCCGGAACCGCCGTCGAGTCGGGAAACATTGTCGCCAATGGCGGGCGTGTGCTCAATGTGACGGCCCTTGGCCGAAGCGTGACGGAAGCCCAGGCTCGGGCCTACGCGGCTGTCGACAAGATCGACTGGCCGCAGGGCTTTTGCCGTCGCGACATCGGCTGGCGGGCGGTCGCGCGCGAGGAAGATGCCGGCTAGAGCATTTCCGTTTTCCTTCGAACTCTTCGGAGCACGGGAATGCGGATGTGGGCCGCTGCTCGCAGGAACTGAGAGGGCTGAAATTCAGCGCTTTGCCGTCTCGTCGGGGTCGACCTTGCCGGGGATCGTCGCGGTGGTGATGGGGTCGATCCCGACCGGAGCAGCCGGCCCGTCGCCGAACCAGGCGAGCACGTCGTTTTTGAGCCCGGAGACATAGTCGGCCAGCGCTTGGAATGCCGAGCGCTGGACTTCAGGCACGGCCATCGCTGCTTGGTATAGCGGTGCCTGCCCTGCGCTGTCGGGATGGAGGACGGCGTCGATAGCCTGGGCGGCCGGCGCCTTCTCGACTGGAGCGTAGGCGAGCGTGACATCGCCCGCCAATGCGGCTTCCCTGCCGATCGGGATCGGCACGCTGGCGATCAGGTCGACCGGCACGTCCAGCAGTCCTCCGAACGGCCAGGCCTTGCGCAGTTCCTCGGCGTTCATCGAGGCGACATTGACGTCGATGTCGGTATCGGTGCCCGGTACGCGATAGGGACAACTCCGGTCGCTGCAATTGGCCTGGGAAGCGAACTGCCAGAGCGTGTAGCTCTGCCAGTTGCCTTTCGGGAAATGTTCGCCGATCTCCGGCTTGTAGCGGGCATACCAGAGCGGCAGGCGAGACAGGAGTGGATAGAGCTCCCGATTGTCGGCGATGAATTTGGCCGTCGTGCCGTTGGTGTACAGAACCGGGAACCGGCCGGTGCGGCGCTGGACATGCCGGACGAATTCCTCGGCATCCGAGAGCGACATCCATTTGTCCGGATCGTTGTCCTCGATGTCTATGGCGAGAAGGTCGTCCGGTTCGGGCTGAGCGAAATCGATGAAGTTGTTGGCCTGGTCGACCGGGTTTCCGGGCCTGGCCAAATGGTAAGCACCCCATTTGAGGCCGAGAGACTTAGCCACCGTGCGGCGGGTGTGAAAAAGCTCGCGTGCGACGGCATGACGTTTGAACAGCGCTTTGCAGAGTCGGATTTCGGTCTCGTTGCCCGTGCAGGAGTAGGGCGGCGGCAGACCGTCCGACGCCTTGCCGATGAAGCCGACGATCCGCTTGTCGGTGGCAAGCGCCTTCCAGTCGATCGCATTGTACTCATAAGCGTCGACGACGAGGGCGCGATCGGCCCGTCGCCAGGGCGCGGAAAATTCCGACGGATCCGCGACCGCGGCGAAGGGCGCCGAAAGGATGGCCGTGGCGACGACGCCGAGTTTCCAACGCGCTGTCGAGAAAGACATGACCTGCCCGACGCTCCCCTCTTTGCCGGTTTTCGCAATTCGACGCCGATCGAACCCGAGCCAAGTTCGGCGCATCCCGATCGTAAGTCGTTCCCGGGGCTGGCGGGAGACTCCCCTCACGGGTCGTGCAAGCTCACAATGATGGTGGAACGTGGTTAAGAATTCCTTGTCGGGAACGAGATGGCACCGATCCCGATATTAGGGGGCCTTTTCACCGGATGGGGATCTGGGAGCCGCGACGGCTTTCTTCCGCTGCCCGGCGATGATTGAGCAACCGCATCATGCAGCAGCTGCGCAAGCGCCGGAACGTTTGACGTTTACGTCAAAAGGCACTAGCGGTCGAAACGGGAATACGGTTTAGTTTGCATGCGCGGACCTCCGCGCGGCCGTAAGGGAGCCAGCCATGTATCGCGCACCGGTCGACGAGATCGCATTCACCCTGAAACATGTCGCGGGCCTGCGAGCCGCGATCGAATCGGGCGCTCTCGGCGATCTCACTGACGACCTCGTCGATGCCATCCTTGGGGAGGCGGGGCGGTTCGCGACGGACGAGGTCGCGCCGCTTTACAAGGTCGGCGACGAGCAGGGTGCGATGCTGAGGGACGCCGCGGTAACCATGCCGCCCGGCTGGAAGGATCTCTACCGGCGCTGGACCGACGGCGGCTGGAACGCGCTTTCGGGCCCGGAGGAATTCGGCGGCCAGGGTTTGCCGACGATGATCGGCGTCGCGGCGCTCGAAATGTGGAATTCGGCCTCGATGGCTTTCGGGATCGGACCGACCCTGACGATGGGCGCGGTCGAGGCAATCGAGAAACACGCCACGGACGAGCTCAAGGCAACGTATCTGGAGAAGCTCGTCTCGGGCGAATGGATGGGGACGATGAACCTGACCGAGCCCCAGGCCGGCTCGGATCTGGCCGCGCTGCGCGCCCGCGCCGAGCCGGTCGGCGACGGCACTTATCGCATCTTCGGACAGAAGATATTCATCACCTACGGCGAGCACGATTTCACGGACAACATCGTCCACCTCGTCCTGGCTCGTTTGCCCGATGCGCCAGCGGGTACGCGCGGCATCTCGCTGTTCCTGGTGCCCAAATTCTTGGTTGGGGATGATGGGCGCCCCGGAGAGCGAAACGATGTGTTCTGTGCGTCGATCGAGCACAAGCTCGGCATCCATGCTTCCCCCACCTGCACCATGATCTACGGCGATGGCTTTGCGAAGGGCAGGGAGCCTGGAGCTGTCGGCTGGCTGGTCGGCGAGGAGAATAAAGGGCTCGCCTGCATGTTCACCATGATGAACAATGCCCGCCTTGCGGTCGGCATGCAGGGCGTGGCGATCGCCGAAACGGCGACCCAGAAGGCGATCGCCTACGCGAATGAGCGGCGACAGGGCAGGGCGTCATCCTGGACCGGCGAGGGCATGGCGCCCATCGTCCACCACGCGGATGTAAAGCGCAATCTCCTGACCATGCAGGCGCTGACCCGCGCCGCGCGGACCATCTCGTATGCCTGCGCGCATGCGATCGACATGAGCCGCCTGGGGAACGACGATCGGCGGCGCCATTGGCAGGATCGCGCCGGTCTCCTGACCCCTGTGGCCAAGGCCTTCTCCACCGATGTCGGCGTCGACGTCGCATCGCTCGGCGTCCAGGTTCATGGCGGCATGGGCTTCATCGAGGAAACGGGCGCCGCCAGCCTCCTGCGCGACGCGCGCATCGCGCCGATCTACGAAGGCACAAACGGTATCCAGGCGATCGATCTTGTGACACGCAAGCTGCCGCTTTCCGGCGGAGAGCACATCCACGGCTACATCGCCGAGCTCAGAGCCACCGTCGAGGAACTCCGCCGGTCCAATGCGGAAGACTTCGGTCAATCGGCGGATCGCATCGATCGTTCCCTCGACCACCTGGCCGAAACTAGCCGTTTCCTTCAGGCGGCGCTAGCGGACGGGCGCAGCGAAACGGCGCTTGCAGGGGCGACGCCCTATCTCAGGCTGTTTGCTCTGGCGGCCGGCGGGGCCTATCTCGCCCGGGCGGCTCTCGCGGATCGCGCGACGACTCGCATCGCCCTTTGCCGTTTCTTCGCCGAAAATCTCGTCGGAGAGACGTCGGCGTTGAAAGATCGCGTGCTGTTCGGGGCCGACAGCTTGACCGCGGCCGGCGCTGCGCTAATCGCATAGGACCGGAGGGAAATCGTGACCGATCACGTCATCATCGAGCGGCGCGCGGCCGTGCAGATCATCCGCATGAACCGCCCGGACAAGAAGAACGCGATAACCCGCGCCATGTATGGCGCCATGGCGGCGGCGCTGACGGAAGCAGACTCCGATCCGTCGGTCCGCGTGAGCGTTTTCCTCGGTGTTCCCGGAGCCTTTTCGTCCGGCAATGATCTCGCCGATTTCCTGGCGGTGGCCCAGGGTGGCGAAGGCGGCACGGAGGTGTTCGACTTCCTTATGGCGTTGGCTCAGGCGCGAAAACCGATCGTCTCGGGCGTCGATGGCATCGCGGTAGGGATCGGCACGACGCTCAACCTTCATTGCGACCTGACCTTCGCCACGCCCCGAACCATCTTCAGGACGCCTTTCGTCGATCTCGGCATCGTGCCCGAAGCTGGATCGAGCCTCCTTGTCCCGGCCATACTTGGACGCCAGCAGGCCTTCGCGCTGCTCGCGCTCGGCGAGAGCTTCCCGGCCGAGAAAGCGAAGGAAGCAGGACTGATCTATGCCGTCGTGGCAGAATCCGAACTTGAGCCGGCCGTGCTCAAGGCGGCCGAAGAGATCGCTGCCAAGCCGCCCGAAGCCTTGCTGATCGCGCGCGATCTGATGCGCGGCGACCGTTCGGAGTTGGTCGCCCGCATCAAGGCGGAAGGTGTTCACTTCACCGCCCGACTGAAATCGGATGAAGCTAGGGCCGCGTTCATGGCCTTCATGGCCAGGAAAAGCGCCGGCTGATCGCCCTTTTGCGCCCACCCGTCGCTGACGCCGAAGCCTTCTCTTCCTATATGAGGGGAGAATCCCGGAACGAAAGGCTTCGGAATGGGCCGCCGATTGACAAATATGCTGCTTGCGCTGCTGGTTGCGGCTCTGCCGACTGCCATTGCCGGCCCCTCGATCGGCGCCACCATCGACGGCAGGGATCGAAACACGATCATCCAGCAGCATCGTTGGAACGATCTGGACGAACTCAACAGGATCGAGAGTCGGGAGCGCTTCCGGAACCAGCAGCAGCAATATCGTCAGCAGGATCGCGAGATGATCCAGCGCCAGATGCAGCGCCCCAGGGTCCGGCAGATTCGGCCTGATGGCTGTCCCGAACAGGTCTTCGGCTCGAAGTCTTTCAGGAGCTGTCGATAGCACTTATCCGACCGGGGCCATTTGGCCGTCGTGCGGCTCGCGCACACGGGGCTGCGCCTTGAGGTCTATCAGGGATAGAGCCTTTGCGTGCTCCATTTGCCTTCTTGATCGCGGGAGAACAGGAGCCGGTCGTGCAGCCGGAACGGGCGGTCATGCCAGAACTCGATCGTCTTCGGCACGATGCGGAAACCCGACCAATAAGGCGGCCGGGGAATTTCGCCGATCGCGTAACGAGCCGTGTATTCGGCGACTGCCTTCTCGAGCGCAAAGCGGCCTTCCAGCGGTCGGGACTGCTTAGAGGCCCAGGCTCCGATGCGACTCCCACGCGGACGGCTGGCGAAATAAGCGTCAGCCTCGGCCGGGCTGACAATTTCGACCGCCCCGCGCACGCGTACTTGACGACGCAGGGATTTCCAGTGGAAACACATGGCGGCTTTCATGTTGCCGAGGATTTCCTGCCCCTTGGCGCTCTCGAAATTCGTGTAGAACACAAACCCGGCCTCGTCGAAGCCCTTGAGAAGAACCATTCGCACATCGGGCAAGCCGTCGGCGTCCACAGTTGCCAGGGCTACTCCATTTGGGTCGTTGATCTCGCTTTTCGTGGCCTCGTCCAGCCATGTCGCGAACAGGCGGAACGGTTCCTCAGCCGTGGTGAAGTCATTACCGCTTGTTAACCCAGTGTCGGTCATAGTCTCCGCTCGCAATGGTGTGACTGGTAGGGGAGATGGCCGATTGTCGCGAGAAGCGCAAGGACCGGCTCAGACGGATCGTTGGTTCAAGCTCGCGCGCAATGCTGTCCTGGCCTGTCTCGCCGTCGTGCCGCTGACCGGCTGCGCCGGAGGTTTTGATCTCGACAAGGCAGGTGTCGACAACACGCTCACCACCAGCTCCGTCGCGGGCGGTGCACGCCCACAACCCGATGCAATGCAGGTTTCCGACGAGACGACCATCCGCAACGCCGTTTCCTCGGCCGATCTCGCGGCGGTCGGCGAAAGCGGCCTTCCCTGGGCGAATGTCGAGACGGGTTCTCGCGGCGCGATCACGAATCTCGTCGAATACGACAACAAGGGCCTGCTGTGCCGCAAGTTCAGTGCGTCGCGAGAAAGCTTCAATGGCGTGAGGCTTTATGCCGGCGACGCCTGCCGCGCCGGCGACGGCTCCTGGCGGATGCTTGCTTTCGTGGAGTCCTGACGGCGGGTTCACCGGCGCCGGGAACCGCGCTAAGATCAAGGGGCTACTCTGGAATTTCTTCCTGGGCACCCGCATATAAGACCCAAGCACTCCACGATTTACCGGCAGGCAGAAGCATGCGTGATCCCTATGACGTGCTGGGCGTTGCCAAGAACGCCTCGGCCAAAGACATAAAGGCGGCCTATCGCAAGCTCGCCAAGAAGTATCATCCGGACCGGAATCCGGACGATCCGAAGGCGAAGGAGAACTTTGCGGCGGCGAACCAGGCTTATGAGATTATCGGTGACGAGAAGAATCGCGGCGCTTTCGACCGCGGCGAGATCGACGCCGAGGGCAAGCCGCGGTTCCAGGGCTTCGAGGCAGGAGCCCATGGCGATCCCTTCGCAGCTTTTCGGCGCGGACAGCAGGGAAGACAAGGCCCGGGTGGCGTGCGCTTCGAGTACCGCTCCACTGGTCCGGGCGCAGATGCGTTCGGAGCGGAGGACATCATCAGCGAGCTTTTCGGTCAAGGCTTCGGGCAACGTGGGGGTCCTGGCATGGGGGCCGGGATGGGTGGCCGACGGTCGCCTGCCGGCCGGGACATAAACGTGACCATGGACGTAAGCGTCGAGGAGGCCGCAACCGGTGCCAAGGTGGCGGCCGTTTTCCCCGACGGGCGGAGAATATCGGTGAAGTTGCCGCACTATGTGGAGGACGGCCAGACGATCCGGCTGAAGGGCCAAGGCGAGCAGGGACTGGGCGAGCCCGGAGATGCCCTCGTGAAGGTTCGGTTCCGTAAGCACCCGCGTTATCGGGTCGAGGGCCGTGACCTTCATGTCGACCTGCCGGTCTCGTTGCGCGACGCCGTGCTGGGTGCCAAGGTCGCTGTGGAGACGCCGACCGGCCGGCTGGCCGTCAACGTGCCGCCGTGGTCGAATTCGGACAAGGTGCTGCGCATCAAGGGTAGGGGCTTGCCGGAAAAGGTTTCCGGCCATGGCGACCTCTATGCGCATGTCCAAGTCATGCTGCCGCAAGGCGACCCGGAGCTCGAAGCCTTGATGAGGTCCAAGGGCTGACGCTGGCGTTGCCGCGCCGGTGCGGCCGCGGCTCAGCGTTCACCGTGAGCATGCCGGCTGGTGCTTGAAGGCTCCGTTTGCCTGTGCAATAGGCAGTGAGGAGTGACAGGTCGCGGAGAATGTTCAATGGCGGGTGGAAATGGCCTGATGGCCGGCAAGCGTGGCCTCATCCTTGGCGTTGCCAACAATCGGTCCATCGCTTGGGCGATTGCCAAGGCCTGCGCGGCACAAGGGGCCGAGATTGCTCTTACGTACCAGGGCGAAGCCTTCAAGAAACGCGTCGAGCCGCTTGCGGCGGAGATCGGGGCGCACATCGCGGGTCATTGCGATGTGACGGATATGGCGAGCCTCGACGCTGTGTTCGAGGATGTCGCCCGCAAATGGGGCAAGATCGATTTCCTCGTTCATGCCATTGCCTTCTCCGACAAGGAGGAACTTGACGGCCGATATATCGAGACCACGCGCGACAACTTCCTCCGCACGATGGACATCTCGGTCTATTCCTTCACCACCATCGCCAAGCGCGCCGAGGCGTTGATGCCGGACGGCGGGTCGCTTTTGACCTTGACCTATTATGGCGCCGAGAAGGTTATGCCGCATTACAATGTCATGGGAGTGGCCAAGGCCGCGCTCGAGGCAAGCGTGCGCTACCTTGCGGTCGACCTGGGCGGAAAGAACATTCGCGTCAACGCGATTTCGGCGGGGCCCATCAAGACGCTTGCGGCGTCGGGGATCGGCGACTTCCGCTACATCTTGCGCTGGAACGAATATAACGCCCCGCTCAAGCGGCCGGTGGCGTTGGAAGAGGTTGGCGATTCCGGCCTTTACCTGCTTTCGGACCTGTCTCGAGGCGTTACCGGCGAGGTGCACCATGTCGATTCGGGCTACCACGTCGTTGGCATGAAGGCAGTCGACGCTCCGGACATCTCGGTGGTCAAAGACTGACTCCAGCTCCATCTCCAGCTTCGATGCGACCGATCTCGACGCTACCGCTGATTTATTTCGTGCGGCATGGGCAGACGGATTGGAATGTCGAGAACCGCCTGCAGGGACAGGCGGAGACCGACATCAATCCGACAGGGCAGGCGCAGGCGACCGCTAACGGCGAGACCCTGAAGGGGTTGATCTCCGATCCAGATGCCTTCGATTTCGTGGCGAGCCCTTCGCGGCGAACCCGAGAGACGATGGAACGTATCCGGGCGGCAATGGGGCTCGATCCCGAGGCTTACAGGACCGATCCGCGGCTGCTGGAGCTGCATTTCGGCGACTGGCAGGGCTTCACCTATGATGAGCTCGAGCTGCATGAGCCCGGATCCAAGGCGCGCCGCGCGGTCGACAAATGGAACTTCCGCCCTCCCGGCGCGGCGGCGGAAAGCTATGAGATGCTGAAGGAGCGTGCGTCCTCGTGGCTTTCAGATGTGACCGGGCCAACGGTTTGCGTGACGCATGGGGGCATCTTCCGCGCCATTTTCCGGCTGTTTGCCGATATGCCCCAAAAGAAAGCGGCGGTGCTCGCCGTACCCCAGGACCGAATCCTGAGGCTCGATGCAGGCGGATTGGAGTGGATCTGACGCGACGGCCGACGCGCCCTACTCGGGCAATTCCATGTCGGTGATGAGATTTTCTCCGCCCACTTGGTCGTAGGCGATAATAATGTCCATCCCCTCCTGGAGAGAGCCCACGTCAAACTCGCCGGGAAGCTTGTAGGATTTTCCGTTGTCTAGGGTGATGGTCTGGGCATCCTTGTCGATCGACTTGATGCGGCCCTCCGCCTCCGCTGCGTAGCAGGCGGTCGTGATCATCAGGGCGGCAACAAGCGCGCCAAACAAGCTTCGCATCATAGTTCCCTTGTCGTTCTGCTCCGCGCCTTGGCACGGCAACCCTCTCACGGGACGAACGGAGAGGTAACGTCGTCAATGTGTCAATTTTGGCGCGCGGCGATTCCCGCCGACAGGCCACGCTCTCTTTTTTTCCCACGAAGTCAGGACGGGCCATTCACTTTCCATGCGCGGCCGCAATGCAAAGATGAGATTGCCGGTCATTTTCGCAGCGCCGTTCTGAGCAATTCGACCGACGACATCGCCGAAGCATTCTCTCTCAAGACAGCCTCCAGGCTGGCCCGTCGGAATTGATCCAGGCCCTGCGAGAAACGCGTCAGTTTGGACACGGCGTCGTCGCCCGAAATCGTGTCGATGTCCATGAGCACGTCCGAAATCCCGATCCGGCCGGCGAGCTCCTTGGTCTTGAATTCATAGGCGATCGGCAGCACGGGGATGCCGACGCACAAGGACATGATCATCATGTGCATGCGGGTCGCCACGACGAAATCAAAGCCCTTGACCAGTTCCATCAGCTCGTCTGGCGTATGAAACGAGGCGTCGATCGCGACTCTTTCCCGGATGTCCGCGCCAAGCTCGGAAACGATGAGCCCGGCTGTCTTGGAATCGTCGTGAGCGTATTCGGGAACGCCCTGGCAGGTCGACACGAAGGTGATCTGCTTGCCCTGTTCGGCGAGCGAGACCACGATCCGCCTGACCGCGTCGACGTAGCGGCGCATGCCGTCCTGGCCGTCCTTGACGTAGTTCCAGTTCCGAACGGATATGCCGACCCGTCCGGTCTCGATCGGCGGTGTCGGCGAAGCCAATATGTTTTCGATCCGTGTCCTGTCCGCCAGGGCGAAGACGGAATCTGCAACAACGTGGCATTTCGCCTTGTCGTCAACCATGTCTACGATGTGGCGGGCGGATTTGTCGTCGCGCAACAGGATGAGCGGGCTTTTCCGGAAGACCCGTGTCAGATGTTCGCGATTGTAGGAATTGTTGAAGGGGCCCAGCGACTGCGTGAAGAAAATCGGCGCCTTCCCCAGGAACTCGTCGATCCGGAACTGGAGGATCCGCTTTGTCAGATTGTAGTTCTCGACCAGATAGGTTCCGCCCGTCGTTATGATGGCATCCGCGCTCTGGTAGACTGCGACGTCCTCACGGCATCCCTTTTCGAGCAGAAGGTTGGCCGGGAGCGAGTGGCCTCGTCCGAGCAAATCAATCGATTTCAGGCTTGCCTGGTTATAGAGGCGCTTTACGAGATTCTTAAGTGGGTGGCCTTTGTATTGCTGCTTGAAGGCCGATTCCGCGAGAAGTCGTCTAAAACTTAGAGTCTCATAGTTTTTGTACAATCTAGCCGACGTTTCCGGATTGCTGTCGAAAGCATAAATTCTTATGCCCTCTCCATAAACGGCTTCCAGGATCTTCTTGATCGCAAGGAGAATTGCTGCATCCCCGGTATTGAGGCACACAGTGTTCTCGACAACAACATGCATGTCTTCGGTCTGCTCCTGTCGCGCCTCAGGTGATTACGCACCGTGGAAGGGCTTCGAGTGGCGGCCCCTTGGACCAGTTTCGCAGGCTGCGGTGTGCATTGTCTCGGCTTCGTGCTGCGCTGCAGCAATCTGCGCGGCTCACGTAGCATGCGGAAGCGGATTCCTGTCAACTCAAAAGGAATTACCAACATGTCGTGTGGGTGCGGAACGGCATTTGACCCAGCCTGAAAACGCCAATAGAAGCTGCGTGAAAACCGGGCTGCCCGGCAGGATCTGCTTCGATGTCGCATAACACGTTCGGTCATCTTTTCAGGGTGACGACTTGGGGTGAAAGCCATGGCCCGGCGCTGGGCTGTGTGGTGGATGGCTGCCCGCCGGGCATCCGGTTCACCATCAAGGACATACAGGACGAACTCGACAGGCGGAGACCGGGGCAGTCGCGCTTCGTCACTCAGCGCCGTGAACCGGACGAAGTGAAATTGCTCTCGGGTTTTCTCACAGAGGACGATGGGATCACGCTGGTGACGACCGGCACGCCGATCTCCATGTTGATCGAGAACGTGGACCAGCGTTCCAAGGACTATGGCGAAATCGCCCAGCAATTTCGTCCCGGCCACGCCGACTATACCTATGACGTGAAATACGGCTTGCGCGACTATCGGGGCGGCGGCCGCTCCTCGGCGCGCGAGACTGCGGCTCGCGTCGCTGCTGGAGCCATAGCGCGAAGGGTCGTGCCTGGTATGGTGGTGCGTGGCGCGCTCGTCGCCATGGGCGAGAAGTCCATCGATCGTGCCAATTGGGACTGGGATTTCGTCGGCGATGCCGGAAACCCGTTCTTCACGCCGGACCCCGGATCGATCGCCGTTTTCGCCGACTATCTGGATGGCGTCCGCAAGGCCGGCTCCTCCGTGGGGGCGGTAATCGAGATCGTCGCTGAAGGTGTGCCTGCCGGTCTTGGCGCGCCGATCTACGGCAAGCTCGATCAGGACATCGCGTCGAATCTGATGTCGATCAACGCCGTGAAGGGGGTCGAGATCGGCAACGGCTTCGAGGCCGCTCGCATTACCGGCGAGCAGAACGCCGACGAGATGCGAATGGGAAACGACGGCAAGCCGTTCTTCTTGTCGAACCATGCGGGGGGGATCCTGGGCGGCATTTCCACCGGGCAGCCGGTCGTTGCCCGTTTCGCCGTCAAGCCGACCTCCTCCATTCTAACGCCCCGCAAGTCGGTCGATCAATCGGGGAGGGATGTCGATGTCATGACCAAGGGACGCCACGATCCCTGCGTCGGAATCCGCGCGGTGCCGATCGGCGAGGCCATGGTGGCCTGCGCCATAGCCGACCACTATCTGCGCCATCGCGGGCAGACGGGACGCCTCTAGGCTGACATCCTTTGGGAATTGGGTAGGAAGTAAATGGCATACGATCAGAAGAAAATCGTCGAGGCCCTACGCGCTTTCGAGCGTGGTGAGATCGTCGTCGTGATGGATGACGACGGTCGTGAGAATGAAGGGGACCTGATCGTTGCGGCCGTGCATTGCACGCCTGAGAAGATGGCCTTTATCGTCCGCCACACCTCCGGCATCGTCTGCGCACCGATGACGCGGGGAGATGCCAGGCGACTGAACCTCGCTCCCATGGTGGCCGACAATGATGCGCCGCACTCGACCGCTTTTACCGTAAGCGTAGATTTCAAGCACGGCACGGCGACCGGTATCTCGGCCGATGACCGCACGCTGACTGTGCGCAATCTCGCCAACGGCAATGTGGGCGCGTCCGATTTCGTGCGGCCGGGGCATATCTTCCCCTTGGTTGCCCGTGAAGGCGGCGTGCTGATGCGCTCGGGGCATACGGAAGCGGCCGTCGACCTCTGCAAGCTGGCGGGCCTGCCTCCGGTCGGTGTCATTTGCGAACTGGTCAATGACGATGGCTCGGTGATGCGTGGGCCGCAGGTTCAGGCCTTCGCCGAAAAGAATGGACTGAAGCAGGTTTCGGTCGCCGATCTCATCGCCTATCGCCAGCGACAGGAGACGCTGATCGAGCGTATCGCCTCCTTTGAGATGGAAACGCCGGGCGGCAAGGCCAAGGCTTACACCTACGCCCTGCCTTGGGACACGATGCATCATCTGGCTATCGTGTTCGGTGACATCCGCGATGGCGTCGATGTGCCGGTCCGCCTGCATCCGGAGGACGTGGTCGGCGATGTTTTCGGCACCGAGGATCGTCTTCGGGCCATCATGAAGTCGATGGGCGAGAGAAAGCGCGGTGTGATCGTCTATCTGCGCGAAGGATCGGTTGGCGTCGGCCACCAGTCGCGCAACCGCCGTCAGACGTCGGACAGGGAGGATCACGAGGAGGCCAAGCGCCGCGAGAACGAGTGGCGGGAGATCGGCCTCGGCGCCCAGATCCTCAGGGACCTCGGCATTTCCTCCATCAATCTCATCACGTCGCGCGAGCGACACTATGTCGGGCTGGAAGGCTTCGGCATCCGCATCGCCAGCACCGAGATATTCTGATTCCGTCGCTACTTGGTCGCGGCGCCGAGCACAGCGACCATTTCGCGAATTCCGCGGCTCAGGTGCTTGTCGCGGCGCATGACCAGGGCGAGCGAACGGGAAAGGCGCGGCGACAACGAACGCCACGCGATATTCTCGGATAGCGCCGCCTGGCTCAGGGCGAGTTTAGGAAGGATGGCCCAGCCGAGACCTGCTCCGACCATTTGCTTGATCGCCTCGACACTGCCCAGTTCCATAATCGGCTTGGGCGCGAAGCCGGCCCGCAGAAACCAGCGGTCGATGAGTCGACGCGTATTGCCGCCCCTCTCGTAGAGGAGCAGCGGTTTGCCGGCCATGAGTGCCGGCGACACGGTTTTCCACGGTAAGTTCGTGCCGTCCGGAAAGACCGCCACGAGTTCGTCCCGGTAAATCTCCTCGATTGCAAAAGCGCGCCCGGAAACGGGCAAGGTGACGAGCGCGATATCGAGGCTGTTGGCCTCGAGCAGTTTAAGCATGTCGGCCGTATTTCCAGTTTGCACGGTGATCTCGAGCGCAGGCATCGCCTCCTTGAGCTGCCGGAGATTGGGCGGCAGCAGGTAGACGCAAGCGGTCGCGCCTGTGCCGATGCGGATGCGGCCTGCCGCTCCGTCCCGGTGGGGAGCGATTGCTTCAATGGCGCTGGCCACCCCCTCCTGAATACGCGCTGCGTGGACCAGCAGGTCGTGGCCGGCTGCTGTCGCCTGTGCCCGACGACCGACGCGCTCGACCAGACGCACACCGAGCTGACGCTCGAGCTGGCGTATCTGAAGGCTGACGGCCGGCTGACTGATGCCAGCGCGCTCCGCTGCTGCCGAAAAACTGCCCAGCTCCACGACATCTGAGAATGTTCGAAGCTGGCCGAGATGCAAATCCCTCATCAAATAATTCCTTATCCAATGCATAAAAAGCATAACCTTCAATTTGGCGAAGGAATAGCGCAGGATTGGCCCATTCTCGAACACGGAGCTAATCGTGACTGCCCTAGCGAGCGAAGAATTCCTGCTGCGCCCCGGCGAGCACATGGACATCGCGGCAATCACAGCGATCTATGGCGACGCGGTACGATACGGCTGCGCGAGCTTCGAGCTGGATCCCCCTGACGAGACGGAGATGGCGGGGCGTTTCGAGGCGCTGATAGGTTCGGGTTTTCCTTACCTCGTGGCGGAGATCGCGGGGCGGGTTGCGGGTTACGCCTATGCCGGTCGGTATCGGTCGCGGCCTGCCTACAGCGCTACGGTGGAGAACTCCATCTATGTCGATCCGCGCCGACAGGGCAGGGGCGTCGGCCGCGCTCTTCTTGCCGGGCTGATCGCGGAGGCGGAAGCGCGCGGCTTCCGGCAGATGGTGGCGGTGATCGGTGACTCGGCCAATCTCGCCTCTATCCGGCTGCATGAAAGCCAGGGCTTCGCGCACGTCGGCACATTGCGCTCGGTCGGCTGGAAACACGGCCGCTGGCTCGACACAGTGCTTATGCAGCGCAGGTTGGGCCCCGGCGAAAATGTTCCCAACCTATGACGACTGGGCTTGTCATACGCCTCGGCACGGCCCAGCTCATTTGCTGGGGCATCTCCTATTACCTGATCGGCGTCTTCGGTCAGCGGATCGCAGACGAGTTCAACTGGTCCATGACACTTGCCTATTCCGGTCTTTCCGGTGCTCTGGTGGTCATGGGGCTGACCTCCGGCTTCGTCGGGCGGCTGATCGATCGTCATGGCGGACGAACGGTCATGACCTTTGGATCGTTACTGATGGCGCTGGCCTGCGTCGGCCTGAGCCGGTCATGGGACCTCTTCACCTACAACACGTCCTGGGCCTGTCTGGGTCTTGCCATGCGCATGACCCTCTACGAAGCAGCCTTCGCCGCGCTTGCCTGGATCGGCGGCCGGTCGGCCCGACGAGCGATGTCGCAGATAACCCTGCTCGGAGGACTCGCTTCCACGGCATTCTGGCCGATCGGCCACGCGCTTGCTTCCGCGTTCGGCTGGCGTGATGCACTGCTGGTTTACGCAGGTTTTGCGCTCCTCACCGCCCCCTTGCACTGGTCTCTTCCTGCCCGGCGCGCATCCGAACCGCAGGATCGGTCCGCGCCCGGTCGGCGACCGCCGCTGGCGTCCACCAAGTCGGATCGTGTCTTGGCCGGCGCGCTTTTTGTCGGCCTGTCCACGGCAGCGGCTTTCCTGAATTCTGGCATATCGGCCCATATGATCGGCATCATGTCCGGGCTGGGTATGGGCGCGGGACTTTCCGTCTGGGTTTCGACTCTGCGCGGCATCGGTCAATCCGGAGCGCGGCTATGCGAGGTACTTTTCGGAAGCCGCATGAACGAGCTCTCGCTTGGCATACTGGCGAGTGCAGGCATTGTGCTCGCTTTCCTGCTTGGTCAATTCAGTGGGGCCAGCGTGCTTGCCGGGGCAACCTTCGCGCTGGCCTATGGCGCGGGCAACGGCCTGATGACCATCGCGAGGGGCACGCAGCCTCTGGTGCTCTTCGATCCCTGTTCCTACGGAGCTCTCTCGGGTTGGTTGCTGGCGCCCGGCTTTTTCGTCTCGGCCCTGGCCCCGGTCGTCTATGCGGCCGTTATCGAGACTGTCGGTGAAACCGCTGCGCTGCAGTTGTCCTTGGCGCTAGCCTGTGTGGTGCTGGCATGCGCGGTGCTGCTCTGGTGGCGCTTTCGCAAGCGGATCCTCAGTGCTTGAGCGAAACAGCGAAGCCTTGTGCTTGGCTTGCCCATAGGGCATTTGGTAAGCCAAGCAAGCCCGCAAGGCCACGACGGAGACCCGAATTGCCAGCTTATCGTTCCAGAACCACCACCCACGGCCGCAACATGGCGGGGGCTCGCGGCCTTTGGCGCGCCACCGGCATGAAGGATTCCGATTTCGGCAAGCCGATCATCGCGGTGGTGAATTCCTTTACGGAGTTCGTTCCAGGCCACGTCCACCTCAAGGATCTCGGCCAACTCGTTGCCCGCGAGATCGAGAAGGCCGGCGGTGTGGCCAAGGAGTTCAATACGATTGCCGTCGACGACGGAATCGCCATGGGCCACGACGGCATGCTCTATTCGCTGCCGTCGCGTGAGCTGATAGCCGACTCCGTCGAATACATGGTCAATGCGCATTGCGCCGACGCCATGGTCTGCATCTCGAATTGCGACAAGATCACGCCGGGAATGCTGATGGCCTCGCTGCGCCTCAACATCCCGACCGTCTTCGTCTCGGGCGGGCCGATGGAAGCCGGCAAGGTCGTGCTCAAGGGGAAAACCCACGCACTCGATCTCGTCGACGCCATGGTGGCTGCTGCCGACGACAACGTTTCGGATGAGGACGTCAAGGTCATCGAGCGCTCGGCCTGCCCGACCTGCGGTTCCTGCTCGGGCATGTTCACCGCGAACTCGATGAACTGTCTGACCGAAGCTCTCGGCCTCTCGCTCCCTGGCAACGGTTCGACCCTTGCGACCCATGCCGACCGTAAGCGGCTGTTCGTCGAGGCCGGTCACCTGATCGTCGACCTGGCCCAGCGCTATTACGAACAGGATGACGAGACGGCGCTGCCGCGGGCCATTGCCTCGAAGGCGGCGTTCGAGAATGCCATGACGCTCGACATCGCCATGGGCGGCTCGACCAATACCGTCCTCCACATCCTCGCCGCCGCGCTGGAAGGGGGCGTCGATTTCACTATGGCCGACATCGACCGCCTGTCGCGCCGTGTGCCGGTTCTCTGCAAGGTCGCGCCGGCCAAGAACGACGTCCACATGGAAGACGTGCACCGGGCCGGCGGCATCATGGCGATCCTTGGACAGCTCGACAAAGCGGGCCTGCTCAATCGCGACCTGCCGACCGTGCACAGTGCCACCCTCGGCGAAGCGCTCGACCATTGGGATATCTCGCGCACCAGGAGCGACAAGGTACGGGAGTTCTTCCGTGCTGCGCCCGGTGGCGTGCCGACCCAGGTCGCCTTCAGCCAGGACGCCCGCTGGGACGAACTGGACCTCGACCGCGAGACCGGAGTGATCCGCGACGCGGAGCACCCCTTCTCCAGGGATGGCGGTCTGGCGGTGCTGAAGGG
Source organism: Rhizobiaceae bacterium (assembly GCA_035556195.1). Taxonomy (GTDB): domain Bacteria; phylum Pseudomonadota; class Alphaproteobacteria; order Rhizobiales; family Rhizobiaceae. The sequence goes on from DATMFK010000017.1 coordinate 124,371, forward strand.
AAACCTCGCGCTCGACGGCTGCGTGGTGAAGACGGCCGGTGTCGACGAGTCGATCCTGAAGTTCACGGGCCCTGCGCGGGTCTTCGAAAGCCAGGACGCGGCTGTGAAGGGTATCCTTGGCAACGAGGTGAAGGCCGGCGATGTGGTCGTGATCCGCTACGAGGGCCCGCGTGGCGGGCCGGGCATGCAGGAAATGCTCTATCCGACGAGCTATCTGAAATCGAAGGGCCTGGGCAAGCAGTGCGCTCTCCTGACCGACGGGCGTTTCTCTGGCGGCACCTCGGGGCTTTCCATCGGCCATGTTTCGCCGGAAGCCGCCGAAGGAGGTCTGATCGGCTTGGTGCGCGACGGCGACACGATCGAAATCGACATTCCAAACCGCACGATCCGGCTTGCGGTCGACGACGCCGAACTGGAGACCCGCCGTGCCGCCCAGGACAAGGCTGGCTGGAAGCCTGCCGTCAAGCGCCAGCGAAACGTGACGACGGCTCTCAAGGCCTATGCCGCATTCGCGACCAGTGCCGCCTATGGCGCCGTGCGCAAGCTGCCGGAGTGAGGAAATTGCGATGGTTCGGCGCGCCAATAGGCGCGCTGAATGGTTTCGCTTGTCCGCGCGGGCGATTCCGCGCGCTCTCTCGCCCGGGTGTCGGAAGCCGTGAGGCCAACCCCGGTCAGTTCCTCCGAATCCGGGCCACGGCGTAAGCGTCGAGTACAATCGTTGCCGAGCGGATGCTTTGTGCCGAGGTGTCCAGGTAGTTCGGCCTCGTGGTTATATTCTCGAACGAATCCGCGTCCAGCACAGCGATGTTCGCGTCGCTCTGGAATTGGTCGGGGAGGGCGACCTCGACTGTATTGCCAGTGAGATTGGCGATCCACACAACAGGTCGGCCATCTTCATTTGCGACCACTGCCTCGATCTTGCTTCGCGGCGAGATGTCCACCTCCAGCAATGGTTGGCCGGCAAGGCGAGCGAGGCCGGCGATCACGTGAAATCCCGGGTAAATTATAGCCTCCGGCCGGTCATCGAAATAAGGTTGCCGGAAATCCAGCATGCGGTGGATGTGCCCCATGGAACCGGTGGGCGATCCGAGCGCCACTGCCTCGACCCCGCCCCGGGCGCATGCCGCCACGTAGGCGATCATCCATGCGGCATTAAAAATGCCGCGTTGGCGCGGGTCTATGGCGCTGAGGCAGCGGCGTGAATTGTCGGGATTGGGAATCGTCGACTTGCCGTATGGATTCTCCCTGCACCCAAGCTGACTTGGGCCGATGCGATACGGCATGTCCCCCATGAAGGCGCGCGTGGACCGTATCTGATAAGGCAGCGTCTCGTTCGTCTCCATGACCGACTGATCGTCGGCCGCGTGCACGTTGGGACAGGTCGTGTGGGTGACGAAGTCGAGCGACGCAGCGGGCGGGCGCTTTCTGTTCAATTCGGTGAAGTAGGCGGCCATCCCGCCGCCGAGCCTTACGCCTGGAAACGCGCTTCGTGCGGCCGCATAGGTTTCCTCGAAGGTCGGCATTTCGGGCCATGGCGCGTCGGGCTGAACCGAAACCATGTCTTGTGCCGGGAAGACTGTGATGGCCTGTGGCCGCAGGCTCGCTTCATGAGCTGCCTGTGCAACGGGGACGAGTTCCCCGAGGGGATCGAGCGTGCCTTTCGTGATGATCTCGAGCGTGATTTCCGCGCCGGTGAGATCGGCCAGCGCCCTGTAGTGTTCGATCTCTGCGCGCCCATGCCCCTTGCGAAGATCGATTTCGCAAATGAGCGACCGCAATCCGAGCCGTTTCAGCAGGTCGCCTTTCGCCAGCGCGAACGATGCTTCCTCAGCCGGAACGCCGAGTCCGATCGCGGGAAAGCGCCCGTCCTCGGCACCGAGCGTCAGGGAGACCGCTGGGTGGGCGGCGCCTTCGTTTGCTCCGGGCAGTTCGCCGGAGACTGTAAGCTGCACGGACTGCGTAATCTTCTCGCCTTTGGGCAATATGTACGGCCAGGGCTTGGTGAGCGGGCGAACATAGGTCTTGTAGGATGCGTCGGACCAGTTGCGCTGGTCTTCCATCTCGAATGCGTCACCCTCCATTCTGCAGGTCGCCCATAACCCGGGAGAGACCTCATGCGACAGGGCGCGAATGTCCTTGAAGGGACATCGTGGATCGATCAGTTCGGGAAACCTCGCTGTCTCTTCCTGCCCATCGACATGAAGGATCTTTAAGGGGCGGCCCGCCACGCCCTCCACCGGGTGAAGCACGATGAAACCCGTGCGATTGGTCAGAACGTCCGTCTTAGGCTCTGCAACCGTTTCGAACGACAGGGACCCGTCGGCGCTGCCGGTGATCGTGGCATCGTAGACAAGCGTCCGCTTGGCGTCCGAACAGGTAGCGCGATAAGTTATCGAGAATCCGCTAGCCATCTCTTCGATCTCGAGGTTTTCGATCTCCGCCGAAAACGTGCCCCAGTTTTCATCGCGCACCAGGAAGGCGATCGCGCGTAGCACCTCGATGCCGCCCAAGCGGATGTACCGCAGAGCGCCATTGTCGAGTTCCACCGACAGCGGTCCGGCGCGGAGCGTTCGCATGGCCGGCATGTCCTGGTCTGTGCCGAACAGGGCTATTGCGCGCGAAACCATTCAGATTTCTCCTCGGCGCTACAGCGCTCTTTCCGTTTCGCGATCGAACACGGAGGCGCGTCTCATGTTGATATCGATCTGGATCTGCTCTCCCGGACGGCTCACATCATGGGCCTGCAACTCTGCCATCATCGCCATTCCATCGATGCTGAACGTGGCATAGCTTCGAGATCCCGTCGGCTGGATCAGGTCGATCGTCGCGTCATAGCGGACATGTCCGGGCTCCGGCTCGGTACCCCGCGCACGCGTGACGTGCTCGGGCCTTAATCCGAGCAGCACCGCCTGGTCGTCACTGGCGTCATGGAGCGCGCGCCCTGCGGCGAGCGGAAGCGACGTCTGCTTGAGCATCACGGCGTGGCCGTGCTCACGGCGCACCAGCTTACCCGGCAGGAAGCTCATCTTTGGGGAGCCGAGAAAGCCCGCCACGAAAATCGAAGCAGGCCGCTCGAAAAGGTCGAGCGGCGCACCCTGCTGTTCGATGACGCCGTCGCGCATCAGCACGATCCGGTCGGCAAGGGTCATCGCTTCGATCTGGTCATGGGTGACGTAGATCATGGTCGTCGCGATCTGCTGATGCAGCCGCTTGATTTCGCTGCGCATTTCGTCGCGCAACTGCGCGTCGAGATTGGAGAGCGGTTCGTCGAACAGGAAGATGCGCGGGCTTCGCACGATCGCCCGGCCAATGGCGACGCGCTGCCTTTGGCCGCCGGAAAGCTGACGCGGGTAACGCTCGAGCAGCTTGGTGATGCCGAGCATGCGGGCGGCGTCCATTACCCGCTTGTCGATCTCCGGCTTCGGCATCTTGCGTGCCTTCAGCCCGAAGCCGATGTTCCTCGCGACGTTCATGTGGGGATAAAGCGCATAGTCCTGGAAGACCATGGCGACATCCCTGTCGCGCGGACGGAACTCGTTGACGACCTCCCCGCCGATTTCGATCGTGCCGTCATTCGCCTCTTCGAGGCCGGCGATCGTCCGCAGCAGGGTGCTCTTGCCGCATCCCGACGGTCCGACGAGCACGGTGAACTCGCCGTCGCGGATGTCGAGGTCGATTCCGCGCACTGCGGCGAAGGCGCCGTATTTCTTGTGCAGGCCGGTGATTTTCACATTAGCCATTGTTCTGGTCCTATCCGCGGACGGCCCCGAGTGTCAGCCCACGGACGAGGTGCTTCTGGGCGAGGACGCCGAGGGCGATGGACGGCGCGAGCGAGACGATGGCGAGCGCTGCTGCTTCGCCATATTGCGCACCCTGGAAACCGATGAACGCCCGGAACACGGTCGGAAGGGTGAATGCGACACGGCTGGTCAGGACCAGCGCGAAGAAGAACTCGGTCCAGCATGCGATGAATGCGAACACCGCGGCGGCAACGATGCCCGGGGCAGCAAGCGGCACCGCGACCGACCAGAAGGACTGCCAGCGTGTGCAGCCGTCCACGAGGGCAGCTTCTTCCAGCGATTTGGGCATCTGCCGGAAGTAGGCGAACATCATCCAGACGGAGACCGGAAGGGTGAAAACCGTGTAGGCGATAATCAGGCCGAAGCGCGTGTCATAGATGCCGATATTCCGGTAGATCAGGAAAACCGGCAGCACGATGCCGATCGGCGGAAGGAAGCGCTGCGACAAAACCCAGAACGAAAGGTGCTGCCCGCCCGTATTGTATCGCGCCAGGCTGTAGGCCATGAGCGTTCCGAAGAGCGCGGAAAGGAACGTCGCCGAGAGCGAGATGGTCAAGCTGTTGATCAGCCCGTCGAGCCCTCGATAGGTAAAAAGCGCTGCTTCGTAGTGGACCAGGGTCGGTGCGGCGGGGAACCAGACGGGCGGATTGGCAAGATAGTCGTCGCTCGGCTTTATCGACGTGTTGAACATCCAGTAGAGCGGCCACAGGACGAACAGGAGGAAAAAGCCCAGCAGCAGGATCCTTCCGAAAGGATACGATCGCGGCTTGGCCCTGCGGGCTGAAGGGACGGCGGCCATCAGTTCGGCTCCGCCTTAAGGAGACGCCGCACCAGCAGCATGACCACGATTGCGGTGAAGAACAGGAACAGCCAACTCCCCGCAGTTGCCTGGGACAAGTGGAACTGGGTGAAGCCGACCGTGTAGAGGTAAAAGGAGGCCGTGTAGGTCTGCGTGCCGGGCCCGCCGCCGGTCATGATGAAGATCGTATCGAACATGCGGATGGCGTCGAGCAGCCGGAATGTCAGCGCCAAAAGCATCATCGGCCCCAGATGAGGCAGCGTGATTGCCCAGAAGGCCTGCCAGGCGTTTACGCCGTCCAGTTCGGCTGCCTCATAGAGATTGGGAGGAATGGCCGTCAGGCCGGCGAGCAGGATGACGAACATGAACGGTGTCCACTGCCAGACGTCGGCAAGGATCAGCGAGATGTAGAGCCACGGGCTTTCTGTCAGCCAGCCTATCGTCACGTCCCGTCCCAGGATCTGGCTGAGGATATAATTGGTGGGGCCGAACGGCCGCTGCAGCAGCAAGGTCCAGGCTTGGCCGACGATCACCGGGCTGATAAAGAGCGGCACGATCAGGATGGACATGATGAGCCCGCGGCCGGGGAAGCTCCGGACCATCGTAAGCGCGACGAGCAGCCCCAGGACGAATTCGATTGCAACGCAGACGCTGGAAAGCACTGCGGTGAGCAGAAGGGACCACCGCGCTACGGGATCGAACACGACGCGTTCGAAATTCTTCAGGCCCACGAAGGCATGCCCGGGCACTTGGAAGTCGTAGTTGATGAAGGAAACGACGAGCGAAAAGAGCAAAGGGTAGATCGACAGCGCCAGGATCAGCAGGACGGCTGGCGCGACCAGCAGCCATTTGAAGTGGCGGTCCGACCAGGCGGCAAGGCCCGAGAGCCGAAGCGGCGCACCGGCGCTCCGCATGGGTTTCATGGTTATCGGGACCGACATCGAACCATTGCCTCGCGGTCGTACCTTGTCGACGGATCGAGCCCCACCGGCCCAGGCTGGCTCGGCCGGAGCGCTTTTCCGGCCGAGCCAAAATGTCGTTCAGAGCTTCACAGCCATGCCGAGCTTTTCCACCGTGTTGTCGGCGGTCGCGCCCGGGAGCTTCAGGAACTCGTCATAGAATGCCTTCTGGCTGTCTGCTCCAAGCCGATCGGTCGTGGCGTCCCACTCGCTGGCCGCCGTCTTGAGCAAGGCTTCTGGGTCGCCGCCTGCCCATACGGCCGTGCACATGCGATCCAGGCTCAGGAAGTAGTCCTGGGCTCCCGGCATGATCGGATCGAGCAGGCCGACATTTGCGGAGTTGTTGAGATTGACGAGGTATTCCTTCGCGCTCGGGAACAGTCCGCCGTAAAGGTCGGACTTGAAGTGCGAGAGTCGATAGGGATCGCGCAAGGCGTAAGGCAGCATGACGCGGGCGAGCGAAACTGGCGGCGAAGTCACCCACTGCATGAACAGATAGGCCGCTTCCATATTCGCCGAATCCGCGGATAGTGCCTTGTTGAAACCGGTTGCGTGTTCGGGATTGCCCGGCACGACGGCGTAGCCGACCTTCCCGGCGATCTGTGACTGCGGAATGAAATTGATCGCCGTCGCGCTCTGCGAATAGTTCGCCGCCATGCGCCCCGTTGGCGGCCAGGAATAGATCATGGCCACCTTCCCCGTCAGGAACGCCGCCCATAGCGACACGGCATCGAGCTCGTTGTTGCCCGGAATGGAGGCAGCATTGGCCGCCTGCATGTTCTTCAGTGTTTTGAGGCCGGCCTCCGAGGCCAGTTGTGCCTTCATGTTGTCGTCGAAGAGTTTCCCGCCATTGGCTCGGTATTGCTGCAGGAAATCGAACTGATTGCCTGGGCTGCCGGCCTTGCGGAAATGTCCGGCCCCATAGACTTTGGGCGCCAGCTGGTCGGTGATGAACTGTGCGGTCTCGGCGTATTCCTCCCAGGTCTTGGGGGGAGCCAGGGGCCTCGAGAATTTCGCCTGATAGGCCTCCATCATCTTCGAGTCTTCGAAGATGTCCTTCCGGTAATAGAGGGCGAACATGTCGCCGTCGTCGAAGAAACCCCAGATCTTGCCCTTGTAGGTGGGCAGCGCCTTGTAGAGCGGATGGTAGTCTTCGAGATCCGCCATGTTCATGTATTTGGCGATGTAGTCGTCGAGAGGCGCGATCACGCCGCCATCGGCAAGGGAGGGCGTCCAGGCCGGCGAGATGTCGAGGACGTCGTATGCCCCGGACCCCGCTATGTGTTCGGCAACCGCCTTTGAATACTGGTCGGGGTTGGACAACTCGACGACATTCGATTTGATGCCTGTGAGTTGCTCCCACATCGGGCCGCTGAAGTTGCGAGGATCGAGTGCCTGCAGGCCGGCCTCGTAAGTCATGTTCAGCGTGACGCCTGAATATTGCTTGGCCGCTTGCGCCGCGCGGAAGGCGGAACCGTCGGCGGGCCCTTCGCTCGATGCCTTGAGCGCGGCGGCTTGCGCCCGGCCGAGCGGGGACGAAGGATCGGCGAGTTCCAGCTTCTGTTGGGCCAGCGCCCAGTTGGACATCATTCCGAGCATCGGCCCGGAAGCGGCGAGCATTCCGGTCATCTGGCCGAACCGGGTGATGAATGTCCGGCGCGTATGCTCCCCGCGCAGGAAGGCATCGACCTCTTCTTCGAGGCCGGCCTGGAAGTCACGTCTTTCTTGTTCGTTCATTGTTGCAACTCCTCCCAAGAGTTGACCATCCGCGATGGCGGCGGTCGGCTGCAGCCTTCCCGCTCGGCCGTGGCGCTACAGCCAAGCTATGCTCCAGGCGTCGCCGTGGTGCCGTCGCCACGGCGACGCGCGCCCTGGTTCGCTGCACAAGTGCTCCCTACGGGCCATATCGCCTGCCGAATTCGGCGAGGCGCGTCCTCCAGAGATCCGAGGCAAGCACTTCACGATTGACGACTCCGCGCGGCTCTCGACCGTGCTGCACGTCGATGACCGCGCGCACATCGGCGGCCCCGTTACCGGCAAAGCATTGGTCGGTCCAGCACAGGGCATGCGGCGCCAGAATGACATTGTCGAGCGTGAGGATCGGATCGTCGGCCTGGGGCGGCTCCTCCTCCAGCACGTCCAGTCCGGCGCCGGCGATCCGACGCTCTTTCAGGACTGCAGTCAGCGCCTTCTGATCGACGATGGGGCCGCGCGCCGTATTGATGAGGTAGGCATCCGGCTTCATCATCGCGAGCCGGTCGGCATTGACCATATGGCGTGTATCCGGGGTAAGCGGACAATTCACCGACAGAATGTCGGAGCGCCTGAAAAGCTCTTCGAGACCGACCAATTCGACGCCGAGTTCCCGGGCGACGGCGTTGTCGGCAAAGGGGTCATGGGCGATGAACCGCATGTCGAACGGCTTCGCCAGGCGAAATACCTCCGCGCCGATATTGCCGATGCCCAGCAGGCCCAGTGTCCGGTCGACGAGACCGACACCCATGTGGTCCGAACGCTTCGCATAACCGGCTGCAGCCTCCCGCGTCAGCCTGTCCTTGACCATGAGCTTCCCGGTCAAGGCGAGCATCAGCGTGATGACGGAGACCGCGACGGGGCGCCTGACGCCGTCCGGCGTGATGACCAGCGCGATGCCCGCCCTGGTGCAGGCCTCCACGTCGACGGTATCGTAACCCACGCCGAACCTTGCGACGACGGCGAGCCGGCCACTTTGGGGCACGCTAACGGCATCAAAGCGATGGGCGAGCAGGATCAGTGCGTCGAAATCCTCCAGTTGTTCCGCTTGCAGAGGGTTGGCGGCTTCGAGAAAGGCCATCTCGACGCCGGCCGCGTTGCGCAATGGTTCGAGATCGAAATCGGGATAGGTCGGGGATCCGTCCGGCTTTCTGAAATCACCGGAAAGCGCGACCCGAAAATTGGCCTCGGTCATTTCCGCCTCCTATCTGCACCCGTCGCGAAGCGCGTTGATCGCCTCGGCGAGCGCATTGTGCAGAACCCAGACATCGCCCGAATAGCAGATGAAATCGAATCCCTGGGCGTAAAGCTCAATGCCCTGCTGCACGGTCGGAACCAGCCGGCCGAGCGCCTTGCCGTGTTTTCTGGCCGCAGCCGTCGTCCTCTCGATGGCCTCCTTGAATTTCGGATGTTCGAAGTCGCCAGGAATCCCGAGCGACACCGACAGATCGAAATGCCCGACCCAAAGCGCATCGACCCCATCGATAGCCGCTATGGCTTCGGCGTTCGCGACGCCTTCCTCGGTCTCTATCTGGCAGAAAAGGGTGGAGCGGGAATTCGCTCCGGTGAACTTGTCGGTCACAGCGCCAGGACGGTAGCGGTCATGGGCGACCTGCAGCGCGACGCCCCGCTTTCCGGCAGGGTGGTATTTCATCGAGCCGACGATGTGACGAGCCTGCTCGGCGTTGCCGACCATCGGCAGCATCAGGCCCTCGGCGCCCATGTCCATGGCCCGCGCGATGTGGTGGTATTCGAGCGAGGGAACCCGCACGATCGCAGGAAGCTGGGCGGCCTCGAAATAGCGCAATGTGCTTTTGACGGTCTCGAAACCAAAGCCGGAATGCTCGAGATCGAAAAGGACGAAGTCGCAGCCGGCTGACTTCAGGATGTGGCCGATGCCCGGGGTGGCGAACTCCACGATGAAATGGCCAAGTTTTGCCCGTCTGTCCCCGGACATTTCCTTGAGGCCATAGTCTGCCATGCCTTCCTCCCTTTTTTGCTAGCCCTCGCAGACCAGATTTCCCTGAAAGACGACTTTCTCGGCGACAAGCTGCGAGCTCTGCGCGTCGAAGGTCACGAAATGCTCCATTCTGCAGTGCCGGTCGAAGGAAGCTTCGTCGTCATAGACTTCGAAGAGAAGCACGCGATCTGCTTCGCCTCCGGGTTCGATCACGTCGAAGCGCCGGCATCCCGGTTCGTCACGGACCGAGGCATGGGCATTGGCGTCGACCATCCGGCGGAACTCGGCAAGCGCTCCCTTTTTGAGCCGGAAGTCGACCATGACGACGAAGCCGCTCATCCTTTCTCGACCAGGGTCATGTAGCGGCGCGCCACATATTCGAGGTGGTCGCGCATGGCGCGCTCGGATTGATCGGGATCTCTTGCCGCGACGGCCTCGTAGATCGCCCGGTGAGCCTCGTAGGCCTTCACGTCCTCACCCTCGGCAAGGGTGGTGTGGCGCTGTTCGAGCAGCCATTCGGCCAAGGCGTCGTGAATAGCCGTGAAGATCGGGTTACGCATCATCAACGCCAGCGTGTAGTGGAAATCCACATCGGTTCGCTCGAAGCGCTTCAAATCACCGATCGACTGACGGTTAGCCTCCAGCGCCTCTCCAAAGGCTTCGATGTCCTCTTTTGTGGCCCGAAGAGCGGCGTTGCGCGCAAGGCCGATCTCGAAGAAGATCCGCGCGTGCTGGAAATTGCGAACGCCGTCGGGCGCGGCGAGCATATGCCGCGCCGGGCCGGCCAGAGCATCGATGACGAATTGCGGTGTCGGACGGGTCACCCGGGCACGCTCGCCAGAGCGTACCTCCACCAGTCCCATCTTGCTCAGATGCAGCAGCGCTTCGCGCACCGAGGGCCGGCCAACGCCGAAGTGGCGCATCAGCTCGCGCTCCGAGGGCAGCCTGTCAGCCTCCGCAAACTCGCCGTCGCGGATCATCTGTTCAAGATGATGGGCAACTTCATCGGAGAGTTTACGCGGCTTTATCTGTCCACCACGCACTTGGCATACCTTTTATACCAGAGGAATTTACAGTAAGTCTCGGTGGTGACCTTTGTCAATTCACGTGTCAGCCTAGGCGACGCTGGTAGCGTGTCGGAGATCAGGATTCGTGGGGGAGAGAAGAATGAGATTTGACGGACGGTTTTCGGGACGGCGCGCCGTGGTCACGGGAGGCGCCTCCGGCATCGGACTTGCCGTGGCCTCGCGGCTGGCGGAGGAGGGGGCCCGCGTCTGCGTATGGGACCGGGACAAGAAACAGATTGAGCTCGCAAAATCGGAGATTTCCGGCCTGTACGACGAGGTCGTCGACGTTTCCGACTGGCGGACGGTTTCGGCTGCGGCCAAGCGTACTGCCGAGCTCCTCGGCGGTATCGACATATTGGTGACGAGCGCCGGCATCACCGGCCCCAACACGACGACCTGGGAATACCCGCCTGACGAGTGGCACAAAGTCATCGACATCAACGTCAATGGGGTCTTCCACTGCAACAAGGCGGTCGTGCCGCATTTGCTCGAGACCGGGTGGGGGCGGATCGTCAACATTTCTTCGATCGCCGGCAAGGAAGGCAACCCGAACGCGCCGGCTTACAGCGCCTCGAAGGCGGCCGTGATTGGGCTGACCAAGTCGCTGGGTAAGGAACTGGCCAACACCGGCATCACGGTCAACTGCGTGACACCAGCCGCCGTGCGCACCGCCATCTTCAAGCAGATGACGCAGGAGCACATCGACTTCATGCTATCCAAAATACCGATCGGGCGTTTCGGCGAGGTCGAGGAGGTCGCCTCCTTGATCACCTGGTTGTGCTCCGAGGAATGTTCGTTCACAACGGGGGCGGTGTTCGACATCTCCGGAGGGCGAGCGACGTATTAGAGCCCGGGCCATCTCGCGAGAGGTAAGGCTCAGTCGCGTGCGAGAATGCGCCTCATCTCCTCGATCCCGGCTTCTCTCTGGGGATCCTGTCCGGCCGCGTAAGGGAGCGAGAAGGGCACGGATATGTCTGGCTGAATGCCCCGTCCCTCCAGGCGGACATCCTCACCGATGATCGCATCGGACACGGCCAGCTCGAGCAGGCTGTCATCCGGCAGGACATATGCGCTTCCGGCAAGCAAAGCGCCCGCCGTGCGGCTCCCCACGAGAGGGACACCTCTCGCCTTCAAAGCGTAGGCGAAAAGTTCCAGTCCGCTTCTCGTTCCCTCGTCGATGAGAGCGACGACGGGCTTGTTCCAACGCACGGTCGCCAGCATCGGCTTGCCGTCGCGTCCGATCAGACGGAACGGTGGCACTCCCCCCAGGAAGAGTTCCGCCGCGTCCGATTGACCGCCTCCCCAACGGCCGCGCAGGTCGAGCACGAGGCCCGCTGCTTCCTTGAGACGGCCCTCGGCAAGGGCTTCCGCCACCTTGTCCATGGAGCGCGGCGATGCCAGCGTCCATAAATGGATGTAGCCGATCTTCTGGCCGTCGCGTTCCACGACGCTTGCACTGCTCTCGATGGCTTTCTCGAAGGCAGGCAGCGGCCGCAGTCGTTCGACGGCGACCCTGATCGAGATCGGCTCGGTGTCCGGGCGGCGGCGAACGATCACCTCCACGGTTTTGCCGACCTTGTCGCGGAAGGAATCGACTTCTCGATAGGGCGCGCCATCGACCGACAGGATCTCGTCTCCCGTGACGATACCGGCCCGCGCTGCCGGCCCGCCATCATAGACGTCGCTCACGAACCACAGGCCGTTCCCATGTCGAGCGGCCACGCCGATGCCGGCATAGGTGACCTCGCCATCGGGCGGAAAAAGGCGCTGGACATCCCGGCGTATTCCATAACGGAAGATGTCGGCGAGCTCGAAATAATCGATCCCGTCCGGCTTGAACCGCCCCGTGTGGGATGCTTGCAGGCTGTCCAGGATCATCGAGATTGCGGCATCGACTCGGCTTGGGGGGCTTTGCGCATTGACCGGAGCCTGGCGGTCCTCGACTTCGTGCCGCACCGCCTCGACGAACCGATCAAGCCTGGAAGCGTCAAAGAAATTGTCCATTACGAGCTGCACCGCGCGATCGAAGACGGGCTGACCCGAGCGCGGCGGTGAGAGTGCCCCGGCCGGCGCGGCGGCGATGACGAGGAGCACCAAGGCCCCCGCAAACCGGCGAAGAAGGTTGTTCGGCATGGCGCCTCCCGAGACCGTCATTATCGTCGGATGGGTGGCGATATCGAGGCGTCGCGCCCACACTATTGCGTGAGAAATGCCAGCCTGCGAGCGTGCACCAGGCTTAACCTGCCTGGTTCTCGGCCGCGACGGGTACTACTGGCGCGGCAGGGGAGTGCCCATTTCATCGAACCGATGAAACTCACCCGGCATGGGCGAGAAGTTGACCGTCGCACCCGGCGCGAACGCAGCGGTTCCCGGCCGACGGATGATCACCGGTTCATCCGCTTCCATATCGACATAGACATAGGTGTCCGAGCCCAGATTCTCCGAGTGGATCACGCGGCCGCACCACATTCCTTCTAGGGCTATCTCGATGTGTTCGGCCCGCACGCCGATCGTCGCGCAGCCAAAGGGCTGCGCATATCCGCCGGTCAGAAAATTCATCCTTGGAGAGCCGATAAAGCCAGCGACAAAAAGCGACCGCGGATTGTTGTAGAGATCGAGAGGCGTTCCGACCTGTTCCACGGCGCCATCGCGGAGAACGCATATCCTGTCTGCCAGCGTCATCGCTTCGACCTGGTCATGTGTCACATAGATCATCGTCGTGTCGTCCAATTCGTTGTGGAGACGCGCGATCTCAATCCTGGTCGAGACGCGCAGTGCCGCGTCGAGATTTGACAAGGGTTCGTCGAAGAGAAAGACGCGGGGATCCCGGACGATCGCTCGGCCGATCGCCACGCGCTGGCGCTGGCCACCCGACAATTGTCGGGGCAGGCGATCGAGCAGTCCCTCGATGTGCAGCATGCGGGCCGCAGCTTGCACCCGCTTGCTGATCTCCTCCCTGCCGAGCTTTGAGAGCTGCATGCCGAAAGCCATGTTGTGGAAGGCGTTCATGTGTGGGTAGAGGGCATAGGACTGGAACACCATCGCGACGCCGCGCCGGGAGGGCGCAAGATCGTTGATGCGTTCCCCGTCGAATAGGAGATCGCCCGACGTGATGTCCTCCAGTCCTGAAATCAGGCGTAGGAGCGTGGATTTACCGCATCCCGACGGGCCGACGAAAACCATGAACTCGCCCGAGCGAATGTCCATGTCCACGCCCTTTATGACTTCGACCGCGCCGAAGGACTTGCGCACGTCTTTGAAGCCTATGTTTGCCATGACTATCCCTTCACGCCGCCAGCTGTCAGGCCCGACACGATCTTCCTCTGGAACACGAGGACGAGCAGCACCAGCGGAACCGTGACAATCACCGACGCAGCCATGATGGCGCCCCATGGAATCTCGTACTCGCCGACGCCGGACAGGAGCGCGATGGCGACCGGAACAGTTCTCGTCTCCTCGGAAGCGGTGAAGGTGAGCGCGAATAGGAACTCGTTCCACGCGCCGATAAAGGCGAGCAGCCCGGTCGTGGCCAAGGCAGGCCAGAGCAGCGGCATGAAAACCCGCGTGATGATCACCCAGGGCGTCGCCCCATCGAGGATCGCCGCTTCTTCCAGCTCGGTCGGCATCTCGCGCAAGAAAGTCGTCAGCACCCAGACTGTGAAGGGCAGGGTGAAAATCGTGTAGCTGAGGATCATCGCCCACGGGGTGTTGAAGATGCCGAGAAAGCGGACCAGTTCGAAGAGTCCTGCCAGCACGGCAATATGCGGGAACATGGAAACGGCCAGGATCGCGACCAGGAGGGTGCCGCGGCCGCGAAATTGCACCCGTGCCAACGCATATGCCGCCGTGATCGCCAGGAACAGCGCGATGAGCACCGTCGCGGTCGCGATGAAGACGGAGTTCAAGATCGCAGTGGGAAAATTGGCGGCGCTCAGCACCGTCACATAGTTCCCGAGGTCGAACGACACCGGCAGATAGTTCACCTGAAAGATCGCAGTGCCGGTCTCCAGGCTTGTGAGAACAGCGTAGTAAAATGGAAATACGGCCACGATGACGATCACCAGCACCAACGCGTAGAAAGCGATGTTTCCGAGAAGCTTCATCGCACGACTTCCCCGCCGAGATTCAGCCGGCCGAGCCGGATGTAGAGAAGGACGAAGACGGCGATCAGCAGGAATAGCAGGGTCGACTGGGCCGACCCATAGCCGAACTTGTCGAAATCTATGAGGTTCTCGCGGGCGACGACCGACATCGTCTTGGTCGCCGCGGAGCCGGGCGTAAGCACATAGACGAGATCGAACATCCTCAGGGCGTCGAGTGTGCGGAAGATGACGGCGACGAGCAGGGCGGGTCGAATGAGCGGCAGCGTGACGCGGAAGAAGACTTTCAGGGGATGGACACCGTCTATCCGCGCCGCCTCGTAGATCTCGCGGGGGATCATCTGGAGTGCGACGAGCGTGAGCAGCGCCACGAATGGCGTGGTTTTCCATACGTCCACGATGACGACCGCGATCATCGCGGTATCCGGATTGGCAGTCCATGCAACCTTCTGCGAGATCAGTCCGACCTTCAAAAGCAGGTCGTTGATGATGCCGAACTGGTCGTTCAGCATCCAGCCCCAGATCTTGGCCGAAACGATCGTGGGGATTGCCCAGGGAATGAGAACGGCGGCGCGCACCAGCCCGCGACCCTTGAACTCGGTGTTGAGGACCAATGCAACGATGACGCCGAATAGTGTCTCGAGGCTGACGGAAACGAGGGCAAAATAGACGGTGTTCCGTACGGCGTTCCACCAGGCTGGGTCGGCAAGGGCCCCGCGGAACACGATGCGTCCCGACGACAGTGTGCGCCAGGTCAGATAGTTCCGAAGCCCGATCCATTCACCACCGCTCAAATCGTTGAGGGAAGTGTCGGTGAACCCGAAGTAGATGGTTCGCGCGAGTGGCCAGGCGGCAACGACGAGCAAAGCCGCCGCCATCGGCAGGAGGAAGCAGATGGCCGCGCGGACGCGCTGCGTGTTCAATTCGGAGCGCGTCACGGCGAGCCGTGGCTTTGCGGATGCGGTGACGATCGTCATTTCCTCTCCCTGCTGGCCTCAACGAACCACTGGGATGGCACGACAGGACGGCCTACCAGCCGTCGCCCCGCAAATCCCCGAGATCGGCTTCGAGTATTTCAAGGTTCTCGGAAGCGGAGCCATTCCCGGCGAGCGTGTTGTGGACGGCGTTCCAGAAAAGGGAAGACACTTCGTTATAGGCTGTCTTGGTCGGCGCGGACGGGCGCGGAACCGCCTGCAGGACGACCTCCTTCCAGCGCGGGATGATGGGCTGCTTGGCGGCGATCTCCGGGTCGTCATATAGATCGACGATCGTCGGGAGATTGGCCGCGATGATCGCCCGCCTCTTCTGCGCTTCCGGACTGGCCAGATAGACGGCAAGCGAGATTGCGGCATCCTGCTTGTCCGAATATTTGGAGACTGCGACGTTCCATCCACCAAGCGTCGCGGCGGCACGGTCGTTGTCGCCGCCTTTCGGAAGCGTGGTGACGTCGAACAGGCCCTTTACCGCGCTGTCTTCGTGGTTCCCCAGCTCGTAGGCGTAAGGCCAATTGCGCATGAAGACGGCATTGCCGGTCTGCCAGACACCACGGGCCTCCTCCTCCTGGTACGCCAGCACTCCCTTGGGTGAGATCGTGCCGGGCCACGTCGCGGCAAGTTCGAGTGCCGCGACGGCGGCTTCGTTGTTGATTGAAATCGTGCCGTCCGGTTCCACGAGCTGGCCGCCACCGAACGATTTCACCCATTCGAGCGCGTTGCAGGTCAGGCCTTCGTAAGCGCTGCCCTGCCAGACAAAACCCCAGATGTCGCTGTTGCCTTCGGCGCGCTCGGCGTCCTGTATCTTCTGTGCCGTTGCGGTGAGTTCCTCCCAGGTGTTTGGAACGGAGGCTCCATGCTTTTCGAGCAGGTCTTTTCGGTAATAGAGCGCTGGCGCGTCAGTGAAGAGCGGCAGAGCGACGAGTCTCCCGTCCACAGTCTGCGATTCTATGACCGCGGGGAAGTGCTTGGGGATCAGGTCGGCCGCGGCCTCCTTGAGATCGACGAAATGTTCCGCCAGTTGAGGAGCCCAGATTACATCGGTCTGGTAGAGGTCGATGTCCTTGTTATGAGCCGCAAGCCAAAGGCGGTACTGGCCAAACTGATCCGTTGTGGACGCGGGCATGGGTATCAGTTTTGCCGTGTGGCCGGTTGCTTTTTCCCAAGGCGCGACAAGGTCTTCGAAAACTTCCGCCGCGTTGGCCGTTATGCCAGCTGCATAGGTCACCTCGGCCGCGCGAAGCTCCGTCGCCGCAAGAACAGTGCAGGTCGCAACGCCGACCGCCCAATATCCGATATTCATTCGGTTCCTCCCGGATTAGCGGCGACCCGAAGCCGGCCGATACTTTCCGGACCTCTTCGGACCATTCGCTGGAACCAACAGTCGCAAGATCGACGGTTGGCGCGCGACTGTGCGCCGCGCCATTAGCGCGAAAGCCAGGCCGCCCGATGGGCTGGGCCGGCGAGCAAGGCGCCGTGGATGTGCCGAGTATAGCGGCTGCATCGCAACCAAGCGAGGCCGGCTCGACCGAACCTTCTCCTGTAGATTTCCCCAGGGATCGCGGTCGCGCACATGGCTATTGAGGGCTGTGGCGCCTAGATTAGGGTGATGACGACACGTCTCTACACTCATCCCGTCTTCCTCCAGCATATCGCCCCGCCCGGCCACCCGGAGCGGCCGGATCGGCTTCGGGCAATCGACCGGGTGTTGGAAGACGAGGTTTTCCACCTGCTCGACCGTGTCGAGGCGCCGCTCGGCGACCCGGGAGCGCTGCTCTATGCCCATCCCGAAGACTTCGTCGAGCGCGTGCAGCTTGCGATTCCTCAGTCTGGCATCGCTCAAATCGACGCGGACACCTTTGTCAGCCCGCTGAGCTGGGAGGCTGCACTCACGGCCGTCGGCGCGGCGAACGCGGCCGTCGACGACGTCTTCGCGCGAACCGCCCACAACGTCTTCGTCGCGGCTCGCCCACCCGGCCATCACGCGGAACGGACGACGGCAATGGGCTTCTGCCTGTTCAACAATGCCGCGATCGCCGCGCGCCACGCTCAGAAGGCGCATGGGGCGGAACGGATCGCCATCGTCGATTGGGACGTCCATCACGGCAACGGGACCCAGGACATCTTTTGGAACGACCCGTCGGTACTCTATTGCTCCACCCACCAGATGCCGCTGTTTCCCTTTACCGGCAGCAAGGATGAGACAGGAGCGGGCAACATCGTCAACGCGCCGCTCAGCCCGCGCACCGGCAGCGAGACGTTTCGAGATGCGATGCTGTCGCGCGTGCTGCCTGCCGTCGACGCCTTCCGGCCGGACTTGATCATCATCTCCGCCGGCTTCGACGCGCATCACCGCGATCCCCTGGCCGAGATAAACCTGACAGAGGACGACTTCGACTGGGCGACTGCCCAGCTGATGGACCGTGCGCTGCGTTCCGCCGAGGGAAGACTGGTCAGTCTGCTCGAAGGCGGCTACGACCTGCACGGCCTGGCCTTCTCGGTCGCGGCCCATGTGAAGCGTTTGATGAGAGGATAAGGCCTGGCATGGCTGATGAAACTAATGACGATATCAAGGCCATGAGCTTCGAGCAGGCGCTTGCCGCGCTGGAGCGCATCGTCGACGATCTCGAGAAGGGCGACGTCCCGCTGGACCAATCGATTCGCATCTATGAGCGCGGTGAGGCTCTCAAGGCGCATTGCGACAGACTGCTGAAGGCGGCGGAAGACAAGGTCGAGAAGATACGCCTCGCTCGCGACGGAAGGGTGGCAGGGGTCGAGCCGCTCGACGGCGAATAACGCCATCGTTTATCCCGCTCATGAAACAGACCGTCACCGGCTTGCTCGGGCCGGTGCGGTTGGAAAAGGCTCCGGGAAGGGTAAGCTATCCGTTCACGACGCCGATCCCGGCGTCGGCTCGTAGGAATGGAGCGATTCGATGAGCTTTTTCCCTGGGAAGGACCCCTCGCCCGGCGATGCCTTCGCGTGCGACGCGATCGAACTGATGGTCATCCCCAATGCGCGGGATATCGGTGGGTTCGAGGTCCGGCGCGCGCTCCCGACAGCACGGCGGCGGCTGGTCGGTCCCTTCATCTTCTTCGACCGAATGGGACCTGCGATCTTGAGGGCCGGCGAGGCTCTGGACGTCAGGCCCCACCCGCATATCGGCTTGTCGACGGTTACCTATCTCTTCGACGGCAAGATCCGCCACCGCGATTCGCTGGGGACGGAAATGGTCATCGAACCGGGCGACATCAATCTGATGACGGCGGGCCGTGGCATCGTTCATTCCGAACGATCGCCGGAAGAGCTGCGGGGCAATCCGCTATCGATCTCCGGGCTGCAGACCTGGCTCGCCCTGCCTGACGCCAGCGAGGAAATGGCGCCGGCCTTCACGAACACGCCACGAGGGGACCTGCCGGCCTTCTCCGATGGAGGGGTGACCGGACGCCTGGTGATCGGCGAGTTCCAGGGGCTGCGCTCGCCGGTGCGGGCGTTCTCGGACACTCTATACGCCGACATCAGCCTCGATGCCGGCGCAAGCGTGGAGATACCCGCTGACGCCGAGGAACGCGCCATCTATGTTCTCGCTGGAGAAGTGACGATCGCGGGCGATACGTTTCCATCCGACAGGCTTCTCGTCTTCCGTCCCAGCGATATCATCACCGTCTCCTCGGAAAAAGGGGCGCATTTCATGCTGTTCGGGGGAGCCTCGCTGGGCTCGAAGCGTTACATCTGGTGGAATTTCGTTTCATCCTCCAAAGAGCGCATCGAGCAGGCAAAGGAAGAATGGCGAACCGGCCGATTCGATATCGTTCCGGGTGACGAGGAGGAATTCATACCGTTGCCGGAAAATTAATGCGCGTCATTGCCGCGCATTTACTTTGCCGGTCCAACGGCTTATTTCCCGAAGAGTTTGTCGGACAAACAGGCTTTTTCGCGTGAACAATCCCCTCGTAACGCCGCTTCTGGACAAGGTGCGCATTCCGGCCGACTTGCGGCGGATTCCGGAAAGCGATCTCCCGCAGCTTGCGGCCGAACTGCGCGCGGAGCTGATCGACGCGGTGTCGCAGACCGGCGGTCATCTCGGCGCCGGCCTCGGGGTGGTGGAGCTGACCGTGGCGCTCCATTATGTGTTCAACACGCCTGAGGACCGCCTTATCTGGGACGTTGGGCACCAGGCCTATCCGCACAAGATCCTCACCGGCCGCCGCGAACGTATCCGGACGCTTCGCCAGGAAGGCGGGTTGTCGGGCTTCACCAAGCGCGCCGAGAGCGAATACGATCCCTTTGGCGCTGCGCACTCCTCGACCTCGATCTCCGCCGGCCTCGGCATGGCCGTCGCCCGCGATCTTTCGGGAGGGAGGAACAATGTGATCGCCGTCATCGGGGATGGCGCGATGTCGGCCGGCATGGCCTATGAGGCAATGAACAATGCCGGCGCGCTCGATGCACGGCTGATCGTCATCCTCAACGACAACGATATGTCGATCGCGCCGCCAACCGGGGCGATGAGTGCCTATCTTGCGCGTCTCGGCTCCGGCAGGGCCTATCTTGGTCTGCGCGATGTCGGCAAGAAGCTGACATCCTACCTGGGCAAGCGGGCGGACCGGGCGATCACCCGCGCCGTCGAGCATGCCAGGGGCTATGTCACGGGCGGCACGCTCTTCGAGGAGATGGGTTTCTATCACATCGGCCCGATCGACGGTCACAACCTCGAGCACCTTATCCCTGTGCTCAGGAATGTCCGCGACAACAGCGACGGCCCTGTCCTGATCCACGTCGTGACGCAGAAGGGCAAAGGCTATGCGCCGGCGGAAGCCGCGAGCGACAAATATCACGGCGTCAACAAGTTTGATGTCATCACCGGCGCACAGGCAAAGGCCCCGGCAAACTCTCCCGCCTATACGAAGGTGTTCGCCGAAAGCCTGATCCAGGAGGCGCGCGAGGATGACCGCATCGTCGCAATCACGGCCGCGATGCCTTCCGGCACGGGACTTGACCTCTTCGGCGAGGCGTTTCCGTCGCGAACCTTCGACGTCGGCATTGCCGAACAGCATGCCATCACTTTCGCTGCAGGTCTGGCAACCGAAGGGCTGAAGCCGTTTGCCGCGATCTACTCGACATTCCTGCAGCGCGCTTACGACCAGGTCGTTCACGACGTAGCCATCCAAAAGCTGCCCGTACGGTTTCCTATCGATCGCGCCGGCTTCGTCGGTGCGGACGGCCCGACCCATTGCGGTGCTTTCGACACCACCTATCTTGCGTCGCTGCCGGGCTTTGTCGTCATGGCCGCGGCGGATGAAGCCGAGCTTCGCCACATGGTGCGCACGGCCGCGGCCTATGACGATGGGCCCATCTCCTTCCGCTATCCCCGCGGCAATGGGGTGGGGGTGGAGATGCCGGAACGCGGTTCCTTGCTCGATATCGGCAAAGGGCGGGTGGTCAAGGAAGGCACCAAGATTGCGCTGCTTTCCTTCGGAACCCGCTTGCAGGAATGCCTGGCGGCGGCCGAGGAACTCGACGCCGCGGGGTTGTCGACGACGGTGGCCGACGCTCGCTTCGCCAAGCCGCTCGACGAGGACATGATCCGTCGGCTTGCGCGCTCGCATGAGGTGCTCGTGACCGTCGAGGAAGGCGCCGTCGGCGGCTTCGCCAGCCATGTGCTGCACTTCCTTGCAAGGGAAGGTCTGCTGGACCAGGGGCTGAAGGTTCGGCCGCTGGTCCTTCCTGACGAATTCACGGATCACGGCAAGCCCGAGAAAATGTATGCCGACGCCGGGCTCGACAGCGCCGGCATCGTGCGCACCGTGTTCGCCGCGCTTGGCGGCATGGTTCAGGCCGTGCGGGCCTGACCCGCTCCGATCCTGGAGTGCCCCAGCCGGCGCCAATGCCGACATCGTTTGACGGCGAGCCACGGCCCGAAGCATGAGCGACCGGGGAGCGCTGCCTACACTCACGCGCCAAGGAGAGCGCATGAAGAGCGATCAGAAAAGCCGCATGCGCCTCGACGAGGCGCTCGTCCAGCGCGGCATCTTTGGAACACGATCACGGGCTCGCGACGCGATCGAGCGCGGCACGGTGCGGGTAGGAGGCGTGCTCGCGGTCAAGCCTGGCGCCGGCATCACGCAAGACGCGGCCATCACCGTCGAAGATCCGGCACGCGGCTATGTCTCGCGCGCCGCGCTCAAGCTCATTGCCGGCCTCGATCGCTTCGGGCTCGACCCTCACGGTCGGCAGGCGCTCGACATTGGCGCTTCGACAGGCGGCTTCACCCAGGTCCTGCTGGAGCGTGGCGCCCGGCACGTCATTGCCGTCGATGTCGGTCATGGCCAGATGGATGCCTCGCTTCGCGCCCATCCCCGTGTCACCTGTCTCGAAGGCCTGAATGCCCGCGAGCTTGGCGGTGCGCATCTCGAGGGCATCGCTCCGGATTTCATTGTGTCCGATGTGAGCTTCATTTCTCTAAGGCTGGCGCTGCCGCCGGCGCTGGACCTCGCCTCGCAGGGCGCCAGGGGCGTTTTCCTGGTGAAGCCGCAATTCGAGGCCGGGCGCGATGCCATCGGCAAAGGCGGTTTGTTGCGCGATCCCGATGAAGGAGCCCGTGTGGCCGAGCGGCTGCGCGACTGGCTCGACGGGGTCCCGGGCTGGCGCAGCATCGGGCTCTGTCAGTCTCCGATAGAGGGCGGCGACGGCAACCGCGAATTCCTGCTGACAGGGGTCAAGGATCGATGAGCGTCCGTTTTGTCGTTGACAGGCTTGGCTCGCAGGGCGACGGCGTCGCCGATACGGCGTCGGGACCCGTCTTCATTCCCTTCACCTTGCCCGGGGAAACGGTAACGGCTGCACGCGACAAGGACCGCGCGGCCTTGATCTCCGTCCTGGAAGCATCTCCGCTTCGCGTTGAGCCGCCCTGCCGGCACTTCACCGAATGCGGCGGCTGCGCATTGCAGCATCTCGAGCCCGAGGCATATCGGGATTGGAAGCGCGTCAAGGTGGTTCAGGCCTTGAAGAGCAAGGGCATCGACACGTCCGTTGCCGCGACGGTGCCCTGCGCGCCGTCGTCGCGACGACGTGTCGTCTTTTCGGCGCGCCGGACGGAAGCCGGCATGCTGCTCGGCTACAATCGCGCCCTTTCCCACACGATCGTCGACATCGTCGAATGTCCGATCGCCGAGCCCCCAATCGTCGAAGCCCTGCCACGTCTGAAGGAGCTTTCGGCTCTTGTCTGCGGCACCGGCGCTCCGTTCCATCTGACCGTGACACATACGGCTTCCGGGCTGGATGTCGCGGCTGAAGGTGCGGGCAAGCTCTCCGATCCGGCTCGGAGAGCGGCGACGGACTTCGTGATCAGAAGCAACATTGCGCGGCTGTCGGTCGATGGCGAGATTGTCGTGGAGCCGCTGAAGCCGGTCGTCATGTTCGGCACCGCGGCCGTAACGCCGCCGCCGGGCGCCTTCCTCCAGGCCGTTGCGGGAGCGGAGGCAACCATGGCGGAGCTGACTTCGGCTCACCTGCGCAAGGCGAGGCGGATCGCCGATCTCTTTGCCGGGGCGGGTGCTTTTGCCCTGCGGCTCGCAACAGGGGCCGAGGTCCATGCTGTGGAGGCGGACGCGGCCGCCCTTGCCGCTCTCGACCGTGGCTTTCGTTTCGCAAGCGGCTTGAAGCGGGTGACCAGTGAGAGGCGGGACCTGTTTCGTCGTCCGCTTACGTTCAAGGAGCTCAATGCCTTCGATGGCGTTGTCTTCGATCCGCCTCGCGCCGGTGCCGAGGATCAATCGAAACAGATCGCCCGGTCCGACGTGCCGCTGGTCGTGGCCGTTTCCTGCAATCCGACGACTCTCGCGCGCGATCTGCGGATCCTCCTTGATGGCGGCTATTCCCTCAAAAGCGTAACCCCGGTCGACCAGTTTCTCTGGTCGCCCCATGTGGAGGCGGTGGCGCTCCTCGAGAAGCCGCGGAAAAGACGATAGCGTCTGTCGGGCCATAGCGATCGATCGCGGTGAGGGAGGGCCTCCGACGCCTAGGGACGAGTCGAGACCGGCATCCGCATGGACTTGGCCGCAGCTCGGGCCAGCACGGCAGGACTGCAAGGTTGATTATCTGGATCGAATTGTGCATGCAACATGTATGCAAGACCGGCGCTTTGGTCGGTCACCTGTTGCATGAAAGGATTTGACAATGAGCGATGCCATCTTGGTCTCGGCAAAGGATCTCTTCGAGCTTGTGAAGGACATCTTTCAGAATGCCGGGTTCAGCGCCGACCATTCGGAAGCTGTCGCGCGCACGATCGTTGCCGGGGAGCGGGACGGCTGCAAATCCCACGGCGTGTACCGTGTCGAGGGCTGCCTGAGGACGCTCAAGCTCGGCAAGGTGGTTCCCGATGCCGTGCCGAATGTGACCACCGACGAAAGCGCGATCATCCGAGTGGACGCGAGGGGTGGTTTTGCCAATCTGGCATTTGAAAGAGGCATTCCGTCGCTTGTCGAGCGAGCTCGCAAGCTTGGTCTGTCCGCCTTGGTCATCAACGACTGCACCCACTTCGCCGCTCTCTGGCCCGAAGTCGAGGCGCTGGCCGATCAAGGTCTTGCGTCGATTGCCATGTGCCCAAGCTATGCGACGGTTGCTCCCGCTGGCGGAACGAAACCGCTCCTTGGGACAAACCCCTTTGCATTCGGTTGGCCTCGCCCAGGCGAACACCCTTACGTCTTCGATTTCGCCACCAGCGTTGCCGCTCGCGGTGAGCTCGAACTCCATCGACGCGCCGGCAAATCCCTGCCCGAGGGATGGGCTGTCGATGGCGACGGCAACCCGACGACTGATCCCGAATCGGCGCTGGCGGGGGCGATGATGCCTTTCGGCGGACATAAGGGGTCGGCGATCTCGACGATGATCGAGCTGCTCGCGGGGGCGATGATCGGGGACTTCACCAGCCTCGAAGCTCTCGATTTCCTGGGCACGACCACCATTGCTCCGCGCCACGGCGAACTGATCATCGCTTTCGATCCCGGGCGCATGGCCGGTGGGCGGCTCGACCCGGTCAAGCACGGCGAGGCTCTGCTCGAGGCGATCGTGGGACAAGGTGCGCGGCTTCCGTCGCAACGCCGCTTTGCGGCGCGCCGTCTTTCGATCGAGAAGGGGATAGCACTGACCGGCGCCGAATTGGCGCAACTCGAGTTGCTGCGCAGCAAGGGGCTCGACGCGATCGCCTGAGCGGCCGCGCCGGCGTTCAAATCGAGAAGAAAGAACCCCGCCTGGTGTTGCCTGGCGGGGTGCTTGTCGTCCTCCACAGCTAGGCGGCGTATTTTGCGACCGCGCCGCTCTGCTTGCTCCAGTCTGCGTACCAGGTCTGGAACAGCTTGAGCTGCGTTTCACAATAGCCTCGCTGGCTGTCGGACAGCTTGTCAGTCTCGTTGAAATGCAATTCGTATTCAGGATTGCCGGTGACGACCATCATGTGTTTGTAAAACAGCACGAGGTCCGGGCCCTCGTCGAAGGAGGAAAGAACGCCCAAGGCGGCTTCCAGTTCGAGTGCTCGCGCACGGGCTTCTGCATCGCCTGCCGCAGCAGCTTTCGACAGCGCAACGAGATGCAGGACTTCCCTGGGCAGAACATTGCCGATGCCGGTGATCGAACCGGTGGCGCCGCAATTGACAAAGCCGTGGAAGACGCACGTATCCACGCCGACCATGAGCGTGACATTGTCGTCCGCGCTCGTGATGTTCTCTGCCGCATAGCGCATGGCTTCAACGCCGCCGAACTCTTTGAAGCCGATGAGATTCGGGTGTTCCGCGCGCAATGCGAAGAAGAGATCGGCGCGGGTGGCAAAGCCGTAGTAGGGGCTATTGTAGATGACAGCCGGCAGATCCGGCGCCGCCGCCAGAATTGCCTTGAAATGAGACCTCTGGGCGCTGATGGACGAGCCGCGCGACAGGACACGAGGGATCACCATCAGGCCTTTCGCTCCTACCTTTTGGGCATGGGCGGCATGGGCCACAGCCGTTGCCGTATTCACGGCGCCCGTGCCCACCACGACAGGAACACCGGCTTTGGCCAAGGCTTCAACACCAGCCATGCGTTGCGCGTCGGTCAGGAGCGGCCAATCTCCCATCGAGCCGCAATAGACGACGGCTGACATGCCTCGATCGATCAGTTCCTTGCCCTTGCGCACCAAGGCGTCGATGTCGGGAGTACGGTCGGGCGTGCACGGTGTCATGAGTGCCGGGATGCATCCCGAAAAGATGTCTGATTTCATGAGTTTATCCTTGAGCGCTTGCAAATCGACCTGAGGCTACGATCGTCTCGGAGAGCGGTATGCTCCACAGCAATATACATCATGTATTTTTTATGTCGACAGAAATTCTGATTGCACATAGAATGTAATCGCCATCAAGAACCAAGGGTGGGAAGGGCTCCTTCCGTCCGGCCTTTTCAGTCGTCCCCTATTTCGAGGCTGCAATGAACGACACGCAAGAGAACCAGCCAGCGGACCGCCGGAAGGGCTCCGGGGTCAAGCTGGTTTATGACGTGCTGCGAGACGAGATCATCGATCTCTCGCTCGCCCCCGGCAGCCCGATCGACGAGAATCAGCTTGCGGAGCGTTTCGCCATGTCGCGCACGCCGATTCGCGAAGCACTGGTGCGGCTTGCAGGCGACGGGCTGGTGACGACGCTGCCCAATCGCTCGACCGTCGTATCGAATATCGATTTCCTGACCTTGCCCGCGTTCTTTGACGCCATCACATTGATGTACCGTGTGACGACGCGACTGGCCGCACGGCACCGGACGGATCGTGATCTTGAGATCATACGTGCTCATCAGGAGGAGTTTGCACGCGCGGTCAGAGCGCAGAACGCTTTAGGCATGATCGCATCAAATCGCGATTTTCATGCCGCGATTGCCGAAGCCGGACGGAATCCATTCTTTGCGACCTTCTTCGCGCGGCTTCTGGACGAAGGGCGGAGATTGCTCCGTTTGTACTACCTGTCCTTCTCCGACCGCCTGCCGGAGCGGTACGTCACGGAGCACGAAGACATGATCGAGGCGATCGAGGAGCAGGATGTCGATACCGCCGACTTGCTGGGGAAGGCCCATGGCGATCAGATCGTACATCAGATCCGCAAGCTGATCGCTGACGACCGGCGCGAGCATATCGATCTTTGACGACTATCCTAGCACCTGAAAGACACCGCGCGTCCGGCTTGGCAGCCTGACGCATCCCTGGTTCGACACATCTCCAGATCGCCTCCCGTTCGCCCGGACACCTCTCGTCGGCCGATCCTGTTCCTCTGGATCACCCACGATGCACCGTCCGGCACCAAACGAAGTGTTTGGAAAACGGTTGACAGCGGCCGCTGGTGCATACTTTATAAATACAAGAAGAATGCATGACGAGGGGACAGCGATGCCGTTAGCCGATGAGTCGACGCACGCATCGACGTGGGCGGACAAGTTCACGGGAATGTCGCAAGCAGTGCTGAAGGTCGAGAGGTTCCTGGCCGGGATCTTCATGACGTTGCTGCTGGCGCTGATATTGATCAATGTCGCGACGCGCTTCGCGAAGGTGCCGATCTACTGGATCGATGAAGCCTCGATCTTTGCGATGATCTGGCTTGGCTTCATCGGTGCTTCGGTGATGACACGGCTGCGCATCGATTTCGCGGTCACGTTGCTATCGGACTACTTGCCGGCCAAGTGGGTGGCGCGGTTGCGCGCCTTGGCCACCGCGCTTTCGCTGGCCTTCGCGATTGGCTTCATCGTCATGTGCTGGAGGTGGATGGATCCGATCGGGATCGCCTCCCACGGTTTTGACGCAAGGGCCTATGCAGCCGAGGCTTACAACTTCCTCTATACCGAGCGGACGCAGACGCTGGAATGGCCCACCTGGCTGGTCAATCTCATCCTGCCGATCTTTGCCGTCACCCTGACCATCCATTGCACGGCCAATTTGCTGGAAGACCTCGGGCTCGCACGCAAGCGCGATCAAGTCGCGCTGACGACCGCTGAAGGAGCTGCTTGATGTTCACCTTCGGTGCGTTCGTCGCCGTCATGCTCATCGGCTTGCCGATCTCGATCGTGCTATGCCTCACGGCCGCAGCCTATATCTGGCAAAGCGGGAACACGGTGTTGTTCGAGTCGTTCCCGACCCAGATGTTCAACGGCTTGGACAGCTATGGCCTGATCGCTATTCCGCTCTTCATCCTGATCGGCGAGGTCATGAATGGCGGGGGCATCACCCGTCGGATCATCGATATGGCGATGGCCTTCGTCGGGGCGCTCAAGGGCGGGCTGGCCTATGTCAACCTGCTGGCCAATATGTTCGTCGCCTCGATCCTCGGCTCGGCGGCCGCGCAGGTGGCGCTGATGTCTCAGATGGTCGTGCCCGAGATGGTCCGGAAAGGTTATGACAAGACCTTCGCGGCCGGGCTGACAGCTTACGCGGGCATGCTGGGGCCGATCATTCCGCCGTCGATCATGTTCGTCGTCTACAGCGTCATCGCACAGGTCCCGGTTGGGACCATGCTTGCCGCCGGCATCATCCCAGGGATTCTCCTGACGGTGGCATTCTGCATTGTCATCGCCGCCATGGGCTATTTCTTCAACTATCCACGCGGCGAGCGACTGCCGACGCGCGAGCGAATCGGCATCACGTTCAAAGCCCTGCCGACGCTGGTCATTCCGCTCGTCATCGTCGGATCGATCGTGACCGGGTTGGCAAATCCGACGGAAGCGGCGGCCATGGGTGTGATCGCGGCCATTCTGGTGGGGCGCTTCGTGACGGGCGATCTCGCCTTGAAGCAACTGCCTGAGATGTTCGTGAAGGCGGGAGTCCTGTCCGCGGGAATCTTGTTCCTGATCGCTGCCGCGGCGGTGTTTTCGTGGGTTCTTGTCTACGGCATGGTGCCCCAGCGCGTCGCCGAATGGATCCAGAGCATCGCCAGCGATCCGATCACCTTCATGCTGCTCGTGAACGTGATCTTGCTGGTCATCGGAACCGTGATCGACGGGGCTCCCGGCTTGATCATGACAGTACCGATCCTGTTGCCGATCGCGACGGATGTCTACGGCATCGATCCCGTGCATTTCGGCGTGGTTGCGGTGATCAATCTGGTTCTCGGGTTTCTGTCGCCGCCGGTCGGACTGAATTTCTTCATCGCTGCTGCGGTGACGGGGGCAAAACCGGGGAAGATGTTCATCGTCACCTTGCCCTTCTTCTTCATCAGCTGCCTCATCCTGGTGCTGTTGTCGGTCTTTCCCGCCCTTTCCACCTATCTCTCATAATCTCGCATTCTGATAACAGGGGATCATAAATGTCATTCACTCGCCGTTCCTTCATGAAGGCCGCATCAGTCGGCGCAGCCATGGCCGTTGCAGCACCGTCGGTGCTGCGTGCGCAGGGAGCCAAGGTCTATCGGCTCGGCATAACCACGCCTCCTGGCCACCCCTGGAACGTTGCCGCGGAAGCCGTCGGCAAGCGCCTCGCGGAGGAAACCAGCAACCGCCTCTCCATCCAGGTGTTCCCGTCGAACCAACTCGGCAATGAAGGAGCCATGCTGCAGCAGATGCAATCGGGCGCCCTCGATCTCGGCTGGATCATGACGGCCGAACTCGGTTCGCGCATCCCGCAGATAGCGGCGATCAACGCACCGTGGCTCGTTACGAGCACCGAAAAAGTGGCAAAGCTCGTGCGCCATCCCGCGGCGATCAAGCTTCTGGACGTGCTGCCCGCCGAAACCGGAACCATTGGCCTGGGCTACGGCATCACCACGCTCAGGGTCGTGTTCACCGGGAAGGAAGTGAACGGCATTGATGACATCAAGGGGATGAAGCTCCGCATCAACACGACCCCGGCCTACCGTGATTTCTATCAGTTGCTCGGCGCTGCACCGACACCCATTCCAACACCGCAGGTCTTCGACGCAATGTCGAACGGCCAGGTGGATGGTCTCGAAGCCGATCTCGACCTTTCTTGGAACCAGCGCTACGACAAGGTTGCGAAAACCATGCTCCGCATGAACGCGATTTTCATGCCATGCGTGGCCCTTACCTCCGCGCGCGCCTGGAAGAATGTTCCCGAAGCGGATCGCGAACTGATCGCCCGTCTTACCCGTGAGGAACTGGACAAGCAGGTCGACATGACCGTCGCCCAGGAATCCACCCTCCTGCAGAACTTCAAGGATGCGGGCATCAAGATCGTCGACGTCGATCTGAAGAACACGGCCGAAATCATTGCTGCCTATGACGAGATCTGGCTGCCCAAGGCCCCGATATTGAAGGAGCTGCGCGAGGTCGGAACGACCCTCTGAGCGAATGCATGTCGCCCAAAACTGTGCAGCGGTTTTGGGTAAAGGACATGCCAGAAAACACCAGCTCGAGCATGTCGCGCAAATCTCGATTTGCGCGACATGCGGGCAGCGAGGCGCTTTGCCTCCGCGCCGTGTCCTGGATTGGGAGATGGTGCGGCGAGGCGCACTTCATCGGTGGCGCGCCGGCGCCATCAACCGCTCGACGAAGTCTGTAACGATTTCCGTCGCTGGGCCATAGTGGGTCTCCGCGAACATGCGGCCACCCTCGGAGGGTTCGAGATTGAGCTCGACCGTATGCGCGCCGTTGAGGAGTGCCTCCTCGACGAAACCGGCCGCCGGATAGACGCTGCCGCTGGTGCCGATCGAGACGAACAGATCGCAAGCAGATAGGGCGGCGTGGATACGCCCCATGTGATAGGGCATCTCGCCGAACCAGACCACATCCGGCCGCAGTCGGCCGACCGTGCTGCATGCCGGGCAACGCGAATCGACCGACATGTCGCCGGTCCAACCGCTGCGTTGTTCACAAGCCTCGCAAAGCGCCTTGTTCAGCTCGCCATGCATGTGAACGAGAAGGCGCGATCCGGCGGCCTCATGGAGGTCGTCGATATTCTGCGTCACCAGCAGAAAGGTACCGGGAAATTCTTGTTCAAGCCGTGCCAGCGCACTATGGGCCGCGTTGGGCTTGATGCCAGCCATGCGGCGCCGGCGTTTGTTGTAGAAGTCGAGCACCTTTCGGGGATTACGTGCGAAGCCCTCGGGCGTGGCAACGTCCCGGTAGTCGATCTTCGACCAAATGCCGCCCTTGTCTCGAAACGTATCGATACCTGATTCGGCCGAGATTCCCGCGCCGGTCAGGATGACGATAGAGGAGGGCATGCCGGGACTCCGAACGGGCGTGACGGGGAGGCGCACTCAACCTTCCCCGGTCCTGCGCCTCTTGACGACCCAGGCGCCAAGCACGGCAGCAAGGGCTGCCGCCAGGCCGTACCAGGTGAAGGCATACTGGAGATGATTGTTGGGGAACTCGACCAAGGTAACCCCACCGATCGGAAGGCCGCCGGGATTGGACTTGCCGTCGGCATCGATGAAGAACGGCACCAGCCTGTCGGCTGGCAATTCGGACCTCGCGGCCATGGCCCCGAGGTCTTTCCAGTAGAAGACGTTCTTGGCGGGATCGTTGTCGGGCACGAGCGAAGATGGTTTCCCCGCCAGAGGATTGCGGGCGAGACCGGTCACCGCAACCTCGCCTTCGACCTGGCCCATTGGCCGCGTCGCGGGATCCTTCTGCTCAAAGGGTACGAAGCCGCGGTTGACCAGCACATAGCGGCCATCTGGAAGAGCCAGCGGCGTATAGACGAAGAAACCGGCGCGCCCCTGCCAGGTCGCGAGGAAATGGCTTTCGCGGTCGTTGAGGAAACGCCCGGCTGCGCTCACTGGCCAGTAGTCGACGTCCCCGGTCTCGACGAACTGCTTCTCCAACTCCGCGAGCGAGCGGGGCTGCTCCTTGATTCGGGCGTCCACCGCGGCGATCAGTCCTTCCTTCCACGAGAGGCGTTGCATCTGCCACGTGCCGAGCCCGACGAGCACGCAGAACAGGATGAGCCCGGCAAGAAGCGTTGGCCAAAGGCGCCGCTGCTTGGGCATTACCTCGTCACGTCCATCCGTCATGAGCTAGTTATCCAGCCGGCCTTCTGCGGCCCTGTTGCGGTATTGCAGCGTGACAAGCACGCCCTTGGCGAGCCGCAGCGCGGCGAGGCTGAGGGCGACCGCGAGCGGAATCCACAGGGCGAGGTGGAGCCAGAGCGGTGGCCCGAAGCTTACCTCCAGCCAAAGCGCCAGGCCGACCACGATGAAGCCGACGATGAGGATGACGAAGACGGCGGGACCGTCGCCGGAATCGGCAAAGGAATAGTCGAGCCCACAGCTTCCGCAGCGCTGGCGCAGGGACAGCAGGCCCGACAGCAGGCGGCCTTCGCCGCAACGTGGGCATCTTCCCCGGAGGCCTGCCGTGATTGGGTCGACCGGAGGCCAGATCGCCTTGTCGTCATTCATGGTTCGGTCCGATCATGTTGCCGGCAACTATATCGCATGGCATCGAAGAGCACCGGAAAAAATGAAAACGGCCGCGTCGCCGCGGCCGTCCCGAGTTGGTCCTGAGGGTCCCCAGTCTCAGTGGCCCGCCGCGATCGTCGCGCCGGACGAACCCCAGACATAGATGCAGGCGAAGAGGAACAGCCACACCACGTCGACGAAATGCCAGTACCAGGCGGCAGCCTCGAAGCCGAAATGGTGCTTCGGCGTGAACTGACCGGCCATGGCGCGCAGCAGGCACACCAGCAGGAAGATGGTGCCGACGAAGACGTGGAAGCCGTGGAAGCCCGTCGCCATGTAGAAGGTGGCGCCGTAGATCGAATCCGAGAATGCGAAGGGAGCGTGCATGTACTCGTAGGCCTGGACGAAGGAGAACAGGACGCCCAGCGCCACGGTCAGCACGAGGCCCCAAACGAGTCCCTTGCGGTCATTGTGGATGAGGGCGTGGTGCGCCCAGGTGACCGTCGTGCCCGACAGCAGCAGTATGATCGTGTTGTACAGCGGCAGATGGAAGGGATCGAGAACCTCGATGCTCTTCGGCGGCCACACGCCACCCGTATACGCCTGGCGCGCGACCTGGGCGGCTTCGTTGGGGAACAGGCTGGCATCGAAGAACGCCCAGAACCAGGCAACGAAGAACATCACCTCGGAGGCGATGAACATGATCATGCCATAGCGCAGGTGGAGCGCCACCACGGGGGTGTGATGCCCCTCTTGTCCTTCCTTGATGGTGTCCGACCACCAGGAGAACATGACATAGAGGATGATGGCGACGCCGATCGCGAAAACGAACCAGCGTGCGTTGATCAGATCCAGGCCAAAGAGCGGAAACGTGCCGCCCTTCATATACTGCATCCAGGCAACCCCTCCGAGCGCCATCACGAAGGCGCCGACCGAGGCGAGAAACGGCCAGGGGCTGGGGTCGATGATGTGGTAGTCGTGTTGTGGTTTGGCGTGGGTGTCTGCCATTCTATCCCCCGAATTGTCCGTCGGATGTGGTCTTATCACCTTCCGCCTTCGGTGCAACTGCGACCGGTTGGTTCCCCTCAGTTGGGAAGAAGGTGTAGGAAAGAGTGATCGTCTTGATGTTCTTGAGTTCCGGAACATCGACGATGGCCGGATCGACATAGAAGACGACTGGCATGTCCAGCGTTTCGCCTGGCTTCAACTGCGTATCGGTAAAGCAGAAGCACTCGACCTTGTTGAAATAGGCTCCCGCCAGTTCGGGTGTGACGTTGAACGTCGCCCGCCCCGAGATGGGCTTGGAGAACAGGTTAGTCGCCTTGTAGCTCGCCTGAGTTGTCTCGCCGATCTTGATCGTCACGTCGCGGGCGGCCGGCCGGAAGTCCCAGGGGACTCCGGCGGTGTTGGCGTCGAATCGTATGGTGATGTCCCGGTCGAGGATGCGGTCGGAATATTGCTCCACCCGCTGTGTCGTGCCGCCATAGCCGGTGACCTTGCAAAACATCTGGTAGAGCGGGACCGCGGCATAGGACATGCCGACCATGCCGCCAACGAAGGCGATGCACAGGCCGGCGACAAGCCGATTGCTTCCTTCCTTCCTGTTGTGCGGGGCAGGGGGGGCGTTGGTCATCTTGTCCTCACATCGGCCGATTGAAGATGCCAGGGCCTTTGCTCAGCGCCACGATATAGAAAAGGATCACCAGCGCGCCGAGGGCCAGCCCGATCGCGACCGACCGGCTGCGGCGGGCCTTCTTCTGAGCGTCGGTCAGGGTTACCATGTCCTTGTTCTCGTCGTTCATCTCAGGCTCCTGGAATTTCCAAGGCGTGCATCACGACGGCGTCGGCCAGGTAGACGGCGAAGATCGTGAAAAGATAGAGCAGGGAGAAGCCGAAGAGCGCCTTGGCAGGTCTCATTGCGCTGTCGTCGTCCCGCATCCGCAGGACCTTCCAGGCGTACCAGACAAAGCCGATGCCGAGCGCCATGGACACGACACCATATGCGATGGACGTGAATCCCAGAGCCCAGGGAAGGACCCCGACTGGCGCCAGCACAAGGGCATAGGCGAAGATCTGGCGGCGCGTCGAAGCCGGGCCGGCGACGTTCGGCATCATTGGGATGCCAGCGCGGGCGTAATCGTCGGACTTGAACAGCGCCAGGGCCCAAAAATGCGGCGGAGTCCACAGAAAGATGATCAGGAAAAGGATGACGCTCTCGAGGCTGACGGAGCCGGTGGCGGAAGCCCACCCGACCATGGGAGGGAAAGCGCCTGCCGCACCGCCGATCACGATGTTCTGCGGGGTCCAGCGCTTCAGCCACATCGTGTAGATGACGGCATAGAAGAAGATGGTGAAGGCGAGCAGCCCTCCGGCGACCCAATTGACCAGAACGCCGAGGGTCATCACCGAAAGGAAGGAAAGAACAAGCCCGAACGCAAGCGCTTCGCCGGGTAGGATGCGGCCGGCCGGGACCGGCCTGCTGGCGGTGCGCGTCATGACCGCGTCGATATCGGCGTCATACCACATGTTGAGCGCGCCCGAGGCTCCGGCGCCAACAGCGATCGCCAGGATGGCGGTGACGGCGACGACGGGATTAACGGCGACGGGCGCGGCCGCAAGGCCGACGAAGGCGGTGAAGACCACGAGTGACATGACGCGCGGCTTCAGCAGCGCAAGATAGTCCGAGGCCGTCGCTTCCGAAACATGGAAGCCGGCATCGTCAAATCCGCTTTTCTGAACCAGGGCCATGCGTACGTAGTCCAATCATTCCGTTTGGCCGAAGCCGCCGGCTGACCGGCGGCTTCGAATGGTTACTTGCCTACTTGATCCTCGGCAGTTGTTCCCACTGGTGGAACGGCGGCGGCGAGGAGAGCTGCCATTCCAGCGTCGTGGCGCCTTCGCCCCAAGGATTCGCGCCTGCGATCCGCTTCTTCGAGAAGGCGTCGAACACGCCGTACAGGAAGATCAGGACGCCGAAGGCCGAGATGTAGGAACCGTAGGACGACACCATGTTCCAGCCGGCATAGGCATCCGGATAGTCGATGTAGCGGCGCGGCATGCCGGCGAGGCCGAGGAAGTGCTGCGGGAAGAAGATCAGGTTCACGCCGATGAAGGTGACCCAGAAGTGGGTGCGGGCGATCATCGACGAGTACATGTAGCCCGACATCTTCGGGAACCAGTAATACCAGCCCGCGAAGATGGCGAACACGGCACCCAGCGACAGCACGTAGTGGAAGTGCGCGACGACGTAGTAGGTGTCATGCAGCGACCGATCGAGACCGGCATTGGCGAGCTGCACGCCCGTGACGCCACCGATGGTGAACAGGAAGATGAAGCCGATCGCCCAGAGCATGGGTGTACGCATGGAGATCGACCCGCCCCACATGGTGGCCACCCAGGAGAAGATCTTCACGCCGGTCGGCACCGCGATCACCATGGTGGCGAACACGAAGTAGCGCTGCGTGTCGAGCGACAGGCCCGTCGTATACATGTGGTGCGCCCACACGACGAAACCGACTGCGCCGATGGCGACCATGGCGTAGGCCATCCCAAGATAGCCGAAGATGGGCTTGCGGGAGAAGGTCGAGACGATGTGGCTGACGATGCCGAAGCCCGGCAGGATCAGGATGTAGACCTCGGGATGCCCGAAGAACCAGAACAGGTGCTGGTAGAGGATCGGGTCGCCGCCGCCCTCGGGCTGGAAGAAAGCCGTGCCGAAGTTACGGTCGGTCAGCAGCATGGTGATGCCGCCGGCAAGCACGGGCAGCGACAGCAGGAGCAGAAACGCCGTGATGAGCACTGACCAGGCGAAGAGCGGCATCTTGTGCAGCGTCATGCCCGGAGCGCGCATGTTGAAGATCGTCGTGATGAAATTGATCGCGCCGAGGATCGACGAGGCGCCCGAGATGTGGAGCGACAGGATGGCCAGATCGACGGCTGGGCCCTGTGAACCCGCGGTCGAAAGAGGCGGATAAAGCGTCCAACCGTTGCCGGCGCCATAGCCGCCCGGGGCTCCGGGCACGAACAACGACAGCATGAGCAGCAGGAAGGCCGGCGGAAGAAGCCAGAACGAGATGTTGTTCATGCGCGGGAAGGCCATGTCCGGCGCCCCGATCATGATCGGCACCATCCAGTTGGCGAAGCCGCCGATCATTGCCGGCATCACCATGAAGAAGATCATGACGAGCGCATGTGCGGTCGTGAACACGTTGAACATGTGCTTGCCGCCGTCGAGGGCCGCGTCGCCGTCCAGCCCGTAGACCATCTGGGCCAGGCCGGTGAAGATCTGGATGCCCGGCTCCGCCAGCTCCCAGCGCATCATCACCGAGAGGAATGCGCCGATGCAGCCCGCGATGATGGCGAAGATGAGATAGAGGGTGCCGATATCCTTGTGGTTGGTCGAGTTGACCCAGCGAGTCCAGCCACGCGGTTTGTGGTCGTGGTGGTCGTGAGCTGCAGCGAGTGCCATATTCCGCTCCGTTCCTTAAATCCTTGCAATCGCGGCTCAGTTGCCGGCGACCGCCACCGACTGATTGCCTTCAATCGCCGCCATAAGGGCCTTGTTGGCGCCCGTAAGGTCGGTTTTCGCGGCAGTGAGCCAGTTGTTGTATTGCGCCTCCGACACGACACGAATGGCGATCGGCATGAAGGCGTGATCCTTGCCGCAGAGCTCGGAGCACTGGCCGTAATAGAGGCCTTCCTTCTCCGCCTTGAACCATGTCTCGTTGATGCGCCCCGGCACCGCGTCGACCTTCACGCCGAAGGCCGGCATCGCGAAGGCGTGAATGACGTCCGAAGCCGTGACCAGAACGCGGGTCGTGGTGTTCACGGGAACGACGACCTCGTTGTCGACTGCCAGGAGGCGGGGATACCGCGCGACGTCTTCCTTGCCCGCATTCGCGCGGTCACCCTCTTGCAGCAATGCCGAGTTGAAGGAAAGCGGCTCCTCGATCTGGTACTCGTAGTCCCAGTTCCACTGGTTGCCGGTTGCCTTGATGGTAAGCGTCGGCTCTTCCGGCGGCGTGTACTGGGCGGTGAGGAGTTGGAAGGACGGAACAGCGAGCGCCAACAAGACCACCACCGGACCAACCGTCCAGATCACCTCGATCAGCGTGTTGTGGCTGGTGCGCGACGGCACGGGATTCGCGCTCGCGCGGAACCTCACGATGCAATAGGCGAGCAGCGCCAGGACAAGCAGCGTGATCGGTATGATGAACCACAGCGTGTATTCCTCGAACCATGTGATCTGCGCCATGATTGGCGTGACCGCTTCCTGGAAACGCCACTGCCACGGATGCGGCTGGTCCGCATGTGCCGCAGCGGTGGAGAAAAACGCTGTCAATGCGCCAGCGCCAGCAAAGAATTTTCTCATCGCCCTCTCAAACTCCCAGTCTTCGCAGCGAGGCATTTCGCCAAAGGCCGTACGCCGCCCGGGAAAGGATTCCCGGCGGCCATGGCGCGTTCAAACCATACTCTCTTCGTCGCCGCAAGGAAGGAGCGGAACCGTCCATGCGGCATTTTTGCGCGTACGAATGCATTGAACGAAGTCAAATGCATCCTGCTCCTTCATGCGCCTGTTTGCCGCCATGCGACAGGCTCGTCGGAGCCGGAAACAGGACGGGCGAGTCGCAATTCGGTCGGATTTCCCGCTGAAAAGTCCCCGGACCGGGCGATTTGGCTATTCTGAAGGGCGGGCTTGTCCTTTACTTGACCATGCCGGGAACTAAATTGCCGTGATTCGTAGACGGAGCCGCCATGATCAACAGGTTTCTCAGACCGCTGGCACCGGTCTTCCTTCTCGCCGCGAGCGTGCTGGCGCTGCCCGCCACTGCCCAGCAGGGCGGCACGGTGAAGTCGAAACATGGGGCCTGGTCGATCGTCTGCGATACTCCGGCCGGCGCTTCGGCCGAGCAATGCGCGATGATGCAGAATGTCGTGGCCGAGGATCGGCCTGAGGTCGGCCTGTCGGTCGTGGTGCTCCGGACAGCCGACAACAAGGCTGAGATCCTGCGCGTGCTCGCGCCGCTCGGCGTGCTCCTTCCAAATGGCCTCGGCCTCAATGTCGACGGCAAGGATATCGGTCGGGCCTACTTCGTGCGCTGCTTCCAGGACGGGTGCTATGCCGAGGTCATTCTCGAAAAGCAGCTTCTCGACACGCTGAAGACCGGAAAGTCGGCGACCTTCATCGTCTTCCAGACGCCCGAGGAAGGCATTGGCATTCCTGTCGACCTCAACGGCTTCGGCGAAGGCTTCGGCGCGCTCCCCTGATCGTGGTCTGATTTGCCGTTTGGCGCTTCCGCGCCTACATGCTGGGATATGCTCATAGAGCGTGAAGCGGCGGGTGCTGCTTCATCCTGGAGCGTGTCTCTCCAAAGTGGGCACCGGTTTGGGGACGAAAGCACGGTCGCTTGAGGACAGCCAGCGAGGCGGATGGACGATGAACGACATTCTCGGTAACTTCGACATTTCCGAAGACAAGCTGCGTCGGATCGTCGCCGACACGATCGCCGGCGCTGACGATGGCGAGCTTTATCTCGAATACAGCGAGAGCGAAGCGCTGATGTTCGACAATGGCCGTCTCAAGACGGCGAACTTCAACACGGACCAGGGATTCGGCCTTCGCGCCGTTGCGGGTGAAGCGACGGGATACGCACATTCCAGCGAACTCTCCGAAAGCGCTCTGCTGCGGGCCGCCGACGCTGTATCCGCGGTCAAGAGCGGCTATTCCGGGACGCTCGCCGCCGCGCCTGGCCGCACCAACCGCCACCTTTATGGCGAGGGAAACCCGATTCCTTCGCCGTCCTTCGCAGAAAAGGCGAAGCTTCTTCAGGATGTCGATGCCTTCCTGCGCAACAAGGATCCGCGCGTCCGGCAGGTCACTGCATCGCTCGCCTCGTCCTGGCAGCATGTCGAGATCCTGCGCGCCGACGGGCAGGTGGTGCGCGACATCCGCCCGTTGGTGCGTGTGAATATCGCGGTCGTCGTAGGGGAGGGCGAGCGACAGGAGACTGGTTCCTTTGGCATGGGCGGACGCAAGGGCTTCGGCGAGTTCCTTGCCGAGGACAGTTGGAAGTTCGCGGCCGACGAGGCTCTGCGCCAGGCACTGGTCAATCTGCGCGCGATTCCGGCGCCTGCCGGCACATTCGACATCGTACTGTCGAGCGGCTGGCCCGGCGTCATGCTGCACGAAGCGGTCGGCCATGGGCTGGAAGGTGATTTCAACCGCAAGAAGACCTCGGCCTTCGCGGGTCTGATGGGGCAACAGGTGGCTGCCAAGGGCGTGACGGTGGTCGATGACGGCACGATCGCCGAACGCCGCGGATCGCTGACCGTCGACGACGAGGGCACGCCCACCAACCGCAACGTGCTGATCGAGGATGGCAAGCTTGTCGGCTATATGCAGGACCGTCAGAACGCTCGGCTCATGGGCATGAAGGCAACCGGCAACGGACGGCGCGAATCCTATGCGCATCAGCCCATGCCGCGCATGACGAACACCTTTATGACGGCCGGCGACCTCGAGCCGGCGGAGATCATCGCTTCCGTCAAGAACGGCATTTATGCCGTCTCCTTTGGCGGTGGCCAGGTCGACATCACCTCCGGCAAGTTCGTGTTCGGCTGCACCGAGGCCTATCTGATCGAGGATGGAAAGGTGACGCAGCCGATCAAGGGCGCGATGCTGATCGGCAACGGACCGGATGCAATGCACCGCGTCACCATGGTCGGGAACGACATGAAACTCGATACCGGCATCGGCATGTGCGGCAAGGCAGGCCAAGGTGTGCCCGTAGGTGTCGGGCAGCCGCATCTGCGCATGAACCAGATGACAGTGGGTGGCACCCGCGTCTAGCCGGGCGGCGTCCACGGCGCTGGTCGCCGCCGTGGACAACTGAGATGCCAACGCCCGGCTGAGACGGCCTGAGTGGCCGTCTCGTTCTGCATTCCCTCCTTTAAAAATCCATTCAGTCGGGCGGCCTGGCGCTCTGTTGATAACGATCGCTAATGCTTGACTCGCTTGAAACGATCATTATCAATCATGGCTGTGAGAAAAGATTTCGACAGCCCCCGGCCGCGGTTCCCGCATGAGCGCCATCAGCAGATGATCGATTTGATCGTCGAGTTGAAGCGCGTGGGCACGACCGAGTTGGCTTCGCGCATGGGCATTTCCCTGGCCACAATCCGTCGTGATCTGACCGTTCTCGAGCAGGCGGGGCTGGTGTCGCGCACCCACGGCGGCGTCGTGGCGCGGGGCGTCGGCGAAAGCACCACGGAGCCGCTCTTCCTCGAGAAGCTGCGGTTGCGCCAGAATCTGAAGCAGCGCATCGGCGCCGCGGCCGCCGAGACGGTCGAGAACGGCAAGGTGGTCATTCTCGATTCCGGAACGACGACGCTCGCGATCGCGCGTGCGCTCGCCGGTCGGTCGATCACTGTCGTGACCGCCGATCTCAAGGTGGCGGAAGCAGCCGCAGCCGGAAGCACAGAGGTGCATATCGTCGGTGGCCGGGTCCGGAACGGCTTCTACAGCATAGTCGGCGCCGGAGCCGCGGAGGCCATGAGAGGCGTTCGCGCCGACCTGTTCTTCATGGCTGCCGACGCCATAGACGAGACGGGAGTGACCAATTCGACGCTCGACGAAGCTGAGGTGAAGCGGGTGGCGATCGCACAGGCAGAGCGCACGATGCTTGTCGCGGATCACAGCAAGCTCAACACCCGAAGCTTCGCGCCGGTCTGCCAGCTCGATGCGGTTTCCCTCTTCATAACGGATCACGGCGCGGAGCCCTTGCTCGCGCCATATCGCGGCAAATTCGCCGACATCATGATGGTGTGACTCTTCGCACCGGCTGCAATACGGAAAGGCAATAGCATGAACAAGTTCGACAGGCTGTTCGGCGGCAGGAAGCCGATCATCGCCATGGTCCACCTCAACCCGCTTCCGGGCAGCCCCCTTTACGACGCGCAGGCCGGTGTCGCAGGCATCGTCGATGCCGCGCGCCGCGACCTCAAGGCGCTCCAGGCCGCCGATGTGGATGCCGTCATGTTCGGCAACGAAAACGACCGCCCCTATGAGTTGAGCGTCGACACCGCCTCAACCGCGACCATGGCCTATGTCATTGGCCAGTTGCGTTCCGAGATCGAAAAGCCATTCGGGGTCAACGTCTTGTGGGATCCAATGGCGACAGTGGCGCTGGCCGCTGCCACCGGCGCATCCTTCGTCCGCGAGATATTTACGGGCACCTATGCTTCGGACATGGGGCCGTGGACTCCGAATGCCGGCGCCGCCATGCGCTACCGCGACAGGCTTGGCCGTTCCGATCTCGCGATGCTCTTCAACGTCTCGGCCGAGTTCGCGGATTCGTTGGATCGTCGCTCGCTCGCGGACCGCGCCCGTTCCGCCGTATTCTCCTCCATTCCTGACGCGGTGCTTGTGTCCGGCGCGATCACCGGCGAGGCCGCGGAGATGTCGGCCCTGGAATCGGTCAAGGCCGTGCTTCCCAACACGCCGGTCCTCGCCAATACCGGCGTGCGCCACAATACCGTCACCGATATCCTGAAGTTGGCGGACGGCTGCATTGTCGGCTCGTCGCTCAAGGTGGACGGCGACACTTGGAAGCCCGTCGATGCCGAGCGCGCCAAGGAGTTCATGCGCATCGTCAAGGCGGCGCGGGCCTGAAGCAAAGCAAAGCCTCGGTGAGGAGATCGTATGGACGTTAGGCAGGACACGACCGGCAGCTATCTCAGGAGCCTGGCGGTTCTCGCGGTGCTGATCTTCGCGTTGCTCGGCGTCGTTTCGCCGAGCTTCCTGACCGCCAGTAATCTGACCTCCATGGGCTTCCAGTTCCCCGAGTTCGGCCTGCTGGCTCTTGCCGTGCTCCCGACAATGATCTCCGGCGGCATCGACCTGTCGGTGGTGGCGACCGCGAACCTTGCGTCCATCATCGCGGCCGTCATCATGAAAGCCGGACCCGAAACCGCTTGGCTCGCCATTCCCGCCGCTCTCGCCGTGGGATTGGCCTGCGGAGCCTTGAACGGGTTTCTCGTCGCCTATCTCAGGCTGCCGCCCATCCTTGCCACGCTTGGGACCATGCAGCTCTTCTCGGGCATCGGCATTGTCATCACGCGTGGTCCCGCCATCACGGGGCTGCCGGAGTGGTATACCGCCTTCGGCAATTGGTCGATCGGCGGCATCCTGCCCTTGCCGCTGGTCTTATTCGCCCTTGTCGCACTGGGATTGTCTATCCTTTTGAGGCGCACGCCGGTCGGCTTGCGCCTGCGTCTTTTCGGCGCCAATCCAGTGGCGGCCGGCTTTGCCGGCATTCGCGAGCGCGGTCTGCTCATCCGCATCTATGCCATCGCCGGTCTTATTGCGGCACTGGCTGGACTGGTGGTCCTTGCGCGTGTCAACTCGGCCAATGCGGATTACGGCTCGTCCTATCTGCTGCTGGTGATCCTGATCAACATCCTCGCCGGCGTGAGCCCTTCAGGTGGCTTCGGCACCGTCACGGGTGTCGTGCTGGCGGTGGTGTGCCTGCAATTCATTTCCAGCGGGCTCAACATCCTGTCTTTCAGTGCGTTCTCGCGTGACTTGTTCTTCGG
Organism: Rhizobiaceae bacterium; assembly: GCA_035556195.1. Lineage (GTDB taxonomy): Bacteria > Pseudomonadota > Alphaproteobacteria > Rhizobiales > Rhizobiaceae. The sequence continues at coordinate 166,751 of DATMFK010000017.1, forward strand.
CGGCCTGCTGGTTGCTGTGATGTCTCTGCGTGTCGCGGCCGGGACGTTCAGCCCTGCGGCGCTCTTCCAACGAAAGGCCAAGTCCTCATGAAAGCCCGTCTCCGCTCCCTGCTCGAATCCTTGATGCTGACCCCGGGTCTGTCGGGGCACGAGGATCGCGTGCGCCGGCTCATCGCCAAGGAGCTCTCCGACCTTCCGCTACGGATGCACGTCGATACGCTCGGCAATCTTATTGCCACGCTGGAGGGCGACAAGGGCGCGCCTTCCGTGATGCTCTTCGCGCATACCGACCAGCTCGGCTTCATCGTTCGCAAGATCGAGGCGAACGGCCTCGTCCGCATAGAGCGTCTCGGCGGCATTCCGGAGAAGGCTCTTCCTGCCCAGGCAGTGCTTTTCTGCGTCGGCGAGGGGCGGGATGTCCACGGCGTCATCGCCAACAAAAGCCATCATGCCACGCCGGCCGAGGAGAAGTACAAGGTCACCCCTTATGCGGAGCTCTTCATCGATGTCGGCGCCGAAACGGCAGAGGAGGCGAGGAAACTCGGCATCGAGATCGGCACCCCGGTCGTCTACGCTCCGCGTGTCATCCATCTCAACGAGAACAGGCTGATCGGGACCTCGGTCGACGACCGCGCCGGTTGCGCCGTGGTGATGGAGGTTGCGCGCCAGCTCGCCCAGGGCGGCCAGCGGCCGACCGTTCATTTCGTCTTCGCCGTCCTGGAGGAATTCAACCTTCGCGGCGCGATGGTGGCGGCCCAGGCGATCAAACCGGATATCGCCATCCAGCTCGATCTGGCCCTCAACTCCGATACTCCGGACATGGCACATCGCGGCGAGGTCGAACTCGGCGGCGGCCCAGCGATCAGTCTCTATTCGTTCCATGGACGGGGCACGCTCAACGGAACGATCCCGCATCCGGCTTTGCCGAAGCTTTTCGCCGATGCGGCGGAGAAGGAGGGGATTCCCTTGCAGCGCACCGCGCATACGGGCGCTCTGACGGACTCTTCCTACGTGCAACTCGTCAACCAGGGTGTCGCATGTATCGATGTCTGCTTCCCTTGCCGCTATACCCACACGGCACTCGAAATGTGTGATCTGCGGGACCTCGTCGGCCTGACCGAGCTTCTGGTCTCCGCGATCCGCCGCATCGACTCCAACTTCAGCCTCGATCGCGATCTATACACCTGATGCAATACTATCTCGGCATCGATATCGGGACCTTCGAGTCCAAGGGCGTCCTGGTCGACGCGACCGGGCGGATCGTCGCGACGGCCGCGCGACCGCACAAGATGCTCGTGCCCCAACCCGGCTGGGCCGAGCACGACGCCGAACGGGACTGGTGGCTCGAATTCTGCTCGATCAGCAAGGAGCTGATCGCCTCAAGCGGCGTGGCGCCGGCCGCCATCCGAGCGGTCGGCGCCAGCGGCATCGGGCCCTGCATGTTGCCTGTCGACGCAGATGGAATCCCGCTGATGAATGCGGTGCTCTATGGTGTCGATACCAGAGCGGCGCTCGAGATCGAGGAACTGACCGCCGAGATCGGCGTCGACGAACTGGTCCGCAGCGGCGGCAACGCGCTCACCTCGCAGTCCGTCGGTCCCAAGATCGTCTGGCTGAAGAAGAATCGGCCGGAACTCTACGAAAGAACCCACAAGGTTCTGAATTCCTCCTCCTTCCTGATACATCGGCTGACCGGCCGCTACGTGATCGACCACTATTCCGCCTGCAGCTCGAGTCCGCTGTATGACGCACGCACCCATAGCTGGACGGACCGTTATGCCGAACGCATCATCGCGCCGGAGCGCCTGCCGAATCTTCTGTGGACCACCGACATCGCCGGTACAGTCAGCCGGGCGGCTGCCGATGCCACGGGGCTTGCGGTCGGAACGCCGGTGACGGCCGGCACGATCGATGCCGCCTCGGAGGCCGTCAGCGTCGGCGTGATGGATACCGGCGAGATGATGATGATGTACGGGTCGACCATGTTCATCATTCTCGTCACCGACAAGCGGGTCGAGGATCCCCGTCTCTGGTATGCGCCTTGGCTTTTCGAGGGGCAGCACGCCTGCATGTCCGGTACTTCGACCAGCGGGACGCTGACTCGCTGGTTCCAGGAACAGTTCGCCCGAGAGCTTGAACCCCAATCGGCACTGCGCCAATTGGCGGCCGAGGCGGAGACGTCGCCGGCGGGTGCGAAAGGCGTGGTGGTGCTTCCCTACTTTTCGGGAGAGCGGACACCGATCCACGATCCAGCTGCCAAGGGAATGATCTTCGGCCTCGACCTGACCCACAATCGAGCGGATATCTACCGTGGCGTCCTGGAGGGCGTGGCTTATGGGGTCAACGACATCATCGAGACCTATCAGGCCGCCGGGGCGCCGCTCCGCAAGATCGCAGCCGTCGGCGGCGGCACCAAGAACCGCGTCTGGTCCCAAGCCATCTCCGACGTGACCGGCTGGCGCCAGGCGGTGCGGGCCAAGACCATCGGCGCCGCCTTCGGCAACGCCTTTCTCGGCGCGGTCGCGGTCGGCGATGCCAAACGAGAAGACATCCAGATCTGGAATCCGGTTGAGCGCGACATTGAGCCGGACGCGCGCAATCGGGCCATCTACCGATCCGGCTACAAGACCTTCAAGAAGCTCTACGCCAGGACGAAAGACCTGACGGCCGAGCTTCGAGCTAATCCGCAAGAACCTGCTTGAACGCCATGGTGGCGGGCAGGGGCAAAACGAAAGGGCAGGAGTCAATATGACGTTCAATTTCAAGAAGATGGCGATCAGCGCGGCGCTTGGTGCGTCTCTGCTCGGCAGCGCCGTCGCCTTCTCCAACGCGCAAGACGCCAAGCACACGATCGTTACCGTAGTGAAGCTCTCGGGCATCGCCTGGTTCAATCGTATGGAAGAGGGCGTCAAGCAGTATGCGGCCGACACGGGTCAGAACGCCTCGCAGGTCGGGCCTGCTTCGGCGGATGCCGCTCTCCAGGTGCAGATGATCGAGGATCTGATCGCCAAGAAGGTCGACGCAATCACCGTCGTGCCGAACTCTCCCGAAGCGCTCGAGCCGGTGCTGGCAAAGGCCCTTGCGCAGGATATCAAGGTGGTCGGGCATGAAGGCTCGAGCCTGAAGAACGTCACTTATGACGTCGAGGCGTTCGACAACGCAGCCTACGGCGAGCATCTGATGGAAGCACTCGCGCAGGCGATGGGCGGCGAGGGCGAATACGCGGTGTTCGTCGGCCACCTCACCGCCAAGACCCATAACGAATGGGTCGACGCGGCGATCGCCTACCAGAAGCAGAAATATCCGAACATGAAGCTCGTGACCGACAAGCTCGAGAGCAACGAGCAGCAGCAGACCGCCTACCAGAAGACCAAGGAACTGCTGCGCACCTATCCGAACCTGAAGGGCATCCAGGGCTCGGCTGGTGAGGATGTGGTCGGCGCCGCCCTGGCCGTCGAGGAAGCTGGTCTGACCGGTAAGGTCTCGATTGTCGGTACCAGCCTCGTCTCGGTTGCAGGTCCCTACCTGGAGACCGGCGAAATCAACATGATCTCCTTCTGGGATCCCGCGAAGGCAGGCATCGCAATGAACAAGGTCGCGGCCATGGCGATCGAAGGCAAGCCGGTGACCGACGGCATGGATCTCGGCGTCGAGGGTTACAACAAGATCCGTCTCGACGGGAAGGTGATCTACGGCCAGGCCTGGGTCGACGTGACCAAGGACAATATGGGCGACTACGAATTCTAAGCTGTGGGGCCAGCCCTATCATCGCGGTCGCCGGCCATTGCGTTGGCGGCCGCAGCCGGAGAACTCATGACAGAAGAGACAAGCGATAAATCGCCCGTTCTGCAGATGCTCGGCATCCGCAAGGCCTATGGGCGCGTGCGGGTTTTGGAAGAGGTCAGCCTCTCACTCGTTCCGGGTGAGGTGCGGTGCCTGGCGGGGGAGAACGGCTCGGGCAAGTCCACGCTGATCAAGATACTTTCCGGCGTTATCGCGGCCGATACCGGGACAGTCGAGATCGCCGGCAAGAGTGGCGGCGACGCCAAGACGGCCATCGCCGCGGGACTTTCCGTCATCTATCAGGACTTCTCGCTGTTTCCGAACCTGTCGGTGTGGGAGAATGTTGGATTTCTCGCCGCGGTCACCGCGGGTGATCGATGGCATCGGCGCCGATCGCGCCGCGCTCTCGCAATCGAAACATTGAAGCGCATGCAGGTCGAGATCGATCCGGACATGCCGGTCGAGCGCCTGCCGGTCGCTTCGAAGCAATTGGTGGCCATCGCGCGCGCCCTCGCAAACGATGCGCGCATCATCGTCATGGACGAGCCGACCACGGCCCTGACACGAAGCGAAGTGGCGCGGCTTCTGGACATTGTAACGGCGCTCAAGGCCCAAGGCGTGGCCTTCCTGTTCGTCAGCCACAAGATCGAGGAAGTGTTCGCGGTCTGCGATTCCATGACCGTCCTGCGTGACGGACACGTCGTCGCGGAAGGCCCGATCGGTGAGTTCGATTCGGCTCGCCTCGTGGAGGCGATGACCGGCCGTTCGGTCGACAACCAGCGCTTGGCTCGTCAGGATATGGGGTCCGCCAAGCCATTCCTTTCCACGCGCGGCCTGGGGCGCCGCGGCGAATTTGCAGATGTGGATATGGACCTCAGGCCAGGCGAGATCGTTTCTGTGGTCGGCCTGCTCGGGTCCGGCCGCACCGAGTTGGCATTGACGCTCTTCGGCTATCTCTCCCCGGATGTGGGACGCATCGAGATCGACGGCGAGGCCGTGGCGTTCGCCAGCCAGAACGACGCCATCGACCGGGGGATCGCCTACGTGCCCGAGGATCGGCTGAGCGAGGGGCTTTTCCTCAGCCAGCCCATCCGCGACAATATCGTGGTGTCCAGCCTGGAGAAGGATACCGTCGCCGGGCTGGTCGACACGGCGAGCCTGGTGCGGCGCGCCCGGGAGGCGGTCAAGAGACTGCGCATCAAGACGCCGGACGTGACGCCGTCGGTGGCGACGCTTTCGGGCGGCAACCAGCAGCGTGTGGTCCTGGCGCGCTGGATGGAACGCAATCCGAAACTGATGATCCTGAATGGGCCGACCGTCGGCGTCGACGTTGGATCCAAACGTGAGATCCACGAGTTGCTGGTGACGCTTAGCAGGAGCGGAACCGCCATCATGGTGGTCACCGACGACATCGGCGAGGCGATAGCCCTCTCGGACAAGATCCTGGTGATGGTTCGCGGCCGGATCACCGGCAGCTTCGAGGCGGCGCAGATCGACGAGGACCGCCTCTACGAAGAGGTCGTGAAGGAGGGCCGCTCATGAATTCCCGTCTTTCACGGCGTCTTGCCACACCCCAGGGCGTGGTCTTCATGACTGCGCTGGCTTTCGCGATTGTGCTTGGCCTCCTGAACCCCGCCTTCTTCTCGACCGCGAGCCTGATCGACATCCTGCGCAATTCGCTGGTGACCGGTATCTTCGCGCTCGGCGTGATGATGGTTCTGGCTTCCGGCGGGATCGACGTCTCCTGCACGGCGATCGGCGCGTTCTCGATGTATGCCACAATGAAGATCGTGCTCGGCCTTGACGTCGACGTTCCGATCTTCGGTTTCTTCCTGCTCAGCGCGCTGATCGGAGCGGGGCTCGGACTGTTCAACGGACTGCTGATCGGCGGTCTCGGCCTGCCGACCCTGATCGTGACGCTCGGCACGTTGAGTCTGTTTCGCGGCGCCCTGCTTACCTTTATCGGGACCACTTACATCACGGCCGTGCCAAGGGAGATCATCTCATTCTCCAGGCAGGTCCTGGTGCGTATGGAGAATGCGGCGGGCCAGATGGTCTCGCTGCCGAGATCGTTCCTGGTCTTCGCCGGTGTCGCGGCGATCGTGGCAATCGTCATGAACCTGACCCTGTTCGGGCGGAAGATCTACGCCATCGGTGGATCGGAAGAAGCGGCCGAACGCATTGGGATCAAGATCAGGCGCGTCAAGGTCCTGATCTACGTTCTGGCCGGTGCGATCGCCGGGCTCGCCGGCATGACACATGTCACGCTCTCGCGCATGGCCAACCCCTTTGACCTCGTCGGCATGGAGCTCAACGTCATCGCCGCGGTCGTGCTCGGAGGCGCCCGCATCACGGGTGGGCACGGCACGGTGACGGGCACCCTGCTCGGGGTCTTCGTGATCACCATGATAAATACGACCCTGTTGATGGCCGGTGTTCCGTCTTTCTGGCAGAACGTGGTAATCGGCTGCCTGATCGTCGTGGGCACAGGCCTGCCGATCGTCATAGAACGCGTCTCCCGTCATCGCCAACGCATAGCGCGACCGCTCGGCGTCTAAGTTCGGAGGAGTATGAGCAATGAAGAAGATCCTGAACAACCCCGCCGACTATGTCGATGAGATGCTCGAAGGCATGGTGGCGGCGCATCCCGAGCACTACTCGCAGCCCGTGCCGCGGGTGATCGCGCGGGCCGGTGGCGCGACGAAGGGCAAGGTCGGCATCGTCACCGGCGGCGGCTCCGGCCATCTGCCCGTGTTCACGGGCTATGTCGGCAAGGGGCTGCTCGACGCCTGCGCGATCGGCAACGTCTTCGCCAGCCCGTCGGCCGAGCAGATGGCCGACGCGATCCGGGCCGCGGATGGCGGGGTCGGGGTGCTGCGCCTCTATGGCAACTATGGCGGCGATGTCATGAACTTCGACATGGCCGGCGAGATGGTCGAGATGGAGAACGACATCCGCACCACGACCGTGGTGCTCGCGGACGACGTCGTGTCCGCCCCGAAGGAGGAGGCCGCCAAGCGTCGCGGCGTGGCCGGCATGGTCTACGCCTTCAAGATCGCCGGCGCGCATGCCGAAACCGGTGCCGATCTCGACGATGTCACCCGTATTGCCCAGAAGGCCGCCGATGCCTGTCGCTCCATCGGCATGGCGCTCACGCCCTGCACCATACCCCAGGCGGGCAAGCCGACCTTCGAGATCGGCGAGAACGAAATGGAGATGGGCATGGGCATCCATGGCGAGCCCGGCATCTGGCGCGCCGAGATCCGGCCCGCCGACGCCATCGCCGACGAGATGGTCGGACGGCTCATTGCAGACCAGCCGCTCGCAAAGGGCGACCGCATCTCGATCCTGGTGAATTCGCTCGGTGCTACGCCGGCCGAAGAGCTGTACATCCTCTACCGTCACGCCAAGAAGCTTCTCGACGAGATGGGCGTGGAGATCGTGATGCCGCTGGTCGGGCGCTACGCCACCTCAATGGAAATGACCGGCGCGACCATCACGATCATCAAGCTGGACGATGAGCTCGAGCGCCTGCTTAAGGCGCCGGCCGAATGTGCCTTCTGGCGTGTGTGAGGCCAAGATGACGATCGACAGCACGACGCTTTCGGCCGCCCTCGGCCGCATTGCGGCAAGAACGGCTGATGCCTCGGCCGAGCTTTGCGCGGCCGACGGCGCGTTGGGAGACGGTGATCTCGGCATCACCGTCTCGAAAGGGTTTTCGGAAGCCGCGGCGGCGACCCTGCCGGAGGATTTCGGCATGGCCCTGCTCGAAGTCGCGAAGGCTTTTCAGCGCGTTTCGGCATCGTCTTACGGCACGCTCGTGGCAACCGCGTTCATGGCGGCGGCCAAGGCGACCAAGGGCAAACGTTCTGTCGACGCCGCGGAGCTTCCCGGACTTGTCGTCTTGGCGCGCGACGCCATGATGGCACGGGGCAAGGGCTCGCTCGGCGACAAGACAGTGCTCGACAGCATCGACGCCATCGCCAAGGCCATCGATGGGGCTTCTCCCGACACGATGATCGGCAAGGCTGTTACGGCCGCCCAGGATATTGTGGAAGAATACAAGGCCAAGCCCAACAAGCTCGGCCGGGCGCGGATGTTCGGCGACAAGAGCGTGGGCCTCGTCGACCCCGGCCAGCTGGCGTTGCTTCGCATCGTGGAAGGTTTGTGACAGCCGCCCCGGCGTTCCCCCGGGGTGAAACTCCTTTCCTCCGATCCTTGCTTCGGCATTAGCCTTCTCCCTTGACAGGGAGGGGCTAGGGCCATCATTTCGGGCACGCTGAAACGATCGGGAAATCATGCTGACTGCCACCGAAAAACCGCCACTGACGATCCGGCTCTGCCAGCCGCGCGGTTTCTGCGCGGGCGTCGATCGCGCTATCCAAATCGTCGTCCTGGCTCTCAAGAAGTACGGTGCGCCAGTCTATGTGCGCCATGAGATCGTGCACAATCGCTACGTTGTCGAAGGGCTGCAAAACCTCGGTGCCGTCTTCATCGAGGAACTCCATGAAATCCCGGCGGAGCATCGCGACTGCCCGGTGGTCTTTTCCGCCCATGGTGTGCCGAAATCGGTGCCGCAGGATGCCGAGGCTCGCAATCTGTTCTATCTCGACGCGACGTGCCCGCTCGTGTCCAAGGTGCACAAGCAGGCGATGCGGCATCAGCGCCTGGGCCGTCATGTGCTCCTGATCGGTCATGCCGGCCACCCGGAAGTGATTGGAACGATGGGGCAACTGCCCGAAGGGTCGGTGACGCTGATCGAGACCGAGGCTGATGCACTGCGTTTCGAGCCGGCTGACGGAGCCGCGCTCGGCTTCGTGACCCAGACGACGCTGTCGGTCGAGGATACCGCAGGGATCATCCGGGCTCTCCGGGAACGCTTCCCCGCGATTCAGGCGCCCGCGGCCGAATCGATATGTTACGCGACGACGAACCGGCAGGAGGCCGTGAAGGAGACGGCCTCCGGCGCCGATCTCTTCCTGGTCGTCGGAGCGCCCAACTCCTCCAATTCGCGACGTCTCGTCGAAGTGGCCGAGCGCGCGGGAGCCAGAATGTCTCTCCTCGTGCAGCGTGCTTCCGAGATTCCGTGGGACGATGTCGGCGATATTTCGGTGCTCGGACTTTCGGCTGGAGCCTCCGCACCGGAGATCATCGTCGATGAGATCATCGAGGCCTTTCGTGACCGCTTCACCGTCACCCTGGACCTTGCCGTGACGGCAACCGAAACGGAGAATTTCCCCGTGATGCGGGTCCTTCGCGATGTCGATCTCACGGCCGCCGACATGGCCTTCGTCAACGGAATGCACTAGCGATGGCCGTCTATACCGACATTTCCGAGAACGAGCTGATCGCCTTCCTCGGGGCCTACGACATCGGTGACCTTCTCTCCTACAAAGGGGTTGCCGAAGGCTCGGAGAACTCGAACTTCATCATGCACACCTCCGGTGGCGCCTATCTGCTGACGCTCTACGAGAAGCGCGTAGATCCGGCCGACCTGCCGTTTTTCCTTGGACTGATGCAGCATCTCGCGCAGAAAGGCATCTCCTGCCCACTGCCGGTGCATCGACGCGACGGCGGCGTGATCGGTCAACTCGCGGGCCGGCCGGCGGCCGTGATTACCTTCCTGGAAGGCATGTGGCCGCGTCGCCCGACGGTGATGCACTGCCGCGAAGTCGGCAAGGCACTGGCTGGCCTTCACCTCGCCGGCGCCGATTTTCCCCTTCGGCGACACAACGCCCTTTCGATCGACGGCTGGCGCAAGCTTTGGGATGCTGCGCGGCCGCGTGCCGATGAGGTTGAGATCGGACTTGTGGCGGAAGTCGATGCGGATCTCGCGGACCTCTCCGCGAGATGGCCCGCAGGCCTTCCGTCCGGGGTGATCCATGCCGATCTATTCCCGGACAATGTGTTCTTCCTTGGAGAACGGCTCTCGGGGCTGATCGACTTTTATTTCGCTTGCAACGACCTGTTTGCATATGATCTCGCGACCTGCCTTAACGCGTGGTGTTTCGAGAAGGATCATGCCTTCAACCTGACCAAGGCAACGGCGCTGCTCGCCGGCTATGAGAGCGTGCGGCGGTTGAGCACCGAGGAGGCCATGGCCCTGCCCATGCTCGCGCGAGGGTCGGCCCTGCGATTCATGCTCACCCGGCTCTATGATTGGCTGACCATCCCCGACGGAGCGCTGGTGCTGAAGCGCGATCCGCTCGAATACATCCGGCGCCTGCGCTTCCATCGCAGCATCGCTTCCCCATCCGAACTGGGTGTCGAAGCACGATGAAATCGGTAGAGATCTTCACCGATGGCGCCTGTTCAGGCAATCCAGGTCCGGGCGGGTGGGGCGCGATCCTGCGCTACAACGGCAGGACCAAGGAGCTCTCCGGAGGCGAACCTGAAACGACCAACAACCGCATGGAGTTGATGGCGGCGATCCAGGCTCTCGGCGCTCTGAAAGAGCCCTGCAAGGTCGATTTCTACACCGACAGCAACTACGTCAAGGATGGCATCGGCGGCTGGATCGAAGGCTGGAAGCGCAACGGCTGGAAGACCGCGGCCAAGGCTCCGGTGAAGAACGCCGAACTATGGCGGGCGCTCGACGAAGCGCGAAGACGCCACGAGGTGACGTGGCACTGGGTGAAAGGCCACGCCGGGCATCCCGAAAATGAGCGTGCAGACGAGCTGGCCAGGCTCGGCATGGCGCCGTTCAAGAAGAAGGTCAGGAAGATCGAGACACCTGACGCGTGAGTGGAGCGCCTGCGTTCATTGGACAGGTCTCCCCCTCTCAGCATGTGTGATGATATCAGCCCGGCAGGGCGAGATCGAGCAGCGCATCGACCTGACAGGATTCTAAGCGGGCGCTCCGGCCAGTTGTCGTCTTAGCCGCCGGATGGGCCGTGCGTCCACGCGATGCGTTCGAAACCGGGGAAAAGGCAAAGGTGCTGGTGAGATAGATGGGCGGGGTCACCGCCCCAAAACTTGTGTCCGAGGCAATTCCGCTCGTCACAGCGACAGTGCGAGGATCCTCCGGTTTCGTCATTCACATTCCGCTTTCGGCGTTCACCACGTTTGCACCATTCCCGCCCGCAGCGCCGAGCTCGGACTGGCCTGCCATGAATCCCGTTCTGCGCCCGGCAGGATCGCACGCGGGACATCGAGCATCGCGACCGGTTCCATTCAATTCCTATCCCGTCATCCCGTCAGCGATCCGCTCACCAGGATCGTCGAGCGGTTGGAGGGCTGCTCCAGCCGCTGCTAGACTTTTGGCCGGCGCGTTTGATGCTGACAAACGAATGATATTGCTGGTTGGGAGCAAAAATTCTGCGACAGGGCACGCCTTTGGGAGGACAGTTGGTTTGCATGTTCGGTCTTGGCATCGCCTTGACCATTCGTTCAATCGGCCTTCACTACCTCCTTCAGGCCACGCAACGTTTCCTGCACGTCCTCGCGCGCCTCGGCTGATTCCGGGTAGACGGCGTAGGCCGGATAGATGAATTCCGGGGCTCCCTCGACGAGTTCCAACTCGCCTGTCGTAATGTGCGGCGCCGCAACGCCTCTTCGAAAGTACCCCATGCCGCCGGCCCTCAGGATGTAGTTGAGGCCGAGGGGACCATGCCCGATGAGGAGCCCCGGCTCTCCGAATGCAGCCTGACCAAAGCCACCCTGCGCTGCAAACTGAGGCCCCCAATCGACGTGAACATAGTCCAGAGATTCGTCGCTCTTGACCGGAGTCCTGACCAGCACGAGCTGTTCTTCCTCGATGAGCTCGACCTTGAAGCCGGGCAGGAGCTTGGGCGCATAGAGCACCGCAACATCAAGGGCTCCGGTCCGCAATTGCTCCAGCAACTGGTCCGGCACTCCGACATGGGCACGAATTGCGATGCTGGGCTGCTGCCTCTTCATCCAGACAAGCCAGTCGAGGAGCAGCGGATTCCAGAGGCTTAGTTCGCCCCCGACCGCGACGACGCTGGCGCGTCCCGGAGGGATTGTCAGCTGCTGCCGGGCGCGCTCCCATATCTGGACGAAGGATTGTGCGAAGCGCTCGAACTCGCGGCCCGCTGCCGTCAGGGTCGCACCGTTGCGATTGCGGACGAACAGTTGACGGCCGAGTTCCTCCTCGAGTGTGCGGATACGCGCGCTGACCGTCGTCTGTGTTACGTGAAGGCGATCCGCTGCTTTCAGGAAGCTGCCCATATGGACGATTTCGAGAAATGTCCGCGCCCGGTCGATATCCATCGCCCATCATCCTTGCTGCAATATTTTTGCACTCATGACGCATTTAATTCCATTTGCCTTCCTGTTTCCAGGCGGGCACTCTTCCGGTCAATGGTCTGGAGGCAAAATGGCAGACGACGCCGAGACAGCCGAGTACGCATCGCCACCGTGCTTCATGCACGAACTGGCGCCCGATTATTGCAATGCGCAGTCCCCGTCGGCCGAATGGACCGATGTCTCGAGATGGCGGAAGGCGGAGCGCAAACGACTGATCGATGAGCGTCTTTCGCTCGATTCCGAGGAACGCCAGATCCGGTCTGGACGCATCGCCAGCATGCTTGATCTTGCGATAGGCAAATTCAGCGGCCGTATCCTCGGAACCTATTGGCCATTTCGTGGCGAGCCGGACCTGCGGAACTGGGGGATCAAGGTCATCGAGCGCGGCGGTCGCATTGCGTTGCCCGTCGTGATCCAGAAGGGCTGGCCCCTTGAATACCGGATCTGGGCGCCGGGCGATCCGCTGGAGCGGGGCGTGTGGAACATCCTTGTTCCGTCGCACGGCCCGGCTGTCCAGCCAGACATCGTGATTGCACCGGTCGTCGGATTTGACGATGCGCATTACCGCCTAGGCTATGGTGGCGGTTTCTTCGACCGCACGCTGGCGATCATGCCCAGGAAGCCCCTGAAGATCGGCATCGGCTACAGGCAGAGCCGAATTTCAACCATCTATCCCCAGCCCCACGATATTCCCATGGATGTCGTCATCACGGACTGACCGAGCCTGGTGCCTTAAGAACGAAGCCACACAACGACCTACGGCATCGGGCTGCCCGATGCCGTAGGTCTTGCGCGTCAGAGTTGCTCCAGGATCCTCGCCGCACCCGACACGACCGCCTGGCCGGGGGCGTCCTCGATATTGAGCGCGGTCACTTTGCCGTCCTCGACGATCATGGAGAAGCGCTTGGAACGCAGGCCAAGTCCACCTGCGCTGAGATCGGCATCGAGGCCGATCGATTTGACGAAATCGCCGCTTCCATCGGCAAGGAAAAGGATCTTGTCCTCTCCTCCGGTGAAGCGCGCCCAGGCGCGCATCACGAACTGGTCGTTGACGGCGACGACGGCGATCTGGTCCACGCCCTTGGCCAGTATGGCATCGTGGTTCTCGAGATAGCCGGGCAAATGATTGTTGCTGCAGGTCGGAGTGAAGGCGCCAGGCACGCCGAACAGCACGACCTTCTTGCCGGAGAAGATTTCGGCGGTCGTGGCGTTTTTCACGCCATCGTCCGTGGCGATCTTGAAAGTGGCTGCGGGGAGCTTTTCACCGATGGCTATGGTCATGATCGCCTTGCTCTTTGTTCGGGGTTGGATTCGGAACCAGCCTTACCGGTTAGGGCGTCATCAGATCAAGTTGCATCGGTCCGGTTTATCACCGGCGGAACGATGCGACGCCGGATTGATCGATGCTCGGGCCGCGAGGCTGCGATCGGCCCGAACGTCAGGGGAACGGCAAGGTTCCGCCCACTGAGCCGCTGTCCGTCACAAGCGTGTAAGGCACGGCCCCTTGCGCGGGAGGCGTTGCCGGGCGGTCCAGGATCGGGACGGAAAAGAGGATCTGTCCGTCCTTCTCCTGACGCTCCGGTGTGCTGAAGACATAACCATGCTCGCTGGCGACGAAGAGATCGGCACGGCGAGCGTGATCGGGGAACTTCGCTTCGACCACGAGCGTGCCCGGCTCTGATCTCACCTTGAACGCGCCGAAATCCGCTCGTTCTGGGAGGGGAAGGGCGGCCAGGGCGGACTGAACGACGGAAGCGTCCGCAGCATCGTTTGGATCGCTTGCGGGATCGACAGTCAGTTGCCCCTGCACCGGGATGCATATCGCCTCGCAGACGCCGAGGAAGATGTTGGCCTGGATCTTTGTCGGCTGCGCCGGCGCATTGAAGGTGAACGTTACCGGAAGGACGACGGAATGCTTGTAGCCCGCCCATTGGCCATAGCCATCGTCGAAACGTTCCGGAGCCGGAAAGGAGAGCTCGGCGGAAGCTATGTTGGGGCTTGCGGAAACGTCGATGCTCGGCGGCACGCCAGACGCGCCGGGATCGCGCCAATAGGTTTTCCAGCCCTGTTTGAGATCGATCTCGAGAGCGCCGCGCAGCGTGCCACCGGGATCCGGCACGCCGCTCGTGATCAATCTCACCCGGCCACCATCCGTTTCCAGCCAGGCACTGGACGCCGCCAGCGAGCTGGCCGGGGATGCAATCGCGACAAGGGTAGCAACCAGAAACAGATCCCGCATACCCGCCATTTGAGAGCCGATCCGCCGTTGCGCAATCCGGACCATGGAGCGTCGCCTTCATTTTTGCGTGAAGCCTTCGGCCGACTTCGAAGGAAAACGTGTCTTTCAAGTCAAGCGAAAAAGCGTTAGTTTTAAGAATGGATCTTTTGCGGCGGAAAAGAACTGCGTCCAGGCGCGGCTTCCTCGACGATCAATTCCTCATCGCCATGCCTGGCATGAAGGACGACAGGTTCGCGCGATCCGTCATCTATGTCTGCGCTCATAGCGAGGAGGGCGCAATGGGCCTGATCATCAATCAGGTCCAGCAGATGCGTTTCCCCGATCTTCTGGTGCAACTCGGCATCATGAACGAGCAGGAAGCCATCAGGTTACCTTCGACGGCGCGCAATTTCATGATCCGCAACGGCGGTCCTGTGGATCGTAGTCGCGGCTTCGTCCTGCACTCTCACGACTATACCGTGGAGTCTTCCATGCCGGTGTCCGAGGATGTCTGCCTGACGGCCACCGTGGACATACTGAGGGCGATATCGACCGGTCGCGGCCCCCGGCACGCGCTGATGGCGCTTGGTTACGCGGGATGGGGCGCCGGCCAGCTCGAAAGCGAGATCGCCGAAAACGGCTGGCTGACCTGCCCGGCCAATCTCGACCTGCTGTTCGACAGCGACATCGAACGTAAATATGATCGCATTCTCGCCACGATCGGCATAGATTTGGCCCGTCTCAGTCAGAGCGCCGGTCACGCCTGAGCAAGCGGATACTGCTCCTTCAGAACCTTGAGAACGGCGTCGGCCGCCATTGGTGCTCCGAACATGTAGCTCTGCACATATTCGCAGCCCATCTGCCTTAGCTGGAGGGCATCGTGCTCGTCGCCAATGCCTTCCGCCACGACGGAAAGGCCGAGTTCATGCGCCATGTTGATCATCGACTTCAGCAGCACATCGCGTTTGGGCGAGGTGTCGTCCAGGAAGCTCTTGTCGATCTTGATCGTGTCGAACGGAAAGCGTGTGAGATAGGCAAGGGACGAATAGCCGGTGCCGAAATCGTCCAAGGAGAGGCCGACGCCGATCTGCTTGAGCTTCGCCAGGACATGGGCCGATTGTTCCGGGTTGTCCATCACCAGGGATTCGGTGAGTTCGAGGCGGAAGCACCGAGGCTTGATGCCGGCCCGCGCAACCACGGAGCGCACGTCGCTTACGAGATCCCGGCGGATCAACTGTCGGCTGGAGAGATTGACCGACATGGATAGCGGCATATCGCCGATCTGTTGTTGCCAGCTCGCTAGATCGTCCGCTGCCCGCTGCATGGCGAAAAGGCCGAGTGGAACGATGAGATCGCAACTTTCGGCGACCGGGATAAAATCGGACGGCGGGATGATGCCCCGGCGCGGGTGATCCCAGCGAATCAAGGCCTCGAAACCAGCGATGCTGCGGTCCTCGAGCCGGACGATCGGTTGATAGGCGAGTGTGAACTCCTTGCGCTCGATCGCGCGCCTCAGGTCCGATTCGAGCTGCAGGCGGTCAGTGCCGACGGAGCGGAATGCGGGGCGGAAGGGCTCGATGCGGTCGCCGCCGAAACGCTTCGCCTGATGCATGGCAAGAGCTGCATCCTTGACCATGTCCTCTGCCGTCATCTGGGAATCCGTCCAGGTCAGGAGACCGATCGAGGCGGTCAGCACGATCTCGCGCTTGGCAAAGGTGATGGGTGCGCGGATGGCCTGCTTCGCAGCGTCCGCGACCGCGGCGATCCGCGCCGGATCCTGTTCGGAAAGGAGCATCATGGCGAACTGGTCGCCGGCGATGCGCGAGAGGGCATCGCGGGGCTTGAGCAGGCGGTTCAGGCGCCGGGCTATCGTGAGAAGGATCGTATCTCCGGCGGAGATACCCAAGCCGTCATTCACCTGCTTGAAGCGGTCGATATCGATGATAAACACCGTTGGCCGCAACTTGTCCTCGGAGCGAGCGACGGCAATCATGCCGTCGAGCCTGTTGAGAAAGAGCTCGCGGTTGGGCAGGCCGGTGAGATTGTCATGGACCGCGTCGTGCAGCAATCGCTCCTCGGCCTTCTTCTGTTCGGTGACATCGACCAGTGTGCCGACACAGCGGATGACCTCTCCGTCGGAGCCGACGACGGGGCGCGCGCGCAGCGAGAACCAGTGATAGTGGCCATCGGAGCCACGCAGCCTAAGGTTCTGCGCGATTCGCCCGCGACGATGTTCCAGCACCACGTCGAGCGTGGTGCGGAACGTGTCACGGTCATCGCTGTGGAGTACTGGCAGCCAGTTGCGCGCGGCGCCCGTCAGCGCATTCGGCTCCAACCCAAGCTGGAGGCTTACATCCGGCCGGGTGACCACGCGGTCGCGCAGCACATCCCAATCCCAAACGATGTCGCCGGAGCCGGTGATCGCCAGCGCCTGGCGCTCCATGTCGCTGAACAGGCCCTGGTGGAGAGCGCCGCCCGCGAAGGCGTGCTGCATCACCGTGAAACCGATCAGGAGGATGATCAGGATCAATCCTCCGCCGAGGGCTGGCTGGACGACGTCGTTGTTGAGCATGCCGGTGACGGCCATCCAGGAGCCGCCGAGCCAGACGAGCACCATCAGCCAGCTTGGAACCAGCATGATGGCGCGATCGTATCCCCGGGCCCCGAGATAGGCGATCAGACCGATGCCAACGATCCCTGTCGTGGCGAAGGACAGCCGCGCAATGCCGGCTGCTATCGCAGGATCGAAGACAGCGATACCGGCGATCAGGACAAGCCCTAATATCCAGGCAAGCACGCCGTAGCTGAAATGACCGTGCCAGCGGTTGAGATTGAGATAGGTGAAAAGGAAGACCACCAACGTTGCAGCCAAGCCCAACTCGGCACCGGCTCGCCAGATCTGCTCGCCGCCAGGTGAGACTTCGATGACCTTGTTCAGGAAGCCGAAGTCGATGCAGATATAGGCGAGAACCGCCCACGCGAGAGCTGCGGTCGCCGGGAACATCGAGGTTCCCTTCACCACGAATAGAATGGTGAGGAAGAGGGCGAGCAGGCCGGCAATGCCAATGACGATACCGCGGTACAGCGTGTAGGAATTGACCGTGTCCTTGTACGACTCCGGGTCCCAGAGATAGACCTGCGGCAGCTTGGGCGAGGCGAGTTCGGCCACGAATGTAATGACCGCGCCGGGATCGATCGTGACGCGGAAGACGTCGGCCTCGGGGCTCGTCTGTCGATCGAGCGCAAAGCCCTCGCTGGGAGTTATCGCGGCGATGCGGCTCGCGCCGAGATCGGGCCAGAAGATGCCGGAATTCGCGAGGCGAAAATGAGGTGCGACGATCAGCCGATCGAGTTGCTGATCCGTCGTGTTGGCGAGCGCGAAGACCCCCCAATCGCCAGTCGAGCGGGCGTCATTGGCCTCCACCTCGATCCGTCGCACGATGCCGTCGGGCCCCGGTGCGGTGGAGACCTGGAAGTTTTCGCCCTGGTTCCGATAGATTTCGACCGCGCCTGAAAGGTCGAGCGCGACATCGTCGCGGGAAATGCGGATCGGTTCGATAGCGAAGGCGGAGGGCACGGCCAGGATTGCCACGATTGCCGCAATGGCAAGCGCCAGCACCATGCGCGTGCGAAAGAGAATTGCCAAAAATTCAGCCTCGTTTGGTGGCGCCCTGATCGCCCTCGATCAAGGCGTAGAGATAGTGGTCCTGCCAGCTTCCATTGATCCTGAGATAGGATCGCAAAAGCCCTTCGCGCCGGAATCCGGCTTTTTCAAGCACGCGGATCGAACGCATATTGTCGGGAATACAGGCTGCCTCGATCCGGTGCAACCGAAGCGTATCGAACGCATAGGGAATCACCAGCCCGATGGCATCGACCATGTAGCCCTGGCCGGCATAACGTTCGCCGACCCAATAGCCGATCTGGCCGGTCTGGGCCACGCCATGCCGTATGTTGCCAAGGGTGATGCCGCCGATCAGCTTGCCCCCCTTGTTGCCGAAGATGAGGAAAGCCACTGCCGTTCCGGAAGCGAAATCTTCGCGATAGCGGCGCAGCCGTTGGCGCCAGGCACTCCGATCAAGCTCGTCGGGGGACCAGCGGGGTTCCCAAGGCTCGAGAAAACGGCGGCTTTCGTCGCGCAATGATGCCCATTCGCGATAGTCGCCTGAAACGGGAAACCGAAGATTTACCCGCTCTCCCCTGAGCGCCGGAGGGTCTCGGCGAAGGAAGGAAAGCGAGAGCATTGGCCGTTGCTGTTACACGGCCAGCTTACGCAGGGCCGGGTTGGCATTCGGCAGCGCATCACGGATCGCCTCATAGGCTGCGAGCGCCCCGACTGGGCCGACTGCCGCCACGGTCGGCTTTGTGGAAAACAAACGCGACGAGAGATCGGTGAGCCGTTCGATCGTGAGATTCGAGAGGCGGTCCACCAGTTCCGCCATGGGAATCGGACGTCCGAACAGCAGTATCTGCCGCGCTATCTGAGAGGCTCGACTTGCAGCGCTTTCCGCGGACATGACAAGGCCTGCACGATACTGCGCGCGGGCCCGGTTGAGCTCCTCGATCGAAATCGATTCGCCGGCTTTCTGCAGTTCCTTGACGATGACCGGAACGAGCTGGGCGACGTCCCCCGGACCGGTGGCGGCATGAACGCCGAAAATTCCGGTATCCGAGAACCCCCAGTGGAACGCGTAGACAGAGTAGCAGAGGCCGCGTTTCTCGCGCACTTCCTGAAACAAGCGCGATGACATGCCGCCACCGAGGATCATGGAAAGCACCTGCGAGGCGTAGAAATCGCGAACATGGTAGGCGCGCCCCTCGAAGCCCAGCACGATCTGTGCGTCCATGAGATCGCGGTCTTCGCGATAATCGCCGCCGACATAGTTGGCATATTGGGGAATGGCCGCGTCTGCCCTCGGGCGAAATGCGCCGAGCCGCTTCTCGACTTCCCGAACGAAATCGTCGTGCTTCACGTCTCCGGCCGCCACGACGACCATGCGGTCGGCGCCATACTGCCGCTCCATGAAGGAGTGCAGCTGCTCGGAGGTGAACGATTTCACCGTTTCCGGTGTGCCGAGGATGGAGCGGCCGAGGGTCTGGTGGCGGAAGGCGGTCTCCGTGAAGCGATCGAAGACGATATCGTCCGGCGTGTCGTGCGCCGCCCCGATCTCCTGCAGGATGACGTGTTGCTCCCGCTCGAGTTCGCTTGGGTCGAAGAGGGACTCCGTCAGGATGTCGGCCAATATGTCGATGGCGAGCGGCACATCCTCAGACAGCACACGGGCGTAGAACGAGGTCGTCTCCACGCTGGTCGCCGCATTGATCTCGCCGCCCACATTCTCGATCTCGGAGGCGATCTGCCAGGCGCTGCGCCTTCTCGTTCCCTTGAAGGCCATGTGCTCGAGCAAATGGGCAATGCCGTGCTCGTCATCGCGCTCGTTGCGTGAGCCTGACTTGACCCACACGCCGAGCGCTACGGATTCGATATGTGGAAGAGTTTCGGTGGCGACCGTCAGGCCGTTCGACAGACGGCTTACCTCAACACCCATATAGGAACAACTCCCTAAAGCACTGTCCGCGCATGGCGGTCTATGTGATCTTCCACCATTTTTAGCTCCGATGGAAGCACCGTGAATTTCTCTTCTCGCATCATCAGATCGCCGAGCCAGTCGGGAAGGACCGGAGAAATGCCGCAGGCGGCCTCGACGGCGGCCGGGAATTTGGCGGGATGGGCCGTGGAGAGGACGACCATCGGCGTCGACGCCGAGGCGTTGGCGCGTGCGACATGGACGCCCGCGGCCGTATGCGGATCGATGACAAGCCCCGTCCTGCTCAGCGTGTCGCGGATTGTCGCGCCGACCTCCTCGATCGAGGAGCGTCCGGCCGAGAATTCGCGGCGGATCGCCTCCAGCACATCCGCGTCGAGCGTGAAGCCACCTGCTTGCTTCAGACTTTCCATATAGCGTCGAACCGTCGCCGCATCGCGTCCCGCAGCCTCGAAGAGCAACCGTTCGAAATTGGACGAGACTTGGATGTCCATGGACGGGGACGTCGTTTCGACCACGCCGCGCGTCTCGTATGTTCCCGTGGCGAGCGTCCGTGCGAGGATATCGTTGTCGTTGGTCGCGATCACCAGCCGTTCGATCGGCAAGCCCATGCGCTTGGCCGCGTAGCCGGCGAAGATGTCGCCGAAATTGCCGGTCGGCACCGTGAAGGAGACCGGCCGGTCGGGCGCGCCGAGCGACAGGGCCGACGAGAAATAATAGACGATCTGGGCCATGATGCGGGCCCAGTTGATGGAGTTTACGCCCGCCAACGCGACGCGATCGCGGAATGCATGGTCGTTGAACATGTCCTTGACCAGCGCTTGGCAGTCGTCGAAATCACCTTCGATTGCCAGCGTATGCACGTTCGAGGCCTTCGACGTGGTCATCTGGCGCTGCTGGACGGGCGAAACGCGGCCATGCGGGAACAGGATGAAGATGTCGGTGCGTTCGCGCCCCCCGAAGGCCTCGATGGCTGCGCCGCCTGTATCGCCGGATGTGGCACCGGCGATTGTGGCGCGCCTGCCTTGCTGGGCGAGAACATGGTCCATGAGCCTTGCCAGGAGCTGCATCGCGACGTCCTTGAAGGCGAGCGTCGGTCCGTGGAAAAGCTCGAGCATGAAGCTGTTCGGCCCCGTCTGCACGATCGGGCAGACAGCATCGTGGCGGAAGGTGGCGTAGGCTTCCCGCACGATACGGGCGAAGGTCTCGTGCTCGATCTCATCCCCGACGAATGGAGTGAGCAATCTGACCGCCAGATCCGGATAGGAAAGGCCGCGCATCGCGCGGATTTCGGCGGCCGAAAAGCTCGGCCATCGACGCGGGACATAGAGTCCCCCGTCTCGGGCGAGGCCTGCAAGCAGTGCCTCGCAAAAGCCCAGGTCCGGAGCGCCGCCCCGCGTACTGACGTAATCCATCATCACCTTTCCGTCACAGCAGCGCGTCGACCCTTCTCGAAAAACTGCCCGCAGGAAGAGCGCTGTAGTCGCATTTTCGCCGCGCCGTTGCTATAGACGCCCCACTCGTGACAGGGAAGTGCAGTTGATGGGGACTCATTTGAGCTACAGGCGTTTTTTGCTCGGTTTTGGATTTTCGGGCTTTATCCTCGCCGTTGCCGGTTGCCAGGCGAGCGACACCACAAGCAAGATTTCGGACGTCAGCGGCGGACAGTTGCAGCCGCCTTCGGCAAAGATCCAGGAGAGCGAACTGAGGGCCTATTGCCCGGCCGTCACGCTGCGGGACGGCACCACGGTTCTCAGGACCTATGCCAAGGGCGGACAGGACGATCCTCAGAAGCTTGCCTATCAGGCTTCCATTTCCGACGTCACGCGGAGCTGCACCCGCAGCGACACGCAAATGACGATCAACGTGGCCGCCGCGGGGCGCGTTGTCACGGGACCAGCCGGCACAGCCGGCACCGTGACCTTGCCGATCCGCGTTGTGGTCGTACGCGGCGAGGAAGTTCTCTACAGTCAGTTGCATAAGCGCCAGGTCGACATCACGAACCCTGCGGCGGCGACGCAATATGTCTTCAACGACCCCAATGTCGTGATCCCACTTCCCGAACCTGGCACGATCCAGGTGTTCGTCGGCTATGACGAAGGTCCGCCGTCCAAGAAGTAGCAGGACTCCGGCACCTTCGATGCGAAACGGCCGTATCGACGTGATGCGGCCGCTGTTTCTCGCGACATACACATCGGCCCGTCAAGCATCCGACCATTCGGACAGCGCTGCCAGCACGGCCCTAAGGTCCGCCCAGCGGCGGATCACCGTCTCGGCGCCGGCGTCGGTCAACGCATCGGCGTGACCGGGATAGCTGTGCGAAGCGCCGGTGAAGCCGATCACGCGCATGCCGGCCGTCTTGGCGCCATGGATTCCGTGGACGGAGTCTTCCAGCACGAAGGTCCTGCGCGGATCCGCGCCGAGCGTGGCCGCGGCATGGAGGAAGACGTCCGGCGCCGGCTTCGGCCGACGGGTGGGCGTTTCCTTGGCAGAGAAAATCCGTCCCTCGAAAAGCGGCTTCAGGCGCGTCCGGGTCAGCATCGCATCCAGCCTATGGGCGCTCGAATTGGAGCAGATGCAACGCTGCGTCGTGACGGCGGCGACGGCCTCGTGGGCGCCCTCGATCGCCAGCACTTCGGTGGCGAGGCGATGGTCGTTGATCTTCTCGGCCCTGTCGATGAGCGATGACTGGAGCGGAATGTTGGCTTTTTCCTCGATACGCAGGAGAATGTCCCTGAAGGTCAGGCCGGCATAGGTCTCCGCGAGTTCCTCGGCCGAAATCGGATAGCCAGCCTCCGTGAGGAGGTCCGCCTCGACGCGCGAGGCGATGATCTCGGAATCGACGAGCACGCCGTCGCAATCGAATATGACAAGGTCTGTCTGGGTCATGGCAGTCCGTGGGGAAGGGGAATGGAGCGGGCCCGGGAGCCTCGTCGCGGGCAGGCCGGACATACACGATCGTGGCTCGAACCGCAAATTGTCCGGCCATTTCACCAAATCTTTACCTCGTCCGGTAACCATAACGGACAGTGAATCGTAACGCGTATCTCGGGTGTTCCGCATGTCTGCCCTGCGTCTTGTCGACGAATTTTCCGCAGTTTCCGTACAGCCGGAGTGGTTGGATACGATCATCAAGGGCGACTGCGTCGCGGCGCTGAACAGGCTTCCGGAGAAGTCGATCGACGTGGTCTTCGCGGATCCGCCTTACAATCTCCAGCTCGAGGGCGACCTGCATCGCCCCGACCAGTCCAAGGTGGATGCCGTCGACGACGATTGGGATCGCTTCGACAGTTTCGAGGCTTACGACGCCTTCACCCGTGCATGGCTGCTCGCCGTCCGACGGGTACTGAAGCCCACGGGCACGATCTGGGTGATCGGCTCTTACCATAATATCTTCCGCGTCGGAGCGACGATGCAGGATCTCGGCTTCTGGCTGCTCAACGACATCGTGTGGCGAAAGACCAATCCGATGCCGAATTTTCGTGGGCGTCGGTTCCAGAACGCGCATGAGACCATGATCTGGGCTTCGCGTGACCGGCAGGCCAAGGGGTATACGTTCAACTACGAGGCCATGAAGGCAGCCAATGACGACGTGCAGATGCGCTCGGACTGGTTGTTCCCGATCTGCACCGGGGCCGAGCGTCTGAAGGACGACAACGGCGACAAGCTGCATCCGACCCAGAAGCCGGAGGCGCTTCTTGCGCGGGTGATGGCCGCCTCGACCAGGCCGGGGGACGTGATCCTCGATCCTTTTTTCGGTTCCGGCACGACCGGCGCGGTGGCGCGCCGTCTCGGTCGCCATTTCGTCGGCATCGAGCGCGAACAGGCCTATATAGACGCGGCTGCCGAGCGGATCGCCGCGATCAAACCCCTTGAGGCCGAGCAATTGACAGTTCTTTCCGGCAAGCGGGCGGAGCCGCGCGTCGCCTTCGTCAGTCTCATCGATGCGGGGCTGATGACGCCTGGCACCAAGCTCTACGATGCCAGGAAACGATGGACGGCCATTGTGCGCGCCGACGGCACGCTTGCAGCCGGGGAGGCGTCCGGGTCAATCCACAAGGTCGGCGCTCTCGTGCAGGGGCTGGATGCCTGCAACGGCTGGACATTCTGGCACTATGAAAGAAATGGCGGCCTTACGCAGATCGACGAGCTGCGCCGCATCGCGCGCGTTGGCATGCAGCGAGCGGGCGCCTGATCCGGGCCGGCGGAAATCGCCTGGCCCGAATGGGGCCAAGAAGGAACAGAGCACTCGCTCCGCCTCGGCCGCGGCGCCTCGATATCAGCCTCGTTTCCTGTCCGGCCTGATCCCGTAGCGCTCGAGGTCACTCTCCAGCGCCATGGCGTCGGTGAAGAGCACGGCGTGCCAACCCGCCGTCCGGGCGCCTTCGACATTCCGCGGGCTGTCGTCGATGAAGATCGTTGCCGACGGATCCAGGCCGAAGCTCGCCGCATGGTGCTCGTAGATTTCCCGATCGGGCTTGATCATTCGCACGTCTCCCGAAACGGTGACGCCGCGTGGGCGGTCCAGGAATGGATAGCGCTGCCTTGCTTCGAGGAAAGTGTCCGAAGCAAAATTGGTCAGCATGGTCACGTCGTAGCCGCCTTCGATCAGTTCGAGCATCAGCGCAACGCTGTCTTCGTAGGGGTGCGGGACCATCTCGTGCCAATGGCGGCGGAAATTTCGAATGTTCTCCGCGTGATGGGGGTGCTCGGCGATGAGCAGGCTCTCGGCTTCCTCCCACGTCCTCCCGCGATCCTGCTCGATATTCCATTCGGACGTGCAGACATTGGCGAAGAACCAGCGTCGTTCTTCGGGGTCGGGGATCAGCCGGCTGAAGGGCAGATCGGGATCATAATGAATCAGCACCCGGCCGATATCGAAGACGATGTGACGGATTTCGCTCATGGATGTCTCTTCTGCGTGCTTGCTGGCGTTTTCGTTGCGCCCGGTATCGCAGCTTCGATTGCCTTTTTCATGACAGTCGGCAACGCCTCGTTGTGAAGATCCGCCATCTGGGCCCACCGGTATCCCGCAGGCGCGGGATGCCTTTCGGTGTCGGCCGTATAGACCACCAGTTCCAAGGCGAAATGGGTGAAGACATGTGTGATGGTGCCGACCCTTCGCCACTGTGCGGGAAAAGGGGCGCCGCCCGTCGTGATGTCACCGTCGGTTCTGGCCGTCCAGCCCGTGGTCGGCACCTCGCTCATGCCTCCCAGCAGCCCGCTTGTCGGCCGTTTGCGCAACAGGATCGCGTCATCGCGCACCGCAACGAAGGCCGCGCCGCGTCGCTGCGGCTTATCGGCCTTGGGCGCCTTCACCGGATAGAGTTCCGGGTCGCCGGCGGCGAGCGCGGCGCAATCTCCATTCAGCGGGCACAACATGCAGGACGGCCGACGCGGGGTGCAGATCGTCGCTCCGAGATCCATCATCGCCTGCGCGAAGTCGCCTGGCCTGTCCATCGGCACGTGAAGCCGAACGAAATCCTTGATCGCGGCCTTGGGTTCCGGGAGCGGCGCCGCAATAGCGCGCAGCCGGGCCACCACCCGCTCCACATTTCCGTCGACAACGGCGGCCGGCTGGCCGAAGGCGATCGCGGCGATGGCAGCGGCCGTGTAGCTCCCGACGCCGGGCAGCCGACGCAACCCGTCTTCCGTGTCTGGGAAGCGGCCGCCATGATCTGTGGACAGGAGATCTGCACACTTCTTGAGATTACGGGCGCGCGAATAGTAGCCGAGCCCTGCCCAAGCCTTGAGCACGTCGTCTTCCGACGCGGCGGCAAGCGATGCCGCATCGGGCCATTTTTCCAGAAATCTCCGGAAATAGGGTTTGACCGCTTCTACAGTCGTCTGCTGGAGCATGATCTCCGACAGCCAGATGTGATAGGGATCGGGTCGTCGGCCCTTGGCGGCGGCGCCTGGAGAGATGCGCCAAGGCAATTCGCGGTGGTGCTTGTCGTACCAGGCGAGCAGTGGAGCGGCGATCGGCGCGCCTTCGGTGGTGTAATCAGGATCTTTTGCGACTACCATCGAGCAACTGACAGGCCTTTAGGGGAGCAGGATTTGTTGAGGTTCTCCTCATGACAGGGAAAAATTGGGGCGGCAATCCCGCCCCTGTAAGCGACATCGCGACGGAGATACTGGACCCGGTGCTGCGCAAGCGTGCCGGCATATCGATCGGCCTCGTCCATTCCTGGGAGGAGATCGTCGGGCCGCGGCTTGCTCCGCGTACCCGACCCGAGAAGATCCAGTGGCCGCGCCGCCTGAGCGACGACGATCCGTTCGAGCCGGCAGTGCTGGTGATTGCCTGCGACGGGCTCGCGGCCCTTCACGTGCAACACGAGACAGGCGAGATCATCGGCCGCGTGAATGCGTTCCTGGGGTTCTCGGCGATCGGCAGGATCCGAGTCGTGCAGAAGTCGATAGATCCCGGCCCGCAAAAGCCGAAGCGCAGTTTGCGCCCGCTCTCCGACATCGAGAAGAAGAAGGTCGCCGGTTCTGTCGCGAAGATCGAGGATGAAGGGCTGCGGACGTCTCTGGAACGTCTGGGCAGGACCATCCTCGGTGCGCGGAAATAGCTCCTATTCTCGCGCTAAGTTGATTGCCCGCTTGGATTTTCGTCATTGGCATGCGAAACGTCATGCCTTAATTCGCGCCAACTCTCGCTTTTTCGTGCTTTTCGGCTGCACAATCCACGCATCGTCAGGTGATTCGATGACCATTATCGTTCCGCGTCGTTCCGTCCTCTTGTCCTTGGTCGCTGTGCCGGCGGCGATGGCGCTTGCGGCCTGCAGCGATTCCGGCGGCGAGGCGAGGGCCGAAGGGCAGGCGCCGGCGGACACGGCGACGCCGAGCGTGGAGGCCCCGAAGGCCGCGGGTACCGTGGATGTAGCCAAGCTCATGGAGCCCGGCCCTCTCCCGGAGAAAAGCCTCGGCAAGGAAGACGCGCCGGTCACCATCGTCGAGTATGCGTCCATGACTTGCCCGCATTGTGCGCATTTCCATGAGGCGACATTGCCGGAGTTGAAGTCCAAATATATCGACACGGGCAAAGTTCGGTTGATCTTCCGAGAATTCCCGTTCGATCCGAGGGCGGAAGCCGGCTTCATGCTCGCGCGCTGCTCGAACGACAACTATTTCCCGATGATCGACGTGCTGTTCAAGCAGCAGGACAGCTGGGCAGCGGTGCAGAATGCTCGCGAGGCACTTCTCCAGATCTCCAAACTTGCCGGTTTTTCACAGGAGTCCTTCGAAGCCTGCTTGACGGACCAGAAGCTTCTGGACGATGTGAGAGCTGTGCGCGAGCGTGGCGCGAAAGATTTCGGCGTGGATTCAACCCCGACCTTCTTCATCAACGGGGCCAGATATCCCGGAGCAATGTCCATTGCGCAATTCTCGGCCATTATCGATCCCTTGCTGTAGTTTGCGCCTTTTCCTCGCGGGGCAGGGAAGCTTGCCCTTCGTCGCGCCCGGCGGTGACGGATGAAGTTTTCCCGCCTTCGCCTCCTTGGATTCAAGTCCTTTGTCGAGCCGTCCGAGTTCGTCATCGAGCGCGGCTTGACCGGCGTTGTCGGCCCTAATGGTTGCGGCAAATCGAACCTGGTCGAGGCGCTGCGTTGGGTGATGGGCGAAAGCTCGTACAAGAATATGCGCGCGTCCGGCATGGACGACGTCATTTTCTCAGGTTCCGCCACGCGCCCTGCGCGCAACACGGCGGAGGTGACGCTATTTCTGGACAATAGCGATCGCACGGCACCACCCGCCTTCAACGATGCCGATGAACTGCAGGTTTCCCGCCGTATCGAGCGCGAGGCGGGTTCGGTCTATCGCATCAACGGCAAGGAGGCACGCGCCAAGGACGTGCAGCTGCTGTTCGCGGACCAGTCCACGGGCGCGCGTTCGCCATCCATGGTCGGTCAGGGGCGCATCGGCGAACTGATCCAGGCAAAGCCACAGGCGCGCCGGGCGCTGCTCGAAGAGGCGGCAGGAATATCCGGCCTCCACACGCGCCGCCACGAGGCCGAGCTCAGGCTGCGGGCGGCCGAGCAGAACCTCGAGCGGCTGGACGACGTGGTCGGCGAGCTGGAAGGCCAGATCGAGAACCTGAAGCGCCAGGCGCGCCAGGCGTCGCGTTTCAAGAACATTTCCGCCGACATACGCAAGGCCGAGGCTACGCTTCTGCACCTGCGCTGGACCATGGCCAAGAGCCAGGAGGCCGAGGCCAAGTCCGCGCTTGCCATTGCCACGGCGCTGGTCGGCGAGAAAGCCGAGGCGCAGATGAGCGCCGCCAAGGAGCAGGCAATCGGCGCTCACCGCCTGCCCGAGCTTCGTGACGCTGAAGCCGCTGCCGCGGCGGCGCTGCAGCGCCTGACGATTGCACGGGGCCAGATCGAGGAGGAGGCCGGACGCGTCCGCGCTCGCCAGGTCGAACTCGACAAACGCATCGGCCAGCTCGACGCCGACGTTCGGCGCGAGGAACAGATGGTGCGCGACAACGCGGATATTCTCGAGCGCCTGGCCGAAGAAGAGGCGGCGCTCGAGGCCGAGAACGGTGATGCTGAGGATCGCGAGGCGACGACGCGAGCCGCCTTCGAGGAGGCGGCAACGAAGCTGACCGCCAGCGAAAGCGCGCTTTCCGCCTTGACGGCCGAACGCGCCGAAGCGGCGGCCGCGCGTCAGCAGTTCGAGCGTGCCTTGCGCGATTCTTCGGAACGCCGCGACAGACTCGAGCGGCAGCTTGCCGAAGTCGCACGTGAATCGGATGAGCTTGCCGCGAGGATCAGCGCCTTGGCTGATCCGCTTGAGAAACGGGACCAGGTCGAGCAGGCATCCGCCACACTCGAAGTCGCTGAGACGACTGCGATCGCGGCAGAGAAAGCCGTTGCCGATGCGCGTGCGGCCGAAGCGGCCCTGCGATCTCCTTTGCAGGAGGCGCGGGCCGAGCTCGCGCGGGTCGAGACAGAGGCAAGGACACTTGTCAGGGTTCTCAACGCCTCGTCCGGTGAGGCATTCCCAGCCGTGCTGGAACAGATGAAGGTGGAGCGAGGGTTCGAGACCGCGCTCGGCGCGGCGCTCGGGGAGGATCTCGATCTCCCACTCGATCCGAATGCACCCGCGCACTGGAGCGGGATCGAGCCTCGCCCTGAGGACCCGCAGCTCCCCCCCGGCGTCCGTTCCCTTGCCGAAGTAGTCAGCGCGCCACCACAACTTGCACGACGCCTGGCTCAGATCGGCATTGCCGAAGCCGATGATGGTTCCAGGCTGCAGCTTCTTCTCAAACCCGGCCAGCGCCTGGTCAGTCGTGAAGGAGCGCTCTGGCGCTGGGACGGCATGATCGCGAGCGCCGACGCTCCGACGCCGGCGGCCCAGCGGCTGGCCCAAAAGAACCGTCTGGCGGAACTCGACGCCGAGGCGGCGATCGCCGGCGAGCGGGTGCAGGCCGCGGAGGACGCCTTGGCCGCGGCGGAGGCGCGTGTTCGCCAATCGACCGAGTCCGAACGCGACGCTCGGCAGGCTTGGCGCAATGCTCAGCACGCGCTCGAGGCGGCGCGTGACGACCTGGCCAGGGCGGAGAAGGCCTCAGGTGAGCTTTCGACACGCCGCGCCGCAGTCGAGGAAGGGCGGGCCCGTCTCGAGGAAGGGCGCGGCGAACTCGATGCCGCCTATCAGGAAGCGCTCGACGCACTCGCCGACGCGCCCGATCTCGGTGACCTTCAATCGCGGCTCGACCGGATGTCAGCGGAAGTCTCTCAGGACAGGGCGCGGCTCGCCGAGGCGCGCGCGGTCCATGAGGGGCTGAGGAGGGAGGCCGAGGCGCGCGTCCGTCGCCTTGTCGCGATCTCGGCGGAGCGCAAGAATTGGATGATGCGAGCCGAGAATGCCGACAGGCAGATCGCCGCGCTCGCCGCCCGCCGAGCCGAAGCCCTGGAGGAGCGCGAGGCGCTCGCCGACGCACCCGATGACATCGAGAACCGCCGCCGCTCGCTCATGAGCCAGCTTTCCGAGGTCGAGGCGCAGCGTAAGGCTGCCGCGGACCGCCTGCAGGAAGCCGAGAACAGGCAGGCGGTGGCGGACAAGGCCGCGACCGCGGCGATCCAGGCGCTGGCGGAGGCGCGTGAGGGGCGCGCACGTGCCGAGGAGCGGCTCACCGCCGCGGACGATCGGCGCAAGGAAATCGAGGCACGGATCCAGGAGGCGCTGAACACACCGCCGCATCTCGTGATAAGGCATACCGGCCTCCAGGCCGATGATCCGCTGCCCGACGCAGCCGATATCGAAAGAAAGCTCGAGCGCCTGAAGATCGAACGCGAGCGGCTAGGCGCCGTCAATTTGCGTGCCGAGGAAGAGCAGAGAGAGCTATCCGAGCGGCATGACAGCATCGTCAAGGAGCGCGAGGACGTGATCGAGGCCATCCGCAAATTGCGGCAGGCCATCCAGAACCTCAACCGCGAAGGTCGCGAGCGGCTGCTCGCTGCTTTCGACGTGGTCAACAGTCAGTTCCAGCGCCTGTTCACGCATCTCTTCGGCGGCGGCACGGCCGAGCTTCAGCTCATCGAATCGGACGACCCGCTCGAGGCGGGGCTCGAAATCCTGGCGCGGCCACCGGGAAAGAAGCCGCAGACCATGACGCTCCTGTCCGGCGGCGAGCAAGCACTGACCGCGATGGCGTTGATCTTCGCCGTGTTTCTCACCAATCCCGCGCCGATCTGCGTGCTGGACGAGGTCGACGCGCCACTCGACGACCACAATGTAGAGCGCTATTGCAACCTCATGGACGAGATGGCGGCGACAACCGAGACCCGTTTCGTTATCATCACCCATAACCCCATCACTATGGCGCGGATGAACAGGCTGTTCGGCGTGACCATGGCCGAGCAAGGCGTCAGCCAACTCGTCTCCGTCGACCTCCAGACGGCCGAAAGGTTGCGTGAAGCCGGTTGATCATGCCGGTCGCGGCGGGTGCGATCGCGGGAGGTTGTCATGAACGAGAATGAACGCAAGGCGGGCGCCGAACTGTCTGCTGCTCTCAAGGATCTTCATCGTGCCCTCATTCGGGCTGAGGCAGGCGATGATCCAAACCTTCAGAACCCCTACACGCTTCTCTTTGCCGTGATCGGTGACCCGCGCTTCGGTTGGATGAGTGGGCTGTCGCAGCTGATCGTGCAACTCGACGAGATGTTGGACGACGACGCGGCGGCATCCGCCGGCGCGCTGGATCCGTTTCGCGCCGCGACCGAGGCCTTGCTGGGCGAACGCGAAGGCGAGCATGCGGAGTTCCGGGTGCGCTACCTGATGTCGCTGCAGAAAGACGCCGACGTCGCCTTGGCGACCGGCGCCTTGAGGAAGGTTTTGGCGGTCCTTCCGCGATAGTCCTTCTTATTGCCCCCAGACGGCCAGCTCGTTGCCGGACGGATCGCGGAAATGGAACCGCCGACCGCCGGGAAAGGAGAAGACCGGCCGCACGATGGTGCCGCCGGCGTTCTCCACCGTCGCAAGCGTCTCTTCGAGGCTTTCAGAGTAGATCACTGGAAGCGGTTTTGCGGGAGCTTCGGCAGCGTGCGCGTCGAAGCCTCCTTCCAACCCCTCGTCGAAAGCCGAGTAGGTTGGACCATAATCGGTGAAGGACCAGCCGAATGCAGCACTGTAAAAGGCCTTGGTGCTGTCCAGCGTAGAGCCCGTGGCGGGCATTTCCAGATAATCGAGCTTGCCGGTCTGTTTCATCGGTGTACTCCACGCCATTTGTTCCCTGTATGTTCTAGCGTTCGACGGTGGCCGAGGCAAGTGGCATTCCCCCTATGGACGTATTTCGCAGGTGCGAAAATGTTGTTCTTGTTCAACCGATTTTATCGTGGCGAGCCGACGGCTGAGCGAATAAGAGGGCTTTGAAGAAGCGGAGTCTCGCCATGAAAAAATGGGTCTATACGTTCGGGGACGGGGCGGCGGAAGGCCGGGCGGGCGACCGCAACCTTCTCGGCGGCAAGGGAGCGAACCTTGCCGAAATGTGCAGCCTGGGTCTGCCGGTACCACCCGGCTTCACGATCACGACCGAGGCGTGCAACCAGTATTACGCGAACGGCAATGCCTATCCGGAAACGCTGAAGGCGGAGGTGGAGTCGGCTCTGGACCATATCGGCGCCTCCACCGGCCGTCGTTTCGGCGATCCCTCCGCGCTGCTTCTGGTATCGGTGCGTTCCGGCGCGCGCGCTTCCATGCCGGGCATGATGGACACGGTTCTCAATCTGGGCTTGAACGACGTCACGGTCGAGGCGCTGGCGTCCGATTCCGGCGACGCGCGCTTCGCATACGACAGCTATCGCCGCTTCATCCAGATGTACTCGGATGTCGTGATGGGGCTCGATCACGAGGTCTTCGAGGAGATACTCGAAGAGGAGAAAGCCCGGCTGGGTCATGAGCTCGACACGGAGCTTTCGGCCTCAGAATGGCAAGACGTCATCGCCCTCTACAAGTCCAGGATTGAAGAAGAACTTGGCAAGCCGTTCCCCCAGGATCCGCAGGAGCAGCTGTGGGGCGCGATCGGCGCTGTGTTCTCGAGCTGGATGAACCCTCGCGCCATCACCTATCGCCGCCTCCACGATATTCCCGAAAGCTGGGGAACGGCCGTCAACGTACAGGCCATGGTGTTCGGCAATATGGGCGAGACCTCTGCCACCGGCGTTGCCTTCACGCGGAATCCTTCGACCGGCGAGAAGGCGCTCTATGGCGAATTCCTGGTCAATGCCCAGGGCGAGGATGTCGTGGCCGGTATCCGGACGCCGCAGAACATCACCGAGGCCGCGCGCATTTCAGCGGGATCGGACAAGCCGTCTCTCCAGAAGCTCATGCCGGAGGCTTTCGAAGCCTTCGTCGAAATCGCAGAGCGCCTCGAGACGCATTACCGCGACATGCAGGATCTCGAATTCACCATTGAGCGCGGCAAGTTGTGGATGTTGCAGACGCGCTCGGGCAAGCGCACGGCCAAAGCCGCCCTGAAGATCGCCGTCGACATGGCTTCCGAGAAGCTCATCAGCGAGGAGGAAGCCGTGGCGCGAATCGATCCGGCGTCGCTCGATCAGCTCCTGCACCCCACCATAGATCCCAAGGCGGAGCGCAACGTGATCGGCGTCGGTCTGCCTGCTTCGCCGGGCGCGGCAACGGGCGAGATCGTCTTCTCTTCCGACGAGGCCGAGGAACTCAGCAAGCAAGGCCGCAAGGTGATCCTGGTGCGTGTCGAAACAAGTCCCGAGGACATCCACGGGATGCATGCGTCCGAGGGCATCCTCACCACGCGCGGAGGCATGACTAGCCATGCGGCCGTGGTCGCCAGGGGCATGGGCAAGCCTTGCGTATCCGGCGCCGGATCGTTGCGCGTGGATTATCGCAGCGGCACGCTTTCGGCGATGGGAACAAACTTGCGCAAGGGCGATGTCGTCACGATCGACGGTTCCAACGGCCAGGTGCTGAAGGGCGCCGTGCCGATGCTGCAGCCCGAACTGTCCGGCGATTTCGCCGCGATCATGGGGTGGGCGGACCGCATCCGTCGCATGAAGGTTCGTTCCAATGCCGAAACACCCGCGGACGCGCGCATGGCCCGCTCCTTCGGAGCCGAAGGCATCGGCCTGTGCAGGACGGAACACATGTTCTTCGAAGGCGATCGGATCGTGGCCATGCGGGAGATGATCCTCGCCGATAGCGAAAAGGATCGGCGGGCGGCGCTCGCCAAGCTGCTGCCGATGCAACGTTCCGATTTCCTCGAGCTGTTCGAGATCATGGCGGGCTTGCCTGTCACGATCCGCCTTCTCGATCCGCCATTGCACGAATTCCTCCCCAAGACCGAGGAGGAGATCGCCGAGGTGGCATCGGTGATGAACGTGTCGCAGGACAAGCTGCGGCAGCGCACGGAAGCCTTGCACGAGTTCAATCCGATGCTCGGCCATCGCGGCTGCCGTCTGGCGGTGTCCTATCCGGAAATCGCCGAGATGCAGGCACGCGCGATCTTCGAGGCGGCGGTCGAGGCCGCGAGCAGGACAGGCGCTCCCGTCGTGCCCGAGATCATGGTGCCCCTGGTCGGGCTGAAGACCGAGCTGGATTTCGTCAAATCCTGCATCGACACTGTCGCCAAGTCGGTCGTGGCTGAAAGTGGCACCACGATCGACTATCTCGTGGGCACGATGATCGAACTGCCGCGGGCAGCCATCCGGGCTCATGTCATTGCCGAGGCCGCCGAATTCTTCTCGTTCGGCACCAACGATTTGACACAGACCACCTTCGGCATCTCCCGCGACGACGCAGCCTCCTTCCTGGAAATCTACCGCCAGAAGGGCATCATCGAGCAAGACCCGTTCGTATCGCTCGACGTCGAAGGGGTCGGCGAGTTGGTGCGGCTTGGTGCCGAGAAGGGACGCCAGACGCGGCCCGACATCAAGCTCGGCATTTGCGGCGAGCACGGCGGCGATCCCGCATCGATCCGTTTTTGCGAGGAAGTCGGGCTGGACTACGTGTCTTGCTCGCCGTTCCGTGTGCCGATCGCTCGGCTGGCGGCCGCCCAGGCGGCGGTTCGGAAGCGCGGCTGACTCCGCGATCCTCATTCAAGAGCGGCTGTTCGGAGCAGGTGGAGATACTGCTCCGAACGCAGCGTCCTTGCAGCGGTTCAAACGTCGCAGCGCGGCGACCAGCTTTCGGCTTCGATCAAGTCGCAGGCCGCGCCTATGCCCGAGTAGAGCTTCGGATCTGCACCGTAGGCGATGCCCAGTTTCGAAAGGGAGGCATTTGCCGCGCCGCATACCTCGCCGAGATATCTGCTGAAACTACTCCGATCGAATGGTCCGTGAACGACCCTTCCGGCACCGCTTTTCTCGACATGCTCGGCGAAGCCGCAGATATCGGTCGTGACAACGGGCAGGCCGTTCGCAAGGGCCTCTATGATCACCGCGCCGGCGATCTCGGTCCGCGCCGGATGAGCGAGCGCATCCGCAGCGGCAAGGACCTCGAAGAACTTGTCTCCTGAGACGTAGCCCAGGCAGTGGATTCTCCCGTCGACGCCGAGTTGCCTCGCACGAGCCAGATGCTTTCGCATTTTGGGGTCGGTGGCTGTGAGGCCGCCAATGAGAAGGCTGGTTTCCGGATGTTCCGGGAGGGTTTCGATGACGCGGTCGAGCCCTTTGATCTCAGGTTGGAGCCCGAGCCAAAGCCAGGTCTGGGCAAGCTCGTTCAACCCCAGGGCTTTGCGGGTTCGTGCCCGCAGCCTTTCCCGGAGTTCCGGTCTGTGTCGCGCCGCGGCAATGGCTGGCGGAATGACCGCGATGCGCTCCCGGCTGGCGGGATAGCGATCAACGAAGGCTTTCATCTGGGGCAAGGCCTGTCCGATGATGCGTATCTTTGCGTCAGGACCGAAACAGGCTCGCTCTAGCCGGGCGAAGGCCTGGAACCTCGGTGTCAGACGTTTGACAAGCGGCGCGCCGGGATTGTCGCGCAACGCATCGGCGATGAACAGAATATCGGCATCCGGCATGAGCTGGAATGCGACGGTCCGCTCGAAGCGTTCCCTTGTCGCCTGGGAGAAGGCCCGGGAGAAAGCACCGAGACGTGCGTGGCTGGAGAATGCACCTGGGGCCAGTGAAACAGTCTTGATTGGAAACGGCAGGTCGGCGTGCGGACCTGCCAGTACCACGGTCGGTTCGTGGCCGCGGCGGGCCAGTTCTTCCGCGATGCGGATGCAATTGTCTTCGAGGCCGCCGCGCGGCTGGAGGCGGTAGATTCCGAGCGCGATTCTCATGTCAGGGACAGCGACGGATGACGAGTCATCGCGGTTGGAGCTTGCATTCCTTCATTTCCGGGCAGGAGACAAGCACCTGCACGGAATCGCCATCGGCGCCCTGGAATGTCTTGAGCAGTTGCGGGGGTGATGGCAGATCGGGCAGACGCACGCGGTTTCCCGTCAGATCGTGGGACGACACGACGAAGACATCGATGTCGCCCTGCGTCTCGAATTCCGGGGGAGGCATGAAGAAGATTTGCGCCACGCCGGCGACATCGCGATAGGCATGACCTGAGAAATAGGCGATGCGCGGCTCGTTCATCCAGATGTGGGACCCAGGCGGAACATTGTCGCGAATCCAGTCCGCCGCCTCTTTATAATAGGCGAGCCTGTCGTGACGGGGGATGTCGAGCGCCCAGGAAACGGCGAACGCGATCACGATGGCGGGAAAAACCAGGAAGGCACGTGGCCTTGCCATGAGCAACTCCCGCCAGCTTGCCGTCACCGTGGCAACGACGGCAAACATCAGCATCAAGGCGAAGGCCATCGGATAACGCCAGTCGAGAAGCGCCACTATGAAGGTAAAAAGGAAGAACATGGGCAACTGCCCCGCTGCAAACCAGACCACGGGAAGCGTGGCCCGGCGCGGCAGGAGCCGGTGCGGCAGGAAGGCGAAGAAGGCCAGCACCGCATAGACCGGTGTAAAGGCGCGAACGATCTGGAAGAACGCGATCCCGGCGACGACACTGATGTAGGCCTGCCATCCATGGCCGGAGCCGAGATTGAGCACCTCCTTCTCCAGCGTCTCGACGCGATGGAGGATCTCGGGGCTGAAGAGCGGATTTTGGGCCGGGACGATGTTGCCCGACATCCAGTTCTTGAAGGTTCCGCTTGACCAGATTCCGTAGATGAGAGGCAAGAGGGCGGCTGTCGCGACGATGAAAATCGCGATGAGGCTGGCTTGCTGGGTGACAGAGCGAAGCCTCATCAGGACGTAGTACACCGCTACGAGGAGGCACAAATACAGTCCTTCGATGCGGAAGAGCGTTGCGAGCACAAGCGATCCGAAGAGCGCCAGCTTGCGCAGAAGCGATGGCTGCTGGTTGTCGGCGACGGCAAAATAGACCGATGTCAGGAAGAAGCAGAGATAGCCGTGATCGCGGATCACCCACGGCCGCAATTCCATCAATTGCGGTTGGAAAACGATCATGACGGCGGCGACGGTGACGAAAGCCTTGTCCCCGTTGGTGAGACGTGAGGCAAGTGCAATGAAAGCGGTGGTCGTGCCGAGGGTGAGCAAACCGTTGGCGATTTGGGCTGCAAGGAGCGCTTTCGCGCCGGTAAGAACCATGATGGCCGCGATCAGCAGGCTATATCCCGGCCAGCGATAGATGCTCAGTCCGTCCGTCCATTGACCAACGGCGAAATAGTCCGCTGCCATGAGGTACAGGGCAGCATCGGGATTCGGCATCGAAACAGCGACCGCGCCCCACGCCGAAAAAGCGATGCTGGCCAGAGCGGCGAATAGGTAGTGCCATCGAAAGATCCAATGGCCGTTTCCATATGCGCTGCTCACCATTGCTCCGTCTCGATCGAAGTCTCTCCCTCGCCACTATGGCTTTACGGAAGCACTACGGCAACGGAGCGCCCGCTGCACCGGATACTGTCTGGAATCGGGGATGGTGCACAGAAAAATTGGCCGGCCGACAGGCAATCAGCCGTAGCCTCAGCCGCTGGTTGCGGCAGGTCCACTCACATGCGGCGCGATCAGGCAGCCGCCCGGTAGGCCTCGGCGAGACTCACATAGGAGCGGGCCAGGCCGGCGACCGGATTGTCGCTGGTCTCCACAGGTTCCAGCCGCATGGATCCCTCCGCATCGAGGATCACGAGCGCAACACGCCTTTCGTCGCCTTCGCCGAGCGTGATCGCGGCGACATGCTGGCAGTCGTCGCCATTGTCGAGCCGCATCTGAAAAAGCAGCTTTCCACCGACAGTTTCGAGGGCCTGGAGAACCATGTCCTCGAAGGGATCAACCTTAGGCCGCGCGTCGGACTGGGTTTGTTCGTGGCGGACCCCGATCGATGCCAACATTTCATCGGTCAGAAGTTGCAGGTCTTCCATCGGGTGGTGAACGTGATCCGGCTTTGCAAGAGAAAAATTCTCTCCGGCTGCTTCTGCCGGCAATTTCTTGGCAGTCCCTTCGACCTTGCTGGTCACAAACATGGGGCCTCTCTCAGCTTCGCGCCTTGTTCCCTGCCCCCCCACAAATCCTTAAAATTCCCATCGAGAATGGCGGGATTGTGACAGACGCTGAGCGTTGCCGCAAGGGAAGATCGTGCCCTCTGGACAAACCTCCGATCTCGCATTCAACTGTCGCGGGTTTCGTTATGGGAGGATCGAGATGCTGGGCTTGATGCAGGAGTGGCCGCTGCTGTGCCACAAGATACTCGACCATGCAGCACGTCAGCATGGCAACAGGGAAATCGTTTCCAGGTCCGTCGAGGGTCCGATCGCCAGGACGACCTATCGGGATATGCACAAACGGGCGCGGCAGGTTTCTCAACGTCTCGAGCGCGACGGCTATCGGCTCGGCGACCGTATCGGGACACTGGGCTGGAACACGGCCCGCCACCTTGAGGCCTGGTACGGAATCATGGGGATCGGCGCGGTCTACCACACGCTGAATCCGCGCCTTTTCCCCGACCAGATTCTCTGGATCATGAACCACGCTGAGGACAAGGCGCTGTTCGTGGACCTGACCTTTCTTCCGTTGGTGGAGAAGATCGCTCCGGCAGTGAAGTCGCTGAAGCAGGTCATCGTTCTGACGGACAAGGCTCATATGCCAGCGACGTCGCTGCCCAATGCCGTCGCCTACGAGGAATGGCTGGCGGAAGCGGATGGCGAATTCACGTGGAGAAGCTTCGACGAGAATACCGCGGCCGGCATGTGCTACACGTCCGGCACCACGGGTGACCCAAAGGGCGTCCTCTATAGCCACCGCTCCAACGTGTTGCACGCCATGATGGCTTGCATGCCCGACGCAATGGGCATCTCGTCGCGCGACGTAATCCTTCCCGTGGTTCCGATGTTTCATGCCAACGCCTGGGGCCTCGGCCAGAGCGCGCCGATGGTCGGCGCCAAGCTCGTCATGCCGGGCGGCAAGATGGATGGCGCATCGATCTACGAACTGCTGGACACCGAGAAGGTCACCTTCAGCGCGGCCGTGCCGACCGTTTGGCTGATGCTCCTCCAATATCTCGAAGAGACGGGGAAGAAGCTTCCCTACCTCAAGAAAGTGGTCATCGGCGGATCGGCCTGTCCGCGCGCCATGACGCAGAAGTTCCGCGATAACTATGATGTGGAGGTGATCCACGCCTGGGGCATGACCGAAATGAGCCCGCTCGGATCCCTCTGCACCGTGAAGCCGGAATATGCCGAACTGGAGGGCGAAGCCCGGCTCGATATCCAGCAGAAGCAAGGCCACGCGCCCTTTGGGGTCGAGATGAAGGTGACCGACGACGAAGGCGTTGAACGCCCCTGGGACGGAAAGACCTTCGGCAGATTGAAGGTCCGGGGGCCTGCGGTGGCCAGGGCCTATTACGGTGGCGCCGGCGAAGAGCAATTCGATGCCGAGGGTTGGTTCGACACGGGTGACGTGGCCCACATGGATGCCAACGGCTACATGCAGATCACCGACCGCGCGAAGGACGTGATCAAATCCGGCGGTGAATGGATTTCGACGATCGACCTGGAGAATCTCGCGGTTGGACATCCCGATGTCGCCGAAGCCGCCGTCATCGGTGTGTCGCATCCAAGGTGGGACGAACGGCCGCTGCTGGTCGTGGTGAGCAAACCCGGCAAGGCTCCGTCGAAAGAAGAGATCCTTGCCTATATGAGCGGCAAGATCGCGAAGTGGTGGATGCCGGACGATGTCGCATTCGTGGCGGAGATCCCACACACCGCCACCGGCAAGATCCAGAAGACGGCGCTGCGTGATCAGTTCAAGGACTACCGGCTACCGACGGCGTGACGCTTCAGGCGACGCGTGCCGGCCTCGACATGAACGCGGCCCCAGCCCAGCGTTTTTGACCGGAGGGGCTGGACAGCATAAAGCATGTCTATTGCGTGACGACGGCGGAGTGAGATGACGGTTTTCGTTGCACGGCGGACATCGTCGGCTGCAGGCTGGTCGCGTCGGCTGGCGTGGTTTTCGGCGGTGCTCTTCGCGGTGTCCGGCGCGGGGCACCGATTCGGGTTGCTCGAGACTATTCCATTCGTCTGGACGCTCGCTGTCATCGCCACGTTCGCCGTCGCCGCACTGGTGCTTGCCGGAGTGAGTTTCCCGCGGATCTGGAATTTCGGCGACCGTGGTGCGCGGAGTGCGGCGATCGGCGTAGCCGTTTCGTTAGTTGTGCTGTCGCCGTTCCTATTTGCGAGCTATTGCGTCCTCGCCTATCCGCAATTGCACGACATCTCGACAGATCAGTCCGACCCACCATTGCTGACTCTCGCCGCGCAGCAGCGGCGCCCGGGTATGAACGCAATTACGGGCATCGATGGCGAAGCCGCTGCCCTGCAGTTCGAACACTATCCCGAGATCGTCGGCCGCCGTTACGATCTGCCGCTCGAACGGGCGGCGGACATCGTGAATGGACTCGTTGAAGCGCATCGCTGGAAGCCGGTTGCAGGTTCCGAAGCCGATGATCGGGGTTCCGCAATCATTACCAGGGAGTTCGTGGCACGCTCCCCGGTCCTGGGCTTTCCGGCGGACGTAGCGATCCGGCTGATCGAGGAGGACGGATCGACCTATGTCGATATGCGCTCCGCTTCCCGTTACGGCCGTCACGATCTTGGCGAGAACGCTCGGCGCATCGCTGGCTTTCTGGAGGAAATGGACGCGCAAGTCGCACTGCAGGCGGGTGTCGCGGCGCCGGACGCGCCGGAACAGTGAGCTTCACTTCAACCGGTAAACGCTGTCGATCGCGGGGTCTCCTTCCACGGCTACGACATTGCGGCCGATCAGGTCCTCGATATGGGCCAGCACCGAAAGTCCGGCCGCCGCATACAGGCGCGGATCCGTGTCGCGGTAGATGGATTTGACCATGTCCTGAATCGTGCGGTCACCCGCGCTCAACCTCTCCAGGATCGCCCGCTCCCGCATCTTCCTGTGCGCCTTCAGCCCGCGCATGAATGCCTTCGGCGAAGTTACCGGCCCACCGTGACCGGGAAGGAAGAGGCGATCGTCGCGCGCCAGCAGCTTGTCCAGCGAAGCCATGTAGTCCGTCATCGCTCCATCGGGCGGCGCGACGATTGTCGTCGACCAGGCCATCACATGGTCTGCGGAGAAGAGGATGCCGCTTCCCTCGAGCGCGAAGGCGGTGTGATTGGCTGCGTGTCCAGGCGTATGGACCGCACGCAGCGCCCAACCATCCCCATCCACGATGTCTCCATCGGCGAGCGCGACGTCTGGTTCGAAGTCGGTGTCGCCGCTGGCGTCGAGCCGGCTCGCTTCGCCGATACGGAGAGGCCTTGCCAAACGGTGCGGGCCTTGCGCAAGGACCTGCGCGCCCGTCTGCGCCTTGAGGCGAGCCGCGAGCGGCGAGTGATCGCGATGGGTATGGCTGACGAAGATATGGCTTATCGGCCGCCCGTTCGCCGCGCGCAAAATCGCGGCAAGATGCGCTTCGTCTTCTGGCCCTGGATCCACGACGGCAAGCGAACGCTCGCCCACAAGATACGTATTGGTGCCATGGAAGGTGAATGGGCTGGGATTCTCGACGGTAAGCCGAAAGACGCCGGGAGCAGCCTCGACAGGCCGGCCATAGGAAGGCTCGAATGTGGTATCGAATTCCAGAGCCAAAGCCATGCTCCTGTTTGTGTGGACTTTCGCGGCGGGATCGTTGCCGCTTAGCATGGAAGCCAATATACCGGAACCCGGTCGCCGAGTCCGGTTCCCGCCTGTCGAGGGTTTGCATGGCCATAACCGAAGTTTCCCGCCCCCTGATCTCGCTCGCCCTGCCTCAGGATCGGACAAGTCGACGCTTGATGCAGGTTGCGGCAGTGCTCGCGGGCACGGCCTTGCTCGCTTTGGCGGCGAGAGTCACCGTGCCTTTCTGGCCGGTGCCGATGACGTTGCAGGTCCTCGCCGTCTTCCTGATCGGAGCGGCCTATGGTCGTGATCTCGCGCTGGCAACCCTTCTTCTTTATTTGGCCCAGGGAGCTGCCGGTTTGCCGGTCTTTGCTTTGGGGGCAGGGCCGGGCTACATGGCCGGTCCCACCGGCGGTTATCTCATCGGCTTTGTGGTCGCCGCGGGCATTGCAGGCCGTGCTGCCGACCGCGGTCTGGATCGTGAGCCATTCCGGCTCTTTCTGGCCATGCTCGCCGGCGAGGCCGCCATTCTGGGGCTTGGTGCGATGTGGCTGGCCTGGCTATTCGGTGTGCAAAAAGCGATTTCCTGGGGCATCGGTCCGTTCATCGTGACGGACCTTGTCAAAGTCGCCTTGGCGGCAGCAATCGTGCCGGCTGCCTGGAGCATCGTCGCGCGCCTTCGTCGTTGAGGTCCTCCTGGTGAACAAGCGGCAGCGGCAGCCGGGGCGGCCACCGTCTCGGTAGAAATTTCAGGATGCAACAATTCGTCACTTGCCTTGCCGGCCAAAAGGCAAAAACGCCGCTGGCAAAAGACGCATTCGCAGTCTATCCCAGCTTACCTCCGGCAACCGGGGCGCGCGCCGTTCTGGCGCAGGATTTTGCCGGGTGAAATTCTGGAAGCTGTTCAAGCATGAAGACACCGATACCATTCATCGACCTCGCGGCTCAGCAGGCCCGAATTCGTGATCGCGTCGAGGCGGCGATGCGCCGGACGCTGGACCACGGCGCCTATATCATGGGGCCGGAACTCGGCGAGTTGGAAGCCAAGCTCGCGGAATTCTGCGGCGCCCGCCATGCAATCGGCTGCTCGAATGGCACGGACGCCATCACGCTGGTTTTGATGGCCAAGAATGTGGGGCAGGGGCAGGCAGTGTTCTGTCCGTCCTTCACCTTCGCCGCCACGGCCGAGGTTGTCGCCTTCCTCGGAGCAACGCCGTTTTTCGTCGACATCGAGCCGGAAACCTACAACATGGATCCGGCAAGCCTGAAGGCGGCCATCGGCGAGGCCAAGGAGGCCGGCCTTAAGCCCGTGGGCGTGATTTCGGTCGATCTTTTCGGCTTGCCGGCAGATTACGACACGATCGAGCCGGTCGTCCGGGAAAATGGACTTTGGCTTCTCAGCGACTCGGCCCAGGGCTTTGGCGGTATCTACCGGGATCGCAAGGTCGGCACCATTGGCATCGCAACCACGACGAGCTTCTTTCCCGCCAAGCCGCTTGGATGTTATGGGGATGGCGGCGCGGTCTTCACGGACGATGACGATTTGGCGGCGCTCATCCGTTCATTGCTCTTTCACGGCAAGGGCGACGACCGCTACGACAACGTGCGGATCGGCATGAATGGACGCCTCGACAGTTTCCAGGCGGGAATTCTCCTCGAAAAGCTCGCGATATTCCCCGGTGAGATCGAAGAGCGAAACCGGATCGCCGCACGTTACAATCAAGGGTTCGAGAACCTTCTCGTCACGCCGCATGTTCCGGATGGCTCGGTATCGGTGTGGGCGCAGTACACTGTTCGTGCGCCCGGCAAGGATCGCAACGCAATCGTCACGGCTTTGAAGGAAAAGGGCGTGCCGACGGCAATCTACTATCCGAAGCCGTTGCACCAGCAGACAGCCTACAAAGATTTTCCTGTTGCCGCTTCCGGCCTGCCGGTCAGCGAGCGGGTGGCGCAGGAGGTTTTCAGCCTTCCCATGCACGCGTATCTCGACGAGGAAACGCAGGATTTCATCATCGACTCCGTGCGTTCAGTACTGCAAGAAGTTTGAGCATAGGATATCGGCCTGCCGGTTGCTGTGGTCTGTGCCCCGGCCGGCAGCGATGGTGCTGAGGCTATGTCGTGCCCGCCCGCTTGCATATGGCCGTTGCGTCGGAGGGTTGGTTCGGCCGGCATTTGCGTTGATTTGCCTAGGCTTTCGCGCCATAAGAACGCGTCGATCCGCGTGGACGAATGTTGCGGCTTAGGGGAAACACGCGCGAGCGCCAATGTTTTTGTCTCAAACCGTAGAATCAATTTAAGCTGGCCAAATTATCGAGAGCCTGAACCTCTTGCTGAATAGATTTTCTGCTTGGCTCATCTCGATGCCGCGCACGCGCAAGCGTGTATTGCTCGGCATATTCGACTTTTTCATCCTATTCGCAGCCCTCTGGCTAAGTTACGCAATCCGGCTTGGCGAGGCTTTCAGGCCAGGCCTTCAGCAGTTGGGGCTGCTCGTCGCCGCGCCGGTAATCGCGCTGCCATTCCTTTACCAGCTCGGTTTCTACCGGGTCGTCGTGCGTTATCTGACGGAGACAACCGTCTGGACGATCATGAAGGCGCTGGCGCTCTCGATCCCGCTCTGGTTGGCCATCGTCTATATGACAGAGATCCGGGGCATCGAGGGTGTGCCCCGTACGATCCCAATCATCTATTTCATCATCGGAACCGCGATGTTGTCCGCGAGCCGGCTACTCGCAAAACGTCTGCTCGGTGCCGCTGTGGAAGATGTCGTCAACCAGAAGCGCATCCTGATCTATGGTGCCGGGCCGGTCGGGCGGCAACTGGCGGCGGCGCTCAAGCTTGATCCGCGTAATATTCCGCTCGGCTTCCTCGACGACGATCCTGCGCTTCATGGAGCCGAGGTCGGTGGTTTGCGCGTCCACAGTCCCGAAAAGATTGCGAAACTGGCCGATTCGCTCGACATTCAGGAGATCATCGTCTGCTCCGACGCGGTCGACAGCACCGCCAAGTCGGCGATCTTTCGCCAGCTTGCCAAGACCCCGGTCCGGCTGAGTTTTCTTCCTTCCGTGGCGAGCGGTTTCGGCGGCGATCTGGTTTCCCGGGTTCGAGACATCGGCATCGGCGACCTGCTGGGCCGGCCAATGGTGCCGCCGGATTCGGCGATCCTCAGCGCGCCCATCGCCGGCAAGACCGTTCTGGTCACCGGTGCAGGCGGCTCGATCGGATCGGAACTCTGCCGTCAGATCGTGACGCTGAAGCCG
Organism: Rhizobiaceae bacterium; assembly: GCA_035556195.1. Classification (GTDB taxonomy): domain Bacteria; phylum Pseudomonadota; class Alphaproteobacteria; order Rhizobiales; family Rhizobiaceae. Next base: position 211,446 of record DATMFK010000017.1, read on the forward strand.
AAGGCGTTGATCCTGTTCGAGCTCGATGAGTTCGCTTTGTACGAAATCGAGCGGGCCTTGCGTCCCACGGCTTGCGGAAATCTGATCCCGGTCCTTGGTTCGGTCATTGACGAACAGGTGGTGCAACGCGTCTTCGATGAACACGTGATCGACACGGTGTTCCACGCGGCTGCCTACAAGCATGTGCCGATGGTCGAACTCAATCCGATCGCCGGCATCTCGAACAATGTCTTCGGCACCTGGACCGTCGCGAAGGCCGCTTATGATGCGGGCGTGGAGTATTTTGTACTGATCTCGACGGACAAGGCCGTCCGGCCGACCAACGTGATGGGAGCGACCAAACGCTGGGCGGAGATCATCGTGCGCAGCTTCGCCGCGCGGAACGCGGCTGGTAACGGCAAGCGCCGGTTCTGTTCGGTTCGTTTCGGCAATGTGATCGGCTCCCAGGGCTCGGTCGTACCATTGTTCAAGGAGCAGATCGAGAAGGGGGGGCCGCTCACCGTCACCGACGAGAAGATGACACGCTACTTCATGTCGGTGAACGAGGCGGCCGAGCTGATCATCCAGGCGGCAAGCCTGTCCCAGAAGGGGGAGATCTTCCTGCTCGACATGGGCACGCCGGTGCGCATCTACGATCTTGCCGAAAACATGATCCGTCTCGCGGGCCTGTCGGTGAAGGACAAGGACAATCCGAATGGCGACATCGAGATCGAGATCGTCGGCTCCCGTCCGGGCGAAAAGCTCTTTGAAGAGCTGTTCTACGACCCGGAGAGCGTCGAGAAGACCATCCATCCGAAAATCATGTACGGAAAGAGGCAGCCGCTGGAGACGGCCCGCATTCGCGAGGCCCTGGACGAGTTGGAGGCTGCCTTGCGGAAGGGGGACGCACAGGCGGCGCGTGACACGTTGTTTTCTTTCATAAAAGAAGACTGACGACAGGCCACCGGAACCCGCGGAACTTCCCCAGGATTTGCAAGGGCGAACCATGTCAGGTCATTGTCTTGCCCGGATGCAATGTGTATAGACGCTGCGCCGGTGCAGCATCCGTCCTGGAAGCCGGTCAATATTGGGGCGTAGCCAAGCGGTAAGGCAGCGGTTTTTGGTACCGCCATTCCCAGGTTCGAATCCTGGCGCCCCAGCCATCATTCCCAAAAGATCACGCAATCATTATGGAGCGATCCGCCTTGTTGGACGCCGCTATGGCCTCTGTGCGCCGGTCGCCGCGACGAACACCGAGAAAAGCCGGTCGGTCGCGGTGATGAACAGGCGGTTCCTGCGTGCTCCGCCGAAGGTCAGGTTGGCCACCATGGTGGGTAGCTTGATCTTGCCCAGTGCTTCGCCCGACGGCCCGAAGCAGATCACGCCGTCCCGAGCGCTCGTCCACAGATTGCCCTCCGTATCGAAGCGGAAACCGTCGGGAACGCCGGGCGAAACTTCGCAGAATACCTCGCCGCCTCTGAGGCTGTTATCGTCGCCGACATTGAACCGGCGGATATGATGCGGCCCGTCGGGGTCGTGGCTCGCGCCGGAATCCGCGACATAGAGCTGGCTCTCGTCGGGCGAGAAGGCAAGACCGTTCGGCTTCACGAAATCGCTTGTGACCCGGATCACCTCGCCTGTGCGGGGGTCGACCCGGTAGACGTGGCAGCCGTCCTGCTCGGGATCGGCCTTGTAGCCTTCATAGTCGCTCATGATGCCGTAGGTGGGGTCGGTGAACCAGATCGTGCCATCCGACTTCACCACCACGTCATTGGGCGAGTTCAACCTCTTGCCGTCATAGTGGCTGGCGATGACCGTGATCGAGCCGTCGGGTTCGGTGCGCGTGACCCGCCGCCCGCCGTGCTCGCAGGAAACGAGGCGTCCCTCGCGGTCGCGCGTGTTGCCGTTGGAATAGTTGGAGTCGGCGCGGAAGACGCTCACCCCCAGATTCGGCATCCAGCGGAGCATCCGGTTGTTGGGGATGTCGCTCCAGACCAGATAACCGCCGTCGGCGAACCAGACCGGCCCCTCCGCCCAGCGGCAACCGTCATAGAGCATCTCGACTTTTGCCGTGGGTACGGTCAATTCGCGAAACTTCCTGTCGAAATATTCGTAGTCGTCGCTTACGAGGCTCATTCTTCCCTCCCAGACTAAGACTTTGCTCGTTTGCCGCCGGCGAGCGTTATGACGCCGATGATGATCAGGCCTGTCAGCACGAGCCGGACCCCGGCACCGAAGCCGAATGTGTTGAGCATCGTGACCAGCAGGAAGAGCAGCATGGCCGCCCCCCAGAGGCCGGGCAGATTGGCGAAGCCGCCCGCGACGGAAGTCCCGCCGATCACCACGACCGCGATCGAGGCCAGCAGATATTCCGTGCCCATATTGAGCGCCGCGCCGCCGGAGAAACCTGAGAGCAGGTAGCCGTTCAGCCCGGCGAAGGCCCCGCACAGCACGTAGGTGGCGAAGCGGGTGAGGTCGACGGGAAGGCCGGCGAGCCGCGCGGCACGCGCATTCTGCCCGACGGCGGTGACGGTGCGCCCGTAAATCGTGCGGTGGAGAACAACGCTCATGATCACCGTGACGACCACCATCACGAGCGCAAGCACGGGAATGCCGGCGACGACGGCCGTGGTGAAGTCGGCAAGCAGGGGCGGCGGCTTGATCCTGATGCCGCGGCTATAGGAGATGGCCGCGGACAGGACGATGAAGCTCGACGACAGCGTGGCGATGATCGGCGGAATCCTGAGCAGCCGAATCAAGGCATAATTGAATATGCCGACCGCAATGCCGCAGGAAAGCGCAGCGAGCAGCCCGACGAAGATCATGGAATCCTGCGTATCCATGATCTTCATGGATACCGCGCCGGCGAGCGTCATTGTGGCTGGGATCGACAGGTCGACATTTCCCGGTCCGAGCGTGATCACATACATCTGGCCGATCGCGACGATAACCGAAAAGGTGGCGAAGGAGAGCGCCGCTGTGAGCACTTCGCCGCCGCCTCGGCCGCCGGTGAAGGTGATCGTGGCGAGCCAGACGGCGAACGCGCCAACATAGGCCCAGAGCCAGGGCTTGGCGGCGAGGCGTTGAACCGCGGTCATGCGGCGCGCGCCTCGGTCCGGTTGATGATGACGCGCAACGCCAGCACGATGATCAGGATGAGCCCTTGCGCGCCGATCTGCCAATCGGGATCGAGACGCAGGAACGAGAGGAACGAGCTTGCCAGCGTCAGGGTCATGGCCCCGATCACCGCGCCAATTGGCGAGATGCGGCCGCCGGTGAATTCTCCGCCGCCCAAAATCACGCCCGCGATCGACAGCAAGGTATAGCGCAGCGCGATATTCGCGTCGCCGGATGTGGTGAGCCCGACAAGAGCGAGCCCTGCCAGGGTGCCGAACAGTCCAGCCAGCGCGAACATGGCGATCTTGGCACGAAGAAGGGACCAGCCGGCGCGCTCGACCGATTTCGGATTGCCGCCGACCCCGCGCAGCACTGCGCCGTAGGCTGTCCGCATCAGACCGAAATGCACGGCCGCCGCGAGGATCGCGGACGCCCAGATCGTGAAGGGCAGCAGCGGCGTCTTCAGCGTCATCAGGGTTCGCAGCCAGTCGGGCGCCTTTCCGCCAGGCGTCGGCAGTAGGAGGATCGCCAGCCCCAGCCAGACGAAAGACATGCCGAGCGTCACCACAATGGAGGGCAGTTCCCTGAGATGAACGAGGGCGCCGATGACGGCATAGGCAAGAATGCCGCCGGCAAGCGCGGCGACCCCGAGCGGGGGCGCGTCGCGTAGCCAGGTCGCGCCGACACAGGCAACGAAGCCCACATAGGAGCCGATCGACAGATCGAGTTCGTTGACCGCGATCACGAACATCTGGGCGATCGTGGCGAGGGCGATCGGCAGAGCGAGGTTCAGGAGAAGGTTGAGCCCGACATAACTCATGGCGCGCGGCTGCATGTAGAAGACAGCCAGAAGCAGGACGGCGAGCGAAATGGCCGGGAGGACGAGGCGGATGTGGCGTGCGACGGCGTCCGGCATCAGGCTGCCGCCTCAAAGGAGGATTGCAGAACCCGCTCCTCTGTCAATTCGCTCCGCGGCAGGTCGGCGACGATGCGCCCTTCGCGGAAGACGTAGACGTGGTCGCAATGGCGCAGCTCGTCCATTTCCGTCGTATACCAGAGGAAGGTCCGGCCCCTCTCGGCTTCGGTTCGCAGCATGGCGTAGACCTCTTGCTTGGTGCCGATGTCGACGCCGCGCATCGGGTCGTCCATCAGGATGATGCTTGCCGGTGAGCCTAGTGCTCGCGCGAACAGCACCTTCTGCTGATTGCCGCCGGAGAGCGATAGCAGTGGGTTGTCGATGTCGTCGGTACGGATTGCGATGCGCCGGCGCCACTCTTCCGCCATCGCCCGTTCCCGGGACGGATCGATCAGGGCATGGCGCGTCATCGTCCTCAATGAGGCGATCGACATGTTGCCGGTGATCGACCAGAGAGGAAAGACGCCGTCGGCTTGCCTGTCGCCAGCCACGACGGCAACCGGTTCGGTGACGGTCACGCCCGTCATTCTGCGCGACGCTCCCTCGAAAATCCGGAAAAGCATCTCCGTCTGGCCATGTCCGCCAAGCCCGGCCAGGCCGACGATCTCGCCCCGGTGGGCCGTGAGCGTTCGGCCGTCGGACTGGCGGGCGGGGCTAGCATGCACGCGAGCTCCCCCATTCGTCCGCTTGGAGACGGCGGCGCCTGGGCGTGTCTCCTCGCGCATCATGCTGCCCATGGTCTCGACGAGGCTGTTGCGGTGAAAATCTCCTGCCGGGCGATCGGCGACCACGCGTCCGTCGCGCATGACGACGATGCGATCAGCCGTGGACAGGATCTCACCCAGAAGGTGCGAGATCAGCACGACCGCGCCGCCCTCGGAGACGAAGTTTCTCACATAGGCGAGCAACTGACCGGCCAGGATGGCGTCGAGCGATGAGGTGGGTTCATCGAGGATGACGAGTTTCACGCGGTTGTCGGAGACGGAAAAGGCGCGGGCGATCTCCACCATCTGCCGCCGGGCGATCGACAAGTCGCCGACGATGGCATCCGGGTCGATGCCGTGTCCGGGAAATATGGCGTCCAGCCTGGCCAGAATCAGGGCGGCCGCGCGGCGCCGCCATCCGAAGCCTTTGAGCCCGCGATGCATGATCCGAGCATTCTCGGCCACGGAGAGATTTGGGCACAGCGACAGTTCCTGGAAAACGCACCGTATGCCGTGGGCGCCGGCCGTGCTGACGTCGTATCGACCGGTCGAGTCGGTGCCTTCGATCAGGATCCGGCCGGTGTCGGTTCCCAGGGTCCCGGCGAGGATATGCATGAGGGTGGACTTGCCGGCGCCGTTATGGCCGACAAGCCCGACGCACTGGCCGGCATCGATCCTGAAGTCGACGCTCGACAGCGCACGCACGGCGCCGAAGCTCTTGGCCACGCTGTCGAGATGAACGAGATGTGGAGATTGCGACATGACGTACAGCATGCGGCCGCCGAAACGGCCGCATGTCCCTGTCAGATCATTTTGCGTCGGCAATCACCTTCTGCGCATCCTCGAGCGTGTATTCCGTGTTGGCGACGCCGCCCTTCTCCGTCGTCTCGAGATTCTTCTCGAGGGTAGCCTGATCGATACGCAGGAACGGGACGGTCAGATCCTTCGGTACCTCCTTGCCGTCGAGGATCTGCTGCGCCACCCAGAATGCGAGCGTCGAGACGCCAGGCGCGATCGAGACCGACATGGTCTCATAGCCACCGGCGTCCTTCTGTTCCTTCCACCAAGCCAGTTCGTCCTGGCGATTGCCCATGATGATCAGCGGCGTCGGCCGGTTGGCGGCCTTGAAGGCTTGCGCCGCGCCATATCCATCACCTCCCTGGGTGACCACCCCCACGACCTCGGGCAGTGACGGCAGGACGCCGGCTACGGCTTTCTGGGCGACATCCTGTGCCCAATCACCGTGGACGGAGCCGACAATCTTGAATTGGGGTTTTTCCTTCACGCCTTCGTGGATGCCAGACGAGATCGCGTCGTCGACGAAAACGCCGGCGAGCCCGCGGATTTCGAGCAGATTGCCGCCTTGCGGCATCTTCTCGGCGAGGTAGAGGATCTGGTCCTTGCCCATCTGCTTGAAGTCCACGGCAATGCGCCAGGCGCATGGCTCGGTCACGATCCCGTCGAAGGAGACCACGACTATCCCCGCGTCGCAGGCTTCCTTGACCGCGCCGTTCAGCGCGTCGGGGGAGGCGGCGTTGAGCACGATGGCATCGTAGCCCTGCAGGATCATGTTCTGGATCTGCGCGGCCTGTTCCGTCACCTGGTTCTCGGCTGTGGTGAACGGATCGGCCGCCGCGACGACCTTGTCGGCGACTGCCTTGCTCGTCACCTTTTCCCAACTCTTCAGCATGGCCTGCCGCCACGAGTTGCCGGCGTAGTTGTTGGAAAGGGCGATCTTCTTGTCCGATGTGTCGGCCTGGGCGCCTGCCGCCACCCATAGGGCAACGCCAGTAGCCAGGATTGCTGTCGTAAGAACTTTCCTCATTGTCTTCTCCTCCCTTGAGGCTCTTGTCGAGCCATCCGCGCGTCGACCCAATTCCCTCCCGCGCGCCGGCCCCTACATCACTGCCCCGATCTGCCAGGGCACGAATTCATTGTCGCCATAGCCGAGCTCTTCCGATTTGGTGCGCTTGCCCGACGCCACGGCAAGAATCTCTTCGAAGATCTGCTGTCCCTTCTCCTCGACCGGAACCCCGCTCAGGATGTCTCCGCAATTGATATCCATGTCCTCGACCATGCGCTCGTACATCGGCGTGTTGGTCGCGAGCTTGATCGAAGGCACCGGTTTACAGCCATAGGCGGAGCCGCGGCCCGTGGTGAAGCAAAGCATGTTGGCGCCGCCCGCCACCTGGCCGGTGGCCGACACCGGATCGTAGCCGGGCGTGTCCATGAAGACGAACCCCTTTTCCGTCACCGGCTCGGCATATTCATACACGGCGTTGAGCGTCGTGGAACCGCCCTTGGCTGCCGCGCCGAGCGATTTTTCCAGGATCGTCGTCAGCCCGCCCGCCTTGTTGCCGGGCGAGGGGTTGTTGTTCATCTCGCCGGCATTCCGGCGCGTATAATCTTCCCACCAGCGGATGCGTTCGATCAGCTTCTCGCCGACTGCCTGGTTCTTCGCACGTCGGGTCAACAGATGCTCGGCGCCGTAGATCTCCGGCGTTTCCGACAGGATCGCCGTTCCGCCATTGCGCACCAGTATGTCGGCGGCAGCGCCCAGCGCGGGATTGGCGGTGATGCCGGAATAGCCATCCGACCCGCCGCATTGCAGGGCAAGCGTGATTTCGGAAGCAGGAATTGTCTCGCGGCTGGCGCGGTTCACGACCGGCAGCATTTCCCTTATGCGCTCCAGACCCTGTTCGATCGTCTTGCGGGTTCCGCCCGTGTCCTGGATGGTCATGGTACGGAACGTATCGCTCTCCTCGATGCCGTAGAGCTGCTTCATGCGGCCGATCTGGAACACCTCGCAGCCGAGCCCGACGAGCAGGACCGCGCCGAGATTGGGATTGGCCGAATAACCCCACTGGGTGCGCTTCAGAACCTCGAAGCCTTCGCCCGACCCTGCCATGCCGCACCCGGTTCCATGGGTGAAGGAAACGACGCCGTCGACGTTGTCGAACCCGTCGAGAATGCCTGAGCGTGTGGCGGCCTCGGCCATGAAGCGCGCGACGGAAGCCGAGCAATTCACGCTTGTCAGTATACCGATATAGTTGCGGGTGCCGGCCTTGCCGTTGTCCCGGCGATAACCCTGGAAAGTGGCCTGCTCCTTGACAGGCAGGATATTCTCCGGCCGTGCGGCGGCGGCGATCTGATAGTCGCGCTCGAAATCATGCATGACCACGTTATGCTCGTGCACCCAGTCGCCGGCTTCGATGGGACGGCTGGCGAAGCCGATGATCTGGCCGAACTTCACGACCGGCTCGTTCTCCGCGATCGTCCGGGCCGCGACCTTGTGGCCGAAAGGTATGCGCTGGCGTGTCGTCACGCCCTCGGCGACAGTGGTGCCCGGTTCGATCTTTCCCGTGGCGACAAGAACGTTGTCCTCGCTGCTCAGCCGCAGCATACGTGCTGCCGTGTTCTCGGAATTCATGATTGGTCCTGGTTCGCTGGCTCGACCGGGCGAGCGGGCTAGATTGACGTTCTTCGGACTTCAGCATACTAACATGTTAGTATGCAAAGCAAGCGCCATTCTCGTGATGCGGAGCCGTCGCGATGACGGTCTCCATGAGCCGCGGCCTGGGATCGTCCAGCGCAAGCCGAAAGCAGGGCGGCGCGACGGATCGTATCGTCGAAGCCCTGCGTGAGGCGATCGTCACGCTTGAGATCCAGCCGGGAACCGCGTTGGACAAGGCAGCACTTGCGGCTCGTTTCGGCGTGTCGCGATTCCCGGTCTCGGAAGCCTTGAACCGCCTGAAAGCCGAAGGGCTGGTCGAGATAAAGCCACAGAGCGGTTCCACGATTTCGTTGATCAGGCTGGCCGACGCCCGGGAGAATATGTTCCTGCGCCGCGCGCTGGAGGGCGAGACAGTGGATTTGCTCGCGAAGCGACGGGACCAGGATCTCCTCGTCGAGCTGGAAAGGAACCTGCGTTACCAGAAATCGGCCATGAACGCCGGCGATCGCGAGGGCTTTCATCGGCTCGATCTGGAGTTCCACGATCTGCTCGTCAGCGCCGCCGGGTTTCCCCGTGTACGGGAGACTGTCGAGAAGGCGCGGCTGGCGCTCGATCGGGTTCGTCGCCTGCTTGGTTCTCCTCGCCGACACGCGCTGACTTTCGCGGAACACGCCGCGATCGTCGACGGCCTGCGAAACGAGGACGCCGGCGCGGCGCGCGCCGCCATGGCAGCTCACATCGACTCCGTCATGGACGAGTTGGAGGATTTTTCCGAGGCACATCCCGAGGTCTTCGCCGATGTCTCTCAGCGCTAAGGCTACCGGCTCGGCGGGCTGCGGCCGTAAAGAAGCAGCATCACGACAATGACGATGCCATAGGTGACCTGTCTGCCGGCTTCCGGCATCTGCATGACCGACAGGATAGACTGCAGGAGGGTGATCAGGATGACGCCGGCGACCGTGCCGAGATAGGAACCGCGCCCCCCGAGAATGGACGTTCCGCCGAGCACCACCGCGGCGATCGCCGGGAGGAGGTAGGCATCGCCCATCGATTGAGCGGCCTTCGAGGCATAGCCGGCGAGCAGCACACCACCGAAAGCGGCCAACCCGCCGGAAACCGCGAAAGCGATCATCACCACGCGCCGTGTGTCGATGCCGGACAGGTAGGCGGAGCGTTCGCGGTTACCTATGCCGTAGACGGCGCGCCCGAATGTCGTGCGAGACAGCACGAAGACCGTTGCCGCGCCGATGATCGCCCAGACGACCACTGCGTTCGGCACGCCAGGAATGGTGGAGCCGGTCGCGAGATAGCGCATTGCCGGCGAGGCGGAGTCCTGCGGTGAGAAGCCGCCGGTGTAGACCACCATCAGCCCTTGCGCGACCGCGTTCGTGGCCAGCGTAATGATCATGGAGGGGATGCGCAGATAAGCGACGCCGATGCCGTTGACGAGACCGATCGCGACGCCGCAGGCAACACCGACGGGAATGGACAGGATCGGCCCGGCCGTGCCGTAGGCTGCGGCAGCGCTCGCCATCATGCCGCCCATGGCGACTGCCCAGGGAACGGAGAGATCGATCTGTCCAAGCAGGACGACGAGCATCATGCCTGTCGCGATGACGCCGAGAAAGGAGGCCACCTTCAACTGTTGGAGCAGATATTCGGGCGAGAGAAAGCTCGTTGAATAAAGGCTCGCAAGGGCCAGAAGCAGGAGGATACAGGCGAAGGCGGTCGCCACGGCAGGGTCGGCGCGCCGAAGAAAAGCTGGCAGACGCGTCAATCTGCTTGTCGCATCGCTCATCCGAACCACTCGAGACGGTTGCGTACCCTGAAGAGGGTGAAGGCGCCGAGGGAAACCGCAATAAGCAGCACAACGCCCTGGAAGAGCGGCTGCCAAAGCGGCTCGAGATCGAAGACGAAAAGAAGGTCGCCGATCGTGCGGAAGGCAAATGCGCCGAAGATCGCTCCGACGGCACTGCCTCGTCCGCCGAAGAGCGAGACACCACCCAGCACGACAGCGGCGATGGAGAAGAGCGTATAGGCATTGCCCGAGGCATAGGCGGCTTCGCCAGTATAGGTGAAGAAAGTCAGGAACAGGCCACCGAGCGCCGCAAACAGGCCCGACAGAGTGTAGGCGGCAAATTTGGCCCGGCGGATCGGCATTCCCGACATGTAGGCAGCCACTTCGGATGAGCCCGCCGCATAGGCGGCGCGGCCTATCACGGATCGGCTGAATGGTACCCAGAGGAAGAATACGGCAGCGACTAGCACGGCGAGGCTTGCGGGAACGAGGCCGAATAGCTTTCCGGTCATCGCGTCGGCCAGACCCTCATTGACGGTTCCGCCCGGGAAAGGCCGCAGCATCAGGGCTAGTCCGAAATAGACCGCACCTGTCGCGATGGTTGCGACGATGGGCTGCAGGCGTCCGTAGATCACGATCATCCCGTTCAGAGCCCCGCAGGCGAGACCCGTCAACAGGACGGCGGCAACGCCTAGCGCCGTTTCGCCAGGGCTTCCCTGCACGATCCAGGAAGCGAGGCAATTGGTGAGGATGAAGGTCATGCCCACCGAGAGATCGATGCCCGACGTGATCACGACCAGAGCTTGCGCGATGGCGACGAAGGCGAGCAGCACGCCCTTGTTGGCCGCCGTCTGCACGACGTTGGTGGTGAAGCCCGCTGGATGGTTGCCGACATAGATGAGGAACATGACGACGAAGATGCCGAGCGCGAGAAGCGTACCACGCTGTTCCGCCAGCCAGTATCGCCAGTCTCTCATGCTAGCGTCTCCGTCTATGCTCCGGCTAGGTTCAACGCACTGGCGACCAGCGCCCTCTCGGTCACGGCCGCGCCGGCAAGCTCGTTGGCTATGGCTCCGTCGTAGAGCACCAATACGCGGTCGCAGCAGCCAATGAGCTCGTCGTAATCAGTCGAATAGAACAGAATGGCCGCGCCGCTGACGGCGAGCTTGCGCAGAAGCTGATACATTTCCTGCTTGGTGCCGACATCGATACCGCGAGTAGGGTCGTTGAGCAGGATGATCCGCGGGTTGCGCATCAGCCACTTGGCGATGACGACTTTCTGCTGATTTCCGCCGGAGAGAGCGGCAACGGGGATATCCGTACCGGCCGTGCGGATCGCCAGGAGCCGGACCATCTCGTCGATCAGCCGTCCTTCCGCGTCGCGATCGATGATGCCCCAGCGCGAGACGTGGTCGAGAGCTGCGAACGAGAGATTGTCACGAACCGACATCGGCAGCATGAGCCCTTCGGTCTTGCGGTCTTCCGGGATGAGCGCCATGCCGATCTCCGTCGACCTCGCTTGGGAAGGACTGGAAATCCGTACCTTTCGCCCGTCGATCAGGATATCGCCAGAGCAACCGCGCAGGACGCCGAAAAGCGCGAGCAGCAGCTCTCTTTGGCCCTGGCCGTCCAGGCCGCCAAGCCCTACGACTTCGCCGGCGCCGATCGAGAACGAGATGGCGTTCAGCCGATCCGACCACGAGAGCGCCCTGCACTCAAGAACCGGCCTCCCGGTGGCGCGGGGCTCGGGCTTCGGCGGAAACACGTGCTTGTATTCGCGGCCGATCATGAGCTCGACCACCTCGCTGTCTGTCCGAGTGCCGGCGACATAGCTGGAGACATTGCGGCCGTTGCGGAAGACCGTGCATTCATCCGCGAGCTCAGCGATCTCGTGCATGCGGTGCGAGATGTAGAGCAACGCGAGCCCTTCCGCGCGCAGCCGCTTCAGCACTGAGAAAACCTTGGCGCGATCGGCGGCGGCAAGCGCGGAGGTCGCCTCGTCCAGGATCAGGATCCGCGGCTTGCGCGCGAGCGCCTTTGCGATCTCGACCATCTGCCGGCGCGACAGCGGTAGATCGTTGACCACCGCCAACGGATGGATGTCCTCCGCACCGGCCCGGGCGAGAGCGGCTTGGGCAATCCGCCGCTGCGTCCTGCGGTCGATCATGCCGAAGCGCCGGGGCGGATCGCTGATCAGGATGTTGTCCGCGACACTCAGGTCGGGGATGAGCGACAGTTCCTGGAAGATGCAGGCGATGCCGGCATCGTTCGCTTCGGCCGGGGACGCGAAGGAGACTTCTCTCCCGTCGAACATGATGCGGCCCTCATCCGGAGCGACCACCCCCGCAAGGATCTTGATCAGCGTGGACTTGCCGGCTCCGTTCTCGCCCAGGATCGCATGGATGCGCCCGGCGCTCACCGTCAGCTCGGCTTTCTCCAGTGCGCGCACACCTCCGAAGCGCTTGGATACGCCCTCCATGCGCAAGAGCGGAACAGCGTCCACCATGGGTCCTCCGCTGCGCCTGGCCGAAAGGCGTCACGTTCGTGACGCCTTTCGGCGAGCGACCTATCTACTGATTTTCCTTGCTCTGCCCCATGATCTCTTGCGCGGTAAAATTGATGCCGCAGGTGGGGAAAGAGTTACCGACGAAGAAGTTGTCGGACTGGTCGGGGAAATAATCCTGCCCTTGCTTAAAGTTCGGGTCTTCGACAATCGCCAGCGGCAGCTTGACCGATTGCGGCACGACCTGTCCTTCAAGAGCTGCAATAGCCGTCTTGATGGCGACCGCCACTTGGGCCGGGCCTGTCCCGGCGGAGGAGCATTTGAGACCTTCCGACGCGAATTTGGCGCAGAATTTCCGGAACCCGTTCTCGGTCTCCGCACCCATCGGTACGAAGGGATGCTTGGCATCGATCATCGCCTGGACCACGCCGGTATCGCCGCCCTGGGCCGTGATGCCGTCGAACTTCTTGTGGACCGCGATCGCGTCCGCGGTCGCCTTCTGGGCGGTCGGATCGTCCCATTTGCCCATCACCTCGACGACGTCCCACTTCTTGCCCGACGCGGCCAAGGTTTCGTGGATGCCGTTATGGCGGTCGGTGTCGACCGAAGTGCCGGCGACGCCGCGCACCTCCAGCACTTTGCCACCCTCGGGCAGGTGCTTGATCAGCCAATTCGCCCAGAGAATGCCGAGGCCCTTCTGGTCGACATTGACATTGATCGCGTCCTCGGTGTCGAGGATGTTGTCGAAGGCGACAAGCACGACGCCCGCCTCTTTGGCGCGCTTGATGACAGGCGCGAAGGCCGTGGGGTTCTGCGCGTTGACCACGATGGCGTCGTAGCCCGAATCGATGAAATTGTTGATCGCGGAGATCTGGGCCGGGACATCCTCGCCGGTTGAGACGACCTTGAATTCCTTGAGCTTGGCTGCGACATCCGGCTGCGCGGCATAGGCCTTCGCTGTCTGGATCATCTGGATGCGCCAGGTATTGGCGATATAGCCATTCGCCAGGGCGATGCGGTAGGGACCGTCCTTCTTCGGGTACTTGAAGAATTTGGTCTCGGGCGTCCAGGGGGCAAAGCAGTCCGGCTCAGCCGAAGGGCCCTTGACGATCTCGGGCTGAGCCAAAGCCGTCGAAGAAAACATTGCAATTGCGGTGGCGGCAACGATGCCGCCGATCAGCGACTTAACCATCGATTTCCTCCCATTCGCAGTCTTCTATGTCACGCGAGCCGTTATGCCGGCTGGATGCGCAGCCGTGGGTCATTCAACCTCTTCGGGACTTCGGTTCCCTCCCTTCTTCGCAAGAGGGTAGTCGTGCAAAAGTTGTTGCAAGTTTGCATACAGTCCATCTGCCGCATACATCTTGTTGGGCGACAGTTCCCGTTGCCGCCAATTATCAGAGTATTCATATAAATGGACGCAATCAAGCTGCCCTATTTGGCTATAGCCGAATGCAGTTGGACGGCGGACCGCATTCGCGGCACTCCGAGAATACTTCGGGCCGTCATCTCTGCAGATGTCGAGGTTCAGCTTGTAGCCACCGCGCAACAGCAGTATGGCCGAGCGCTCGTCATGCCCGCTGCCGGCGCCGGCGCGCCGATCAGCTTGTCGAAACTGGCAAACAGCGCCGGCGCCTGAGCCAGCGAATACGGCATCGCCTCGGGCGAGACGCGGCCAACCCAGCGCTCGGTCCGCGCCGGCGAGGTTGGGCGCAGCAGGCGCGCGCCGGTTCGGCGGCTATTTCCAGTAACCTGGCGCGCAGGGCAGCTTATATACAGTCACGCGAGAGCTGTGGCGCCGATATTGTGCCGTCGTCGCCAGGATATGCGCACCATTCAGCGAAATGTTCTTTCATTTCTGAAAACGCGAAACAGATGTGCGTCGCCCGGAGCGCGGGGTAGATTGTCAGACGGCCACAAAGGGGTTCACATCAAAACATCTCTACTTTGTCTTTCCGACATACATTAGGCGATCATTGCACGCGATTTTGGCCGGAATCCGAAGGAGGGCATCCAGGACACTGGTCTGAATCGCGCGGAAATACAGTGTATTCGGAGTCGGTGTGCAGGCGCTTTTGGGCGATCGACGGCGGGATTTCGCGTCGTCGTCGTGATCGCCGGCATAACCTAGGTCGGAGCGCTGCAGTTGGCGAATCGCTGACCCGGTGCGGATGCTGAACCGGCCAGTGCTGGAGCTGCGCAGGGACCCGGGCGCCGCCTGTCGCCTGATCGTCGTGAGACAGACGAGATCGTGGTGCGAGACGGGCCGAAGCTTTCGTGGTTCTCGCATAACGCCATGGTCTGGCCGAGGCCGAGACGATCAAGCCGCAGTGCCGGTGATCGCCCCTGTGACTACCGGCGCGCATGCCGAGATCTTGTTCTCGATGGTTGCGCCATGCACGCTTCTTTGTCGAGGGACCCGCGCCGGCCCGAGAAACTGCGCATCGCAGCGCCCGGGCGAGACTGTCATCGGAAAACGATCGCTTCAAACTGGAACGACCGAGCTGCGCCGGCAGCGCAACCGGCCCGCCGATGGCCTTGCCCGCAGCACAGACGCCTATTTTCTGGCAGCCGTAAACGGCCAAACGCCGCCGGGACGCGCTATCAGCCCTGCGCGTCGCCTCAGACATGTATGGCAGGCGGATTGTTTGTTGTGGTTGGCAAATACAAATGATAAGGGGGAGGGCCCGTTCAGGGTTTCGTATCCCACACCAGCAACCGGCGAGACTGCGATGGCGTTTTACATCTTCAGGCGGATGCTGATGGCGCTGCCGACCCTGTTCCTGGTGGCACTGCTGGTGTTCGTGCTGATCCGCACCATTCCGGGGGACCCTGCCATCGTTCTGCTGGGCGAGGGCGCCGACGCGGCATCTATCGCCGCGACCCATGCCCGGCTGGGCCTCGACCAGCCGCTGCCGGTGCAGTTCGTGTTGTGGCTGGGCAATGTGCTGCAGGGCGATCTTGGCAACTCGATCATCAACGGCCAGCCGGTGTCCGATCTGGTGCTCGACCGCCTGGGACTCTCGGTCTCGATCATTCTGCCGGCCGTCGGCCTGGCCGTGCTGATCGCGGTTCCGCTGGGAACCTTTGCCGCCTGGCGGCAGGGCCGGCTAGCAGATTTCGTCGTCGTTGCCCTGTCTACGCTGGGACTGTCGATTCCCAGCTTCTGGCTGGGGCTGATGCTGCTGATGTACTTCGGCATCACGTTGGGGTGGCTGCCGGTGGTGGGCTATGTGCCCTTTTCCGAGGATGCGGTCCGTGCCCTGACCTATTTGGTGCTGCCGATTCTGACCTTGGTCATCGTCGAGGTCGGCGTCTTCATCCGCATGGCGCGCTCCAGCGCAATCGAGGTGCTGCGGCTGGAATATGTCACCCATGCCCGCGCCAAGGGCCTTTCCGAGGGCGCAGTGCTGCTGCGCCATGTGCTGCCCAACTCGCTCGGTCCGACACTGACGCTGGTGGGGATCATCCTCGGCACCCTGCTGGGCGGCATCGCGGTGGTCGAGACGGTGTTCACCCTGCCGGGTCTCGGCCGGACGTTAGTCGAATCAATCTATGCCCGCGATTATCCGGTGATCCAGGGCTCGTTGCTGATGATCGCCGCCGGCTATGTCGTGGTGAATCTGGTGGTGGATCTGCTCTACCCGTTCTTCGACCCGCGCGTGACCCTGGAATAGAGGCAATCCATGTCGCTAAGAAAGATGAACCTCGTCATCGGGGGGGCGCTCGGGCTTTTGATCCTGGGGATTGCGCTGACCGCACTGATCTGGACCCCCTTCGATCCGACCCGGATCAACATCCTGGGGCGGATGCAGCCGCCCTCTGCGCAGCACCTGTTCGGCACCGACGAATTCGGTCGCGACCTGTTGTCGCGGATCATGAGCGGCGCCTGGACCAGTATCTCGGTCGCTTTCATGACCGTGGTCTTCTCAACCCTGCTGGGCACCGTCATCGGGCTGGTGACCGGCTTTTACCGCGGCTGGCTGGACCGGATCGTGATGCTGCTGAACGACGTGCTGCTCGCGTTTCCCGGCATCCTGCTGGCGTTGGGGCTGGCCGTGGTGATGGGCGCCGGCAAGCTCGGCATCGTCCTCGCGCTCGGAACCGCCTATACGCCCAAGATCGTGCGGATCGTGCGCGGGACCGTGATGTCGCTGCGCCAGCGCGAGTTCATCGAGGCCTCGCGCGCGCTTGGCAACGGGTCGCTCTATACAATCTTTCGCCACGTGCTGCCCAATGCCATCGCGCCGATCGCGATCTTTGCCACGTCGATGTTCGGCTGGGTAATTCTGGCGGAAAGCGCGCTGAGCTTTCTTGGCCTCGGTGTGCCGCCGCCGGCCGCCACCTGGGGCAATATGCTGTCGGCCGCCCGACCGTATCTTAGCACCGTTCCTCTGCTGTCCGTGATCCCCGGTACCTTCATCGCCCTCACCCTGTTGTCGGTCAACCTGCTGGGTGATGCGCTGCGTGACTGGCTGGACCCGAGGATGTGACATGGCTGATACCGCAAACCAACCGACCCTTTCCGTCCGTCAGCTCGGTATCGCCGCCGGTTCCGCCAAAGAACTGGTGCGCGGCGTCAGCTTCGATCTGCAACCCGGCCGTATCCTGGCGCTGGTCGGCGAGTCCGGCAGCGGCAAGACGATGATCGGGCGTTCCGTTCTGCGTCTGCTGCCCGACGGCATCGCGCCCTCCCGTGGCGAGGTGCTGTATCACGGCCGCTCCATAGCCGCGATATCGAACCGCGAGATGCAGGCGCTGCGCGGTGCCAGCATCGGCATGGTGTTCCAGGAGCCGCTGGTCTCTCTCAACCCGGCGATCAAGATCGGCCGTCAGATGGCCGAGGCGATGCGACTGCACACCAGTCTGAGCCGCGACGAGATCCGCAGCCGCTCGATCGAGATGCTGCGCCGTATCCAGATACGCGATCCCGAGGCCTGTCTCGAAGCCTATCCGCACCAGTTTTCCGGTGGCATGCGGCAGCGGATCATGCTGGCCTCGGTCATGCTGCTGAGACCCGATCTGCTGATCGCAGACGAGCCGACCACGGCGCTGGACACTCTCAGCCAGGATGAGGTGCTGCAGACCATGGTCGAGCTGACCCGCGATGTCGGCACCGGGGTGCTGCTCATCACCCATAATCTGGGTCTGGTGGCGAAATATGCCGACGACGTCGTGGTGCTGCGCCAGGGCGAAGTGGTCGAGGCTGGTCCCGCGGCCGAAATCCTGGCCAATCCGGCACAGGATTATACCCGGCAGCTGATCGAGTCGGTTCCCACCTTGGGCGACCCCGTGCCGCCGCTGCCGGCCGATGCCCCGACCGTGCTCGAGGCCCGCAATCTGACGCTGTCCTATGATCAAGGCCGCGGTCTCCTGCGGATGCGGCCGCGCAAACAGGTGCTGCGCGACGTGTCGCTCGCGGTGCGAAAGGGCGAAATCATCGCCGTCGTCGGTGGCAGCGGCTCGGGCAAGACCACCCTTGGCCGAGCGATCCTTCGGCTGGCCGAGGTCGATGGCGGCCAGATCCTGCACAAGGGCACCGACGTGACGCGCTTGCCGGATTCTGCGCTGCGCCCCTTCCGGCGCGATTGCCAGATCGTGTTCCAGGATCCGTTCTCCTCGCTCGATCCCCGGATGAAGATCGCCGCCCTGGTCGAGGAGCCGCTTCGTCATCAAACCGACCTGAGCAAGGCCGAGCGTGCCGCCCGCGCCGAAAAGGCGCTGACCGCCGCCGGCCTGCCCGGCCATGGCGACCGCTACCCGCACCAGCTGTCGGGCGGCCAGCGGCAGCGCGTTGCCATCGCCCGCGCGATCGTGAGTCGGCCCGATGTCATCGTCGCCGACGAACCGATCTCGGCGCTGGACATGACCATTCAGAAACAGGTCCTGGAGCTGTTCACCCGACTGCAGGCCGAACAGGGCTTCGCCTGTATCTTCATCTCGCATGATTTGGCGGCGGTGCAACAGATCGCCCAGCGGATCGTCGTGATGCACGAGGGCAGGATCGTCGAGGAGGGGGCTTGCCATGAGGTCTTCGCCAATCCTCGTCACGAGTATACCCGTCGCCTGATCGCGGCATCGCCGCTTCTGGCGCGGGAACAACAAGAAAGCCGAATACAAGGGAGATCAATATGAAAGCTACCACTGCTGCGATGTTCGCAGCGCTCGGGGTGCTCGCGACTGCGGGTCACGCCTTGGCCGCCGGCGGCGATCTCGTCGTCGGGATCGCCGGCGATCTGCGTTCGCCAATCCCCGGTTTCACCAACGAAGACAGTTCGCTGGCGATCCAGCAGCACATATACGAAGGCTTGGTCGCCTGGAAAGAAAACGGCGACGTAGCTCCCATGCTGGCGAAGGATCTGCCAACCGTGTCCGACGATGGCAAGGTCTATACCTTTACCCTGCGCGACGGGATCACCTTCCATGACGGCACGCCGCTGAATGCCGCTGCGGTTGCCGGTTCCTGGAACTTTCTGCTGAACCCCGACAATGGATGGGGCTGCCGACAGTATTTCAACGGTTCAGGTGCGCTGAAGGTCAATGAGGTGGTCGCCACCGGCGACATGACCGTCGAGTTCCGCCTGGCCCAGGCTGCCCCCGGCCTCCTAACCCAGATGGCCCGCTCCGACTGCGGCGAGGGCGGCATCATGGCGCCGGCTGTCTACGGCGGCAAAACCGGTCCGGTGATCGGGACCGGTCCATTCAAAGTGCGCGAAACCCGCCCGGGGGAGCGTGTGGTACTGGAGCGCTTCGACAAATATGTCGCGCGTGAAGAGGAGCCCGATGGCTATACCGGCCGCAAGGAGGCGCTGCTCGACACCGTTACCTTCATGGTCATTCCGGATCCGGCGGCGCAATTCTCGGCCTTGATGGCCGGGCAGACGGATATCTGGACCCAGATAAATGTGACCTATGCCGAGCAGATCGCCGCGGCACCGGGCTTCAAGGTCACCAGCGTGCCGGTCCCGTCGATCAACACCTTCGCCATCCAGACCGAGACCGGCCCGTTGACCAACCCGCTGCTGCGCCAGGCGATCAGCGCCGCCATCGACCGTAAGGGAATGATCGACGCGGTGCTGGCCGGGCGCGGTGCGCCCAGCGGCTCGCCGGTTCCGGCCGCCTCGCCCTACTTCGGCGAGGTCGAGAAGGCAGGCTGGGACTATGATCCGACGCGCGTCGCGGACCTGCTACGCCAGGCGGGCTACAAGGGCGAGAAGATTACTGTCACCACAAACCGCAACTATTCGGTCATGTACGAGACCGGTGTGATGGTGCAGGCGCTGCTGCAGGCGGCCGGGATCAATGCCGAGCTGGAGGTGCTAGACTACGCCACCACCGCGCAGAAATACAGCCGCGGCGACTATCAGATGCTGGCCTGGAATTATGCGCCGACGCTTGACCCGGCGCTTCTGCTGGATCGGTTCACCGGCTCGAAGGAGCAGGCGGCCTCCAAGATCTGGACCAACCCTGAGGCCCGCGAACTGGTCAATAAGCTGCTGGCCGCCCCGGCCGACGAGCGCCAGGCGATCTATGACCAGATCCATCAGCTGTTCCTGAAGGACACACCGAAGGTGATCTGGTCCTCGGCCTATGCCAGCGACGCGTTCTCGGACAAGGTGCAGAACTTCTCCGCCTGGGCGGGTCGCAAGCTGCGTCTGTGGAATGTGAGCCTCGCGAAATGAACGATCCTCTTGATCTCGGCGTGACGAGCACGCCTCACGCGTGGCCCGGCGGCAAGCGCTGCGTCGCGACGATCACCATCGATTTCGATGGTGAAAGTCGCGAGACCGGGCGCAAGGAGACCCGGCTGGGCAAGAATTCGCATGGCCGCTATTCCGCGAAATGCGGGGTCCCGCGATATCTGGACCTCTGCGACCAACTGGGCATCCGCGCCACCTATTTCGTGCCCGGATACGATGCCGAACTGCATCCCGATCTGGTGCGCGAGATCGAGGCGCGCGGCCATGAAATCGCCGCCCATGGCTATCTGCACGAAGGTTGGGATCCGGGTGATGTCGAGCCCGATCTGCTGCGTAAGAGCCATGGCATCCTGAGCGCGCTGATGGCGGCGCCGCCGCGCGGCTGGCGTTCCCCCGGCGGAAGCAAGACCGAGGTGACCATGCGCACTCTGCTGGATCTGGGCTACGTCTGGGACAGCAGCGAGAAGGACTATGATCTGCCCTTTACGCCGCCGGTGCCGGCTGACCGCGACCGGCGACTGATGACGCTGCCAAACAACGTCTCCAGCCTGGACGACTATCCGTTCTATCGCGTCAGCTATACGCCGCCCTCGGAGATCCTCGCCCACTGGATCGAGGAATTCGAAGCGATCCGGGCAGAGAACGGCTTGTTCAATCTTACGGTGCATCCGCGCTGCGGCTATGGTTCGGGCACCCCGGCCCGTGCCAATGTGGTGCGCGACCTGGTGCGCCATATGCAGGCCACCGGCGATGTCGCCTTCGTCACCCTCAGCGAACTCGCCGATTGGTGCATCGCGCGGCGGGACGATTTCGTCCGCGATTTCACCGCAACCGGCAACACCGGAGGGGCGCAATGACGCGTCGCATCTGTTACGTCTCTCTGACCGTCAACCTGCAGGGCATGACAGTCGACCGCCGGACCCATGGCAGCAATGAGGCAAAGTTGTTCGGCGGCAAGGCGCATGGGCGCTATATGGCGTCGGTGGGCGCGGCACGGATGTTCGGGCTGTTCCAGGATCTCGGGCTGAAATCCACGGTCTTCGTGCCCGGTGCCGAGGCCGAGGAACACCCGGCGCTGGTGCAGGCGATTGCCGCACGGGGGCACGAGGTCGCCGCCCATGGCTATGCACATGAAGACTATACCGGCGCTGAGGGCGACGCCGCGCTGCTGCGGCGTACGCATGAGGTTCTCACCCGGCTGACCGGCCGGGCACCCGTGGGTTGGCGCGCGCCAACCGGGCTGCTCGAGCACCAGACCCTGCGGGATCTGGCGGCCCTCGGCTATGCCTGGGACGCTAGCAACCAGGACGACGACTTCCCCTACCGTCTGGACAGTGATGGTGGCATCGGCATGATCGAGCTGCCGCAGCAGGAGATGCTGATCGACCGCGAGCTGTATGATCGCCGCGCGACCCATCAGAAGTTCCTGAAATGGTGGCGCGAGGAGTTTCACGCCCTCTACGAGGAACGGGCCTATATTGCGCTCACGGTGACGCCCCGCGCCGACTACGGCAGCGCCCGCGCCAGCCGCATCGCGGCGCTGCGCGAGTTCCTGACGGAAATCGCCGCACTGCCCGACGTCAAGATCGGCCCCTGCGGCGAGGCGATCGCGGCGATCCGGGCCGGCGATCTGTTCTGCCGCAGCTAAGACTAGAGCCGGGCGGTCACTGCCGCCCGAGCCAAAGAAAGCAAAACGCCGGGACAATGGTCCCGGCGTTTTGCTTTCCTGCTAGGCTGGAGCTAGACGTTGACGTGGTTAAGCCTTGCGCTACGTCCAGGTCGGGCGCGTGAGCTGAAAGCGGTCCGAAGCCCGCAGATAGTCGTTGCCGGTCAGTCGGCCAACCGGGCGATAGACCTGCTGGTCTATGCGCCGCGTGGCGAGATCCACTAGGCCGTCGCGGGCGTGCATCAGCACGACCTCGACCAGCAGAATCTGCCGGTCGGGGACCTTCGTCAGACAGTCGACCAGCTGGCACTCGAAGGCGAACGGCGCCTCGGCGATGCGTGGTACGCCAACCTTCTCGCCCGGCACTAGCGTCAGCCCGGCCAATTCGGCCTCGCTCACATCGGGCGGTGCGTCCAGCGCGCAAAGATTCATAGCCAGGGCCAGATCCTCGTCCACTAGGTTGACGACCAACTCACCCCGCTCGATAACGTGGCGCGAGGTGTCCTTCATGCTGCCGTCGGGATTATTCTTCACTCCGATGGCAAGGATCGCCGGTGCCTCGCCCAGCACACCAAAAAAGCTGAAAGGCGCGGCATTGTCCTGCCCGGCAAGCGACCGCGAGGAGACAAGCGCGATCGGCCGCGGCACAATTGAACCGGCCAGCAGCTTATACTGGTCGCTAGGGACGAGGTCGTTCAGGTCGATCCGCATGTCAGGCCGTCAGGAACACGGGTTTCACGCCGGCGGATTTCGGCTCCTCGATGTCCATCGCTAGTTCGTAGGTGGTAAACTCGGGGCAGAGCGCCGGCAGCATGGCGACATGCATCTGACCCAGCGTCGGTTCCATCAACACGGTGGCGACTGTGGCCGACAGGTTGGTGACCTTGCTGGGACGGGGCGGCCGGCACACCGACCAGGGAGTCTCGAAATCGTCCAGCAGCGCATTGGCAGCATCGGTCAGCGTCGCCTTGCCCAGATGCGGCTCGATCAACTGACGCACGCGGATATCGCGATAGAGCGAGTCCGGCATATTGCGCACCCCGCGCTCGACCAGTTTGCTGAGGGCGATCGGGCTCTGGAAATGGTTGGCATGGACCAAGGCGCCGCGCTCGGGCAGAACCAGGAAGGTTTCGTCTGGCGCGCATTCCAGGTTGACCACGACACCGTTGCACTGGGCCAGCATCATATTGTTGGAACAGGATTTCGGCGTGCAATAGACAATCGCCAGCGCCTCCGCGTAGCGGCGTTGCTCCAGCGCCTTGCGGCGGATGAACGGCAGCGGGACGCCCAGGGTGCTATAGTCGCGGTCGCTCTCGAGATAATTGGCAGTAATCGAGATCCCGGCCGCGTTCATCCCCGATCGCGCCAGACCGCCGGCCTCGGTATAGGTCAACACATCGGGGCCATCCTCGCGACGAATGCGCAGCACCACGGTGGTTTCAGAGCATTCGGCCTTCCAGTCCCAGTTCTGTGCGTGGATCAGCCGGCCCGAAGAGGTCGCCTCGGGAAGCAGCGCAAGGCCGGTGCAACCGTCGGGCTCCTGGTCCCGCGGCGCCTGTGCGCCCCGCTGTTCCGCCAGTTTCAGGATTTCCGTGCGGGCATTGAGCAGAACGACATCACCATAGGCGACTCCAGCCCCTTCGGCGATGCCTTTCATCTCCTCGACATAGGCCGGGTCAAAGGCGGAAATCGTTGGTTCGAAGGTGATCGCCAAATCACGGATCTCGGTCGGACCCAGCTTCCGGGCTGCGAGTTGCTCTGAATAATGTGCAATCCCGAGTACAATCCGGTCGCGCGCTTGTTCACCATACTGCCGGCCGCGTTCGCGCGGGGGGCCGGAAACCTCGACGAGGGGGCTGGGGATTGGTTTTCCCATATTATCAATTCCATATGTGCATCCGGGACCCACGGCAGACCGCTGCGTTGAACTTGAGAAGAAACGGCGCTAGCATCCCGGCGGTGTTAAGGCGACGGTTCTAGTTTTGCACTTCTCGATCAAATAATGCAATAGGGGCTGTAATGACAGCGGGACAGCGTTTGCAGGACGAGATCCTGAACGGGATACGTAGGCTGCTGATCGAAGATGGTCTGCAGCCGGGCGACCGTATCGTTGAGAGCCGGCTGGCAGAGCGGTTGCGCATCTCGCGTACACCGGTGCGCAGCGCACTCGATTCGCTGGCCGAGCAGGGGTTTATCCGCCGGGTGCGCAACCGTGGCGTCGAACTGGTCAGCCTGCCCGAAGCCCCAGCCGCCGAGCCCGCCGATCCGCGCGAGAATGGCGAACTGGTGCTGCAGATTTCACACGACCGCAACCTCGGTCATCTGGCGGATGAGGTGACCGAAACCGAACTCATGCGCCGCTACAACATTAGCCGCAACGAGGTAAACCGCCTGCTGGAGCGGCTGGCCGATCTGGGGGTGGTCGAGCGCAAACTGGGCTACGGCTGGCGCTTTGTCGACAGCCTGCGCGATGCCGCCGCACGGCTCGAAAGCTTCAAGTTCCGCGCCGTCATCGAACCGGCCGGCCTGCTGATGCCCGGCTTCCGGCTCGACCCGTCCTGGATACGCACCATGCGCGATCGCCATCGCAGGTTCAGCGAAATGGAATGGCAAGACAGCCACAGCGTGGCGTTCTTCGACATGAACGCCGCCTTCCACGAGGGCTTGGCGGCCGGATCTGGAAACCGCTATATTCTAGACGCCATCCAGCGGCAGAACCAACTGCGCCGACTGCTGAACTACGACTGGATCTATGGGTCGGATCGGGTTCAGCAGGTCTGTCGCGAGCACATCGCCGTGCTCGACAATATCGAGGCCGGCGATCTCGAGATGGCGGCCCTTCTGCTGCGCCGGCATATAGAGCATTCCATCGCGTTGCGTCAGAATTTCGGGAGCAAACCCGCCCCGGAGGCCGACTGAGGCCCGATTCTCGCATTGATGGATTGTATTGTCGGGAAAATAATACAGAGAATGCGCCCTGCCGCATTGCACTCCGGGAATCGCTCCGGCGCGAGTCCGACGGGCTACTCGATAGCCGCGAGGAGCTAATGGCGGGACTTCCACCCACAAGAGTGCACCTCTGCTGAGCGCGCAACGGCAAGGCGGGTCCGGGAAACCGCGGCCGCCTTGCAGTCGGTCCGGTTCACTTGCTGGTGCCGGCCCGTTTGGCGCGTTTCTTCTGCTCCTCGATGATCAGCGCCGAGAGGCGGAAGAATCCATGCACCATCTTGGAATAGGGCAGCAGGACGAAGAAGGCGAAGACCGTCCCGAGATGGAAGGCCAGCAGCGCCGGAACCAGCGCCGTGCCGGTGGCGGCATAGAGCGCGAGCCCGCTGGCGGCAACCAGCACCAGCAGCACGATGAATGCCATTTCCCCGCCCTGGACCCGCCGTGCCCCCAACTCGGGGTCGGCGCGCAGTTTCAGGCGTGCCATTTCGATCCCGCCGAGGATCATCAGCACTCCGCCGGAGAGGCCGAACACCTTCGGCAGGGTCCAGATCGGGTAGGGTGCCGGCCAGTTCAGCAGGTAGTGCATCAGCGTCGCCGTCGAGGTCGCGGCGAAGCACAGCAGAAATCCAAACATCATCGCCTGATGGGCATAGCGGCGGGCGTTGCTATAGCGGTCTTCCTTCTCGAAATTGCAGCCCTCGCCATGGCCGCCGGCCAGGTTCTTCATCTTTGCGACTGAGCCCATCGCGCCGGTCAGATCTGCCAGAGTGATCCGCCGCCCGCCCGTTTCGCGCCAGTAGCGCAGTAAGCCGATGACCACGCCCACGAGCGGGAGCAGAAAGGCCGGGGCAAAGATCGAGACCAGTGTGTTGTGCGAGATCCAGGCATAAAATCCCTCGCCCGCCCCCGGCACGCGGCCATGCAGCGAGAACATGAAAGCGGTGATCGCAGCCACCATCGCCAGCATGATGATCAGGCCGCGTTCGTGGAAAGCACGGGCCAGCGGCGACGGCCAGACCAAGCGCTCCCAGCTGTCCTGCCGCACCTCGGCCAAGGCGGCAGGGATGTTCAGCGCGAACTCATGCGGCGCGATATACTGGCAGGAATAGGAGCAGCCCCGGCAGTTGTGGCACAGATTGGCCAGGTGGCTGATTTCCCCGTTCGCAAAGGCCTTGTCGCGGGTCATCGCCGGAAACACCGAGCAGAAGCCCTCGCAATATCGGCAGGCGTTGCAGATCTCCAACTGGCGCCGGGCTTCCTGGATCAGGGCGGAGGTTTCAAAGGACATGTTGCGCTGCCTCCCGGCCGGCGATGCGACCGAATACGGTGCCGATGGTCATTCCGAAACCGGCTAGGTAGCCCTGCCCGAGGATCGAGCCGGCCATGATCTCGCCCGCCGCCCAGACATTGGCCAGCGGCCCGTGGGCGCGCTGGACCCGGGCGGTATCGGATACTTTCAGCCCCAGATAGGTGAAGGTGACGCCGGGCCGCAGCGCGTAGCCATAGAAGGGCGGCTGATCGATCGGCCGCGCCCAGTTGGTTTTCGGCGGCGTCAACCCTTCGGTCCCCAGCCCGTCGAGCTCGGTCGGATGGAACCGGCCGGGACGACAGGCCGCGTTGAAATCCGCCACGGTCCGCGCCAGTTTCGCCCCATCGATCCCCAGCTGCGCGCCCAGTTCCTCCAGCGTGTCGGCCTTGATCGGCGGGAACACCGAGGGCATGAAGAGGTCGATGGATTTGGCATCGATCACCGCATACCCGACCTGGTCGGGTTGGGCCGCCACCAGCCGGCCCCAGATCGCATAGCGCTTGGGCCAGGTATCCTCGCCCTCGTTGTAGAAGCGGTCACCGTCGCGATTGACCACCACCGAGAAGGGTACGCAGTCCAGCCGAGTGCAGATGCCGCCGTCGAATTTCGGCGCGCGGCCGTCGATGGCGACACAGTGGCACTGGGTCGGGTCGCCCACGGTTTCGCCGCCCTGGTCGATCATATCCTTCAGAACCACGCCCCGGTTGTAGGGCGTGCCGCGTATCAGGAAATTTGCCGCTGCCGGCCCCCAGGCGCGGGTCAGCCATTCCAGGTTCGACTGGAATCCGCCCGAAGCCAGCACAACCGCCTTGCCGCAGATACGTACCGGCGGCGCACCGGCTATCGCGACCTCGGCATGAGTGAAGGTGTCGTCTTCGAGGCCGATATGGGTCACCTGGGCCTCGTAGACCACCGCGACGTCCAGATCCTCGCAAGTATTGTAGTAGGCATTCACAAGCGATTTGCCGCCGCCCAGAAAGAACGCATTGGTGCGTGACAGCGACAGCGTGCCCGATAGCGAGGGTTGGAAACGCACGCCATGCGCCTGCATCCAGGGCAGACATTCTTCCGACGTGCGGATGACCATCCGCGCCAGGTGCTCGTCGGTTTTGCCCTCGGTGACCAGCAGAAGGTCATTGAAATACTCGTCTTCCTCATAGGCGTCGGTCAGCACCGACATCGGTCCGCGGTGCATGCAGCGGAAGTTGCGCGTATGCCGGCTGTTGCCGCCCCGATAGGGCTTCGGGGCGCCCTCGAGGATAATGACCTTTGCCCCCGCCTCAGCAGCGGTTATGGCGGCGCAGAGCGCGGCATTGCCGCCGCCGACGACAACGAGATCCCAGATCATATCGGTGGGTGATGTGGTTCGGCGCTGGTGGCGTGTCATGGCTGACCTGTCTTCCTGCGGCGGCGGCCGGTTATTCTTCGAGCGGGCGTTCGTAACGCCGCAAGGTGCGCAGGCGCACCATTTGCGCCGCTTCCATATGGGCGCGCATTGCGGATTCGGCGGCCTGGCCGTCGCGGGCTATCAGCGCATCGAGGACGGTCTGGTGTTCGCGGGCGGCAATTGCGGTGCGGTCGGCTTCAAGCAGAGTCGTTGGACCAAGGATCAGCATTGTCTTCTGCAGCCCGCGCATCGAGCGCAGCAAAAACCGATTGCGCGCGGCCTCGAGCAGCATCGCGTGGAACTGTCGGTTCAGCCGGGCCGCCTGTTGATTGTCCCCGGCGGCGGCAAATTCGGAGTTCAGCTCGTGCAACTGGCACAACTCCGCCTCGTTGGCAGCGCGCGCTGCCAGACGGGCCGCCGTGCCCTCGAGCACGACCCGCATCTCGTAGAGCTCCATCACTTCCGGGTAGTCGAGCACCCGCACCGTTGCACCCTGCCTGGGCTGGTGGACAACCAGCCCGTCCGCTTCGAGCAGCCGGATCGCCTCGCGCACCGGGGTACGCGAAAGGCCCAGACGCTCCGCAATCTCCACCTCGCGCAGCCGCATCCCTGGCAGCAGGCGAGCGTCGCGGATTTCCTCCAGCAAGCGGCGGTAGACCCCCAGGCCCTGAGGCGTCTCTTCTGTTGCTTCAGTCATGGTATCCTCTTGTATGCAGCGGGATACATTCATTGCGATCTCGCCGTCAAGACGGTCGAAACCGGCTTGGTGGTGCGATCCGGACGGAAGTGGCCGAACGACTCTCAACATCGACCGGCATAGAGCTGCCGGGATCAGGACCTGTCGTCATTAGAGCCAAGGCAGGGCGCGGACGAGGTGGATGAAAGGCTGCGCTTTGGCTACCGGTCGAGACCGGGCCTGCGCTGCGTTGTGGACGTGTCAGCCGGTGAGGCTCACTTTTCTCAGCGCGTCGACCATGACGCGAATCATGGTCGCCAATCCCCGGCGCGAGCAGCCGATCGCTTCGTCAGCTCTTTCTTTCGAGCGGCGGCGGCGCTGTGCCGGTGGGTTCCGGCGACAATTGCACCGATGGCCTACTCGCTGGCCGGATCATCAACTCAAGCATGCTTGATGACCCAGACTCCCATTGTGGGTGAGGCCTGAGTCATAGGAGAACCGGGACGGGCACGTCATGACCGATAAGGTCGCGTGAATGTCTGCTATTTCGACGAGGACCATGGACCGAGAAGCGGCACGGCATCTCCCTAAAACGGCGTGTCGCCGCCATCGACGCTGATCGACTGGCCACGAATGATCTGGGCCGCATCCGACAAGAGGAAGACGATCACGCGTCCGACCTCGATCGGCAGGATGTGGCGACCGAGCTGATGAGGGACCATGTTCTTCATCATCTTCTCGGACTCCGCCGCATCGCCGCCGGTGATGAAGTCGGCTACGGTTTTCAACATGTCCGTTGCGACGCCGCCGGGACAGACCGCATTGACGTTGATCTTCTTCTCGGCCCATTCGAGCGACAGTGATCGGGTCAGGTTGATGACCGCCGCCTTTGAAGCGTTGTACCCGGCCATGTTGCGGTAGCCGACCTTGCCGGCATTCGACGCGATATTGACGATGGCTCCGCCCTTGTCGCTGAATTGCCGGGCGGCCGCCTGGGAGGCGAGCATCACGCCCTTCACATTGACGGCGAATTCCAGGTCGAGATTGGCTGGGGTCGCCGCCTCGGCCGGTCCGAGCCTTACCACGCCGGCATTGTTCACCAGTCCGTCGAAGCGGCCGAACTTGCCGGCAAGCTGGACAAAAGCGGCATCGAGGCTCGCCGGGTCGGTTACGTCCGCCGAGATCGCAACGACCTTGTCGCCGTCAGGATCGAGATTGGCCGCTGCCTCGGCGAGCTTCGTGCCTGGCAGATCGAGCAAACCGACCCTGCCGCCCGCCTCGATGATCGCTTCGGCGATGCCACGCGCGATCCCGCCCGCCCCGCCTGTCACGGCGATGACCTTGTCCTGAAGTACCTTCATCATTTCACCTTTCGGATTTTCACCACGTCGGATGGGTGGAGACGCCGCCGTCGACGACGAGGTCGGCTCCCGTGATCCAGCGCGCAGCATCGGAGACGAGGAACAGCGCCGCGTCGGCGATATCTTCCGGCTGGCCTAGTCGGCCAAGTGGCGCGGCCTTCTTCCAGCGCGCGACGCCTTCCGGCCAGCCTTCCTCGATGCCATCGCGATGGATGAGGCCGGGGCAGATCGCATTGACACGGACGCCGAGGCTGCCGAATTCCAGCGCTGCTGCCTTGGTGAACATCAGCAGAGCTGCCTTGGAGGTGGCGTAATGGGCATGCCCCGGCGCGGGATGGTGGCCTTCGATCGAAGCGATGTTGACGACCGAACCTCCTCCCGTCTTCTCGGCCCTGACATGCTCGGCGAAAGCCCGCGTAAGCAGGAAAGGGCCGCCGGCATTGATCGCCATCATTGTCGACCAACTCGCTTCGGAAATGTCGAGGAGCCCCTCGACCGGCTGATGGCCGGCATTGTTGACGACTGCATGCAGGCTGCCGAACGACTTGAGCGTGTGGTCGACAAGGGCGGCAACGCCCGCCGTCTTGGCGATGTCGGCCTGCGCCGCTGCGGCTCTGCCACCCTTGCGCTGGATGTCAGCGACCACCGTATCCGCGCCGGCACGATTGCCGTTGTAATGGCATACGA
Source organism: Rhizobiaceae bacterium (assembly GCA_035556195.1). Lineage (GTDB taxonomy): Bacteria > Pseudomonadota > Alphaproteobacteria > Rhizobiales > Rhizobiaceae. The sequence continues at coordinate 241,652 of DATMFK010000017.1, forward strand.
CATTGGCGCCGGCTTCCGCCATGCGCCGCGCAATGCCGGAACCTATTCCGCCGCTCGCCCCGGTCACGATGACGGTGCGGCCGGAAAGATCGAGAAGCTTTGCGACGGGATGGACTGAAGTCATGGTCGTTCCTTACTGGTTCGAAGCCGGCAGCGCCGGCAGCAGTTCGCGAAGCAGGGCCTCGATCTTGCGGCCGCAAACGGCCGCATTGGCGAAGACCTCTTCGATCGTATCCGGTTGCTGGTCGGGGCCGCCTGTCGCGGCATTGGTGATCGCGGAGATGCCGATGACCGGGAGCGCGGCATGTGCTGCGGCCACGACCTCGGTGACGGTCGACATGCCGACGGCGTCGCCGCCGCTGGCCCGGAAGAAGCGGCGTTCCGCGGAAGTCTCGAGTGCCGGGCCGAGAACGCCTGTGTAGATGCCGCGCTGAACCGCGATCCCGGCGCGCTCGGCGGATTCCGCTGCGAGCTTCAGCAGGTCTGGGTCATAGGCGCGCGACAGGTCGGGGAAGCGCAGGCCGATGGCGTCGTCGTTGGGACCGACCAGCGGACTGACGCCGGTGAAATTGAGATGATCCTCGATGAGCATGACGTCGCCCGGCGCGTATGCGGCATTGAGACCGCCGGCCGCATTGGTCACGACAAGAGTGCGGCTTCCCAATCGCTTCAGGAGGTAGACGGCGAGAGCGATGTCGCGCGGCGCCCAGCCCTCATAGAGATGCAGCCTGCCTTGCATCATCACGACCCGCCGCCCGAACAGCGTTCCGATAACGAGTTGTCCCTTGTGCCCCGGAGCGGTCGAGACGGGAAAGCCGTCGATCTCGGCATAGGGGATAATGTTTGCATCGCTTACGGCGTCGGCGAGTTGGCCGAGGCCAGAACCCAACATGATCGCCAAGTCGCAGGGCGCGCCGGCCCTGTGGCGGATCGAGGCATGGGCGCGATCGAGGCGCGCGAGCTGGCTTTCAGACATGGGATTTTCCTTCACATGGGTCGTCAGGCGATGCTGGCGGCGATTTTCGGAGCAAGCAGCTCGACGGCTTCGATGGTGCCCCCGATCTCGTGCCGGGTCAGGACCCCATCGCGGACGACCTGCTGGCCGCCAACGAAGACGTGGCGGACGTCCGACTTGGCGGTCGAATAGACGATATGCGTGATCGGGTCGAAGACCGGCACCGCGTGCGGGCGCTTGACGTCGACCAGGATCATGTCGGCGAACTTGCCTTCCTCCAGGCTGCCGATCCGGTCCGAGGCGTCGAGCGCGGCGGCGCCGTTGCGGGTGAGCATGGCAAGTGCCTCGCCGGTCGAAATTACGTCGGCGCGGCCGCTGACGCCCTTGTGCAGGGTGGCGGCCAAACGCAGCGCCATCCACATGTCCAGATCGTTGCCGCTGATCGCGCCGTCCGTTCCGAGCGTGATGTTGACGCCGGCAGCCAGCATGTCCGGGACGCGCGCCACGCCCGAGGCAAGCTTGAGATTGGACATCGGGTTATGGGCGACGGATGCGCCGCTGCGCGCCAGAATCTCGATCTCCTCGTCGTCAAGATGGACGCAATGGGCAAGCACCGTCCGGCGATCGAGCATCCCCAGATGATCGAGGTGCCGGATGACAGACCGCCCATAGCGGCTCGTCACGTCGGCTTGTTCCGCTCGCGTCTCGGCCGCATGCGTGCTGAACAGCGCCCCGTACCGCTCGGCGAGTGCCTTCGCCGCCCTGAGATTATCCGGCGCGACGGTGTACGTGCCGTGCGGCATAAGGGTCGGGAACACGTCTCCCGCTTCGCCGAATTCCTCGAGGAAACGCTCTGCTTTGGCGATCCTGCCAGCGAGATCGTCGCCGGTCACGCCGGGCGGGTCGAAAAAGATGCCGCCAGTGGCCACGCGCATGCCCAGCGTGCGTGCCGCCTTCACCGTTTCGCCTGGATACCAGAACATATCCATGACTGTGGTGACCCCGGACAGTAGCAGTTCCGCGAAACCGAGCACGCTGCCGAGATAGGAGGTTTCAGGATTGAGGATGGCGCCCTCCGCCTTCCACACGGTGTGCAGCCAAGGCTCCAGCGGCAGGTTTTCGACCAGACCGCGAAACAGGCTGTCTGCCGCATGGCAGTGGGTGTTGACGATGCCCGGCATCAGAATATGACCGGAGGCATCGACGACCCGCCGGGCGTCGCTTGGCAACTCCGTCGTCGGCGCGACCAGAATGATACGGCCATTGTCGACCGCAACGCCGCCATCGGGAATGACAGTGCCGGCAACGTCGCAGGTCACGACGATCGCGTTGCGAATGACAAGATCGCTCATGACGTGCTTCCTCCCTCTCAGGCCATCTTCTTCCGGCGCCACCAGGATAGGCCGACCAGCACGACCAGCGTCGCCAGATACGGCATCATGTCGGTGAATTGTTGCGGCAGTCCAAGACCCTGAACGCGGAAGGACAGACTGTCCACCACCCCGAACACCATGGCGATCGCGAACAGCGGAAGCGGGCGGCCGCGGGTGAGCAGCACGGCGACGACCGCGATCCAGCCACGGCCGGCGCTCATGTTCTCGACGAAGAGGTTGACGTTGGCGATAGACAGTTGCGCGCCGGCCAGGCCGCACAGAGCTCCGCAGCCGATCAGCGCAAGCAGTTGGACCCGGCGCGGGCTGACGCCGCCAGCCTGCAGAGCCGCCGGATTCTCGCCGGCCGCGCGGATGCGCAGCCCGAGCCTGTGGCGCGCGAAGAAATAGTGCAGCGCCGGAACCGCGGCCAGCGCGAGGTAGAACAGGATGGATTGGCCGCTGAGCAATCTGCCGAGAATTGGGATGGCGCCGAGCAGCGGGATATCGACCGGTCTGAAACCGGCAATGCCGGGGTCGTTGAACGCCCCGGTCACGTTGAAGATCGCCCGCAGCAGATAGGTGGTCAGGCCCGCCGCCAATATGTTGATGGCGATCGACACGACAATCGGATCGCCTCCGCGGCGCAGATTGAACTCGGCGAAGATCAGCCCCATGGCGATGCCCGCGAAGATGGCTGCGAGCGCTCCGAAATAGGGGGTTCCCGCAAAATACGCGCCGAGGACGGCTGCGAAGGCGCCGGTCAGCATGAAACCTTCGAGCGCGATATTGAAGACACCGGCGCGTTCGCAAAGCGCTCCGCCGAGGGCAGCGAGCAGGATCGGCGTGACGAAACGCGGGACCGACGCGGCGAAGGAAGGATCGAAGAGAAGCTCAAACACCGTCCGACCCCCTGCTTTTGGACGACGCGAGCAGCGCACCGGAGACCCGGCTTGCGACGAACAGGATGATGACCGCCTGCATGACCAGTGCGATCTCCTTGGGTACGCCGGCCGCGCGCTCCATGCCGGCGGCCCCGGTCTGGAGCGCGGCGAAGAAGAAGCCGGAGAGCGGCACGAGCCAGGGGATCATGGCCACGAGCAGCACGGCGATGATGCCGGTCCAGGCGTAAAGCGGCTGCACCAGCATTCCGTCGATATAGCGGTGGTGGATGCCGAAGACGGCGATCGCCCCGACCAGCCCGGCGATGGCGCCGCTCATCATCAGCGTCTGCAAGGCAAGCTTGCGCACGGGCAGGCCGACCGCGCGCGCAAAATCCGCCGAGAGGCCGTTCATGCGGGCATGGTAGCCATGCACCGTGGAGCGGCTGTATACGATGGCGAAGACGGCGGCGACGGCGATGAACAGAATGCCGACATCCAGCCGCGTGCCGGGAAAATATGGCAGCCACGTCGCCTGTGGCACCAGATGCGACTGGACCATCCCGGATTCGACGTCTCGGTATGGATGAGCGACCAGATAGGACGCGATATAGCGTATCGGATAGTTGAGCAGCAGAGAGCCGACCAGCAAGGGCACGCCGAGATAAAGCTGCAGGACGCCAGCAAGCAGGGCCCAAAGGGCGCCGGCGAGCATGGCGGAACCTATTGAGACAATCAGGACGAACAATGGCGGGCCAGGAAGGACGATTGCCACCAATGCAGCGACGAGGCCTCCCGCGACGAGTTGCCCTTCTCCGCCGATGTTGAACAGGCCTGCGCGGAAGCTCAGCATCACCGAGATGGCCATTCCGACGATGAGTGCGGCGCGCGAGAGCGTTGCCATTAGATAGGCGAAACGCCTGCCGCCGAAGGCACCATCGAAGAAGCCTTGGATGGCCGCGCCGAAGGGCGCTCCGTCCAGGGCCATCAGGAGCAAGAAGATCACCCCGATCGAGACCACCACGCCAAGCCAGGGCAAGATCTCCCGGGCGAAGAAGTTCTCCTTGGTCGGATTCATGCGACCTCCGGGAGCGTGATGTCCGCGCGCGAAGTCATCATCTTGCCAATGCGATCGCGGCTCGCTTCCCCGCCAGCGACCTCGCCGGCGATGTGCCCGCCATACATCACGAGCACGCGGTCCGAGAGTGCGATGATCTCGTCGAGCTCCGTGGAGACGACCAGGACGGCGTGGCCTGCATCACGCATGCGCATCAATTCGCCATGGATGAAGTCGATCGCGCCGATATCGACGCCCCAGGTCGGGTTTTCGGCGATCACCAGCGGCGTGTTGCGGGCAAGCTCACGCCCGACGACAAGCTTCTGCTTGTTGCCGCCGGACATGGTGGATGCGCGCGCCGTGGGGCCGCCGACCCGGATCCGATAGCGTTCGATCAGCGAACGTGCAAACTCGGCCATTGCCGATCGCTTGAGGAAGGGACCGGCCGCAAAGGCCGCTCGATCGTCGCGCCCGGCATTGGCGTTTTCGCTGACCGTGGCGCCGAGCGCCAGCCCGACACGTTGCCGATCCTCGGGAATATAGCTCATTCCGGCGCGCCGCCTGTCATGGACGTCGAAATCAGTGATCCTGCTGCCGGCCAGCATGATCTCGCCCGACATGGCGGTCTTCAGCCCTGTCAATGCCTGGATGAGTTCGGCCTGTCCGTTGCCGCTGACGCCGGCGATGCCGACGATTTCGCCGGCGTGGACCGAGAATGTGAGTGGGCCCACCATATTGCCGCGCGAGGCGATCGTCAGATCCCTGACGGAGAGCACCACGTTTCCGGCTTCCAGAGCCTTGCGTTCGCGCAGCTTGGGGATATCGCCGCCAATGATGCCGCGGGCAATCTCGTCCTTTGTCGTCTCCGCCAGCGGACCTGACCTGACCAACCGGCCCCCGCGCATCACGCTCACACGGTCGGCAATCTCCATCACCTCGTCGAGCTTGTGGGTGATGAGCACGATCGCTTTGCCGTCGGCGCGGAAGCTCCGCAGAATGGCGAAGAGCCGATCCTTTTCGAGCGGCGTGAGCACGGCCGTCGGCTCGTCGAGGATGAGCAGTTCGGCATTGCGATAAAGGACCTTCAGGATCTCGACGACCTGCCTTTCGCCGACGGAGAGTTGGTTGACCTCGGTGTCGAGGTCTATCCTTATGCCGTGCTGGGCGACGCCTTCCGCCATGCGGCGACGGGCAGCCGCGAAATCGACAAAGCCAAAACGTCCGACCGGCTCGGAGCAGAGCAGGACGTTCTCCAGCACCGTCATGGATTCCTGGAGCATGAAGTGCTGATGCACCATGCCGAGCCCGCGCTGAATGGCGTCCTGTGGCGAGGCCCAGTGCTGCTCCTTGCCATCCAGCCGGATTGTTCCCTCGTCCGGCCTGACCAGACCGAACAGAGCGTTCATCAGCGTCGACTTGCCGGCGCCGTTCTCGCCGACCACGGCATGGATTTCTCCGGGGTCGATGGTCAGGGAAACGCCGTCGACGGCAGTCAGCGCTCCAAAGCGCACCGTGATGTCGCGAAGCTCGACATGCATCGGTCGGAACCTACTCGAACTGAAGAAACTGGACACATCGCGCCTGGCCGAGGCGCGGACAGGCGCGATGCGACATCACTTGGCGAACATCGGGTCTTCGAGCTTCAGCGAACCGTCGATGATGCTGTCCGCGACACTTCGCATTTTTTCGACGACCTCAGGATGTTCGGCCACGACGCATTTGCTGTCTGCAAGCGCTGCCTGGTCAAGGGCCATGGCGCCCATGCCGCCTTCCTTGAGGCCGAGCGAAGCGGTCGTCTTCTTCTCGCCCGCGAGAATCCTGCCGATCGCCTGGACCATGGCGGTATCGACGCGCTTCATCGTTATGTCGACGATCTTGCCCGGCAGTTCAGGGCAATGGTTGACGTCCACCGAGAAGATCCGGAAGTTGTTCTCCTTGGCCGCCTCGAACACACCGTAGTCGCCGCCCGACGTGGCTGTGAAGATCAGGTCCGATCCGGCGGAATGCATCGCGACCGCCTGCTCCTTGGCACGAACCGGATCGGCGAACGGGTTCTCGCCGCCAACCCAGCGAATGTCGACCGTGGCGTCGGGATTGACGGACTTCACGCCCTGAGCGTAGCCGTCGGTGTAGCGGTGCAGGAAGGGAATATCGAGCGCGCCCACGACTCCCACCTTGTTCGCTTGGGTCAGCATGCCAGCCGCGACACCCATCAGGTAACTCGCCTCATACTCCCGGAAAACCGCGCAATGCACATTGTCCGGTCGGTCGTCGATGCATTGGTCGACGATCAGAAACTGGGTGTCAGGCGCAGTCGGAGCGACCTGCTTGACGATGTCGTTGAATTCGAAACCAAGGAGCACCACGACATTGGCGCCCTCGTTGACCGCCGCGTTCACATTCTCAAGCCGGTCGGCCGCGGTCTTGCTTTCATAGGTCTTGACGTCGGCCCCGTACTGCTTGCCGGCCGCCTCGATGCCTGTCTTGCCCATCTGAAGGAAGGCGTTGACGCCGATGGCGTCGGGAGAAACGTAGACGAAAAGCTGGTCGGCCGCCTGGACGCCACCCGACATCAGCATTGCGGCCCCCAGCATGCCTGCCTTCAGCCAAGTCTTCCACAGCTTCATTGTTCGCCTCCCATTGATCCTGCCCAACTAGGGTCATTCGATCCGACCGCGCATGACCGGCCGATCAGCTCGCCCCCTACCATAGATCGAAGAAGGCTCAGGCGTGAAGCGAGGAGAGACGCGGTTTTCCGCACGGCTTGTTTCCTCGTTCGCAGGCCTATGAGCGCAACCCCTTTCCAAGCCCTTGGCGTTTGACAGATAACAGGGTGAAACCTAACATTTGTCAAGGCGATTGAGTTTTGTCGGAGAAGCGCGAATGACGCCGGAATGGTTCGTCCGCAGTGCCGGAGGCAAGGAGTTCTGGACCGACGAGCGTTGCTACATAACGGAGCTCCTCAACGACGCGGCCTCGCCGGACGCATCGCTTGCCGTAGCCAGGGTCGAGCCCGGTGTTACCACGCAGCTTCACAAGCTTGTCGGCGTGTCCGAGCGCTACATCGTGCGCAAGGGAAAGGGAGTGGTCGAGATCGACGGGATCAGCCAAGCCCTAGGCGTGGGAGATCAGGCGATGATCCCCGCCGACGCTGCGCAGCGCATCACCAATACCGGCGAGACCGATCTCGAATTCTACTGTCTTTGCGTCCCGCGCTTTCGACCCGGCAGCTACGTGAGTCTCGAATAACCTTGCAGGGGCGATAGCATCGTCCCTCGGAGCGCGACGGCGACTGAGGTAGCCCAATGCGTCAGGCGCGAATGTGGCGCGTCAGCCAGGCTGCAAGCAGCCACCACAGCACGAAGACAAAAACCGCGGCGATCCCTTGCCAGCCAAGATCCATATCGGCTGTGGCGAGCATCAGCAGGCCCGAAACGGTTCCGAGAAGCACCGTCACGGCGATGACCGTGGGCACGGGCCGGCCGTCGCGAAAGGCACGTTGATAGACATGAGCGGAATGCGCATGGAGGATGTTTTCGCCCTTCAACGTTCTCCTCGCGATCGTCACGAGCCCGTCGCAGAGCATGTAGGCAGGAAGAAGGAGCGCCGAAAGCGGGCCGGCCTGGCAAGCCACGACAACCGTCATGGCGCCGAGCACGAGACCGAAGGGGAGGCTCCCGGAATCGCCGAGGAAGGCTCTCGCCGGTGGTCGGTTGAAGAAGACGAAGGCGAGGAACAATCCGGCTGTCACCGCACCCGCCGGCCCGAAGGCCATCCCTATCGCCCCGGACGCTGCGAGCAGGGCAAAGAAAAGGCCTGGCAGGCCGATCGTCGCGACCGCCATGAGATCCAGTCCGTCGAGGAAATTGGCCAGGTTCGACATCGCGACCAGGACGAGGAAGGCGATCGCTGCAGCGACGGCAAAGGGCAATGGAATCGAACCGAGCACATCCCGAACCGCGACCGCCGCAAGCGCTGCGGCGACGAACTGTGCGGCAAGCTTCGGTAGGGGACCAAGGGCACGTCTGTCGTCGATGATGCCCGTTACGAAAAGGATCAGCACTGCGCCCAGGAAGCTCCAGTCCGAAAACACGGGCAGCGGCTTCCCGGCCAAGCGGAAGCTGATCATGGCCAGAACAAAGAGGGGCACCATGGCCAGGCCGCCGATCTGCGGGGTCGGCCGTCTATGGTTGGAGCGTTCATTGGGATCGGCTGCGGCAAAGCCGGAGAACCTCCGCAGGACAAGGGAAAGCGCCACGAGGCCAAAACCGAAACTCAGGACGAAGGAAAGAATGGTATCGGTCATGCAAAGCTCTTGGGCGGTGGCGGTGCAGGATAGCATGCAGCATCCCAATTATCCCCTTCACAGCTTCACGGCGCGGAGGCAAGGTCCGCGCAGCTAGGCGAATCGCGATGCAGGCGAAACCGAAGAAAATCCTTCTGACCGGAGCAACCGGCTTTGTCGGGCGGGCAACCCTCATGGCACTTGGCCGTCGCGGCTTCGAAGTGCGCGCTGTTTCGCGCTCGCATGGCGGTTCGTCGACGGGCGGTGTCGAATGGGTTCAGGGCGATCTCACGGAGCCGGCTGGCTGGGACCGGCTTCTGGACGGCGCGGATGTCGTCGTCCATCTCGCGGGCAATCCTGGGCGCGGCACTGAAGACGAGATGATGCGGGCCAACGCCGAAGCCACGGCCATGCTTGCCCGGGGGGCCGTGGCTGCCGGCGTCGGCCGGTTTGTCTACGCCAGCACGATTCGCGTCTACGGGCATCAGGGCCGCATCGACGCCGCCACAAGGCCATCGCCGGCAGATGCCTATGGGCGCTCGAAACTGGCGGCAGAGGCCGCGCTGGAAGCGGAAACTGCCCCGAACGGCCCGAGCTGTTCCATCCTTCGTCCGCCCTTCGTCTACGGCGCAGACCGTGCAGGCCTGCTCGGACTTCTGATTCGCGCTGCCCGTTACAGGATCCCGCTGCCGCTCGGCTCGCTCCGGAATCGCCGCAGCCTGATCTATGTCGCCAATCTGGCCGACCTGCTTGCCGCGGCCGCCGAGGAGCCGAACGATCGCGGCAGCTATCGTCTGCCGGCCGGCGAGGGCCTCGACCTCACTTACGGTGAGCTGTTCGAACGGCTCGGTGAGGTGCTTGGACATCGGACATATTTATTCCCGCTGCCGTCCAGCTTGCTGCGGTTCGCGGCGGGCGCTGCGCTTTCGACGGAAGCGGTCGAGCGCATGTTTGAGGAATGCGTGGTCGACGGTTCCGAACTCGCTAGCCGCCTGGCTTGGGTGCCTCCGGTATCCGCCGCGAAAGCGCTGCACGCCGTGGCGTCCCGCGGTTAACCCGGGCGGAAAAACACTCGAACCCGCGTTTCATGATTTCCCGCTGCGGCGCAAAAATCCTCCGCGCGCGCCGACGACATTGGATGTGATCTCCTTGAGAGAATTCTTGTCGTGTGCGATCAGAGGTCGTTCCGATCGGTGTGCCGCCTTCGTGCGGATGGAAGTGTCCCAATGCTGGCCAAGCTCTCGCATCTCGACCGACTTGAGGCCGAGGCGATCCATATCTTCAGGGAAGTTGTCGCAACATTCGCAAAACCTGTGATGCTCTATTCCGTGGGGAAGGATTCCTCCGTCCTTCTTCATTTAGCGATGAAGGCCTTCTACCCGGCGAAGCCGCCGTTTCCATTCCTCCATGTCGACACGACCTGGAAGTTTCGCGAGATGATCGAGTTTCGCGACGCAATGGCCACGAAGCTGGGCTTCGATCTCCTCGTCCACGTCAACGAGGAGGGGGTTCGCGAGAACATCAATCCGTTCGACCATGGCTCGAACGCGCACACCCATGTCATGAAGACCGTGGCGCTCCGGCAAGCCCTCGACAAATGCCGTTTCGATGCCGCTTTCGGCGGCGCGCGTCGGGACGAGGAGAAGTCGCGGGCCAAGGAGCGTATCTTCTCCTTCCGGGATGCGCAGCATGTCTGGGATCCCAAGAACCAGCGCCCGGAGATGTGGAAGATCTACAACACGCGCATCTCGCCCGGGGAATCCATCCGTGTGTTTCCACTGTCGAACTGGACCGAGCTCGACATTTGGCAATACATTCTCAGGGAAGACATACCGATCGTGCCGCTCTATTTCGCCAAGAAGCGCCCGGTGGTCGAGCGTGACGGCATGCTGATCCTTGTCGACGACGACCGGCTCAAGCTGAAACCCGGCGAGGTGATCGAGAACCGCCTGGTCCGGTTCCGCACCTTGGGATGTTACCCGCTCACAAGTGCGATCGATTCCGCCGCCGACAGCCTCGAAGGCATCGTTGCGGAGATGCTCACGGCGCGCACCTCGGAGCGTCAAGGGAGGCTGATCGATCGAGATGAGGCCGGCTCGATGGAAAAGAAGAAGCGCGAAGGGTACTTCTGACGATGCAGCATATCATGGCCCGGGATATCGAGGAGCTCGACGATGTCCGCGACTACCTTGCGGCCCAGGACCAGAAATCTCTCCTGCGCTTCCTCACCTGTGGGTCAGTCGACGACGGCAAATCCACGCTCATCGGGCGCCTCCTCTACGATACCAAGTTGATTTTCGAAGACCAGCTTGCCGCGTTGGAGCGGGATTCCCGCAAACATGGCACTACAGGCGCGGACATCGACTTTGCTCTCTTGGTCGACGGATTGGAGGCGGAGCGCGAGCAAGGCATCACAATCGACGTTGCCTACCGCTTCTTCGCTACGCCGAAGCGCAAATTCATCGTCGCCGACACGCCCGGCCACGAGCAATATACGCGCAACATGGCGACGGGCGCCTCGACGGCCGATGTCGCCGTCGTGCTGGTCGACGCGCGCCAAGGCATCCTCCGTCAGACACGCCGCCATTCCATCATCGCCTCGCTGCTCGGCATCCGTCGCATCGTGCTGGCGGTCAACAAGATCGATCTTGTGGGTTTCGATCGCGGCATATTCGAGCGGATCCGCCAAGACTACCTGGCGTTTGCCCCGAGCCTCGGATTCGATGGGATCGAGGCTATCCCGATGTCGGCCCGGTTTGGCGACAACGTCACGCGCCGCTCGGACGCGATGGCATGGTATGCCGGTCCGACATTGCTCGAGCACCTTGAAACCGTGTCTGTCGGGGAAGCGCTGTCGGAGCGCCCGTTCCGTTTTCCCGTGCAGTATGTGAACCGCCCCAATCTCGATTTCCGCGGTTTCGCCGGTACCGTCGCGTCCGGCTCGATCGGCAAGGGCGACGACATTGTCGTTGCGAAGTCGGGAAAGCGGTCGCGCATCAGGCGGATAGTCGCCCAGGGCGGCGATCTCGAACGCGCCGTCGAGGGCCAGGCCGTTACAGTGGTGCTCGAGGACGAGATCGAAGTCTCGCGCGGCAATATGCTGGTCGCGCCGGGGGACCGGCCACATGTGGCGGACCAGTTCGCGGCCAATCTCGTCTGGTTCGCTGAAACGCCGATGCTGCCTGGCCGGTCCTATCTGTTGCGGACGGAAACAGACCAGGCGAACGCAACGGTGACCGCTCTCAAACATCGCATCGACGTCAACAGCTTTGCGCCTGAGGCATGCAAGTCGCTGGAGATGAACGAAGTCGCTCTGTGCGAGATCTCGCTCCAGTCACCCATCGTCTTCGACAATTTCGGTGAGGACCGGACCACAGGCGCATTCATCCTCATCGACCGCCTGACCAATGCGACGATCGCCGCCGGAATGATCCTTCATCCGCTGCGCCGTGCGGCGAACGTCCACTGGCAGGCTCTCGATGTCGACAAATCGGCTCGTGCGTCGCTCAAGCAGCAGCGGTCCGCCGTCTTGTGGTTCACGGGATTGTCGGCGTCGGGCAAGTCGACCATCGCCAACCTGCTTGAAAAGAAGCTGCACGCGGCCGGGCGCCACACCTACCTGCTGGACGGCGACAATGTGCGGCACGGGTTGAACCGCGATCTCGGCTTCAGCGACGAGGATCGCGTCGAGAATATCCGCCGTGTCGCCGAGGTGGCGCGCCTGATGGCGGATGCTGGCCTAATCGTGTTGGTCTCCTTCATCTCGCCTTTCCGGGCGGAACGCAGCATGGCGCGGGAACGCATGGCGGAAGGCGAGTTCATCGAGATATTCGTCGATACGCCGTTCGAGGAATGTGCAAGGCGTGATCCGAAGGGGCTTTATGCACGCGCGCTGAACGGCGAGATCCGCAACTTCACCGGGCTGGACTCTCCGTACGAACCACCGGAAAAGCCGGAAATACACCTGAGCACACTCGGCAAGTCCCCCGAGGAGATGGTAGAGACCATCGAAATGTGGCTTCACGAGCGGGACAATGCCGAACAACAATACGACGCCGGCGGCGGCATCTGACGACGATACTATTCTGGCCGCCTTGGAAGATCTGGCGCTTGCCGCGGGCCGGGCCGTCATGGCGGTGTTCCATCGCGACTTCGAGGTGGAGCGCAAGGAGGACGCCACCCCAGTGACGGAGGCGGACCGGGCGGCCGAGAAGATCATTCTCGACGGGCTGCGTCAGGCATTTCCCGACATTCCCTGCGTGGCAGAGGAGGAGAGTTCGGTCGGCCTCTGCCCGAGCGATCCCGGAAAGACCTTCTTTCTTGTCGATCCGCTCGACGGAACCAGGGAGTTTGTCGGTCGTCGCGGCGATTTCACCGTCAACATCGCGCTGATCCGCAACGGCGCGCCGGATATCGGAGTGGTCTATGCCCCGGTGAGCCACAGATGCTTCACAGGGAGGCCTGGCAGGGCCGAGGAGATCGTTGTTTCGGCGGAGCACGAGGAGGTCGCCAGACGCGCGATCCGTGTACGTGAGGGCCGGCCCCCGCTGAAGGTCGTCGCCAGCCGGTCGCATAGCAACGCCGCGACCGAGTGCTACATCCGCGAACTTGGTAACGTCGAACTCGTCTGCGTGGGCTCTTCGCTGAAATTCTGCATGCTGGCAGCGGGCGAAGCCGATCTCTACCCGCGCTTCAGCCGCACCATGGAATGGGATACGGCTGCAGGCGACGCCGTGCTGCGCGCGGCCGGAGGCTCCACCCGGACGTTGGACGGGAAGCCGTTGACCTACGGCAAATGCAGGCAGCCCGATGAAGCCGATTATGCCAACCCGTCCTTCATAGCAGCTGGCGCCGGACTGGGCTGACGTCGGCAACCCCCGCATCGGCCTGCCGCATCCTCTCCCGTGAAGTGAAGGGGAGAAGACCGCTGTCGTCTCCGTTTTTGCCAATCACCAGCTTCCGATCAGCCAAACCCGGGCGTCCGTGCTCTCTCCCCGCTCAAGCGGGGAGAGATGTGCGGCAGGACAGTGAGGCCCGCTGGCGACGGTCGACGATCGACGGCCTCGGTATTATTCCACGCCGACGATCTTGCCGTTTTCCCACTTGTACATGGCGAAGCTCGGCGAACTAAGATCGCCGCTCTCGGCATAGGTGAGGCTGCCGATGGCGGTGGCGACGGGCTCGCCCGACTTCAGCGCGGTCGCAACGGCTGCCGGATCGTCGGCCTTGCCGGCCTTTTCGATGCCCGCCTTGATCACCTCGACGGCGGCAAAGGCGTTAAGGGTGAAAGCTTCCGGCGGAATGCCCTTTTCGTTCAGCACCTTGACGGCCTCGGCCGAGGCCGGGTTCTTCAGGGCATCAGTCGCGTTGGTGAACAGCGTTCCTGCGGCGGCGTCATTGGCAATCGCCCAGTATTCCGTATTGGAAAGCCCTTCGCCGCCGATGATTGTCGCCTTCACCGAGATGTCGTTGAGCTGGCGAGCGAGCAGGCCGCCCTCGGGATGATAGCCGCCGAAATAGATCAGATCGATGTTCTCGGCTTTGAGACGCGTGGTCAGCGCCGAGAGGTCCTTCTCGCCCGGCGTCAGCGAGAGGTTGAGGATTTCCTTGACGCCGCCATCATTGATCCCTTTCCGGAACGCGTCGGCCAGCCCTTTGCCGTAGGTGCCCTTGTCGTCGATGATGGCGATCCGCTTGTCCTTCATATGCTCGAGCACATATTTGGCGGCGACTTCCGCCTGCTGGTCGTCGCGGCCACAGGTACGCAGCACATTGGTCAGACCGCGATTCGTCAGATCCGGGGTGGTTGCCGTCGGCGTCACCATCAGCACGCCGTTCTCGGCAAAGACATCGGAAGCCGGCATGGCCACGCCGGAAGTCACGGGACCCACCACGAAACGCACGTCTTCGCCGAGCAGCTTGTTGGCGGCCGAGACGCCCTGCTTGGGATCGCCCGCATCGTCGGCCAGCGTCAGCACGACGTTTTCCCCGAGGATGCCGCCGTTCTTGTTGATCGTATCGACGGCGGCTTGAGCGCCATCCTTCACCTGGGCGCCATAGGCCGCGACCGGCCCGGTGAGCGGTGCGACCAGGCCGATCACGATGTCGGCTTTCGCTGCCGATGCGGCAAGGACCAGAGACGCAGCGAAAGCGACGCTGGAAAACAGTCTTCTCGTGTTCATGTTCTTTCCTCCTCTAGCAAAAGCTGAGATCTAAGGTGAGCTTCGATTCATACGAAAGCTTGGCTGGGCTCTTGAGCCATCAGGCACCATCTTGGCAATCGACCAGAGCGGGCAAGTCGATGAGCCTGCTCGCGCAGGTCGAGAAGATCCCTACAGCTCGGCGTCAACTCGGGCTCAAGCCAGTTCGTGCCGCCAGGGCGGGTTCGCACCGGCACGGGAAACCGTGACGGCCGCAGCCCGAGCCCCGAGCGACAGCGCGGCCCGGAGGTGCTGGGCGGAGAGTTCGTCAAGCGCGCCTTTGGACAGGAGGCCCTGCTCGTCGAGCGAGGCAAGCACGCCTGCGTTGAACGTATCGCCCGCACCGACGGTGTCCACGACCGATACCCTTTGCGAGGCGACGGAGATCTTGTGCTGTTTGGTATAACCTTCGGCGCCCTTGGCACCGCTGGTTATGATCACCAGCTTCGGCCCTTCCTCGAGCCACCGTGCCGCGATCTCGTCGTGGGAACCCGTCTCGCCAAACCAGGCGAGGTCGTCGTCGGAGAGCTTGACGATGTCGGCCATCCCGATCATGCGCCGCATCCGCGCCCGATGTCCGTCCCTATCGGAAATGAAGCCCGGGCGGATGTTGGGATCGAGCATGGTGACGCGGGTTTTGTGCTCGCGTCTCATAAGCGCCTCGTAGGCCGAGCCCGACGGCTCGGGGATCAGGCTGATCGCGCCGAAGAGCATGGCCTCGATGTCGTCCCCGAGCATGGGGAGGTCCGCTTCGTTCAACATGCGGCCAGCCGTATTCTCGTCGTAGAATGTATAGGTCGCATGGCCATCGACGAGGCGCACGAAGGCGAGGGTCGTCGGCAGTGCCGAGACGGCGGCGTAGCGAGATCCGACATTGCTGGAGGCCAGCACCTCCCGGATCTGTTGGCCGAAGAGATCGGACGAAAGGCCGGAAAAAAATTCAGTCCGGATGCCAAGACGTCCCAGCGCAATCGCTGAATTGAAGACCGCCCCTCCGGGGTAGGGCGCGAAGGCAGGTTCGCCTTGCGTGCTCTGCCGCGGCAACATATCGATCAGCGCCTCACCGCAGCATAGGATCATGCGTCTGTTTCCTCGCAAAGAGTATGGCCACCATGGTGTTCCAATAGTGTCTCGATTTGACGGCTGACACGCATGTCAGATCCCTTTGGAAGCCACGCCCGCGCCGAGCAGGAACCGGTCGGAAAGTGGCAGGCTTGCGGCGCCGAGTGCGCGCGCGTTATATCCCAAGCTTCCCTCCTGGACGCGGGGAAGCCTGAGCCCCTCGACATCTATTCCCGTGATTTCTCGCTGTACCGCTTCAACGAGACCCGCCCGGACCGATTTGGGCAACCAGCCGTCGATCATGGCGGCCTCGAAATCGATCACCGAGGAGGCGGCCACGATTGCGTAGGCGAGCGCTCTGCCGGCATCCCCGATCCATCCTTCGAGCTCAGGGCCGATATCGCCCCAATCCTCCGGAGAGGTCCAGAGCTGCGGTGCCTGCAGGCCACGCGCGTTCAGCCTGCCTTCTAGGATCGCGATCGACGCGACGTCTAGCAACTGGGTCGGTTTCCCCGAGGGCCCGGGAACCGGCATTGAACCGAGCGCTCCGGCATTGCCGCTGGGACCGGAATAAAGGCTGCCGTTGAGGACGATGCCACCACCGGCGAAGGCGCCGATATAGAAATAGACGAAGTCGCGCGGATTGGTGCTGCGGCCGAAGACCAGTTCCGCTCCGCAGGCGGACGTGGCGTCGTTCTGGAGATAAACGGGGAAAGGACATTTGGCCTGGATCTCGGACCTGATATCGCGATGCCGCCACTGGTCCATGACGTCCCGAGGCGCGCCGGCCGTGTCCGCCCAGTTCCACAGCTCGAAAGGCATGGCGATGCCAAGACCGGCAATCCGTTTGTCCTGGTCGGCTGGGAGCCCGGCACGAATGCTCGACATACCTTCGAGGACGAACTTCACCGTCTCACGCGGCGCTGGGTAACGGTAGGAAAGATTTATCTTGGAGCGCACGGCGCCGAGAAAGTCGATCAGAACCAGCTCCGCGCTGCGGCGGCCGATCTTGAGGCCGAGGAAATATGCTCCTTCTGGGTTGAGAGACATGGGGATCGAAGGCTGACCGATCTTGCCGCGGACGGGCTCGCCCCGAATGAGCAAGCCTTCCTCCTCGAGCTCGCGCATGATGACGGAAACCGTCTGCGCCGAGAGGCCGGTGAGGCGGGCAATGTCCGTCTTGGACATGCCTCCATTGCGGCGCACCAGCGACAGGACGAGCCGCTCGTTGAGGTCACGCATGCCGCTCTGATTGGTGCCGCGATGGAACCGGCTCTCCAGCTGCTGCGTCGAGCCGCCTCTCGGGCTCTCCGTTTCCATTGCACTCCTCCCAGCCCGAATCGGCGCGAATACCGAGATCGCTTTTGCCGAAAAGGCGTGACGCGTCCATCCAAAGAGATGGCCTCGGTCGAGACGGCGGGATGATGCCTCGTGTTCCGGGGCTGGGCGAACAATGCTGCGCAGGAGGAGGCGTGTCAACAATAATAAATAAGAGTGATTTATTTATTGACTCCCACGGTTCGTTGGTATTTGGTCAGGGTGACATCGGTGCGAGGCGGAGGCGCTCCGGAGTCGATCGTAGTGGGTCCACTGGGAGGAGTGTCATGACCAAGTCTTCATTGAGACTGTCCGTATTCGGCGCGGCCGCGGCCGCGCTTGTGGCGATCGCCTCGCCGGCTTCGGCGGCCGATATCGTCGGCCTGATCACCAAGACCGAAGGCAACCCCTTTTTCGTAAAGATGCGGGAGGGCGCGCAGGCAAAGGCAGCCGAGCTTGGAATTGAGTTGCGTACCTTCGCCGGGAAGTTCGACGGCGACAATGACAGTCAGGTTGCCGCGATCGAGAACCTCATCTCGGCCGGCGCCAAGGGCTTCGCGATCGTGCCGTCTGATTCCAGCGCCATCGTCCCGACGATCAAGGCTGCGCGAGATGCCGGCCTCCTCGTCATCGTGCTCGATACCCCGCTCGACCCCATCGACGCCGCCGACGCGACTTTCGCTACCGATAATTTCAAGGCCGGCCAATTGATCGGCTCCTGGGCCAAGGCAACGCTGGGCGACAAGGCGGCGGATGCCAAGATCGCGTTCCTCGATCTCGCCACCAATCAGCCGACGGTCGACTACCTGCGGGATCAGGGCTTCATGAAGGGTTTCGGCATCGACACCAAGGATCCCAAGCGCTACGGCGACGAGGATGACGCGCGCATCTGCGGCCACGAAATGACGGGTGGTGCAGAGGATGGCGGACGCACCGCGATGGAAACGCTGTTGCAGAAATGCCCAGACGTGAATGTCGTCTACACCATCAACGAACCGGCTGCGGCCGGCGCCTGGGAGGCGCTGAAGGCGGTCGGCAAGGATGACGGCTCGGTTCTCGTCACGTCCATCGACGGTGGTTGCCCGGGTGTGGCCAATGTGAAGGCAGGCGTCATCGGCGCCACATCGCAGCAATACCCGCTCAAGATGGCGGCCATGGCGATGGAAGCGATCCAGAAATTCGCCAAGACCGGTGAAAAGCCCGCCAAGACCGAGGGGCTCGAGTTCCTTGACACCGGCGCGACCCTGATCACCGACAAGCCCGTTCCGGGCGTGGAGTCGATCGACAGCGCCAAGGGCAAGGAACTCTGCTGGGGCTGACGAGCGGCCACGGCGCGGCTGCATCCTCGCGGTGTTGCCGCGTTGTGGGCGTGAAGCCGCAATCGACCGCATTCCCTTGAGAGAGGATCGGCATGAGTGACGATGGAGTCGGATCGGCGACTGCGGAAAGAGGGCTCGTCGGGAGCAGCCAGACGCTCGCCAGCTTCGATGAGCATGCCCCGTCGCTTCTGCGTCGCGTCCAGGGATTTCTTCACGCCTTTCCGACCGCCATCCCTTTCATCGTGCTCGGCATAGGCATATTGATCTTTTCCTTGGCGGCGGGCGGTCGCTTCTTTGCCCCATTCAATCTGTCGCTCGTCCTGCAGCAGGTGACCATCATCGGCGTTCTGGGGATAGCCCAGACCCTCGTCATCCTGACCGCAGGCATCGACTTGTCCGTCGGCGCCATCATGATCCTCTCCTCGATCGTCATGGGGCGGCTTGCCGTCGTTGCTGGCGTTCCGGTCGAAATCGCCTTTCTGCTCGGCCTTGTCACCGGTTTCCTGTGCGGCATGATCAACGGCCTGCTGGTGGCGGTCGTCAAGTTGCCACCCTTCATCGTGACGCTTGGAACCTGGAGCATCTACGGCGCGCTCGTCATCTTCGTCTCGCGCTCGGAGACCATCCGGTCGCAGGATATCGAGGCTGTCGCTCCATGGCTGCAGTGGCTAGGCAGCAAGTTCCGGATCGGTGGCGGCGCGGTGCTCACCTACGGTTCGATCCTGATGATCGTGATCGCCATCGGGGTATGGTATCTCCTCAACCGAACTCCGTTCGGCCGGCATGTCTATGCCACGGGAGACGACCCCGAAGCAGCTCGCCTGGCAGGCATCAACACGAAGCGCA
Organism: Rhizobiaceae bacterium; assembly: GCA_035556195.1. GTDB lineage: Bacteria > Pseudomonadota > Alphaproteobacteria > Rhizobiales > Rhizobiaceae. Next base: position 260,944 of record DATMFK010000017.1, read on the forward strand.
CCTTGATTGCGGTCTATGCGTTGGCAGGGCTGATCTGCGCCGTCGCCGGCTGGGTCACCATCGGCCGTATCGGGGCGGTAAGCCCGCTGGCCGGGCAGAACGCCAATCTCGACGCCATCACCGCGGTGGTCATCGGCGGCACCTCCTTGTTCGGGGGCAGGGGCTCGCTGGTCGGCACCCTGGTCGGCGCGCTGATCGTTGGCGTTTTTCGCAACGGCCTTGCCCTCATCGGCGTCGACGTTCTCTGGCAGGAGTTCACCGTCGGACTGTTGATCATCCTTGCCGTCACCATCGATCAATGGATCAGGAAGATATCGGCATGAGCAGCAGCGTCGTTCCTACCTTGGCCGCGAAAGGGTTGAGCAAGCGCTACGGTCGGGTGGTGGCGCTCGACAACGCCGATTTCGAGCTGATGCCGAATGAGATCCTGGCTGTCATTGGCGACAATGGTGCAGGCAAGTCCACCTTGATCAAGGCCCTCTGCGGTGCGGTCATGCCGGATTCCGGCTCGATCGAACTCAATGGTCAGCCGGTGCATTTCCGTTCGCCCATGGAGGCGCGCCTCGCCGGCATCGAGACGGTCTATCAGAATCTTGCGCTTTCGCCGGCGCTGTCGATCGCGGACAACATGTTCCTGGGGCGGGAAATGCGAAAGCCCGGTGTCATGGGCTCGCTATTCCGCCGGCTCGACCGGACCGCGATGCAAAAGATCGCGCGTCAAAAGCTGAACGATCTGGGATTGATGACCATACAGAACATCGGGCAGGCGGTCGAGACGCTGTCGGGCGGCCAGCGCCAGGGCGTCGCCGTCGCTCGGGCCGCGGCGTTCGGTTCCAAGGTGGTGATCATGGACGAGCCGACGGCCGCGCTGGGCGTGCGGGAGTCGCGCCGCGTCCTGGAACTGATCCTCGACGTCAAGAAGCGCGGCCTGCCGATCGTCCTCATCTCTCACAACATGCCGCATGTTTTCGAGGTGGCCGACCGCATCCACGTCCATCGCCTCGGTCGGCGTCTCTGCGTGATTGACCCGAAGAAACATACAATGTCCGACGCCGTCGCTTTCATGACCGGCGCCAAGGAGCCGCCCCGCGAGATGGAACCGGCCTGAAGGCTCCCTCGTTCTGTCGGTCAGCATCCGAACGCGGCTCGTATTTGCAAAAATGCTAAAAATCCGCCACGTTCCAGGCTCGGGAGGATGCGATCAACCGAACGCAGCGGCCGGCGGCCGGCTGATGACATACGGAAGAGAACAATGACCCGGGCGATCACGACCCAACTCCCGAAGCCAGCTTCCATGGACCCGGATCCCACGGAACTCGCCACCGAAATCCTGCAGAGCCTGACCTATCGCGTCGGCAAGGATCCGACTGTTGCCACGCCCCATGATTGGCTGAACGCGTCCATCAAGGTCGTGCGTGACCGGATTGTCGACCGCTGGATCGATGCTACCAAGAAAGACTATGACGCGGAGGCGAAGCGGGTCTACTACCTGTCGCTCGAATTCCTGATCGGCCGGCTCATGAGGGATTCCTCTTCGAACCTTGGGCTGCTCGATCTCCTGCGCGAAGCGCTCGCCCTCCTGGGCGTCGATCTCGATGTGATCGCCTCGCTGGAGCCGGACGCCGCGCTCGGCAATGGCGGCCTCGGCCGTCTCGCCGCCTGCTTCATGGAGAGCATGGCCACCGTCGATATACCCGCACATGGCTACGGCATCCGCTACAAGAACGGCATGTTCCGGCAGGAGATATCGGACGGCTGGCAGGTCGAGCTTCCCGAGACCTGGCTCGATCACGGCAATCCCTGGGAATTCGAGCGCCGCGAACGGTCCTTCGAGGTAGGGTTCGGCGGGCATGTGGAATCGGTGACCGCCAAGGATGGCCGCCTCGAGCATCACGTGTGGAAGCCGCAGGAACGGGTGCTTGCCGTGGCTTACGATACGCCCGTCGTCGGCTGGCGCGGCAACCGGGTCAACACCTTGCGCCTGTGGTCGGGCATGCCGGTCGACCCGATCCTGCTCGACGCCTTCAATGCCGGCGATCACATCGGGGCCTTACGCGAGAGCAACAAGGCCGACGCGTTGTCCCGCGTATTGTACCCTGCGGATGCCACCCCCGCAGGACAGGAATTGCGGCTTCGCCAGGAGTATTTCTTCACGACCGCTTCGCTGCAGGACATTCTCCAGCGTCACCTCAGCCAGTTCGGAAGCTTGACGACGCTTCCCGACAAGGCCGCCATTCACCTCAACGACACGCATCCGGCTGTCGCCGTGGCCGAGTTGATGCGGCTCCTCATGGACGTACATGAGATCGATTTCGACGGCGCCTGGGACCTGACCAAGCGCACTTTCGCCTACACCAACCACACGTTGCTGCCGGAAGCCCTGGAAAGCTGGCCGGTGCCGTTGTTCGAGCGGCTTTTGCCGCGCCATATGCAGATCGTCTACGCAATCAACGCGCAGGTCCTGCACGAGGCGCGCGCAGCCGGCACGTTCGACGGCGATCAGATCAGGCGGATTTCGCTGATCCATGAAGACGGCGAGCGTCGCGTTCGGATGGGCAATCTGGCTTTCGCCGGCTCGCATTCCATCAACGGCGTCTCGGCGCTTCATACCGAGTTGATGAAGGAAACGGTGTTCGCCGACCTTCACAAGCTCTATCCCGGGCGCATCAACAACAAGACCAACGGGATCACGCCGCGGCGCTGGCTGTTCCAGTCCAATCCCGGGCTGACGGCCCTGGCAAGGGAGGCGATCGGCGACGGGTTCCTGGACGATGTCGGCCAGCTCGAAAATCTCGGCCGCCTTGCCGACGACGCAGCGTTTCGCGAGAAGTTCGCTGCCGTCAAACGCGCAAGAAAGGAAAAGCTCGCCGGGGTTGTGGCGGAACGCCTCGGCCTCAAGCTGGATCCCTCGGCTCTCTTCGACGTCCACATCAAGCGAATCCACGAATATAAACGCCAGCTCCTCAACATCATTGAGGCGGTGGCGCTTTACGACCAGATCCGTTCGCATCCCGAGCGTGACTGGCTGCCCCGCGTGAAGTTCTTCGGCGGCAAGGCGGCGCCGAGCTATCACAACGCCAAGCTGATCATCAAACTCGCCAACGACGTGGCGAAGGTGATCAATCGCGACCCGGCGGTGCACGGCCTGCTCAAGATCGTGTTCATGCCCAACTACAATGTCAGCCTGGCCGAGATCATGATGCCGGCCGCCGACCTTTCGGAGCAGATTTCGACGGCAGGCATGGAGGCTTCGGGTACCGGAAACATGAAATTCGCATTGAACGGGGCGCTCACGATCGGGACGCTCGACGGTGCCAATGTCGAGATGAAGCAACATGTCGGCGACGAGAACATGATCATTTTCGGTCTGACGGCCGAGGAAGTAGCGCAAAGGCGCTCCGGCGGTTACGACCCGCGGGCGCTGATCGAGGCTTCGCCCGAACTGTCCCAGGCGATTGCCGCGATTTCGTCGGGTGTGTTCTCGCCTGACGATCCCAACCGCTACCGGGGCTTGATCGATGGGCTTTGCCAGCATGATTGGTTCATGGTCGCTGCCGATTTCGATTCCTATGCCGATGCGCAACGTCGCGTGGATGCACTCTGGCGTGACAGCCCGAAGTGGCTGGCGGCAGCCATCCATAATGTGGCGAAAATGGGCTGGTTCTCCTCCGATCGGACGATCCGGCAATACGCCAGCGAGATTTGGAATGTGGCGGTGTGAAGGCTAGACTGCCGGTCGAGGATCTTTAGCAACGGGAGGGTCGCGGAGACGCATGAACGCCAGCCGAACCGCGACGAAGGAAGAAGGCTGGCTCGCGGCTCCTTCCGATGTAGAGGCTGTTGTCGAAGGTCGGCATGACGACCCCTTTGCCGTGCTCGGCCCTCAGTCGGCCGGCAAGAATCTTGTCGCCCGGTGCTTCATCCCCAATGCCGAGATGGTCGCCGCGTTCACGCTGGCAGGCAAGGAAGTCGGGGAACTTGGCCGGCGTGACGATGCGGGTTTCTTTGAAGGCAGGCTTGCCATCCGCAAGCGCCAGCCGATCCGATACCGGGCGCGCAACGCTGGCGGCGAATGGTGGGTGACGGATGCCTATTCGTTCGGGCCGGTGCTCGGTCCCATGGACGACTATTACATTGCCGAAGGATCCCATCTCAGGCTGTTCGACAAGTTGGGAGCGCACCTGATCGCTCACGAAGGCGCAATCGGCATCCACTTTGCCGTGTGGGCACCGAACGCCCGCCGAGTATCGGTCGTTGGCGACTTCAACGACTGGGATGGCCGGCGGCATGCCATGAGGCTGCGCCGTGATACCGGCGTCTGGGAGATATTCGTTCCGGACATCGCAGGAGGCCGGCCCTACAAGTTCGAGATCATCGGCGCGGAGGGTAAGCGCCTGCCCCTCAAGGCGGATCCTTTCGCGTTCCGCTCGGAACTGCGCCCCGCAACGGCGTCTGTGACGATGGCGCCGCTTGCGCATGACTGGGGCGACAGGGCGCATCGCGATTTCTGGAAGGAGGCGGACCCGCGCCGGCAGCCCGTGAGCATCTATGAAGTGCATGCGGGGTCGTGGCAACGGCACAGCGATGGTGGCTTTCTTTCCTGGGATCAGCTTGCCGACAAGCTCATCCCCTACGTGGTCGATACCGGCTTCACCCATATCGAGTTCCTGCCGATCACCGAACATCCCTTCGATCCCTCATGGGGATACCAGACGACAGGCCTTTATGCGCCCACGGCACGATTTGGTGAGCCGGAAGGATTCGCACGCTTCGTCGACGGAGCTCACAGGGCAGGCATCGGTGTGATCCTCGACTGGGTGCCGGCCCATTTTCCCGTCGACGAACACGGGCTGATAAGATTTGACGGCACAGCACTCTATGAGCACGCCGACCCACGCAAGGGCTTTCACCCCGACTGGAACACCGCGATCTACAATTTCGGCCGTCGCGAGGTTCGCTCCTTTCTCATCAACAATGCACTGTTCTGGGGCGAAAAATACCATCTGGACGGACTGCGCGTGGATGCCGTCGCCTCGATGCTCTATCTCGACTACTCCCGAAAGGAAGGTGAATGGATCCCCAACGAAAAGGGCGGACGTGAAAACCTGGAGGCTGTGGGCTTTCTCCAGCAGATGAACAAGTCTATTTACGCTGCCCGCTCCGGTATGATGACCATTGCCGAGGAATCGACCTCATGGCCGAAGGTTTCGCAGCCTGTGCACGAGGGCGGCCTGGGCTTTGGCTTCAAATGGAACATGGGGTTCATGAACGATACGCTCGCCTATCTCTCGCGCGAGCCCGTGCACCGGAAGTTCCATCACAACGCGATCACCTTCGGCCTGACATATGCTTTCAGCGAGAATTTCGTGCTGCCGCTGTCCCATGACGAAGTTGTCCATGGCAAGGGCTCGCTGCTCCACAAGATGGCGGGGGACGATTGGCAGAAATTCGCCAACCTGCGGGCATTCTATGCGTTTATGTGGGGCTACCCCGGTAAGAAGCTGTTGTTCATGGGACAGGAGTTTGCCCAGCGCGATGAATGGAGCGAGGCGCGTGCCCTCGACTGGGGCCTCCTCGATCACGGACCGCATCGGGGGACGCGGCAACTCGTACGCGATCTCAATCACCTCTACCGGTCGCGACCGGCACTGCACGAGCGCGACTGCGAACCGGACGGTTTCTCCTGGTTGATCGTCGACGACGCGCAAAACTCGGTCTTCGCCTGGCTTCGGACCGCGCCGGGCGCCAGTCCCGTGGCGGTGATCGCGAATTTCACCCCGGTCCCGCGGGAGGACTACCGTGTGCCGCTGCCGCATCCGGGCCGCTGGCGGGAGATCGTCAACACGGATGCCAGCGAATACGGGGGCAGCGGCAGGGGCAATGGCGGCTTTGTCCAGGCATGGCCGGCGGCTGGAGGAGCCTCCGCAGCCATGCTGCTACCGCCGCTCGCCACTATACTGCTGGAATTGGTGCCATGATGTCGAAGGGAGGAATGACATGGAAAAGCGGAGCCAGCCTCTCGCGCGCGATGCGATGGCCTATGTGCTTGCCGGGGGAAGAGGCAGCAGGCTCATGGAGCTTACCGCATCTCGTGCCAAGCCTGCCGTCTACTTCGGCGGCAAGACGCGCATCATCGATTTCGCTCTCTCCAACGCGCTGAATTCGGGCATTCGTCGCATCGGCGTGGCGACGCAATACAAAGCCCATTCCCTTATCCGGCACCTGCAGCGCGGCTGGAATTTCTTCAGGCCGGAGCGGAACGAGAGTTTCGACATCCTGCCTGCCAGCCAACGGGTGTCCGAGACGCAGTGGTACGAAGGCACTGCCGATGCCGTTTTTCAGAACATCGACATTATCGAGTCCTATGGTCCCGAATACATGGTGATTCTCGCGGGCGACCACATCTACAAGATGGACTACGAACTGATGCTGCGTCAGCACGTCGATGCGGGCGCGGATGTGACGGTCGGCTGCCTGGAGGTCCTGCGCTCGGAGGCATCGAGCTTTGGTGTCATTGCGGTCGACGACCAGGATCGGATCGTGTCCTTCGTGGAAAAGCCGGCCGATCCCCCAGGAATGCCCGAGAACCCGGATCTCGCCCTGGTCTCGATGGGAATCTATGTGTTCCAAACCAGCTTCCTCATGGAGCAAGTGCGCAGGGATGCCAATGATCCGCGCTCCAGCCGGGATTTCGGGAAGGACATCATCCCCTACATTGTCACGCATGGCAAAGCGATTGCCCATCGCTTCTCCACATCATGTGTTCGCTCGAGCTTCGAGAGAGAGGCCTATTGGCGCGATGTCGGAACGGTGGACGCCTATTGGGAAGCCAATATCGACCTCACCGATGTGACCCCGGAACTCGACATCTACGATCGCGACTGGCCGATCTGGACTTACGCAGAGATCAGGCCCCCGGCCAAATTCGTCCATGACGAAGAAGGGCGTCGCGGCAAGGCCATCTCGTCGCTGGTGGCCGGTGACTGCATCATTTCGGGTGCAGAGCTTCGTCATAGCCTCATCTTCACCGGGGCACGGGTGAACTCCTTCTCCTCACTCAGCGGGGCTGTGGTCCTGCCGGATTGTCATGTCGGTCGCAATTCGCAGTTGCGCCGCGTCGTCATAGACCGGGGCGTGCGCATACCTGAAGGGCTCGTGGTCGGGCAGGATCCGGAGCTCGACGCGCGACGCTTCAACCGCACCGAGAAAGGGATTTGCCTGATTACGCAGTCCATGATCGACCGCCTGGAGAGCGCATGAAAGTCCTGGCGATCGCCTCGGAAGTCTTCCCTGTGGTCAAGACTGGCGGGCTTGCCGATGTCACGGGCGCCTTGCCTCTGGCACTTGCCGACCAGGGGGTACGGACATCCACCGTGCTGCCCGGCTATCCCACCGTCATGGCCCATATGAAGAAAGGCCAGGCGCTGCACCGCTATGCCGATCTCCTCGGCGGCGAGGCGGCCATACTGAGGACCGGACTTTCGGGCCTCGACCTTTTCGTGCTCCACGCCCCGCACCTCTTCGATCGAGATGGAGGGCCGTATGGGGGTACGCCCGGCGTGGAATGGCCGGACAATTGGCGGCGCTTCGCCGCTCTCTCAAAGGCGGGAAGCGACATCGCCAACGGGCTCGTCGCCGGCTACGTGCCGGATCTGGTCCATGCGCATGACTGGCAGGCCGCGCTGGCATTGGCCTATTTGCGCTACTCCGAAGCGCGCGTCTTGCCCAAGGTCATGACCGTTCACAATCTTGCCTTCCAGGGCCGCTTCGGCGCGGCCACGTTCCCGGAACTCGGACTGCCCGACGAGGCGATGTCGCTCGACGGAGTCGAGTATTATGGCGGCGTCGGCTTCCTGAAAGCAGGTCTCCAGGCCGCGACCGCCATCACAACTGTCAGCCCGACCTACGCCCAGGAGATCAGGACGCCCGAATTCGGCATGGGCCTCGACGGTCTCCTCAATCTGCGCGCCGCCGATCTCCATGGCATCGTGAACGGCATCGATATCGATATCTGGAACCCCGAAGCCGATCCGGATCTCGTCGCCACCTACACAGCCAGGACGCTGCCGGCGCGCTACGCAAACAAGCAGGCGGTCGCAGAACGCTTCGGATTGGAGGCGGACAACGGCCCCATCCTCTGTGTCGTCAGCCGCCTGACCTGGCAGAAGGGGATCGACATTCTCGCGTCGCAGGTGGATGGCATCGTCGCTGCCGGAGCACGTCTGGCTATCCTTGGCGCCGGTGATCACGCACTCGAAGGTATTCTCCTGGCGGCGGCAGCCCGGCATCGGGGCCGGGTAGGCGTGGTCATCGGATATGATGAAGCGCTGTCGCACCTGATGCAGGGCGGCTGTGACGCTATTCTGATCCCCTCGCGCTTCGAGCCCTGCGGACTGACCCAGCTTTATGGCCTGCGCTATGGCTGCGTCCCCGTCGTGGCGCGCACCGGCGGGTTGGCGGACACCGTGATCGACGCGAACGAGGCTGCGGTGTCTGCAGGCGTTGCAACGGGAATCCAGTTTGCACCTGACAACGGCAATGCCTTGATGCACGCGGTCCGTCGCGCGATTGCACTCCATGGCGAGCCGTCAGCATGGATGTCGCTCCAGAGGCAAGGAATGAAGGCCGACGTCTCATGGGCCAAGAGCGCTGCTAAATATGCGCAGCTCTACAGATCGCTGATTTCAATGAGGTAGAAGAGCGTATGATCAAGGAAGTCGCGACAACCCCCTACGACGACCAGAAGCCGGGAACCTCCGGGCTTCGCAAGAAAGTGCCGGTGTTCCAGCAGGAGCACTATGCCGAGAACTTCATCCAGTCGGTGTTCGATTCCCTGGAAGGGTTCAAGGGCGAGACGCTTGTCGTTGGAGGGGATGGCCGATTCTACAATCGGGAAGTCATCCAGAAAGTCATAGCCATGGCGGCGGCCAATGGTTTCGGACGGGTGATCGTCGGTCGGGGCGGTATCCTGTCGACCCCGGCGGCTTCCAACATCATCCGCAAATACAAAGCCTTCGGCGGACTGATCCTGTCGGCCAGCCACAATCCGGGCGGACCCCACGAGGATTTCGGCATCAAGTACAACATCGGGAATGGTGGTCCTGCGCCGGAAAAGATCACGGACGCCATCTTTGCCCGCAGCAAGGTGATCGACCGTTTCAAAATCGCCGAGCTCGGCATGATCGACATCGACACGCTCGGGGAAAGCCGCGCCGGTGAGATGACCATCCAGGTCATAGACCCGGTGACCGACTACGCCGAGTTGATGGAGACCCTGTTCGATTTCGATGCGATCCGGGCGCTCTTCCGGTCGGGCTTTCGCATGGCCTTCGATGCCATGCATGCGGTGACCGGACCCTATGCCAAGGAGATCCTGGAAAACCGGCTCGGCGCGCCCTCGGGCACTGCCCGCAACTTCGTGCCTCTGCCGGATTTCGGCGGGCATCACCCGGACCCCAATCTGGTCCATGCCAAGCATCTCTATGACGAGATGATGGGGACGGACGCTCCGGATTTCGGCGCGGCTTCCGATGGCGACGGCGACCGCAATCTGATCATCGGCAAGGGTATTTTCGTGACGCCGTCGGATTCCCTTGCGCTGCTTGCCGCCAACGCGCATCTCGCGCCCGGCTACAAGGCAGGGCTCAAGGGTATCGCCCGGTCCATGCCGACAAGCGGCGCGGCCGACCGTGTCGCCGACAAGCTCGGTATCGGCATGTACGAAACCCCGACCGGCTGGAAATTCTTCGGCAATCTCCTGGATGCGGGCCTCGCCACGATCTGCGGCGAGGAAAGCGCCGGGACGGGTTCGGATCATGTCCGTGAGAAGGACGGGCTTTGGGCCGTCCTGCTTTGGCTCAACGTGCTGGCCGTCCGAGGCGAAAGCGTCAAGGAAATCGTGACCAAGCATTGGGCCGAATTCGGCCGCAACTACTATTCCCGGCACGATTATGAAGAAGTCGAGTCCGAGGCTGCCAACCGGCTGATGGAGGAGTTGCGGGCCAAGCTGCCCGGTCTTCCCGGAACAAGCGTGGCCGGCCGGACGATCGCCTGGGCGGACGACTTCGCCTACCATGATCCCGTGGATAAATCGGTCAGTCGCAACCAGGGCATCCGTGTCCTGTTCGAAGGAGGCTCGCGTGTGGTGTTTCGCCTGTCGGGGACCGGGACTTCGGGTGCGACCTTACGTGTCTATATCGAACGCTTCGAGCCAGACAGCGCCCGACACGCCCTGGAAACGCAGGACGCTCTGAAAGACCTTATCGCTGCCGCCGAAGCGATCGCTGGCATTCGTGCACATACGGGGCGGACACGCCCGAGCGTCATCACCTGATGCCAGCAGGCGAGGGGAGGCCGCAACTCGGAGCCATCGTGGTGGGAAACGGTGTGCGGTTTTCCGTATACTCGTCCACCGCCGCGCGCGTCTGGGTCTCCCTCTTCTCGGCTGATGGACGGGAGATGGAGCGGATCGAACTCGAGAGGGACGATCGGGAGATTTTTTCCGCGCTGGTTGGCGGCATCGGGATCGGCACGCGCTACGGCTTCAGGGCCGATGGCGAATACGATCCGTCGCGGGGCCTCTGGTTCGACCGCGACAAGCTGTTGATGGATCCCTATGCCGTCGCGATCGATCGTCCCTACGCCTTTGATCCCAGGCTTTCAGCACGACGGGGCGAGGGCGGCGACACCGCGCAGTTCATGCCTAAGGCAATCGTCGAGGCCTTGTCTGAGCAATCGGAAGGCACCGCTCCGCTCTTCAAGCCCGGCGGCCTGATCTATGAAGTGCCTGTTCGCGCCTTCTCCATGCGTCATCCGGAAATACCGGAGGCGAGCCGCGGCACGCTTGCGGCACTGTCCCATCCCTGCGTGATCGATCATCTCGGCAGGCTTGGCGTCGCAGCCGTCGAACTGATGCCAATCGCGGCCTGGATCGACGAGCGGCATCTTCCCGCGAAGGGGCTGCGCAATGCCTGGGGCTATAATCCCGTCTCTTTCATGGCGCTCGATCCGCGCTTGGCGCCCGGCGGACTTGCGGAATTGCGGAACACCGTGAAATCGCTTCACCAGGCCGGCATCGGAGTGATCCTGGATGTCGTCTTCAACCACACCGGCGAAAGCGATAGCCTTGGTCCGACCCTGTCGCTGCGCGGGCTCGACAATCCGACTTACTATCGCCATGCCGCCGGCGACCCCGCGCGACTGGTCAACGATACCGGCTGCGGCAACACGATCAGATGCGATCATCCCGTCGTGCAGGACCTCATCCTCGACACTCTTCGGCATTTCGTGCTGCAGGCTGGTGTCGACGGCTTCCGTTTCGATCTGGCCCCGGTCCTCGGCCGCTATGACCAGGGCTTCACGGGCACTGCCGAACTTCTCGATAGGATATGTGGCGATCCTGTCGTAGGAGACCGCATCCTCATTGCCGAGCCTTGGGATGTCGGGCCGAATGGATATCAGCTCGGGAATTTTGGCAAACCGTTCCTCGAATGGAACGACCGTTATCGGGATGACGTCAGACGGTTCTGGCGAGGCGATCGAGGTTTGACCGGTGTCTTTGCCACCAGACTGGCCGGCTCGTCCGACATTTTCGACAGAGAGCAGGGAGGGGCCACGCGAACCCTGAACTATGTCGCCGCCCATGACGGCATGACCCTGGCGGATCTCGTTTCGTATGAGCAAAGGCACAATGCGGCAAATGGCGAGGACGGCCGCGACGGCCATGCCGAGAACTTCTCCTGGAACAATGGTGTCGAGGGAGAGAGCGAAACGCAGGAAGTCGTGAGTGCCAGGAGCCGCGATGCGCGGGCGCTGCTTGCGACGCTGTTTGCCTCGCGCGGGACGATCATGCTTACGGCCGGCGACGAATTCGGCCGTACCCAGCGGGGAAACAACAACGCCTACGCCCAAGACAACGAACTGACATGGCTCGATTGGCGGAGCCGCGACGTCCAGCTCGAAGCTTTTGTTTCCCTGCTGTCGCAGATCAGACGAACCCATGAGGAATTGCTTGGCACCGATTTCCTGACCGGAGTGCCGCTTGCCGGAATTCGTGACGTGGAATGGCTGACCGAATCCGGACGCGTCATGGAGGAAAGCGACTGGGACGACCCCGAGCGCAAACGCCTCGCGATGCTCTTGGCGCCCGTGAGCCGCAGGTCGGCATCGCGGCTGGCCGTTCTCGTCAACGGCGATCGGCGAGCCACGGTCTATGCTCTTCCGGGCGCCGATTGGAACGTTCTGGCGACATCAAGCGAGGAAGGGATGCGCCGCGTCGGCGACCACGAATGGCTCGTGCCGGGGCGCGCCGTGGCATTCCTGAAACAGGCCAAGGACCAACCAAATCAGGAAAGCGGGAAGTATGAACCAGGCTGATCCCGAATGGTGGCGTGGTTGCGTGATCTACCAGATCTATCCACGCTCGTTTCAAGACACGAACGGTGATGGCCTTGGCGATCTGCCGGGCATCACCGCCCGCTTGCCCTATGTGGCCTCGCTCGGCGTGGATGCGATCTGGATTTCGCCTTTCTTCAGATCGCCCATGGCCGACATGGGCTACGACGTCTCCGACTACTGTTCCGTCGACCCCATGTTCGGCACGCTGGACGACTTCGACCGACTGGTCGCTGAAGCCCATCGTCTCGGTCTGAAGGTGATCATCGATCAGGTGCTCTCACACACGTCCGACCGCCATCCGTGGTTCCGCGAGAGCAGGTCAGATCGAAGCAATCCGAAGGCCGATTGGTATGTTTGGGCCGACCCAAAGCCCGACGGCACGCCCCCCAACAACTGGCTGTCCGTTTTTGGGGGATCTGCATGGGAATGGGACGGGGTGCGCCGGCAATACTACCTGCACAATTTCCTGTCTTCCCAACCCGATCTGAACTTCCACAACGAGCAGGTCCAACGTGCCCTCCTCGATGCCGTGCGGTTCTGGCTCGAAAGGGGGGTCGACGGGTTCCGGTTGGATGCCGTGAACTATCATTTCCACGACCGGTCGCTGCGGGACAATCCGCCTTTGCCCCCAAGCAAAACGAACGACATCCACGAAAGCAATCCCTACGGATATCAGGACCATATCTACGACAAGACCCGGCCCGAGAACCTCGATTTCCTCAAGCGATTCCGCCTTCTGGTGGATTCCTACGAAGCCCGCACCGCAATGGGCGAGGTTGGTGACGGCGAGCGCTCGCTCCGGACGGTAGCCGCTTACACCGAAGGCGGCGACAAGCTGAACATGTGCTACACGTTCGACATGCTGGGCCCGGAATTCTCTCCCGCCCACGCGCTTCGCTGCGTCCAAGCCTTCGAGACTGCGGTGAAGGATGGCTGGATTTGCTGGGCCTTTTCCAACCACGACGTGGTCCGGCACGTCTCGCGCTGGACAGCCGCGGGAGCGGATTGCGATGCGGTCGCGAAATTCTCGATCGGATTGCTTGCGGCTCTTCGTGGGTCGATCTGTCTCTACCAGGGCGAGGAGCTTGGCCTAGAGCAGGCCGATCTGGCCTTCGAAGATCTACGAGATCCCTACGGGATTCGCTTCTGGCCTGCTTTCAAGGGCAGGGATGGGTGTCGCACGCCAATGGTTTGGGAGCACGGCGCACTGAATGGCGGCTTCACGACCGGGATGCCCTGGTTGCCGGTGCCAGCCCTGCATATGTCGAGGGCCGTGGACCGGCAGGAAAGAAACACCACTTCCATCTTGGCGCATTACCGGCAGGTGCTGCGGTTTCGGCGAGAGCATCAGCCTTTGCGCATCGGTTCGATAGAGTTCCTGGACAGCCGGGACCCGCATCTGTTGGCATTTCTCCGCAGGGCGGACAATGAAGCGTTGCTGTGTGCCTTCAATTTCTCGCACCATCCGAGGCAGTTCGTGCTCCCCAGCGCGGTCGGAACAGTGATCCCGCTCGACTATCCGGCCGAAGGCGGCGATCTCTTGTCCGGGGAATTGATCCTGCCCGGATTCGGGTCATTTGTGGGCCGCCTTGGCGATACCGGGACAGGCCGCGTGTGGGTCGACGGGCCGGATAAAGCCGGCTGACGTTCACGGAAGGGGTTGTCCTCGCGGACAATCATCCTACGTTGGGGGTATGCAAGTCGGATCAACCGTAACGGATCGCCAAGTCTCGGCGATCAGCGTCCATCCTTACCTTCCCGCGCTTCCCGACCGGCTCGACGGGCACTGCCTCTTCCTCGATCTCGACGGGACCCTGCTCGACCTTGCCGAGGCACCCGATGCAGTCGTCGTTCCGCCCGGCCTGCAAGCGCATTTGGGCACGCTTTCCGTTTTGCTCGGCGGGGCATTGGCGCTGGTCACAGGTCGCCCGCTGGCCTTTGTCGAGCGCCTTTTCCCCGGAAACGATTTTTTCCTGGCCGGTCTGCATGGCGCCGAAATGCGCAACGCCCAGGGGGGGCAGCCATCGGCTGCGGCGGGAGATCGACGCCTCGAAGCGGCCAAGGAGCAGCTCAGGCACCTCGCTTCCAAATGGCCGGGCGTTCTGGTCGAAGACAAGGGCCCGGCAGTAGCCCTGCATTATCGCCAGGCTCCCGAGATGGAGAGCGCCGTGCGCGCTTTGATGAGGGAGACCGCGTCATCTGTTCCAGGGTGGACATTGCAGACCGGCAAGTTCGTCGTGGAACTTCGGCCGGCCGGCCGTGACAAGGGGGATGCTATTCGCACCTTCATGGAACACTCGCCCTTTTCCGAGCGTTCTCCCCTGGCGATCGGCGACGACGTCACCGATGAGCAGATGTTCGCGGCCGCGAACGCCATGGGTGGGACATCGTTTCGGGTCGGTCCGCGATCGGCAACGACGGTTGCGCGCGGTCGCATCGAAACGCCCGGCGAAGTGCGGCGTTGGATCGAGAAGCTCGTTAGCTGAGGGGGCAGGATGAGATTGCAATCGTCGCTCGATCTAGGTGTGATCGGGAACGCTGCGGTTGCGGCGTTGATCGACCGGAGCGCTCGCCTCCTTTGGATGTGCGCACCAAGGATGGATGGCGATCCCGTCTTCTGCAGACTTCTGCGTGGAGAAGCGGACGACCTGGGTCCAGGCGGGGATTGGTCGATCACCATGGACGATTTTCTATCGTCGGAGCAGACCTATCTGCGCAACACGGCCATCCTCGAAACCATCCTCTCCGATAGGCACGGCAACCGTCTCCGCATTCGTGATTTCGCGCCTCGTTACAAACGCGCCGGCCGAATTTTCAGGCCGGTTTCCGTCATACGCATTGTTGAGCCGGTTGCCGGCTCGCCGAGGATATCCGTGGCAGTTGACCCGCTCTATGATTATGGCGCGCGGGTCCCTGCCGTAACGCGCGGCTCCAGCCACATCCGTTTCCTTCTCGGAGATCAGGTTCTGCGCCTCACGACGGATGCTCCCGTAGACTTCGTGCTGCGACAGACGCCCTTCGTGGTCGATCGGCCCTATGCATTCATTCTCGGTCCGGACGAGACGCTCCCCGAAGCTCCGAGCATGCTCGCCCAGCAGGCGCTGGAGGCTACGCGAGAATATTGGATCGAATGGGTGCGATACCTGTCGCTGCCGGTGGACTGGCAGGATGTCGTCATCCGCTCGGCCATCACGCTGAAGCTCTGCTCCAACGAGGAGACCGGCGGAATCATGGCGGCGCTGACCACATCGATACCGGAATACGGGGAAAGCGGTCGGACCTGGGATTATCGCTTCTGCTGGCTCCGCGACGCGTTCTTCACGGTGAAGGCGCTCAATGCGCTCGGCGCGACGAAAACCATGGAGGACTATCTGACTTACGTGACCAATATTGCCGCCGGATCTCCGGATGGCTATCTCCAGCCATTGTTCGGCATCGGGCTGGAGCGGCACGTGGACGAGCGTACGCTCGACTCGCTTGCGGGCTATCGCGACTTCGGTCCCGTCAGGGCGGGCAATGCCGCCTACACCCAAGTACAGAACGATGGTTACGGCTCGGTGATTCTGGCCATCACGCAGAGCTTTTTCGATGAGCGCCTGCCCACCATGGGAGGGGAAGCGCTCCTGCAGCGCATGGAACTCCTGGGCGAGCAGGCGGTGAAGCGCTGGGATCAGCCTGACGCAGGTCTTTGGGAATATCGGACACGCAGCGGCGTCCACACGCATTCCAGCCTCATGTGCTGGGCGGCGTGCGATCGCTTGGCCAAGATTGCCGGGAAATTGTCGATCGCCGAGCGTGCCGCCTATTGGCGCAGCCAGGCCGAAGCAATTCGCGAAGGCATTCTCGAACGTGCCTGGGATGAGAGACTTGGCCATTTCACGTCCACCTTCGGTGGTGGCGACCTCGACGCCAGCCTGCTTCTCATCCCCGAGATCGGCCTGGTGCAGGCGAGCGACCTACGCTTCCTGGCGACCCTCGAGGCCATCGAGAAGCAGCTCCGCTTCGGTAACCATCTCTACCGCTATCGTGCCCCAGACGACTTCGGCGAGCCCGAAACGGCCTTCACCGCTTGTACCTTCTGGCTGATCGACGCATTGGCGCGTGTCGGACGCGATTACGATGCCCGCGAAATCTTCGCTGACGTCCTCGCCCGCAGGAATCATCTTGGCCTCCTCTCGGAGGGCCTCCACATAGAAACCGGGGAGCTCTGGGGCAATTTCCCGCAGAGCTATTCGATGGTCGGTCTGGTCAATGCGGCGATGCGACTTTCGCGTCGCTGGGAGGAGGTGCTTTGAGCCGCCTGGTCGTCATATCGAACCGCGTGGCAACACCTACCACGGCAGCTGCCCAGGCAGGCGGACTCGCCGTGGCGATACAGGCGGCGCTCGGCGAGCATGGAGGTATCTGGATGGGCTGGTCCGGCAAGTCGACCGGCAATCACCAGCCGGGCAGGCCGGTCTTCCACGAAGTCGGGCGCATCACCTATGCGCTGACCGATCTAAGCCAGACCGATCTGGACGAGTATTATGCGGGCTTCGCGAACAGCGTGCTGTGGCCGCTCTGCCATTACCGTCTGGACCTGACCGACTACGCCCGAAAGGACATGGCCGGGTACTTCCGCGTCAACCGGTTTTTCGCCCATCAGCTCGTGCCGCTGCTTCAGGATGACGATCTCATATGGGTCCAGGACTACCACCTGATTCCGATGGCGGCCGAACTCAGGCAGATGGGCGTGAAGAACCGCTTGGGGTTCTTCCTGCACATTCCCTGGCCTCCGCCGGACGTCTTCTTCGCACTGCCGGTCTACGACACGATCCTGCGCGGCCTGACGGCGTTCGATCTGCTCGGCTTCCAGACGCGGTTCGATGTCGAGAATTTCGCAAGCTGCCTGGAGCGGGAGGGCATTGGCCGGGCGCTGGGGGACGGCGAGTTCGAAGCCTACGGGCATCGATTCCGCGCGGGCGTGTTCCCGATCGGCATCGATACCGCCCATTTCGCCAAACTAGCGAAAGAGGCCATCCACAAAGTGTCCTTCCGCAGGATCGAGAAGAGCTTCCGAGAGCGGGACCTGATCATCGGCGTGGACCGGCTCGATTATTCCAAGGGGCTGACGCACAGGATCGAAGCTTTCGACAAGTTCATCGCTGCAAATCCTGCCTATCAAGGTCGAGCCACACTCCTTCAGATCACTCCCAAATCACGGTCGGAAGTGCAGCAATACTCGGCAATGCAGCGCCAGGTGGCCGAGCTTGCCGGTCAGGTGAACGGACGGCACGGCACACTCGACTGGGTCCCGATCCGCTATGTCAACCGTTCGGTCAACCAGGCGGTCCTGGCGGGATTGTACCGCATGGCGGAGGTCGGACTGGTGACGCCGCTACGAGACGGGATGAACCTGGTCGCCAAGGAATACGTGGCCGCGCAGGACCCGGAAGATCCCGGCGTCCTCGTGCTGTCGCGTTTCGCAGGGGCGGCACGTCAGCTCGACGGCGCGATAATCGTCAATCCTTACGATGTCGAAGCCGTGGCCAATGCCATTGCCAAGGCGCTCTCGATGCCGCTCGAGGCACGTCGGGAACGCTGGGAAAACATGATGCCCCATCTCCTCGAAAACGACATCTCGAAATGGTGCCGCGATTTCCTGGATGCGCTACGGCAAGAGGGCGTGCCGGCCACCTGATCTTGCCGGGACGGTTCGCGCCGGGAGGTCAATCCCGAGCTCATTTCGGCTCGATGGCCCGGCCACGCGGCCCCGGCAGCGGCGAGGACGAACGCTGTCGCGGCTTCCAGGTCGCGTCGGCGCATACGACTGCGAATGTGAAGAATCCAAACATCGCCAGAACGGCGACAATGATCCACAAAGTATCGGTCGGCATCGGTCTGCTCCATCTGTGATGGAGTCATCATGTCCTACCCCGGCACGACCGCCTTTGATGCAGGTCAAGAACTTTCAATGATCTTTCGCGGGACTGCCGACCAGGCTAGCCCGCCTCGCTTGGAACATCAGGATCGACAAGTGGGCGATTGGGCGCTCGCGGCCGCGCGCGCAATGCGTGCGGCTCGGCCCGCTCGCGCGATTGGAGCAAGCGCCAGCCAGCATATCCAAGGGCAAGCGCAACCAATAGGCGGAACATCGGGCTTCTCCATGTTGGTTCACTCCAACACCGAGGGACGGCGATGGTTCCGGGCACAGGGTCGCAGACCATGTTGGGACGTGTGAACTACGTTCTTGCCGTTCCGCGGCCAGGCAAACGGATGCCGCACACCGGGGGGACCGGGTGCGGCATCGCGATCAGACGTCGCCTTCCATGCGGCTTTTGAAGAAGCCGAGATGCTTCTCCTGGGCCTTGATCATGCGCTCGCGATATTTGCCGTAGATGACGTCGGTGTCGTGCAGCGTCACGCCCGCGATCGTCGGCGAGGCGAAGGTCGGCAATTCGACGCCCCGTTCGGCCAGTTTGGTGGCCGTGCGGGCGACGAGCTCATGCATCAGCATCATGGCAAGGACGGTCGAGGAGCCCGCGACCGGTCGAGACCAGCCATTGACGGGCACGATAGCGTCCTCGATTGGCGAGCGGGTGTCGATCACGACGTCGGCGGCATCCGCCAAGCGCTTGCCCGACGAGTGCGTCGCCGGCTTGTCGAGGTTATGCGTGCTGGTGATCGCCACGACGAAGAGGCCGCGTTTCTTGGCGTAGAGGGCCGTATCGATTCCCGAAGCGTTGCGGCCACTGTGTCCGAAGATGACGATACTGTCGCCGGGGTTGAGAGGTTGGTGGTCGAGGAACTTCCCTGCGTATTTCTCCGTGCGCTCCAGCCAGAGCAACTCGCGCACGCCGCCGGGGCCGAGCACGTTGTGCCACATGATACGGGGATCGGTCAGCGGGTTGAAACCGACATAGCTGCCATAGCGGGGAAAGGTCTCCTGGCAAGGCAGCACCGAATGCCCGGACCCATAGAGATGGACGAGTCCCTCGTTCTGCAGTGTATCGGCAAGCTTGACGGCTGTGGTCTCCAGTGCCGCTTCGTTCTTTTCCGCCGCTTCCTCGGCAAGCTTGAGAAGACGAGTGATATAGAGGGAGGACATGTTGTTTCTCACTTTCCCGGTTGCAATCAAAGACGAAGTTTGGATCGAATTTCGTAACGGTCGCCCCGCATGGTCGAAACGGTGTACTCGAAAGGGCCGGCGCCGTCGGAGGTGATGCGCTCGACGATGAAGACGGGGCTTCCCGGCGCGATGTCGAGGAGGCCGGCATCCCCGGTTCCGATCGCTCCGACACGGAACACCTCCCGGGCTTCCCGCGGCGTGATGCCAAACCGGTTGCGCAGCGTGTCGTAAAGCGAGGCGGCAGGCTCCGCGAGCTCGACAAAGCCGGGTACCCGGGAGAGGGGCATGTAAACGGTTTGGATGCCGATCGGCGCCTTGTTGCCCAGCCGCACGCGCCGCAACATCACCGTCGGTGTGCCGACCTGGATTTCAAGCGCGTTGGCCACGTCCGGGGTGGCGGAAACCTCCCCCAATTCCAGCACCCGCGAACCGACGACAAGGCCCAGATTGGCCATCTCCTGGGTGAAGCTCGTCAATCCCCGAACCCCGGCGATGACCGTGGAGCTTCTCACAAATGTTCCCCGGCCATGCTCTCGGCGCAGGAGTCCGGCTTCCTCGAGGTTGCGGAGTGCGTGACGGGTCGTGATGCGGCTGACGCCGAGCATTCGGCTGAGGAGCTCTTCGTTTGGAATCTGTGTGCCGTCCCGCCACGTGCCGTCGGCGATGAGGGAACGGAGCGCCTGCTCGGCCTGATGCCAGAGCGGCTCCGGGCGATTGCGGTCCGGCTTCGGGAAAAAGCCGATTTCCGTCATCGAACGTCCTCCCAGCCTTCCCCCTTGAATGCCGCAATCCCGGCTCCCGCGAGGCTCGCCACCGTGCCGAAGGCCGCAGGGGCGAGCGTGATGCCCCGCAGATGCGGGGGCAATTGGCGGCGAAGCGAGCCAAGCACGGCAGGTCCCAGCACGTCGAACGCCTCGGCTACCCCGCCGCTGATGAGAACACGCTGCGGATCAAGCAGGGCGACCGCGCCCGCGAGCGCTGTTCCCAATGCCGCGGCGGCCTCGTCGAGCAACTGTCGCGACTGGCGGTCGCCCGCTCGCGCCTGCACGATGAGGGCGGCTCCGTTGTCCAGCCCGGCTTTTGCCGCGATCCTGTCGAGAGCTCTTCCCGACGCGTTCCGTTCGAGCCAGCCGTCCCGGTCGTCGCCAGGGTCGCCGGGATCGGCCGAGGCCCAGCCAAAGGACGCCGCACCACCATGGGCGCCACGGACAATGCGCCAATCCGAGAGAACGGCCGAACCGATGCCGGTGCCGATGGCGAGCAGGATCACATCGCTCAGCCCCTTGGCCGCGCCCGCGCTTGCCTCCGCCAGGAGCGCGAATTGGGCGTCGTTGCCGAGCGCGATCGAGATGCCTGGAAACGCCGCGGTGAGATCGAACCCGTCGAGATAGGGAAGATTGGGGATCCACACGCACGTCGTCCCGATCGCAAGTCCCGGGACCGCCATGCCGATCCTGGATACCGCATGAGCGTCGATCAGTCCTCTGAGCAGCTGTCGGAAACCCGATCGATCGACCGGCGCCGGCCAATGTCCGATCTTTTCGACCTCGTGCGGCCTTGCGGGGTCGACAAGCCCGGCCCGCAGATTTGTGCCGCCGAGGTCTATGGCCAGCGCGCGGCTCATCCCTTGACCCCCGATCCGACGATGCTGTCGACGAAGAAGCGCTGGAGAAACACGAACATGACGAGCGGCGGCAGCACGGCGAGCGTCGCGCCGGCCATCACAAGGTTGGTGTTTATCGCTCCGCGATTGTAGCTCAGCAGGCGGCTCAGGCTGATGACGATCGGATAATCGTCGCTGGCGCCCTGGAGAACGGTCAAAGGCCAAAGATAGGTGTTCCAGTGATAGACGAAGGCGAACAAGGTCAGGGCCGCGATTGCGGGCACGATGGCGGGGGCGACGATGGAGAAGACGATGCGCAGCTCGGAAGCGCCGTCGATCCGCGCTGCATCGATCAGGTCGTCCGGAACGCCGGCGATGAACTGGCGCATCAGGAAGATGCCGAACGCGTTGGCCAGATTCGGAGCGATCACCCCGATCAGACTGCCGTTGATGCCCATATAGGTGACGATCCGGTATAGCGGGATCAGCGTCACGATCGGTGGCAGGAACATGGTGGCAATCATGACGGCAAAAAGCGCGTTGCGGCCGGAGAACCGGTACTTCGCGAAGGCATAGCCGGCCATCAGGCTGGTCACGAGGATGCCGAGAGTCGTCGTGGTCGCGATGATCGCCGAGTTCGTGAAGGATCGTCCGGCATTGATCACGCCCGCGACCTCGCGATAGGCGTCGAAGCCCGGCGATTGCGGCAGCCACGCCGGTGGCGTCTGCATCGTCTCTGCCGGCGTCTTGAGGCTGGACAGCAGCATCCACAGCAGAGGGAAGGCCGCAACCACAGCCACGAAGATGATCAGCAGGAGAAGCAACCCATCAGCCTGCCATTGCCGTCCGGCATAGGGCCTCATTCCTCCTCTCCCTCGGATCGGCGGGCGAATGCAAACAGCGCCACGATGATGACGATCAATGCGAGCATCAGCGTCACGGCCATGGCCGAGCCGAGGCCGCCTTGCGCGCGCTCGATTCCCACGCGGCGAATATGGTAGGTTAGCACATTGGTCGACCCCGCCGGGCCGCCCTGGGTGATCAGGGCGACGGGCTCGAAGACCTGCACGGCATTGATGGTCGCGATGACCGCGCTGAACAGCAGCGTGCGTCTGAGCAGCGGCAGCGTGATCTTGAAGAATTCCTGCAGCCGGTTGGCGCCGTCGATCTTCGCGGCCTCGTAGATTGACTGCGATATCTGGGTGAGCCCGGCCACGACCAGCACCGTGAAATAGCCGACCTGTTGCCACACATTGAGCAGGACGAGGGAAACCAGCGCGGTATCGGGGGAAGACAACCAGGGCTGCGGTGGCAGGCCCAGCCAGACGAGGATCTGGTTAATCGGCCCTTCGGTGGGCGAATAGAGCTTCGACCAGACCAGCGCGACGGCGATCATCGGGACCATATAGGTCGAGAACAGGATGGCTCGCAGCGTTTCACCGCCGGCGACCCGCTTTTGATAGACGAGCAGCCCGAGCAAGACGGAGAGCGGCAGGATCATCGCAACGGAAAGCACGGTGTAGATCGCCGTGTTCAGAAGCGCCTGCTTGAAGTCTCGGCCGACCGAGATAGGGCCGAATATATCCCGATAGTTGCCGAGGCCGACGAAGCGAGCCGCCTCGAATCCGGTCTGGGTCGACCAGTTGTGAAACGACAGCCAGATCGTCAGTGCCATTGGCACGAGGATGAACACGCCGATCAGTCCGACTGCCGGCGTGAGCATCACCCAAACGGATTTCTTGTTCACCTTGGCCATGAAGCCGCCCAGCGCCAGCGGACGCGGCCGTAGCCGCTTCCGCTGCCCGCATCAGGTCCATCACTGCGCGGCGCGCTCGAGGATCGAAGCGGCATCCGCCTGGGCGTTGGCCTGGGCCTCGCTGGCCGTGATCTTTCCGTATTCCAGCGACTCGATCACCTGCTGCAACGACTCGGAAAACTCCTGGCCGCCGAGCACCACCGGGAACGCCTGCGCATTGCCCAGCGTGTCGACATAGCCTTTCAGGAACTCGCCACCGAGTTTTGCCTGGTGAACCTCGACGTCGGACGTCCGCGACGGCAGGATGCCCATGGACATCAGTATGTCCGACATGGCCGACGCGCCATTCTGGCCAGAGTCCTTCCCGTTCAGCCAGGCCAGGAAACCCCAGGCCGCCTTCTGTTCTTCCTCGCTGGCGCCGGCATTCACAACCGTCATCCAGGAATAGGAGATCGAACGTGGGGTGTCGCCGCTGGGCCCGATCGGGATCGGAGCAGTCGCGATGTCCTTGAACTTGTCGCCCATGCCGGCCTTGAGCGCGCTTTCCCACCAATTCGCCATGATGATCATGCCGGTCTTGCCGGACACGAAATTGTCGAGGAATGGCCCGGTCGTGTTGGCGTCGGCGGTTCCCATGGCCGGATCGGTGGAGCCTTGTTTCACCAATTCCTCGTAGAGCGAGAAGGTTTCGCCGGCCGCCTTGCTGTCGAGGGCTGGCTTCCCGTCGGCGACGAGCTGGCCGCCGTTGGAGACCAGAAGCGAAGCGAAGGGGTGGACGACGCCCGCAGCCCACGAATTGATCAGCCCGAAGCCCTGCTGGGTGATCTTTCCTCCATCCTTCTTCGTGAGCTTGGCCGCGGCATCCTTGAGTTCGTCCCAGGTCTTGGGTGGCGCGGCGATGCCCGCCTCCTTGAAGAGGGCCTTATTGTAGTTCAGCGCATAGACATTGATCTCGTTGGGGATGCCGTAGACCTTTCCGTCGACCGTCGCCGCGGAAGCGACACCGCTCGGCCAGGCGGATTTTACTTCCGACGAGACCGTGTCGGGGGCGGGAGCGACCAGCTTGTCGCGGACGAGCTCCGGAAGCCACAGGTCGTAGATGCTGGCGATCGTCGGTCCACCGGCGCCGCCCTGTGAGCGGATCGTCGTGAGAAGATCGCCGAAAGGTACGGCCTGGACGGTGATGGTGACGTCAGGGTGGCTCGAAGAATAATTGCGTGCCGCTTCTTCGAGCTTGGCCACTGTCTCGGGTGCCCAATGCGTCAGATAGGACAGGTTCACCGTGTCGGCGAGCACTGTGCCCGGCAGCATGACCATGCCCACGAGCACATATTTCAGGTTCGATAGTCGCATGATTGTCCTCCCAAGAGCAGCTTCGACGCCGCTCTTGGGAATGGTAATAACAACATAACCTATTTGGCAACGGTCTATAGACGAGGACAGTAGCCGTCTCGTTCTGTTAGCTCCGCTTCTTGGAACTCTGACTGCGGCCCAGCCAGGTCTTACGCGGCCGCCGTGATCGGAACGGTCGTCAGTTCTGCGACCCTCCGGCGCGCGTCGGCGAGCGAGAGTTCGCGATGATCCGGTCCCAAGCCGAGCTTCTCGACGCGGACGAAGACGACGTCCTCTATTCCTATGAAGTTCAGCAAGGTGCGGATGTGCGGTTCCTGCGAATCCAGCGCCTGGGCCGGACCGTCACTGTAGAAACCACCTCGGGTGAGCACGACGATGGCGCGCTTGCCGCGCACCAGGCCCTCGGCTCCGGAATCGCCGTAGCGGAACGTAACACCGGCACGCAGGACATGGTCGAACCAGCTCTTCAGGGCAGAGGGAATGCCGAAATTGTACATCGGCGCGCCGATCACGATTGTATCTGCCGCCCGCAATTCTCTGATCAGCGCGTCCGACAGCGCCAAGGCAGCCGCCTGCTCGGCATTGGCGGGCTCCGCACCGCGTAGCACGGCGGCAGAATCGATGGTGAGATGCGGGATCGGCTCGATGGCGAGATCACGCTCGACGATCCGCGAAGAAGAGGGCTGCTGCGCGATCAGTGCCGATACGATCTCGTCGACAAGTGGGTTGGACGCCGATGCGTCGCCCAAGACGCTGCTCTTCAGCACCAGGATACTGGACATGGACATATATCTCCAAGGGGTTGGCTTGCTTCGGCTGTCCATCTAATGTTTCGCAAAAAGCAACGGTATTCCCATCGAGAGAACAAGATTGTTGCGCGAAATGGAACGACGATGACCGATCTGGAAGACATGCGCCTTTTTGTAGAAGTGGCGGAACAGGGCGGCTTCAGCCGGGCGGCGGCCACTCTCGGTATTTCGAAATCCATCGTCAGCCGCCGGGTCGCTGCTATGGAGGAAGACCTTGGGGCACAACTCTTCCGCCGCACGACCCGCGGTATGAGCCCGACCGAGGCGGGGCTGGAGTTCAAGGCTCGGGCGGAGCGCATACTCGCCGACTATGCGGAGGCGCGCGAGGCAGTGGCACGCGAGAGTGGACAGATGGTCGGCCGGCTGCGCGTTTCGGCTCCGCTATCGTTCGGCATGCGCCATGTCGCGCCGGTCCTGGCGGCAATGGCTGCCCGTCATCCTGGTCTTGAAATCGACGTCTCGTTCAGCGATCGCATGGTCGACCTGATCGGCGAGCGTTACGACGCGGCAGTCCGCATCGGATCACTGCGCGATTCCAGCCTGGTTGCGCGCAGGGTCGCATCGGTGCGGGCTCATCTGGTGGCGAGCCCCACCTATCTGGAGCGCCATGGGCGGCCGATGACACCAGCGGACCTTGCCCGCCATGAATGCCTCATCTATTCGGGCAGCGTCTCGCCTGAGTGGTCGCTGAGGTCAGGCCGGCGGACTATTACCATACGGCCGGCCGGCCGCCTGCGCTCCGACAATGGCGATACGCTGGTTCAGTGGGCGGTGATGGGGCTGGGGATCACGAACAGTCCGTCCTTCCTGGTCTCGGATGAGCTCGAGAGTGGAAAGCTGGAATCCGTTCTGGAGGACTTCGCCACGCCGGAATACGGCGTCTATGTCGTGCGTCCTCCCGGCGCCGAGGTTCCCGCGAAGGTGAGGGCACTGAGCGACGAAATGGCCGATCATTTCGGGCGGGTCGGCGGGCTGTAGGGCCTCAGCCGCTTCGGCGTCATTTCCCTGAGCTGTCCGCCGACTGGTCGGGTCCAATCTTGCAACGCGCGTTGCCAAACCCAACGTTTCGGCGAGCGCGCGGACATACGACCTCATCGCAATATCACTGGCCAGGCTGTACACGCGTCCAGAGCTCGTCGAAGGCGATGCTGTCGAAAAAGGCCAAAGCCTTGACGATTTTGCCGTCGTTCAGGTCGAGGAACCAGGCATAGGTGTTGGCATAGGGCTTGCCGTCCTTTGCCGTGCCGGAGGCGTCGAAATGGACGATCACCATGCTGCCGTCCGCATATATGTCGCGGATCACGGGTTTCAGTCCGACGCTCATCCTGGCGACGAAGGGCTCGATTACCTCACTGATGAAGGCGGTGCGGCTCGGATAGGTCTTTGAGGCGAGCGAGTTTCCGGTGATGGTCCAGACCGCATTCTCGGCGAGCAGGTCGTAGGGGCTGCCGGTGCCGGCCGCCCAGGCATCGAACGAACGCCGGACAATCGCTTTGTTGTCTGTTTCGTCGGCTGAATTTTGCGCCTTAGCCGCGGGCATGAAGGCTGCCATGGCGATGCTGGCGGCGATAATTCCGATCGATGCGCTTGTCACCTTGCTTTCCTTTCTTGACTGCCAAACGACGTCTTCGGAGCAGCCAGACGGACTAGCCGCCCCAAGGGGGAATGGATCTGTGGGACACCTCCCCCGGACAGGGGCCACTCCGGGAGGCAGCCCCTCAGGAAGCCTCAGATCTGGTTTTCCCAGGCGGCGAGCTGGTGGTTCTTCAGCATGTCCTCGATCACCTTTGGCACCACGTTGCGGAACTTACCGGTGTCGGCGGGCACGATCTCTATCATGCGGTCGATCATCTCCTTCGGATCCATCTTGCCCTCGGGCGTGGCGAAGAAGTCGTCGAAGCCTTTGCGCAAGTCGGCGCGCTTGGTGATATTCTTGGCGTCGTCGAGCCAGCGGAACGGATTGTCCGCCATGGTCTCGTTGTAGCCGGTGTAGTAGGCGCCGGGATTGATGGTCTGAACCTTGATGCCGTATGGCGTCAGTTCTTGCTGAAGGGCTTCGGCGATCGATTCGAGGGCGTGCTTGGTCGACACATAGGTGCCCCAGTTGGCCGGCGTGAACAGGCCTCCCATGGAGGAGGTGAACACGACCTTGCCCTTCTTGCCTTCGCGTACCCATTTCTGGACCACGCCTTGAGTCAGAACCAAAGGCAGGAAGACATTGATCTCGAAGTTGCGGCGAACGAGATCAACAGGGATCTCCCAGACCGGACCGGCTTCGCCCTGGCCAGCATTGTTCCACAGCACGTCGAAGTCCCAGGACTGCGCCTGCTTGATGTCATAGGGATCGGTAAGATCGAGGCGCTCGACGCGAAGATTGCCTAGGCCTAGCCTGGAGGCTTCTTCCCGCAGCGGCATAACCTGCGGTGAAACCTGGACGGTCGCAATCACCGTATGGCCGTTCTTGGCCATGCCGATCGCGGCGCTTCTGCCGAAGCCGGAGCCGGCGCCGGTGACGAGGATGGTCTTGGGCATGGATCTTTCCTTTCGAGTTGAAGCGAGAGATGAAGTCGAACAATTGAAAGCTCACCCGCCAAGCGCTGCCGCGGCGGCTCGGGCGATCTCGCGGTCTTGCGCGACGGCGCCCCCCGAGACCCCGACCGCGCCGATAGGGGCGCCGCCAGGTCCTGGCAGCGGAACCCCTCCAGCGAAGACGACGAGTCCACCATTGGTCTGCTCCAGACCGGGCGAGGTGCCGCCAGGTTTGCAGAAATCGCCGACGGCCTCGGTCGTGAGGCCGAACAAAGCAGCGGTCCTAGCCTTGCCCAGCGCGATGTCGATGGAGCCGAGCAGGGCCCCGTCCATTCGGCTGAACGCCTTGAGATGCGCTCCAGCGTCAAGCACCGCTATGTTCACGGGAACGCCGATCTCTGCTGCGCGCGCCTCTCCGGCCGCAATGACCGCCTGAACTTGGTGGGACGTGATGTGCATTGGCGCTTCTCCTTTCGCATCAACTTCAACGCAGGCAGGCGGCCTGGCGCCAGCGCCCCGGCGTTCAGGATTCAGGCGGTGGGAAATGCGGTGACGAAGGGCGGCAATGCCCTTCGGTGCTCGTGCCGCGATGTGCCTTCCGCTGCTGGAACGGAAGCTATCTGGTCCGTTGCGCTCGGCCAGCGCAGCCAGTGCTGCATTTTGTACTTGAGTGCTGTTCCGATGCGGGTGCTGCGCGGGCACACGACGTCGCCCGACCGATACGATCGTTCAAAGCCGAATTTGCGGATCGATGCGGACGGCAACTAGAGCCGGCGCATGCGCCTCCATACGCCGGGGGTGCTGCCTGTCTGCTTTGTGAAGGTGCGCGTGAAGTGGCTTTGATCGGCGAAACCACAATGGTGCGCGATCTCCTCGACCGTCAGGCCGGAATTCAAGAGCAGGCTCTTGGCTCTTTGCAGTCGCTGAGTGAGCAGCCAATGCATTGGTGTTACACCGGTCGAGGACTTGAAGGCTCTGGCGAAATGAGCGCGTGACAAACCGCATGCCTGCGCGAGTTCGTCGAGGCCGAGTTTGCTGTCCAGGTTCGCGACAAGCATTTCCTTGGCCCGCCGCTCCTGCCAGGGGGCGAGCCCGCCATTGAGCTTTCGCTCGACGTTAGCCCCACCATAGTGGTCCGTGAGATGGGCGAGCACGGCGAGCGCCACGTAGTCGACAAACAGTTTGCTGGCGGCTTTTGGTTGTTTCAGCGCGGGAAGCATGGCTTCCCCAAGATATTCGATGACCTGGTCGTCCATCGGGAATTCGGGAGAGACGCGAAGCGACGGGATCCTCTTCAATCCGTGCTCCTCGTGAAATCGGTCGAGCGCCTCGCGCGAGACATAGAGTGCCACGCAATCGACCGCGGCTTGAATAACGGCCGTGTGATGCTGGTTGAGATCCGCAATCAAGGATTGGCCGCGGCGGATGGCCTGGCGAACGATGCCCCGACCGTCGATCCAATGTGGCGTCGGTGGAAGCTCGGTGCGCTGCAGGCACAGCAGGTATCCGTCCTTGATTTCGAATTCCGCTGGATTGCCGCCCTTTGGCGGCTCGGGAGAGGTCATCCAACTCGCAATCAACTCGGTAGATTGCAGCGCGCGTATCGCAACCTGTGACGGGTGCTCGAACCCCTTGAACTTATTGGCCGCGTCGCTCACAAAAAAACCTCCCAGCGAAATCTTGCCGAGATCAAGCAATACCTGAAAACGCAATCAAGATACTGGTATTCACGGAGGCGTGAACAAGTTGAGGCCTTCGGTCGGCACCGTGGCGGCGTACAAGGCGTGGTGCGCGATCTAGCCTCTTCGCTTGCGGACGAGCTCTCGCACCCTTTGCGGTAGAAACGGCTCGAGATCTGCGATGACGTGATCGGGATCGGCTGGCTTGAATCGAATACCGGAGACATTTTCTGCAAACGGTATCGAATGCACAACCGCGTCGATATCCTTGTAGATCTGAATGACGTTCTCTCGCAGATCGTTGTAGTGCATGATCACCGTCATCGCGCAAACGATCATCGCCAGGCGGGGGCTCGTGATTACCACTTGGCCGTTTTCGACCTTTAACGAGCCGGGGCTGACGGTGGCGTCCGATACATGCACCACGGTGTCGAGCCTCGCGCTCAACGCCTGCTCGACTTCGGCCAACACGCCGATAATCAGACGATGATTGACCGGGTCGAGAGCCCTGAAGCCGTTGACCGACATTGTCCTGTTGAGGACAGAGGAAACATCCTCGAGAGTGAATGCAACGGTGCCGAGTGAAGTCACGTCGGCACGAACGTCCGGCTCCATGACGGCCATTTCAGGTCCCCTCTTTACGAGGATCACAGCACTGAGCGGGAAGTCCTACAACTACCACGATAGGCTGCTGACCCATGCCAAATCGGCTTAGCGAGTGTCGGTTGGCTGTCTCGGCAGGATACGAGCGGTTCCGATTTCCAATGCCACGTACAACCCGCAACATCACCGAGGAGATAGCGGCGCCTCGTTTCAGGTGGAAGGGGGATACTGGGAAAGCTAACCGCTTGTTTTTCTGGTCGGAGTGGCAGGATTTGAACCTGCGACCCCATCGTCCCGAACGCCGTAGGCTCGCAAAAAGCTCAACGAATCCAACGAAGTTCATCCAGCTCGATTGACGTCTGTTCCGTTCATGTTCCGCGAAGCGGTGCGGAAACGGTGCGCGCACCGGCTTTGTTCTCAATAAGCGTCCGCTGCCGCCTGTTGGAAATTCGGATCGTTGTGGAGATAGGTGCGCTCGTATTCGTCGACCGTCAGTCCGAGAGAAGCGGCGGCTTCGTTCGGGGGCACCTGGGCCTGTGCCAGCCAAGTCCCGCGGGTATGGCGCAGGACATGCGGCGTCACCTCGCTGGTAAGTCCGGCCGCCGCGATCGCGCTTCTGAAGGCCTTGTTCTCCTTCGTGACGGGCGCGCCATAGTAGTGGACCACATGGCGCACGCCGACCGTGTCGTCTGACCAGCCATCCATGCGCTTCCACCGCTTCATATGAGCAAGGAGGCGGCGCGCCATCTTCACGGGTGGCTTCCTCTTGTTATGGGCAACTCGCTCGCCCTCTGCGCGACGGAAGATCACCCCGCGATCGAGGTCGGCCCATCCGCCGGTCGTGTTGCGCATCCATTGCAACCCCTTGATCGCGCCGGGGCGGGTGCCGGTATAGAGACCGATGATGATCAGGCGGGCGAGGTGGCTGCCTCGGTGATAGCGGCGGCGCACCCATTTTTCATAGGAGTTCGGCCCGGTCCCGACCTTCTTCTTCTCCCACCCCAGGGCGGCCAAGAGAAGGGCTGCCGCCTCGGAGCGCGTCAGATACCGTTCGCGCGGCTGACTCTTTTGCGGAAGTGTGAATGCCGGAACGACGTCGAGCCCGTGTTCCTTGTGGTAGTAACGCACGGCAGCGCGCATCACCTCGAGATCCCGGCGCGCACCGGATTGGGTGCCGCGATGCTCTGCGAATTCGCGGCAGAGCTTGCCCTTAATCTCGGATACTGTCTTGGCGCCGAAAAATTCATTCAGCCGCGCAATTCGGGCGACGTCCTGTTCAGGGGCCTTGTCGTCCAGATAGACGGTGAGGATGTCGCCTATCGTGATTTCAGAGGCACGACCGCCGCGGGGAGGCTCGTATTTTTCGGCGAGGTATTCGGCAAGCTTTCTTTCCGCTTGTTCAGTCTCATGCGCAAGGCATCCTGTGCGGATATTCCGGCCGGCGTCTTTGATGATCCAGGTCTGGCGTTGCTTCCCGTCTCCGTCGTTTTCGGTTCGGAGCCAGAGTCGGGGCGGCTTACGGGCCTGCGGCATCGTTCCTTCATCTCCTCAATCGCCCGGCGCGTGACAAAGTCCTTGCGGGCGATCTGCGTGATGACGAGATTGCCCTTGGCCGCTTCGGTGCGCAACGCCGACGGCGACAAACGGCCACCGAAGAACAGTCGGCAGGCTTCGGCAAGCGTGACAGGTTCGTCGTCCCCGATTTCCACTACCGCGGCCCGGTTCATCCCGCTTGCTCCTTGGCATCGTCGGCGGGGCGGTTCGCAAGTTCGAGCAGCACGTCTGCATGACAAGGCTGATCCAGGGCGCACCAGCAGGCGAGATTCTTGCCGCGAAGATCCCGTTGGATATGCCGGAGAAGGGGCGCTTTGCCGAAACGAGGCAAGAAGCCAGCCACCAATTCATTGACCTTCCCGCCGCAGACCCATGCTCGAAACAGGTCCATTGCTGCGGTCGCCCTATCGAGTCGGTCGTTTCCATCCAACCCAAGCGACAGGCAATGCATCGCTGTGCCTTCGTGATCGACAGGAAATGGATTTCCCCACTTCCCTGGCCTCGACACCTTCACGGTGTTCTCTGGCATGCGCCAGCCCTTCTTTCGGGAAAGCTGGACGCGCTTAGCCATCTGCCTGCTCCTTGGCATCGGAGAGGGCGCGGCGGGCGGCGGCGCGGCCTGCTTCGGTGATATAGACGCATTCGTTGTTTCGCCAGCCAACGGTGAATGGTCGGTCCCCGCCGCGATGCTCTACTAGGCCCTTTTTACGTAACGCTTCGCATGTCGATGTGCCGAGGTCCCACGCGGTGAAATATCCGGGGCGATGGTTGTGCACATCCGCCAACGCGCGCTTCTGCGCCTCTGTCAGCTTACCCATGGCTTGAGTCCTCCGACAGGGCGGCGCGGCCTGCTTCGGTTATGCTGAAGTGGTTGAGGCGGTGCCGCACTGCATAGCCCTTCATGACAAGCCACGCGGATGTGGTCAGGTCCGCTCCGATCAATAGTGTTGGCTTGTCCGAAAGCCGCGATAGAACCCTGAGCCGAGCATTCGTCAGCTTAACCATGGCTTGAGTCCTTTGGCTGGGATGGGGCGATTTCGGTGACCGCATCGGTGATTTGGATTGCGCCACGGACCTTCCAATGATGGCCGCACGGACATTGCGCCTCAAGACGGAGCATGCATCCCGGCTCGTGATACCCCTCCGCCCGGTCAAGCCGTCCGTCAGTCACCTCGAACGAAGATGTCCACTCGCCGCTTTCAACGAAGGTGAACGTCCGAGAGCGGCACTTTGGGCAGCGTATTTTGGTCGTTGCGGGGCGCCCCATCTTACTCCCCTCCCTTTGGCTGGGATGGGGCGGCGGGGAGAGGGCGCACAGCGACCAGGGCCGCCCCTGCAATGAGGCTCATCCAAAGCTTGCCAAGCACCTGCCCGCCGATGAAGTCTAGCGATCCGAAGGCCAACCAGAGAAACACGGCGCTATCTATGACCGAGCCGACGATGCCGCTCGCGGCAACAGCAATCCAGAGCCGACGCGTGCGCAATGGGGCGTAGACGGCAAGGTCTGCTAGCTCCGCAAGTACAAAGGCGAGCACTGACGCTAGCACCAAAGCATGCGGGGCGAGCAACCATGACACCGCGCCGCCAAAAGCGATGGCGAGCAATGCCGCGCGAATACCGCCCGCCTCGTGCACCATGTCACGCAAGACAAAGGCAGCGCCGACGACCAGCACTCCGCTAGGGGCGTAGAGGCCAAACCCGACCGGGAGGAGGCAAGGGCCTGCCGGTATGCAATCGGTGCCGACATGCCCGATAAGCCAGTTTGCGGCCGGGATGGTGGCTGCGAACGCAGCCATGAGGGCAGCGGTCTTAGGCTGCATTGAAAATGTCTCCTTGATTGTGGCGCTGCGCTATGGCTTTGCGCATGTGGGTGTATCGTGCGATGCCGGTGCCATCGCAGGAGTTCGCGCCGAGTTCTTCGAAGTGCTTGAACCGCTGCGGATCGTTCACGCGGCCGATATGAACCCATTTCTCAAGGGCCTTTGCGGCTCTAACGATCTGCTCGGCGTGAGGCGAGCATTTCCAAGCGGTCGACCCACCAATGAAAACCGCGTCGATATCATCCCAGGGTATGGGTAGATGCTCCTGGCCGTCTTGGCAGACGAGAGCGAGTTTCCAGCCGTTCAGCCGGAGCCTCCACCTTTCGAATACTTCGAGGGTGCGACGAGCCGAGCCGACAACATCGGGGACCGCGACGAAGAGGCACTTATCTTTGTGGTGTTCCTCGCGCGCCAGAAGGGCGAGGAAGGCGGGGATATCGAACCTGCTATACCCGCCGTTGTCGATGGCAAACCGGCCTGTGCGCAGTCGGTAGCGCGTCAAGGGAGTGAGCAACTGCCCGACCTCACATCCGATTTCTGCCGCGCACTCGTCCAGGTCCTGACCGTTGTCGAGGAGCACGATCACTTTTTGCGCTCCGATTCCTGCTGAGCGCGCTCCCACTGCCCCCAAGTTGCCGCCGGCCGGTCGCCTCCCTCTGATGTGGCGGGGGCGGCGCGGCTGTCTCCCTTTGGCTGGGATGGGGCGGCGGTACGGGCTGCACTGCGCTGCTTCTCTACCGCCTCGTCATAGAGGATGGCCGCGACGCCCATAGTCAGAGCGCCACCCATGAAAAGGGTGAAAACAATCCACTCAATCACCGGCCTTCCTCCGCTTCGAGACGGACAAGCCGGTCTATCTCAGCCGCGATTAGGGCACCGGCTTTAATCAAGTCGCGGCGGCGGGTTGTCGGCTTCCACCATTCATCAGCCCATGGCCAAAGCACAGGAGGCCCATCGGCCCGAGATCGGGAGGCATCGTCCAACCCGGCATGATGTGCATAGCATCCGGCCGCGTCTGCGAGTTCGCCGTCGCTGTGCTCGTCATCGTGTTCCGGCGTCAAGCCTTCGTCATCTATCTGTCGTTGACGTTCGGCAGCAATCGCAGCGACACCGCCTTGCCATCCCTCCACCACAGGGGCGGGAGAGGCGGGGGCTACAAGCGCTGCGTTGCAAACGGCGTCGTTGTCACAGCCGCAGCCGGGATAGCCGCATGACGCTGGCCGCTCGCGAAGCACGCTCAACGCCAGCTCAGTCATTAAGCCAGTAACAGAATGCGCGGGTAGCCGGTCAGTCGTGCGCCAACCTTTGTTGACGTACATGGCCTTGGCACGAGACCTCACTTCATCTTCGGTGATTTCGTCCAGCGGCTGTATCGCCACCGCTGGCTGTGCGGGGCTGGTGTAGAGGGGGTCGATGTCGATGTCAGTGTCGTGTCGGTGCTCTTCCACCCACCTCGGTTCTGGGTCGTAAACCCAAGTGGTCATGCCCTTGATGCGCCAGCGCCACGACACCGCCTCCCCTGTGCTGGCAGGGGCGGGGGTGGATAGGGCGGCTCGTCTCTCCGCTTCGATCTGTGCGCGGCGTAGGCCGTATTCCTCGCCGCTGGCGTAGTTATACCCATCGACGGCTCCGAGCTTCGAGCGCTGCTCATCGCACCATGCCGCTAAGTCTTTCAGCGCCTCCGCACCGGCCGGCGATGGAAGCGTGGCTAGGGCGGCGGTAAGGCCCCATCTGGTTGCCTCGTCCTTGTCGAAGACGCCGCCCGCCAGAAACCGGGCCATGTAGGCTTCGTATCCGGCCTTGTACGCCGCTACCATTTCATCTGTGACCTTCATAGGATCTCTCCTGTGGCGATGTGCCGGCGCGGCATGATCTTCGACGAGGGTTTGGCGCGCGCGACGTCCGCCGGGATGACGACGAGGCCCTTCTCGACCCAGATGGCCCAGGTGCGTTGCATGGCGCGGAGGCAATAAGCGAGCTCCTGCTCGCGTGGGAGGCGGTGCTGGTCGATCGCCTCATGGCAGGCGTAGCAGCCGAACGCGGCCGAGTAGTCGTTGGCCTTGTTGCCCAGCCCCTTGCTCTCATCGCGGATGTGGCAGAGCACCGTCTGCTCAGGATCGTGGCAGCACACGCCCGGGATCTGGAATGTGCAGGTCTGGCCCTTGGCGCTCTTCCGGAGCTTGGTCGAGATGATGCCCATCACGCCACCTCCGGCCGAGCGTTGTGCTCGATGCCATCGAGGAGGCGGCCGGACAGAGCCTTCCCGATCCGGAACACAGGCTCGTCAGTCTCGGTGAATGCCTCGGGCCTGCCGAGGAATTGGTTCATGCGGTCGATTCCGCCAGAACCGTCATCCGATACCCACACGCCATTCTGCTTGTGGTGATAGGCGACGCCCGCTGCCGCGCACTGGTCGCGCAGGCTACGGTACCAGTCGGGATGCGTCGGCCGCGCCTTGTGGCCGCCCTGGTCCGTCTCGCCGCCGGTGATGACCCAATCGATCCGCGGCTGCTCTTCCGTCGGATACAGATGGCGAAGCCTGAACCCTTCGAGCAGCGGCTCGCATGAGACGAAGGTGAAGGCGGGATTGAGTTCGGCCGCGGCGTTCACCAGAGCGGGCTCGTTCACATCGGCGCGCTTCTGGTCCTCGATCGTGGTGCCAATCGCGGCATTGCGAGGCCACTCATCTCGTGTGTGGCTGATCTCGTCGAACAGCTTCACGATGTTCTGCGGCCGCTTCGTCAACAGTAGCCAGACGAGATGCGGGGTCTTGATGATCAACTCGAACAGGTCTCGCCGCCATTCGGTCGGCACCTGATTATCGAAGACGTCGGCGAGCGACGAGCAGAAGACGAAGGGGCGTGTGCCCGCCTCCCGTGCCTTCTTGTTCCAGCGGATCGGCTGGCGCCAGTTGCTCGCCGATGTCCGAACCCGAGTGCCGTTGCCTTTGCCCGGCGCGCCCCATTCGACGCGGCCATAGCGCTTATCCATCAGCGCCTCGGCATAGCAGCCGTCGCACGCCGGGGAGACCTTGGTGCAGCCAATCCAGGGGTTAAAGGTCGCATCGCACCAGCTGATTGCGGTGATCTCGCCCATCACGCCACCCCCAACCACTTCCGAGCCTGCACCTTCAGATAGGGCATGACCTGATCGCGGCCGGCGGGGTTTTCGACCAGGCGGGCGCAGGTCTCGTAGGCCTTCTGGACGAACTCTTTGTCTTTGGGCAGTTCCGCAAGCCAGGCCATGCGGACCTTATCAAGTCTGTCGGCGCGCTCGGATGCATTCATGTGCGTTGCAGCCGCGAACATGGCATCAGCGCATTCTTCGAGGACGAACAGCTTCTTATTCTGCTCATCCGACAGTTCACCCGGGGCCGGCGCCGCGGACTGACCATCAGCCGCTTCATCACCGGCCCCATCCGCCTCGGCGGTATCTGTTGGGGCGCCAGCATCGCCAGCGCCCCCGTCGGCGGTGTCCTCGCCGCCTGCACCATCGGTGGAGACGGCCGATGATGGTTCTTGTTCGATTGCAGCCTCGCCAGCGACCGCCGCATTCTCGGCAGCCACATTTTCCAGCGCGAAGCCTTCCGCCGGCTGGCGCTCGCCGTGAGGTTCAGCGCGGGCAGCAGTCAGCCGCTCGGCAAGCGATGGCCGCTCGTTGAAGTCACGAGCCCGGAGTGCCTTGGCGTTTTCGGCAAGGTCAAGCATCTCATCCGGGGTGTAGACGCCCAGCATGATCGCTGGCTCATAGAACCGAGCCCAATCTCGGGTGCCGCGATACATCAGCATGCGGCGATAGTTCTTCGCCGCGCTCCACGGGCTTTTGTCGCCGGTCGACCATTCGGCGACCGAGCCGTCCACAACCCGCGCACTAGGCAACGACATGCCAGGACGGACGGCAGCAATGGCTTCCTCTGTCCAAGGCTGATCGGAGATGTATATCCGGTACTCTGGCTTCGCCGGGTCGCCCGTGAAGTGATGATGGAGCCTTACGCCTAACTTGGCGTCGAGCACCGCGGCGACGAGCTTGCCTTCATAGCAGAGCTTGCCCCGAACCACTGCCACGCTTTGCGCTACAGCGAACGGGTCAAGCCCCCATCTGACCGCCTGGTTCACAACCAGGAAGCAGTTCGAAATGATTTGCGACAGCGGGAGCTCTTTATCTTTCTCCTTGTAGAGAGATTCCGGAATCAGCGTGCTTTGCGCCATCACGTTGGCGATGCGCTGCATGTGCTCGAAGCGGCTCGTATCGAGAACAGGAACCGGGTCGACCACTTCAAGTAGGGCCCGCTTAGGGCGGTCTTCGGTCGCGACGAGTGCGTTCATGTTCAGGCAGCCTCTTGGTCAAGGAAATGGTCGAGCCGGTCTTTGACGAACGGCTTCATCTGGATTGCGCGCTCGCCACCGTCGAACGGCCGGGCGCCGGGCCAGTGTCCGGTATCGAGACAGGCGCGAATGGTGCGCAGACACCAACGGATGGCGCGCTCGCCGCGGTCGATCTCATGCATGGAGAGTTCGACGTGCGCGGTATCGGGAACATCGTCGTTGAGGACGTAGACCAGCACGAACGTTTCGAACGGGATGGCGAGCTCACGGCAGACCATGCGGATCATTGCGGCCTGCAGGTAGTAGCCGGCGTCAAAGACCTGTCGCTCGAGGAAGTCCTCGTCGAACTTGCTGGCCGTCTTCAGGTCGGCGAAGACACCGTCGGCGCTTGGCATGACGTCCGGCCGGACCTTGAGCCAGATGCCGGTTTCCTTGTCCTTGACGCAGAGCGTGCGCTCGACGCGGCCATTCAGTACGCCGAGCTTGACCATCTCATTGGTGCTGGCGTCGGCGTGTATCCGCTTGATCCGCTCAAGCTGCTCCGGCGAGATGATGGTCTTACCGTCCTGAGCTGCCACCCAATCCTTGCAGTAATTGGCGTTCATGGTCCAAGGCTTGGGCTCGCCGGTCTTGCTGTCGGGGTAAGTCGCGGGCCGGACTGCAAAGCTTACCTCGAACACCTCGTCGCCGAGCAGCAGGCAGTGAGCCGCCTTGCCGAAGTCGAGCGCGTCACTGGTTGGCGGAGTGATGCGGTTCGGGTTCCACAGCCAACGCCCCCAGAACGCCTTCGGGGAGCCGCCATGCGCCGGCAGCATCCATTTCAGCGCGCTTTTGGAGACTGACGGGCCGTCGAACAGGTCGACCTTGCCGTGATAGTCGGCCAAGCTGATGCCCTTGTAAGTGCCGCGCGTCGTGATCTGCGAGCCATCCCATTCACGCTCCATCCGAGCGAACACGCGGCCGAGAGGCACGCCAACCTGTTCCGCGCGGTTGTGATCGATGTCGATTCTATGCTGCATGGTGCATCTCCATTGCGCCGAAGCAGGCGATCGCTTCCCGCCGCCAGCGAGCTTTTTGGGTTTCAGGGACTGAGGTCATCCAGCGGCGCGCGGCCGCTTCGTCGATGCTTTCGAAAACCGGGCGGTCGCCCAGGTACAGCGGCTTGCCGTTCAGGACGCGTTGCCGTGTCGATAGCTGGCCATTGACCGAGATGAACTCGCGATAGAGCGCGAAGGCGCCCGCTTCAATTTGTTCTTCCGTCATGGCAGCACCAGCGCGGCGGCAGCGACGAGCAGGGCGACCACGACGAGGGCGCACGCGTCCTGGATGGTGCCGGCGAATGTGATCGGTTCGGACGTGCGAGGGGTGCGGGTGAGGCGGTTCATGCTGCCTCCCTTTCCGCCGCCTCGGCGACCATGCTGGCGGCAAGCGCATCGTCCTGCCGGATGAGCCGATCCAGCCACGACGGAACCGCGACAGCCTGGCTATTGCTGATGAGCAGGATCGACCGGATGTAGAGTTCGCCGGCCTCGAGCTCGTACTTGATGACAAGGTCGAGCTCGGTCTCGTCGCCGTCCCAGATCGACAGCGAGACGGTCGTGCGGAAGGTGAGTTCACGCGCCATGCTCGCCTCCTGCCTGCAGGATGGCGGCGACGGTCAGTTCCAAGGCTGCCTTGAGTTCAGGTGACCGATCATCGTTCGGCGCAAATACTGCTGCCGACAGCGCTTTCAGCGCCTTCACCAAGGCTTCATGAGAGTTGACTGCGCGGACGATGAAAGCGGCGTTGGCGAGCGCATCGCCACCGGCAGACCATGTTCTCCCCTCGCTGTCAGTCTCCTGTGTTTCTTCACAGACCGCGATAACGCCTATGACAGGGCCGCAAAACGTATCGACAGTTCCCGTTGCATAGATGTACTTTCCCTGCACTTCCCAAGGCGTCGGCGTGTGCTTCTGTTCGGTCATGTCACGCAGCCTCTGCTACAGGGGAGAGCGCGGCGTCGATGTCAGCCAGGGCAGCAACACGGCGGGCGTGCTGGACGTCCGACACCCATGCGCGCCGGTTCTTGGTGACGGACCGCAGGATGTGCGCGGCACCGATCGCCGTGGCGTTCAGGCCGGCGCCAAACTCGTAGATGGCCAGGGCGCGGAATTGCTCGGCGTCGGCGTCACCGCGCGCCTGCTTGGCCCCATAGATGTCTTTCAGGAACAGCATTGTCGTCTCCATCTCCGCCAGATCGGCCAAGGGCTTCTTCGTGGCTGATGGGAGTAATTTAAACGGTAAAATTACCGCCGTCAACATATGGCGGTAAAAAAACCGACAAGATGTATTGCGCCGGCTGAGCGGCGCGCATAAAAAGAAAGCCCCGGCGGGATGATCCGACCGGGGCGCGACGCCCACAAAGAGACGTTGAGATAAGTCAGGGCTTATGTATCAAGTAGAGCCTTCGGAAACAAGCATTAAGGCGCGTCGCGGCGCAGAAAATCGCAACATCTTGGGTCTGCTCGGCGGTTCCCGCCAAGTGATTGCGGTTGGAGCGCTCGAGGCGGTGGTCTTCACGGGCGATTGTCCCGCCGCGCCGATCATCCGGTGCATGAATCTCCCCCAGGTTGCCGGCTCCCTCACGAACCGGACGAATCTGACGGGGCTTGGAGCGCCCGTCCTCGATCAACGCTTGCCGCGCGAGGAATAACCCCAGCCAACTTTTCACACTTGAGTTCGTATCGGCGCGTTCCGTTCGCACCGCTGGACAGGCGGGAGGATGCCGGTGAAGGGCAGACGGGTACTGCCAAATCAAACACCAGGCTGGGTGGAAATCAGGTTCACGGATGCTTGGCTGCGGACAAGGCGCAGCAGGAAAGGACGGCCTTCAGTGTGTGAAGGACGCTCCTTTTCGAAGCCTATGGAAGATGAACACAAGAGACTGGAAATCAGGTATGAAACACGCATTCCAACCGTATGAGTGGCCGGAGTCGCTCTATCCCCTGCGCGACTGGCTCCGCCGCAAAGGCGTTGATGTCGATGCGCTGAAAAGCGAGCGCCAGGCGTACTGGATGGCACGCACGCTTGGCCGGCAGAGAACGAAATTTACCAAGGATCGGACAAAATCCCTCTTCCCGCATATGCTGAAACTTCAGCGTACCCTTTGCCCGAACGAGCACGGCGGAAGATATCCGACGCGGAGAGAACCGTTCATTCCGGGCACATTTGGAGCTGCGTCAGAGGTTCGGCGAATAGACCCCGCCGAGTATCAGAAGGCGAAAGGCTAAGGCCTACTTGCGACGTGGGCGCGTTCTCCCCTTCGCCAGGATCTGCAAGGCCCTGATCGTGAGCGCCACCAATTCCTCGCGATCGGCGTCGTCCAAAGGATCGAGGATCGGCCGAAGCGCGGCCCCGAGCCTGTCCGCGTCACGCTGCGCCATCGTCCCGCGTAGCCGATCGATGATCTCCCCGTTCAGGCTATTGCTGCCTTTCTCATCCATCAGGAACGACAGGACGTCTTCCGGCAATCGGAGGTGGAAACTGTGGGGCGGTTGCTTGGACATGCCCCGACTTATCGCTGAAACATTAAGTGCTAGAAATGGTTCCACAATATCGACAAAAGTGGAACCATCGGCGAGGGGGCGTTCAGAGGTGCTGCCCCAAATTGCCAGACGCGTCCCATCATCAAAAGCAAGTCCGATGCATCCTTCTGCGATTGATGCTGGACCTTCATTCGGTCGCGACATCTCGTAGCGTGCCCACAGAGGAAACCTTGGTCTCTTTTGCGATCCGCGTGGGGCAGTACGAGGGACGTCCGATGGATGCGACCCAGATCTCGGCAGTAACGACGCTGCCGAGGACTTCTGTCCACAGGCACCTGTCCGCGATGCAGCGACGCGGAAACATCAACCAGAGACGTGTAGGGCGCCGGATAGTCTATTCTTTCCGGTCATCGACGCCTGAAACGGACGCTTTCTTTGAGGCAATTGAGCGTGTGGTTCGGCAAGCAATGCGCGAACTGTCCATTTTGGACACTTCAATTGTAGACACCGATCCTAACGGTATGTAGCAATTCGTTAGGGCCTGCGGACGGCCCTCGAGGAGGAGGAAAAATCACAACTCGAAACGCGCTGTGACAGCCGGCGGTTGACACGTCGGCTAGGTAGATGTTCCTATTATGTTCTCATCGCAGGGGTGGTACTTTGAGCAGGCAGTTTACTGAGTTCGTTTCGCCGCGGGCGGCTGGTTAGTGGGCGGGGAAGTCATGATCGAATATAGGCCGCGTTACGAAACGCGGAACGAGGAGATAGTCGCTGAGCTGCGAGAAGCGGCTGGTGCCGCCGCCCCGCTAGATCCAAGGATTGTCGTAAAGAGGAAAGCTGCCGAGATCTCTACCTTGATGGCTCTACTTCACGGCGGCCATTGGATGGTGAGGATTGATCACGATGAAGGCCTTGTGATGATTGCTCGTCGTGGTCGTCGACGAACACTTTGACAGAAGAAACTGCCCGGCCCAGGTCTTCTGCATCGACACCGAAGGCGAGTAGAGCAGACCGCAACTGAGCCTCCGGCGTGGCGCCACTTCCATTCCGGGCGAGTTCGATCCCAAGCACGGCCTCAACCTGGTTTAGTTTGATCGTGGTTGCGCTCGCCTTATTCGTCCCGTTCCGCCGATCGGCCTCGACCGCCCTTTTCCAATTCCGGATTGTGTCTTTGGAGTCCGTCGCCTTGGCGGAAACTTCGGCCGCGGTCATCCCAAGCTCAGCTATGCGAGCCTCTATTTTCTCAATGATTTGGGCCAGGTCGATCATGCGGTGAAATTACCGCCAACGGCGAGCTGCAGCGAGCGGTAAGAAAACCGTTGACAGCAGCGGTAAAATAACCGACAAGGTAGCGCCATGACAGAAATCGCGCACCTTCTCGGCCTCGCCGACGCATTCATCGCAGCCACTTCGGTCAAGGAAGTGACGCTCAGCCATCGGGTGTTTGGCGACAGCAAGAAGCTCACCGCCATCCGAAATGGGGCAGACATCACGGTCGGTCGCTTCAATGCGGCCATTGCCTGGTTTTCAGCAAACTGGCCCGAAGATGCGGACTGGCCCGCTAACGTTGCGCGGCCGGTGGTGGAGAACGCGGCATGATCCGCACTCAGCCAACCGACGAACACGGCCTCGCCCTCGACACCATCCATATCGACGGTGGTACGCAGTCGCGGGCCACGCTCAACGAACACGTAATCGAGGATGTACCTCTTGCCCTGATAGCTGCGGACACTCAGGCCCAGCCGCGCAAGTACAT
The DNA here is from genome assembly GCA_035556195.1 of Rhizobiaceae bacterium. Lineage (GTDB taxonomy): Bacteria > Pseudomonadota > Alphaproteobacteria > Rhizobiales > Rhizobiaceae. The sequence goes on from DATMFK010000017.1 coordinate 303,759, forward strand.
CAAGACCGACGTCTGGAAGGACTACCAGGAAGCCATGGAGCGGGGAGACATCTTCCCGCCAGTGACCGTCTTCCACGATGGATCGAAGTATTGGCTCGCTGATGGGTTCCACCGCGTTTACGCCGCGCGAGGCATTGGCCGCACAGAGATCCGCTGCGAAATCCATCAAGGCGGTCTGCGCGACGCCGTCCTCTACAGCGTCGGCGTCAACCATGCGCATGGCTTGCAGCGAACCGATGCCGATCGTCGCCGGGCGATCATGCGCCTCCTTGAAGACGAAGAGTGGGGCGCGTGGTCGGATCGGGAGATCGCTCGTCGGTGCAAAGTGCACCATACGACCGTCGCGCGTGTAAAGGCTGACATCCGAGCGTTCTACCGAGGAGAAGCCCGCGACGCCGGAGGCAAGTTCCGTCCGGGCAGGGAAGCGGTGTTCGATGACCCCCGCGTGGAGCGGATCACTGGCGATGTAGCCAGTGATAGCCGTGGCCGCAAGTTCCGATCCAAACACGGCACCGTCGCCACCATGAAGACGGCCGGCATCAATGCCAGCCGCAAGAATGCACCGAGGCCCTCGATAAGCGATGAGCCATCCCCGGAGGCAGGTCCGCAGGCCGAAGCCTCCCTTGCCGGGACAGGAACCGGGACGCCTGCGGATCGTGAGGGCCGCCACGAAGGGGAGGCGGCTTCGGCCGACCTCCCCACCAATCTCCGCAACATCTTCGACGAACTGGTCGCGCTCTGGACCGAAGCGACCGACGAAGACCGCGAAGCATTCATCGCCTACCTGCGGGTGAGCGGTGTCATCTTCACAGAGAGCAATCCAGCCACTGGCACGGGAGGCGATGATGTAGATCGCCGCGCGGAGCGCGCCAGCAGCGCCGTGAAAGTCGGCGCAACGAATTTGAGTGGGGAGAGCCGCGAGCGGCAGACGGTCGGAACGCCACCATCCGGGGCCAATCCGATCAGCAAGCCCGAAGCCCCATCGATGGACGGAGCCCGCAAGGGACCATCGGGAACAGCGGCAGAAAAATACCAGGCGCAGGTTACGCGCCAACCTGAGGGGGAGCGATCGACGGATGGAGAGGCGGTGGTCTCTCCCGCTCCCCGAAATTCCCAGATGCCTGCCAACCCCGCTGCGTCCCCAGCACGGCAGGCGACTGCAGCCCCGGAGGTCGCTCCTCCTCCCGCCTCCGGGGCAACCCTTTCCAAGGCGGACATGATCCGTCGCATCCGGCCGTTCTGTCAGCATCTCGACGATCTCGAGAAATGCGGCGGTACCGGTCGTGAGCATTGCGGACCTTGCAAAAAGCTGATGGCGGAAAAGGTGGAGGCGGCATGACCCCACTCGCCCATGCCGCCTCCGAGTTGATCCGAACCAATCCTAAGCTGGCCCACGAGGTAAGGCGCCAGCTGGATCAGAAGCCCGTCGGCGGTCTCACTGTTCGGCAGCGGCAAGTCCTCGACTTCATAATCGACTACCAGAAGAAACGAGTAGTTGCGCCCACCTTTAGCGAGATCGCAGACGGCATTGGTCTCGGATCAAAGTCGGGTGTCAATCGCATCATCAACGCGCTGGCCGAGCGGGGATACATCACCCACATGCCGGGCCGCGCCCGTTCAATCGTAGTTCTTAGGGTGCCAGAATGATCGCGGCACTCACCCATATCGCGGCGTTCGTGGCTGGCCTAATCGTAGCCTGGGCCGTCGCGGGCAATTGCGTCCGCGAGCGTCAGGCCCAGCCTGACAACATTCGGCCTCTCACCCGTGAAGACGCGGCGCGTCGGGTAGGGTGCTGATGCGAATGGATCATCTTGATTATCGGCAACCATTCTCCGTCGCACTGGCAGGTGCAACGGCAGCGAAAGTTGGATCGAACGATGAGGTTGGCGCTTCGTGGTTCGATCCATTTCTCGACCTCGTCTTTTCTGCCGGTTCGACCGGCTTAGTCGCTGTCTCTGACACGCACAGAGATAGCGAAGAGGAAATGTCATGCGTGACAAATGCTCTGACAGGGGCGACAAAATGTCTGTAACGCGTATCGACGACCCGGTGTGGCTTGGCCAGGAGGCCAAACGCATGTCGACGGAGCTCTTGAAGAAGGAGCACCGTGGTCCGGGCGACACCATCGAGGCGGCAGCGGACCGCCTGCAGACCCGGCTCCGGGTTCCTTCCAACATCATCCTCCAGTGCTGGAACCGTCCCCCTCGCGAGATGAAGGTCTCGCGCTGGATGGCTGTGTTCCAGGCCCATTGGCAGGAGTTCGGCGATCGGGCCGAGGCGACTTACGAGGAACAACGCAATGGTACTACGGCCCATCCGGTATTGGCTGGCCTCGCAGATCTTGTCGCTGGGCGAAATGCTCAGCCAGCGAACCGGTAGGCGTCGGATGGTGCTCGTGTTCGCAGGGGCCGCCGCCGCGATCCTCGCTGCGATCTTCGCCTACGACGCCAGCAGCATGGCGATCACCGACAAACCAACCATCCAGCGCGCCACGGTGACGTGGTGAGAAAGGGAAAACTGAGCATGGCAAAGGCAGCTAAGGCCGAAGTTGGCCACAACAGTGATTTGACCCCCGAGGAGCGCAAGGCGCTCTTCATGGATCACTTCAAACCGATCGCCGCACAGCACGAGGTCGTGAAAGCGGCCCAGGCCGAATACAAGCGTCTTCGCAAACTGGCCAAGGCCGACAAGATCGCGGGATGGGAGATCGATCACGCCCTTCGGTGTGCCGAGATCGAAGACGGCAGCATCATGGTCGATCGCATGAAGCGCTCGGCCGAAATCGCAGCCTGGTTCGCTCTGCCGGTCGATTTCCAGCCTGACATGTTCGGCGACTTTTCGCGGGAACACGGTGAAGACCTAGCGCGCAAGCTTGGACGAAAGGCGGGTGCGACGGGTGAGGGATCTAACCCGTATGACGAGCACACAGCCAACGGAAAGGCTTGGGCGAAAGGGTGGGAAGAGGAGCAGAAGGCTGCCCGCATCGCTCTTCAGTCAGCCATGGAGAAGCGGAACCGCGCCAAGGACGAGCTGATCAAGAAGGACGATCCGTTCGAAGTCGACCAGGCCGCATAGGCCTTCCCCTTTCCAGTCGAGTGGCGGGCGCCTGCCTCAGTGGCGCATCTCCCCACCGAGACACGAAATGCAATCCCTCACCACCTCTCAGAAGCGCTGGTTTGCCTGCCTCCTGGCAGCGTCTGTCACTGGCAGCGTGATCTTGGTCGCCGTGATCGGAGGCGCGAAATGAACGCCTATGCCGATTTCCTCAAGGCCAAGGTGCGCCTGGCGCCGGTCTCCGGGTTCGAGATCGAAGACGCCAACGTGAACCCGATGCTGAAGCCGCACCAGCGCGACATCGTGAAGTGGGCAGTCCGCGGCGGCCGGCGCGCGATCTTCGCGGCGTTTGGGCTCGGCAAATCCGTGATGCAGATCGAGATCCTCCGCATCGTGACGGAGAAGGTTCAGGGGCGAGGGCTGATAATTCTGCCCCTTGGCGTGCGGCAGGAGTTCCGCCGCGATGGCAAGATGCTCGGCCTCGACATCAAGTTCATTCGCCGGATCGATGAGGCAGGGGAAACCGGCCTCTACATAACGAACTACGAGACGATCCGCGACGGGAAGCTCGATCCGAACGAGTTCCAGGCGGTCAGCCTCGACGAGGCGTCGGTTCTTCGGTCTTATGGCTCGAAGACCTACCAGACGTTCCTCTCGCTGTTCTCGGCGTCGCGCTTCCGTTTCGTCGCAACCGCCACGCCGTCGCCGAACCGATACAAGGAGCTGATCCACTATGCCGGCTTCCTCGGCATCATGGACACGGGGCAGGCGCTGACGCGCTTCTTCCAGCGCGACAGCACTCAGGCGAACAACCTGACGCTCTATCCGCACAAGGAGCGGGAGTTCTGGCTTTGGCTGAACTCCTGGGCGATCTTCCTGCAGCGGCCGTCGGATCTCGGATACTCGAACGAGGGCTACGACCTGCCGCCGTTCAAGGTCATCTATCACGAGGTCCAGACGAACCTTGCCGACGGCGGCGAGGATCGTGACGGCCAAGCTCTTCTGTTCCGTGACAGTGCCATTGGTGTTGTCGGCGCCTCGAAGGAGAAGCGCGACACGCTCGGCGCCCGCATCGCCAAGATGCGCGATATCCTCGACGGGGCTCCCGATGATCATTTCATCCTCTGGCATGACCTCGAGGATGAGCGCCGCGCGATTGAAGCGGCCGTGCCCGGCGCTGTCTCGGTCTACGGATCGCAGGACCTGGACTCGCGAGAGCAGTCGATCATCGATTTCAGTGAGGGGAAGTTCCAATACCTCGCCGCAAAGCCGGTGATTGCCGGTTCGGGCTGCAACTTCCAACGCCACTGCCACAAGGCAGTGTTCCTCGGCATCGGCTTCAAGTTCAACGACTTCATTCAGGCGGTGCATCGCGTTCACCGCTTCCTGCAGAGCTGGCCGGTCGAAATCCACATCATCTACGCCGAGAGCGAGCGCGAGGTCCTGCGCACGCTCCAAGCCAAATGGGAGAGGCATGACCAGATGGTCGAAAAAATGACCGAAATCATCCGCGAGCATGGCCTTGATCAGCTGTCCGCCGCGGACGCACTCACCAGATCCATCGGAGTTGAGCGGATCGAGGCCAAGGGCGAGGGTTGGCTGGTCGCCAACAATGATTGCGTCGAGGAAGTCCGATCGATGCCGGACGCTTCGGTCGATCTGATTGTAACCTCGATCCCGTTCAGCAATCACTATGAGTACACGCCGAGCTACAACGACTTCGGCCATACCGACAGCGACGAGCATTTCTTCGCGCAGATGGATTATCTGACGCCGGAGTTGCTGCGCATCCTGAAGCCAGGCCGCATCTACGCCTGCCATGTGAAGGACCGGATCCTGTTTGGAAACGTGACCGGCAAGGGCGTCCCGACCGTCAACCCGTTCCACGCCAAGACGCTGTTCCACTGCCTCGGGCATGGCTTCGACTATCTCGGCATGGTCCAAATCAACACCGATGTCGTTCGCGAGAACAACCAGACCTATCGCCTCGGCTACACCGAGATGCGGAAGGACGGGACCAAGATGGGGGTCGGATCGCCGGAGTACGTACTGATCCTCCGCGCGCCGCAGTCGGACCGGGGGAAGGGCTACGCCGACGACCCGGTAAGGAAGGCCAAGGAGGATTACAGCCTTGCCCGCTGGCAGGTCGACGCACATGCGTTCTGGCGGTCTTCTGGCGAACGGCTTCTGACGCCGGAAGAACTGGCGTCGATGGGGCCGGATAAGCTGGCGAAGACGTTCACGGAATGGACCCTGAAGAACGTCTATGACTACGAGACGCATATCAAGGTTGGCGAAGCCCTAGAAAAGCGCGGCGCGCTGCCCTCGACCTTCATGGCGCTTGCACCCGGCGCGACGGCGCCTTGGACTTGGCACGACGTCAACCGGATGCGGACCCTTAACGGCGAGCAGTCGCGGAAGGGGCTCGAGTTCCACATCTGCCCTCTGCAGTTCGACATCGTCGATCGGCTTATCAACCGCTTCTCGGCCAAGGGCGAACTCGTGTTCGATCCCTTCGGCGGTCTGTTCACGGTACCGTACCGGGCGCTCAAGCTGGGGCGTCGCGGTCGCGCCGTCGAACTCAACGGCGGCTATTTCCTCGACGGCATCAAATACCTGGAGGCGATGGAGCGAGAGATTGCCATCCCGAGCCTGTTCGATGCGCTCGAAACCGATCGCGAGGCCGCATGATCATCCTCGGCCTCGACATCGCGACCACGACCGGCTTCGCCTGGTACGACGCGAACGTTCAAAGCCTCTCGTCGATTAAGACGGGTCTCATGAAAGCTGAGGGCGAGAGCCCGGAAGAAAAGGCAGCCTCGCTAGCTGATCAGTTGCGCATCATGCTTAAGGACCAGCGCCCGGACTTCGTGTCGATCGAGGAGCCGCTACGCAACGTCAAGACGTTCACGAAGACCATTCAGACGCTGCATGGGCCAAGAAAGATCCAGACAATCAATCCCAACCAGATGCTTTTGCCCGGCCTCATCGGTGGCGCGGTAGGCATCATCAGCGCTTATCGCATCCCATGGCAGACGATCCCCTCGTCCACATGGCGGAGATTCTTCTTCGGCCCGGGTTTCAAGCCCCCGATCAAGATCAAGGAGAAGGAGGGCGAAGACCCGGTCGAAGAGAAGCTGTGGAAACGTGCCGCGATTGACCGCTGCCATGTGCTCCGGATCACGGTGAAGAACGCTGATGCCGCCGAGGCCGTGGGCATTGCCATGGCCGGCAAGGCCTGCCAGCGGTTCAAGTCATTGCAGACGAGGGCGGCATGAACGCTTTCTCCCACGACTTCCGGCCGGCGCTCCCTGATGCCGTCGAGGCAGAGGCCGCCCTTTTAGGGGCGGTCATGCTCAATGTGAACGCCTTCGTCGCTGTCGATGGGAAGATCAGTGCCGAAGACTTCGGTGAGCCGTTGCATGGCAAGATATTCGGGATCATTTCGGACCTAATCCGCCAGGGCAAGAAGGCGACACCGCCGACCGTCATCGGTTTCTTGCCGGCTGATGCCAAGGTCGGTGATCTCACGATCTCGCAATACCTGGCGCAGCTTGTTGCCGAAGCCGTGACGGTGACGGGAGCCGACGGACTAGCCCAAGCCATCCGCGACGTGGCGTTGCGGCGCCGGTTAATCTCGATCGGCCAAGACATCTCATGGATCGGCTACAACGCACAGCCCGAGGAAACCGGCCAAGAGCTGATAGGCAAGGCGCAGGACCTGCTGTTCTCGCTCGATGCGGGCGACGATGCCGACGGCATGGTGACGGCTCAAACCGAAGTCGATCGCATGATGGGCGGGGAGCGCAAGAGAAGCCGCCCCACCGTCCCGCTGCCGCTCCCTCAGCTTCGCGAGGTGATGGGCGAGGACCTTGAGGCGGGGAACCTCTACGGCATGCTGTCGGGCTCGGGAGAGGGCAAGACGAGCAAGGTTCTGCAGATCATGAGCCATGCGGCCCGTCACGGTCATCCTACCCTTCTTCTCTCGTATGATCAGCTCTGGGACCAGTGCCTTCTGCAGATGGTGTCTCAGCAGCTCGGCATTGAGCACGCTAGGCTCAAAGACGAGGACCGGCTCCAAACCAAAGAGCGTGAGCGGAAATGGGAGGCGATTGCCGATCTGCGCTCCCTGCCGATGGCGTACAAGAAGTGTTCCGGCCGGCGGGACGGTTCGGCCCAGATCGCGGGCTATGCCCGCCGGTTCCTGACCACCTTCGCCCCTCGGTTCGAAAAGGTACCACTGATCATCCTCGACCACGTCCGCAAGGTGAAACCGAGGAACGAGCGTGACCATGAAGGCCGCATTGCTGCCGAGGTTAATGGTGTGTGCAAGGACATCGCCGCGGAATTCGGCGCCGTCTGGTTGAACCTCAATCAGCGATCCAGTGCGGGCGCGAAGCGCAAGAACCCGCGGCCGATCGATGCCGACATTTACGGGGGCGAGATGGCCCGCGAGGACTATGACGGCATGTTCTACCTCTACCGGGCCTGGAAATACCGTGCGACCCAACTGGCGACCGCTGCCGATGAAAAGGAAGAGCGGGAGATCGAGGGCCGGTTCGCCCGTGAGAGGTGGGAAGAGGATCACGCCGAACTTGGCGCACTGAAGGTGCGCTTCGGAGATCCATCCATCCGCCGGCGCATCCGGTTCGAAGCGACATTCACCCGATACGTGTCGATGCGCGAGGAAGCGCCGGCCGAACTGTTCGACGAGGGGCTTTGATGACCAAGGAATTCCTGCCCGAATATTCGCAGATGCCCTACGGCTCGCGGTACCGGCCACTGTTCCGGCTATTCGCCGGCGAGAACTGGCGCTTTGTTAGGAAGGATGGCCAGCCGGTCGAATGCGACACTGCAATCCAGGCAATTGCCGCGGCGAAAGAATGCCTGACGCGCGTTCTGAACCCGTCCATCCGCTCCGAGCAGATCGAGCAGGCGCCGGCAATGGATGCGCTGGCGGATGAGGTGACCGCCTTTCTCGCCAGACGCGAACAGGAGGCCGAGCAGGAGAAGGTGAGGGTGTTCGGTGACGTCGGCCCGTCGATGATCTATCCCGGTCGCGGCAGGCCTCCGGTAGCGGTTGAGCACAGGCAGAGGAGGCGGGCATGAGCATTTATGAAACGCCGCTCGACTTCATATTGCTGGCTCCGCTGCCCGAGTGGGTGCGCATGATTGTGCGCGAGGTTGCCGAGAAGCACGGAGTTCCGCCCCGTGAGATCCTGTCGCGGTCGCGCACCGTCCAGGTCACTGCTGCTCGCACTGAAGCGATCTATCGAACCAAGGCCGCAAGGCCGATGACCTCGGCTCCCACGATAGGCAAGTGGTTCGGTCTTGATCATACGTCTGTGCTCACCGCTCTTGCCCGCTATCAGGCCCGACACGGCGCTCCGGTCCTCAGCCGGTACAAGAAGGGCAGCACAGGGAGACTCGCGGCATGACAACCACTCACTGCCCAGCCTGTGGTCAGCCGCTGGCACAGCATGCTCCGAAAGAGGCGCTCGCGTCGGTGGCGCTCGGATATCGCGGCCGGACCATCATCGAATGTCTGTCGAAGGCCTATCCCCGCCATGTGTCAGGGCCCGACCTCGTCGACATGGTCTATCGCCACGACCGGGACGGCGGGCCGCTCTACGCGGCCAACGTCATCACGTCGTGCATCGCCGAGATTCGCCCGAAGATCGAGCCATATGGATGGACTATTCCGAAGAACCGGCCGGGGAGGGGCGCGATCGGATACCGGCTCGTGCCTGTCGAGACCATCGAGAAGATCGCCGGCAAGCCCCGGAAGCGCCGAAAGCGGGTGGCTGCATGATCGATCCGCGTGTCCAGGCCCTCTGCGACGAGTTCGAAGTCCGGGTAGTGCCGAAATCGGTATATCCGGGACCGGGAGAGACGCGCGCCGTCGGCACCCTGGAGAAGATCATCCGCCGACATGGCATTGAGCACGCGCGCCTGGTTATGACGACGCTCGCCGAAACCGAGAACAACAAGGCGTGCCTCGACCGTGAAGCGTTCGGCGCGGCTTCAGGGCTCATCCGGGCCCGGCCCGACGACGTGGATCAGGCATCAAAGTGGCTCGCCGCTTGGGACGCGACGCCGGTAGGCGAGCTGCAGTGGATAACCCAGGACCTCAGGGGCATCTTTCCGTTGAACGCGGTCCTGGCCGGCATGATCTACGAACGCATGTGGCGAGCCTTCGGGCCTCGATCCATACAACCCGATCTCTATGACGACAGGCGGCGGACATGAACATCGGCGACATCGCGAGCATCTTCATCAGAGCGGCGGAGATCGACCGCAACACCCACGAGCACGTTGGCCCGATGGCCCTGCGCGCCCAGCAGCTTCCTTATGTCCACGACTGGAACGACAAGGCCGGCTGGCGAAAAGAGGCGGGCGACAAGCTCGCCAAGGGAGAGGATCCGCTTGCCGAGGAGCGTAAGGCCTTCTGGGAGCGGCTGGCCTCGATGCCGACCGCGGCAGAGATCAGTGCCGTCGAGAAGCTCTTCGACTGGCTGACAGCAACGAACGATGATGCCGAGCGCCGAGCACTATGGGCATGGGCCCGGGCCAAGGCCGGCGGGAAGTCGTTCCGCCGCTGGTGTTTCCAGGTCGAAGGTATCCATCCTGAGACCGGGCGGAGGCGAAAAGATCGCGCCTTGGAGCGCATAGCAGACCATCTTGCCGGGAAACGCGATTTGCATGCACAAACGGCCGAAATCCGGGTGTTGTCATACGGCCATGAAATCAGTCATGTTTCCGCTACGATCGCCGAAGATGCGGGCAAGAGAGATCACCTAAATTCATGGATGGCCGACAGCGCGTTCTCGCCGTTTATGGCAGATGAGCCGGAGTCGGCGTTTTCATGGGCAGCCAAGCGCAACGAGCGCCGGCGCCAACGCGAAGCCGCCAGGCGGAAGAAAGAGGCGGCTTAATCCTTACAGGGGAAAACGTCTCGTAGCGCCTGTAGTAATAGCAGTTCGATGGGGTCGTTGCGGGCGGATTCCCCACGTTTCTGAACGTATCGGTCCAGGATATCAATCGCTTGTTCGTTCGTGATGGCGAGATCAGGCGGGGGGCAGTAGGCCGGGTGCCCGCGTATCGAAGCCCATGAGTTCGTCCAAGAGATGCCCCGGGATACGCCACTTAAATATGTAGTGAATTGGTCGCGGTTCGCGTCGAAGTCGTCATACTTCACATCGGTAAACGCCGACGATGACCACAGCAACGCTATCGCAATCGTTGTCACTGCGCGCTTCATTGCCGCCCTCCCTCCGGGAGCGTGCATACAACCACAGTTTTGCCGGTGTGGAGAAGAGGCCTTGTCTCGCCATCGTCAGAGACGAGTGACTACCTGAACGGGCGTTTGGAGCAGTACCTCTGGTTCGCTGTTCGCGGACATGTCTCCTGCCCAATACCGATGTGCGCACAAGCTGGTATCGGCGGCCCGCCATCCGATTTTCAACCAGTATCCGTCGGCGACGAAGGCGGCTTGACTGTCTAGTTGATACACCGGCTGGCCTCCATTGTTGCGGCTAAAGGCCGAAGCGGCATCGCTGTCCAGCCAGCCCAAATACGACTGAAGCCTCGATGGCCTCTCTGGGAAATCGCTCCTTCGAACAAATGCAAACGCGATCTCAATCAACGGCGAGTAAGTTACGTATTGGAAATGGGGCGGCGGTGTGTATGCGATTGGGACCGTCATCATGTCCCATCCGTGAAGAGACAAGCCGTCCGGGAACAGGGACAATAGGTGTTGGCTTGCCTCGGCCACAGAGAATAGCTCGCCGCTGGGGCGCCTCCTTACCTCTGGCTGAGGGTCTTCACTGAAGAGCCCAAGCGCCTCACCTGCGCGATAGAACCCGCGTCGATCCACCGAGTAAAATGGCATTGTCGTCGTTCCACCCTAACCCAAGAATATGGAACCACAGATGCGCTGACCGACAAGCAGCAGCGCTTCGTTGCAGAGTACCTCGTCGATCTGAACGCAACCCAGGCTGCGATACGCGACGGCTAAAGGCCGATCGTCTTCTTCGCGGCATCGGTCGCTATAGACACAACAATTTCGCGAATAGCATTGCCGATGATGGGGCCGGCTTTTGCTATCAGCTTCTTCACCCTTGTAGCTGCGACGGCGGTTTGGGGCGTATCTGACGCCAAGTCGATAAAGCTCGCCTTAGCCTTCTCGCGCTCTGCCTCGTCCATGTCTTCAATCTCGTCGGCAAGATCCTTTGCTGCTTGGACCTGCCTCAAAGTCCATTCGTAGGGTTTGCCGCAATAGTGACAGAATGCGGGGACGGGTCCCATGGAAAGCGTAAAGCCGTCGTCGTCTGCATCTCCGCGGATGCCCGCCGAGCAGTGTGCGCACCGAACAACTGTAGCCGCTCCACAATTGCTGCAGAAGTTTGCACCGCTGCCGTCTTCAATATCACTGGTAATGAGATGACCGTTGTTGCAGATCTGCGCATTCGAATACCGGTAAGCCATGCCCGCCCTTCCAAACCCTAGGCACGAAGCATTCGCCCAAACCCTGGCAAAGGGCAAGAGTGCGGCCGAGGCGTATGTGAATGCTGGCTATAAGCCGAGCCGATCCGCAGCATCCCGGTTGTCAACAAATGTGAACATCGAGCGGCGTGTCGCGGAACTGCAAGGCAGGGCTGCCGAGAAGGCCGAATGGACGGCCGCTGACAGGCTCGCGGCCCTCAAGCGTATTTCGGATGCGGCCGAGAAGGATGACCCGCGCGTGTCCGTCTCCGCCATCGCCGAGGCCAACAAGATGCAGGGCAGTCATGCCCCGTCGCAGCATCGCCACGCCGGGCCAAATGGCGGCCCCATACCCACAGTCGATCTAACCAGGCTCTCCGGTGACCAGCTCGATCAACTTGAAAGCATCTTCGGTCCGCTTGCCGGATCCGGCGACGATGATGCGCCTGATCAGGGAGGAGAAGGCTAGACGGGCGGCTGAGGCTGAACGGGAGCGTGTCGCCAAGGATGCCGAGCGTATCCGGGCCAAGTGCCAGACCCTATCGGGGTTCATCCGTGAGGCCTGGCACGTCGTCGAGCCGTCGATCACCTATGTCCATGGCTGGCATATCGACGCGATCTGCGAGCACCTCGAGGCGGTCACCAACGGGGAGATCATCCGCCTCCTGATCAACGTGCCGCCTGGCACGATGAAGTCGCTGATCACGGGCGTCTTCTGGCCGGCATGGGAGTGGGGCCCGAAGGGCCGGCCGGCACTGCGCATCCTCGGCTCGTCGTATTCCGAGGATTACGCCAAGCGCGACAACCGCCGTATGCGCGATCTCGTCGATTCGGACTGGTATCAGGCGCTATGGGGCGACACGGTCCAGTTGACGCGCCGCGGCGAGATGGCCTTCGCAAACACGAGGACTGGGTTTCGCCAGGGCGTTCCGTTCTCGCGTCTCACCGGCGGTCGTGGTGATCGGGTGATCATCGACGACCCGCATTCGGTCGATGGCGCTGAGAGTGAAGCCGATCGCCTATCAACGGTTCGGACGTTCCGGGAATCGGTCCCAACCCGTCTGAACGATCCGGAACGCTCGGCCATCATCGTCATCATGCAGCGCCTGCATGAAGCGGACGTTTCGGGGTCCATTCTGTCGCTCGGGCTGGGATACGAGCACCTGATGCTCCCGATGGAGTATGAGCCGGAACGCCAGTGCCGGACCAAGATCGGCTTCGTCGATCCGAGGAAGGAAGACGGGGAGCTCCTCTTTCCCGAGCGCTTCCCCCGCCATGTGGTCGAGCGCGACAAGATCCCGCTGGGCTCCTATGCCGTCGCAGGTCAGTTTCAGCAGCGGCCGGCGCCCAGATCGGGCGGTATGTTCCAGCGCGGCGATTTTCAGATCGTTGACGCGGTACCGGCTGGGGCGAAGCGTGTCAGGGCATGGGATTTCGCAGCGTCAAAGCCGAAACCGGGGAAACAGCCGGATTGGACCGTCGGTCTCAAGATGGCCTACGTCAACGGCACCTTCTACGTCGAGGACGTGCGCCGGGATCGGTGGTCCGCTTCCGACGTCGAGAAGAACCTGAAGAATACAGCGTCTCAGGATGGCCTCGCGGTCATAATCCGCATGCCGCAGGATCCTGGCGCGGCCGGTAAGTCCGACGCCGAGACGAAGGTGAAGCTGCTCGCCGGATATTCGGTGAAGGTGATGCCCATCACGGGCGACAAGGCGACCCGCGCCCGGCCGGCATCCGCGCAGGCGGAGGCTGGGAATGTAAAACTGATCCGCGCGCCATGGAATGAGCCGTTCCTCGATGAACTTTGCTCCTTCCCGAACGGACAATTCGACGACCAGGTCGACGCCTTCGCCGATGCTCTGAATGAGCTGGCGCTGGGCACCGGTTACACCTTATCCGACATGCAGAAGGCGTTCGCATGAATGAGATCGCAAAGCCGCGCGTCCGGGTCACAACGGATGGCGTGGTCACATTCGCGGACGGCTTTGCCAACTTCCTGGCGGGTCTGGGTGCCGGCAATCCCAAGATGGCGGCCAACTCCTATGTGATGGAGTGCAGCCAAGTCGAGCTCGAGAACGCCTATCGTGTCTCGACATGGTTCGGGAAGATCGTCGACATCCCGGCCGATGATGCCACACGTGGCTGGCGGTCATGGAAGGCTGAGCAAGCCCAGATCGAGGCAATCGAGGCGGAAGAGAAGCGCCTGCAGGTCAAGCAGAAGGTGCGGCAGGCACTGATCTGGGCCCGGCTCTATGGCGGCGCTGTCATCATCCCGGGCGGCCTCCCTGGTGACCCGGAGCTGCCTCTGCCGATCGCCCGCGTGAACAAAGGTGCCGTCAAGTTCTTGACCGTCCTGCACCGCTTTGACGACGTGCAGCCGGAGGGAATCATCCGGGATCCGCTCAGCGAGTTCTATGGGCAGCCTGAGCGTTGGATCCTGAACGGGACCGGGGCGCAACAGATCACGCTTCACCCCTCACGGGTCATCTTGGTCAATGGCCGCAAGGTGCCGTCTCGCCTCGGCGGCAACGATGTCTGGGGCGACAGTGTATGGCTGCACCTTGCCGATGCGGTCAGGAATGCGGATTCCGGCGCCGCGGTGATCGGCGCGCTGATGCAGGAAGCCAAGATCGACGTCGTCAGGCAACCCAACCTGATGACGGGCATGGCATCGGTCGAATATGAATCGGTGCTTATCCAGCGCTATCGCATGGCGGCCATGCTGAAGAGCGTGGCGAATGTCCTCCTCCTCGACAAGGAAGACGAGTGGGACCAGAAACAGGTCACATGGGCCGGCTTGCCCGATGTCATGACCACGCTGCTGACGATCCTATCGGGCGCGGCGGACATCCCTGTCACCAGGTTGATCGGCACCAGCGCCAAAGGCCTGAATGCGACGGGAGAGGGCGACCTCCGCAACTATTACGACAACGTCAAGTCGAAGCAGGAGCTGACGCTTTCTCCCGCGCTCGCTCCACTTGATGAAATGTTGATCCGCTCTGGTATCGGTGCCCGGCCGGAATCGGTCTGGTACGACTGGAACTCGCTCTGGCAGCCGACGGAGAAGGAACAGGCCGAGGTCGACAAGTTGGAGGCCGAGACCACCAACATCTACGCCATGACGGGGCTTGTCCCGACATCAGCACTCGCCAAGGCCGTCCAGAACCGGATGATCGAGAGCGGGCGCTGGCCTGGGCTTGAGCAGGGCATAGCCGAAGCCGACGAAGAGCTTGGCGAGGTAGAGCCCGATCCGACCGATTTGGAGACAGCCGGGGAGGGCGTCGAGGCTTAGTCTTCGAATTCGCCCTCAAGGATCTGCAGGGATTGCTTGCTGATGCTTATCGTTCGCCGGCGCCAAGCACGCAGAAGGATTGGTTGCGCGAACCGCCACCGAATACTCAGGGTGCACTCATTTACGGGGTCCATTTCGGAGAAATCTGGACCCTTCAGTAACGGGAAGTCCTTCGTTTCCTTGCCGTCCACGAGAAAGGTTGAAGTGCCGGGGAGGAGGGAGGTGACAATTGCCTCGATGCTGTTGTCGATCGCAACCCGCAACTCTCCGTTTTCGACCCCATTCTGGGCCTCGACGAAAATTGGTCTGTCAGATCGGTTCTCAATTCTTACGGATAGGTATCTCTGACCGCCAAGGAAGGGCTCGGAGCGCACGAAAATGTTCGGCGAATGCTTGGTCATCCGCTCCCAAAGTACGAATAGGCCTGTGGCTAGGCCGACAAGCGCGCCAACACCTTGGATCAGTTCCCAGACTATCACGTCGTCCCCCTCGCTCTCTCCAGAAGCTCTAGCCCACTATAGGCCGCATGAAAATCGACCTCGCCCGGCTCGCCAAAGCTCAAGGCATTCGTCGCCCGCGCATCGAAGCCCCCCAGATCGAGCCGACCAAGGCGCAGCGGGACGATCTGGCCCGGCTCTACATGCGAACGGTGCGGGTGTGGGTGACGGGAGCCCGTGAGCGTATCGTGCCCGCCTATGAGCGCGCCTTGGCCGAACAGAGGGCAGCGGATGCCCTGACACGGGATCGCGCGGGCGACGTCGAGGTCGAGATCGAGGCCGTCAACAATGAGGCGGTGAGGACCGTCTTCACGTTCCGCGGGCTATTCCAGGCCTGGGCCGATGCCCTGCAGACATGGCACATGCGCAGGTTCGTTTCGGCGCTGCTCTACGCGACCAAGGTCGACCTCACCACTCAGATGCATGCCGGTGACGTCGAGGAGACCATCGAGGATGTGATCGCCCGCAACGTGGCGTTGGTCCGCGACGTGTCGGATCAGGCCCGCGGTCGGATTTCCGACATTGTGTTCCGCGGGCTGCAGAACCGTACCCCGGCCCGAGAGGTGGCAAAGGAGATCGCCGAAGCTACCGGCATGGCGCGTCGCCGCGCTCTGAACATCGCCATGGACCAGACGCAAAAACTCTCGTCGGCTCTCGATCGGCAGCGCCAATTGCAGGTCGGCATGACCAGTTTCGAATGGCGGCACTCGGGCAAGCTTCACTACCGGCCCGAGCATCTGGCCCGGAACGGAAAGGTGTTCGCCTGGTCAAGCGACGTCGGTCGGAACGATCCGCCCGGCATGGCACCGTTCTGTGGATGCAAGGCCAAGGGTGTTCTGGAGTTGGAGTGATGGCGAGCATTAAGGGGATGGACCGCCACAAGAAGCGCCTCCAGAACATGCGGCAGGGCGCCAAGCAGATCACGGCGGCGCTCTACTCGGCCGGACAGGACATCGAGCTAGAAGCCGAGCATTCGATCACACAAGGCAGTGTGTCGGGGAAGGGGCATGTGCCCTCCGCCCCTGGCCAGCCGCCGAACCGGGACACGGGTACCCTGGACACGAATATCGAGACCACCGTCGAGGCGCAAAACCCGCCCACGGTGCATGTGACCAGCAACGCGCCATACTCGGCCGCGCTGGAATACGGAACGTCCAAGATGGCGGAGCGCCCATTCATGCGGCCCGCGACCGAGAAGAACCGGAAGAAGGTCGGGCAGAAGGTCGCCCAGGCGGTGCGCGTGACGATCAGGAGAGGGTGATGGCAGACAGTTTCCTCGACACCGCCGGTGGCCTGCAGCAGGTCCCGACGGTCAATGTGGTGGAGAAGCCGGCACAGCCCTACGTCGCCACGGATGGCTCGATGCAGTCGGCAGTCGCCGTCAATGTCCTCTCCGGCGGCATCCCCGCTGACGGGGTGGCGGTGACGGACGGCGAGGCGGTTTCGATCCTCAACTCCGACGGGAGCGCTCAGCTCGCGCAGGGCACGGCCGACATCGACACATCGACCGATCCGAACACGCTGGAGGGCATAACCCTACCGGCCAACTATGCCGTCATTCAGGATGGGGCCGACAACATCGATGTTCTGGATTTCGGGGCCGGTGGCGGAATGGTCGCGGGAATCGCCCGCGTCGCCAATAATTCCGGAGATGTCCAGCTCGCGAACGCGACGACAAAGATCGCGATCAACGCCGCTCCGATCACGATAGCGGACCAGCACGGGCGCACGGCAGGGGCGACAATCGCCGTCGATCAGGGCAACTGGCAGAACTTCCCGCTCATCAATGCGACCGATACCGTCCTCAGCGTGGGTGCGGGGATAGAAATCTCGATCCAGAGCGGCACATCGGGCATCGGCGGCACGTTCCAGCTTAACGGCAGCGCACCTCGCGCCGTGCTTCCGCCCAATGCCGCATTGGTCGCGAACAACGTGGATATACAGGTTCCGGTCACCGGCACCTACGTCGACACGATCACTCCCCAGGTAGACGCGACCGGCACCATCACAGGCTTCGTCCTCAGCTAGAGGTCTCCATGCTCCTCACCGACAAGATCACGTTGGACGGCGTTCGCCGGACCAGCGACGGATACCTCGTGGCTGATGCCAGGGTCGCCCGCACGGGCATCCAGGCCTACGCCGGCTATGAGGTCGACCCCGAGAACAAGCACGGCCTGCGCGACAAGGCCGTGGTGCGTGTCTACAGGCCCGAGGAGGAGGTGTTCAGCAAGGACGCGCTCCATTCCTACGCTTTCCGCCCCGTCACCATCGACCATCCCAGCGAGGCCGTGACGGCCGACAACTGGAAGCGGTACGCGGTCGGACAGACCGGCGGGGAGGTGGCGCGGGACGGGGAATTTGTCCGGGTCCCCCTGGTCCTCATGGACGCCGACGCCATCGCCGCCGTCGAGAACGGCAAGCGCGAACTCTCCATGGGCTATTCGACCGATCTGCAGTTCACCGATGGCGTCACGCCGGACGGCCAGCCCTATGACGCTGTGCAGCGCACTCTCCGAATGAACCACCTCGCGGTCGTCACCGCGGCGAGGGGCGGTTCCAACCTCAAGATCGGTGACGACAAGAAAGGAAACCGGTCCATGACCGACAAACTTCGCACTGTATTGGTGGACGGCCTGTCGGTCGAAACGACCGACCAGGGCGCCCAGGCGATCGAGAAGCTGACAAAGGACAAGGATTCGCTCCTGACCAAGCTTGCCGATGCCGAAAAGGCTCATCAGGCGGCCATCGCGGCCAAGGATAGCGAACTCGCCAAGAAGGACGCCGAGATCGACAGCCTCAAGGGCAAGATCCTCGACGGTGCCGCGCTCGACGCCAAGGTGGCGGCTCGTGCCGATCTGATCGCCAAGGCCAAGGCCATCGCGCCGAGCATCGCCACGGATGGCAAGTCCGACGATGAAATCCGCAAGGCCGCTGTGGTCGCCAAGCTCGGCGATGCAGCGATCAAGGACAAGCCCCAGGCCTATGTCGACGCCCGTTTCGACATCCTCGCCGAGGAAATCAAGGGCGGCGACCAGCTGCGCGATGCGATCACACATCTCCGGCCGTCGGCGAACCTGTCCGATGCTGCAAAGGCCGAGAAGGACGCCCACGCCGCGTATCTGGCCCGGTTCGATCGCAAGAAGTCGGCGTAAGCGCCGGCTCTCCCCATCCTCCCGCAACATGCCGCCCTCTGAGGCGGCTTTTTCATAGGAGAAGACGGATATGCCTCCGCTTCAGACTTCCATTCCGACCTCCATGGCACCGGGGGCCGTCGGCCGCCGTCAGAACATGGAGGAGTGGAACGGCCTCACCGGTCTCGCCGAAGACACGGCCGCCAATCCCATCGGCTTCGCCCAGCCCGTCATGCGGGGTACCGCAGGCGAGCAGGTGAAGAAATACGACGGCACCGGTGTTTTCCGTGGCCTCACCGAAGCCGACGTAACGATCGGCGCCGATACCTATCCCGAGGGCTACAACGTCCCGGTGATGGAGAGCGGCGTGATTTGGGCTCTTGCCGGAGGTGCCTGCACGGCTGGCTCGCCGGTCTACTGGATCCCGGCGTCCGGCAAATACACCAGCACGGCCACCAGCAATACGCTGATCCCGAACGCCGAGTTCGACAGCGCGGCCGCTGCCGACGGCGACCTGGTGCTGATCCGGCTCCGCCGCATCCCGGCTGCTCCGCCCGCACCCTGATCCACAACTCTGACAGAACGCCGCCAGGCTGAAGTCTTTCACAAGGAACTTTGCTCCCATGCAGCCCTTCAATATCTTCGACGCTGATCCGGCGCTGGTCTTCAGCTTCGCGCGTCAGCAGAGCCACGTGCTCAATGCCCGAATCTACGAGATCGAATATCCCGAGATGGATTATGCCGCTCTCGTGCCGATCAACCGCGACTATCCCGAATGGGCGTCCGGCGTCGACACCCTGATCGGCGACATCGTCGGTAAGGCGGAATGGCAGTCCGGCTATGCCAAGGACATCCCGCTCGCCGACACGACCCTCGCCATGGTGTCGACCAGCTTCGACATGTATGCCGTCGGCTATCAGTGGAACATCGAGGAGTTGGGCAAGGCGGCCTTCCAGGGTTTCCCCCTGACCAACCGCCGCGCCGAAGCCGCCCGCCGGGCTTCCGAGGAATTCCTCTGGAACAACGTGCTGTTCGGATCGGCCGTGAAGAAGTGGACCGGCCTCCTCAACAGCCAGTACATCACCCCGACCGCCGCCCCCAACGACGGAACCGCTGCGCCGCAGACGGCATGGGTGCTGAACACGGGCGTCGGCAACAAAACCCCGGAGCAGATCGTCCGCGACATCAACATCCTGATCATGGGACCCATCGCGAACCCGGATCAGGTGCTGACGAGCACGCTCGCGGATACGGTGCTGCTGCCGTCGCTTGCCTACCGGTACATCGCCGGCACGCCCTATGGCGTCACGAGCCCCGGCAAGTCGATCCTGCAGTATGTGATGGAGACGAACGTCTACACGCTCCGCACCGGTCGGCCCCTCATGATCCGCGACCTTGCGGAACTGTCGAAGGCGGCAACGGTCGGGGTAGCCGGTGGCGGCCGTGGCATCGGTTACCGCAACAGCCAGGACGTGCTCGAGCTTCCGCTTCCGATGCCGTTCCGGTTCCTGCCGACGTACCAGGACGGCCCTCTGAACTACGTTGTGCCCGGCATCTCGCGCACCGGCCCGGTGGACGTCAAGCGGCCCCTGTCGATGCGCTACCTCGACGGCATCACGCCAGTGCCGCCGGCTTCCTGATCGGCGCCGCTATAGCGTTCGCGGTCCCGGCATTTGCTGGGGCCGCTTCACCTCACCGGAGACACGGCGATGCACACCATCAAGAACCTCGTGAACAGCCCGTATGACATCCGCCTCAAGGACGGGACGACGGCACGGCTGCCAGCGCGCGGCGAAATCACGGTCGAGGTCGATCCGTTGCACCTGCCGTTTTATCGGACGCTGGGCTATTTCGAGATCCGCGAGAGCGCCGAACAGCAGCCCGCCGACGATCTCGCCCGCCTTCGCGCCGACTACACCGAAGTGACCGGCAAGAAGCCCTTCATGGGCTGGGACGCCGAAGAACTGCAGAAGCGCATCGACGCCGCCCTGGAGGGCTGATCGTGGCCTACGAACCCGTCACGCCGGCACAGTTCAAGACGGCCAAGCCGCAGTTTTCGGCAGTGTCCGATGAGACGGTGCAGATGTACCTCGACATGGCAGGCCGCGTCGTCGACCAGTCATGGACGGCGGGCGACTACCAGAACGCCATCATCGCCTTCGCCTGCCATCTGATGACGCTGGAAGGGCTCGGGACCGATGCGGCCAGCCAGTCCCACAAGACCGGCGCAGCGGAGTTCGAAAGCATCAAGTCCGGGACGCTCACCCTGAACCGGTTTCGCCGCGATGCTGGTGAGCAATCCACGTATCTGGACTGGCTCAATTCCACCCCGTGCGGCCGCTACTACGTGTTCCTTCTGGGGCTCAACAAGGGCGGCCCGCGTGTCGCAATGGTGTCCTCTGGCGTGCGGCCAAGCCCATACGCCAAGGACTGGTGCGGGCCTGCGTATGGCTGGCCCGGAGTGTTCTTCTGATGGCCGGCCTGCTCGACACCGACGCCCTACAGGGCATCTTCGGTTCTGTCCTGTCGTCGATCTATGGCGATGGTCAACTGATCCGGGTGACCATGGATCGCCAGCCAGGCGGCAGCGGCATCCCCGTCGAGCAGCCGCCGGTCCCGATAAAGGTTCAGGTCGATGCCTGCACCGAGGCCATGCGCCAGCAAGCGGGATACACCGACAAGGATGTCAGGCTTCTCGTTCTCCAGGCTGCTGTCGATGGACCCGAGTTGACGACCGACGACATCGTTATGGCCAGGGACTTTCGTTCAGGCGAGATGCGCCGGTGGAAGCTGTTCGGCATCACCCAAGACCCGGCCCGCGCCTATTGGGAAATGCGTGGCATTCGAGATGCAACGGAGGAGTAGGCCATGGCACGAGCGAAGAAAGCCGCCCAGGCGGCCGAACCTGAGGTGACAGGTGAGCAGGCCTACAAGCAGGCGGTGTCGAGCGCGAGCTCGCGGTGGTTCCGTGTCACGGCCGACCGGTTCGACTGGCTCTTCGCGCCGAACAAGATGAAGGCATTCCGACGAGGCCAGATCGCCTATGAGCCGCTGGCTTGCGTCCAGGCTGGCCTTGCCGCGGGCGCGATCGAGATCATCGAGAAGCCGGCCAATGCCCGCGTCGGCAAGGATGGTCGGGTGGTCTTCGATGCCAACTGACATCACCGGCCCGCTCAAGATCGCCGTCATCAGCCATCTGGAGGGCGACACCGATCTAACGGCCATCGTGCCCGTGGCCCGGATGTATGGCCTGGCGGTGCCGGCCAACCCGACATGGCCATATATTCGCTACGGCAGCCCGATCGCCAGCCCGTATGAGGCGACATGCTGGGATGGTGCGACGGTTCGGGTGACGCTGCACGCCTTCGCGGAAACGAAGGTCGGCATTGCCGGCGAAGACCAGGCGCTGCGGATCGCCGCGCTGATCGTCGAGCGGATGAAGACCTTCGATCCTGACAACCTCGGCATCATCGAGAACGACTGGATCAACACCAACATCATGCGCGACGAGCCCGAGGCCGATCGATGGCACGCGGTCGCCGAGTTCAACATCACGGCCATTCCCGCCTGAACCGGCCTTCGGCAAGCCTCCTGTCATCAACCTGATCATCGAAGGAGCCAGAAATGGCACGCGAAACCTATTCTGTCCGGTTCGGGCAGCAGCAGCTTCTTGTCGAGGAGCCCGTCGGCTCGGGCATCTTCTCGGCGCCATGCGGCATCACCGGCCTGACGCGAAACGTCACGACGAACACGAACGACGTGGCGCTGCCCCCGTGTGACGATCCCGAAGCTGTCATCTGGCTCGGCATCGACGCCGTGTCCAAGCGCATGACGCTAACCTTCACCGGCACGCTGGCAGACAATGCCCTCCCAATCTGGGACGCATGGTCGATGGGCAAGGATCTCCGCCTCGTCCGCTGGTACCGCAACATCGGCGCGCCGAACCAAGGCTATTGGGAAGCCCCGGCCATGCTGACGGAATACACCGAGGAATCGACTGATCGCGGCCGCTACACCAATTCCGGCACGATCATCTTCGACGGCGAGCCCGATTGGGTGTCGATCCCGCCGGCTCCTGGCGTCACCACTCCGGTCTCCATCCCGGCGACGGCCCCGGTGGTCGGCACTCCCTTCGCCGCCACTCCCGGCACCTATACCGGCACGCCGCAGCTCACATACCAGTGGTTCGCCAACGGGGTCGCTATCTCGGGAGCGACCACGGTCAGCTATACCCCGGTCGCAGGCGATGAGGGCAAGCAGCTCCACGTCGTCGAGACCGCTACCAACGTGTCGGGCAGCATCAATAGCCAGTCGGCCAAGTCCCTGGCCGTCGTGGCGGCTTGAGGTGAGGCGTGGGCCAGCCGAACCTTTCTGCAGAGGTGGTGCTCCCCTTTGGTGACGGTGAGCAACTGTTTGCGCTCAAGTTCAAGCAGTTGGAGCACCTGGAGAAGGCGTGTGATGCCGGCATTGCCGAGATCGCAACGCGTGTTCTCTCGCTTCGTCCGAAGCTGGTTGACCTGTATCAGGTCATCCTGCTCGGGCTTGAAGGTGGCGGGATGCCCCCGACGCAAGCCAAGGCCATGATGGACCGCTATTTCGACGGTCGCCCGTTGGCCGCGCCGAATGATCCCCATTCACCTCTCGTCACCGCGGCCAAGATAATGGAGGCCGCCTGGTTTGGGATGGAGGACATCAAGCCGGGGGAAGCTCCAGCCGGGGAGAGCCCGGCAGCCGGATAAACTTCGGGAAATACAGGGCCTCGTTCTTCCGGTCCGGAATCCCGCCGCGCGAACTCGGGGAGATGAGCCTCTACGAGGTCGTCTCGATGAACGTCGAGCTCGAGAAAATGGACGAGAAGCACAAGCCGCAAGTGTCAGATGAGGAATGGGCTCAAGCGGAAGAGCTTCTTGCCTCGGTGACACTAAACGATCCGAACGTGCGTCTGCATTGAGCTCGATCGAGGGAAACCATGAACGTTGTCGCCGACAAAGTCATAGTCGAGCTGCTGGCCAAGCTCGACCAGTACAACGCCAACGTGGTCAATGCGGAGCGGACGTTCGACAGGTCAATGAACGGCATTGTCCGTTCAGTGAAGCGGACGGAAAGCCTCGTGCAGCGGTCGGCCACAGCCATGTCGACGAGCCTGGTGACGGCCTTTGCGGTCGTCGGCGGTATCCGCGGCATGCAGTCTCTTCTCGACAGTGCGACGAAGATCGACAATGCGTTGAAGGTGGCAGGACTGTCTGGCGCTGAACTGGAAAAGGTCTACAGCCAGCTTCGGGACAGCGCTCAGAGAAACGCAGCACCCCTAGAGGCGCTGGTTCAGCTCTACAGCCGGGCCTCCCAGGCTCAGATGCAGCTGAACGCGTCCTCAGATGAGTTGGTGCGGCTGAGCAACACGGTCGCAATGGCTCTTCGGGTGTCGGGCCAGGATGCCAGTCAAGCTTCAGGTGCGCTGCTTCAGTTGGGGCAGGCGCTGTCTGGTGGGAAAGTCCAGGCCGAAGAATACAACTCCATGATCGACGGCCTGTACCCGCTTCTACAGGCAGCCGCTGCTGGCCTTCGCGAGGCAGGCGGGGACGTCGGCAAGCTGACCCAGCTCGTGAAGGCGGGCGAGGTATCATCGGAGGCCTTCTTCAGGGCGATCGAAGCCGGAAGCTATGTGCTCGAAGAAAAGCTCGGTGGCGCGACTCTCACCACGAGCCAGGCGTTGGAGAACGTTCGCACAGCCGCGATCGATGCTATGCGTGACTTTGCTCGGGGCGCGCTAGCGGCCGAGGGCATCGGCGAGGCATTCCAGATGCTCGCCAACGTAATCAATGGGACAAACTTCGAAGCTTTCGGCGAAGAAGTACGTAAGGTCGTCGGATGGCTGAGCGATCTGCGCGAAGCGGTCCGTTTCGCCCAGAACTTCGCAGCGAACTTCAGCGCAGAAACCGGACTCGATAGGGTAGGAGAATTCCTCACAGGCGGTGCGGTCCAGCGCCAGTTTGGGCCGCTCACGATCTCATCGACAAGAGCGCTTCAGTCCCGCATCGATGAGGCCTTTTCGCAGACAGTCGAGACAGCCGGCGCGGTCACAGAAGACGCTCTTAAGCAGTGGGCTGCTCGGAACGGCCTCGGCTCAAATGCTCCCATAAAGACCGATCGGCTACCAGAGACGGCTCCGCGCCGCGGGCCGGTCAGCCTTTCCGACTTTGACGCTCCTGTAGGCTCCGGCTCCGGAGGACGAAAGGGCCGGCGAGAGCGCGAAGACGCCTTCGAGCGTGAAAGCCGCCAGGTTAAGGAGCGCACCGCCGCGCTTCAGGCGGAATCGGAAGCGCTTTCGCGTATCAACCCGCTCGTGAAGGATTACGGCTATGCCGTTGAGCGAGCGAGGGCGGCTCAGGAACTGCTCTCCGCCGCCGAACGTGCTGGTTTGTCGATCACGCCGGAACTCAGGGCGAATATCGACGCACTCGCCGACGGCTATGCAAGGGCGGAAGCAGAGGCGAACAAGCTATCCGAGCGCCAAGACCAGATCGTCCAGGCCTCCGATTTCGTCAAAGAGTCGCTGGCCGACGCCTTCATGGAGATGGTCCCCGCCATTGAGACCGGGAACAAGGCCCTAGATAATCTGCTCAATACGCTTATTGAGGCAGTCGCGCAGGCCGCGCTCTTAGGGAAAGGGCCGCTGGCCGGCCTATTCGGCGGAGGCGGAGGACTTCTGTCCCTCATTGGCTTTGCCGGCGGCGGCGTGGCGGCATTTGGGCGCCCTCAGCCGATGAAGACGTTCGCGCGTGGCGGCATTGCACGCTCAGCCTCGATCTTTGGCGAGGCTGGACCCGAGGCCGCCGTCCCGCTGCCGGACGGGAGAAGGATCCCGGTGGACCTGCGCGTGCCCGAACGTTCATCGGGTTCTCAGAACGTGCACGTCACGGTCGGGGTGTCGACAGACGGCAATGGCAACCTGTTGCCGTTCGTCCAGTCCGTCGCTCAGTCGGAGGCGAACAAGTCCACCGCAGGATTGGCCCGCAGCGTCCCGAAGATGGTCGATCAACGAAACGACACGCGACAGACGCGCAGGACGAGGGCGTAATGGCAAGGTTGCTTCATTGGCCATCGGGCCTTCGGGCCGATGCTCGCGAGCCGCTTTCCGGCCCCAGGACCGTAGGGTCCGGTGCAACGACCAGCATTGGCGACTTTACCCAGACCTTCAGCTCGCCGTTCGGCGCCTGGCGCTGGCGGTTTCAGTTCCCGCCGATGCATGGCCAGTTGTTCCGGCGCTATCGTGGCTGGGTTGCTGCCCTCCATGGCGGCGCGAATGCCACGCGCGTTCCCTTTTGCGATTGGGACGGCCTGTCGATCCCGCAAATGGGGGTCACCGCGACCAGTCACGAATGGCGGCGCGGCCAACCCTGGTCGAATGGTCAGCCTTGGTCGAACGGCCAAAATTGGGGCTCGACTCCGCCGATCGTACCGGTTGTTGCGCCTGCAGCGCTCGGTGACACCATAGTCGAGTTGGGGAACGTGTTCTGGGGCCACAATCTGGGATACGGCGACCTCATCGGCTTCTATCCCTTCCACCTTGGTCTCTACATGGTGACCGAGGTGTTCGACCCCGGCCAATACCGCATATGGCCTCCGCTGAGGAACGCGGTCGCAGACACCGATTTCGCCACTCTCAAGCCGACCTTGGCCATGCGGCTCGAAAACGAGGATGCGGCCAAAGCGGCTCGGGGTTTCGCGCGTAGCGAAGGTGCGAGCGTCGTGCTGGTCGAGACCTTTGACTACGACGTGCGCGACTATTTCACCGAGTAGGAGGTTGCTGTGAAAGTTGCTGAGCTTATCGAGCGGCTAAAGGCATTCCCGCAAGATCGTGACGTTGTGATTCTTGATGCGGACACCGAATGGCATCTCAATATCGAGGGCGTTGGCCACCAGCGGCACGATTGGGAGGAAGCGGAGGAGCGCGTCCTCATTTGGGGGGAATACCACCCAAGCAAATCGTCGGGCGCGTAGCCGATCATGCCGACCTTTTCCGAAGCCGATTTCGACCGCCTTTCCGGGCCGCATGTCAGCCGGGCGTGGTTTGCCGAGATCGACCTCCCGTCCGGCATCAAACGGCTGCACAACGGGGTAGGGCGCGTCACGATTGGCGGGCATGAGTGGCTCGGCGTCACCGATCCGACCGGCGGGCAGCTCGTTCGCGTCGATACTGTCGAGGAACCGCGGTTCGGGCAGGCGCCGTCTGTCCTCATCACGTTGGGTGGCATCAGCGTCGCGTTCTGGCGGGAGGTCAAGTCGACCGCTCGGCAGATGGAGGGGCGCCGCTGTGACCTGTATTGGGCGGAATTTGATCCAGAGACCGGCGAGATCAGCATTGCGCTGAAGAAGCTCTTCCCGGGCAAGATCAGCGCGCCTTCGCTCCAGCGGGCAGGGATCGGCATTCGCAACGCCGGCTTCGTAATCGAAAGCTTGTGGCAGTCGCAGAACTACCCCTTCGGCGGCCGATGGAACGCGGCCGATCAGGAGCGCCGCTATCCTGGCGATTTGGGCGGGCAGTTCATCGGCGTGAAGGTGCAGGAGATATTCAACCCGTCATGAGGGAAAAGCTCGAGCAATTCCTGCGCCGGCACGATGGCAAGCTGGTCGAGTGGGGTGTCGACGATTGCTCGGCATGTCCGCACGCCTGGCTTCGCGAGAACGGCATTGGTGCACGCATCCCAACCTATTCGAGCCGGGAAGAGGCGCGCACGCTCATCGCGGCGGCCGGTGGGCTCGTGGAGCTGTGGGACGATTGCCTTCTCGGCACGGGCATTGCGGAACGCCTGGGAGGCGCGCCGGAGCTCGGCGACATCGCCGTGATCGACACCCGACGGTTGGGGCCGGTCGGTGTGATCTGCGGTGCCGGCGGCCTGTGCTGCTGGCGGAAAGACGGCGGCTTCTTCTGGCTCGCCCCACGGGGCTATCTGAAGGTCTGGGCAGTATCCTGACATGAAATGGATCAAGGTGGCGCTAGCCGGCTGCGTCTCGCTTCTGGCCATGACGGCGCATGCGCAGGCAGATTTCGTCATTACGCCGATTGCCTTCGCGCTCTTTGCGGGCCCGCTCGGCGCAATAGCCTCCTTCGCGGGCATCTATACCGGTATCCAGATCGCGGCCTATGCCGCCGTGCTCGGCGCACAGCTGGCATTGTCGAATCGAGGGCAGCAGAAGCTCGATCCCGGCGAGTGGAAGAACACGTTCCAAGAGGCTGAAACCTCTGAGTACAACGCGATCGGTCGTGTGAAGCTCGGCGGCCTGAAGGCGTTCGGGAACACCAAGGCAAATGTCATTTCCCGCCTCATCTGGCACGTCAAAGGCCCGATGGTGGCTGCCGAGCAGTACTTCCTTGGCGGCCGCGAGGTGACGGTGGAATCTAACGGCCAGGTATCGTCGCCGCCGTGGGCCGATCCGAACGGGTCCTGGGCAACCATCCAGAGTAAGCCCGGCAATGGGGCAGAAACGGCGTGGCCGCAGCTGATGACGGACTTCCCGAGTTTGTGGACGGCCGCGCATCGATGCCGGGGCATCTTCCAATCCCTGATCCGCTTCACGATTCCCGACTTTTCGACGGAATGGGGGAACAAGAAGTTTCAGAAGCTCTACCAGGGCGGCGCCCCTGACTGTGAGGTGATCGGGCGCATCTCGCCGATCTACGACCCGCGTCAGTCGGGACAGGATCCGGACAACCCGGCGACATGGGCATGGTCTGACAACGGGATACTGGCGGCCGTGCACGTCATGCGCAGTTACCCGGATCTGAAGTCGGCGGATTTCGATTGGCCATTCCTGGCGACCGAAGCAAACCGTGCCGATGCGATAGTTGCCACCATCTCCGGCACAGAACCGCGCGCCCGCTGCTGGGGCCTGTGGCCGTCCGAGAGCCGCCGCGGCGACGTCATGCAGCAGGTGCTCGATAGTATCGGCGCCGAAGTCGTCATGAGTGAACTCGGGTTGATCAGGATCCGCCTAATCGATGACGCGCCGTCGTCGGAGATCGCGTTCACGGCCAAGCACATCGCGGAGCTGAACTGGAAATCCGGTCCGGAGGCCGTCGAGCGGCCGAACATCTGCCGCGTGAAATACTACTCGCCCGAGCGTGGCTACGACATGGGCGAGATCAACATGTCCGGCATCGGCTGGGCGCGGATCGAAGACGAGATCGCACGATATGGCGAGAAGTATTTCGACGTCGAGCTGCCGTTCTGTCCGTCTCCGTCACAGGCCCAGCGCATTGCCAGGAGGCTGTTCCTGCAGGCGAGGGCCGATGCTGGTTCCATCCGCACCAACATGGCTGGTCTCGCTGCTTGGGGCGTCACCTATTCCCAAATCGAAGACGCCGACGCCGAAGAGAACATGCTGTGCCGCCTTGCGGCACCGCGCATCGATGATGAGCAGGGGCAGGTGGAAATCCCCTATATCGTTTGGCCGCCGGCACTCATCGAACAGCCCTGGAACCCGGCCACGATGGAAGCACCTCCGCCGCCGCCGGCACCGGATATCCAATACGAGTCCGAGCTCGCGACGCCAGGCGCTCCGACCGAAGCGGCAGTGATCCAATACCAGAACGGCACCTATGAGACGCGGGTGAAGTTCCCCGGCGTTCCCGGCGGCACGATCGCGGAAGCAAACTTCCGGATCTACTCGGGAGGTGAGCCAAACCCCTTCCAGTCCATGACGGAGTATGGCGGGTCGTCGATCTGGTATGGCTGGGCGGCAGCAAACACCGCCGGAGGCCGTGTCGACTTCCGCTCACGTTTTTTCAATACCGACGAGGAAGGCAGCTATTTCTCGAACCTGCTGACGATCAACCCGATGCAGATTGACAACACACCGTGCGCTGCACCGACCCTGACGCCACAGCCTCCTCAAGGTGACGAGAGAGCCCGGTTCACCCTGTCGTTCGGTGAGCTGCGCGGGACACATGTCGTGGTGACCCCGGGCCCGGGCGGGACAGGCAGCCAGACGCTGACGCTGCGGCCTGGCGTGCCGACAACGCTGATTTTCACCGGCCCCAACAACAGTGGGTCAACGGACCTTACGGTCAATGTGACCGCCACCGTCTACACGAGTAACGGAACGCCGGGCACTCCCGCCCACGGCTCCTACGTCGTGCCCGGCAACCCGCCGTGATCTGAACTTCATCCTTTCAGCATCAGCTCTTTCTTCGTCGGAGATTACCGAATGACCGTGTTCACGAAGCTCGGCAACGACATCTTTTCACCTGTCGACAGCGCCGGAAATCCGCGCAAGGTGGAAAACCATGATGCGCAGGTCTGGGCGACTGAAGTCGAGCGCTTGTTTGCCGCGTTTCAGGCCGGCGGGGGAATCGTATTCACCACCAAGGCCGGAGCTGATGCCAGCCTGAATTATCCAGCCAATAGCATGGCATGGGTCATCGGTGATCCCGTCGAGGCGAACAATGGAATCTACCGCAAGGTCGGCGCGTCGGGCAGTGGTTCGTGGGTGCGTGTCGGTGATCTCCCGTACAGCTTCATTCGGGCCACCAACACAGGAACAGGGACCGCGAACGCGATCCAGGCAACGACGTCAGTCCCGATTCCGATTGCCGATGGCGGTGCGTTGATCTCGCTGAACATCGTCGCGACAAATACGGCAGACGCGCCCACCGTCTCCTTCAATGGCGGGACGCCCCTGACGATTACCGACGCTGCCGGGTCCCCTGTTACCGCCGAGGGACTTGCCGACGGGATGCTCATCAATGGCTACAAGGTCGGCTCGACATTCCGTGTCGATCTGGGACCGCGCGGGTGGTCGCCGCTGCTTCGCATAGTCACTGACGGGGCGCGCCGTGTCGTGGAGCTCTACGACTGGACCGGTGGTCACGGCGCCAAGCCCGATCTAACTGGCTATCTCGGCGCAACGGGCATCGTGAGCGGTATTGCACAGGCCACAGATATTCGCGGGCCTGCCGGCCCCAACGGCCCCGGCACCGGTGACATGCTTAAGAGCGTGTATGATCCTGGATCAGTCGAGGGTAACGCATTCAACGGATTTCCAGTCGAAGATCGCACAGAACTCAAGGCTCTCGACATAAGCTTCTTCACCGCTGCCTACCTGAAGGAACCGGGTAGGGAGGGGCAGTTCATCTGGCGCACGGGCGACTATTTGGCGCGAATCTCGGCGGACCCCCAAGAGGGCGTATACGTCAAGGCAGATTCCATTGCCGCCACCGCTGGTGCATGGGTGCGGCAGTTTTCCGGGCCAGCGAGCATCAACTGGTTTGGGGCCAGTCCTTCTGCATCTGCAGCCGCAAATACCGCCACGATTAACGCCTGCCTTGCTGTTTCGGACGCGGTTCTGATCCCCCCGGGCACATATAGCATCAACGGCACGCTCAATATCTCACGGCGAGGCCAACGGGTCGTCGGTGTGGGTCTCAGGTCCATCATCCGGCAGACGGCCAACAATACAGACGCTATTGTCCTTCAAAATGGCGTCTCCGCCGAAGTTCGTCTCGAACACTTCATGGTGTCCGGCGTCGGCGCGACGTTCACCACCGGGGGAGTTGGCGTCCGGTCGGAATACGCTGGGAACCTGCTGTTTCACGACATCACAGTGTCCAGCATGTTCCGCGGGTTCTATGTCGACACCAGGACCTTCGTTGCAACTTCGGACGTATATCTCAGCCGTTGCGTTGCCTACGACTGCACCGAAGTCGGTTTTGAGGTCAATAACTGCACGGGACTTTATCTCTACGAGAGTTCCGCGCTTTCCTGTGGTGGGACTGGCGTCCGTATAACGGACGGTTCTGCTGTCCATCTTCGCAATGTCTTGTCGCTGCTCAATGATGCGCACGGCCTCCAGGTTCGGACCGTGAACAACGCAGCGTCCAACTGGCATTTCTTCGATCAGGTGGAGTGCGACGGAAATGGCGCCGATGGGTTCAATCTGAACAACACAGGAGGCCTGCAGGCTTCCAATTGCTGGTCGGGGACAAATGACGGCACTGGGTGGAGCTTTGTGTCCGGCAACAAGGATTTCATGGGGTCTAACTGTTCATCGCGAAACAATGGAAACCACGGGTGGGGCATGTCCGGGCTCACCGGCGGTCAGCTGGCGAACTGCTCGGGACGAGACAACGGCAGGCTCACAGCCGGAGCTTCCGGCTTTTTCTTCGCCACCGGTGCGACGGATACCATCCTCAGCAATTGCGACGCATCCGATACGCTGGCCTCTCACCGGCAAGGCATCGGCTTCAACATCGCGGGTTCGTCGGCCGGTATTCAGATAAATGGCGGCAAGGCGCTCAACAACGTCACCGCGCAGGTCGCCAACTCAAGCTCCGGCGCGAACAATCGTGTCCGGAACATTCGCGGTCACAGGACGAAGGCCAGCGGCTCGGGCACGATGCCGACAGGCGGAAGCGTTCCTGTCACGCATGGACTCGCGGCCGCCCCAACCCGGGTAATCATCACTCCGACACAGGACCCGCAGGTCAGGTATTTCGTCTCCTCGAAGGGGGCTGCGACATTCACTGTCAATTGCAACACCGCGCCAGCATCCGGCTGGACATTCGATTGGGAGGCTTTTGTGGGAGACGAGTAGCCTTTCGATCGTCAATCTTTGGTCAGAACATACCCAGAAACTGCGATGTCCGCCCCAGCAGGCGTGTATAACCTGACTTCAAGGTCCAGAGCGTCACGGGGGAGCTCAAAGGAGAACTCTGCTCTCTCGTCAGCCAGAGTGCTTAGTGGGAACTGCGCTATGAGGTCCTTCCCTCCATCGGCAGCTATCTCCAATCGAGAGGAGGGGGCCCCGCCCGAACCGGTCAATTCCAGGCGATAGTGACCTTTTTCGACTTTTATATATGGCCCAAAAAACAGGTATCCTGCTGACCGGGTTGAGGCAAGGACACCATTTTTGAGCTGGCCATTCTGGCTTCTCCGGAACAGCAGCTCCGCATCTCGCGCGTAGCACCAGCCGCTGGCGCAAAGGCGTGCATCAGCAAAGGCAATTTCGGAATATTCATCGGTCGGGGCGCGGCCTCGACCAAAGACCTTGGCGTTCCAGTCTGTGAAGCCCACCCAATCAGCATCGCGTGGATCTCCCGAGACCGAAAGGTAAGGCCCGTCACATTTCTGCCGCCACTCCGACGGATGCACTCGCTGCAACCGATATTCAAAAAGATAGAAGTCCAAAAATCGCAAACGCGAAAAGCCGGACCGCGGATCGAGGGCGACGCAACTCCCCGGACTGACGACATCGCGCACCAACTGCACAAGCTGAGGTTTAGACTGGATGCGAGATGCCATATCGTGCCATTCAACCTGGCGCGGGAGGCATATGAGAAATGCGACGGCGAGTACGACGGCGCCGATGCTCCACGAGGCGAGAGCGACAACCGCTCCTGAGGCCACCGCTCCGATTGTCACCTGACTGGAAAAAGACAGGTTGGGGAATGCTACGGCCGGCCAGAATGCCGCCGAATTGATCGGTGCGAGCCGAGCAGCGTCAGGCGCGAGCGCGCTGACTAGCACTGCAAACATGATCGGTATCAGCAACGGAATGACAGCAAGGGACCTCTTTGGAGGAATCGAAAGGCCAATGAGCAAGACGGGCAAGATCGCTCCCTCGTTGTACCGCCCGTACATCCAGTGATCTTGCCGAGAGGCATCCTGCACCACGGTGAACATTGCGGCACTGAAGACGGTCATGCCGACGATGCTGCCGATCGCAAAGATGCTCGCCAATTTGATCGGGTCTCTTTCCTTGATCTGCCCACTAAGGAGAGAGGGGACAGCAGAGAGGGCGATCACAAGCGGCCGAACTGCAAACCCCAGAGTTGCGATCAGAAGGTATGAGGCTTGCCCCAACATGCGTGTTGCAAACTCCAGGACGCCCGACGGAGAGAGAATGGCGAGGGCGCTCGCGACGGAAGGATAGTGCTTAAGGGGCTTAACGCCTGCAGGTGTCATAGCTGCGTCCACCGCCGGCGCCAGCCCAAACTGATAGATCCAGATAACGAATGCGGAAAGCGCGACTGCAGAGACTGTCGTAATAAATCCGCGCCGCAGAAGGACGATGATTGCAACCGTTACGACGCAGCAGACGATTCCAAGGGCGTGGATCCAGAAAAGAAAGGAGCTACTCGCGACCGCTCCGATGAGGCAAGCATTCGAGTAGCGCCCCTTCAGAAGAAGGTATGCCGAGAGGGCGAAGAAGAACGCAAAAGGCGGCTGATAAAACGCGTAGCCGCTGATGGAGACCCAGCCTGGGTAAAGAGCGCACAGTCCGATGACCAGGATTCGCTCGGCGGGGGCTTTGTCGGAGAAGAACTCCTTGGAAATGTAATAGCAGACCGCCAAGGCGCCTCCGAAGAAAGCACCATTCACCACCGTGATGCCGGTCCAAATTGCCTCAGTAGAAGGGAGAATCCGGAACAGAGGCGCGAGGAAGATCGAGTACCCGAGGTGATAGCTGCTGGCCGCATCCACGCTGTAGCCCGCAAGGAAGGCCGCGTAGCCAAGATACCCGACCTCGTCGGGACGGATCACCGGGCCGCTGTAGCGAATGTTCGCGAGCGCAAAAAATGCGGCTGTCAAGAATATGATGAGGGTTGCAATCCGGCGATCACTTGCCAAACTTGCAGTTGAGTCATATTTCAGGACGGGACTTGGAGGGTGGGCTATGTCTCGGACCAACACTGCGTTTCTGTGGATGACTGTTGCCTTGGTAGTTGTTGCCTTGGTAGTTGTTGCCTCCTATGCACAACAATCTAAGATAGTGGAAGCGGAAACTGTGACTGGCTGTATCGAAGACGCGGTCCGGAGCGGGCTCGCGGTTCCGTCCCTCGCATGTCCCACCTTTTAAGGATTGTCGCTTCTTAGCCGTCGATCGACAGCGGGCATAGCTGTGTCGCCCCTACAGTGATAGCCGCCTGCGAGCCGAGGCAGCTGTAGAAGCAAATCTTATTCATGCCGCTGACCTGCTCGCCTGTCTTGAAGCACTGAACAACCGGAATTGGTCGCTCGGACATCGGCGCCGGCGGTACTGATGGCGCAGGCGCGAGAGCGACAGCAGCCAATATAAAAAGCGATTTCATCTGATCCCCCCGAATGACCGAGGCACGCTCGCACGTCAGTTGCGCGGTTGTCTAGGGGCAATTGCCACAACCTGAAAGGATGCGTGATGATCACCGCCAACCAGCTGCGGGCGATGGCTCGCGGCAAGCCGAATGCTGCCAATTTGAATTCCGTGCTGGTGGCGCTCAACGCCCACGGCCGCAGTGTTGGGCTCGATCACCCGCACCGCCTGGCGCACTACCTTGCCCAGCTGCTGCATGAGAGCGGGTCGTTTCGGTACGATCGCGAGCTGTGGGGCCCGACGCCTGCCCAGAAGCGCTATGAAGGCCGGAAGGATCTCGGTAACGTGCGGAAGGGCGACGGCTCGAAGTATCGCGGGCGCACGGCAGGGCAGGTCACCGGCAGGGCCAACTATCGGGCCTTCACTGCCTGGGCTCGGAAGAACATCGATCCGGAAGCGCCGGACTTCGAGCAGGATCCGGAGCTGATCAACACCGATCCTTGGGAGGGGCTCGGGTTTCTTTGGTATTGGGCGGTCGGCAACCCAGACGGCAAGAGCCTCAACCGCTACGCCGACGACAACAACATCGAGATGATCACCCGCCGCGTGAATGGCGGGCTCAACGGCTTCGAGGATCGGCTCGACTATTATGGGCGGGCCGCGCTTGTGCTGCTCGGCTACGGCACGACCGAGGCGGAGATCAAGCGGTTCCAGCGGGAACATCCCGAGGCCGGCGCGACCGACGGCATCGTTGGCCAGAATACCCGCATGGCGCTGCACAAGGCGCTGGCCGGGCAGAACCCGTTTACGGAGGTGAGGCCGATCCCGGTGCCCGTTCCCAAGCCGGTTGTGCCCGTCGCCGTCGAACAGAAGGCCAAGACTGAAACCAGCCTCTGGCAGAAGGTCACCGGCGTGTTCGGCGTCGGTGGCCTTGGCACGGCATTCCTCGCAGCCGATTGGAAAACCGTCGCCGCGGTGGCGATCGCGGTGGTGCTGATGCTCGTGATCATCTCCTTGATCGGTCAGCGGCTCGCGAAGTCCTACAAGGCGATGCGCGAGGAGCTGGCCTGATGTTCGGCCTCTTCGACTGGCTCAAGATCGGGGCAGGAGCGCTGCTCGGCGCCCTCGTCGCCGCCGGACCTGTCTATCTGCTCGGCAATCACCAAGGCCGCCAGGAAGCCGCGGTGGCTGCTCTCCAAGCCTCCCTAGACGCAATCC
Organism: Rhizobiaceae bacterium; assembly: GCA_035556195.1. Classification (GTDB taxonomy): domain Bacteria; phylum Pseudomonadota; class Alphaproteobacteria; order Rhizobiales; family Rhizobiaceae. The sequence goes on from DATMFK010000017.1 coordinate 339,509, forward strand.
AGAAGCGCGAGGACATTAACCATGAAGTGGATCGTGCCGATCTCATTGATATCTGCGTTGAGCTTGGCGGGGTGCTCGACGACTGCCGCGACCAACTGCGCGGGGTGGACGCGTCCGCCGAAGCCGAATGATCCGGTGTCGCTGGCGGCGAAGGAAGAGCCGATCGCGCGCTACCTGGTCGCGACGGATCGATACGGCAAATCCCAGCGGTGCTGGAAATGACGAAAGTGCATGAGGGGCAAGGGGTATGACCGATAGGACAACCGACATGGATGGCAACGGCGATCTCCGGGCCCGCGTGGTGGCGCTCGAGAACTGGCGAGTGCAGCGGGATATTGAAAGCGCTCGCCACGATGAGCGCTGGAAAAGCATGGACGAGCGCTTCAACCGACTCGAATCTGCCGTGGCCAGCGTGCACGGCACGCTCAACTGGATCATGCGGATCGTGATCGGCGCGATCCTAGTCGCCGTCGTCAGTTTCATGGTCAGGGGCGGGTTCGCGCCGCCCTAACACCCGTCCCGCAGGAACCATCTCACGCGCGCGCCCCGCTGGCTTCGGCTGGCGGGGCGCTTTTTGCGTTTGGCTGCCTTGCCTCAATCGATCAGTGGCCGAGGACCGATTTAGCTCCTTCGGCGGCAAGCGTAGCTATTCCCGCCGGTCCAATATCTTGGTCGTGAAGTTTTCGAAACGCTCCGATTGCGAGCATGACGGTGATGGTCGTTATCGACACTACCGGTCCGAGGAACATCGCAATCGCAAGCGCCTGTGGGATGACTACGAAGGGTCCGACGAAGTACGAATGCACCGTGTGCCAGAGAACCGCCGCCATGAACCCCATGACTATCACGGCGAGAAAGATCGTGATCCAGCGGATCCAGATACGCTGCCTGATTTCACCAATAAGCAGATGCCGCTCGAGGCCTTCCGCGCTAAGTGAGCCCAACTCGCGTTGCAGTTCGAGAACTGCGATGCGGTTCTCAAGCTCCGCCATTGCGCTTGAGGCCGCATCGAGGGGATCTACTGGAGGGGTCGGCGACGGCTCAGCGTCAGCCATGCCGTGCCTGATTCGAGAGGCGACGCTTCATCTGGTAGTGAGGCAATATTATTTCGTTCGGGATCGGTGCGAACCAACCCCACTGCTTGGTGGCAATATCCCACGGCCCGCCTGGTTCGTGCGTCAGATCGGACAGCCGCTGAGCTGAGAGCTTGCCGTAGCTGCCATAAATCTGCTCCAACAGATCAGCATCTAGGGGCGTCACGTCAGACGTGTACCGCGACGAAGTCTGGCGGATATCAATGCCTTGCCCACGAAACGCGTTATACACGTCCGGGATAACCGGTCCGTATTTCCAGGCTTCGATCTTGTTCGGAAAGAGTGGAGCATTGCGCATTTCCAAGTGCCAGCCGTGCGCAATATACGCAAGCTTGAGCAATGCCATAATGGACAGGTGTCGGCCATCGCGCGCGGCGCGCTGGACGAACCAATTGGCAATTTGACGTGCGTCGTACATCTTGCCCTCCGTTTCGCTACGCCTGTTGATGTCGATTAATATGTAGGCTCTTAACACGTAGTTTGAAGGTTGTCGCCCCCGGGTTGTCGGGCCCTGTACACCCGCTCTCATGGCGGACCCGCTCCGCTCACCCGACCATGGTCGCGTGCCGCAACATATCCTCGCCACGGAGGTGGCGCACCTTGGCCTTGAGCCCTGGCCGCACCCAGACCGCGCCTTTCTTCTTCAGCTCGGGAATGGCCGGCCGCTCGATCTCCCTGGCCGCCAGTGATTCCCAAAGCTTCTCCCGCTTCTTGCCCGACAATGTGACCATGACCCGGCCGGCGTAGCGGAGCTTACCGGCGATCTCGGCAGCGACGAGCAGCGTTGCGGCCGATCCCGGCGTGCGATCATAACCGACGATCGTGAACTCGCTTACGGCGAATGTCTTGGTCTTGAGCCAATCCGAGGTCCGGCCGCTCTGGTAGGTGCTGTCGCGGAGTTTGGACACGATACCCTCGAGTCCCATCTGGTCAGCGGCGGCGAATAATTCCGAACCTGACCCCTCATAGCTTTCGCTCATCTGGAGAGGGCAGGTCGGCGAGACGCCCTCGAACAGGTCAGCCAGCAAGGAGCGGCGGTCCAGGCATCGCCGCCGGCGCAGGTCCTGACCCTCGAGCGATAGCAGGTCGAAGACGTAGAGGATCAGGTGATCACCGCCGCTCATGATGCTGCTGCGCAAATTCCCGAAGTCCGGCTTGCCGGCCGAATCCTGAACAATGACTTCGCCGTCGATGTGGATGTCGCGCCCGAAGAGCTCGCGCGCCGCGTCAACCAGGCGCCAGTATTTGTCCGTCCAGTCGTGCCCGCGCCGGGTATAGGCGCGCGCCTGGTCGCCGGAAAGGATGATCTGCGTCCGGTAGCCGTCGTATTTGATCTCGTGGAACCAGCGGTCGCCCTCGGGCGGCTTGTCGACGAGCGTTGGCATCATCGGCTCGATGTACGCCAGAGGCGGGCTCTTGGTCAGCATTGGCGGCGGCTAGTTCCGGAGCTCGCCCCTGACCACCCGCATGGTCTCTTCCTCGGGCAGAGGCTCATGCCCCGGCTTACTGTGGTAGAACACCTGCGCGAGGTCTCGGGCGTCGAAATCCTGCCCACACGACGGGCAGTGCTCAAAATAATCCATTTCGTTCGTGATGACCTTATCCACCCGCTGGCCTATGCCCATGTTGGGCAGCTTGCTCATCGCTTTTTCCTCGGCTTCGGCTTCATGGGCGTCTCCACGACCGGGGCGCCCTCAATGTTCTCGACCATCCGATCCGCCTCGTCCCGATCTTCTGTGGACAGGATGGCGTGCTGGTCGACCATAACATCGTGCCGCATCCGTTGTTCCGGCTTCGGCGCCTTCTTCGCTCCCTTGTGGGTAACGTCCTCCTCGGGGATCTCGTTCGAGCTGATCGTGATCGGTATCGAGTAGAGCGGGTGGGTGATGCTCACGCGGCCATCCTCCCACACATCCCGCACGGTAAAGCGCAGGGTGATTTCGTCGCCTTCGCGCAAATTCTTGACCATGCTATCGTCGACTCCATGGCAAAGCACACGATCCAGAGCCTCATAGACGAACGATACAAGATATCCGTCTACTGTCATGGCCGCATGTGCTTCCACAGGGCAGATTTGGAATCTGAAGATGCTCCGCGACAAGCTCGGGCCGGATCACGGCGCGATGCATGATGATCTGGTGCCAAAACTGCGGTGTTCGAAATGCGGTGGCAAGGATCTAGGGCTTATCGTCAGCCCGCCCGCGAAGACGAACAACCTGAACCCGTATCTAGCGCAGAAGCAGGGGCGATAACGGCACCAATCGATGATGCCCCCAAGCAGTGCAGCACATCAAACGGTGCGGAAACGGTGCGGAACGCTTTCAGCGGTGGATCGGGATAGCGCTAAGCGCTTGATTTTCTGGTCGGAGTGGCAGGATTTGAACCTGCGACCCCATCGTCCCGAACGATGTGCGCTACCAGACTGCGCTACACTCCGTGACCAGACGGGCGCGCTTATAACTGCCGCCGATCATTCCTGCAAGCGCCAACGCCATCTTTTGTTTCCAGACATTTCGCTTTCCGCGAGGCCCGCTGTATCAAGGCTCGGAATGGCGGATTTCCGCCATCTTGCGTCATGCTTTAACCGCAAAGCCCTTGTCTCAGATGTGGTCCACAAGATATGCGGTGCCGCGTAGTTGAGATGTGGCGCGCTTCACCTGCGATGAAGACAAGCGGGCTTGTCTCGCAGATGAACACCAAGGAGGGACGGGCACGGAACATGACGGAACGGATCGCTAGTTTCGTAATGAGCGGCGGGGTTGGCTCCCGCCTTTGGCCCCTGTCTCGCGAGGACAATCCAAAGCAGTTCCACGATTTTTCGGGCAATGGCTCGATGCTCATGAAGACGCTGCGGAGGCTAAAGGCGCGTTCCGGGGGCGACACGCCGATCTTCATCATCGCATCCGAACGCCACGCCGAGCGCGTGAATGGCGATCTCGCGGCCGTCGACCTCGCGACAGGCGGGGCGATCTTCGAGCCGATCGGACGGAACACCGCCGCGGCCGTCGCCATTGCGACGCTCCACACGCTCGAGCGATTCGGCGATTCTCTCGTGCTGGTCGTGCCATCCGACCACGAAATCACTACCGACGGCGAGTTCTGGCAGACGATCGAACAGGGCGTCCCGGCAGCAAACGCCGGCCGGCTCGTCGTTTTCGGCATCAAGCCGACCCAGCCGGAAACCGGCTACGGCTACATCGAGGCCACGGTGCATCCCGAGAGCGAGGTCGCCGACGTCCTGCGATTCGTGGAGAAGCCGGATCTCGATCGCGCTTTGGCCTATCTCGAGGCCGGGAATTTCTTCTGGAACGCCGGGATATTCCTGTTCCGCGCCAGCGCCATGCGATCGGCCTTCGAAGCGTTCCAGCCGGAGATCTGGAAAACCTCCGACGCGGCGTACCGCGCGGCGTCGAAGGACCTGTCCGGCACATATCTGCCGCTCGAGGCCTATGAGCAGATCCCCTCGACATCGATCGACTATGCGATTGCGGAGCGCCTTTCCGACATAGCGATGGTCCCCGCCAGCTTCCGCTGGAACGATCTGGGATCCTGGCAGTCCCTCCTGGATGTGAGCCCGTCGGACAAGGACGGCAACGTCGTTATGGGCGACGTCATCGCGATCGAGTGCCAAAATTCGTATTTCCGCAGCGATGGCAGGCTGCTCTCGGTCATTGGTCTCAAGGATGTGGCGGTGGTTTCCACCGCCGATGCGACTTTCGTTGCGCCAGTCAGCCACAGTCAGAACGTCAAGAAGATCGTCGAGCAGCTCGAGCGAAGCGGGCGGCTTGAGACGAAGTTCACACCGGCGCCGGACCGCGTCCTGGAAGGCGGCGTCTGGCGCAAGCGGGTCGGTCATTGGCTGTTCGACGAGACCTTGCCTCTGTGGTCTTCAGCCGGGGTCGATGAGCACTATGGCGGCTTCCACGAAGCACTCGGCTTCGATACCACGCCCCTGCACAAGCCGAAGCGGATGCGCACCATGGCGCGCCAGATCTACGCATTCGCTGTCGCCAAGGAGAGAGGGTGGACGGGGCCGGCCGACCGCCTGATCGCCCACGGGATCGATTTCATCGCGTCGAATGGCAGAACCGATCAGGGCGGCTGGGTGCGGACGCTCAACGTCGACGGCTCCGTCGCCGATCCGGTCGAGGACGCTTATGATCATGCCTGCGTGCTGCTCGCGCTCGCTCACGCGCATCGCGCCGGGCACCCGGACGCCTTGCGTCTGGGCCAGGAAACCTTCTGCTTCCTCGACGATCACATGGAGGACGTGCGGCTCGCGGGTTTCAGGGAAACCCGTGAGGGCGAGAGCCTGAGGCGTACCAACCCGCACATGCATCTGCTGGAGGCGTTCCTTGCCTGGCACGAGGTGACCGGTGAGCGGGCCTATCTGCGGCGCGCCGCTCGCATCGTGGACCTTTTCCGATCGTATTTTTTCGATTCGGAAAGCTGGACGCTGGGCGAATATTTCGACGATGCGTGGCGGCCAGCCGCCGGAGAGAAGGGCGACTGGACCGAGCCCGGTCACCACTTCGAATGGGCGTCGTTGCTCGTCGATTTCGCGGAAGCCAGCGGTCAAACCGATGTCGTCCGGTTTGCACGCAAGCTTTACGCCTCAGCCGTGGCCAACGGTCTCAACCGCGCTACCGGGCTCGCCTATATGGCAGTCTCGCGCCAAGGCATTCCGCTTGATCGTTTGTCGCGGAGCTGGCCGCAGAGCGAAGCGATCAAGGCCGCAATTGCCCTGGACGGGACGGGCGGTCCGGACCTCAAGCCGGAAATAGAGGCGCGCGTCGCTCGCCTCTTCCGCTGGCATATCGATCCGGCTCCGCTCGGCCTCTGGATCGACCGGATCGACGAGAAGGGGCGCTCGTTGGCGACCGAGGTCCCGGCAAGCATCTTTTACCATCTCGTCTGTGCTCTGGCCCAGTACCTCGATGCGACGGCAGAAGAAGGTCGCTAGGTCATCGGGCGTTGATCGTCGGTCGGTCGCGAGCAGCCTCTCACTGTCTTGCCGGACATCTCCCCGTCCGGAACCTACGGGATTACACATCGGGCGGATGAGGGTTTCCAGAACGCACCGACGATCCGTGAGATGTGTGAGATCTCGTAGCTCTGAACGGTGAGAGAGACGATGGCGGGCGATTGGCGAAAGCTAAGACGACGTCGGCCTTCCCCCCGTCCTGACGGGAGAAGTGCCCGGCAGGCCGATGAGGAGCTTGTCCAACGGATTGCCGACGCCACAAGTCGTCATGCGGCCCCTCAATAAGGGCTCGCCACGTCCCCGGTTTCGACATAGACGGATTTCAGCTGCGAATAGTGCTGGAGCGCGGCCAGCGAATTCTCTCGCCCGATACCGGAATGCTTGGCTCCGCCGAATGGGATTTCCGGCGGCGTCAGATTGTAGGTGTTGATCCAGCAGTTCCCGGCCTGAAGCTCGCCGGCAACGCGGTGGGCGCGCGGCAGGTCGCGGGTGAAGACGCCGGCCGACAGGCCGAACGGGGTATCATTGGCGCGCGCGATCACCTCGTCCTCTTCCGAGAAGGTGAGGACGCTCATCACCGGGCCGAAAATCTCCTCGCGCGCAATCCGCATGGTGTCGGTCACGCCCGTGAAAATCGTCGGCTCGATGAAGAACCCGCGTTCGAAGCCCTGGAGCGATGGGATGCCTCCACCGCAATGCAGCGTGGCACCCTCACGCCTGCCGATCTCGATATAGCCGGTCACCTTCTCGTGCTGCGCCTTGTTGATCAGCGGGCCCATCTGCGTTTCCGGGTCGAGCGGGTCGCCGATGCGGATCGCCTTGGTGCGTGCCGTCAGCCGGTCGAGAAAACGCTCATAGATGCCGTTTTGGACGAAGACCCGAGTGCCGTTGGAACAGACCTGGCCTGTCGAATAGAAGTTGCCGAGCATCGCGCCGCTGACGGCGTTCTCGACGTCGGCGTCATCGAAGATGACGAGGGGCGATTTGCCGCCCAGTTCCATCGTGGCGTGTTTCATATGCGAGCCGGCAAGGGCCAGCACCTTCTTGCCTGTCGGCACCGAGCCGGTCAACGACACCTTGGCCACGACGGGGTGCGAGGCGAGTACCGCGCCGACGTCGCCGTGGCCCTGCACCACGTTGAAGAGGCCGTCGGGCAGGCCAGCTTCGGCATAGATCTCCGCCAGTGCCAGCGCGGAAAGCGGTGTGTTCTCAGATGGTTTGAAGACCATGGCGTTGCCCATGGCCAGCGCCGGCGCCGATTTCCACGCGGCACCCTGGATCGGATAGTTCCAGGCGCCGATGCCCGCGCAAACGCCCAATGCCTCGCGGCGCGTGTAGGCGAAGGGCCCGCCGAGATCGACATAGTCGCCGTTGAAGGCGGCCACCACACCGCCCAAGAACTCCAGCGCGTCTGCCGCCGAAGCCGGGTCGGCGACCAGGGTCTCCTGGATTGCCTTGCCCGTGTCGAGGGTCTCCAGCCTTGCGAGTTCGGCATTCCGCGCGCGCAGCAGGTCGGCGGCGCGACGCAGGATCCGGCCTCGCTCCGCCGGCTTCGTCCGGGCCCAAGCGGGCTGCGCGACCCGGGCTGCCTCGACCGCGAGTTCGACGATATTGGTGGTCGCGGCATGAAGGATGGCGATCGTTTCGCCCGTGGCGGGATAGATGTCAGGGAGGGCTGCTCCCTTGTCATCGTCGACATAGCGACCGTTGATGAAGTGCGACGCAGTGGGCTGGGCTTTCATCCTGGCCTCCGGCAGGTATCGTGTACTAGCATCGTGCCTTCTCGCACGAAGCGCTATCGATCGGAAACCGCCCAGCGCGGATTGATCCACGGCTCCTGGTTGGACGGTGCGAGCGGTGTCCTCCCAAGAATATGGTCCGCGGCCTTCTCTCCCGTCATGATCGACGGGCCGTTGAGATTGCCATTGGTGATGCGCGGGAAGATCGACGAATCCGCAACCCTCAGCCCCTCGACCCCGATCACGCGGCATTCCGGATCGACCACGCTCGCTCGATCGTCAGCGCGCCCCATCCGGCAAGTGCCGCAAGGATGATAGGCGCTTTCGACATTGGCGCGGATGAATTCGTCGAGCTGTCGGTCTGTCTGGACGTGACTGCCGGGCGAGATCTCCTTTCCGCGGTAGGGGTCGAAGGCCGGTTGCCCGAAGATCTCGCGGGTCAGGCGGATGCAATGGCGAAAATCGATCCAATCGTCCTCGTGCGACATGTAGTTGAAGCGGATTACGGGTTTGGCCAGAGGATCGCCCGAACGCAGCGTTACCGAGCCGCGCGACTTCGAGCGCATCGGCCCGACGTGAGCCTGGAAGCCGTGCGAACCGGCCGCCGCCTTGCCGTCGTAACGGATCGCGGCCGGCAGGAAATGATATTGGATATCGGGATAGTCCACACCTGGTTTCGAGCGCAGGAAGGCCGCGGATTCGAAGTGGTTCGTCGCGCCAAGGCCCGTCTTGAAGAACAGCCATTCAGCACCGATCATCGCCTTGGAGAAAAGATTGAGCTTCGAATAGAGCGTGATCGGCTGGATCGACTCCTGCTGGATATAGAGTTCCAGATGATCCTGCAGGTTTTGCCCGACGCCCGGCCTGTCGGCTACGACCGCAATGCCGTGCTCGCGCAGATGGGCTGCCGGGCCGATGCCCGACAGCATCAGGAGTTTCGGCGAGTTGATCGATGAGGCCGCGATGATCACTTCACGTCGCGCTTTAACGACTTGAATCTGGTTGCGAACGCGCATCTCGACGCCGATGGCGCGTTGATTCTCGATAATTACCCGCGATGCCAAACCATTGAGGACACGAACATTTTGACGCTTGAGGGCCGGCCGCAGATATGCATTGGCGACCGACCAGCGGCGGCCGAGATGGATCGTCTGCTCCATCGCGCCGAAGCCTTCCTGCTTCGATCCGTTATAGTCATCGGTGGTCTCGAAGCCTGCCTGCCTGCCTGCTTCGACGAAGACCTGATAGAGGGGATTCCATTGGCGGCCGGGCTTGACATGGAGCGGGCCCTCGGTGCCACGCCATCCTTCCTCGCCGCCATGCGCGTGCTCCATGCGTTTGAAATAGGGGAGGACGTCGGCGAAGGACCAGCCCGCGGCGCCTTGCTCGGCCCAATGGTCGTAGTCATGCGCATGGCCACGGACATAGACCATCCCGTTGATGGAGGACGAGCCGCCGAGTACCTTCCCCCGCGGGGTGGCGAGGATCCGCCCGCCAAGATGCGGCTCGGGCTCGGTCTGGAACCCCCAGTCGTAGCGGCTCATGTTCATCGGAAAGGACAATGCCGCAGGCATCTGGATGAGCGGACCCATATCCGTGCCGCCATACTCGATGACGACGACACGGTTGTTGCCGTCCTCGGATAGGCGGTAGGCAAGCGCTGCGCCGGCAGAGCCGGAACCGACAACGACGAAATCGGCCTCAAGCATCGGCAACCTGCATGGGCACTCCGCCGCGTTTCGGAAGCGTGTCGCCATGGCTCGAATTGCCACGCGAAGTGTTCGCCCTTGCGGTGGGGGGATGGGTAAGATGCGGCAAGTCGGCCGGTCCACCCGCGGACAGGATTCCGCTCGACGGGTCGACCATGACGTTGAGCATGTTCGGACGCTTAGTCATGGACTGGAGTATCCGATCTTCATGGCCAGGAAGTCCTCCACGATCGCGATTGCGCTTGCGGCGTTGGGCGGACCGTCCTTTAGCGCCCGGCGGATGTAGAGACCGTCGATCAGCGCCGCTATGGCCTCGGCTGTGCGCTCGGCTTCGCTTCGTGGCATGAGCGGCGCGAGACCGCTCATCAGGTTTGAGTGAAGCCGGCATGCATAGATGCGCAGCAGCCGGCGGAGCTCCCCCGAATGCTGGGCGGCGACATAGAAGGCGAGCCAGGCTGCTATGGTCTCCTCTTGGAACTGCGCCTCGGAAAAGTTCACCCGGACAATTGCGGCGACTCGGGAGCGCGGTTCGCTTGCGCCAGAGAGTGCGGTGCGGACGTCCCGGCCGAGCTCTGCCAGAAGGTGGCGCATCGTGGCTTGCAGCAAGCCTTCTTTCGCACCGAAATAGTGATGGGCAAGGGCCGAAGAGACGCCGGCCCGGCCAGCGATGTCCGACATGGTAACGTCAAGCGAACCGCGCTCGCCGATCGCTGCGATGGCCGCGTCGATCAGCGCCCGTCGGCGCAGAGGTTCCATTCCGACTTTGGGCATCTGTCTCCTCCAATGAACAGGCTATTTTTTATTGATTGGTCAATCAACAAAAATCGGACGGCGATCGATTCAGTTGTTTACCCGAGCTGGTAAAACGTTCATCATTGAACAATATAATACTGTGCCGGAGCGAGCTGCTCCGTGCTAGGTTGTCCAAGGAAGGAGATTCCTATGACTGCATGCATCGTGGGCTGGGCGCACTCCCGGTTCGGTAAGCTCGAAGGCGAAACGCTGGAGAATATGATCGTCCAGGTCGCAAGCGACGCGCTGGACCACGCGGGCATCGGTCCGGAGGACGTCGACGAGATCGTGCTCGGGCATTTCAATGCGGGCTTTTCGCCTCAGGATTTCACCGCGAGTCTCGTGCTGCAGGCGGACAACCGGCTGCGCTTCAAACCCGCGACACGTGTAGAGAATGCCTGCGCGACTGGCTCGGCTGCGGTCCGCCAGGGTATCCGCGCGGTCGATTCCGGTGCCGCGCGGTTCGTGCTGGTGGTCGGCGCGGAGCAGATGACGACGACACCGGGCCCTGAAATCGGCAAGAACCTGTTGCGCGCCTCCTATCTTCCTGAGGATGGCGATACGCCGGCAGGTTTCGCCGGTGTCTTCGGCAAGATCGCTCAAGCCTATTTCCAGCGCTACGGAGACCAGTCTGACGCGCTGGCGACGATCGCCGCGAAAAATCACAAGAACGGTGTCGACAATCCCTATGCACAGATGCGCAAGGATTTCGGCTTCGATTTCTGCCGCCACGAGAGCGAGAAAAACCCCTTCGTGGCCGGTCCGCTGAAGCGCACCGATTGCTCGCTCGTTTCGGACGGCGCGGCCGCCTTGGTGCTGACGGACGCGACCACGGCGCTCTCGATGCGTCGCGCGATTGCGTTCCGGGCCAATGAGCACGTCCAGGATTTCCTGCCAATGTCCAAGCGCGACATCCTGCTGTTCGATGGATGCGAGCAGGCCTGGACCCGAGCGCTGAAGAAAGCCGGCGTGACGCTCGACGACCTGTCTTTCGTGGAGACTCATGACTGCTTCACGATCGCCGAACTCATCGAGTACGAAGCCATGGGGCTGGCCAAGCGTGGCGAGGGGGGCAAGGTTGCCTTGGATGGACTGACTGCCAAGGACGGCAAGCTACCGGTCAATCCATCCGGAGGTCTGAAGGCGAAGGGGCATCCGATCGGTGCGACCGGTGTCTCGATGCATGTGCTGACCTCGATGCAGCTGATGGGCGAGGCGGGTGGCATTCAGGTGCCCAATGCGAAGCTCGGCGGCATCTTCAACATGGGCGGTGCCGCAGTGGCCAATTACGTCTCGATCCTGGACCGCATCAGATGAAGCAATCGGCCGTCATCACCGGAGGCGCATCGGGTATCGGCCTTGCCGTTGCGGAGCGTCTTCTGGAGGACGGCTGGCCGGTGGCAATCCTGGATGCGGATAGCGAGGCGCTGACGCGGGCCGAAGACGCTCTTTCCGGAGAAAACGCCATCTTCGTTGCTGCCGACGTCACTGACGAGGACGAAGTTGCCGAGGCCTTCGACGAGGTAGTCGACCGGCTTGGCCTGATTGGAGGGCTGGTGAATTCTGCCGGAATTGCGCGCGACCTACCGGCGGAAGAGACCAGTGCCGAACTGTTCCGCGAAATTCTCGATGTGAATCTGGTCGGCTCCTTCATCTCGGCCAAGGCGGCATTGGAGCGGATGGGAGCGACGCTCTCGATCGTCAACGTGGCGTCCGTCTCGGGCCTGCGTGCCAATCGCGGTCGCGTGGCCTACGGGGCCTCCAAGGCCGGCGTTAAGCTGATGTCGGAAGTCTTGGCGCTGGAGTTCGGTCACCGCGCCGTTCGGGTGAACTGCGTCGCGCCGGGCCCCGTGGAATCGCCGGCCACCGCTCGCCTGCATTCGCCGGAAGATCGAAAGCGTTGGCTCGGCCGTGTGCCGCAAGCGCGATACGGGGAGCCGGAGGAGGTGGCTGCTGCGATCGCCTTCCTGCTTTCCCCCGAGGCGAGCTACATCAATGGCCACACGCTGGCCGTCGACGGAGGATTCCTGTCGGCCGGACTTATCGAGGAGCGATAGGTCCGCCGGCCCGCAAGGGTTGATTGCTCAAGTCTGCTGCAAGGATACGCGCTATCAGTCGTCGTCGATCTCGCCGGCGCGACCACGCCGCCAATAGGCGGCGGCGAGGAAGCTGCTCCTATGCAGATGGCGCTCCTGTTTCAGGAATTTTCGTATCTGGCGGGACGCTGCCTGCTCGCAGCCCACCCAGACATAGGGGGCACCTTCCCACACTGCCTCGTCCAGAGCACGCAGGCTATCGAACAGCAGCTCGGTGGTTCCCGCCGGACGGCCGTTCCGGGAGAGATAGTGCAGTTCGATGCCGGGCTTCAGCGCCAGCTGCTGGCGCTCCGAGTCCGCGGCGATCTCGACAAGCGCGAGAGCATGGGTGTTCGGTGGCAACTCCTCCAGCATGCGCGAGATGGCCGGGAGTGCGGTTTCGTCGCCAGCGAAGATATAGCGGGAGGAATGGGGAAGAGTGCCGCCCCCGGGACCTGTCATGCCGACGATATCGCCGGGCATCGCATCACTGGCGAATTGAGCGCCAGGCATGTCATCCCCCTCGTGCAGCACGAAATCGATATCGATTTCCCCCGCCGCGACATCGATGCGGCGGATCGTATACACACGCGAGATCGGACGCTCCCCCTCCGGCCAGGCTTGGCGGCCATCCTCGCCGATTACCGGCCATATTGCCTCTACGCCGGGTCGAGGTGGAAACAGCAGGCGGACATGCAAGCCGTTTCGGGCAAAACGTGCAAGGTTCTGGCCCCGCAACGTCAAGCGGCGCATCAGCGGCGTGACTTGCGCGGCCCGGACCACCGTCATCTCCCGGAAGTAGGGGGCCGGTGTGCCCGGCCTGATCCCGCCTTGCCACAGGATATCCGGCTTCTCATCCGGTGCGAATTCATAGACGTGCTCGGCCACGCTCCATTGGAGAAAGGACAGCGAGGTATCGTCGCTCGCCTCGACCCTGAAGCTGATGCCGCCATCGTCCAGCTTGGCGGTTGCGATGCCGATCTCCAGTTCGATGGACCAGGCGGTGTCGACGCCGGATACGAGGCCGTGCTCGCCGAAATGCTCGCGCAGGCGCGACATCACCGATGCCGGAGCGCGGAGAGCCACGAGTGTTTCGGCGCTGAGGGAGTGTGCAGCACTCATGTGCTTCTCCTAGGCTTGTTGCTGGGCCACGGGCTGTTGATGCCCGCCGGCGATGAGGATCAAGGGAACGGCCACGAGGGCAATGATCCCCGCGCCCGCAAAGAAGATGCCATAGCCGAAATGCTCCGCCACATAGCCGGCGACAACGCCGCCCGCCATGCTGACCAAAGCGTCCATTGACTGGAAGAGCGTGAAGTCTATGCCTCCCTGTCTGGCATCCGACCAGCTCATGAACTGCGCATAGAGAGCGACGAAGCCGAGCGCCATGATGCCCGAGGAGCTGGCGACGGCCACGATCATCAGCACGGGCTTGGGAATACCGGTGAACTGGGTCTGGGCTGCAAAGAAGAACAGGGCAGCAGCCTGCAGCACGAGCGCCAGCATGAGCACGGTGCGCGTCCCGAACATCCTGACCAGCATTCCACCGAACAGCGCCGCGGCGAATCCCACGACCATGCTGCCGACGCCGTTGAGCAGGCCGATTGTGGCCAGGTCGAGCCCGACGTCGATAAGAAAAGGCCCGAGCATCATCAGCGCTACCTTTTGCGCCAGAACATAAAGCGCGGCGAGAAGCAGGCCTTTGCGTATCTCGACACGTTGCAAGGCCGAGAGCAGCGAGGGCACGTGCTCACGGGCTGGCTCCGGCCTTTGTCTCCCTGTCAGCAGAAGAAACGGCAGGCCTAGAAAAACGAGCAGGGCGGCCATGCTCCACGTTGCCGGACCCCAGCCATAGGCTGCTACAAGGACCAGAAAAAGTCCCCCACCGATCGCGGCGCCGAGATAGGCACCACCGACCTGGGCAGCATTGCCCCAGCCGTGATGTGCTACCGAGAGCTTCTCGACGGCGTAGCCGTCGCAGGCGATATCGACCGTGGCGGCGGCGAGAGCGACAATCATCAGGCTGGCATAGAGCGCCATCAGGCCTGTTGGGCCGATCGCTCCGACGACAAGCAGTCCGAGCGCACAGATGCCGCCGCCGATGACCACGATCGTGCCCGACCTGTTCCGACCGGCATTGGGGAGCCGGAATCTCTCGACCATCGGCGCCCAGAGGAATTTAAGAGCCCAGGGCAAGGCGATCAGGGACAGCAGACCGACCCTGTCCAGGGACAGGCCCGTGTCGCGCATGACGGCGGGCAGTCCTGTCCAGGTAATCCCGCCGATGACGCTCTGGGCGACATAGAGGCCGCCGATCGCCAAGATCACCGCGGCTGGTGACGGGGGAGCGCTCGCTTGCGCCGACATCAGAACCGGTACCGCAGGCTGCCGAAGACGGTGCGACCCTCGTCGAGATAGCAATTGCCGACGGTGCAGACCGGCTTGCGCTCATCGAACAGGTTCTTCGCATTGACCTGGAGCATCAGCCCTTCCCAATCCGGGTTCCGCGCTCCGAAATCGTACGACAACGATGCGTCGACGAAGACGCGGTCGTCGTTCGTGAAGGAGTTCAGGTCGTCGCCATAGCTCTTGCCCACATAGCGGACGCCGGCGCCCATTCCGAGGCCGTCCAGAGGGCCGCTCTGAAACAGATAATGGCCCCAGAGCGAAACGATGTGGTTGGGGGTCGAGGAGAGTTCCTTGCCTATCGTTCCCGCAGCGCCCTGCTCGATCTCGGCGCGCATATACGTATACGACGCGATAAGGCCGAGCCCGTTATCCAGCGAGGCATTGGCCTCGAACTCGAACCCCCGCGAATTGATGTCGAGTTGTCTCTGACGCTGGTTTCCGGCCTCGTCGAACGTCCCGTCATAGACCACACCGTCTCTCTGATCGATGTTGAAATAGGCGGCGCTGAGAACGGCGTTGTGATCCGGGACTTCGTATTTGACGCCGAACTCCACCTGCTCGCCCTTGGTCGGCTGCGCGACCCGGCGCTCATTGGTCACTGCGTCGTAGACGAAGCCGAGATTGGGTGAGAAGGAGGTGGAATAATTCGCATATGGGATAATACCCCATTCGGTGCGATAGGAGAGCCCCAGCCGGCCCGAAAACGCGTTGTCATCCTGATCGGTCTCGATCATCTGGAAATCGGTGCTGTGGCTGTCTACCCAGTCCTGCCGACCGCTGGCGAACAGCGTCCAGTTGTTCCACGTCATTTGATCGTGCAGGTAGAGGCCATACTGATCCATCTCCTGCCCGCCGGAGAAAGAAAAAGGCGCGGATTGGATGTCGCCGATGGAGATGTCTGAATACGCCGTGTCGGCGTTGTATTTAGACCAGGCATAATCGACGCCCAGCAAAGCGACGTGTTCGACCGGGCCCGTGCTGAATTCGAACTGCACCATGTTATCGACGACGAAGCTCTCGACGTCTTCCCTGTAGTGGCCCCAATAGCGGGATGGAGGCGCGAGAAAGCCGCTATATTTGAGATCCGCATCGACCGATTGGTAGCGCAGGTTCTGACGCAGCGTGACGACGTCGTTGAGCTGATGCTCGAATTCGTAGCCGATGCGGCCTTGCTTCTGCTTGAAATCGTTCCAGTCCGGATCGCCCTCATAGATATCGGACACGGTTCCATATGACGGGTTGTAGAACCAGGCCGTGCTGCCGGTGAGTGCCTGGGAGTACTCGCCCAAGATGGTCAGCCGGGTGCCTTCGTCGGGTTTGAAGGTCACTGCCGGTGCCAGATAGAGCTGGTCATCGGCATAACCGGGAAGGTCGGTGTCGGCCAATCGCCCAAGTCCGGTGAGCCGGTAGAGAAGCGTCCCTGCCTCATTTGCCGGACCCGAGAAGTCGAACGCCGCCTGGTAGCGATTGTTATTGCCAAACTGGAGCTCGACTTCACGGAAACGGTCTTCCTTCGGCCGCTTCGTGACGATATTTACGATGCCGCCGGGGCCGCTGACGCCATAGAGCGAGGATGCTGGTCCCTTGAGGATCGTGATGCCTTCGATGCCGTAAGGCTCGGTACGAAACCAGGCCGACGGGCCGTTATACTGGCGCAGGCTGTCTCGGAAGATGCCATTATAGTAGGCGGGAAAACCGCGAAGCGTGAAGGCATCATAGCGGCTGTCGAAGCCGAAAGCGTTCGGATTGGCGCCGGCAGTATAGTTGAGTGACTCGTTGAGAGTCCTGGGCCTTTGATCCTCGATCTGGTCTTGGGTCACGACGGAAATAGACTGCGGTATCTCCAAGATCGGTGTGCTGACTTTCGTCCCGATCGTGTCCCGCTGCGCCACATACCCATCCTGCACGAGGACGTCGTCGCTCTCCGCTTCCACGCGAACCTGGTCGAGCTGAATCGCCTCCTGGGAAAATGCCCCGGCAAGGCTGAGGGGCGTCATCGCAACGGCACCCAGGACCGCGCTGCTGATTGTTCTCGTAAGAATGCAGGCCACGCCAACCTCCGGGCATGAAAAAAATGGTTCGATTGGATGGCTTGCACTAAGGCTGGCTACTGACCGCTGCGATAGCTAAGTGGATAAGCCGAGTCAACTTTGCGATTGGCATTATCCGACGGTAGTTGGATGGATTGCCGAATGACCACAGTCCTCGGCGCTTCGGCAGGTCCAAGTGTTTCACAAGGGCTCGCAACAGGCTCTTCCTCGGCGCCAGTCAAGATCCCCGAGCATTGGCATGTGGTCCGCCGCGGCGCCGTTCAATGCCGTGATGGTCTTTCGTCAATCGATCAAGGAGCTTGCCTACGAGGCTCTTGGTTATTATGCGCGGAAGGAGCGGGAGGCGGGACGCGTCGTAGTCTGTTTGGCCATGCGGGACCGCAGGAGGTGCATCTTGCCGTGGCGCTCGATCGCGATCCGAGGCCTTATGCGGCCCAGGGCAGGGCAGGCATCTGGTTAGACGCTGAGCGTTGGCGGGCGGTGGCGAGCAAACGGACTGCTTGCAACAAGCACACACAGGGCGAGGGGCGCTTAGATATGCGTATGATCAAACCGGAGGGGAGCACCGACAGTGGTCGGACGGTCCTTATCGTCTGCATCGCGCATTTCATGAGCCATTGCTATCTGATGCTGTTGCCTCCGGTTTTCCTCCTGATGGCGCCGCATTATGGCGTCGGGTTCACTCAACTGGGCCTCGCGCTGACGATCTTCAGTCTGACGACGACGCTCAGCCAGCCTCCAGTCGGCCGGATGGTCGACCGCATCGGGGCAAGGGAGATCCTCGCTGGAGGGCTCATATTGGGTGGACTGAGCTTCGTCATGATCGGCCTTGCCAAGTCCTACGTCGCGTTGCTCGCGCTCATGGCATTGGCCGGCTTGGCCAACAGTGCGTATCACCCTGCCGATTACGCGATCCTCGGACGCTGCGTTTCGCCCGGCAACATGGGCAAGGCTTTCTCCGTGCACACATTCGCCGGATTCCTGGGTGGGGCGGTGACGCCCATCGTCATGACCATGGCGGCGACCTTGTGGTCGTGGCAGGCGGGCGTTGTCGCCGCAGGGATCGTCGGTGTATTGATCGGCGCTTTCATTCCACTCATACCGCGCATGCCCGTGATGGCGGGCGCGGAAGAAAAGGGCGAAGCGCCGGTCAAGGTGCGCGTCAACGCCACCATCGTATCTCTGACGATCTTCTTTTTCCTGGTTTCACTGTCGACGTCGGGAATCCAGAGCTTCTCGGTAGCGGCCCTCACGACGGGATGGGGGATTTCATTGGCGGATGCAAACACCAAGCTGACGATCTTTCTTGTCGCGATGTCCGCTGGCGTCCTTGCGGGCGGCATGCTCGCGGATCGCTCCGCCCATCATGAAACAATAGCCGCCATCTGCTTTGGGTTTGCGGGTATCGCCACGCTGCTGATGGTGGTTCCTTTCGTCAATTCACACGCCCTTTCGATTGTTTTCGGCATGGCCGGCTTTCTCGTCGGCGTCGTCATGCCCTCGCGGGACATGATGGTTCATCGCGCGGCGACGCCAGCCACGACGGGCTCCGTGTTCGGTATCGTGATGACAGGACTCAATGCAGGAGGCATTGTCGCACCGCCAATGTTCGGTTTGCTGGTTGATCACAATGTTCACGCGGGCATTTTCGTTCTTTCCGCTGGCGCCATGATGCTTACCGCGCTGCTCGCTCTTTCGCAGACCTCGGGGTCTCGACCTCAGAGGAAGTGAGCCGGGATCGATCCGTCCAGAGTTGGCAGTTCTCCCCATTCTGGCCGGCCCGGGCATGATCGATCAAGTTGCCTCGGTCCATTATCGATGCCATCCTTCCACCACGGCCTCGGACCTGATAGTGCAGCATTGCTGTGGCATCAGGGCTCGAACCCGTTGCCTCCTGTCACTCCTGGGTTTCTCAAGTGTCCAATCCGGTTCTCGTCGAAGTCGTGCGTGGCAATGCGGTGGAAAGCTTTCATCGCGGCGCTGTCGCCATAGTCGATGGCGATGGCAAGACGGTCGTCGCCTTGGGCGACGTCGAACGGCCCGTTTTTCCGCGGTCGGCCGTCAAAGCGATCCAGGCGCTGCCGCTCGTCGAAAGCGGGGCGGCCGACGCCTACGGTTTCGGTGCGAAGGAGTTGGCTCTGGCCTGCGCCTCCCATTCCGGTGAGCCGGCCCATGGGGAACTTGCCCGAGCGATGCTCGCGAAGGCGAAGCTGGATGAATCCGCTCTTGAATGCGGTGTGCATTGGCCGTCGTCGCATGACGCGACTGTGGCCTTGGCGCGCTCCGGTCGCTCGCCGACGGCGCTGCATAATAATTGTTCCGGCAAGCATTCCGGCTTCTTGTGCGTTTGCCGCCACTGCAACATTGCGCATGATGGCTATGTCGGCGCGGGACATGCCTTTCAGGAGATGGTGCGGAGCACCATGGTGGAGGTCACCGGAGCCCGCCACGACGCAGAGAACAGGGCAACGGACGGTTGCTCCATTCCGACCTATGCCGTGCCCTTGCGGAGCCTGGCTCTCGGTTTTGCCCGGATGGCGAGCGGAAATGGTCTTGGGGGCAATCGCGCGGCGGCAGCGAAGCGGCTCCTGTCGGCCTGCATGGCCGAGCCCTTCTATGTTGCCGGGACGGGGCGTGCCTGTACCCGCTTGATGCAGGCGGCACCGGGGAAGATTTTCGCGAAGATAGGAGCCGAGGGCGTCTACTGCGCCGCCATCGAGGAGCTTGGGTTCGGGATCGCCATCAAGTGCGACGACGGCGCTAGCCGGGCGGCGGAAGTGATCATAGCCGAGGTCTTGTGCCAGTTGCTCGCGGGGGACAGCTCTCTATCGGGTACGCTCGGTAAGCTCGCCCGACCGGAGCTCCACAATTGGAACGGCACTCTCGTCGGACGGCTCCAGCCCGCGCAGGGATGGCGGATCCGGTAATCCTTCAGCTTGCGCGATTGCGGTCGACGGTGAGCCGCGTATAGCCGCCAACGCCATTTCTCGACAAGTCGCCGGTCACCGGCCGGGTCCATTCGTAGCCCACGATCGCGCCCTCACTCGTCCCTTCTATCAGATTGTCGGTGATGACCGCCGACCCGACACCCTGGACGACGGACACAGCGATGCCGGTTGAGGCCTGCCGGATGACGTTTCCGGTCGCGACGACGTTGCGCATGAATTCGCCCCAACCGATCATCAGCCCATAGAGCGGAGCGTTCTCGACGACATTGCCGGTCACGGAGCAATCCGCTTCGACGGCAATGCCCAGACCAAAGCCGGGCGGAGACGGCGTGTAAGGCCCTTTTGACGACAGGTTCCTCACGATATTTCCGCTGCATGACGCCAGCCGCCCCCCCTCGTTGAAATTGACGACCGAGATGCCGTTGGCTGCCCGGTCGACAAGGTTCGCATTGATGACCGCGCCCTCGTAGGCGAATTCGGAATAGATGGCGGTCTCACCGGAACGGGTCGCGGAATTGCCCACGATCTGGACGTTGCTCGAGCTGTTGGCCCGGATCCCAGAGAAGGCGCAGTCGAGGATGCTGTTGTTGGAGATCATCACATTGTCGGCGCGGAAAGCATTGATCCCGTTTCCGAACTGGCCTGTGCCGCCGTTGCGGGCAAGAATCCGCTCGATTCGATTGCCTGTCACCACCGTGCCGTCGTGGCCCGTCTGCCAACGATGGACCAGAATGCCCCCGTTGTCGCAGTCGCTGATCCTGTTGCCCGATATGTCGAGGCGCGTGGCATCGATCGAATAGATGCCTGCGTCTGCCGCGCGGGAGATCGTGCAGTGCTCGATGCGCCCGCCAACCCGTTCGAGCGCGACACCGCTCCTGCCGGAACCGACGACGTCGCAGCTCTCCATGACGAGTTGGCGCACGCGGCGGAAATTGAGCAGCCCTTGGCGGGGCTCGTCGATCCAGCGACCGGCTCCGTCGAAAACGATTCCGGAGAGTTCGATATGGTCGGCATCCTCGGCGAGGATCATGTGCTTGTCGCCGCCATAGATGATGCGGGTTGCGCCGGGTACCCCACGCAGCCAGACGCGCCGCGGCAGATTGAGGCCGGAAACCACATAGACTCCGGGGGGAAGGAAGAGGGGTGTGTCGGTGTCCGCAGCCGATTGAAGCATCCTGGAAAATGCCGCGCCTTGGTCGTCGAAGGCGCCGGGCCGTATGCCGAATGTGGTGGCATTGACCGCTCCGTGCCCCGAGGCTGTCCCGGTTTGGGACATAGGCCTCGCAAGAACTGCCGATGGAAAGATCGGCGAGAAGAGAGAAAAGCCGGCGGCACCGAAAAGCAAGCTGCGTCTGTTCAACATCGGGACAGGCTCCTGAATTTTGCAACCCATGCGTTGCAGAAGCCATGCCAAAAGCAACATCGCTGTTCTCGCTTGTTAAGTCTGCCAATGATGCTTAGATTTCGCTTTATGAGCAGAGCTTTCACCCGCCAAGACGATAACGAAACAAGTTTATCAGACATCGGCGAACGACCTGTCAGCCAGCACCGGAATCTGGTGACGCCGCATGGGCTTAGTCTGATCGACAAGGAATTGGCTGCGCTTCGCGAGGAATTCGCCAAGGCGGAGGCCAGCGGCGAACGCGAGCGCATCGCGCTGGTCTCAAGGGACTTGCGCTACTGGAACGCCCGTCGCGAGAATGCCGAGGTTTCCGTGCCCGACGCCGACAGCAAGGTGGTGCGCTTCGGCATGCGCGTGACAGTGGAGGACGAAGCCGGCAAGCCCAAGACTTGGACGATCGTCGGCGAGGACGAGGCCGACGCTACGCAGGGTAAGATCTCGCATGTCTCGCCCATGGCGCAGGCCCTGTTCGGCAGGGAGGTGGGCGACGTCGTGACCGTCAGTGGCAAGGATTGGGAGATCGTTGCGTTGGGCGCAAGCGGATAGTGCCTATTCCAATGGTCGCGGAAAAATCCAGCCGCGCCCGTTGTGGCTTGCAGCCTGTCCGGTCGGGACCCGACAAGCCAGTATCATGCCCGGCCCTTGATCGTCTCATCGATTCGCAGCGGATCCAGCGCCTGACAGAATGCCACCCCGTCTTGCATCGGTGGCCGGCGTTCTGCATCGAGTGTCGAAATAGGCCTTTCGCTTTTCAGGGGATAGAGCGTCGTGCCGACGATCGAGAGGTCGCCTTCGCAATATGCGTCTGCTCGGACCTCTCTCGCCTCACGGATTCGCGCCTGCAGGCGGTCGCTGGCGAGGCTTCTGAGCAGGCCTCCGTCGGCCTCGATGGCCTGGAATTCCGTCCAGGCGAGTTCGCACAAGTCGTCCGTGAGCGCTTCCACGCCCGGCCCGGCGGCTGGGTCGACCACGAAATCGACGTGGCTTTCGCCCCCCATGATCAACTGGGTATTGCGTGCCACGCGACGAGCAAAGCCGTCGGGCAGGCCGTGGGCGATGCTGTGCGGCAGGATGGTGATGGAATCCGCACCGCCGGCGGCGGCGGCGAAACAGGCCGCAGTCGTTCGCAGGATGTTGGTTTCCGGATCCAGCCGGGTCATCATCCGCCATGACGTCTCCGCATGGATCTGACCCGGAGTGGAAACGATCGAGCACGCTTCCTGTGCTCGCTGCCAGAGCTTTCTCATGGCTCGGATCTTGGCCATGGACACCAACTGGTCCTGGTCGACGCAAAGCGCAAAGCCGATATGAGGTGTGGCGTAGATGAGCGGCTGGCGCGCCTCTTCGAACATACGCAGGTGCGAAACCGCGCCAGCAAGCATAATGCCCAGTTCCTGCGCTTCCGTGGCTCCGGCATTATGGAAGGGGCGGCCGTCCGCCTCGAGCAGGACGCCGGGGACGCCAAGTCCGAAGAAATGCGCAAGCGATTGCGGCATGGACGCCAGCAGCGCCTCGACCGACATACGCAGCCTGCCGGTTCCGGCGAAGACAGCGGCCGGGTCTATCCCGAAGGACAGGCTGAGCTTGTCCGGATCGACCTTGCGCGCGGTGAGCAATGCGACCAGCCAGTCGACGCTGGCTCGGCTCATCGGATGGGCATCGATCCTGAGGTGGGTGCTATCGAGAGCGACCCCTTCCAGTGCCCTGGCGAGCGCTTCGGGGGTAGCCGGCAGGCCATAACCGAAAGCGTTTGGGGCGCCTTCGAAAACCAGTGACAGGCCTGTCGCGCCTTGCGCGAGATCCTCCCGGGCCTGGGCGTTCGCCCGAGTGGGATCGACATCATCGACGCGCTGCGTGATCATCCAGCGCTTCTCGGGCTTCACGCGGGGGAGCAGACTCGCCTTCCGCGCGCGATCGTTGGGCATGCCATGATCCTTTTGCGAAACAAGCGCTTGGCCGGAGTCCTTCCCAGACGAGGATTGTTCCGCGAGAGCTCTGCGCTCTAAAGCACCGAATTCCGTTTGCTTGAGCCGCTTTGCGCCGTTCATCATTCCTCCCCGTTTGACCGGCCTCGCCGAGCAGGATTATCTACCTTAGGGATAGTCGCTTTCCGCCGCAACGCAACACCGCGACCTGCATCATCTCGGCCGGCCCCGCCATGCATTTTCCGCCAACGCCATTGTGAGGCAATCCATGCCTTATTATACCAATGCGCGCGGGCCGCGCTCATACTGCATTTGGTCCTGATCTGGAGATCGACGCCATGGCTGACGAAAGCAGCATTTTTATCGGGGCCAGCCGAACGCCCGACGACAGCTATCAGAAACCCGAGCAGTTGCTCCTGAAATACGGCAACCGGCACGGGCTCGTGACCGGAGCGACGGGAACGGGCAAGACGATCACGCTGCAGATCCTGGCGGAGGGTTTCTCGAATGCCGGCGTTCCCGTTTTCGCCGCGGACGTGAAGGGCGACCTGTCGGGCATCGCGGCCCTGGGCACGGCGCAGGATTTCCTGACCAAGCGGGCGGAGGAGGTGAAGCTCGATCCGTACGAATTTCAGGAATTTCCCGTCATTTTCTGGGATTTGTTCGGCGTGCAGGGCCATCCTATCCGGGCCACGATCTCGGAGATGGGGCCGCTGCTCCTGTCCCGATTGATGAATCTCACGGAAGCGCAGGAAGGAGTCCTCAACATTGCCTTCCGGATCGCCGACGAAGAGGGGCTTGCCCTTTTGGATCTCAAGGATCTGCAGGCCCTGCTCGCGAATATCGCCGAGCGCGCCAACGACATCGGCGCGCGCTACGGCAATGTGACGAAGCCATCGGTGGGTGCGATCCAGCGCTCCCTCCTGGTCCTTGAACAGCAGGGGGCAAGCAATTTCTTCGGCGAGCCGGCGCTGAAGATATCGGACCTCATGCGCACCACGCGCGATGGTCGCGGTGCAATCAACGTGCTGGCGGCCGACAAGTTGATGATGAATCCCCGGCTCTACGCAACCTTCCTCCTGTGGCTTCTGTCGGAGCTCTTCGAGGAGTTGCCGGAGGTCGGCGACCCCGACAAGCCGCGTCTGGTCTTCTTCTTCGACGAAGCTCATCTTCTTTTCGACGATGCGCCGAAGATCCTTGTCGATCGGGTAGAGCAGGTGGTCAGGCTGATCCGCTCGAAGGGAGTCGGCGTCTATTTCGTCACCCAGAATCCGCTCGACGTTCCGGAGACGGTGCTGGCGCAGCTGGGCAACCGTATCCAGCATGCCCTGCGCGCCTATACGCCGCGCGAGCAGAAAGCGGTGCGCACCGCGGCCGAGACTTTCCGCCCCAACCCCGATTTCGACTGCGCGACGGCCATCACCCAGCTCGGCACCGGGGAAGCGCTGGTGTCGACTCTCGAGGCCAAAGGCATTCCTTCGATGGTCCAGCGCACATTGATTCGGCCGCCCGCATCGCGGATCGGGCCTGTCACGCCGCAGGAACGCCAGGGCATCATGGCCGAGAGCCCTGTCGCCGGACAGTACGACGAAGCGGTCGATCGCGAATCAGCCTTTGAGATATTGCAGAAACGGGCAGGCGAACGTGCCCAAGCCGAAGAGCAGGCACGGCAGCGTGAGGTCGGGCAGGGGGAGGGCGCCGATCATTCGCGCTGGACGTTGCCCGATTTCGGCGGCGAGCCTTCTCAGCCTGCGCCATCGAGGCAGTCACGCGGCACGACCTATCGCCAGCCGCGGGCATCCAACCGGCAGTCCGTCACAGAGGCAGCGATCAAGTCCGTCGTGCGCTCGGTCGGCTCACAGGTCGGCCGCGCGCTCGTGCGCGGCATATTGGGAGGTTTGAAGAAGGGTTTGTGAGCCGGGCTGACGCAATCCCGTCGAAGGGGGGGCAGATCCACAGGCGTGGAACTGCCCGTTTGTCGTTCAGACTGTGCCCACACCGCTTGTGACGATGATCGGCGTCTTGCCGGGAACGCGATCGTAGAGGTCCACCACGTCCTGGTTGAGCATCCGCACGCAACCGGAAGAAACCGACTTGCCGATGGTCCACCATTCGGGCGAACCATGGATACGGTAGAGCGTGTCCTCGTTGTTCTGGAAGATATAAAGCGCGCGTGCACCCAGCGGGTTGTTGAGGCCGGGCGCCATGCCGCCATTCCGGGAGCTGTATTTCTCGAGTTCTGGCTGGCGGCGGATCATCTCGTCCGGCGGCGTCCATTTCGGCCACTTCTTCTTCCATTGGATGACCGCGCGGCCCGACCATTCGAAGCCGGCCCGACCGAGCCCGACGCCGTAGCGGATCGCCTCGCCGCCCTCCCGGACGAGATAGAGAAAGTGGCTCGACGTGTCGACAACGACGGTTCCGGGACGTTCTCCCGTCGGATCGCGAACAATTTGCCGTAGGAACGTCTTGTTCATCTTCTCGATCGGGATGGCCGGGAGCTGATATCCTTCGTCTTCCGCGGCGGCGTACATGGTCGCATAGCTGCCGAAGGAAGGATCGACGCTGACGGGCGGGACAATTCCTTTGCTTTCGGAAAGGTTCGGCCCCGACCGTATGGTCGTGCAAGCTGAAAGAGCGATCGATGCGAAGCCGGCGGCGGAAGCGGCGAGCAGGCTGCGGCGGGTGATGGGGAGAGAGGAATTCGCGGACATGTGGACCTAATGTTCTTGCACTTCACAAAAATGAGTAAACGCGGCCGATACCGCCGCGCATTTCCCTCCCAATAGCTTCCAGAGCGATAGGCGGTTCAAATCCGGCGTGAAGGTGAAGAAAGCAAGGCGGATATGTGAAAGACCAGGGGTTGTGGCATTTCTGCCACCGCCGATCAGGCCGTCGTCAGGAGACCTTCCAACGACGGCAGGATGGCATTTGGCCGCAGGTCCAAATACTCGTCCGGCTGATCGGTGCGATTGATCCAGACAGTGTGGAAGCCGAACTTCGTCGCGCCGGCGACGTCCCAGCGATTGGACGACTGGAACGAGACCGCGCTTGGGTAAAGCCGCCAAGCCGTGGTCACCATGTCGTAAACGGCCGGATCCGTCTTGAACCGGCGCAGGGGATCAACGGAGAACACGTCGTCCAGGATCTGATCCAGCGCAGCCGAACGCACGGCCGCATCGAGCATGGCCGGCGATCCGTTGGAGAGGATAGCGAGCCTGGCTCCATCGGCCTTGAGCGCCTTGAGGACGGATGGGACTTCGGGATAGCAGTCCAGACGCCAATAAGCGTCAAGAAGTTCGGCGCGGTGTATTGGATCGGCGGACGGCACTTTGCGGAAAGCGAAATCCAGGGCCTGTTCCGTCAATTGCCAGAAATCGGTGTAAGCGCCCATCAGAGAGCGGGTCCAGGAATACTCCAGCTGCTTGGCGCGCCAGATCTCGGACAGCAATTGTCCGTCGGGGCCGATCCTTCCGGCCATCTTGCGCACGGCCGCATGGACGTCGAAAAGTGTCCCATAGGCGTCGAAAATAAAGGCGGAATGGCGCATTGCTTCCTCTTTCAGCAGCGTCCTCCGTATAGCCCGTCTCGTCAAGCGCTCCGGGCAGCGCCATTGGCCCCATTGTTTGTGCGCCAAAGCGGTTGACGGCCGCCGCGCAAATGTATTCTCCATAAGGACCGAATCCAGCGAGGAGCATTCCGATGACTCTGGCGACCCCCGCCCAGTCCAAAACCTGGACTTTCGTGGATGGCGATTGGCATGAAGGCAATGTCGCCATTCTCGGTCCCCGGTCGCACGCCATGTGGCTTGGGAGCACCGTCTTCGACGGCGCCCGATGGTTCGAAGGTGTGGCGCCGGATCTCGAACTTCACGCCCGGCGAACCAACAATTCGGCCATAGCGCTGGGGCTCAAGCCCACCGAAACGGCCGACACGATCACTGGCCTGGCCTGGGACGGCCTGAAGAAGTTCGACGGCCAGACGGCGGTCTATATCCGACCCATGTATTGGGCTGAGCATGGCGGCTATATGGGCGTTCCCGCCGACCCGTCCTCGACCCGGTTCTGCCTGAGCCTCTACGAATCGCCGATGCTGCCGCCGAGCGGATTTTCCGTGACGGTCTCGCCATTCCGGCGTCCGTCGCTTGAGACCATGCCCACCGACGCCAAGGCCGGCTGCCTCTACCCCAACAACGGCCGTGCCATCCTCGAGGCGAAGATGCGCGGTTTCGATAACGCCCTCGTCCTGGATATGCTCGGCAACGTCGCTGAGACGGCCTCGTCCAATATCTTCCTGGTCAAGGACGGCCTGGTCTTTACTCCCGCTGCGAACGGAACATTCCTTTCCGGGATCACCCGTGCCCGCACGATCTCCTTGCTGGCTGACGCCGGCATCCAGACGGTAGAAAGGACGCTGTCCGTTCGTGAATTCATGGAGGCCGACGAAATCTTTTCGACGGGGAACCACTCTAAGGTAGTACCCGTGATCCGCATCGAGGATCGCATGCTGCAGCCCGGCCCCGTGGCGAAGAAGGCGCGCGAGCTCTATTGGGACTGGGCCCACTCGACGCCTCGAAAGTGATCCGGAAACTTGCGGAACATGTCCGGGCGGCCGTTGTGCAAGGGCCAAAGCCGCCTATTTTCCAGGACTGAACCCGCCCTGACATTTGCCAGAGAAGGAGTATGACCATGGCTTTCGAACTGCCTGAATTGCCCTACGACTACGAAGCCCTCCAGCCTTACATGTCGAAGGAAACACTGGAGTACCATCACGACAAGCATCACAAGGCTTATGTCGACAATGGCAACAAACTTGCCGCGGAGGCCGGGCTCGACAATCTGTCTCTCGAAGAGATCGTCAAGCAGTCCTTCGGCAAGAATCCCGGCCTCTTCAACAATGCCGGACAGCACTACAATCACATCCATTTCTGGAAATGGATGAAGAAGGGCGGCGGCGGCACCAAGCTCCCCGGCGCTCTCCAGAAGGCGATCGACACCGACCTCGGCGGCTACGAAAAGTTCAAGGCCGATTTCATTGCCGCCGGCACGACGCAGTTCGGGTCGGGCTGGGCTTGGCTTTCGGTGAAGGATGGGAAGCTTGCCATTTCGAAGACCCCGAATGGCGAGAACCCGCTGGTGCATGGCGCAACGCCGATCCTTGGCGTCGACGTTTGGGAGCACTCCTACTACATCGACTATCGCAACGCCCGTCCCAAGTATCTCGAGGCGTTCGTCGACAATCTGATCAACTGGGACTACGTTCTGGAGTTGTATGAGAAAGCCTGATCGGGGCTAGGAATAGCCTCGCAAGGCTTCCGAGAATAACCCCTGCGGCGACGGAGAGCTAAGCACGATCGTCGAAGCCACGCGATCAGCTTAGGCTCACCGGAACGAAGTTGGAAACCCCCGGTGGCGACCGGGGGTTTTTGTTCATACGGTTGCGTTCACGAAACCGTGAAGCGCGGTTGCGGAAGTTTTCGTCCAATCTCCGCGTTCGCCAGTCGAGGCAGCTTTTCGCAACCGGAGGGACTTTATGAGAAATCTTATACTTGCCATCTCAGCGATCGCGTTGGCTGGTACGGCCGCGATGGCCGATCCAATCGCTGACCGCCAGGCATTGATGAAGGCGAACGGCAAGGCGGCAGGCGTGCTTGCGCCGATTGTGAAGGGCGAGAAGCCTTTCGATGCCGAGGTTGTCATGGCGGCATTGAAGACGCTCGAAGAGAATGCCAACAAGCTTGATGTGGCGACGCTGTTCCCAGCCGGCAGCGACAAGGGTGGCGACACGACGGCATCGCCGAAGATCTGGCAGGATGCCGCCGAATTCCAGGCCAAGGTCGAGAAGTTCAAGGCTGACACGGCCGCCGCACGCGCCGCAGCCCCCAAGGACGTATCGGAGCTGAAGACCCAGTTCGGGATGATCGGAGCCAATTGCGGCGGCTGCCATGAGAGCTTCCGCATCAAGAAGGGCTGATCCCGGATTGAGGAGACTGCTCAGAAGACTTGGCGTCGCCGCGGTCGTTGTCGGCGGCGTTCTAGGAGCCGGATTCTGGTTTCTGACGGCACCGACACGCCTGAGCGCGGCGGAGGTGGCCGCGTTGGGGACGGGAGACGCGGGGCGAGGCGAGCGCATCTTCTGGGCGGGTGGGTGCACATCGTGTCATGCCCGCCCGAAAGCTGAGGGGAGTGCCAAGCTGGAACTCGCCGGGGGACTTGCGCTCAAAACGGCCTTCGGGACCTTCGTCGCTCCCAATATCTCGCAAGATGCACATGACGGCATCGGCAATTGGTCGTTGGAGGATTTCGCCAATGCCATGCTGCGCGGCGTCTCGCCGGACGGCCGACACTACTATCCGGCCTTCCCCTATCCTTCATACACGCGCATGGACCCGGCTGATGTCGCCGATCTCTATGCCTATATGAAGACCTTGCCAGCCGTCACGGGGCCAGCACCGGACCATTCACTCGCTTTTCCGTTTGGCATCCGGCGCGGCATCGGACTTTGGAAGCACCGCTATCTCAACAGCGCACCAGTCATCGAATTCGATCGCAGCGCACCCGACGCCGTACTCAGAGGTCGTTATCTCGTCGAAGGCCCGGGGCATTGCGGCGAATGCCACACGCCGCGTGATTTCGCGGGTGGGGCGGATAAGGGGAAATGGCTGGCGGGCGCGGTCGCGGCCGAGGGAACCGGCGTGATACCCAACATCACGTCGGGAGAAGGCGGGATCGGCTCATGGTCTGCCTCGGAGATCGAGAGTTTCCTCGAAACCGGTTTCACGCCCGACTTCGATTCGGTCGGTGGCTCCATGGTGGCCGTCCAGCAGAATATGGCGAAGCTTGCCCCGGAGGATCGTGCGGCGATCGCCGCTTATCTCAAGGCCGTGCCTGCCCACCCCAATGGCTATCCCCCGCGGCGGCCCTCCGGCGAATAGTTCATCGATCTCCAAGGAACTCGAATCCGTCTTCGAAGAAGACATTGTAATCGCAAGTGAGTTCCTCCCCCGCCGCGATATCGCGAATGGCGAGGGCCACATCGCCGTCGGAGAAATCGCAGTTCGGATCGTCGGCATGATTCATGTAGCGGGCGTCATCGGCCTCGAACACGATGTAGGCCGGATCGCTGCGGCGCGGATAGGCATAGCGGTCGAGGTAGGATTTCACCGATCCAGTTTGAGCTTCATAGACATCGACCGGAATGAGTCGATCGAAGCGCTGGTCGAGCCTCCACAGAAGTGTCCCTTTGGGGATCGGATTCTTCGAAAAGACACCGATCCCTTCGATCGGGGACTTGGCAAGGTAGACGTCGACAAGAAGCATGCGATCCTCAGATTTCGGCAATCGCCGTTTTCAGGGGACGAGGGGCCTGTGGGCCGCCGGGGAGGGGTCCCGCGGGCGGCGCCTTCAGAAACAGAACAAGACCGACCACAACCATGAATGCAAGCACTTCATAAAGCAGTGCGGCTTCCAGGCTGTCGACATATGCCGCGTGCCGGTCCGATGCCCCGGCAAGCCGTTGACCGAGCGCGGAGAAGAAAATCTGCCCCACCACCGCTATTCCGATCGCGCTGCCGATCTGCTGGAACGATTGAAGCGCGCCGGCTCCGGAACCCGCGTCCCGCGGGGGCACGCCGGAGAGCACCGTCTGGAACATGGGCGAAATGCCGACGCCCAGGCCAAAGCCACAAATCGCTAGTGGAACGACGAGATCCCAGTGATTCACCGTATCGCCTGTCCCGCCGATCACTGAACGCAGGAACATCATGCCAGCCATCAGGCAAATCGACCCGATCGCGATTCGCTGACGAGACCAGCGAAGGCCGAGACGGCCCGATACCGCGGAGGCGAGTAGCACGCCGATGGGAAAAGGCGTGGTCGCCAATCCGGATTGGAGCGGTGTGAAGTCGAAACCATTCTGCAGGAAGATCGCCACGACCATGAAGAAGCCGGCCACCCCACTGAAGAAGACGACGGTCATCATCGAACCGACAAGGAAATTCTTGTTGGCGAGAAGGGCGACGGGCAGGAGTTCACTCGCAGCCTTGCGAGCGCGCGCGCGTTCATAGAGGAAGAAGGCGGCGAAGCCGAGGATCGCGAAGCCGATCATCAGGAAAGCCCAACCCGGCCAGCCATAGGCATGACCCTCGATAAGCGGAAAGACGAGGAGGAAGACCGAGACGCCGGCGATCAGCATGCCGCCCCAATCGTTGCGCAGGTCGGGGTTGGCCTCCGTCGCCGGCACGACGAGGCTCGCTGCGACGATGGCGATCAAGCCGATGGGCAGGTTGACCAGGAAGATCGGCCGCCAGTCCAAACCGAAAAGGTCGGCGTTGATCAGCAGACCGCCGGTAAGCGGACCGGCGACGGACGCCAGACCGGCGGAAAGACCAAAGAGCGAAAAGGCGACCGCCCTTTCGTTGGGCGGAAACATGACCTGAGCAAGTGCCAGCACCTGCGGGATCATCATCGCCCCGCCCACGCCCTGAAGCAGGCGCGCGGCAATCAGCGTGCGCATCGTCGGTGCCAGGCCGCACGCCAGCGAGAACACGGTGAATACAGTAACGCCGAGTAAGAACATACGCTTTCGCCCGACGCGGTCGCCTAGCCTGCCGAAGGGCAGCAGACCGAGCGCGAAAGCCAGCACATAAACGGCTGCCACCCATTCGATCTGGGCGCTCGTGGCGCCCATGTTGTGTTGCATGCTCGGAAGCGCGACATTGACGATCGAAAGATCAATGAGATTCATGAAAGCGGCCAGCAGCAGGATGCCGAGAGCCGCCCATCGACGCGGATAAGCCTCTGCAGCCGAGGCGGGAACGTTCATCTGCACATCCTGCTGATTGGTTGCTACCGCCACCCGCCGAGGTCAGCCTGTCGCCCGGCCGGCCACTTTCAGCGCGAAGGCATAAGTAAAGGCGATCTCCTCCAGCCGAGAAAAGCGTCCCGAGGCGCCAGCATGCCCCGCATCCATGTTGATCTTGAAGAGCACTGGATTTGATCCGGTCTTGCGCTCGCGCAATCGGGCCACCCATTTGGCCGGTTCCCAGTAGGTGACGCGAGGGTCGGTGAGCCCCGCGACGGCCAGAATGGGCGGATAGTCCTTGGCGGCGACATTGTCGTATGGCGAGTAGGCGGCGATCGTCCTGTAATCGTCCTCCGAAAGAACCGGATTCCCCCATTCGGGCCATTCTGGCGGCGTCAGTGGGAGCGTCTCATCAAGCATCGTCGTCAAAACGTCGACGAAGGGTACCTCGGCAATGATGCCCCCGAAAGCCTCCGGGGCCATATTCGCCACAGCTCCCATCAGCATGCCGCCGGCCGAGCCGCCCTGGGCGATGATGCGGTCGTGAGCGGTATAGCCTTTGTCTGCGAGATGGCGAGCAGCCGCGATGAAGTCGCGGAAGGTGTTGGTCTTTTTCGCCCGTTTGCCCTCCTCGTACCAGGAGTAGCCCTTGTCTTTGCCGCCGCGGATATGGGCGATGGCATATACGAAACCACGATCGACCAAGGACAGGCAATTCGTATTGAAAGCGGCGGGCACCGTAATGCCGTAGGACCCATAACCGTATAGCAGGCAGGGCGAGCTTCCGTCGAGCGGCGTGTCGCGATGATGGATCAACGAGATCGGCACCAATTCGCCATCGTGGGAAAGCGCCATCAGCCGGCGGGTCACGTAGTTCTGTGGATCGTGGCCGGATGGGACTTCTTGGCTCTTGAGGAGAACGCGCTGGCGGCTCCGCATATTGTAGTCGAAGAGCTGCGAAGGTGTCGTCATCGAGGAATAGGAGAACCGCATGATTTCGGTGTCGTATTCGTACGATCCACCGAGACCGAGCGAGTAGGCCTCCTCATCGAAGGCTATTTTGTGCTCCTCGCCCGTTGCCAGGGTTCGAATGACGATCCGCGGCAGCCCGTCCTTGCGTTCCAGACGGACCAGATAATCCTTGAAGCTGAGGATAGACAGGATCAGCCGCCCGGGCTCATGCGCAACCAGCTCGGTCCAGTTGTGCCGGCCGGGATCTCTCGCCGGCGCGGTCATGATCTTGAAGTCCTTGGCACCGTCGGCATTGGTCAGGATGAAGAATGTGTCGCCGCCATCCTCGATGTCGTATTGCAGCCCGGCCTCACGTGGAGCGACGATGCGTGGCGCGGTCAGAGGGGCATCGGCGGGGATCACCCAATATTCCGACGTTTCGTGGTCATTGATGGCGATGAAGATCCATTCGTCGTTGCGGCTGCCGCCGACGCTCATGAAGAAGCCGGGGTCGGTCTCCTCGAAGACTAGCTGGTCTGAAGTCTCGCCCGTGCCGAGCCGGTGGAAGTAGACCTTGGACGGGCGATGGTTGGCGTCGAGGCGGGTGTAGAAGAAGCCATCGCAATCCGCGCTCCACGCGCCGGATCCGGCGGTGTCGGCTACGGTATCGGAAAGATCTGCGCGTGTTTCCAGGTCTCGAACGCGGATCGTGTAAAACTCCGACCCCTTGTCATCGTAAGTCCACAGCAGCCGACGGTGGTCAGCGGAATGATCGACGTCGCCCAACCGGAAATAGCTCTTGCCCTCGGCTTCCTTGTCTCCATCAAGGATGATGTCCTGCTCCCCGCCGTCGCGTGATGTGCGAAAATACCGTGGCTGCTCGCCCCCCTTCTTGAAGGAGGAGCCGTAGGCGAACGGGCCATGCTTCATAGGCACGGAGGAATCGTCCTCCTTGATTCGCCCCTTCATTTCGGCAAAGAGTATTTTTCGAAGGTCTTCCGTATCCTCCATCAAAACTGCCTGATAGGCATTTTCTTCTTCAAGATGCTTGCGAATTTCAGGGTCCAGGAGGGTTGGATCCTTGAAGACCTCCTGCCAGTTCTCGGCCCGCAGCCATGCATAGTCGTCAATTCGCGTTATGCCGTGACGCGTGTCGGATACCGGCCGCTTCCGGGTTTCGGGCGCGGTGGCTTTCTGGAATGCACTTGCCTTGGACATTGCTTACCGTCTGAGAGAGTTTTCAATGGCGAATGAACACGTCGATCGCGATCGGTTCAAGGCCCTATGGCGATGCTTGTGCGATCGCATCGCCTAACGCCGGATCAGTCGGCCGGGTTGCCTGAACGAGCAGCAGTAGCAGGCAGGCCCTTCTGGAACTCGAGCGCAATGCCGTTGGCGCAATAGCGTCTTCCCCTTGGCAAAGGCCCGTCACCGAAAACATGGCCGATATGCGCATTGCAATCCGCACAGCGCACCTCCGTGCGCGGAATGAAGAACGAGCGATCGGGGTGCTCAGTCATCGCCTCGTCGTCAACCGGAGCTGTGAAATTCGGCCAGCCGACACCCGCGTCGAATTTCTTTTCGGAAGAAAAGAGCGTCCGGCCGCAACAGACACAGCGATACAAGCCCGGTTGCCTTCGATCCCAGTCGAGGCTCGAGAAGGCGCGTTCGGTTCCTCCTTGCCTAGTCACGCGATATTGTTCGGACGTCAGTTGCGAGCGCCACTCGGCGTCGGATTTTTGGATCTTCAGCTTACCCATTCCGCTTCTGATGCTCTTTGTCATTGTTGGAAAACATGCGTCCATCTGCCCCGGTGCAAAAATAGGCTGAGTTGCGCTAGTCAGGAAGGGGGAACCCCTCAATTGCATCGTCATTTCAATTGCTCACGGGGTTGCTCTTGCGTTCTGCCGACTCTGCAGAATTGAGTGGATTTTCACCGTGCCGAGAGCTGCCAGCCAGAATTCCGTCATATAGTACAGCCAAGAGGAATGGTGTCCTATCTTCTCTTCGGCAAGATCGGCTAGTAGAATACAAATGTTTAATACAATCGTTATGCCGTGTGGATTTCCTCGAAATAAAGCATCCGATAGACTTGATTTACTGTGCGCATCAATTAAATAAGTCGATGCGCGAATCGGACGGCCAAGGGCCATGCGAGTGATCGCGTGTCACCCCGAAAAACAGAAAAACGGGGAGCGACCAAAAGCTAACATTGGGGCCTGGAGCAAGATGGAAATTGTAGACGCACCTGCCAAAAATAGTGAAATGCTGATCGAGTTGACCGCCGATGTGGTTGCGGCCTACGTCAGCAACAATCCCGTTCCCGTCGGGGAACTGCCCAATCTCATCGCCGACGTTCATGCTGCGCTGGGTCGGGTCGGGGGCAGCGGCGACCAGCCGGTCGTCGACAAGCAGAAGCCTGCCGTGAACCCCAAGAAATCCGTCCATGACGATTACATCGTCTGCCTGGAAGACGGTAAGAAATTCAAGTCGCTGAAGCGGCATCTGATGACCCACTACGGTCTGACGCCGGACCAGTACCGTGAGAAGTGGGGCCTTGACGCCAGCTACCCGATGGTTGCTCCGAACTATGCGCAGGCGCGTTCGCAGCTTGCCAAGAAGATGGGGCTTGGGCGCAAGCGCAAGGGTCGCTGAGACGCATCGATCGGTAAGAAAAGCGGCGCCGCGGGCGCCGTTTTTCGTTGGTAACTTTGAGGCGATCGGAGAACACCGTTTCGTTCGGAACGGGACTCTGTCCGACGGAACCCTACGTCGTGCCTTCCGATCGGGCCATGCCTTCCGATCGGAAGATGAGCGCAGCGAATCGCCTCCGCTTCCTGGCCAACCCTGGAGCAAGGATGGGCAGGCTCACTGTGCGGCTGCAATGTCGAGCGAGCGCTCGGCTTCCTGCTTGATGCGCCGGACCATCGAGCGCAGGCCATTGGCCCGTTGCGGCGACAGGTGCTCGTTCAGACCGAGATTGCGCATCGTCTCTTCCGCCTCGATCTTGATGATGTCGCTCGCGTGGCGCTCCGAGAAAAGCGCGATCATGATCGCGACCAGCCCTCGCACGATGTGGGCGTCAGAATCGCCTTGGAAACTCAGTACGGGGTCGGGTCCGGGGCCGCGCTTCGTATCGAGCCAAACCTGGCTGACACAGCCCGGCACCCTGTGCGCATCGTTGCGCGCCTCTTCGGGGAAGGGCGGCAGCCCCTGGCCTAGTTCGATGATATAGCGATACCGGTCCTCCCAGTCATCGAGGAGGGCGAAATCGTCCTTGATGGTTTCGATAGCAGTACTCATGATCGCCGATCATATAGTGATTGACTGCGCCCAGGTCACGGAAAATGGCGTGGCGACGCCGAAAGCGTCCGATGGGCCAGGCATTCGACCCGTATTGGCTCTCATTGTTAAGCCGCATTACGGCAAGGAGTGCCACACGGCTTAGCATGCGCCACTAACCCTACAACCGCGCCTCCGATCCAACGGGTTCTGCTGCTTTAGAGTCCTTGTCTTCTCGATTGCCGAAATCCGGCGCACCGTCTTAGTTCTGGGGGCGCCGCGACGGAATTGGAACAGCCGAGTGCGCATGCTGTCCAGGCGCGGCGCCGTCATTGGTCATGTCCGGCGATCCGTCGTCGATGGCAATACTACCGGTCGCCACGGATTGGTCAGGTTCGTCGAATTGTCCATCGATGAATTCATAGGCGATGCGGGCACGCGCGCCGATCGTTTGGAGCGCGGCCTTGCCGACCTCGCAGACCTCCGGCTTGCGCTCGCAGATGCCAGCAACATCGCCGACTGCGTCGCGCGCCGCAAAGAATGCCTGCAACGGGCCGACGCTCGGTGCGTTCTCGCCGTCTCCCATCGTACCAAGCGGCAGAATCAGCAGCACCAACGAGAACCAGAAACCCAGGCGGATGAGGAAGCCCATCATATCGTCCCTTATGTCCCTATGGCCGCCTCAGAAATGCGGCCCGTCCCTTTCATTGCTACCATGGCATCGCCGCAAGAAAGAGCGCTTGATCAAGCGCGGCGCTTTTGACGAAAATTTGAATCAAATGGCAACAGTTCAGCCAAACACCGCCACCTGAGCCCCCATTCAACCACTTTGCCTCGTCCCGGCGCAAGCTGCGCAACGCCCGGTATTCACTCGCCTTTTGAGCGAAGGACCGTGTTCCTGGTGACCGATCGCCCTTCCTTTCAGGCCCTCTGGAGCCAATAACCCGCTGTTTACTATGACGCGAATTCGCGTTCGTTTTCCGCCGACCGAACCCGGCAAAGGGTAGGGATCCCACCGCTCGGGCCGTCGCCCTTATCCTTTCCTTAAAGGCTGGGATGCGAGGGTCGGTCCAAGGAAGAGCGACCCGCAAAAGCGGGCAATGTGCGAGTGCGTGGCGTTGAGTGCTTTGGCAACCAGATTGTCGGAATGGCTGGCCGGGCTGGCCGCCGGTTGCGACCGGCTGGTCCATCCCTCTGTCACTGATAGCGACCGCGCAGCGCAAGGTCGACTTCTACGGATCTTGCTTGCCGGCCCTTTCCTCCTGGCCGCTGCCGCCGTCCAGGTGCTTGCGCCGGCTCTTGGCGTGGTTGCGACGCTCTCGGCAATCTGCGCCCTGCTCGCCACCGCCTGGCTCTGCATCGTGGTGGTCGCGTCCAGTGGTCGCGGAGGTCCCGCTGCCGCTGTGGTGCTGGCCTGCTGCGCGTCTTTCGTGGGGTTGATCGTCGCTGGTGCGGGCGGCATCGGCTCGCCGCTGGCACTTCTGGCTCCGTGTCTGTTCGCCGAAGCCTATTGGGTCGGAAGATCGCGGCGCGCGGCTTGGGCCGGGGCGGCGGCTGGCTTCGCGGCTCTCATCCTTCAAGCCGTGGCCTCGCCTTTGATAGCGGATCCACAACCTGTCTCGAGCGGTTGGCACTGGCTCGTGCCCGTCGCCTGTCTGCTGTCGTTCGCGCCTCGTCTGCGTGATCTCCTTGGGGCGCGTGCGCCGCTAGGGGAAGGGAATGCCGGCGCGGCGCTCGAGCAGTCCCTTCAAGCCGTGGTGCTACGCATGGCAACCAATGGCGAAGTGGTCGACGCCTCCGAGAAGGCACGGGATCTGCTCAGCCTCCAGCCGGAATTGCTGCTGGCGAGCGGACTGCTTGATCGCATCCATGTCGCGGATCGTATCGTCTATCTCAGCGCAATCGCCGACTTGCGTGAGGGCGCGCGTTTCCGGCGCTGCGAAATGCGGCTGCGGCTGCCACGGGCGGCGGATCAGCCGCTGGGCGACAACTATCGCTCCTTCGTGATCGAGCTCGCGAGGGAAACCGAGGGTGGTGAGATCGTCGGCTTGCTGCGGGACAATGGCGAAATGGCGGCGTTGCGGGCAGCGTTGGCCGATGCTCGTGCGGTCGCCGCCAGCAGCGACGTCGCCAAGAACCGCTTTCTGGCCGGCGTCAGCCATGAGCTGCGCACGCCGCTCAACGCAATCATCGGCTTTTCGGACATGCTTGCGCATGGCATGTGCGGGCCTCTGAGTTCTTCCCGGCAGGAGGAGTACGTCCGGTTGATCCGCGAATCCGGCAATCATTTGCTTGCCGTGGTGAACGCCATCCTGGATGTGTCGAAGATCGAATCGGGGACTTATGAGATCCATCCCGAGTCTTTCCGTTTCGGCGAGGCGGCAGAGATGTGCCGTTCCATGATGGCCCTCCAGGCCGAGACCAAGAACATTGGCCTGACGATGCGCATGGGCGCAGGTGTCGGCGAGATCGTCGCCGACAGGCGTTCGGTCAAGCAAATGCTGATCAACCTCCTTTCGAACGCCATCAAGTTCACGCCGGAAGGCGGAAAGGTCTCGCTCAGCGCGACGCGGCTCGGTTCACGCCTTCATTTTTCGGTCGCGGATACCGGAATAGGAATCGCCGCCGCGGATCTGGAGCGTTTGGGCGAGCCGTTCACCCAGGTCCAGAACGACTATACACGCCAGTTCGAGGGCACGGGCCTGGGCCTTTCCGTCGTTCGAGGGCTGGTTGGCCTGCACCATGGCACGATGACGATTGAGAGCGCACCGGGCGAGGGCACGACGGTCGCCATCAGCCTGCCCATCGATGGCCCCGATGCCGTTCTTCCCTCGCGCGGCGAGGTGCTTTCCATGAAATCGTCGGCCAAGAACGAGGAGATCAATGGGACGCTCCGCAAGATCGCGTAAGGTGGTCGAGGAAGAGACGGTCAGTCCGCTTCGCCAAGGCGCCTCGATGCTGGGCGGCGCCATTGCCCGCAATCCGGTCGTTGTGGGCGGGACGACGGCGTTCCTGGTAGCGCTCTCCTACGTTTCGGCCAACGCCCTCTGGTACCAACCGCATTTCCACTCCGGCGCATTCTTCTCGACGCGCGAGACGGCCTATGTCGGTCCGCCCGCCCCCGAGGAGCCTGACGAGCGACCGGCGGAGACGACGATCCGCATTGAGCGCGACCGGCAAGCCGTGGCTCCGCCGGTGGCGAGTGATCCCGTGGTCAAGCAGGTGCAGTCCGTTTTGCACGAGCTCAACTTCTATGATGGCGCTGTCGACGGCTTGACGGGCCCGAACACGCGCAGAGCGATCGAGACCTACCGCAAGACGGTGGGCTTGCCCGTCAATGGCGACATCGACCAGCAATTGGTCGAGCATCTCGGAGCCGCAACGAAGACTGCCGGCATTCCGCGGCAGCCGGTTCCGACGCCGCGTTCGGCCGCGCAATCGGTTGTGCCCGAACCTCGGCCGGCTCCCGATTCTGGCGATCCGCGCATCCTCAAGATTCAGGCTGGGCTCAAGGCGTTCGGCAATGACGGGATCGAGATCGATGGCGTCGTGGGGTCTCGAACGAGATCAGCGATCCGCGAGTTCCAGTCGCTGTTCGGGCTGCCTGTCACAGGTGAACCCGACGAAGCGCTCTATAGGAAGATGCGCGAAATTGGCTTGACGAGCTGACGGCCTATAGCGTCATTCCCGTTTCGGGAATGAATGGAAGGGCGGTCCGGCGGATGCGCGTAACCAGCGATCTTTGGGTATCGGCCCTCCTGCGGCGCGTGTTCGCCGAAGGAGGTTTTGGCGCGATCGTGAGACGCGGCGCGACGGAGGCTGGCGCTGTGTTCCTGGTCACTCGCGACCGGTTCGGCGAGACTTCGCTGTTCGGACCGGCGCCGCAGACGGTCTACGACAGCAGCCGTCCGGATGAGCGCCAGTTCTCCGAGCTTGCCAGCGGCGCGGACAGTGAGGCGATCGATGCGCGACTCGCCAAGGAGATGCGATTCGACCCCGACATTTGGGTGGTGGAGATAGAGCCAGGATCGACGCCGCTGGCCGACCTCCTCGCCCTCACGAAGCCTTGAGGGCCTGCGAGCCAGCATGTGCCGGCGTGTCCGGCTTTGCTGCGCCAGGTGCCGCCCTCTTCCAGGGCCGCAGCTCTTCGCGCGCCGTTTCAGAATGGCAAAGCCGATATAGTTCGAGGAACCGCTTGATGTCTTCCGTCTGCGCGAAGATCCCGGGTCGGACCGCCGCAGTCAGCAGGAAGGCCTGTTCCGCTTCGAGATCGAGAGCACGAAGGGCCGGGATCAGCGCATCGTAACCCTTTGTTTCGACGATCGAGCGAGCCTTGCCGAAGCTTATCCCGAGCAAATCGGCGAGCGCCGTCTGGAAATAGGCGACGCGGCCCCTCAACGCAGTGGCGACCAGCTTCTCGAACGAGGCTGCGCGGTTCCGAGACGTCGACTGGCCCTGCACTACCGGGTCCGGTGGCGACAGCATCATGCCTCGCAACCTCTGGCGAACGCGCTCGATGTCGGCCTTTCCAGCTCCGCCCCCGGGCTGATGTGATGAAGCGTCGTCATCGGGACGTGTCTCGACAATTGCTGGGCGCTCCAGTGCCTTCACGAGAGCCGCGATGGTCGGGTTGAGCTCCGCGCGGCGGCCGATCGCTCGGGCATGAGGCAGTCCATGACGGGCGATTAGCCTGATAAGATCGATGTCGGAGAGCAGCTTCGAGCGGATGAGCAGCGGAGCGGCGACGGCGACGGGTTCGTCGCTCAAACGCCGAACGAGCTCCGGGGGAGCATGATCGATTTCCGAAAGTATCGCGGCTACGTATCGGCGGGCGTCCACCGAGACGGCATCGAAAAGCGGCAGCGTCAAATCTTCGAGCTGGGCGATTTCGCGACGGGAAGGGCGCGTAAGCGCGCAGAATGCCGACACGGCGGCACGGAACAGGCGGTCGGCCCTACCCGCTTCCGCGCCATTGGCAATCTGTCTGAAGTCGGAGTAAGACACGAAAGCGAACGCCTGACACACACCGATCCGGTCGGACGGCCTGAGGGAAGCTCTGCCGCAGGTCGCCGAACATGCTCAAATTAGAGCGAACCCGTTAACAGCCCATTTACTGTCATGGCCAAGGTGTGGATCGCGGCTGAGCGCTTTCACGGGGATTTCACGCGCCTATCCGGGTCGACGGGCATCATCCCGATCCGAACGACGTCGAAACCGCTAGATCCGAGTGTCGTTCATGAACGAGCCGCGAAAACAGCGATCTGTCGGTAACTACCTGTTAACACTGAGCAGTGTTAATGACGGCGGAGGCGTTGCGTTGTTGCTCCGGTTCAACCGAGAGGAAGCGCGAGTCATGGCAGCGATATTGCCCTTTGTGCCGCGCGCCGCGGCCAAGACTATCAGGCCGCAACGTGAAGCGGCCGCGATCATCATATTCCCGGGTGTGCGTTACGAGAGAATTCCCAACGGGCCGACGAATAGAAGGGAGGCCTTGCGTCCCGCTCCCCCCAGGCCTGGCCCGGCACGTCATTGAAGTCGGCCCGCGAAGCCACTGCGCGCAAAACTGCGGTTGTGCGATGCATGCTTTAGATTGATCGAACTCGGCGCACAGCCAGACAAGAAGGCGTGCTTCCGTCACTCTCAGGATCATTCCGCGGTACAGGTGACGCTCTTGACATAGGCGGCGACGGTGGGCTTCCAGCTCGGGTCCGGCGCAAATCCGCGCACCACGACCATGCCTTCCTCGACCGGAGTCTCGACGAAGACAGACTGCTCGAACTGACCGGGCAGGTTCTTGCGCAACT
Source organism: Rhizobiaceae bacterium (assembly GCA_035556195.1). GTDB lineage: Bacteria > Pseudomonadota > Alphaproteobacteria > Rhizobiales > Rhizobiaceae. The sequence goes on from DATMFK010000017.1 coordinate 381,476, forward strand.
CCATCATCTGTACCGGGGAGAGGACGAGAAGATCCAGATCGCCCGAGGCGGTGCTGCGGTCGTTGAAGCTGTAGATGTTCTGGCCGCTCCGATCGTAGATGGAGATCGACCAATAGGGAATCCGGCCGCTGGCGTGTACGCGGGCTAGGCCTTCGGTGAGGTCGAAGCGGCAGGCCGCGGCTTCGAAGTACGGGTCGGTCAGTCGCAACAGGCGCTCCTCGCCCTGCTGGCCAGAGATCGGCACGAGCGCGAAGAGACCTCGGACATCGGCGAGGCGAGACCACGCGTCTTTTTCTGTGATTGCAGGCAAAAGTAGAAGCACCGCAATGTGCACGATCGCTGCGCCGAGCAGCCCGAGAAGCCCTGCATGCAGGATCCTACCCATCGCAGACCGTCCTCGTCACCTGTGGAAGCACGATACCGTCTATGCCCGTGCTGGTTTCGATGGGCGTGTCATAGAGCGTGAGGAGGAATGTCATCGGTCCCGCGCCATTGACCCGAACCCAATTGCCGGCGGCAGGATGAGGACCGAACGCGATGGCGAAGGAATTGTCCGCCTGGCGCAGGATTTCCTGGGAGTGTATCGCGGGAAGGCGGCCCTCGCCGACATTCAGGACGACGAGCGACTTGTCTGCCGCGAACAACGTCCAGAAACGTGCCGGCGGCGTCGAGCCCACGATGTTGTAGCTGCAATCGCGCCGCAGCGGGCGGCCTTCGGAGTCTCGCTCCGCTATGAATGTCAGGCCCTCCGCCCGGCCGAGCGAAAGCACGCCTTCGCGAGCGATGCGCGCCTTCGAGTAGGGATCCGCCTCAGGCGTGCCGATCTTGGGGAACGCTGTCCAGCTACCGACGCTAAGCGCTCCGATGCCCTGCTGCGTGCCGAGGACGTACCATACGCTCGCCGCGCCTCCGCCAATGGAGACCGCAAGGACGAACAGGGTGAGGAAAATGCGCTCAAGCATGGCACGCTGTCGGGAGAACTGTCCGCAGGGAATAGCAAAGCACCTGCGGACACTGCAAGCGGGCCAGTTACGCCGATCGCGACCCTTGCGCCAAGGCCGCGATCTATTCGCCGTAGGGCAGCCAGATGTTCTTCACCTGCGTGGCGCGGCGCAGATATTCCCGGCCATGACCCTGGCGGTCATCCATCCAGTCGCGCGCTCTGCCGTAGTTGACCCAAGTCGCCTTGAGATTGCCGCAGGACGCCTTTTCGACCATGGCGCTGCCTTCCGCCGAGCCCACGTACCAGAGCGACGCCACCTCGTCGTGCTCGGCAAGCGTCTTCGCCAGCACGTCACGCTCTCCGGTAACGATGTTGACGACACCACCCGGCACGTCCGACGTGTCGAGCACTTGATAGAGGTTGGTAGCGACGAGTGGATGCCTGGTTGAAGGCACGACGACCACCCTGTTGCCCATGGCGACGGGCGGCAGGACCAGCGACACCAGGGAGAGCAGGGGCATCTCGTCTGGGCACACGATTCCCATCACGCCCCACGGCTCGTTGAGGGCGAGCGTCACATGGCGCGACTTCGTCGAATGCACCGCGCCGTCGAATTTGTCGGACTGGGCGGCATAGTAGAAGATACGCCGGAGGGCGGTGTCGAACTCGGCGGAAGCGGCCTTGGCCGAAACCCCTGTGCTGTCGATCAGCAGCGCCTCGAATTCGGCACGGCGGGCATCGAGGTTCTCGCCCAGGTAGTAGAGCACCTGGGCGCGATTGTGCGCCGTCACGCCGCTCCATCCGCCAGCTTTTGCCGCAGCTTCGACGGCGTTGCGGATGTCCTTGCGATTGCCGATACCCGCCTCGCCTATGACCGCACCGTTCTTGCCGATCACAGAATAGGAGTAGCCTCCATCCGGCCGAGCCTGCTTGCCGCCGACATAATTCTTGGCGGTACGGTCGATCGCGTCCGCCTGCGCCGGCTTCATACCAAGGGCAGGGGCAGCGGATGGCTTGAGCTGCGCCTCGACCTTCGCCATGGGCAGTGCCTTTTCCCAATTGGCAACGAGATATTCATGGAGGCCTTCGCGCGCACCCTCGCGCCCGAAGCCGCTTTCGCGGTAGCCGCCGAAGCCCGCCCCGGCGTCGAGCATGTTTGTGCAGTTGATCCAGACAACGCCAGCCTTTACCCGCGCGGCCACATCAAGCGCGAGATTTACGTTTTCCGACCAGACGGAAGCTGCGAGGCCGTAACGCGTGTTGTTGGCGAGCGAAACCGCCTCGTCGGGCGTGCGGAAGGTCATGGCGGTGGCGACGGGACCGAAGATCTCGACCTGGCAGACCGTCGAGGCGGCGTCGACGTCCGTGAAGAAACCTGGCGCGAAGAAATTGCCCTTCGCAGGCAACGCGGCGGATGCCTGCCACAGCAAGCCACCTTCCTGCTGGCCTTTGGCGACGAGGCTGCCGATGCGCTCGAGCTGGTCTTTCGAGACGACTGCGCCGACATCGGTGCATTTGTCGAGCGGGTCACCGACGCGCAGCGTCTCCAGTCGCTTGCGTAGCTTGTCATGGAAGCGCTCGGCGATGCCTTCCTGAACCAAGATGCGGGAGCCGGCGCAGCAGACCTCGCCCTGATTGAACCAGATCGCGTCCACGACGCCTTCGACAGCTCCGTCGATATCGGCATCCTCAAAGACGATGAACGGCGACTTGCCGCCGAGTTCCAGCGAGAGCTTCTTACCGGAGCCGGCAAGCTGGTCCCGGATGATCCGACCGACCTCGGTCGAGCCGGTGAAGGCAATCTTGTCGATATCGTGGTGACCACAAAGCGCGGCTCCGGTCGTGCCGTCCCCGTGTACGATATTGACCACACCGGCCGGCAACCCGACCTCATGACAGATTTCGGCGAAGGCGATTGCAGTGAGCGGCGTCAGCTCGGCGGGTTTCAGAACCAGCGTGTTGCCGGCTGCCAGAGCCGGCGCGACTTTCCAGGCAAGCATCAGCAAGGGAAAATTCCATGGGATAACCTGTCCGCAGACACCGACAGGGGAGAAACCCTGGAACTCGCTGTCCACCAATTCGGCCCAGCCGGCATGGTGGTAGAAATGGCGCGCGACGAGCGGGATGTCGATGTCTCGGGTTTCGCGGATCGGCTTGCCATTGTCCATCGACTCCAACACCGCGAGAAAGCGCTCGCGCTTCTGGACATGGCGGGCGATCGCGTAGAGATATTTCGCGCGTTGATGACCGGAGAGCTTCGACCACTTCGGGAAGGCCGAACGCGCGGCCTTGACCGCGGCGTCGACATCGGATGCGGAGCCGTGGGCCACGCGCGCCAGCACTTTCTCGCTCGCCGGATCGGTCACCTCGAAAGTGTCGGCGGCGACCGGCGCGAAACGGCCGTTGATAAAATGGCCAAATCCGTCGGCGCGGGACGCAAGCCAATGGCGCACATCGTCGTTGGCTTCGGGCGCGGGACCATATTCCATCGTGCGGAGAATATCCTTGATCTGGTTCATCGGCGGATCCTCATGCGAGCGGATGCTGGAAGGAGGCGGAGTAGCGGCCTGTGACGTGATGTTCGAGCTGCCGTTCGATATCGCCGAGCATGGAACTGGCGCCGATGCGGAAGAGATCCGGCTGGAGCCAGGGCAATCCCAGTTCCTCCTTCATCAGTATCTGCCAGGACATGGCGTCCTTGGCGGACTTGAGTCCGCCGGCCGGCTTGAAACCGACGCGCTCGCCGGTGAAATCGAGATAGTCGCGGAGCGCCCGAACCATCGTCAGGCTGACGGGAAGCGTAGCGTTGACGTCCTCCTTGCCGGTCGAGGTCTTGATGAAGTCCGAACCGGCTTGCATCGCGACCATCGAGGCACGGTAGACGTTGCGGAGCGTTTTGAGGTCGCCTGTGGCAAGGATCGCCTTCATGTGCGCGTCCCCGCAGGCCTCGCGCATTTGGCGGATTTCGTCGTAGAGCGCGCGCCAGTTCTGTGTCAGCACATGTTCGCGGGTGATCACGATGTCTATCTCAGCGGCACCCTGGTCGACCGCATAGCGGATCTCGGCGAGACGCTGCGGCAGCGGAGTGAGGCCGGCTGGGAAGCCGGTCGCGACCGATGCGACCGGTATGCCCGAACCCTCGAGTGCCTTCACCGCGTGGCCGACCATGGTGGGGTAAACACAGACCGCGCCGGTGGTGATGTTCTCGTCGGCGAGGCCGAGCGCTTCCACGATGTCATCGCGAATGGGCATGCGCGCCTTGGCGCAGAGCCGACGCACGCGACCGGCAGTGTCATCGCCGGATAGGGTGGTCAGGTCGATGCAGGTGATCGCCTTGACGAGCCATGCGGCCTGATGCGCCTTCTTCACGCTGCGGCGGGTGGTCAGCGTCGCGGCTCGCCTCTCGCTGGCGGAAAGGTTCACCGAAACGTCCTTGAACCATTCGGGTTGGAACGCGGTTCCCGGATTGCGCGCATGGGCGTTGCCCCTGGCGATTTCGACGAGATACGGGGGGCTCGATGTTTGCCTGGTCATGCGCGTCCCTTCCTATGGTCGATGAAACGGTTGAGCAAAATTGCCGCCACGATGATCACGCCCGTGACCGTCATCTGGTAGAATGAGCCCAATCCGAGAAGATTGAATATATTGCGCAGAACCTGCAACAGCATCACCGCGAAGAAAGTGCCGAGCACGCCGCCGCGCCCGCCGAAGAGACTGGTTCCCCCAAGGACCACGGCGGCGATGGCGTCGAGTTCAAGGCCTTGGCCTGCGGTAGGCTGGCCGATGCGCAGCCGCGAGGTGAGCAGGATCCCGCCCAGCGCCGCCATCAGCCCGGAAACCGCGAAGACTCCCGTGACGATCAGTCTGGTTGGCAGGCCGGACAGGCGGGCCGCTTCCGGATTGCCGCCGGTAGCATAGACATACTCGCCAAAGACGGTGAAGCGCAGAATGACGCCGGCGACGATACAAAGGACAATGAAGATCACCGCCATGGACGTCAGCGTAAAACCTGAAAAGATCGGGATCGTCGTGGAACTGATGGAGGCGAAGCCTTGCGGGAGGCCGCTGACCGGCACCCCATCGGTCAGGAGATAGGTGATGCCGCGGAACGAGACGAGGCCTGCCAGCGTAATGATGAAGCTCGGCACCTGGGCCAATGCCGAGATGGCGCCCATCGCGGCGCCGCAGCAAAGGCCGACGAGAGCCGTGATCGCCACCGCGAGAAATGGGTCGTAGCCGTTCGTCATCAGCACCGCGACGACCATGCCGCACAGCGCCACGACCGAGCCGACCGACAGGTCGATGTTGCCGGTGAGGATGACAAAGGTCATGCCGATGGCCACGATGCCCACGACCGTCGCTTGCTGGAACAGGTTGGCGATATTGCCGAACGTCAGGAAGTTGTCGGACAGCGATGCTGCTATCGCGACGACGACCATGAAGATCAGGACAAAATTGTATTCGATGGCGATATCGACGAGCTTGCGGCCGAAGCCGGCCTGCTTTTCGCTCGCCGATACCAGGGCCGTGTCAGTGCTGGACATGATCCTCACCCAGGATTGTGGCTCTCAGGATCGTTTCGCGATCCGTCGTCGATGGATTGAACTTGCCGATGTTGCGCCCCTCGTGGAAAACCCAGATCGCGTCACAGGCTGCGTAGATCTCGTCGAGCTCGCTGCTGGCAACGATGACGGCCGCGCCCTCGTTGGCAAGCTTGTCGACGAGGTTGTAGAGATCGGCCTTGGCGCCAATGTCCAGGCCTCGGCTAGGCTCGTCGAGCAGCAGAACGCGGGCGCCATTGATGATCCATTTGGATAGCACCACCTTCTGCTGGTTGCCGCCGGAAAGCTGCGCGACGGCCTGCTCGGGCCTGCCGTATTTGGTCGAGAGGCTTTTCAGGACCGCCGCCGCTTTTTGCTTCTGCAGGCCATGGCGCATGAGCCAGTTGCCACGGATCGAAGGCAGGGTCGCGTTCTTGTAGATCGGCGCGTGCAGGATCAGCCCTTCAGTCTTGCGGCTTTCCGGCACCAGAGCGACGCCGCGTCGGATGGCCGCCGCCGGGCTGCGCGGGTGAAAGGGCTTTCCGTCGAGCACGATGTCGCCGCGAAATGCATGGGCGCCGAACAGGGCTTTGAGGAACGACGTGCGGCCCGAGCCGTTCAGGCCAGCCAGACCGACGACTTCGCCCCAGCGAACCTCGAGCCCATTGATGTCGAGCCCTTCCGCGCCAACCAGTCGGTTGACTCGCAAGGCCGTGTCGCCCGTCACCGGCGGTCGTGCCGCCCGCTCCACGAGCGATCGTTCCTTGCCGATGATCGCCTCTACGAGGACATTGTCGGGCGTTCCCTCGATCTCGAACGTGTCGACGGTGCGTCCGCTGCGCAGAACGGTGACCCGATCGCCGATTTCGCGCAATTCGCCCAACCGATGGCTGACATAGAGGATGGCCACACCCTGCCGCGCGAGGTCGCGGATCACGTTGAAGACGGCTTCGAGTTCGGTCTCGTTCAGCGAGGCCGAAGGCTCGTCCATGATGATGATCTTGGCATCCATCGTCAGTGAGCGGGCGATGGCTGTCAGTTGCTGGTTGGCTATGGAGAGCGTTTCGACGGGAGCATCGAGCGGGAAAGTCGCGCCAACGCGCGACAGCGCCTGCTGAGCACGCTCGCGTCTCGCACCGCGGTCGATGAAACCCCAACGAGCCGGCGCATGGCCGAGGAACATGTTCTGCAGGACGGTGAGCTGCGGTACGAGGTCCAACTCCTGGTAGATCATGGAGATGCCAAGGCGTGCTGCTTCGGCGGGAGATCGCGGATGAACTTCTCGCCCATCCACGACAAGCGCGCCTCCCGTTGGACGATAAGCGCCCGCAATGATCTTCAGCAGAGTGGACTTGCCCGCTCCGTTCGCGCCGAGCAGGCAGTGAACTTCGCCCTTGCGCACGCTGAGGGTTGCAGCTTCCAGCGCCACGATATTCGGCGGGAAGCGCTTCGACACTTCCCTGACGGCCAGAACTTCACTCTCCATCGCTGATCTCCAACGCAAAGCGGGCGACCGTTTCATCGGTGATGATCACAGACACGTAGCCGCCTCTAAGCGCCGCCAACGCGATATGCGTCTTATCGGCGCCGGCGACGACACCGATCGAGCACCGCTTGGACTTCAGATGGTCGATGCGCAGGCCCACCGTCCGGTCATCCAGGACGGCGTCGACGATCTGGCCGCGCGCATCGACGAAACGGCCGAGTATGTCTCCCACGGCGCCCGCTGCCTTCAGGCGGTCGAGGTCGCTTTCCTCCAGGTAGCCCGAGCCGAACAGAACCGAATCGTTGCTGATCGGGCCCATGCTGAAACAGACCACCTCCGCCTTTTGGGCAAGCTCGAGCACACGTTCGACAATTGGATCTTCCTCCAATGCGCGGCGTGTGGAACTCTTGCCGACAATTGCGGGAACGGGCAGCAGGGTCGCAACGCCATTTGCGGTCTTCGCGATTTCCTCGGCCACCGCGCTGGTCTGGGAGGCGGTCGAGCGCAGGTTGATCGCGCCGTTGAGCAGCACCACGTGCAGGCCGGGGCTCCAGTTGGCAGGAAGCCGCCTCGCCACTGCCGTCATGGTACGTCCCCAGGAGACGCCCAGCAGATCGGGCTTGGGGTTGATGCCGACGAGATAGTTGGCGGCAGCTTGCGCGACAGCCTCGATCAGCAAGGCGTTATCGGCAGCCACGCCGTTCGGCACAACGATCGCGTCGTGCAATCCATAGGCTTGTTGCAACTTCACTTCTAGATCGGTGCGCCTGCGCGTGCGGGGCGTGATCTCGATGCGCACGACACCGAGCTCGCGCGCCTCGGTGAGAAGGCGCTTCACCTGCCATCTGGTCAGGCCGACTTCGGTGGCGATTTCGCTCTGCGTTCGCTCCAGATCGTAGAAGAGCTTTGCCACCCGAACCATGAGATGCTCGCGCTGCTCGTCCGACGGCAGGCGTACGGATTGGGTCTGGCCCGCCTCGCTCATCGGCCGGCTCCCGAAGTCTGCTGTGCCGCAAGTGTGTGGAAAAGCGGCCGAAGGGCCTGAGTAGCCTCTCGATAGCTCGACATCGCTTCGGCGTACCATCCTGTCCGAGAGATGTCCGGTTCGAGGCCGCGCGTCGGCGCAGTACAAGCATCCGAGGCGGCGATGAGATTGGGAAACAATCCCAGAGCCGATGCCGAGCAGACGGCCGTGCCGACGAGCGACAGATTGTCCTCGTGCGCGACCTGAACCGGTCGTCCCAGCGCGTCGACCGTCGATTGCAGCCAGAGCCGGTTCTTGCAGATACCGCCCGCCACCACGATACGGTGGATTTCCACCCCGCGTTGCTCGAGCACCTCGACGACATTCGCGGATCCCAGCGAGATCGAGTCCACGGCCGAAGCGTACATGTCCGCGCGGTCGTGGCCGAGCGACAGCCCGAGGATCGCGCCACGCAGATTGGCGTCCCGATAGGGCGTGCGATTGCCCATCCAGTAGTCGAGCGTCAGCAGACCTGACCTCTCAGCGATGCGGCCGGCAGCTTCGGCGATCAACGCCGCATGGCCCGCCGTGTCGAGGCCGAAGATGGTGTGGCTTAGCCAATTGAGGATCGAACCGGTCGACACCTGTCCGGCTTCGACCAGCCAGAGGCCGTCAACCAACGCGTTAGGGTAGGGTCCCCAGAAGCCCGACACGTCTCCCTGTTCGGCGAGGTGGGTGAGATGGACATTGGACGTGCCGCCGATCAGCAGCATTCCGCCCGGCGCGACGGTACCCGCCCCGAGCACGCCGATATGGGCGTCGATGCCGCCCTGCGCGACGATGGATTGCGAGGTGATACCAAGCGCGGCTGCTACATCCGGACGAAGAGCGGCCACCGTTTCCCCGACGGGTACAACCCGGCGCGGAAGTTTGTCCGCCAATTCAGGCACACCCAGCGCCGCATATATGTCCGGGACGAACCTGCCGTTGAGTGAATCGTAATTCCACTTGCAGGTGGCGTTCATCCGCGAAGCGGCCCACTCGCCCGTCAAGCGATAGTTGACGAAATCGAGGGCTTCGCAGATGACCGCGGCACGGTCATAGATCGGCCGTTCGTTTGCCGCGAGCCACATGGCCTTCGGTACCAGCCATTCGCTGGCGTCCTCGCCGCCGCTATAGGCCATCACCGGGTGGTCGATCCGCACGGTGTCGCGCGATTCCTTCGTCGCGCGGGCGTCCATCCAGAGAATGGCGGGTCGCAGCGGCACGCCTTCCCGGTCGCAGATGACGACGGAAGAAGCGGTGGTCGCCACGCAGACCGCAGCGATCTCGCCGGTTCCGGCTTCAGCCACCGCCTGCGAGCCTGCGCGCAGCAGCGACCGCCACCACTGTTCGACGTCCTGCTCGGCCCAGCCGGGCTTCGGGTATCGGGTTTCGTATGATGCCTCGCTCAAGGAGAGCATCTTCTTGCGTTCGATGTCGTAGACGCCGGCTCTCACGCCCCCGGTGCCCAGATCAATGCTCAGAACCTTCGTCATGCCGTCGATACCTCCCGATGCTCGCCGCTTCAGGGCCGGAAAAGCACCTTGGAGAAAAACAGGCTGCGATCGTCCCTGAAGCGGGCGAACATTGCAGGGAGTTCGGAAAGATCAAGATCGTGCGTGATCATGAACTCCCATTCAAGTGCGCCCGAGCCCAGCTTTTCGAGCGAAACCGTCCATTGCGGGCCAGGGAAGGGCGCGCCGAACGAGTTCCAGGATCCGTGCAGGGAAACTTCCTGACGCAGGAAATGCTGGAATGTCTTGTTCTCGAGGGGGACCTCGCCGACTGGGATGCCGATGAAGGCGACATGGCCGCTCGGCGCGGCAAGTCGTGCGGCGGCATTGATCGCCGATGGATGTCCGGCCGCCTCGATGATGATGTCGCACAGAAGGTCGCTGCCGGGTTCGGTCCCGGCCAGGAAGGTGTGCGTCGCGCCGGCGCGGCGCGCGAGTTCCAGCTTTGCCTCGGTCACGTCTATGGCCACCACCTGGCTCGCGCCCATCAGCTTCATCCATTGAATGGCGAAAAGGCCGATCGGCCCGCAACCAATGACGCCGCCGCGCTGCCCGATGCGCACGCCGCCTGCCTTCCATATCGCGTGCAGTGCGATCGAGGCGGGGTCGGTCATGGCCGCCGCACGCGGGTCGATCCCGTTCGGGGTCTTGATGAGGTTACTCACCGGCACGGCGACGAATTCGGCATAGGCGCCGTCGCGGCGCGATCCGAAGTAATCATAATGGCGGCAGCGAGAGAAATGGCCCTGTTGGCATTGGTCGCACTTGAAGCACGGCAACATGGGAGCGATCGCTACAAGTTCGCCCTGTTCGAAGCCTTCGACACCATCGCCGACCTCGGTGATATGGCCGGAAAATTCATGGCCGCAGATCAGCGGCATTTTATGCGCGCCCTTGATCAGCATGCGCGGCAAGTCGGACCCGCAGACGCCGACCGAGGCCACCCTGACGATCACGTGGCCATCCGAAACGACGGGTTTGGGAACGGTCTCGAGACGGATGTCTCCGGGCGTATGGAGAACTGCAGCGCGCATGCTCAGAAAGGTCCTGCTTCAGGGGTTGATGTTCTTCCGGCAAGCACGTGCTCGCCGCCTCGGCTCATCCCTCGCGAGAGCCGGCGAACCGACCCTCGCGAGGCTGGGGAGGATGCTCGTTTTCCGAGCCTGCTTACTGGCCGATCACCTGTGGCCGGTATTCTGCGAACAATCCGTCATGCTTGAACGTCCCGACATTGGCGGGCGTGACAAGCTGAGTGCCGGCGTCGACGAAGTCGGAAACCTTCCGATCGGCTGCCGCTTCGCGCGCGACCTGGATGGTCACGTCGCCAAGATACTGAGGATCGTTGAGTGCGGTCGCGATGTAGTTGCCGCTGTTTTGCATGAGCTGCAGCGCTTCCGACAGACCGTCGACGCCGGCCACGAACACGTCGTTGCGGCCGTTCTCGGTCAAGACCTGCAGTGCGCCGAGGGCCATGTCGTCATTATGAGCGTAGACGACCTTCACATCCGAATTGGCCTGCAACAGGTCTTGCATCGCGGTGACTGCGTTGGCTCGAATATATTCGGCATAAGGACCCTGGACGATCGTGTGGCCCGAGCCTTCGACGGCGGCATGGAAGCCGTCGCGACGGTCCATCATGACGGCGCCGCCGGCGTCGCCCTGGATTTCGACGATCTTGGCGCCCTGGACGCCTTCGTCGGCCAGCTTCTTCACGACGGCTTCGCCCACCAGACGCCCCATCTCCTTGTTGTCGCGGCCGACATGCGCGGTGACACCCTTCCCATTGATCGGGCGGTCGACTGTAATGACGGGGATGCCGGCGGAGGTGGCGGCTTCAAGCGAGGGAACGACGGCGTCCGGATTGACCGGATTGATGATCAGCGCATCGACACCCTGGGTGATGAGATCCTGGATGTCGTTGTTCTGCTTGGAAACGTCTCCGTTGGCGTCAAGAAAGATCAGCGTGTCACCACCCGCCTTGGCGGCGGCCTCGGCGCCGTTGCGGAGCTGGACATAGAAAGGCGACTGGAGCGTCACCTGGCTGAAACCGATCTTCAGGCCTTCGGCCTGCGCACTCGCCGGCGAAAATCCGAGCGAGGCGGCAATCGAAAGCGACGAAACAGCGAATGCAATGCGGGCTAAAACGCTACGGCGGTCAAGCATGGTGTCCTCCCATGGGTTCGTTTGTCATCTCCCAAATGTGCATAATTCTCACATTTGTGATTTAAACCTACGGGGAAAAATCGGCCGTTGTCAATGAGGCCAAGCTCGGTCGGGCATCCGGGCCGAGGCAAGAGCGCTATCCCGCTGGTAGTATTGCTGTTTTCGGCTTTCCTTTTGTGGAGAAAGGCGGCCCGAATGCAGCCATCATCAGACATTGGCAGGAATGGCCGGTCACAATTCGAGCGGCAGGTGCACCATCGAACTGCGGTGGAGGAACCGTATCGTTCTCGTTGGACCATTTCGAACTAGGTCAGCATCATTGACATAAATTGGGCGGCGGCGCTTTATAGCGGATTGCCAAGCCAGAAAATGGCTTCGCCCGGCAAGGAGAAGATCGTGTCGACCTGGGAAGAAAAATATGCCGCGCGTGCCGAGCGCATGCGCGCGTCGGAAATCCGGGAATTGTTGAAGCTGCTCGATCAGCCCCACATCATCTCGTTCGCCGGCGGCATTCCAGATCCGCAGCTCTTCCCGAGCGAGGCGTTCCGTGCGGCCTATGACAACGTCCTTTCGGGGAACGCTGCCGGAGCCGCCCTGCAGTATTCCGTCAGTGAAGGCTTTCTGCCGCTGCGCAAGTGGCTGGTGGATCACATGGGCTCGCTCGGCATCCGCTGCACGCCTGAGAACATCGTGATCGTTTCCGGATCGCAGCAGGGACTGGACTATCTCGGCAAACTGTTCCTGTCGCCCGGCGATACGGCGCTCGTTGCCCGGCCGACCTATCTCGGCGCTCTCCAGGCATTCAACGCCTATGAACCACGCTACGACCGGCTCGCACCGGAAGGCAACAACATGACGCCGCAAGTTTATCGCGATGCGGCAGGGAAGGCGGGGGGACGAGTGGCGCTGGCTTATCTCACGCCGGAATTCTCCAATCCTAGCGGCGAAACCATCGATCGCGCGGCGCGCGAGCGACTACTGGACCTGACCGGCGAGTTGGATATTCCTCTGATCGAGGATGCCGCCTACCAGGCACTGCGTTACGACGGCGAGCCCGTGCCGCCCATCCTAGCGCTCGATGTCGAACGCAGCGGCGGCATCGACAACACGCGCACCATTTATTGCGGCACATTCTCGAAGACCCTTTCGCCGGGCCAGCGCGTGGGCTGGATCTGTGCCGCCGCCCCGGTTGTCCGCAAGGTGGTCCTCATGAAGCAGGCCTCGGACCTGCACAGCCCGACGATCAACCAGGCCGTCATGCACGATGTCGCTGTCCGCCACTACGACGCCCACACGGCGATGCTGCGCGACGCTTATGGTCGTCGTCGCGATCTCCTGCTGCGGGCCCTGGCAAGGCACATGCCGGAAGGAACCAGTTGGACGAAGCCTGAAGGCGGCATGTTCATCTGGGTAACCTTGCCCGAGGGCATGGACGGCGCCACGCTTCTCGCCCGCGCCCTCGAGACCGAGCATGTCGCCTTCGTGCCCGGGCACGCTTTCCATGCCGACGGTTCAGGTGCCAATACGATCCGCCTCAGTTTCTCCCTCGCCGACGAAAGCGCCGCGGAGGAAGGAATGGCGCGGCTCGGGCGGTTGATCCGACGCGAGGCCGCCCGGCGCTGAAATCCAGCCCTGCAGCCTGCGCACCCGCCCCCTGGCTGCCGAGATCAGCCGCCAAAGGGGCTTGATCACAGGGCCGTCAGCTTGTTCGGCTTGTCGGGAAGATTGAGGACCGGCGCGGCCCGAAACAGGTCCGTCATGGCGCGCAGCACACGGGTGGTGTTGGCCGACAGGACGGGGGGACGTTGCAGACCGGGCGCGGCGCCTTCCCCTTCGGCGCTCTTCTTTTCCTTCTCCGCCGTTTTCGCGGCGACCTCGGGCGAAACGAAGGGATGCTCGATTCCGGGTATTGGCTTCAGTTCGATGTTTTGGTGGGCATAAGCCATGAGCCTTTGCCAGGTCATTGCGGGCAGTGTGCCGCCGGTCATGTCTTTGGTCGAGGTGAAGTCGTCATTGCCCATCCACACGGCGGCAGTATAGTTGCCGGTGAAGCCGACATACCAGGCGTCGCGATAGCTCTGCGTGGTGCCGGTCTTTCCTGCCGAGCGTATGCCCGGCAGCGCGGCACGGCGCGCCGTCCCGATCTCCGGGATCTGGACCAGGATCGAATTCATTTCGGAAAGGGCCTTCTCCGACAGAACGCGATGCGGTTTTGGCGCATCCCGGTCAAAATCGTAGATCACCTCGCCTGAATGGGTGACAAGTTGCATTATGCCGTGCCGGAGCCCGGCATAGCCGTTACTGGCGAACACGCTGTAACCGGTAGCCTGATCCATGACGGTCATGCCGGATGTGCCCAGCACCATGGTTTTGTGCGAGCTGATCTCGGATTCAACACCCATTGCCTTGGCCAATTCCTTGACAGGCTTGGTGGTCAGATGGTCCTTGGCCAGCCGCACGGGCACGGTATTGATCGACTTGATCAGCGCCATGGAAAGCGTGATGCGGCCGGAATAGCCGCGCGAATAGTTCTTCGGCGACCAACCGCCCCAGGAGATCGGGCCGTCGGAGATGACGTAGTCCGGCGTGAGGCCGCTTTCCATCGCGGCGGCATAGACGTAGGGCTTGAAGGAGGAGCCGGCCTGACGGAGAGCCTTCGTGGCGCGGTTGAACTGGCTCGCACCGTAGTCGCGTCCGCCGACAATCGCACGCACGGCTCCGTTGGTCTCGATCACGACGATCGCGCCTTCGCTCACCCCGTAATCCTTGCCGAACTGCCGCAAGTGATATTCCAGGGACTCCTCGGCGGCCGCTTGGATGTTCATGTCGATCGTGGTGCGCGCGACCATGGAATGGACGCCTGACTTCTCGGCAATGCGTTTGGCCTCCTCGAACGCCCAGTCCAGGAAATAGTCGGGGCTCTTGCGGTTGCCGCGATCGACCACATTGGCGGGATGGAGACGCGCCGAAAGCACTTGGCCCTCGGTCATGAAGCCGCCCTGCACCATATTGGTCAGGACCTCGTTGGCGCGGGCGCGGGCGGCCGGCAGGTTCACGTGCGGCGCGTATTTCGCGGGTGCCTTGAAAAGGCCCGCCAGCATGGCCGCCTCCGCAAGGTTCAGGTCCTTGATCTGCTTGCCGAAATAGAAGTCGGCCGCGGCCGCTATCCCGAAGGTGCCGCCTCCCATGTAGGCGCGGTCGAGATAGAGCTGGAGGATCTCTTTCTTGCTGAGGTTCATCTCGAGCCAGAGGGAGAGAAACGCTTCCTTGATCTTGCGCTCGACCGTACGTTCGTTCGACAGGAAAAGATTCTTGGCGAGCTGCTGCGTGATGGTCGAGCCGCCCTGCACCACCGAATTGGCGCGCACATTCTCCTGCATCGCGCGGGTGAGACCCAGGAAATCGATGCCGAAATGCGTGAAGAAGCGGCGGTCCTCCGTCGCCAGAACCGCCTTGAGGACATGATCGGGAAACTCGTCGACCGGAACCGAATCGCGCTGGATGATGCCGCGCTGCCCGATCTCATTGCCGTGGCGATCCAGGAAAGTGACGGCGAAATCGCCTTGCGATCGCCAATCCTTCGACGTTTCCTCGAAGGCTGGCATGGCAAGCGCCAGCAGGACGATCGAACCCGCAGTGCCGAGCGTTGCAGCTTCGCTGGCGAGCTCGATCGTGGCGCGCCGCCAACCGGTGACCCGGAAGCGCCGGAAGAAGATGGTCAGTGTTTCCCAAAATTCGCGGGCCTTGAACCCCGCGTCATAGAGGCTCGAATCGATCCAGGCATCGATGGCCAGCAGGCGTTTGGCCTTCAAGCCTTGCGGCTTCCGTGGTTCGACAGGATCCATCATCGTTCACCTTGCCTCCATGCGCATCTGGGAGCCAAATCGGAAATGTCACGGAAAAGGCCGCAAGGGAGGCCGCTGTTTTTCCCTGATTTTCCTCTCGGCGGCAAGAACAAAGGCCGGCAGCCCGGACCTTTTCGCAAACACGGTAAAGTGTAGGAACCGACGCAGGCAAACCGCGTTCCCACCTGGCGGCGTAGGTATGGCCATGCGAGGGTGGTAAGATGGCGTCCCTGGCTTCGTGCCTGCAGAAAGCGGTCTTCCAAGCGCTGTCCGCCGAAGAGACGCTGCCAGCCGTTTCAAGCGTGCACGACAAGACGCCTGCCGGATATCCTCACATCACCTTCGGTCGAACAGGCGTGTGCGACTGGAACGGCACGGAGAGCGAGAACGAGCAACTCTTCACGCTGCATGTGTGGTCCAAGGCACGGAGCGACGACGAAACGCTGACGATCATGCAATGTGCCAAAACGCTCCTCGACGGCTCCAGGCTCGCCCTCGACGAGGGAGGCTTCGCGGCGGTGCGCCTTGAATTCACCGAAGCCCGCAATGACGAGGATCTCGAACTCCGCCACGGCCTGCTGCGGTTCCGCGCGACAGCGGGCAGCCTGCCGGGGCGAGCTCGCCGTCCGCGCGCATGACGAAGCCCTGATCTTTCTTCTTTCCCCGGTATCGCTTCCACTTCCCGGCGTTTTATCGTTAGATGCCGTTCATTTCGTATTCAGGACCCGTGGGTTAGAAGCAGGGCATGACAGTTTTCCGCACCCTTTCTCGCATGCCCTTCGCCGCGCTTCGGGGAGCGGTGGCGGTTGCCGTGCTGGCAGCGACGGCGCCTACGGTGGCCGCAGCGGACTGCTTTGCGATTGGCCAGCAGGTCGCCGCGCAGAACGGCGGAACGCTGGCCAGGGCCACGCCTGACACGCAGGACGGGCAACCTGTCTGCCGCATCGTCGTGCTCTTACCCGCCAAGAAGGGCGAGCGCCCGCGCAGGGCCGAATTCGTCGTGCCGCAGAATTGACGACCACGGTTTTCCAATCCCGCCAATTCGGCCTATACCGTCCGACACCGTCTCAACAGCCGATGTGATTCCATGCGCATACTCGTCGTCGAGGATGACAAGGACCTGAACCGCCAGATTTCCGAAGCGCTCGTCGACGCGGGCTACGTCGTCGATCGTGCCTTCGACGGCGAGGAAGGTCATTATCTCGGCGAGGCGGAGCCTTATGACGCCGTCGTGCTCGATATCGGGCTTCCGCAAATGGACGGCATCAGCGTGGTCGAGCGCTGGCGGCGCGGGGGGCGAAAAATGCCCGTGCTGATGCTGACGGCGCGCGATCGCTGGAGCGACAAGGTAGCGGGCATCGATGCCGGTGCCGACGACTACGTCACCAAGCCCTTCCACATCGAGGAGGTCCTGGCGAGGGTGCGGGCATTGATCCGCAGAGCGGCTGGTCACGCCTCCTCGGAGCTGACCTGCGGCCCACTGCGCCTCGACACCAAGGCGTCGAAAGCCGATGTGAACGGCACGCCCCTGAAGCTTACCTCGCATGAGTTTCGGCTGCTCGCCTATCTGATGCACCATGCCGGCGAGGTGGTTTCGCGCACCGAACTGGTGGAGCATCTCTACGATCAGGACTTCGACCGTGATTCCAACACGATCGAAGTCTTTGTCGGGCGCTTGCGCAAGAAGATGGGCGTGGACATGATCGAGACCGTGCGCGGCATGGGCTATCGCATGCGCGAGCCCCAGGCATGAGCGGCGGCCGCTGCGCGATCTGAAGTCATGGCGTTCAGGATCGTTCCGCGCTCACTGACGATCAGGGTCATCGCGCTCTCCACGATCTGGGCCGTTCTGGCGCTGATCGCCATCGCCACGGTCATCACCACGCTCTATCGTCAAGCCAGCGAACGTGGTTTCGAGAGCCTGCTTTCAGCGCATCTCTTCAACCTGATCGGCTCGGTCGGCGTCTCGGGCGGCGGCTCGCTCATCGGCAGCCCCGATCTCGGCGATCTCAGATTCTCCGAGCCCGCGTCTGGCTGGTACTGGTCGGTCGAGCCCGTCTCGGAGGGCCTCGTCGGTGAACTCCACTCGCCATCCATGACACGATCCATCCCATCGCCGCCGGTATCGGAGGTCCCCTTCACGGCCGACTTCCAGCGCGGCTATACGGCCGAGGGAATTGCCGGCGAGAAGCTGCGGGTCATCGAAAGCGAGTTCGTTCTCGACATCCGCAATCGCATCGCCCGTTTCAGGGTCATGGGCAACCTGAGCGAATTGGAAGCAGAGATCGATAGTTTCGAGCGCCGTCTCTACACGTATCTGTCGATCTTCGGCGTCGGCATGATTGCCATCAATGCCGGTGCCATCCTGCTTGGACTTCAACCGTTACAGCGGGTGCGCAACGCACTGGCCCAGGTTCGCGAGGGCACGGCCCATCGTCTCGACGGCCGCTTTCCTCCCGAGATCGAGCCCCTTGCCAACGAGACGAACGCGCTGATCGAGAACAACCGGCGTATCGTGGAGCGCTCGCGGACGCAGGTCGGCAACCTCGCTCATTCGCTGAAGACGCCACTGGCGGTGCTGCTCAACGAGGGGCGTCTGATCGGCGGAGACAGGGGCAGGCTCATCACCGAGCAGACAACAGCCATGCAGAAGCAGCTCGATCACTACCTTCAGCGGGCGCGGATCGCCGCACAGCGCGACAGCGTCGTATACCGCACGCCTGTCGGCGCTTCGCTCAAGCGCATGGTCCGGGTCATGGAGAAGCTCAATCCTGAGATCGGAATACGATTGTCCCTGCCGTCGGACGAGGTTCTGTTCGCTGGAGAGCGTGAGGATCTCGAAGACATTTCCGGAAACCTCCTCGAGAACGCGATGAAATGGGCATCCTCGGGGGTTGCGGTTTCAGTGAGCGCTGGTGCAGAGCGTAGCGGGACATTCGTGCTGACTATCGAGGATGACGGTCCGGGGATCCCGGAAGCCGAGGCGCGTGAGGCGCTGAAACGGGGCAGGCGACTGGACGAGACCAAACCCGGAACCGGTCTCGGCTTGGCAATCGTCGCCGACCTGATCAATGAATATGGTGGGCGTCTGGCGCTGGAGCGGTCGACGCTGGGAGGGCTGAGGGCCGTCGTCGAGCTCAAGCGCGCGCAATAATTGTCGTCCAACGTAGGATAGCAACTTGGTCCAAATTCGGTCAAAGATCGTCACTAGCGGGTTTCGCTGCTGCGATAGCCTAGTTTGTTCAACCCCCAATTGCGCAAGCCGGTGCGGACAATGAGATTTCAGGTGGCGCTGGTCGCCGGGTTGCTGGTCGTTTCGGGGTGCACGACGATGGGAATCGGGCGCGGCGCCGGTCCCGCCTCTGGCGGCAGCACCAGCGGGGCGAAGCCAGGGCAGGTTGCGACGACGATCATCAATGCGATGGGGGGTGGGCTGATCGGCGGCTCGATCGGGAATGGGCTCAATGACACCGAGCGGCGTAGCGCTCTCGAGGCGGAGTACCGAGCGCTCGAACACACGCCGAGCGGCCAAGTGGTGACTTGGCGCGGCGACGATGGACGCTACGGCGAAGTGGTGGCCGCCCAGCCCTATCGAGTAGGCTCGCAGGATTGCCGCCAATACAAGCATACTGTGATCACGAAAGGCGGGTCTCGGACGGGGCGTGGCACCGCCTGCCGGAATCCTGACGGCAGTTGGACGCCTCTGACCTGATCGGTCGCCAGATTCGAACGTGGAACCGGCAGGCACCGTCAATTGGCCGCATGACGTGATCATTGGCACCGGTCGCACCAAGGTTTATGTCATTCCGCATGTTTTTCTGGTTCGCCGCAGCCTTGCTTACCCTTGCTGCCAGCATGGCCGTGCTGATGCCGTTGACCCGTCGCGAACCGCGACAGTCCGGCGCAGGCGACCACGATCTCGAAGTTTACAAGGATCAGCTTGCCGAGTTGGACCGCGATGCAGCCCGTGGACTCATCCAGCCATCGGAGGCGGGCGAGGCACGCGCCGAAATCGGCCGGCGCATTCTCAAGGTGGCGGGCGCACAAGCCAGCGGCGACGTGACAGCTCGGCCCGCAGCGCGCCTTGTCGGCGTCGTGGCAGTGCTCGCGGTGCCGCTGGTGAGCTGGAGCCTTTACAGCTATCTCGGCTCGCCCGATCTTCCGTCGCAGCCTTTGCAGGCGCGTATGGAAGCTGATCCTGCGAAAAGTCCGGTCGAGGAACTGGTGGCACGGGCCGAGGCTCACCTCGTTGCAAATCCGGATGACGGCAAGGGATGGGACGTCCTCGCGCCGATTTACCTGCGCGTCGGGCGGTTCCAGGACGCCGTCACGGCTTATGGCAATGCCATTCGGCTGGAGGGAGCAACCGCAAATCGCGAGGCCGGGCTCGGCGAAGCGATCGCAGCGACCGGTGGTGGCACGATGAACGTCGAGGCGCGCGGCGCCTTCGAACGTGCGCTGAAGCTGGAGCCCGGCAATCCGAAAGCGCGCTTCTTTCTTGCCGCTGGCCTGGCGCAGGACGGCCGGATGGAAGAGGCGAGTGCCGGCTGGCGAGCGATGATCGCGGATTTGCCGACCGGCTCGCCGTGGCGCGCCGCGGCAGAGCAGGCTCTCGCCGAAACCACGAAACGCCTGAGCGGAAGCGGCGAACCGGCTGGAACGCCGGGGCCCTCGCAGGACGATATGGAGGCGGCGGCCGGCATGTCCGATGCCGACCGCGCGACCATGATCGAGACCATGGTCGCCAATCTCGACGAGAAGCTTCGGCAGAATCCCAAGGATCCGGAAGGATGGCGCAGGCTGGTGCGTTCTTACATGGTGCTCGACCGTCGGGCGGAAGCTGCGGCGGCGCTCGAACGCGGCGTCACGGCTCTGGGGGCCGGCAGCACCGACGCCGCGGCATTGCTTGAATTCGCCGCCGGGCTGGGCCTCGCACGAACCGAGTAGGATGATGACGCGCAAGCAGAAGAGATTGTCGGTAATTGGCGGGGCACTGGCCTTCCTCGGTCTTGCCACGTTTTTGACATTCTACGCACTCGGGCAGAAAGCGTCCTATTTTTACATGCCCGGCGATCTCGCCGAGAACCCTGTCGCAGAGGGCCAACGTATTCGGTTGGGCGGCCTCGTTGCGAAAGGCTCGATCCAGCGCGGCCAAGGCACCGAGGTCGATTTCGCCGTCACCGACCAGGTCACAACGGTGAAGGTGGTCTACAATGGCATCCTGCCGGACCTTTTCCGGGAGGATCAGGGTGTCATCACCGAAGGCAGCTTCGATGATAAGGGCATCTTTGTTGCAGACAGCGTTCTGGCCAAGCACGACGAAACCTACATGCCGAAGGAAGTCGCGGAAGGCCTGAAGGAAAAGGGCCTTTGGCAGGAGCAGTAAGGGATGGTTGAGATCGGTCACTTCGCCCTTGTGCTCGCCTTCGCCCTGTCGCTCATCCAATCGAGCGTGCCGATGATCGGCGCGCGCACGTCAAACCAACGGCTGATGGCGGTCGGCGAGCCGGTCGCCGTCACGGGCTTTGTCCTGACGGCACTATCCTTCGCGGTTCTGACGCTCGCCTATGCACGGTCGGACTTCTCGCTGGCGAACGTCTGGGAGAACTCCCATTCGTTGAAGCCGATGCTGTTCAAGATTACCGGCACCTGGGGCAACCATGAAGGGTCGATGTTGCTCTGGGTGCTGATCCTGACCTTCTTCGGTTCGCTCGTCGCCCTGTTCGGCAGAAACCTTCCCGCATCCCTGCGAGCCAATGTGCTGTCGGTCCAGGGCGTGATCGGTGCAGCGTTCTTTCTGTTCATCCTCGTCACGTCAAACCCCTTCGCGCGTCTGTCGCCGGCGCCCTTCGAGGGCCAGGACCTCAATCCGATCCTGCAGGACGTCGGCCTAGCCGTTCATCCGCCGCTCCTTTACCTCGGCTACGTAGGATTCTCCGTCTGCTTCTCTTTCGCCGTGGCGGCATTGATCGACGGCAGGATCGACGCGGCCTGGGCGCGTTGGGTACGGCCCTGGACCCTCGCTGCCTGGACCTTCCTGACAGGCGGGATCGCCATGGGCTCATACTGGGCCTATTACGAACTCGGCTGGGGCGGGTTCTGGTTTTGGGATCCGGTGGAGAACGCCTCATTCATGCCGTGGCTTGCCGGAACGGCGTTGCTGCATTCCGCGATCGTCATGGAGAAACGCTCCGCGCTGAAAGTGTGGACCCTGCTGCTGGCGATCCTTACCTTTTCGCTGTCGCTGCTCGGCACTTTCCTTGTGCGTTCGGGCGTCCTGACGTCCGTTCATGCATTCGCCACCGACCCGAGCCGCGGCGTCTTCATTCTCGGCATCCTAACCTTTTTCATTGGTGGGGCGCTCGCCTTGTTCGCGTTGCGGGCGCCGTCGCTGACAACGGGCGGCGTATTCCATCCGATCTCGCGGGAAGGGGCGTTGGTGCTGAACAATCTGTTCCTCACCACCGCCGCTGCGACCGTGTTGATCGGCACGCTCTATCCGCTGTTCATCGAGGCGTTCACGGGTGACAAGATCTCCGTGGGCGCGCCTTTTTTCAACCTGACCTTCGGCCCTCTGATGGTACCCCTGCTCGTCATGGTGCCGTTCGGTCCGCTACTCGCTTGGAAACGAGGCGACCTGCTTGCAGCGGCGCAGCGGCTGATGGCCGCCTTTGGCGGAGTCCTGGCGGCCGTGCTCATCGTTCTTCTCTTCGTCGACGGCGCAACTGTCCTTGCGGCGCTTGGCGCCGGGCTCGCGGCCTGGCTCGTGCTGGGCGCGCTTACCGATCTGGCGTTGCGCTCGGGCGTGGGATCCGTGACGCCGAGCGTCGCCTTCCGGCGTTTCGTCGGCCTGCCGAAATCTGTCTTCGGCACTGCGCTTGCCCATCTGGGGCTCGGGCTGACCGTCCTCGGTATCGTCGGCGTCACGGCTTTCCAAGGCGAGAAGATCGTCGCCATGCGTCCCGGCGAAACCGTTGAAATCGCCGGATATGCATTACGCTTCGAAGGCATGACGAATGTCAGGGGCCCGAACTACACCGAGAATCAGGGTCGCTTCCCTCTGTTCGATTCGAAGGGCCGGAAACTCGGAGAGATCGTCTCGTCGAAGCGATTCTATCCGGTGCGCCAGATGCCAACCACGGAAGCGGGCATCAGAACCCTCGGCCTGAGCCAGCTCTATATTTCCCTCGGTGACGAGACGACGGCTGGCGCCATCGTTGTGCGGATCTGGTGGAAGCCGCTGGTGACCTTGATCTGGGGCGGTTGCCTCGTCATGATGGCGGGCGGCTTTGTGTCGTTGGCCGATCGCCGTTTGCGTATTGGCGCCCCCTCGCGCAAAAAGCCTCGCGGCGCCGCCAAGCCTGCGGTCGCAACCTCATGAGATTTGGCAAGACCTTGGTCAGCCTGGCGCTCGTCGTGGCGCTCTTCTCGGGTCCGGCGGCCTGGGCCGTTCAACCGGACGAGGTTCTGAAGGATCCGGCGCTGGAGGCGCGCGCGCGCAATCTTTCGGCCGAGTTGCGCTGCATGGTGTGTCAGAACCAGTCGATCGACGACTCGAACGCGGATCTGGCGCGCGACCTGCGTGTCCTTGTGCGTGATCGGCTCACCGCCGGGGACACGGACGCTCAGGTTCTCGATTACGTCGTATCCCGCTACGGCGAATTCGTTCTCCTGAAGCCGCGCTTCAACCTGCGTAATGCCCTTTTGTGGTCGGTCCCTGCCGTATTGCTGCTCGCTGGCGGCTGGTTCCTGTTTGTTTCCGCCCGCAGGCGCGAGCGCCCGTCGACCGTGGAACTGACCGCGGCGGAGAGCGACGCGCTCGAAAAGCTGCTGCGCGACGGCGAATAGCAGGAATTGAAGACGCTATCGTTTAAGGACCATAGAACATTACGAAAATTTCATTCGATGGAAAGAGCGCCGTAATGTGATCGCTCCTATCTCTTGAGGCAACGGATGCCGAAGCACGCATCCCGGAACCCGAGAGGACACGAGATCATGACTTCTTCACCCAATTCTTCAAGCCGCCGCAAGCGTCTTCTGGCAGCGGTTGCCTCTGTTGCGATTGCCGGCGGGATCGGCGCCGGCGCGCTTGCCACAGGCACCGCCCCCGTTCTTGCGGATGCAGTGCGCGTCGAAGCCCCGCAGGTGCCGAGCTTCGCCGATGTCGTTCAGCACGTCAGCCCGGCTGTGGTAAGCGTCCGCGTCAAGTCCAAGGTGGAGCCGGCCAGCGACGATAGCTCGGCCTTTGGGCCGCGCGCGTTCGAGGATCTCCCCAACGACCATCCGCTGAAGCGCTTCTTCCGAGAGTTCCGCGGCGATCAGGATCGCAATGAAGGCCAGCGTTTCAAGCACCGCGAGGGCCGTGAGCGGATGCGTCCCACGTCCCAGGGGTCGGGTTTCTTCATCTCCGAAGACGGCTATCTGGTCACCAACAACCACGTGGTCGAGGGCGGCTCCGAATTTACCATCGTGACCGACGCCGGTAAGGAGATTGACGCCAAGCTGGTTGGAACGGATCCACGTACCGATCTGGCCGTACTCAAGGTCGACAGCTCGGATAAATTCACCTACGTCGCCTTCGCCGATGACAGCAAGGTGCGTGTCGGCGACTGGGTCGTCGCGGTGGGCAACCCGTTCGGCCTCGGCGGCACCGTCACGGCTGGCATTGTGTCGGCGAGCGGCCGCGATATCGGCGCGGGTCCTTATGACGACTTCATCCAGATCGACGCTGCCGTCAACCGCGGCAATTCAGGCGGTCCGACGTTCAACCTCAATGGCGAGGTCGTCGGCGTCAACACAGCGATCTTCTCGCCGTCGGGCGGAAATGTCGGTATCGCCTTTGCCATTCCTGCCTCGACCGCGCGCGAGGTCGTCAAGGACCTGATGAAGGACGGCAACGTCTCCCGCGGCTGGCTCGGCGTGCAGATCCAGCCGGTCACCGAGGACATCGCCGAGTCGCTCGGCCTGTCGGCTGAAAAGGGCGCGCTGGTGTCGGATGTTCCGGCCGATGGCCCCGCCAAGAAGGCCGGCATCACGGCCGGTGACGTGATTACCGCCGTTGACGGCAAGGAAGTCGCCTCGCCGAGGGAACTGGCGCGTCTGATCGCGAGCGTGCAGCCTGGCAAGTCCGTCGAGGTGTCGCTGTGGCGCAACGGCAAGGCCCAGAACGTCAAGGTCGACCTGGGCACGATGCCGGGTGCCGACAAGCAGGCTAAGGTCGAGCAGCCCGCTCCGGCCGACGCCAACCTGCTTGAGGACCTCGGCCTCACGGTGACCCGCAACGAGGATGGCAAGGGCGTCGTGGTCACGGATGTGGAGCCTGGCAGCGATGCCGCCGACAGGGGCATCCAGGCCGGCGACGTGATCGTATCCGTCAACTCGAAGGACGTGTCCTCGGGCGAGGAGGTTACGGCGGCCGTTGCCGAGGCGGCGAAGTCCGGACGCAAGGCCGTGCTCATGCAGGTGATGCGTGAGGACACGAGCCGCTTCGTAGCGCTCCCCGTAGCGCAAGGCTAAGCCTAGCCATGCAACCCTGCCGCCGGTTGCCCACCCCGTGGTGGCCGGCGGTCGGGCCGGGTCGGTGCGGCGTCAGTTCTTGCACCGGCTCCTGCGGCAGCAGGCCCCATCTCCTGCTGCCGCAACTTTGACACCAGGCCGGGGAGTGTTTGACAATGCGCACCGAAGCGGCAACCGAGACGGACATCGCGTATAACACTCCCATGAAGATTCTCGTGATTGAGGACGACCGCGAAGCTGCGGACTATATGGTGAAGGCTTTTGCCGAGGCCGGACACACCGCCCACGTAGCCTCCGATGGCGACGTGGGTTTCGCTCTTGCCGATGGCGGCGACTACGACGTGATGGTTGTCGACCGCATGCTGCCACGTCGTGACGGGCTTTCGGTGATCGCCGCGCTTCGTTCACGCGGCAACAAGACCCCAGTACTGATCCTTTCCGCGCTGGGTGAGGTCGATGATCGCGTGACGGGTTTGCGCGCCGGCGGCGACGATTATCTCACGAAGCCATATGCTTTCTCCGAGCTCCTGGCGCGGGTCGAAGTGCTCAGCCGGCGCGTGGGCGCCAAGGAGGTCGAAACCGTCTATCGTACCGGCGACCTCGAACTCGACCGGCTTTCCCATACGGTTCGCCGTGCCGGGAAGGAGATCATCCTCCAGCCTCGCGAATTCCGGCTCCTGGAATATCTCATGCGGCACGCTGGGCAGGTGGTGACGCGCACGATGCTGCTCGAAAACGTCTGGGATTATCATTTCGACCCGCAGACCAACGTCATCGACGTGCATGTCTCACGCCTGCGCAGCAAGATCGAAAAAGGTTTCGACAGCGCCATACTTCATACGGTCCGAGGGGCCGGCTATATGCTCAAGGCCTAGAGCCGAATGTGGAAAGGGCTTTCGGCCATCATGAAGACGACCGCCGCGCGGCTGTCGGCCCTTTATCTGCTGCTCTTCGCGATCTGCGCAACCTTTCTCGTCTTCTACATGACGTCGCTTTCCGAGCGAATGCTAACCACGCAGACTCAAGAGACGATCAATGAAGAAATGCAGGGGCTCGCCTCGGCATATCAACGTGGTGGCCTGCCGCTGTTGGTCCGCACCATCGAGCGGCGGGCCCGCCAGCCGGGAGCCAACCTGTATCTGATAGCCGACCCGAACGGGCGCATACTCTCCGGCAATGTCGAAAGCCTCGATGGCGGCGTGCTCGACGTCGAAGGTTGGACACGAAGTCCCTTCTCCTATCAGCGTTACGGCGACAGCAGCATCATCGATCGCGGCAATGCCAGGCCGGGCTCGCGTGCCGGCGAAAACCGGCACGAAGCAATCGCGCTGGTCCTTCGGCTACCGAATCGCATGATCGTGATGGTCGGGCGGGACCTCGGCGAGCCCGAGCGCTTCCGCAACGTGGTGCGCAGGGCGCTGGTCGTCGCGCTCGGCATGATGAGCCTGGGTGGCCTGGCGATCTGGTACCTCGTCGGCCGTCGCGCCCTGAAGCGCATCGATATTGTTTCCGAGGCCAGTGTCCGGATCATGGGCGGCGATCTGGCCGGCCGGCTGCCGGTGACAGGCTCGGGAGATGAGTTCGATCGTCTTTCGGAAAACCTGAATATCATGCTGACCAGGATCGGCAGCCTGAACGAGGGCCTCAAGCAAGTCTCCGACAACATCGCCCACGACCTCAAAACCCCCCTGACGCGCGTGCGCAACCGGGCCGAAGCCGCCCTTGCCGGCCAGAAAAACACGGCCGAGTATCGGGAGACCCTGGAGGCGATAATCGCCGAATCCGACCAACTCATCCGCACCTTCAACGCGATCCTGATGATTTCCCGCCTCGAGGCCGGTTATTCCACTGAGGCTGTCTCGAAGGTCGATCTTGCGGAGTTGGTCCGCGACGTCGTGGAACTCTATGAGCCCGCTGCCGAGGAGGTCGGCGTGACGCTTGGGGCCAAAGTAGACGGCGCGTTTGCCGTCGACGGCAATCGGGAACTGATCGCCCAGGCGCTCTCCAACATTGTCGACAATGCGATCAAATATTCGGAAGCGACCGAAGGCAAGCCGCAGGTCGTGGTAGGCCTTGCCCGCGTCGGCGGCGAGATATCGCTCGAGGTGACCGACAACGGTCCGGGCATTCCCGATGAGGCCGACCGTCAGCGCGCGACGGAACGCTTCGTCCGGTTGGAAAAGAGCCGCTCGCGCCCCGGGTCCGGCCTTGGCCTCAGCCTGGCCAAGGCCGTCATGAAGTTTCATGGCGGCAGGCTTGATCTTTCGCCTCGCGATCCGGGATTATCCGTGTCGATGATTTTCCCGGAACGTTGGGGTAACGGATGACGGCCGAGCCGAAACAGAAGACGAACCGCATCGAATGGTTCGGGGGACCGGCACACGTCCTCGCGCCTCTCGATGCCGACGAGGCAGCCAAGGAACTGGTCGAACTGGCTGAGGCCGCAAGGGAAGCAAAGCTGTCCAGGCTCGGGGTGCTGCTCGAGGGGGAAGGCGTCCTACAGGATTTCCTCGGCGCGGCCTTCAATCTCTCTTTCTTCCTGCGCGATTGCGCGCGCCGGCGTCCCGAGATACTTGACAGGCTGTTCGACCAAACGACGGACCAGCGGCTGGAAAGCATAATCGAGGCCATCGGCTCGGTGCCCTTCGCAGAGCACGTTTCCGAGGCGGCACTGATGTCCGAAATGCGGACGCTGAAGACGGAGGCGCATTTCCTTATCGCCTTGTCCGAACTGGCGGGAGAGGTCGCGACGGAGGTGACCGTCCGCCGGCTGAGTGATCTCGCCGATGCCTGCGTCACCGCCGCGGTCTCCTTCCTGCTGCGTGACGCCCATATGCAAGGCAAGCTCAACTTGCCGTTCCCTGATCGCCCCTCCGAAGGGTCGGGCTGGATCCTGTTCGGGATGGGGAAACTCGGGGCGCACGAGCTGAATTTCTCGTCGGATATCGATCTGGTGGTGTTCTTCGACCCGGAGTCGCCAGCGGTCCTCGACCCTTATGAAGCGAGCGACCTGTTTTCACGCCTGACGCGGCGGCTGGTACGCATCCTCCAGGATCGGACGGCAGACGGCTACGTGTTTCGGACCGACCTGCGGCTGCGGCCGGATCCCGGCTCCACCCCGCTGGCTATCCCTGTTCTCGCCGCGCTCAACTATTACGAAGGCAGGGGTCAGAACTGGGAGCGCGCAGCCATGATCAAGGCGCGCCCTGTCGCCGGCGACATTGCCGCCGGTGGGCGGTTCCTCAAGGAACTGGAGCCCTATGTCTGGCGCAAATACCTCGATTATGCCGCGATCGCCGATGTGCATTCGATCAAACGGCAGATCCATGCGCACAAGGGACATGGCGAAATCGCGGTCAAGGGACATAACGTCAAGCTCGGTCGCGGCGGCATTCGCGAGATCGAATTCTTCGTACAGACCCAGCAGCTTATCGCGGGGGGGCGTTTCCCCGAACTCCGCGGCCGCGAGACGGTCCCGATGCTGCAAGTGCTCGCATCGCGCGGTTGGATCACAGCCGAGGCGCGAGAAGCGCTGACGCAGCAATATTGGTTCCTGCGCAGGGTCGAACATGCCATCCAGATGGTGGCCGACGAACAAAGCCATACGTTGCCGGAGGACGATGAGGGTCTTGAGCGCATCGCCCACATGACGGGCTATCGAGATGCTGCCGACTTTTCGGACGCGTTTCGCACATCGTTGCAATTGGTCGAGAAGCACTACGCTGCCTTGTTCGAAGCAGCCCCCGAGCTTTCGGCGGGCGTCGGCAATCTGGTTTTCACGGGCGACGTGGACGACCCTGACACGCTCCACACGCTGCATAATCTTGGCTTCGAACGGCCGAGCGACATCTGCCGCGTGATACGGACGTGGCATTTCGGCCGCTACCGGGCCACGCGATCGGCCGAGGCGCGCGAGCGGCTGACGGAGCTGACACCGGCACTTCTTCAAGCCTTTGGGCAGACCCGACGGGCCGACGAGGCGCTGCTGCGCTTCGACGAATTCCTCGCCGGACTGCCCGCAGGAATCCAGCTTTTCTCGCTGCTCCAGTCCAATACGTGGCTCTTGAAGCTGATCGCGACGATCATGGGTGCCTCGCCTCGCCTTGCGGGCATCATCACCCGCCGCCCGCATGTCTTCGACGGGCTTCTGGATCCACAGCTGCTATCCGAGCTTCCGGATCGTCGCTACCTCGCGACGCGGCTTTCGGTGTTTCTCGAGGGCACGAGCCGACATGAGGACGTGCTCGACCGGCTCCGGATCTTCGCCGCCGAGCAAAAATTCCTGATCGGCGTTAGATTGCTCACAGGGGCGATCGATGCCCGGCGCGCCGGCAAGGCATTTTCCGATCTGGCGGATCTGACCATCGGCGCGGCCTTTGAAGCGGTCCAGAAGGAGTTCGCAAGACATCATGGCAGGGTGAAGGGCGGCAAGGCGGTAATCCTCGGCATGGGCAAGCTCGGCAGCCGAGAACTTACCGCCGGCTCCGACGTAGACCTGATCCTGCTGTACGACCACGACCCTGACGCCGACGAATCCGATGGGGGCAGGCCGTTAGCCCCGTCGCATTATTTCGCTCGGCTGA
Source organism: Rhizobiaceae bacterium (assembly GCA_035556195.1). Classification (GTDB taxonomy): domain Bacteria; phylum Pseudomonadota; class Alphaproteobacteria; order Rhizobiales; family Rhizobiaceae. The sequence continues at coordinate 411,073 of DATMFK010000017.1, forward strand.
CGCAACGGTTGATCGCGGCCGTTTCGGCTCCTACCGCGGAAGGTGTGCTTTACGAACTGGACCTCAGGCTTCGGCCGTCCGGCAACAAGGGTCCGGTTGCCACCCATATCGACGCGTTTCGCAAGTATCAGCGCAAGGATGCCTGGACGTGGGAACACATGGCCCTTACGCGCGCACGAGCCATTGCGGGTGATCCCGCGCTCGCGAGCGCGATCGATGAAGAGGTCGGTGAGATCTTGGCACTGCCCCGCGACAAGGCGAAGATTGCCAGGGAGGCCGTGGAGATGCGCGAGCTGATCGGCAGCGAAAAGCCGCCCCGCGATCTCTGGGATCTGAAGCTGATCCCGGGCGGCCTCATCGATCTCGAATTCATCGCGCAATATGCGGTGCTCACCGGGCAGGTGACCGGAGATGCCCACATGACGGGCACGGACGCTGTGCTTTCCCATCTCGTGCCCTCCTTCTGCGATTCACAACAGTGCCAGGAGCTCGTCGATGCGCATCATCTCTATGCGGCCCTGACACAGATCATGCGGCTATGCCTGACCGGCCCGTTCGAACGGGACGACGCTCCTCCTGGGCTCTGCGACCTGCTCCTTGGGGCGACCGATCTTCCCGATTTCGCGGTGCTCGAGGCACATGTGAAGGAAACGTCGCGGAAGGTGCGGGAGATTTTCGATCTACTGCTTCGCGCGAAACATCCGAGATAGTCGCGTCAAGGAAGCCTCTCAGGCGGCTTCCTTGACCGGACGTCTGGCCGGTATACGGACTGACACGATCGTTCCCACACCTTCGGTCGATCGTATCTTCAAGGCGCCGCCATGCAGTTCCGCGAGCGAGCGTGAGATAGCTAGGCCCAGACCCGAACCCGTGTGGTTCTTGGAGAACTGGTTCTGCACCTGCTCGAATGGCCGGCCGAGCTTGCTCAATGCATCTCGCGGGATGCCGCAACCGGTGTCCTCGATTGAGAGCATCATGGCATTGGCGACATTGCGGGCACGGACCGTGATGCGTCCACCTTGGCCCGTGAACTTGACCGCGTTCGACAGGAGATTGATGACGATCTGCTTGATCGCGCGGCGATCGGCGTAAAGGCGCATCGTATCCGCGATGTCTGTCTCTATTGTGATCGACTTGCCCGTCGCTTGAAGCGAGATCACCCGTACAGTCTCGTGGATCAGCGGGCAGAGGTCTATCTCCTCGCTATCCATGGAGAACTGGCCGGCCTCGATCTTCGACATGTCGAGTATGTCGTTGATCACCCCCAGCAGGTAGGTGCCGCTGCTGTGAATGTCTTTGACGTATTCCTCGTATTTCGGCGAGCCGAGCGGTCCGAACAGCGCCGAGCCCATGAGCTCGGAGAAGCCGATGATGGCGTTGAGCGGCGTGCGCAGCTCATGCGACATGTTGGCCAGGAATTCCGACTTGGCGCGGTTGGCGGCCTCGGCGCGTTCCGTCTCCTTCATGTATTTGCGGTTGAGCTCCGAAAGCTCGCGCGCTCGCTCTTCTTCCGCCTTTCGCGCCAGGCTGAGATCGTGGATCGTCGCCATGAGCCGGCGCTCGCTGTCGACAAGCTTTTCCTGATGCTGCTTCAGGGCGGTGATGTCGCTGCCCACCGAAACCGTCCCGCCGTCCCGCGTGTTGAGTTCGGTGACCTGCAGCCAGCGTCCGTCGCCGAGTTGACGTTCGAAAGTCGACACTCCGCGCGAACCGTTGGCCAGCCTGCGTTCGGACACGAGAGCGGCCATGCGCGCCTCCACGATGTCGCGGGAGACACCAGGCATCACGTCGCGGTCGGCCAGGCCGTTATCCTGCTGATATTTGGTGTTGCACATCACGAGGCGTCTGGCCGAGTCCCAAAGGACGAACGACTCCGTGATGCTCTCGATCGCGGTGCGTAGCCTGAGATCTGCGGCTTCCGACCGAAGCGCCAGGTGACGCTGCTCGGTGATGTCCACGGCAATGCCGATGAGCTGGATCTCCGGCGCCTCGGGATCGATGACCTGCGCTCGGGCGCGCATCCAGACCCAATGGCCTGCCGCGTGGCGCATCCTGAAGATCTGGTCGATATGGTCGGTTTCGCGGGAGACGATGCGGTTGGCCAGCACGAAAAGATCGGCATCGTCGGGATGAATGATCTCGGCCACATCGCCAAAGGAAAGCATGTCGTCGCTGTGTTCATAGCCGAGCAGGTCGTACATTGACCGCGACCAGTACATTCGGCCACGCACCATGTCCCAATCCCACAGGCCGCAGCGACCGCGCACCAGGGCGAGATCGACCCGTTGATGTGCTTCGAGGTAGATGCGGTCGGCGGCCTGGGCGCGGGCCGCCTGGCTGAAATAGGCATAGAGGATGGCGAGCAGCACGCCGGCGGTGAGCACGAAAAGGGTGACGTTGAGCGAGACGGTTTTGCGCCACTCGCCAAAGGCGTCGTCCTCAGAGATAAGCGCGATCGCCGCGGCCTTGCGGTCTGCTGTGAAGTTGAGCGCCGCGAGCCAGTTCTCGCCGCCGATCCGAACTTCCATGACACCTGCGCGTTCCCCGAACAGGAAAAGCGGCTGGCCGCCACTCACCATCGTCTCCAGCGCGCCACCCTGCCAACCGGTCGATTCCGGCGAGACCGCGATGACCTTGAAGTTCTCATCGGTGATCGCAAGCACATGGCGCGTTCCCATCGCGCCGTGCTCGCCAGTGGTCTGCAGGATCGCCTCGAGAGACCGTTGCGCGGCAACGGGGCCGCCCTCCGTGAGCATGAGCGATTTGGACAGCTCGCCGGCTGCGAGCGACAGCACCGCCTTGGCGTTGCGCCCGACGTCATCATGGGTGGCCGCAAGCGACAGGAAGCGCGCAGCCGCGACGACGACAAGGAAGATGATGACGAGGGCCGGAATGGAGCGACGAAGCAACGGCTCCGCCGCCAGCAGCCGCTTGTATGCAGGAGCCGCTATGATGTTGGCATTTCCCGCGGGGCCAGCCCGGCGAGCAGGCCGGCGCCGCGTGAAAATCGTCCCTCCGGGCGCGCGCCACGCGTCCGCCTTCGCCATATAATGGCTCCCCGATACTCCATTGCCTGTTGAGGACCCGGCAACGCCGCACTTCCGAATCTGCCACAAAGAATCACTGGTGATTCGGCTTGTCCAGACCCCGATCGCTAAAACTGTAAAAAAATAGGAAAAGGCACGGCCGCGCGCCGAAAGCTTGGCGGACTTCCTCGCGGGAAACGTCAAGCCAGCGTACGCTCCACGATATCCCTGAGGTCCGTGGACAGATCCTTTGCATTGGAGATGGCGAGCAGGGCTTCACGGGCCTTGCCTTGGCGGACAGGTTCCAGGGAGCGCCACGAGCGAAGAGCCGTGGCGAGCCGCGCGGCAAGTTGGGGGTTGTCGCGATCGGTCTTCAATACGGCGCCGACAAAGAAGTCGTAGCCAGCTCCATCGGGGCGATGGAAGGCCGTCTGATTGGCGCTGGAGAATGTTCCGACGAGCGAGCGGACTCGGTTTGGATTGTTCATGGAGAAGGCTGGATGGCGCGTCAGCGCCTTGACCGCTTCGATCGTCGCGGCGCCGGGAACGCTCGCCTGAATCTGGAACCATTTGTCCAGCACGAGCGGATCTGAAGCGTAGCGCCGCTCGAAAGCGGCGAGCGCCGCCTTTGCGGCTTCGCTTCCCGGCTGCCGGTGCGCCAAAATGGCAAGGGCGGTGGCCCGGTCGGTCATGTTCGTCGCGTTGGCAAACTGCTTCTCGGCCAGGGTCACATCGCCGGGCTTCAGCGAGAGATAGTCGAGCAACACGTTACGCAGCGCCCGTCTGCCGGCGCTCGCCGCGTCCGGACTGAAGGGCCCGTCATCCTCCAGCGAGGCATAGATCTCGGCCAGTGCTCCGGCGTTGGCGTCGGCGATCGATCGCGCCAGGAGTTCACGAGCGGAGAAAATGGCATCCGGATCGATATTCGCGCCGATTTCCCGGGCGATATCGGCTTCACCAGGCAAAGTCAGCGCGAGTGCCCGATAGGCTGGCTCGAGCCCCGAGTCCGCCGCAAGAACGCCCGCCAACTCGGCGATTTCGTTGGCGAATTCCGGCTCCTTTCCGCCCCGTATGCGCCGGAACGCCGCGACAAGAGCGTCGGTGAGCAGCGTGTTGAAAGCCTGCCAGCGCGAAAAGGTATCGCTGTCGTGGCGCGCCAGGAAATATTGGTCCTCCGCTCGCTGCTCGACTGAAAGGGTGACAGGCGCGGAGAAGCCGCGATTGAGCGAGAGAATGGGGCGATCGACGACACCGGAGAAGCGGATCTTGTGGCGCCGCTTTTGGAGGTGAATGACGCCATTGTCGACCGTTGCGCCCTCAACACCCGTGTAGGCGAGGTTCACCCCATTCTTGCCGACCAGGCCGAAGGCGAGGGGAATGTGCATCGGGCGCTTGCGGCTTTCGGCCGGCGTGGGCGGCACGCTCTGCTCGATCTCGACCAGAAACACCCCATTCCTGGCGTCGTGCGACGTGCTGACGGCGAGGTTCGGCGTACCGGCTTGATGGTACCATAACGCGAATTGCGAGAGGTCGATGCCCGATACGTCCTCGAAGACTTTCAGGAAATCCTCGACCGTCGCGGCCTCGCCGTCGTGGCGTTCGAAATAGAGGTCCATGCCTCGGCGGAACAGCTCGGCGCCAAGGATCGTACGGATCATGCGGACGACTTCGGAGCCCTTCTCGTAGACGGTCGCGGTGTAGAAATTGTTGATCTCGCGATAGCGCCGAGGGCGAACCGGATGGGCCAGCGGACCCTGGTCCTCGGGGAATTGGTGGGACTTCAGGGTGCGCACCTCGGCGATGCGCTTGACCGCGCGCGATCGCTGGTCGGCCGAGAACTCATGGTCCCGGTAAACGGTCAGACCTTCCTTGAGGCAGAGCTGGAACCAATCGCGGCAAGTGATTCTGTTGCCTGTCCAATTGTGGAAATACTCATGCGCTATGATTGCTTCGATGTTGGCGAAGTCGGCATCTGTCGCGGTTTCGGAATCGGCCAGGACATACTTGTCGTTGAATATGTTGAGGCCCTTGTTCTCCATGGCCCCCATGTTGAAATCCGAAACGGCGACGATGTTGAAGACGTCGAGGTCGTATTCGCGTCCGAACTTCTCCTCGTCCCAACGCATCGACCGCTTCAGCGCATCCATGGCGTACGCTGCGCGCGCTTCCTTGCCATGTTCGACATAGATGCCGAGTTCGACGTTGCGGCCGGATGCCGTGACGAATGTGTCTCCGATGCGCCCGAGATCGCCCGCGACCAATGCGAAGAGATAGGACGGCTTCGGGAACGGGTCATGCCAGAGCGCATAATGCCGTCCTCCTTCAAGATTGCCTGTTTCTCCCGGGTTGCCGTTCGAAAGAAGCAGCGGCGCCTCCTTGGCGTCCGCCTCGATGCGAACCGTGTAGACGGAGAGGATATCGGGTCTGTCGAGGAAATAGGTGATGCGGCGGAAGCCCTCCGCCTCGCACTGCGTGCAATAGACGTTGTTGGACCGATAAAGCCCCATGAGGGCAAGATTGGCGGCCGGCGCGATCTCCGTCTCGATCGTCAGGCGAAAGCGGCCCGCCGTCGGCGGCTTCGCGATGATCAGGCTGTCGGGGGTCGCCTCATAGGCGTTCGCGGCGGCCGGGCGGCCATCGATCTCGAGCCGCTTCAGCACCAGTCCGTCGCCGTCGAGAACAAGGGGCGCGTCGCCGGTCACACCCTGCCGCCGCTCGATGGCGAGTTCGGCGATGACCCTGGTGCGGTCCGGGGACAGCCGGAAATCCAGGCTGGTCGTCGGGATCAGGTAGTCGCTCGGACGGTAATCTTCCAGTCGGAAGATTTGGCCGGTATCGGTGCGCATGCGGTGCTTCCTGTCTTGTTTTCGGGCGCCCCGGGTAAACGCTGGCCCAACAAAAACGAAAGGGTGCTCTTTACACCAAAGGCCACGTCGACAAAACTGCTGCCCTTACCTGAGTTCTCGCCACGATCATGAGGGAAAGCATGACTGCCGTCACACCGAAATTCGGGATGGGCGCCTCGGTCCTGCGCCTGGAAGACCGGGCCTTCATCACCGGACAGGGCCGCTATACCGACGATATCACTCCCGAGGGGCTGCTGCACGGATATGTGCTACGCTCGCCGGTGGCCAAGGCGACTTTCCGGATCACTTCGACCGATGCGGCGCGCGCGGCACCGGGCGTGCATCTTGTCCTCACCGGCGCCGATCTCGATCACCTCGGCGCCCTTCGTTCCGAAGTGATGCAAAAGCAGCCAGACGGCACGCGCGCGCCCACCCGAGACATCCCGATCATTTGTCGAGATCGCGTCCAGTATGTCGGTGATGCGGTGGCCTTCGTGGTGGCCGACACGCGCTCGCAGGCGCAGGACGCCGCCGAATTGATCGAGGTCGACTACGACAGCGAGGACGCCGCGGCGGACACGGCGTCCGCCCTGGACGAGGGCACGCCCCTCGTTTGGCCGGAACTCGGCTCCAACCGTGCCTTTCTCAACGAGATCGGCGACCAGGCCAAGACAGACGCTGCCTTTGCCACGGCCGCCAAGGTGACCCGCGTTGAATTCGTCAATAACCGGCTCGTCTGCAACTACATGGAGCCGCGCTCGGCCATCGCCGAATGGAAGGAGGACGAAAAGCGCTTTGTCTTCACCACCGGATCCCAGGGCGTGCACTCCATGCAAAAGATCCTTGCCGGGGTCCTAGGCATCCCAACGGCACAATTGCGGGTCGTCACGCCCGACGTCGGCGGCGGCTTTGGACCGAAGACCTTCGTCTACCGCGAGTACCCGCTGGTTATCGAGGCTGCCCGTCGATTGAACCGTCCGGTCAAATGGGCCGGCGACCGGACGGAGCATTTCCTGACCGATGCGCAGGGCCGCGACAACGTGGTATCCGCCGAGATGGCGATGGACGAGAATGGGCGCTTCCTCGCAATGCGCGTGAACCTCGTCGCCAATATGGGCGCATACATCTCTCAGTATGGCCCGTTCATCCCCTTCGTCGGCGTCAGCATGTCGACGGGCGTCTACGACATTCCAGCGCTCCACGTCCTGATCTCCGGAGTCTACACCAATACTTGTCCCGTCGATGCCTATCGCGGTGCCGGGCGGCCCGAGGCTGCGCTGCTGCTCGAAAAGCTGGTCGATGCGTGCGCGCGGGACATGGGGCTCGGCGTCGACGAGATCCGCCGCCGGAATTTCATCCGGCCCGAGCAGTTCCCTTACCGGACCGTCACTGGCCGGCTCTACGACACTGGCGAGTTCGAGGGCCACATGGCGCGCGCGATGGAACGCGCCGGCTGGGCGGAATTCGAACAGCGAGCGGCGCAATCCGCGCGCGCGGGCAAGATCCGCGGCATCGGCATGGCGACCTATATCGAAGCTTGCGCCTTCCCGGGGTCCGAGCCGGCATTCCTGCAGCTGAACAGTGACGGGACGGTCACCCTTTCCATCGGCACGCAGAGCAATGGCCAAGGGCATGCTACGGCCTATGCGCAGTTCGTGTCGGAGAAGCTCAATCTCGACATCGCGAAGATCAAGGTGCATCAGGGCGATACCGACCGCCTGAAAAGCGGTGGTGGCACCGGCGGGTCGCGGTCGATACCGTTGGGCGGCGTATCGGCTGCCCGAGCCGGTGAGGACCTTGCCGAGAAGATTCGCAGGATCGCTGCCGATGAGCTGGAAGCGTCACCTTCCGATATCGAGTTGGTGGACGGAATCGTGCGCATCGTCGGCACCGATCGGCAGATCGGCTTTGCTGAAATCGCCAAGGCGGCGAAGAAGCCGGAAGACATCGAGGGGTTCGGCGATTTCGTCCAGGACGAATGCACCTACCCGAACGGCACGCATATCTGCGAGGTCGAGATCGACCCCGACACAGGTGCGACGCAGGTCCAGAGCTACACGATCGTCGACGATTTTGGCGCGACCGTGAACCCGATCCTGCTCGCCGGTCAGGTCCATGGCGGGGTGGTGCAGGGCATCGGCCAGGCTTTGAGCGAGAACGCCGTCTATGGCGAGGACGGCCAATTGCTCACTGCGAGCTTCATGGACTACGCCATGCCGCGTGCCGACACAGTACCCTCCTTCCATTTCGAAACGCGCAACGTGCCGTCGACCACGAACGCGCTGGGCATCAAGGGAGCCGGGGAGGCCGGCACGATCGGCGCGACGCCCGCCGCGCTCAACGCCGTGACGGACGCACTTTACCGCGCCTACGGAATCCGGCATGTCGAGATGCCGGCGACGCCGACGCGTGTCTGGAACACCATTCGCGAAGCCAGATCAGCGTGATGAACAGGCGGGGGCAGTCGGGATGAATATCTCGCCCTCGGCAACCGGGGGCGACATGGAACGCGAATACTGCGCCGGGAGCCGCCATGCGGCACGGTGAGACCGGACACGACCAAAGTCCGCTGCGTGGCATCACCCTGAAGATCGCCTCGGTGGCGATTTTCGTGGGCATGTCTTCCTGCATCAAGGCGGCGGGGCAAGTGCCCGCCGGCCAGATCGTGTTTTTCCGCTCCTTTTTCGCCATTCTGCCGATCCTGGTCATGCTCGCATGGCAAAGGGAACTGCGTTACGCCCTCGCGACGAAGCGGCCGATAAACCACATCATGCGCGGCGTCGTCGGCGTCACGTCGATGGGTCTCAGCTTCTTTGCCTTGACGAGACTGCCGCTGCCGGAGGCGATCACGCTCAATTACGCGCAGCCACTGCTGGTCGTCGTGTTCAGCGTGCTGTTTCTCGGAGAAGCGGTCCGCATCTATCGCTGGAGCGCGGTCATCATCGGGCTCGTTGGCGTCTGCATCGTCTCCTGGCCGAAGCTGACATTGTTCAGCGCCGGAGGCGGTCTGGACAATCAGCAGGCGATCGGCGCCGTGGCGGCGCTTGTCTCGGCGGCGGTCTCGGCAGTCGCGTTGCTTCTCGTCCGGAGCCTGGTGGGTACGGAAAGGTCAACGACGATCGTGCTCTGGTTCTCGCTTACGTCCAGCGCCGCCGGCCTCCTGTCGTTGCCCTTTGGCTGGGCGCCGCTGTCGGGCGAGCAGGCTGCCTTTCTCGTGGCTGCCGGCATCTGCGGCGGGGTCGCGCAGATCCTGATGACCGAGGCGTACCGCTACGCCGAAGCGTCGACGGTAGCGCCCTTCGAGTATACCTCGATGATTCTCGGAATCGCCGTCGGTTACCTGGCTTTCGGGGAAGTCCCGACCCTTCACATGATCGTCGGAGGCGGGATCGTCGTTGCTGCCGGGCTGTTCATCATCTGGCGTGAACGACGCCTCGGCATCCAGCGGGCGGGGGCGCGCAAGCTCGCTCCGCCGCAATAGTCGCGCAGTGAGCAAGAGTTGTTTTCGACAGGCGGCACGGTCGCCTTTAATCAACTGAAATCGATCGACAATTCCGTAGTTCACATGTGCTTGTGAAATTGTCGTCGGATGTCGATCGTTTGAGCTACCTACCCGTCGCTCCGCTCATAAAAAAGGAGAACTCGCATGGGTTGCAGAGCGGTTACTGAGGTCACGTAAAAATAAAGTGTTTTGCAAATTCGTGATCTCGGATTACCTTTGCCAATAAACGGGGTAAAGCAAGGGTGGGTAAAAGGTGATTCGCGCACGGGTCGCAGGAACCCGACTGGGGCAAATTGGCGAGACAAGACGCGGAATGACGCGATCCTCGCCAGAAAACCCTGTTTCCTCGATGCGTAGCTTCTGGGGATTGATGAGAGCCTATTGGTTCTCCGACAGCTGGAAGGAAGCTTGGTTCCTCACGCTGATCATCGCCCTTCTGACGGCGGCCACGAGCAAGGCCACGGTTTGGATGGCGGAGGCCTCAGGCGAACTGGTCAACGCGATCGCCTTCTTTCACGACCCTCGCAACATTAATCCACTGCAAGCGCTCCTCATGAGCGCGGGCACGCTGTTCCTGATCGTTTTCATGAAGGACGCCGGACTGGTCGGCATCCGGCATCTCGTTTCCGCCACGCTTCATCGCAAATGGAGGGCATGGCTGGACCGGCGCTTCAACGAGGCGCTTCTCGACGGCAACCACACCCACTTCCACGTCCAGCATGGCGCGGGCGGCGGCACGGGCGACGTTCGGCCGGCCCCCGACAATATCGACCAGCGCGTTCAGGAATCGATCAAAAGCATGACGGGCGGTGCGATCGGGCTGGCAATGGGTGTGCTCGGGGTCGCTACCTCCCTCTATTTCGTCGGACAGAAGTTGCTGGAGACGTCGACCGCCGTCGATGGTCTGGAATTTCTAGGCGTGTACGGCAGCGCGGCTCTGGCCTTCGCGGCGGTAGGAGCCTATGTGCCGCTCAATACGATCATAGCCGTCAAGCTCGGCAAGCTGATGGAGAGACTCAACATCGCCTCGCAGCGTGCCGAAGGCACCTACAGGGCCGAGCTCACCACACTCCTGCGACGTTCGTTCCACGTGGCCGCCTCTCGCGGCGAGGACGTCCAAAAGGATATGCACAGCCGCCTTTATTCCGACATCGACGGCACCTGGGCCAAGCTGAACCGGGTCAACGCCGGCTACCAGTCCTTCGAGCTGATCTATAATTTCGTAGCGGCTCGCATAGTCGCATACGGACCGGGACTTTTGTCTTACGTCAGCGGACAGATCAGCCTCAAGAGCTACGTAACGGGGGCCGAACTGGTCAACGGGCTGATCAGTCAGTGCTCCTGGTTCATCCAGGTCATGCCCGCCATTGCAGCGCTGAAGGCAAACGCCAAGCGCGTGACCGATCTGGCGCAGGCCATCGAGGATGTGCAGAAGCCGGAGGAGTTCTATCGCCTGACGGGTCACTCCGACTTCAGCTATTCCAGGCAGCATGCGCAATTCGGCCTTACGGTGCGCAAGCTCGAACTGATGCATCAGGGCGAGGACGCCAAGCCTTTCCTGGAGGTCACTAATCTTCGCTTCCGTCGTGGCGAGTGGACCTTCCTGAAAGGCGAATCCGGCTGCGGCAAGACCTCGCTGATCAAGGCGATCAACGGGCTGTGGCCTTATGGGCGGGGCGAAATCGTCTTACCGGAAAGGGTCCGCTCCTTTTATGCGGCGCAGGAGGTGAAATTGCCGTGCCTTCCCCTGAAGGGGCTGGTCTGCCTGCCGGACGATGTTCAGGAGCATTCGGACGCGCGGGTTGCGGCGGCCTTGCACAAGGCAGGCCTCGGCACGTTCATAGAGTATCTCGACGACGAGTGTCGCGAGGGCAGACCCTGGGACCTCGTTCTTTCGGGCGGCCAGAAGCAGAAGCTCGTCCTTGCCCGCATCCTGCTGCACAAGCCGGACCTTCTTTTCCTCGACGAGGCGACCGGAGCTCTCGACCCTGCCGGCAAGATTGCCTTCCATCAAGCGCTCAGGGAAGAATGTCCCGGCATGACGCTGATCAGCGTCATGCACGAGGCCGAAGCGCCGCGCTCGCCTTCCGGCGCCCCCTTCTATGACAGTGTGGTGACCTTCGAAGATCACCGGGCGGTCAAGCGGGCCTTGGCCGAGACGAAGCCGAGAACCGCTGATGGTTGGGCCCCGGCCGCGCGGACGCGACTGTCGCCGCTCTGAGTTCGCTTGAAAGCATTTCGCAGCCGACCGGATCGGTCGGCGTCGCGAGAATGCGGCAAAAACAACTTAGCATTTCGCAGCCGACCGGATCGGTCAGCGTCGCGCGCATGCAGCAAAAACAAATACTAATGCCAGTCGCCCGAAACCGATTGCGGGCGACAGGGTTTAGGCCGCAGCGAGTGCCATCCGCTGCAGGGCAAAGCGCGTTTGCTCGTCCGCCGGAAAGAAGCTCTCGATCGCCAGCTCCGAGAGGGTGACGTCCACTGGCGTGCCGAAGACGGTGATGGTGCTGATCAGGGAAAGCACTGCGTCGGCCGCGCGGATCTTCAGCGGATGGACGATTGCCGTGCCTTCATCATGCACCATGCGCGTCCGGGTGGCTTCGCCCGGATAGGACAGAAGCTCCCGTTCGAGCTCCCCGAGCACAGGGTCGCCGAAGGTCTCGTTCTGGCGCCGCAGCCTTGCCAGGAGATGGGCCCGCCATTCGCCGAGATTGACGATACGAGGCGCGAGGCCATGCGGGTGAAGGCTGAGCCGCAGCACGTTGACAGGTGGTTCGAGCAGCGAGGCATCCCCGATGTCGATCATGAACGGTGCGATCGCCGCGTTGGCCGAGATCAGGTTCCAGTGCCGGTCCACGGCCAGTGCCGGGTTGGGCTCATGCCCTTTCAACACCTGTTCGACCGCTGCCATCGCCGGTTTCAGCGTTGGATCAGACAGCGAGCGTTCGCCGAAGCTGGGGGCGTAGCCGGCAGCCAGAAGAAGCAGGTTGCGCTGGCGCAGCGGAATATCGAGCTGCTCGGCGAGATGGAGCACCATCTCGCGCGAAGGCGCGGCGCGTCCGCTCTCGACGAAGCTCAGATGGCGTTGGGAAATCTCGGCTTCCGCGGCAAGGTCGAGCTGGCTCATCCGGCGTCGCATGCGCCACGACCGGATCATTGAGCCGACGCTTTCATCTGCCTGCGGCATAGCGGGCGTTCTCATTGTGGCAAAGCTCCGTTTGCGTGATGGCCGCAAACTAACGTGCGGCGCGTGGCCATTCCATTACCTCACGCGTAATCGCCGCGGCCTCGCCCTGATGTCACTGTTCAGCTCGTCGGATGCTTCGGACGAGGCGCCGGCAAATGGCAACAATCCCGCGACGGAGCATTCATGTCGATTGCAATCACTCCCTTCCTGCGCAACGCCCTCTTGGTGGATGCCATTGCCAGCGGTGCAACGGCCGTTCTTCTGGTCGCCGGGGCAGATATTCTCGAGGCTTTCCTCGGCCTTCCCTCGCGGCTGCTGTTCTGGGCTGGCATCGCCCTGCTGCCCTTCGTTGCCATGCTTGCCACGACAGCGAGACGCTCAAATACGTCCCGGCTTGTGCTCATCGATATCATCGCGATCAACGCGCTCTGGGTCACTGGAAGCTTCGCCGTGCTTGTTTCCGGCGCGTTCACGCCGAGCCCGATCGGCATTGTCTTTGTGGCCATTCAGGCGCTTGCGGTGGCCCTCTTCGCCGAACTGCAATTTGTCGCGATGCGCCGTTCTTCGGCCGCGGCGTGACCACCGATCGCCGGACCCCGGAAAGCCTGGCTGGGGTCCGGTTCGCGCCAACGTCCAATGGGAGGATATCAAATGCATGTTTTGGCACGCCACTGGATCGACGAAGTGCTGGGAAAGTCTCCCTTCGCTGTCATGCTCGGCATTGAGGTCGCAGAGGCTGAACCGGACCGCGTGCTTGTCCGGCTGCCGTTCAGGCCGGAACTGGCGACGGTCGGAGCGATCGTCCATGGCGGTGCGATCGCGACCTTGGTCGACATTGCCGGCGCGGCGGCCTCCGGCTCCGGTATCGACGAGGACGATGTGACCGGCGGGGCCACCTCACAGATGGATGTGGCCTATCTTGTCGCTGCGGATGGTTGCGATCTCGTCGCTGAGGCGCGGGTGATCCAGCGTAGCAAGAGCCAGACGGTCTCCGACGTCTTCGTTCGCGACGACACGGGGCGATTGGTCGCCAAGGGCATGGTGACGAGCCGCATCTTCAGGAAACGGGCTTGATCGACGGTCTCAATCAAAGCCCCGCAGCTTCGCCTTCACTTCCAGGAAATCGCGCCAGGCGAGCTTCTTGTGGGCGGGATTGCGCAAGAGATAGGCCGGATGCAGCGTCGGCATCGCCGGGATTGCGACGCCGGCGGCTGTCGTATGGACACGCCAGTTTCCACGCAATCGGAGGATGCCTTCCGTCGTGTTGAGCAGCGTCTTCGCAGAGGGGCCTCCGAGATTGACCAGAACCTTCGGATTGACGATCTCGATCATGCGTTCGATGAACGGTCGGCAAATTTCCGTTTCCTGTGGCGTCGGCGTACGGTTGCCAGGCGGCCGCCAGGGAATGACATTCGCGATATAGGCGGAGCCGCGGTCGCGCCCGATGGCCGCCAGCATCCGGTCGAGCAATTGCCCGGACCTCCCGACGAAGGGCAATCCTTCCAGGTCCTCGTCGCGGCCCGGTGCCTCGCCGACCAGCATCAGCGGCGCTTCCGGATTGCCGTCGGCGAAGACCAGGTTCTTGGCAGTCGACTTGAGATTGCAGCCGTCGAAGGCGGCAAGGATCTCGCGCAGTTCCTCCAGAGTGGAAGCATTCCGAGCGAGTTCACGTGCTCTTGCGGCCTGCGCCTCGTCGGGTACGGCGAGGTCGCCACGGGAGGATGCATCGGGAGAGGCCGTCGCCGCTGTAGCGGCCTGCCGTCTCTGCACTCCGGTGGGGGGAGGCAATTGTTCGCCTGTTCGGCTCGTCGGCTTGGCGCTCGGCGTGACGAAGCGATCGGCCGCGATCTCGTCCAACGCCTCATCGGCCCCCGCATCGGCGAGGAAATGCAGAACCTCGCGCAAGCTGGCCTGGATATCGTCTGGCTGAGGGATCATCGGAAAACCTGTTGACTGCGATGGTTCGCAGATCGGTTCGGCGATTTCAAGGTCACGACGAAGGAATGCGCGGATCCTGCACCAGATAGAATTGGCTGCGGGGGGTGTAATCGGTCACCAGGAAGCTGAAGCCCGCCTTGGTCAGCGGGTCCACCTTGCCGTCGCGGTAGAGCAGTCGGTCATAGGGTTCGAAATCGCGGCGGTAGTGGGCGAAGCTGTCCGAAGAGATGTTGCCGCTTTCATCACGGCGCTGATCGAAAGACAGCCCGTCGCCAAAGACGCTGGGCTGGCCGAGAAGTTCCTGAAGCTCGAACTCGAATTCGATCCATGGCTGGCCGCTGTTGTTCAGCACGACGATTCGGAAATGCATGAAGCCACCGGCGAAGACGCCTGATTGATCAAAGGGCCGGATCGGCATGGTTGCGCGGATGACCATCGTTACCGGACTGGCCGCGGTGAACTCCTCGACTATGACGAAGGGATCGTCTTTGAGGCCGCTGCCGGAAGCGCCGAGAATCCGAAACCCGCCGAGTTCGTCGGAGAAGGAGTAGGCGCCCGCGCGCCATATGCGGCTCTCCTCGGCCCCAGCGGTGGAGGCGAGCAGCAATCCGACCAGAAGTGCGGTTCCGGCCCAGCGTGCCAAGGGGCGCGAACCTCGGAACAGACGCCACATCGGCAGAGTATGAACGAGAATGGGAACATCGCCTATGGAAAAGCAGTCGGTAGGGGGAACTGGCATTGACGTTTACGTAAATGCTATTTAGCTACCACCCTGCGGCAACCACCCTTTGACCAGATGAATTGTCGCACGTCCTATGCGGTTTCCCACCGTGGACATATAGGCTATGCAGCGACGGCATCGGTCCAGGCAGGGCGGAGGAATTGATGAGCGAAATCGAACGGGAAAGTATGGAATTCGACGTGGTCATCGTCGGTGCGGGGCCGGCGGGCCTGGCCGCGGCGATCAGGCTGAAACAACTCGATCCAGAGCTTTCCGTGGTCGTGCTCGAAAAGGGCGCGGAGGTCGGCGCGCATATTCTGTCGGGCGCCGTCGTCGATCCCATCGGCATCGATCGTTTGCTGCCGGGCTGGCGCAACGAATCGGAGCACCCTTTCAAGACGCAGGTGAACGACGATCAATTCCTGGTTCTGGGCCCGGCAGGCTCGTTCCGCATTCCGAACTTCCTGATGCCGCCGCTGATGAGCAATCACGGCAACTACATCGTGTCGCTCGGCAATGTCTGCCGGTGGCTTGCCGGTCACGCTGAGGCCTTGGGGGTCGAGATCTATCCGGGCTTCGCCGCGGCCGATCTCATCTATGACGACAACGGGGCCGTCAGTGGCGTTGTCACCGGTGACATGGGCGTGGAGCGCGACGGTTCTCACGGCCCCGCCTTCGCGCCTGGCATGGCGCTGCTCGGCAAATATGTGCTGATCGGCGAGGGCGTGCGCGGCTCGCTGGCCAAGAAGCTCATCGCCAAATACAAGCTCGACGAAGGTCGCCAGCCGCAGAAATTCGGGATCGGCCTCAAGGAACTGTGGCAGGTAAAGCCCGAAAACCACAAGCCCGGTCTCGTCCAGCATTCCTTCGGCTGGCCTCTGGGTACCCAGACCGGCGGCGGTTCGTTTCTCTATCACCTCGAAGACAATCTGGTGGCGGTCGGATTCGTGGTGCACCTCAACTACAAGAACCCGTACATCGCGCCCTTCGAGGAATTCCAGCGGTTCAAGACGCATCCCGCGATCCGTGGCACTTTCGAGGGTGGCAAGCGCATCTCCTATGGCGCGCGGGCAATCACGGAAGGCGGCTGGCAGTCGGTGCCGAAGCTCTCCTTCCCCGGTGGCGCGCTGATCGGCTGCTCGGCCGGCTTCGTCAACGTGCCGCGCATCAAGGGCTCCCACAACGCCGTGCTGTCAGGCATGCTCGCGGCCGAGCACGTCGCCGCGGCGATCGCGGCCGGTCGCTCGCATGACGAACTGCTGGGCTACGAGAGTGCCTGGCGGGCAACCGACATCGGCAAGGATCTGAAGAAGGTCCGCAACGTCAAGCCGCTCTGGTCGCGTCTCGGCCTGTTCGGTGTCGCCATCGGCGGGCTGGATATGTGGCTCAACACGCTGTTCGGTTTCTCGCCCTTCGGCACGCTGAAGCACAACAAGCCCGATTACGCGTCGCTCGAGCCGGCGGCCGAGCACAAGAAGATCGCCTATCCCAAGCCAGACGGGGTGTTGACCTTCGACCGGCTGTCTTCGGTGTTCTTGTCGAACACCAACCACGAGGAGAACCAGCCGATCCACCTTCAGGTGAAGGATCCCGATCTGCAAAAGAAGTCCGAGCACGACGTCTATGCAGGTCCCTCGACGCGCTACTGCCCCGCCGGCGTCTACGAATGGGTGGATGCGGACGGCAATGCGGCGGCCGACCGGATGGGCATCGACGTCCGTTTCGTGATCAACGCGCAGAACTGCGTGCATTGCAAGACCTGCGACATCAAGGATCCCAACCAGAACATCAATTGGGTGCCGCCTCAGGGCGGCGAGGGGCCCGTCTATCCGAACATGTAGGCTCCAACGTTTGATGCCAATGCAATTCATTGGCGCGTGACACCGACCAAAGGGCAGGATCGACTGGACGCGCGCGACTAGCGGGCGCATGGTGGGCTGCCCGGCGCTCGTCCCATATTGAAACGCGTGCCGGGATGTGCTGTGCTTGGGATAGTGGAGGGCTGTTCGATGCAATTCTTCACAAAAGCCTGCATCGTCGCCGTTTGTGTGCTGTTTACCGGTTCCGCGACGGCGGAAGTCAAGGTCAGCGTCCAGCGCAAGAATTACGATATTACCGGCACCAATGGCGCTGCCTTGCTGGACGCAATGGATAAACGGGGGCCGAAGCACGGCTTCCTGACACGTGCCATTGCTCAGACCGGCTACACGGTCGGTTGGGAAATCGAATGGGCCATGGCGAACGGCACCTGCCGCGTGAAGGACGCGACGGCCGAGCTTGCTGTCACCTACACTTTCCCGCGCGTCGTCTCGCGCTTGCCTCCGGAGCTCAACCGCCGCTGGAGCCGCTTCATGGACGGGGTGCGCAAGCATGAGGAGACACACGGAAAGCTTGCCAGGCAGATGGTTCGCGCCGCCGAGCGGGAAGTTTCCGGGATGTCGATGCGAAATGACCCGGATTGCACGAAGAGCCGCAGCGCGGTGAAACAGAAGCTGGCCGCTATCTATGCCGATTACGAGGCCCGCCAGGTGCAATTCGATAGCAAGGAACATCGCGAGGGTGGCCGGGTCGAGGGCTTGGTGGACGCACTCCTAGGCAAACGCTGAACGCGAGGCCATGAGGTTTAGAAGCTCACGCGGTGGTCGTTGAGCACGGTGACACTCCGCTCCTCGGCTGGAACGCCGACAGGACCGAGCGAAAATTCGACCAGCAGGGGAGCATGGTCTGAACCGACGTCTTCTTGGGTGTTGACCGAATGAACCGTGACGCCGCCTTTCCTGAACACGTGGTCTATGGGCAGGCCGATCCATTGCCGCCAGAAAACTGGAAGCCTCCGGGAGAGCCAGGTCGGCGTCGAACCGCCCACCCGGGCCAGTCCGCCCGCGTGGGCGATACGCGCGACAGCGTTGCTCCATGGCGTCGCGTTGAGGTCTCCGGCGGCGAGGGCGGACCCGCCCAGGCGTGAAAGGGGACCGGCTAGCCGGTCGATCTGCCCGGCCTGCCCGAACGGCCAGGGCCATTTGAGATGCAGTGCAGCCACCGTGACGGTCCGGCCACCCAGATCGATCTCGGCCGTCGCCATCGCGCCTCCCTCGAAGCACGCCCCTTCGGTTCCCGCCGCAAAGGGACGACGAGACAGGATCGCGGCCGGCCCGATGCGGCTCTGCGGATCGCAGAAAACGGAATAGGGATAGGCTGCCGAAATGCGCTGCAGGTGCTTCACCCAAGACGTCGAGACCTCGTTGAGAGCGACGATATCGGGACGGGTCCGACCAATGAGCGAGAGAAGCTTTTCCGGGGTCGCATTGTCGAAGCGCGTGTTGACGTGGAGGAGCCGGTAGGTGGCTTGTGTCTGCGGCTCCGGTTCCGCCGCGGCGTTGACCTGGCCGAAGAGCGGCGTGGTGAGGAAGTTCACGGTAGTCAAGAACGCACCGAGACCGAGTGCGACGGAAAGGCCTGCTTCCTTCCAAAATCCGAGGAGCAGCGCCGGGAGGGCCGATATGGCCGTTGCCACGGCAAGATGCATCCGGAAATGGGCGAGGGTGTCGAAACACGGATGCCAGCCCCCAAAGAAGCCCGCCACCAACGGCAAGGACAAGGCGACCGGCATCGCCAGCGCCACCAGCCGCAGCAATTCCAACGAGCACCTCTTGTCCATGGCTCAGGACGTGCCGGACGATTGCGGCTCATTCATGATGGAACGCCGGACCGGCTTATGCCATGGGCGTTGATCTTGATCGGTCGGGATTTGCCGCTCGCAGATCTGTCGGACATCTACTATACCGCTGGCCCGGAGCACTCATCTCACTGGAAAGCCGTCTCCGAGAAGCTCCTGAGCTTACGGGAATGGAGCCGTTCCGGCGGCATTTCGGCCAATTTCTCGACGGCTCTGATGCCGATGGTCAAATGTTGCGCGACTTGGCGCTTGTAGAATTCCGTGGCCATGCCCGGCAGCTTGAGCTCGCCATGCAGCGGCTTGTCGGACACGCAAAGCAGCGTGCCATAGGGCACCCTGAAACGGAAGCCGTTGGCGGCGATCGTCGCTGACTCCATGTCGAGCGCAATGGCGCGAGACTGCGACAGCCGCTGCACGGGGCCGCGCTGTTCGCGCAGTTCCCAGTTGCGATTGTCGATGGTAGCGACGGTCCCGGTGCGCATGATGCGTTTGAGATCGTAGCCCGACAGACCGGTGACCTCCGCGACAGCCTCCTGAAGCGCGACCTGAACCTCGGCGAGAGGTGGGATAGGAACCCACACGGGAAGATCGTCATCCAGCACATGGTCTTCGCGCACATAGGCGTGGGCGAGCACATAGTCGCCGAGCGCCTGGCTGTTTCGCAGCCCCGCGCAGTGGCCGAGCATCAGCCAGGCGTGTGGACGCAGGACGGCGATATGGTCCGTGATCGTCTTTGCGTTCGACGGCCCGACGCCGATATTGACCATGGTGATGCCGGCGTGGCCGGGCTTGACCAGATGATAGGCGGGCATCTGTGGCAGCCGCGCGAGGGAGGCGCCCTGCTGTGGAGCGGCCTCTCCGGCCGAGGTGACGAGATTGCCCGGCTCGACGAAGGCCGTGTAGCCGCCTCCGCCTCGGCTCATCATGTCCCTGGCGTAGAGGCAGAATTCATCCACATAGAACTGGTAGTTCGTGAACAGCACGAAGTTCTGGAAGTGGTGTGGACTCGTCGCCGTATAATGCGAAAGCCGATGCAACGAATAGTCGATCCGCTGGGCGGTGAAAGGGGCAAGCGGCAGCGGTTCGCCCGGGATCGGCTCGAACGTGCCATTGGCAATGAGATCGTCGGTGCCGTTGAGATCCGGCACATCGAAGATGTCCCGCAAGGGCCGCTTGAGGCTATCGGCGAACGCCCCGTCGACATGGGTTCCCTCGACAAAGGCGAAATGCACGGGGATCGGAGTCTCGGATTCGGAAACCGTCACCGGTACGCCATGGTTGCGCATGATCACCCGCAATTGGTCGACGAGATAGTTCTCGAAGAGATCTGGCCGCGTGACGGTGGTGGAATACTGCCCTGGTGACGGCATGTGGCCGTAGGCAAGACGGCTGTCGACCTGTGCGAAGGACGAGGTCGACACGCTGACTTCCGGATAGAAGGCGCGGAAACGACGGTTGTTGTCTCGACCCTCCGCAAGGAGCCTGAAGGAGTCGCGCAGGAACGCGGTATTGCGGTCGTAGAGCATCTTGAGAGCTCCGACTGCCTGGCGCGCATCGGAGAAGCTCTGGCGGGCGAAGGGCTCTGGGCTGGCGATCGATTCGATCGGCTGTGGATAGATTCGCTTTTCCATAACCCATTATAGGGAATCCGAAGGGTTTGGGGAGGGGGAGCGGGACCCCGGAGCCGATGCGCGCCAGGGCTTCAAGCGCGCTGCAGGCTGACGAGCAGCACCAGCCCGGCGCCCATCTTCTTGTGGCCGGGCGCCTCGATGATGGCGCGGTCGCCTGCATTCACCTGAGGCACCATCAGAAGCGGACCGGCAACGACGCCAGCCACGAAGGCTGCACGGACGATAAGGCGCAGGGTGTCGGTCAGCTGTCTCATTGCCTTGACCTCGATCGGCTCTTCAACCCGCCTGACGGGCGGAGGCGTTTGCGTTCTGCATTGCGCTGGAAATGACGACTGCATCTTTCCAGGAATGTGCCTTTCGGCCCGTCTGAGCGACGAGGATGGAGAAGAGCATGCCGAACAGCGCCATCAGCAGGCAGACGATTGTGAACCGGCGGGCGAGCATCTTTTCGACATCCCCTTCATGAGCATGGGGGCACGATGCACGAGGCGCGCTGAACCATCCCTGAGAAGAGCGTTCATCCAGTGTTCAAGAAACTTAACAGCAGCATCGAATATTGTCGGCTTGTGTTCCTGCCGGTCGCGACTATCTGCTTTGGAGCGCCGGATCCCCGACTGTGCATACAGGGTTCGAAAAAACCGGCGCAAAGCAAACGAGCTGGAGCGTCAGCATCGGTTCGCCGATGTTGTTCTTCAGGGCGCAGCCACCCGGAGACTTGCCTATGACCACCCAAGTGAATCCCGTCGAACTCTACTATTGGCCGACTCCCAACGGCTGGAAGATAACGATCATGCTCGAAGAGCTCGGCGTCCCCTATGAAGTGAAATATGTGAATATCGGGCGGGGCGAGCAGTTCGAGCCGTCGTTCCTGAAGATCTCCCCCAACAACCGGATGCCGGCGATCATCGATCCCGAAGGTCCGGGCGGAGAGCCCATTTCGGTGTTCGAGTCCGGGGCGATCCTTCAGTATCTCGGCAGGAAGTTCGGCCGCTTCTATCCCACTGACGAGCGCGCGCGCGTTGCCGTCGACGAATGGCTGTTCTGGCAGGTCGGCGGACTAGGGCCGATGGCCGGGCAGGCCCATCACTTCCGCCAATACGCCCCCGAGAAGATTCCTTACGCCGTCGATCGCTACACGAACGAGGTGAATCGCCTCTACGGCGTGATGAACAAGCGCCTTGCCGAGCGGGAATTCCTTGCAGGTGAGTATTCGATCGCCGACATGGCGTCTTACGGTTGGGTGAGACCTTACAAGAACCAAGGGCAGGATCTCGAGGAATTTCCGAGCCTCAAGCGTTGGTTCGATACGATGGGGGCACGTCCCGCCGTTGCCCGGGCCGTTGAGATCGGCCAGGAGCATCGGCGCAATCTCTCCGATGACAAGGAGGCCCAAAAGGTCCTGTTCGGGCAACGCGCCCGGGCGTAGGAAAATTAAGAGCCCTACGCCGCCCCAGCATCGGACGCTGGCGAGTCCGTGCCCGACGCTGGGGTTGTGGTTAGCAAACACTTGCCAGAGGACCAGTCGATTTTCAGAGGTTCTTCGGAGAAAGACGTGGAATCCCGCTGGGTTCGATGCTTAACGAAGTCTGTCGTTTACTTATTGTTTTAGCTTTGTTTTCCTCAAATTAAGCAAGCCGTTTAACGGCGGATTCAAGCGTTGGCCCCATTCTCGAGAGCATCGAAAGGGCAGCTCCACAACAAGATCGAAGCGCCCGACAAAGGCGAGACAGGGGATTGAAATGGCACGTTTCGAAATGCTCGAGGCCGGGTTCGGTACCATGGGTTCCACCGCTCAGGCCGACATTCTCTTGGAGCTGGGCATGATGTATGCGACCGGCCGCGACTGCGAGACGGATCTCGTCGCCGCCCATAAATGGTTCAACATCGCCGCCATCAAGGGTTCGGCGCGGGCTGCCGAACTGCGCTCCGAGCTTTCGGCCTCGATGTCGAAGCCCGAGATCGCCAAGGCGCTGCGCGAAGCCCGGGAATGGATGACCGCCCACTGATTTCGAAAGGCACATGACAGGGAAGGCCCCGGGGCTAGTAGAGCGGACAACCGCCGCAGCCGGGACGGCGCAAATGAAGCGCCATGCAAAGCCGCGACCGGCGAGACAACGCCGGCGCGGCTTTTCGCATTCGCCAAGCTTCGCAATGCGATTGCGAAGCGACTGGACAATGTCGAGCGGTAGTGGAAAGGTCCGGCCTTCACATTTGATGACGCACCGCAATGCGCGTCGGGAGGAGGAGAAATGTTTTCCAAGCGAGTTCTGGGCGCGGCGCTGGTCGCCATGACCATGGCGGCGGGCGCTGCCGCGGCCGACGAGATCACCTTCGCGGTGGTCGGCCCGATGACGGGACAGTTGGCGACGATCGGCGATCAGTTCCGCCACGGCGCCGAGGCGGCGGTCGCGGCGATCAACGCGGCAGGGGGTGTTGGCGGGCGCCAGATCAAGCTCGCGGTCGAAGACGATGTCTGCGACCCGAAGCAGGCCGTGTCGGTCGCCAACCGCATCGTGGCAAATGGGATCAATTTCGTCGATGGCCATGCTTGCTCGGGCTCGAGCATCCCGGCTTCCGCCGTCTATGCCGAGGCGGGCGCGCTGATGATGAGCCCGGCTTCCTCGAACCCGCTGCTGACGGAAGACGCGGCCAAGAACGGCTGGGGCACCATCATGCGCCTCTATACGCGCGACGACAGGCAGGGCACCTTCATCGGCCCGTGGATCGCTGAAAAGTACAAAGGAAAGAATGTCGCGGTCCTGCACGACAAGAGCGCCTACGGCCAGGGCGTCGCCGACGCGGTCAGGGCCGAGATGAACAAGGGGGGCCTGAAGGAAGTCCTTTATGATGGCATCAATGCCGGCGAGAAGGACTATTCGGCCCTTGTCACCAAGCTCAAGGAGCTGAAGGCGGACGTGGTCTATTTCGGCGGCTATCACAACGAGGCGGGCCTGATCCTGCGCCAGGCCGCCGAGCAGGGCTTCAAGTTCCAGCTCATCATGCCGGACAGCATCGCCACGCCGGAATTCTGGCAGATCGCCGGTCCGGCCGGGGAGGGCACCATGTTCGTCTTCCCTGCCGATCCGCAGGCCCGGCCCGAAGCCAAGGAAGCGGTCGAGAAGATCAAGGCGAGCGGCTTCGTGCCGGAAGGCTTCACGCTCTTCGCCTACGCGACCATCCAGGCGTTTGCGCAAGGCATCGAACGCGCCGGCAGCGACGACCCGGCGGCAGTTGCCAAGGCCCTGAAGAACGGCGAGCCTATCCAGACCGTGATCGGCCCGATCATTTTCGACGAGAAGGGCGACATCAAGAACGCCGCCTATGACATCAATGTCTGGCACGACGGCAAATATTCGAAGCTCCAGTAATGTCGTGGGCGTTGGGCTCTGACCGGTCGCGCGTTGCCCCTCACTGTCCTGCCGGACATCGCTCCACGGGAAGGACGGGGAGAGACACGACGGCCTTTCGGTTCGCCAGTCGCCAAATGCAGGCGATTGGCGAAAGTGGAGACGACAGTCGCCTTCTCGCCGTTCTCGACGGGGAGAAGTGGCCGGCAGGCCGATGAGGGGCTTGCCTAAACGTCCATCCTTGCTCCCGAGGAATGGCCGGGTACCCCCTGCCTTTCCTCGTCAGCTTTCGCTGAAGTGGACGAGCACCGTGCCGTCGGTGACCTGAGCGCCCTCCGTCACGATCTCGGCGACCACGCCTTCATGGGGCGCCGTGATGGTATGCTCCATCTTCATGGCTTCCAGCACGAGCAGCGCCTGTCCCTTGGCGACGGTTTCGCCGGCACTCGCGCGCACGAGCTTCACGAGGCCCGGCATGGGCGCCCGCAAGCTGTCGCCGCCAGCCGCGTCGTCTGCGCGGTCGAGTGGGTCCGGCGCGGCGAAGGTGAAAGCCCGGCCATTCTCGAACACCGTGATGTGCCCCGGCCACAGGACCACGTCGTCGCTTGCCTGGCCGGTTCGGCCGGTCTCCAGCGTTACCGGATCCCGGTCGTCGACAGTCACGTCGAAACGTCCGTCCCGGCGAGGCGACACGTGGGCGGCGATGGCATGTTCTCCGTGAGCCAACTTCACCAGCCGTGCCGGGGTATGGAAATGCGCGTAGCCGGCCAGCCGCGCCCATGGATCGTTCGAGAGCGCAGGGGCTGGCGCCGTCGCGGCCAGCGCCGCACGCGCGATGGCGCCGTGGCTGGGAGGCGCGCTTGCGACAAGCGCTTCCTGCTTTCGTCCGATCAGACCGGTGTCGACGTCGCCGGATGCGAAATCCGGGTCGCGCGCAAGTGCGGCGAGGAAGGCGATGTTCGTCACCGAGCCTGCGATCCGGGTTTGTGCCAGCGCATCACAGAGCGCGGCAAGCGCGGATGCCCGATCGCCTGCATGGACGACGAGCTTGGCGATCATCGGGTCATAATAGGGCGAGATCGTATCGCCTTGCCCGACCCCGGTCTCGATCCGGATGGCGGCGCCGTCGCGCGGCGTTTCCGGAAAGCTCAGATGATGCAGCGTGCCCGTAGCCGGCAGGAAGCCTCTGGACGGGTCCTCCGCATAAATTCGGGCCTCGAAGGCATGGCCGTCGAGCCCGATCTCAGCCTGGGCTTTCGGCAGCCTGGCGCCCGCTGCCACAAGGAGCTGCCATTCGACGAGGTCGATGCCCGTCACCATCTCCGTCACGGGATGTTCGACCTGGAGACGCGTGTTCATTTCCATGAACCAGAAGCGGTCGGGTCTCAGGCCCTCCGACGCATCCACGATGAATTCGATCGTGCCCGCGCCGGAATATTTGATCGCCTTGGCCGCCTTGACCGCGGCCTCCGTCATCGCCTGGCGCAGTTCCGGCGTCATGCCCGGGGCGGGAGCCTCCTCGATGACCTTTTGATGCCGGCGTTGGGCCGAGCAGTCGCGCTCGAAGAGATGGACGGCGTTGCCGAAATTGTCGCCGAACACCTGAACTTCGATGTGGCGCGGCTTCTCGACATATTTCTCCACGAGCACACGGTCGTCGCCGAAAGCGGCCTTGGCTTCGCGCCTCGCGGCGGCCATGGCTTCGGCGAAGTCGTCCGGGTGGTCGACCCGCCGCATTCCCTTGCCGCCGCCCCCGGCGCGCGCCTTGATCAACACGGGATAGCCGATCTCGCGGGATTTGCCGGCAAGCAGCACGAGCCCCTGGTCCTCTCCGTGGTAACCGGGAACGACGGGCACGCCGGCTCTCTCCATGAGCCGCTTGGCCGCGTCCTTCAAGCCCATGGCGCGGATCGCCGATGCGGAGGGCCCGATGAAGACCAGCCCCGCCGCGACAACCGCCTCCACGAAGTCGGGGTTTTCGGAAAGGAAGCCGTAGCCCGGATGGATCGCCTCGGCGCCGGTCGCCTTGGCGGCCTCGATGATCTTGTCGATGCGAAGGTAGCTCTCGCCGACCGGGGAGGGGCCGATGTGGACGGCCTCGTCGGCCATGGCGACATGCAGCGACCGCGCGTCGGCGTCCGAATAGACCGCGACGGTGCGGACCCCCATCCTGCGCGCGGTGCGGATGACACGGACGGCGATTTCGCCGCGATTGGCAATGAGGATCTTCCCGAACATCAGCACCCTTTCTTCGATCTCGGCCGTCTCAAAGACGCTGGACGAGTTCAGCTGTCTTGCTTCCAGGTGATTTCAACGGACGGCGCGGATCGCGCCGCGGGGCCGTGGTGAACCGCCTCGATGTTGTTGCCGTCCGGATCGAGCAGGAAGGCCGCGTAGTAGCCGGGGTGGTAGCGGCGCTCGCCAGGCCCGCCATTGTCCTCGCCACCCGCGGCGAGCCCTTCCGCATGGAAACGCACGACAGTCTCGCGATCGGGCACCTGGAAGGCCAGGTGGATTCGAGACGTCGAGCCTTCCGCGGCATCGATCCACAATTCGTCGGCGGAAAAGTAGCTGTCGGTCTCATGGATCGCGTCGGCCCTGCCGATCGCTGTCAGAACCGCGCGATAGAACCTCTTCGTCTTGTCGAGATCCCGGGCGCGAAGATGGATGTGATCGATGAGGCGGCCGCGGTGCAGTTTCATTTCCATGACGTGTCCTTCCTTGTTCGGTCTGGGAACCGATCAGCTACCCGCTGCCAGAGCCGCTATCTCCGCGGCATGGAGCCCCTACGTCGCTTCGTCGAAACCGACGAAAACGACGGACCGAGGCAGATCGTTTCCGTCCAGGAACGCGGCGACCGTGCGCACGGCGACCTTCGCGGCAGCTTCCCGTGGGTAACCGTAGATCCCGGTGGAAATAGCCGGAAAGGCGACCGAGGCGCAGTCGTGACGCCGTGCCAGCTCCAATGAACGCCGGTAGCAGGATGCCAGCAGCTCCGCTTCCTTTGCCGAGCCGCCGTGCCAGACCGGGCCGACGGTATGGATCACGTGCGCGGCGGGCAGCCGGTAGCCGGCGGTGATCTTGGCGTCTCCCGTCTCGCAGCCCCCGAGCGTGCGGCATTCGGCGAGCAAGCCGGGGCCCGCGGCCCGGTGGATCGCTCCGTCCACGCCGCCCCCGCCCAGCAGGCTGCGGTTGGCCGCGTTTACGATCGCATCCACCTCCAGCCTCGTGATGTCGCCGGTCCATACCTGCATGCGGTCGAAGACGGACGCCATCGCCGTCACATCCTGAAGAGGCCGAATTTCGTCTCCGGCACCGGCGCGTTGAGCGCCGCCGACAGCGACAGCGCCAGCACTTCGCGGGTCCTTGCCGGATCGATGATGCCGTCGTCCCACAGCCTTGCCGACGAATAGAGCGGATGTCCCTCGCGCTCGTATTTCTCGAGGATAGGCGCCCGGAATTCCGCTTCTTCCGAGGCCGACCAGTTGCCGTCCCGGCGCTCGATGCCTTCGCGCTTGACCATGGCGAGCACGGTCGCGGCCTGCTCCCCGCCCATGACCGAGATCCGGGCATTCGGCCACATCCACAGGAAGCGTGGCGAATAGGCCCGGCCGCACATGCCGTAATTGCCGGCGCCGAACGAGCCGCCGATGATCATCGTCACCTTGGGCACCTGCGCGGTCGCGACCGCGGTGACGAGCTTGGCGCCGTCCTTGGCGATGCCCCCGGCCTCGTATTTGCGCCCAACCATGAACCCGGTAATGTTCTGCAGGAACACCAGCGGGATCCTGCGCTGGCAGCAGAGTTCGATGAAATGCGCGCCCTTCAGCGCGCTTTCTGAAAAAAGCACGCCATTGTTGGCGATGATGCCGACAGGCATGCCGTGAAGATGGGCGAAGCCCGTCACCAATGTGGTGCCATAGTTCTGCTTGAACTCGTCGAGTTCGGATCCGTCCACGACGCGGGCGATCACCTCGCGCACGTCATAGGGCTGGCGCAGATCCGCCGGGATGACCCCATAGATCTCTTCCGGCGCATGAAGCGGCGGACGAGGATCGCGAAGATCGAGCCCGATCTCCTTCTTCCGATTCAAATTCCTGACGATGCGCCGCGCGATGGCGAGCGCATGCTCGTCGTCCATGGCATAGTGGTCGGCAACGCCGGATTGGCGCGTGTGAAGATCGGCGCCGCCGAGTTCCTCGGCTGTCACGTCCTCGCCGGTCGCGGCCTTCACCAGCGGCGGACCGCCGAGGAAGATGGTGGCCTGCTTCCGCACCATGATGGTCTCGTCGGACATGGCCGGCACATAGGCGCCTCCCGCCGTGCAGGACCCCATCACGCAGGCGATCTGGGGAATGCCGGCGGCGCTCATATTGGCCTGGTTGTAGAAGATGCGCCCGAAATGATCGCGGTCCGGGAACACCTCGTCCTGGTTGGGCAGGTTGGCGCCGCCGCTGTCCACGAGATAGACGCATGGCAAATTGTTCTGCAGCGCGATCTCCTGGGCACGCAGATGCTTCTTGACCGTCAGCGGATAGTAGGTCCCGCCTTTCACGGTCGCGTCGTTGACCACCACCATCACCTCGCGACCTTCGACGCGGCCGATGCCCGCGATCATGCCGGCCGACGCGATGTCGCCGCCATACATGCCCCAAGCCGCGAACTGGCCGATTTCCAGGAATGGCGAGCCGGTGTCGAGAAGCTGGGCGAGACGCTGGCGCGGCAGGAGCTTGCCGCGCGAGACATGGCGTTGGCGGGCATCTTCCGAGCCGCCGCGCTCGACCACCGCCGCCTTGGAGGCGATGTCGGAGACGAGCGCGCGCATGCGCTCGGCATTGGCCTTGAAGGCATCGGAGGAGGGGGAGATCTGGGATTGCAGCGTGGCCATGTTTCCTCGGCGGATGACTTCGAATTCGAACCGATTTGCGGTCGGCAGGCGGAGAATACCCTAATCCGCGCCTAGAGGCTCTCCGCCATGATCTCGCGCCCGATCAGCCAGCGGCGGATCTCGCTCGTGCCGGCGCCGATCTCGTAGAGCTTGGCGTCTCGTAAAAGACGTCCGGTCGGATAGTCGTTGATATAGCCGTTGCCGCCCAGCAACTGGATCGCGTCCAGCGCGACACGGGTTGCCTTCTCCGCCGCGTAGAGCACGCAACCGGCGGAATCCTTTCGCGTGGTCTGGCCCCGGTCGCAGGCGGCTGCGACCGCATAGACGTAGGCGCGGCAGGCGTTCATCGTCGCATACATGTCGGCCAGCTTGCCCTGCACGAGTTGGAACTCGCCGATCGGCTGGCCGAACTGCTTGCGCTCATGCACATAGGGCACGACCGTGTCCATGCAGGCGGCCATGATGCCGACCGGACCGGCGGCGAGGGTGACCCGCTCGTAATCGAGGCCGGACATCAGCACTTCGACGCCCGCGCCTTCCCGGTGAAGCACATTCTCGAAGGGCACCTCGACATTGTCGAAAACGAGCTCTCCGGTGTTCGAACCGCGCATGCCGAGCTTGTCGAGCTTCTGGGCGACCGAGAAGCCGGACCATTCCTTCTCGATGATGAAGGCGGTGATGCCGCGCGACTGCCGTTCCGGATCCGTCTTGGCATAGACCACCAGCGTGTCGGCGTCGGGACCGTTGGTGATCCACATTTTGGTACCGTTGAGGACGTAGCGGTCGTTGCGTTTATCTGCCCGGAGCCGCATCGACACGACATCGGAGCCGGAGCCCGATTCCGACATGGCGAGCGCGCCGACCTTGTCTCCCGCGCAGAGCCCCGGCAGGTACCGCGCCTTCTGTTCCGGTGTTCCCCAGCGGTTGATCTGGTTCACGCAGAGATTGGAGTGGGCGCCATAGGAGAGGCCGACGGAGGCGGAGGCGCGGCTGATTTCCTCGATGGCCACCACCTGCGCGAGATAGCCCATGCCCGAGCCGCCGAAATCGGGATCGGCGGTGATACCGAGCAGGCCGAGCGCGCCGAGTTCCTTCCAAAGTCGGTGCGGAAACTCGTTCGTGCGATCGATGTCGGCGGCGAGCGGCGCGATTTGTTCTGCCGCGAAACGGCGCACCATGTCGCGAAGGGCGTCGATGTCCTCGCCCAGTCCGAAATCAAGCGAATGCGTGTACATTGTTCTTCTCGCCGGCTGCGCGCGCGCCCGTGAGGCGCATCGTCATTGAAAGATAGGTCTTGGCGACCTCTTCGACAGAGAGCCGCTCGTCGGGACGGAACCAGACGATGACGCCGGTGATCATCTGGATGATCGCCATCGCGGTGAGACCGACATCGTCGACCTGGAAGTCGCCGCTCTCGGCGCCTTCGCGCAGGATGGTCCGCAGTTCCTTCTCGTAACTCATGCGCAGGCGCAGAATATGCGTGAGCCTCTCGGGCGCCAAGCTGCGCAGCTCCATGTTGGAGACATGGGTGGCGTGGCGGCGCTCGACATGGAAGCGGATGTGATGGTCGACGAAGGCGGCGAGCCGGCCGACCGGGTTGCCGGTGCGTGGCCGGGCGGCCTCCCAGCTGGCGATCAGCCCCTCCATATGCTCGCGCATGAGCGTGAAAAGCAGGTCTTCCTTGGTCGGGAAATAGCGGTAGAGCGCCGCCGCCTGCACGCCGACCTCGGCCGCGAGCTGCCGCATCGAAACCGCCTCGAAGCCGTAGCGCGCGATCAGGCTGACCGCCGCCTCGCGAAGCGCCGCTTCCGTCTTCTCGCCGTCCGAGCCCGTGGTTCTCGCCATCGACCAATCTCCCGATGGCAAATAATAAAACGAACGTTTAATTAATTCAAGGCGTCGAGCACCCCTCATGCGCCCTCGCATCGCGCAGCCTCCTTCTCCCACAAACAAGGGGAGAGGCAGGGGCCTGGCGTGAACGTCGATGCCAGTCGCAAACCTTCGGGGCTGGCCGCCGAGAAGGTGGCCTCGCGAAGCGACGTCGGATGAGGGATATGAAGCGCAAAAAAGCGCCGGCGCTTGCACGCCGGCGCTTCGATCAGGATAGGCGATTTACGCCTGCTGGATGGCCGAAAGCTGCCAATCCGAGCCGTTCTGGCGGACGAAGGTCCAGAGCTCGGTGGTCTCGCTCGGGTGATCGGCGTCGCCTTCCACGATCTCCCCGGTCTCGCGGTCGCGCATGACGTCGCGCGATTCGTATCGCATCGCGGCCGTGGCGTAGTCGCGATCGCCCTCTCGCCATGCTTCGGCGATGTCGGCCTGGACGAGGGTGACGTCGCTGACATCGTTGCGCAGGCCGTTCTTGGCGTTGTCGGCGAGCTCTTCCGAAAGATAGGACACCATTTCCGGCGTAACGAAGCGGCGGAGCGCGGCGTGATCCTCGCGGCCGAACGCTTCCTGGACTTCCGTCAGCCGGCGCTGGAAGGTGTCGAGGTCGTCCTGCGTAAGCTCGATGTCTTCGCTGACCGGCGCCGTGGGCGCGGTGCCCGATGGCGCTCCGAAGCTCGGAACGGTGAAGGGGCGGCTGTTTTGTGACGGCGCGGCATCACGGAAATTGCCCATCCCCCCGGCGTTACCGGCCATCGCTGGAGTAGGCGCCGAACGCGAACGCAACAGTCTGAGGAGCAGGAAGATCGCTCCGCCGATCAGCAGCGCCTGGAGAAGGAAGCCGAACATGCCGGCCAGCCCACCGAAGCCCTGGCCGAGGAGGAGGCCGATGAGGCCGCCCAGCATCAGGCCCTTGAGCATGGAGCCGCCGAAACCGTTCATGAAGCCGGGCCGCTGCGCCGCCGGCTGCGCGGAGCGAGCCGCATTCTGCTGGCCCGTATTGGGCGTCATCGAGCGCTCGAGCGGGCCGGTCTGCCGTGGCGCCGTGTTGGTGGCCGGAGCGGATTGGAAGGTGCGCGTGCCGCGGCTGCCGAAGCTGCCGCCCCGACGGGCTTCGGCCTGGTCGACGGCGACCATCGTGAATGCCAGGAAAAGTCCTGCAATCAGCGCAGCAAAGCGGCTTGTCCTGGATTTCGGCATGCGGTCTCCTCGTTTGTAGTAGAAATGTAGTGCCTCATATAATGACGAAACGACACGCTGTCAGGAGGCAAGGCCGAATTCCCTGAGGAATTTTCCGGCAATGCCGGGTCACACCACGATCCTGAACTCGGCCGATCCGTCCGGCTCGGTTTCCGTGAAATTGACGCCCGTCACGATGGCGCCGGACGGTCCCTGCCGAAGCCGCGCGATCATGCGCAGGATCACGCTTTCCGGTCCGCTGAGCAGCGCGGTGACGGAGCCGTCTTCCTCGTTGCGGACCCAGCCCACGAGGCCCAGTTGCCTGGCCTCGTTACGCGTCCAGGCACGGAAGCTGACGCCCTGCACCCTGCCGGTGATCCTGGCCAGCACTGTCTTTCCGTTATCCGCTGTCGCCGTCATGCTCCCTATGTGGTGCGTCGAGCGCGGGAGGCAAAGGTCGGGCATGGGGATTTTAGCTTCGTTTCACAGCGGCACCCCTTGAGGCCCCCTCATCCGGCCCTTCGGGCCACCTTCTCCCCGTCGGGGAGAAGGAAGGGCTAGCCGCAACGTTAGCACGAATCGTCAGCGTCTACCGGCTTGGCAAAGCGCCTCTGCCAGGCTCCACCTTCTCCCCGCCGGGGAGAAGGTGGCCGCGCGAAGCGCGGTCGGATGAGGGGGCGGTGCAGACGCTCGATTACTTAGACCGACGATCTCACTTCCCGCGCGCCGCGGCAATCGCGTGCGGCAGCTCTTCCTCGAAGACCGCGAGCTCGTGATCGAGCCCGACGCTGACGCGGATGCAGCGGTCCAGCCCCGGCGCCATCGGCTTGCGGATGAAGACGTCGCGCGACAGCAGCTGCTGCAGCACTTCGAGGGCGAACGCTCCGTCCGCGCCGCAATCGATCGTGACGAAGTTCGTGGCGGACGGAATGGGTTTCAGGCCGTTGGCCCGGGCGATGGCCGAAATCCGCCGGCGGCCGGCATCGACCTTGGCCACGACCTCCCGGAGATAGGCCTGGTCGGCGAGCGCGGCGGCGCCCGCGATCAGGGCCATGCGGTTGACGCCGTAATGGTTGCGGATCTTCTCGAACGCGCGGATCGTGCCCGCCTCGCCGAAAGCATAGCCGCAGCGAATGCCGGCCAGGCCGTAGGCCTTGGAGAAGGTGCGCATGCGGATAAGGTTCTGTCGGGAGATATCGATCGGCGGAAGCGCCGAGGCCGGCGCCGTTTCGCCATAGGCCTCGTCGAGGATGAGCATCGTCGTCTCGGGCAACGCCTCGATGAAGCGGATGATATCCTGCGTTTCCCACCAGGTGCCCATCGGGTTGTCCGGATTGGAGAGATAGACCAGCGGCGCGTTCTCGCGGCGCACCGCATCGAGCAGCCCGCCGAGGCTCTCGCGATCGTCCTCGAAGGGCACCGGGACAAGGCGGCCGCCGAAGCCGGCGACGTGGAAATTGAAGGTCGGATAGGCGCCGAGCGAGGTGACGACGGGCGTTCCCGCCTGCACATACATGCGCACGACGAGGTTCAGCAGCCCGTCCACGCCCTCGCCGACGACGACATTGTCGTAGCCGACGCCGAGATGGGCGGCGAGCGCGCCCTTCAGCTCGTGATTGTCGGGATCGCAATACATCCACATGTCGCGCGCCGACTCCGCCATGGCCGCGATCACGCTCGGCGACGGGCCGAAGCTGCTCTCATTGGCGCCGATGCGGGCGCGGAAATTTGTGCCGCGGCTGCGTTCCTGGGCTTCCGGCCCGACGAAGGGCACGGTGGCCGGCAGGGCGGCGATCAGGGGTGTCAGGGCAGGGCGTGTCGTCATCGTCTCTCGCTGGCCACGGCATCGGCCCGAAAACCGGCATCGATTTTCGGAAAGCACGACGCGTCAATTCAAACTGCTAGAGCGTCCTTTGCGCCTCCGAATGGACCCGCGGTGCTCCAGTGGCGGTCGACCCGCCGGGAATTCTCCAGTCGAACTATCCCTCCGGCAGCCTCCAGGCAACAAAAAACCCGGCGGATGCCGCCGGGTTTTCCGAGCTTCTGCCGGTCGGCGGTCAGAAGTTGCGCGTGAAGCGAAGGAAGCCCGACACGCTGCCGTCCAGCTCCTCGATCTTGTCGTAATAGACTTCGGTGCGGATCTCGAAATTCGTGACCGGCGTCCATGCCATGGCGACTTCGAGCTCGTATCCAGAAAGCCCCAGCAGCTCGTCGGACCCGCCGGCATAGAAGTCGCTGAAATACTGGGCGCCGACCGAGGCGATGAACTTCTCGCTGAACTGCTGCTGGTAGGATGCGAGTGCCGACCATTCGGCGCCACCGTTGCCGCCGGTAATGGCGGAGATCGGAGAGACGACGCCGAAGCGCGTGTCGCTGTTGGCGTAGAAGCCCAACAGACGGAGCGAAGAGCCCGGCGCGTTGGGAACGTTCCACTGCATGCCCACCTGCGCGCCCCAGCCGCTCTCGCTCTCCAGGCCGGCGATGTCGGGCACGTTGTTGATGGAGTCTTCCCAACCGAACTTCGCCCAGACGGCGCCCCAGGGCTGGTTGTAGCTGAGCACGCCGACGACATCGGGGATCCAGCCGTCGCCTTCCAGTGCGTCGTCTTCCAGCGAGATCGTGGCCGCGAAGCCCTCGGCGGAACCGAACGAATAGCCGAGCTGATGGCGCTGGGCGTCGCCATAGGACATGCTGCCCCAGCTGTGCGAGCCGTAGGCCGCGACCCCGCCCTTCTGCGATTCCACCCACGCGGATTCGCTATAGCCCGCGCGGAAGCCGCCGAGTTCCAGATAGGCCTGGTCCGTGGCTACCGGCCCGTCGGCGAACGGGTTGGGGCCGTTGGCACCGCCCCATGAGGCCTGGAAACGGATGCGTCCGCGCAGCGTGCCCCATTCGGTTTCCGAACGGGCGTCGAAATCGACGCGGGCCCGCGTCTCCTTGATCCAGCCTTCCTCGTCGGGATAGGCGCCGTAGGTCAGGAAGTCGGGCGAACTGCCGGACACTTCGCCGGTGGCGGGATCGATCACGCCACCATTGTAGCTCTCGGTACCCACCTGGTAGCGGATATAGCCGGAGATCTGCAGGCAGGTTTCCGTTCCCGGAATGTAGAAGAACCCGGCGCCATAGGCATCGCACACCCGGACATATTCCACCGGCTCCGGCTCGGCCACGACCACCGCATCGGCCGCCAGCGCCCCCGTCCCAGCCGCAAGTATAGCCGCCGACCCCAAGAGAAATTTCCTGATCATTCTGAAGTGTCCCCGATCGTCTGCTCGTCACTCCTTGCGAGCAGATCCGAATGCTTGGCATTTCTTCCGGATTCTTTTGCCGGTTCAAGTGGATTGCGTGGGACGGATCGCGCTTCATTCGGAATGCGTAAGCGGTGTTGCCAAACTGCAACGCGGAGTTGAACGGAAAATGTGCAGCGCTGCGAAGATGTGCAATCCGACGGCGAAGCCTGCCTGTTTTGGAGGCGGGGTGGCGCGTACCTCCAGCGCAGTCGTCATCCCCGGGCCCGAGAATGACGAAGCTTCCGTGTCGACGCCAATCGCCGACGCTGTCGCATCGATCAGGTCCTCAGCGCATCAGCTTGAACGGCAGGCCGGAGATCAGCGCCTTCACGTATCTCTTCTGCTGATACAGGCCGTTCAACGAAACACGGTTGAACACGGTCTGCTGCTCGAGGCTGGACGCCCTGAGCACGCCGGGCTGGGTCGTCACCGCGATCTCGAAGCCGGCCTCGGCGACGGCGCGGATCTCGCGATCTCCCACGGCCGAGGGGAAACCATAGGGAAAGGCGAAGCTGCGGGGATATCGCCCGACATAGGCTTCCACCGCCTTGGCCGATTCCGTGATTTCCCGGCGAAGGCGCTGGTCGTCGACGCGGCGCAGATTGGCATGGGTCAATGTGTGCGCGCCGAAGCGGGCGAGGGGGTCTTTTGCGAGGCAGCGCAATTCGCCGGCATCCATCGTCAGCTCGGCCACCATCGCGAGCGGGTCGACGCCATGATTGCGGGCCGCCTCGTCGATGCGTGCGACGGCCTCGTCCTCATCCCCGGCCTGGACGAATTCGGCGAGCCGCTCGAAAGCCGCCTGCTTGCGGGCATCGGTTTCCAGCCCGAGCGCTTCCGCTCCGTGGCCGAAATCGAACTCCAGGCGATCCAGCTTTCCGACCAGCCGGCCCGCCGTCTCCCACCATGGCGCCCGCGACCTCTCGACGAAGCCGGCGGTGACGAAGATGGTGTAGGGCACGCTGTGTTTCCGGAACACCGGCGCGGCGAACGCCGCATTGTTGCGATAGCCGTCGTCCAGCGTGAAGCTCACGAAGCGCCTTCTGTCGCCTCTATCCGCGAGCAGGCTCGGCAGCTCTTCGAGCGCGACGGGCGTGAGCCCGCATTCCCCCGCGGCCAGGATCGCCTCTTCGAGGAATTCGGGCGTGACCGAGAGATGCGCGTTGGGATCGAAGGCCTTTGCCTCTCGCGGGCGCACGTGATGGAGCGTGAAGATCACGCCGCGCCCCCCGGCCGCCGGCCACAGCCTTCCCGCCCGCGAAAGCGCGATGGCTTCCAGTCCGGCCCGGACGGCCGCCTGCCTGAGGATATTTCGTGCCGCGCGGTTCAACGTCTGCCTTGAACAGGTTTGCGACGAAACTCATAAGATGCGGCCGTTAACAAAGCGCTTTGGCCGGGCAGCCGGGCGGGCTCGACAAGCCTGCGCCCAATGGCTATCAGGCGATAGCCTGCGCCGGTCGCCTTCGGGCCGGCCCAATTTTACGCCAAGTCGAGGCTTCTCGCAGTGCCGCCAGCCCGAGATACAAAGCAGGTTCCGGACACGTGCCCCAGGGCTTTCCCCCTGAAACCTGTCGAAGAAACCGAGGGGGCGCGGCGCGGACGCTTCACGAGCCTGCCTGGATTGTGGGCGTCGATCCCTGACCGGTCGCGAGCAACCGCTTACTGTCCTGGCGGACATCTCTTTCCGCTTACGCGAAGAGAAACGCCGGCATGTTCGCTTTCAATCGCAGACGTTGCCGATTGGCGAAACCCAGGCGGCCGGGGCAAGCGCAAACGGCCGATCCTCACCGCCGCTGGCATGAGATAGCCGCCGTCATGCCCGTCAAATCGTTCCTCCATCGCTATGTCTGGCAGAAGCTGCCGAGGGATCTGCGGCGCGCGGCCCTGTTCGGCACGGTCCGCGCACTGGTGCCCGCCGTCGGGCACGATCCGCGGCCCGAGGGCCCGATCTATGTTGCCGGCGCGTTTCGGGCGGCATCGGGGCTCGGGCAATCCGCCCGCCTTTGCTTGAGCGCCTTGAGGAAATGCGGCTACGACGCCCGCGCGATTGACGTCACCGCCGAGCTTTTCCAGCGGCCCTCTCCGGACTTCTGCTTGGAGGAGGGCGCGCGCGAGGATGGCTCGGGCACGATCATCGTGCATGCGGCCGCTCCCTTCATGCCCTTCGTGCTGTTCGCGCTGGGGCGGCGCTTCGTGCGGGGCAAGAGGGTGATCGGCTATTGGGCATGGGAGCTTCCCGAAGCCCCGGAGGATTGGCGGAGCTCGCTCGACTACGTCAACGAGATCTGGGCGCCGAGCGAATTCACCGCGGAGGCCCTGCGTAAGTTGGCGCCAAACAAGCCGGTCAAGGTGGTTCACCACCCGATCCTTGCCGACGACGCGCCGATCGATCTTGCCAGGCCGCCCGAGCGCGACGACCGCTTCACCGTGCTCACCATCTTCAACATGGGCTCGAGCTTCGCCCG
Organism: Rhizobiaceae bacterium; assembly: GCA_035556195.1. Classification (GTDB taxonomy): domain Bacteria; phylum Pseudomonadota; class Alphaproteobacteria; order Rhizobiales; family Rhizobiaceae. The sequence continues at coordinate 448,659 of DATMFK010000017.1, forward strand.
CAAGAACCCGCTCGGCGCGATCGACGCGTTCAACCGCGCTTTCCCCGACAACACCGCGCGGATGATCGTGAAGGCGATCAACCTCGATCATTTCCCGCCGGCCGCCGACCTGCTGCGCAAGGCCTGCGGCACGAACGGGGTCGAGCTTCACGAGGAGACGGCCACGGCCGAGCAGATGAACCGGCTCTTCGGAACGAGCGATGTGGTGATTTCGCTGCACCGCTCGGAGGGATTCGGCCTGATCCTGGCTGAAGCCATGGCCCGAGGACTGCCGGTGATCTCCACCGACTGGTCGGGAACCACGGATTTCGTGGACAACGACGTTGGATTTGCCGTCCCGTATTCCCTCATCCCGGCACGCGACCCCCAGGGAGAATACGACCGCCCCTCGATGCAGTGGGCGGATGCGGACATAGCGGCGGCCGCAGAGGCGCTGAGAACACTGGCCGCCGACCGTGAACTGGGGCCGGCCTTGGGGGGGAATGGAAGAGCGCGATCTCAGGTGATGTTCGGTTGCGAGGCTTTTGGGGATGCGATTGACGATAGGCTTGGATAGCTAGGATAAGACGTCGACTGTGCTCTGTGAGACGGGGAACTGCTAGGCGACTTTTCTGACTTCCTGATCCCTCAAAGCTGTTGCTCTCGCAAAAACTGTTCGGGCCGTATTTTCCCAGGTCGGTGCGGCGTATTCGGCCTCTATCCGGCCTTCTCTCTTCCTGAGTTCTTCTGGATGGTCGAGATACCATTTGAGTCGCTCTGCCCATTGGGGCACGTCCCACGGATCAATGTACTCGATGAGATCGCCCCCGACTTCAGGAAGAGAACCGGCATTGGATGCAAGGCAAAACTTACCATTGGCAAGGCTTTCCGCGACAGCGAGTCCCCAACCTTCGTAAAGCGAAGGAAACACCGTGAACAGCGCATGTTCGTAGAGCCACATCAAATCGGTATCGCTGACATTCGTCAAAACCTTGACTAGGCCATGTATGCGAGGATCGAAGTTGAGATCAGCGAGAAAATCGCCGACGCCCCAGCCAGGCATTCCGACGAACACCAATCTGGGGAGCTTCTTTTCACCGCGCTCAATCAGCTGGGTGTAGGCCCGGTACAATGTTTCGTGGTTCTTTCTTCGCTCTATGGTTGACACGAACAGTATGAAGCGTTCTCCAGCTGCTTCTTTGGTGTGCGCGGTGGCTTCTTCACCGTCGGCTTTGGCAAGGTCGCTGCCAAGCCGTATTACTGACGTTTCGGGCGTGGGCGCCCCAAGTTGGTCCAGGAGTGCCAAAAGATCTTTTCTACTGCATTCAGAAATGCAAAGAATTTCATTGGCATGCCAAGCCATGTCGGCGAAATATTTTGCAAATTTGGCGCTGACGTCGCCGACGCAGAGGTGCGGGTATTTGGCAGGAATGACGTCATAACACCAAGTCAAGGTCTTGAAACCATGCCGATTTTTTGATTCCGCGATATAAGTTTGGTTCTTTTGATCCCAATCCAGGCCGAGTGAAACATAGACGTCCCCTCGTGAGAACGGCACCGCTCTTACCTTGGGAGTTGAGGAAGATGCTACGCTGGACACGCGATTTAGCGGATTGCGCCAAAGACGGATTGCCCGCCGAAATTCACGCGCTGCGTTGAGCACAGCATGCGCCGCTTCTCGTCGAATTGACAAATAATGGAACAAGGGCTGCTGCACCCGTGCTGGCAATCTTCGCAAGATTGATCGAGCGTGAGTGCTTAGTTTGGTCCATGTGGTGCCGTTGCCTGCAACCGGGTAGGGTTGACCGGGCAATGCAGCATTTCCCCGTGCGTCACGGGAGCGATCGATGCGTTCGATTGCTTCCTGGACTTCGCGAGAGGCGACAACCCTATATCCAGCCTCCCAATCGAAGCGACAGAATTGGATTTTAAGTGTCTGGCTATGCCGCAGCGCAAACCTGGCGCATTCGGCTTCAGTTCTGATGACGCCAACTGCTGGACGATGCCAATTCAGTATTGATGTCACGTCAAGCCATATCTCGTTCACTGAACACCCGTATTGCTGACAAGATTTCTGGCGAGCTCAGGCAATTCTGCCAAACAATTCTCCCACAAGAGCGTGTCTCTTAAGGACATGTCATTATTCTGTCTGTTTGTATCAATTCGTTCTCTGGAAAGTACGTGCCTTATCGTTCGATGAAGTGATGCTGAATCTGCTACAACGTTAACTTCAGGTAAACCTAGAAATGACTCATATCCGCGAAAGGCTGGTCTTGTTCCTATCACGTATGAGCCGGAATAGATTGCTTCGGCGGTCTTGATGTTTGATCCTCCGCCGTATGGGATGGGGAGAACGAAGCCATGAGCAAGCGACTTTACGGCTGCGAGATCCTCATCGGGTAACGAAAAAAGGACCTGCAGTCGGGAGAGGTTTAGATCGGCCCACCGCGCTCTGGCGATCTCTCGGTGAATATGTTCGCCAACACCTCCTGCAACAACAAGCCGGCTGGTTGGAGGGAAGCAGCCAAGAGATCCGCCGAAAATCTCTAAGAATCGAGTAAAATTGGGAAGATGCGCGCTTGCAACGTAGAGAAGCCAGGGATATCTGGGGAGCCTTGCGCGCCACTCGGTCAGCTTCTCGCTACTTGCTCGCCACCCGTCTATTCCGTTCGGCACCACGGCAACATTCTTAGCGCCCCACGTTCGCATCACGGCGCAATCATGCCACGTAACGCCAATTGCGAGGTCTGCCTGTAGGCAGGCATTCCTCTCCAGGTCCGAAATGGCACGCAATATTTCTTCTAAGTCATCCGCTTTGTACTCATTTAACATATCCCTTTTGAGCGGCTCTTCAATGTTCTGAGAACCGTATATGGTCGCCACATGGGCGTGCTCAGAGCGTTTGCGAAGTTCCATTGCAAGTGGCCAGAGCCACGGCTGCTCCACGTGAATTACATCAATTTGTTGCGGGATTTTTGAGAGTATCGCGGGGAGACCGCCATCTTGTGCGGTCGCAAAGCTACCTGACAAAAAATCGTTGATAAGAGGTACGTTCTTGCCCTTGAACAAACGATAGGGACTGTTGGCGGGGAAAGGGAGGTCTGAGGGCGCAACAGCGGCTTTCAAATAGGTCTCTTCCGGATAGACCGCTAGGGACGCTACTTTCCAGCCGCCCCTTTCATAGGCGCGCCGGATGTTGTGCAGCCGCACTTGTCCACCATGCAGCGGGATCTTGATAGGGTACGTGCTTAGGATGAGAACCGTACCTACCTTAGCCATAGTCCCATCACATCCTCTGTTCCCCTTTGACTTCCCGATCGATCAGTGGAGTTCAACCTGCCGGAAATTAGGACCTGGGGCGCTTCTGTTACGTCATAGGGCACAGGTTGAGCAACCACCGGAGGGGCAAAAGTGTGCGATCGAGTATAGGGGAGGCGGTGATGGCCTGGGCATAGCTAGCTCCTTGCAGTAGCTGAATAGAGGGTCTGGTAGCAAACACTTGAGGCAATGGCCCGGGCGCTGCCTGCTATCTCCGTCGACGTGGGGAACCTCAGATTTCGTGGACGACGAGGTCGGATTGGCCGCGCCTTGTTTCCTCGTTTCCGCGCGCGGACCCGCAGCGAGAATACGGCCGACCTCTAAACCCTGGGCAGATGCGGATATAGCGGCCGCCGGGGTGGCGGTGCGAGAACTGGCGGCCCACCGTGAGTTTGGCGCGTCCTGGGGATAATGAAAAAGCGCGCCCGCCATCATGTGGCTGCGGCGCATGCCTCGCTGGGCACTTAACGTGATCGGACTTTGCCAGATGTAATGCAATATTGCTAAGCAGCCCTCGCTTGGTTAAGAGCGCTTCCGGGGATGCAACATGATGCACCGCATTGGTGCAATCAGAGCGGGACATGATCGCGTAGAAAAGCGGATTTGAATTGCGCAAGCTCATTATCCAGATTCCTTGTTTAAACGAGGAGGAAACCCTTCCGATCGCACTGGCTGACTTGCCACGTCAGGTTGATGGTTTTGACACCGTGGAGTGGATGGTTGTCGACGATGGCTCAACCGACCGAACCGTGGAAGTGGCAAAGGAACACGGCGTCGACCACGTCGTATCGCTTCCCCATAACCACGGTCTGGCCCGTGCATTCATGGCTGGACTCCATGCTGCGCTCAGGCTGGGCGCCGATGTGATCGTCAACACAGACGCCGACAATCAGTATGACGCGAAGTATATTCCTGATTTGGTAAGGCCTATACTCGAACGAAAAGCGCAAATCGTGATTGGGGCTCGACCGATTAGCGAAATCGAGCACTTCTCGCCTATCAAGAAGTTCCTTCAGCGGTTCGGAAGTTGGGTTGTAAAGGTGGCCAGCGATACGGTGGTCGCCGACGCGCCGAGTGGTTTCCGGGCGATCCACAAGGACGCAGCGATCAGGCTGAACGTCTTCAACCCTTACACATATACGCTGGAAACGATCATCCAGGCAGGGCGCAAGGACATCCCTATTGTTTCTGTGCCTGTCGGCGTCAACGGCTATCTGCGACCGTCTCGGCTGGTAAAGAGTATCGCAAGCTATGTGCGGCGATCGATTTTCACGGTGATCCGCATATTCATCGTCTACTGCCCGATGCGCTTTTTTGCGACGTGTGCAGCCATCGCTGCCGCTCCGGCCCTGCTTATGATCGTGCGCTTTCTTTACCACTATGCGATTGGCGACGGCAGCGGCAACGTTCAATCGCTTGTAATTTCCGGCTCGTTGCTGGCAATCGCAGGTGTTTTGCTTATGGGCGGTATTCTCGCGGAGCTGATTTCGGTCAACCGGCAGTTGCTGGAAGAGATTAGAATTAGGCAGTTGCAGCAAGAGCTTGGCTGGCGGGCCCCGGTCCGGACCAACCGCAGTGCATCAATGCAAGTCGATGCGGCTGAGTAGGTTGCGCGGCGTCATGGGCCTTCGGTTCCCGCCGGTTAGCGTATGGCGAGCGGGGGTCGCTTCAGGCGGCGTGGCTAATTGAAGGAGTGTCGGATTGGGTGATCAGGGGGCACAGGGGCTGTTCTCACCTTTCTTGCGGCAGGCACGTATGAAAGCGGCGCAGAAATGGCTGACCGGTAGGGTTTTGGATGTCGGGTGCGGCAGTGGCGCCCTGGCGGCATTCATTGATGCGAATAGATACGTCGGTTTCGACAGGGACGAATCCTGCATCGAAACGGCACGCCAGTTGTTTCCTCAACATCGCTTTATGGCATCGTTTCCTGATGCCGGGGGGTTCGATACAGTCGTCGCTCTCGCACTGATTGAACACCTTCCAAACCCGCTGGAGGAGCTCCGGAGATGGGCGGCCGCACTGGAGCCGGGAGGGAAAATTGTGTTGACGACGCCCCACAAGGCATTCCGCGCAATTCATGATCTCGGGGCTAGGATTGGCATCTTCAGTGCCGACGCGGCCGATGAACACGAGGAAATGTTCGATGGCGGTGACCTTGCCGCATTGGCCCAAGGCGGTGGGCTCAGGTTGGCCGAATACAGGCGGTTCCTGTTCGGCGCAAACCAGCTTTGCGTGATGTCCAAGTAAGGGATGCGCCGGTTCTATCACCTTGGCGGCGCGTTGATTACTCTCGCGTCGATTGGCTTTGTGGTACTGGCTATCGCAAAGTCGTACGGCAATTTGCCGGAAACGATCTATTCTGGAGAATTCGTCGGTCTAATCGTATGCCTCGGGCTTGCTTATGCTGGGATCAATCAATTTTTAGGCGCAGCTTGGTATTCATTGCTTTTCGGCTTTGGGCGCGGCGATCTCGATTTGCCAAGAGCATTAGCAATCTTCAACCGCACGCAGATATACAAGTATCTTCCAGGTAACGTGTTCCACATGGTTGGGCGCTACGCCATGGCAAATAAGGCGGGTGCACCTCACACCGCGCTTTCTCTTGCTCAGATGGGCGAACTGGCGTTGGTCCTATTGGCTGCGCTGACTGTGGCCGGTCTCTTCTCCAAGAGCGTTCTCGTTGCTTCGCTCGGCCATTACGGTTTATCAGATCCGATCTATGTAGGCCTCCTCCCGCTAGCGGTCGCTGTTGCTGGATTTGTGATATGGAAGGTTGGCCTAGTTCCTGCAGATCTTAGAGCAGTGCTGTCGTTGCTGGCGGCGATCGGTCTCTACCTGCTGTTTATCATCAGCAACGCGTTTGTGGCCGTCATCGTCGCAAAATGGATCGGCTCAGAAGGCTTGTCTGTGGCACAGATCATCGCCGCCGCGTCGACGGCTTGGCTCGTCGGATTCGTTGTGCCGGGCGCACCTGGCGGTCTGGGAGTGCGGGAGGCAGTCACAATAGCTGGTTTGACTGCCCTTGGACTGCCAACGGCTACGGCTACAGCAGTCGCAGTTGGTCACCGGATCGTGACGATCTCAGGCGATGCATTGGGCGCGCTTTTCGAAATAGTACTACGAAGATGGCATTAAACTGATGATTAACTTTGGCGCATTCCTTGCCCAAAGGGGCATAACAGCCGCTCTATTTCTGGTTGCTATAGCTTTCGTTCTGTTCGTCCACGGCGCGGTTCCCTTTTACGCCGCACCGACCCTTGGGCAAGCACTATGGATCGCTGGATTCGGCTATTCGTTTGTCCAAGACTCTGTGCTCTCCATCCACGCAAACCACTTCGGATGGCCCGCTCCCGCACCTATTGCTTTCGGTCTGACCGGAGCCTATCCGGTAGGTCTGCTGATCGCCGCAGGATTCAATGCTTTGGATGCGTATTCGGCCGTGGTCGGCCTTTGGCTGACTGTCGCATCTTACGGTGCATGGAAGCTTTCAAGGCAAGTCGGTGTTGGTCCAAAGCTGTCGATTCTCACTGCACTCGTGTGGATGACGATGCCCGCTCTATGGGCCCACTCGGGGTACTCAATGGTGTCCATCGGCATGGCTCTAATGCCCTTTTACCTTTGGGTGGCGTTGAGAGCGGTTCTTTATGTCCCCTCCTGTAGAATTTCAGCCGCTCTCGTCGCGGCCGGCCACCTCGCAACCTGCGTCATTTCTGTCTTTACCGATGGTTATACGTTTGTGATGTTCGCAATAGGTGCGGGCACTATATCCATGGTAGGGTGGATTCGTGGCTTGCCAACGCGCAGGCATTATTTCTTTGTTTTTCCGCTACAGGCATTTTCGTTTGGTCTCGCCTACCTTTTCTACAAGGCATACTTCGAAACCGTCGACGACGCACTCTCGCCGATGGACTTCTTTCGCGGCTGGGGCGTCGACATAACTTTTCTGCTCGTCCCTACGCGCGGCATGCTCTGGCTTTGGGATACGCTTCGGTTGAGTGTCGCGAGGTCTGACGCCGAATTCTTTGGTGATGGGTCGGTGTGGGCTACCACCTTCGCACTTCCTTTGGTTGTTGCCGGATTGGTCGGCTGGTGGGCCTCACGAAGCAAGGCGTGGTTCACAGCAGCGTTTCTTTTTGCCGGTTTGTTTGGTTTCTACATGGCGCTTGGTCCCTCATTAAAGGTCAATTCGACTAAACCGGTCGATCACACTAGCGCCCTGATGCCGGAGATGCTCGCCGTTGCCCCGACTGGCAGCGAAATCATTTCAGCGAACATCCCCGGCTTCCAGAGCATGCGCGCATCCTATCGCTGGAGCGTTCTTGGGTTTGTATGCTTCTGGGTGTTGACGTTGATGCTGGCAGTCGGGCCCAACAGTGGGCGTAGGCAGGTTTTAGCTTCGATCTGGATATCCCTCCTGGTATTGCTGAATTTGCCGAATCTGAGTGCAAAATGGTCCGAGTACAAATCCTATAGGGAGGGATTTTTTGTGCTTGAGAACGGAGTGATCGGCGAGGTCGATAGCGATTTTGAAGCAGGAGAGATCGTTGCTTTCCTCCCCTATCGCAACGACTTTCTTGCAAATTACCTCGCTCCGCGAACAAATATTCGGACATACAATACCGGAGGCGACAAAAACCTCTACTTTGCCCGCCAGCATTGGCCAATTATGATGAGGGAATTGGGCCTAGGGGTTATCGGTCCTGACTTAGGGGGGAAGGTGCTTGAAATCCTGGAGCAAAATGAAGCCGATGCAGTCGTCCTTCCTTATTTCGACTTACTTCGTGCCGCGCATGACGGGAAGGTTACGAATGTCTACGAGGACAGTTTGCGACCAGTGGTAGACGAACTCAAGCGAGCAGAAGATGCTGACGTTTTAGAGAGAGAGAGCTATGCAATCGTGAGGAAGAAGTCCCGCAGCCATCCTAGCGTGATCAGTTCTCGATAATCGAACGGACGTTCACTTCTCTAACATCACGTCAACGGGCGATCGTTCCAGCGTGTTGGTCGCAGTGACATCTTGGGTGTGGCGCGGCTCTGCTCTTGGCGCTTACGACAGTGCGTCGCCGCAAAGGTGGCATTTGGGAGGGGTTATTTCTTCTGCAGAAACAGCATGAATGATGTCCACTGGCAATAACCATCATTGAGCACTACGTGGCGGCGCCGACGGTGAACGCCATCCGTGCGGACGCAGATTTGGTCGATAAGATATTCGGTAGGCGGCAGAGACCAATCCATTCCATCGACAAGTTCGAGATCGTCAGATGCGTTGATAAGGTATTGTTCAATTTGGGACTTAGTGAAAAATTCTGGGTGAGTTTGTTCTTCAAGAAGTAGAAATTCTGTGGCAAGGCAAACAATTCCGCCTTTGCGAACAACCCTAGCCATTTCCCGAACTGCTTTTCGGGCGGCGGCATGACCGCCGAAGTGCTCGATTGAGGATAACGACCAACAAAAATCGAATTTATTGTTCTCGAACGGAAGGTTCGTTCCATCCGCATTAACGAATCGAACGGTCCGATGCCGGAATGGGCGTGGACAATATTTGGAAGAATCTCGAACAATGTCTGCCGGCGCTTCGGCACCATTGCTATTGGACCACGTCTCATTCCCGTAAAGATCAGTAGCGACGACTTCAGAGATTCGGTCTGACAGCCAAAATATGACGGGCTCCCTCCCGGCGCCAACTCCAATGGCCTTTGCGCCGGGGTGGATCGCCCCGAGCTTCTTTAGTCCATAGATGCAATGGGTCCACTCCCATCCCTTCCGATATATCTCACCTTCTGTATGTTGGAAAACGTGCTTGTCGACGGAATAGGACTCCAGGTCGCGATGCAGGTTCATCCATTCCGGATCAGAGTAACGGGAAACGTCTATAACTTGAGACAATGGCATATCTGCTGGCCTCTGTTTGTGTGACGTTATCTTAGAGTGGCTTACAGAAGACATGGGGATTTTGAAATTGGACAAGATATTCGATGTCGAACATAGTGCCCATATCTTTTACATCTCCAAAGCTTTCGCCTAACGCGAGAAAGCTGTAGCCATGCAGAGCAGCAGCTAGTTTCGCCAGATCCTGTAGGGGGGAAGAAGAGAGGAAGTTATGGATTTCCAGGTCAATGAGTGGTCTTTGGGATATAACCTTCGCCATGCCATCGAGGGCCTCGGCCTCGAAACCCTCCACGTCGATCTTGAGAAAGTCAACGCGAGTGCCGCGCGGCAGATCCGAATCGAGAGCGACGATCTCGATTTCGCCGTCCGCGGCCTTAACGCGGCGCTTTCTGCCAATCCCCAAGGCAGAAAGGAAACCTTTGCGAGGTGTCTCTGCTAGAGCACCTCGCGAGACAATCATATTGCTCAAATTCGAGTGGAACGGCGCAACTGTGTTCGACGAGCCGACGCCAACCGGGCGCACGACTATGTTGTCGATGCCGTTCAGCTTGGCGTTCTCTGAAATAATTTTCGCATTTGCGGGCGACGGCTCATAGGCAATAACTCGGCCCTTTGGGCCGACTGCTTTAGCGAAAATGACACTCATCATGCCGTGGTGAGCGCCACAGTCAATGGCCGTCATCCCTGGAGCGAGGTGTTCAAGGCACCATCTGCGCTCAGGCATGAACTGGTTCGGACTGCTATCGTACCAGAGCTTTCCCGTCTCGTTCGCGATATAGAAGTCGAAGACCATATCGTTGAGGACTCGGTCTTTAGCCACATACGGCTTGAACATAACGTCCCTCCGAAAGTGCCCCCGCGCTCTCGATGGTAGACGAATTTCACCCGCCAAATAAATCCTTAATTGAAGAGACGACGCCTCATTAATCGTCCTAGCGGGGCCGCATCGTTTCACTACGATTGAAGCGGGACCTAGGGATGGCCGGGAAAAGGACGCATTTACGTTTGTTCTCAGACTTTTGTGCCGCGATCCGACTATGGTCCAAGCGGAACAAGTCGGTGCGCTCGCAGCGGTTCATTTCCCGCGACGGGCTTTGAATAAGCACCAGACTTGGCTGTTCGAGCCCTATCTTGCTTTGTGCTTTACAGCGCAACCATCCTCGCTTGCAATTCACGTTCCGGGTCACGTTCGAGCGAACCTACCCCGCTTTGAAGTTACGGGTGTTGTCCGAATGCTTCATAAGACAAAACTTGCCCGTCGGAGGTTGTTTCGGCTCTCTCCTTGACGCTTCCCCGATTCTGTCGTGCCAAAGCCGTCAGCATGCCATCCAAACGGCGCCCAAGCTGCGAATGGCGATGACTTGCGCGCCAGCGCTCTGCGTCGTGCATAACCTGCTTGTATGTCTCCGAATTCTCAAGAATTTCGAGCCTTATGCGATCGATCCCCTCTGCGATATCCTGGGGGGTGCATCCCGGCAGCCGGAACACGGCGGGGGAAACGTCATCGAAAATAGGGAGCGGAGTGACCGCAACTGGCTTCCCGACTGCCAATCCATGCCGGACAGCGGCGCTGGAGGACTCCCCGGTCTTTTGATAAGGAAACACAATCAAGTCAGCGCCGCTCAACCGTGTCAAGCATTCCTCATCGGACAAGAACGACGTCTCAATCTCTATTTTCGACTGAAGGCGTCTTTCCGAAACAATATCTCTTGCCTCACGGATAAGCTTACCGGACACTCCATCGGGATATTCTGCGTTAATCATCGCTAAAGTCGCGGAAATTCCCTGAGAGTTAAGTAATGAGATTGCCTCGATAAGTTCAAGGAGGCCTTTGTTTGGTAAAAAGAACCCATAAGACGCAACGACAAAATTGCGATTTTGGGTGGGTTGTGAAACGGTGGCGCGATGATCTAAAACCCCGTGGGGGAATAGAGTAACATTCCTAACCAGTCCCAATAATTTCAGTCTGTTTAGATCCGGCAAGGCGTGGACCAAAATCCGAGCGCACCGCGATAACGTCTCGCGCAGCATTTCGAGCCGTTTGTTCGCGTGGCCCGTTGGATCCGTAGTGGAATGCAGGACAACGACAACGGTGCGTCCATCATCTAGGAGCTTGGCCAAAAGGCCATTTAGATGATCGAATGAGAAGAAACCATAGTTGAATTGGATCACAACAGTATCGAAGTTTCGGTCATCTATCACACTCTGTAAGCCAGAAAGATCATCGTCATCTCCGATGGACCAGCAGCGCAAGACATTCTCTTCATCGGTCGCCGTACGCGCTTGGTTGCGGGGAGCTAGAATGGTGACCTCGGACGACATGTTGCGGACAAGGTGTTCTGAGTAGCCAGCAATACCACAACGCGTGTTCCAAGTTGTGACCCAGCCTATCCGTGGACTCGAGACAGAAGGCGTTTCTGCGCATTGCCGGGCCGCGAGAACGAGCCGCTCTGCGACGTCGCACCATCGGAAATTCTCCATGAGGCGAGTACGGCCTACGGCAGCGCGCTGCTGCCTCTCGCCAGGCGACATTTCATAGAGCTCGCGCATCCGTTCCGCCAGGTCTTCGACGCGAGGCCGTGCCCAAGCGGAGTCGAAAACGCCAAAATGCGATTGCGCCGCTTCGAAATCGTAGTCGATCAGCCAAGCGGAGTTGTCGTCACAGAAGTCGAGTTGGCCACCCCAAGCCGTGGTGATCACAGGCAGTCCCGAAAGCATTGCTTCCGCGATCGGAAGCCCGAATCCTTCCGCTTTGCTCGGAGCTACGAGTACATGGCACTGGTGGTAAAGGGCCTTAAGCTGAGAGTCCGCAAGATCATCCTCAATGATTAGTACGTCAGGAAAATCTTGCCTATCCGCCTTGGCATCAGCCAGCCATTTGCGGATTTCGTTGTGCGGGTTTGGGTGAGTTTTGATAATGAGCGTTACATCGTCTTTCGCTGAAAAACTGCGCCCGTACGCCTGGAGAAGGAGATCGGCGCCTTTCCTGGGGAAGCACGACGACACGTGCAGAAAGCGGAATGACTTTCCTTCTACGGTGAAATTGTGGTCCGGCGCTATGCGCTCCCAGTGATCGACACCGCATCCCGAGACCGACAGGCGGCTCGTCACGCCGTGATCTATCAGAACCTTTTGAACGTGGTCGGAAAGGCAGGTCACTCCATCGAGATACACGCTGAAATCGTCGGCCCATTCCAGAGGAAAACCTGATTCTTCCCACGCATAGTGGTGCAGCAGATTGAGGCGGCCTTTCATGTCGGAAACACGAGGAGGATAGAGGTTCCGGCTCACAACATCGGACCCTTCTTGGGAGACCTTTCGGCATTCCGCGTGAAGCCGCGCAAGGTCCTCGTTAGCTTGAAGGAACGCGTCACGAGGGGGGAAGTCACCCGGCCCTTCCGTTGAATGCAAAGCGACCCGATGACCTAGCATGTCCAGCGCGCGCGCTGTCTCTCGGTTGAGAAGCGCCAAGCTGTAGCTGCTGTCGAACGGACCTTCAATTCGCCAAGTAAGGCGCTCTGGCAAGTGTAGGGGCCTTCGGAGACGAGCAGCCTGCTCCTGGTTGTCGGCAATTGCTGCGGCGCAGGCCGTAAGATCTCCCTCGGTTGGAGCAGCACTATCTCGAGGGATCCGGCCAATTTTCTCGACAAGTGCGCGATAGTTTTCCTGGTGCGAGAAGCGCGCCCGCACTTCAGGCTGCCTCGCGGCGTCCTCCATCGCACCAATAGCAGTCCTCGCAGTGCGGTCCCAAGAAAACGTGTTCGCGTGCGCGACGCCATGTTCGGCTAGTGCATTGCGGAAGGATTCATCTGTCAGGACCTCGGTGATCTTGGCTGTGATATCCTCGACTGAACACGGGTTGAACAGTGCATCGTCTCGACCGATGACTTCGGGAAGGCTTGTGGCGTCGGCACCTATTGTCGGCGCGCCGCACTGCATCGCTTCAAGTGCGGGAAGCCCAAAACCCTCGTGCCACGACGGAAATGCGAAGAGTTCACAGAGATTGTAAAGTGCCACGAGTTCGTCATCGGGGACATGCTCGGTTAGAATTACCTGATCGGCACGGAGCCCGTATTTCGACCGCCATGATGCGATGACGGATTTGTCAGGCTCAGAGCATCCGTATACAACCAACTGATGCGATTCTTGCAGTCTGTTCGGAAGGCGCGAAAAGGCTTGTATCAGTCGTTCCTGGTTCTTTCTTGCCTCCGCGCCACCGGTGGTCAGAATGAACGGTCGAGTGACGCCAAGTGACTGGCGCAGTCTTCCGGCGTGCTCAGGCGTAATGCCAACTGGACGGAAGCGGCTATCAGCAGCGGCCGCAATGTTGACGACGTCGGTGTCAGGTAACCCCAGTAGCTCGATTCCTTCCCGCCGAGCATGGCCGGAGATTGCCAGCCAGAGATCGGCACGTTTGAAATTCTGGGTTTTCTCTAGGTACCAGTCTGCAACAGGCCCGTTTCCGGTATAGAGTTCAGGATATCGATAAGGAATAAGATCATAAAGAATAACCGCAGTTGGAACGGCGACACCAAGAGAACCTATCGTCCCAATCGCGTTTTCATTGAAACCTTCGAACAGGCTCGTAACGAGTAGCAGGTCGGGTTCCAGGCTCGCCATAAAGGATTCGCGTAGCAGTTCGCTTGCTCGTCGGCGCCAGAGATTAGCGCTTTCCCCATACGTGGCAGGGCTTAGGGCCTTCCATTGGACGATATTTTCCCGCGGGAGCAGCCCGTCCAGGGACCTTCGAATGGACACAGCTGTTTCGGCGAATAGGCCATTCAGAGCGACGACAATTTCATGTCCTCGATGATTCCGTAGGATGGCCTTCACAAGCTCCAGTGAGTAGCGTCCGATACCCCTTTTTGCACTAGATGTCTGAGCCCCCTGCAAATCGATTACGATACGCATCAAATGCTCCGGGATGATATCGTTATTGTTGACTTCAGGTCGTTATAGATGCGGCGCGCGCGCGGTGATAGCTCTGCGGCGGCTCCCGGACTACTAGGGACAGGTCTTTGGGCAGAGTACACTTGCTGCTCTTTATCCGAGTGTACTATTGCTTGCACATAACGGGTGGCACTTGGAAACGGCGACAAAAGGCTCTTCCCAAGCAGAGTGAGTTGACGCCTCCTGGACAGAGCTATGATCATCCGACGCATTGTACGACGCGGTCGACTCCCCGGTGCGAGGGTCGTCCAAGCCCATACTCCGCTTGCGAACCAACGGGCAACTCGAGACAAAAATCGCAATGGCTTTGTAAGTTGCCATGACGTCGAAGCGTAGACCGCGGCAAGGTGAGCTTCCAACACGTCTCTAGCGCGCTGCTGTTCAGAGAGACGAGCCTCCAGTCTTGCGTTCGCGCCCTGCGCTTGCGCTATTTGGGCCTGCATTGCCGCCTTCGTTTCTTGCATTTGCGCAAGCAGAGCATTCAATCCATCCTTGGCGCTTTGCACCTCATTAAGCTGCATGCGAAGGCTAGCAGCTTCGGCATTCATCTTTTGAGAGAATGGTGCCGAGGCCGTACCGCTCAACACAAAGTCGTCAAAGAAATTCGGGCCTGGTCCAAAGGTATCTTTGACCTCTGGGTGGTCTGCGCTCACGTAGAAGCGGTTCAGGCCGTCGAAATAAACAAACTCATAGCCAAGCTTTAAGAGCTTGGGCTCCCAAGACATATAGTTCTGTTCCGGCGAATTTGGTTTGGTGCTCTCGACGACGACCACCCATGGTCGCACGGCAGAGGGTGGCCAGCTGTCAATTACCTGGTCCTCCATGCCCTCCACATCAATCTTCAGCCAGTGGACTTCCCGATCTCTGTAAGCGTCCAGGATGACGGACAAGGGCTGGCATTGCTTAACCACGCGCCTAACCGCCAGTCCCTCGGCTTGGTGCCTGAGGGCAATGTCCATTTTTCCGGTGCTCAGCCCGGTATCATCGATCTCGTAAAAGGCGATCTCCGCAGCTTCCCGGCTGATGGCAAATTCGATGACTTGCTCTTCCGGGCGAGCCTTGCGGAGCTTGTCCGCGTAGTCCGAGTTTGGCTCGACGTGAACGCCTCGCCATCCTTGTTCGTAAAAGGCAAGGCTTACAGAATCGATCACTGGGTCCTGCGCGCCTATGTCGATGTAAAAACCGCGCTCGATATGCTTCAGGGCTCGCCAAAGAATGACGTCCTCGAAGTTCTGTGCATAGGAGATAATGCTCATGTACGAACTCGATTGATCTCGAAGCTCGCATCGAGCCACGAACTTCCAATGAAGCTGTGCCTATCGACATTCACGACATCGAAGACAACCGCGTTGTCCTGCCATTCGTAATTGTCTTCTAGGTGGGTGTCCGAACTGACCAAGGCTGGCGAGAAGGAATATGAGCCTTGTCCAAGGTTGCACACAAACCGGAGTTCAAACTCCACTGCCTCTCCGGCTTTCAAGCTGCGCAACACCTGTTTGGTGTGCCAAGTATTCGTGCCCCATATGACATGTCCGGCGCGATCGCGAAGCATGTACCCGAGAACGAGACGCGGAACGTCGGTCTTGGCCCGTGCCACAAGTCGCAATAGCAGGTTTTGTCCCACCCGAGCCGTGTCCACCGGCTGTCTAGAGTCCGCGTCGAGCAATTGAATGCTATCGGCGGTTACGTCGAATGTGCCAGACCGGGTATGAACCCATCCATTGCTACGCTTTTGCTCGATAGTGAGCTTTGCGCTCTCCTTCTCGGCGATCATCGCATTATAATAGTCGACGACTTCATCCGGCTGGCCGTCCTTGATAACAGTGCCTTTATCGAGCAACAGTACACGGTCGCACAGCGCGCGCACGTCGCCCATGCTGTGGGACACGAACAGAATCGCTGCGCCTTCTTCCTTGAACCGCCGGATCCGGTCGAAGCTCTTGTGTTGAAAGTAGGCATCGCCGACGGATAGCACTTCGTCCACGATCAACACATCTGGCCTGACCGCTGTAACCAGCGCAAAGGCGAGCCGGGCCTGCATCCCTGAGGAATATACGCGGAGCGGCTGGTCGAAGAACTCGCCGATTTCGGCAAATGCTTCGATCTCGGGCATCAGATTTGCCAGTTTCTCGCGGGAAAAGCCCATCAACCCGCCGGCTTGGTAGATGTTCTGGCGTCCGGTGAATTCCGGGTTGAAGCCGAGTCCCAGTTCGAGAATTGCGCTTATGCTCCCATTGACGGCAATCTGGCCCTTGGTCGGCCTCACCGTACCCGTGATCAGCTTGAGCAAAGTGCTTTTGCCAGCACCGTTCTGCCCTATCAGCGCGAGCGCCTCACCTGGACGCAGGTCGAAGCTAACGTCCTTCACCGCCCAATATTCGCTCACCGGCCGAGCGGAAGCGCCGAACCACGTCGCGAAACGGGCGAGATTGGAGCTGTAGGTTGCGTAGCATTTTCCCACGCCGCTCACGGAGAGAACTGCTGGCTTCATAGAACGTCCACGAGCTCGGCGCTGGCGCGCCGGAAAAGGATGAAGGCGCCGGCAAACAGCGCCACGGAAATGAGCGCGGGGCCGATCAAGATAGAGAAATCCGGCCAGCGCTCGAACAGGAGCGCGTCATGATAGATGCCCACCAGGGCGACCATCGGATTGAGCTCGAGCAGCCACCGCAAATGTTCCGGCACCACATCGCGCGTGTAAACGATCGGCGTGAGCCAGAACCAGATCTGGAGGGCGACGGACAGCACTTGGCCCACGTCTCGCGAGAACACGTTGAAGATGCCGAGCATAACGCCGAGGCCGAAAGCGAACATGGAGACAAGCGCTATTCCCAGGGGAAGCGCCAACCAGGTTGCCTGGGGATAGTGACCGAAGAACAGGAACACCACGGTCATCGCGGCGAGAAGCAGCACGTGGTTGAGAAGCGCGCCACCTCCCACGATGACTGGCAGGCAAATCCTGGGAAAGGCGATCTTCTTCATCGTGCCGGCATATTCGATGAATACCGTCAGGCAACGGTTCAGGATTTCGGTGAACAGGCCCCAGGCAGCCAATCCGGACATCAGATAGATGGGATAGGCCGCCTTGTTGTCCATGCCCGCGAGCTTGGCGCCGAGGACCTCCGCGAGCACCAGTGCAAAGATGGTAGCCTGTGCGAGAGGGTGAAGGACGGACCAAAAAAGACCCAGCCGGGAGCGGGCAAAGCGCCCCTTCAGCTCCCCAAGAATGGAAGCCGAGATGAAATGCCGATAACGCCAGAGCGCTCCAAACATGATTGCGTCTCTTTCGGTCTGTCGCGGTTATCTTGCGATGCGCTTCCGGCAATCCAGCAGGACATCGGCCAAAGTTTGTTCGATCGTGTATGTGGGTTGCCAGGCGAGCAATTGCCTGGCCTTGTCGGAGTTGCCGACGACACTGGGAAGATCGCTTGGGCGCATGCGGGCAGGGTCTTGTTCGACTTTGATCGCGACACGGCTCAGGGAGAGGAGCCCGGCAAGAGCATCGCCTATTCGGAGCGCCTTGCCGGAAGCTATGTTGAGGATTGTTCCAGGTTCACTGCCCCGGCTGTTCGCGGCCGCGAGGGCATAAGCGGTCGCGACATCGCGTACGTCAAGGAAATCCCTTTCCGCGTCGAGATTGCCGACCCGGATGATCGGCTCCTTGAGCCCTGCTTCGATCTCCGCAATCTGCATGGCGAAGGCGGGAATGACGAAAGCTTCGGTTTGCCCGGCGCCAGTGTGATTGAAGGGACGCATGCGAACACATTTCAGGCCTCTGCGCGCCAAGGCGCCGAGCGCCAGGTCCGCAGCGGCCTTCGTGACACCATAATCGTCGAGCGGCGCGAGCAGAGTGCCTTCGTCGAGCGGAAGGCCTGAGGCCGCGCTTGCGCCGTAGACAAGCCCCGTACCTGCATTGACCAGCCAGCAATCGTGAGCCTTCTCCAGGATCGTGCGAGCGAGATTGAGCGTGCCCTGAACGTGGACGTTCCAGGCGACCTCCGGCGACTTTGCCGCTTCAGTCGGCGCCGCGATACCCGCCAGGTGGATCACGTGGCTGGGTCTATGGCGCACGATAGCGGCCTCGACCGCTTGCGGATTGGTGACGTCCAGGGCTTCGGCATCGCCGATCGCCGGATGGGAAGTCGCGGTCCTGGACGTGGCGATCACAGCGGTGCCTTCGCCGCAAACGGCACGGACCGCGTCGACGACATGCGGGCCGACAAAGCCCGTCGCGCCTGTAATCAATACCCGCATATCGCCGCCCAGTGGTCCCTTAGAGGTGCTCGTGATGCTTCAGGCGCTTGAGATCTGCCTCGACCATTTCCGCAACCAGTTGCTCGAGTGATGTCTCTGCCGTCCAGCCCAGCTTTTCCCTAGCCTTGGACGGGTCGCCCAGCAACACCTCGACTTCCGCCGGTCGCATATAGCGCTCGTCCACGACCACATGGTCCTCTAGCTTGAGCCCTACATGCTCGAAGGCCAACTGGCAGAACTCGCGCACCGATACAGTGCGACCGGTCGCGATCACATAATCATCCGCCTTGTCCTGCTGCAACATCCGCCACATGGCTTTGACATAGTCGCGCGCGTGGCCCCAATCGCGCTTCGCGTCGAGATTGCCGAGCGCCAGCTTGTCCTGCATGCCCAGCTTTATCCGGGCAACGCCGTCCGTGATCTTGCGCGTCACGAATTCGATGCCTCGCAACGGCGACTCGTGATTGAACAGAATGCCGCTCGAAGCATGAAGGCCGAAGCTCTCGCGGTAGTTCACCGTCATCCAATGCGCATAAAGCTTAGCCGCGGCGTAAGGCGAGCGCGGGTAGAACGGAGTCTTCTCCGATTGGACGGGCTCCTGGATAAGGCCGAACATCTCCGAGGAGGACGCCTGGTAGAAGCGTGCCTCCGGGCAGATGATCCGCACCGCTTCAAGCATGTTGGCCGCGCCGAGGCCGGTCACGTTGCCGGTCAGAAGAGGCTGCTGCCACGATGCCTTGACGAAGGACTGGGCCGCGAGATTGTAGACTTCGGCCGGCTGCACGTCGCGCAGCACCCGGATCAGACCGGACAGATCGGTCAGATTGCCGTCGTGAAGGGTGATCTTGCCCGCTATCCCCAGCCATTTCAGCCTGGAGTCGACGACATCGGCCGAAGCGCTGCGGCGCAGAAGGCCATGAACCTCGTAACCCTGTTCGAGCAGGAATTGGGAGAGATAGGCTCCGTCCTGTCCCGTCACACCGGTAATGAATGCTCGCTTGGAATTCATGTCAGCCCGTCTCTGGCGTTTCGTTGTTGCTATCCGCAGACTTCATCTGGAAGTTGGAATGAGCTCTGCCGGCCTGAGATACCGATCGCATGCCGGCCTATTCTTGAAGGCGAGGAAATCAGAGATTTCCGCGACTGTGGGAATACGGACGTTGCGCCGATTGTCAATGCCGCCGATTGGTCGAACCTCTCGCAGGAAAACACTCGTTGTAACGTTCCGAAACGGGATCGGCGGTAGTTCGGCGATTGCCTCATGGCCGGCCAAGAGGAAGTCCGGCTCTCACACCCACCGTCTCACCCGCTTCGCATAGTCGCTGTATCGCTTCCCGAACCGCCCCTGCAGGTGGCGCTCCTCGCGCTCGATCGCCAGCTTCTGCGTGATAAAGGCGGCGATCACGGCGAGAATCAGGAACCAGGCGATGCCGCTGATCAGGCCGATGCCGATCATCACCAGCGCGTTGCCGAGATAGATCGGGTTGCGCGTGAAGGAGAAGGGGCCGCTCGTCACCAGGTGCTCGCTCGCCTTGGTCGGCAGGATCGTGGTCCTCGCGCGCGAGAGCGCTCGCATGGCGGCGTATTCCATGGCGACGGCCGCTATGATGGCCAGCCAGCCCGCCGCGAAAAGAATGTCGGAAAGCGGGGGGCCGATCCAGGGCAGGGGCAGGAGGAAATGGGCGACGATGGCGACCGCGATCGCCGCCAGATAGACGATTGGCGGCCAGGGAATTCTGTTCGGCCGGGCCTGCGTCTCGCTCATTCGCTGCCTCCCTTCATCAGCGCCCCTCCCTCAATGCCTCGTCCGTTTCTGCCGTGCAGATCATGGCGAGGTCCTCCAGCCGGGTCTGCAGGCCGGCGTCGGCGCTGCCGCTGAACACCTGCTCCACGAGACCCTCCCGCTCGATCTCGCCCAGCATGCAGCCACAATAGCGCGTGCAGAACGCCGCGTCGCGGCTTTCCGTGCATTGCCGCTCGCAGGATCTGGTGAAAACGGCCTCGCGCGGCTCGGCCTGGGGCGGCGCGAGCTGGGAGAAGATCCAGATGCAGGCGATCAGCACCGGCTGGTGAATGAGATAGACGGCAAGGCTGTGCCGGCCGGCGAAGCGCAGCGGCCGCGACCACGCCCCGGGCTTCAGCGTGGCGAGCCAGGCGACGAGACCGGCCGACTGGGCAAGCCGGGTGGCCCCGAGGCCGGCAAGCACCGCGCCGAACCAGGGGAAAAGCGGCACATAATCGTTGGAGCGCGGTATCGCCTGGGAAAGGCCTACCCACCACAAAGCGGGGTGGTCGAAGAGGGGCGAGCGCAGGAACCATGGCGCGGCGATGAAGGCGACGGCGATGAGAAGCGTCAGCGCGCCGGGCAGGCGCAGGAAGGCGAGGCCGAGCACGCTCGCCAGCGCGATCTGGTGCAGGATGCCGAAGAAGATGAAGCCGTCCGGCACGGCGACATAGGTCGCGACGGAGATCGCCATAGCCGCCGCCGCCACCATGGCGAGCCGCCGCCAGAAGCCGCGCCAGCGAATGCCCCGGCCATGGGCGAGCACGAGGCTCACGCCCACCAGGAACAGGAAGGACGAGGCGATCGAGCGCGCGAAGAGCCTCCAGCCGCCCTGGGCGGTGAGGCCGGGCTCGACATAGCCGAAGAATTCGAGATCCCAGGTGAAATGGTAGATCGCCATGGCGAGCAGCGCGAGGCCGCGCGCCAGGTCGATCGCCTCGATGCGAATGGCCGGTTTGGCTGGCGGCGGGGCAGGCGTGATGTCCTGGGTCATCGGCTTTTGTTGCAGCGGTTCGCGAAAATGTGCAAGCACATGAGCACGACAAACAGCAGCGGCGACAAGGATCGACCGTTTGGGCTGCTTGGGCATGGCGCTTCAAAGGAGTACGCGAGATGAAGGTGGTAGAGGCCAACGGCGCGCGCATCCCGGCACCGGGCATGGGCACATGGACCTTGCGAGGCCGGCAATGCTCGGATCTTGTCACCGAGGCGCTCGACATCGGCTACCGCCATGTCGACACGGCGGCGTCCTATGAGAACGAGGAGGATGTCGGGGCAGGCCTGCGCGCATCGGGCGTGCCCCGCGACGAGGTCTTCGTCACGACGAAAGTGTGGTGGACAGACCTCGAGCCGGCGCGGCTGGAGAAATCGGCGGAAGCCAGTCTCAGGCGCCTAGGCCTCGATCACGTGGACCTGCTGCTCATCCACTGGCCCAACCCGCAGGTGCCGGTCGCCCGCTCGATCGCGGCGCTGAACAAGGTGAAGGCGAGGGGGCTTGCCCGCAACATCGGCGTGTCCAACTTCCCCACCGGCCTGCTGGCCGAGGCGATCGCCGCTTCCGAGGCGCCGCTGGCGGTCAACCAGGTCGAGTCCCATCCCTATCTCGACCAGGCCAAGGTCCATGCAGCCTGCCGGAAGGCGGGAATGGCGATGGTCGCCTATTGCCCGATCTTCCGCGGCGGATCGCTTTTCCGGGAACCCGCCATCGCCGATGCCGCCCGGCGCCATGACAGAACGCCGGCCCAGGTGGTCCTGCGCTGGCACCTGCAGACGGATGGCGTCGTGCCCATCCCGCGCACGACGCGCAAGGAGCGCCTGGCAGAGAACCTGGCGATTTTCGATTTCGCGCTGTCCGACGAGGAAATGCGGGCGATTTCAAGCCTCACGCGCGCGAACAAGCGTCTTTGCGACTTCGGCTTCTCGCCGCGCTGGGATTGATCCCCCGGGGGAGGCTCGCATCCCGCCAGGCGGGTTGTGGCCGAAATTTGCGGCACGAGGAGAAGCCGGGCAGGCGAAGCGCGGGTGAAACAGCGCGATCCCCCCGGACGGAACATTCCTCGTTTTTGCGAGTTGCTTTCTCGCCGACCGGAAGCGAACTTACCTTCATGCGCCAGGCGGGAGCAGCGCATTCTGGGCGGTGACTTAGGGAAAACAACCTATGTTGAGCCCAGCAAAGACCCCTTTCATGGCCGTTCTGCCCCTATTGGTGCTCCTCCCGTTCGGCCACGCAAGCGCGCACGATGCAATGCCCACGGCGGCTCAGCCCAACGGCTGGACGTATCCCTTTGCCTGCTGCGCCGGCTACGATTGCCGGGCGGTCAGCGACAAGGCGATCAGCGAGCGCCCCGAGGGCTATGTCATCAATGGAACCGGCGAGGTGGTGGGGTACATGGATGCCCGCGTCAAGAACTCGCCCGATGGCGAGTATCATTGGTGCTCGGTCGCCGGTTCCAACGAAGGCCGCACTATCTGCCTGTTCGTGCCGCCGCGCGGCTTCTGACCAAAGGTCGCGGCTTCACCGACCGTTAAACCCTGCGACACTCGGTTTCTTGCGCTGCCTCAAGAATCGGCACACCATGCATGAAGCATTGGAAAAGCATCCATGCCGGCACGCGGAATTCCGCCGTCCGGCATGTTCGATCTAGGGAAGTCGTGTTCCGGGGAAGGGCCAGCAAATGCTTGAGCCTTGTTCAGGAATGTCGCCAATGTCAGGATGCATGATTTTCATGTCGCCGCGGCAGGCAAGAGCTGCCGCTTCAGCCAATTTCGCGAGAGGCGCCCACGCGCTGGCTGGCGCGCTGTTCCTCGCTCTGGCCGCGTCGCCGGCGCTGGCGCACGACGCCATGCCCACGGCGGCGCAGCCTCAGGGATGGACCTATCCCTTCGCCTGCTGTTCCGGCTACGACTGCCGCGCCGTCAGCGACAAGGCGATCAGCGAGCGGCCGGAAGGCTATGTCATCAAGGGGACGGGCGAGGTCGTCGGCTATGCCGACGCGCGGGTGAAGAACTCGCCCGATGGAGAATATCACTGGTGCTCGGTTGCCGGCTCGAATGAAGGCCGGACGATCTGCCTGTTCGTGCCGCCCCGCGGCTTCTAAGGCGCCACTCCGCAGGCCATGCTGACGTTCCTCCTGACAGACAGCTGTCAGGAGCCGCGGCGTACACTGCGTCAGATTTGCCCGAACGCGACAGGAGAGCCGCCATGGCCATTCGAGGAAGCTGCCACTGCAAGAAGACGATGTTCGAGGTGAGCGAGGCGCCGGAAACGGTGACGGCCTGCACCTGTTCCTACTGCTCCAAGAGCGGCGCGCTCTGGGCATATTACAAGCCGTCCCAGTTCAAGCTGACGACGCCGGAGGAGAACGTGGCCACCTATCGATGGGGCACTTTCACCATCAAGCACCATTTCTGCGCCACGTGCGGATGCAGCACCTATGGCGAGTCGCCGGACTGGTCGACCGGAAAGCCGGATTTCGAGAACCCGAAGATCGGAGTGAATGCGCGGCTGTTCGACGATTTCGATCTGGACGGCGTCGAGGTCGAGGTCATCGACGGCAAGAACCTCTGGTAGCGGTCGCCCGCGGGGCGGCCGCCAGGGGTTCCTCATTTCCTCCAAAATCGTGCTACAAGTCGCCGCGGAGGGCTGATTCATACTGCCTGCCTTTAATGTTAGCTGCTTGCGAGAGGGACGACCCGATGAAGAAGACTGTGCTTGCCGCGCTTGCCGGCGTGATGTTGGTGAGTGCCTGCACGACCGATCCTTTCACCGGCGAGCAGAAGCTCTCGAAAACGGTGGGCGCCGGCGCGCTTGGCGCCGGTCTCGGCGCCGGCATCGGCTTGCTCGCGGGCGGCGACGACCGCCGCAACGCACTGATCGGCGCCGGCATCGGCGCGCTGGCCGGCGGCCTGGCAGGCAACTACATGGACCGACAGGAAGCCGAGCTGCGTCGCCAGCTCCAGGGCACCGGCGTGAGCGTCACGCGCGCCGGCGACCAGATCATCCTCAATATGCCGTCCAACATCACCTTCGCCACCGATCAGGACCAGGTGATGCCGGGCTTCTTCCCGACGCTGGATTCGGTCGCGCTGGTCGTCAACAAATTCAACCAGACCATCGTCGACGTTTACGGCCATACCGATTCGACCGGCAGCGACCGCCACAATCTCGATCTTTCGCAGCGCCGGGCGCTTTCGGTCGCCAACTATCTTAGCAGCCGGGGTGTGGATTCCCGCCGCTTCGCCGTCACCGGGTTCGGCTCGTCCCGCCCGATCGCCAGCAACGCGACGGAGACCGGCCGCGCCCAGAACCGCCGCGTCGAGATCCAGCTGTCGCCGCTGACATAGGTCACTAATGGTGAATGGCAGGGGTTCGCGACCTGCTGCCGTTCACCATCCCCCATTCATAGGCTCAGGCACCAGCGCGAGCGCTTCCGCGAAGACTTCGCCTGAAAGCTCCGCAACGGCCGCTTGCGTCTCGACCGTCAGCATCGCCGCCGCCATTCCCTCGCGCAGGGCCACCCGCAGGTCCGCGCCCTTCATGAGAGCGGCCACCGTGCCGCCAGCCAGTGCGTCGCCGGCACCGGTGACGTCGGCGACCCGCCGTGCGGTCGGCGGCGCCACCTGGAACAGCCCGGCCGCGTCGAAGCCGGTGGCGGGCTCGCCGCCCGCCGTGATCACGCCACTGGCCAGGCCATTGGCGCGGAGCTCTCTTGCAAGATCGGCCGCCGTGGCCGGGGTTGCCGGTGCGCAGAGCGCCCGGGCCTCGTGTGCGTTCATGAACAGGCACGAAAGCGCGGGCAGCAGGCCGGCGAGCCTTGTTGCCTTCGCCGGGGAGATGGCGATGGCGAAGACCGGCCGTTCGCCGGAAATTGCGACAAGGCTCTCGAGCGCCGCGACGGGCAGGTTGGCGTCGCATAGCACGGCGTCGGCCGGAGCGATCGCCTCGCGCATCTTGGCGCGGCGAAGCTGCTTCGGGAAGGCGAGTTCGTAAAGGCCCATATCGGCCAGCCCCGCGATGAGCTCGCCGTCGTGGTCGAGAAGCGCCGTGTAGCTCGGCGTCGTCCGGTCGAGGAAGACGGCGGAGAGATCGTCGATTCCGGCCTCGGCGATGGCCCGGCCAACCGCTTCGCCGGCATTGTCGCCGCCGCGCACCGAGAGGAGGGATGCCGTCACGCCACGCTGAACTGCATTGCGCAGCGCGTTGAAGACCACGCCGCCCACTTCCTCGCTGAGCGTGCCGGGATTGGACGTGCCGGGCACATAGGCCCCCGAAACCCGGCCGCGCCGATCGATATGGGCGCCGCCGACGGCGAGAAGATGCGGTGAGGACATGCGGGACCTGACGGGCTGGGATGGTGGTGCGGCGACCATAGGGACGGCGCGGATGGGCCGCAACGGGGCGGACACGAATCGGAATGGGCCGCCTGACGTGCGTTGCCGGTGAGCGCGCGCACGTGGCGTCATCCGGCACGAAAACAGAACAAATTCGATTTGCGATGTTAGTTCAAGTCGTTAGGGGCTCTTGCCAAATGAGAACAAAATAGGTACAGATTATTCATCTCGCCGGACAGTCCGGTCTTCATTGACGACCACGGGGTAATGTATCATGGCTCAGAACACGTTACGGCTTGTAGAGGACAGTTCGGTGGACAAATCAAAGGCCCTGGATGCGGCGCTGTCGCAGATCGAGCGCGCTTTCGGCAAGGGCTCGATCATGCGACTCGGCCAGAACGAGCAGGTGGTGGAAATCGGAACGGTGTCGACCGGCTCGCTCGGCCTCGACATCGCGCTCGGCGTGGGCGGCCTGCCGCGCGGCCGCATCATCGAGGTCTACGGGCCGGAAAGCTCGGGCAAGACGACGCTGGCGCTGCATACGGTCGCTGAGGCGCAGAAGAAGGGCGGCATCTGCGCCTTCGTCGATGCCGAGCACGCGCTCGATCCGGTCTATGCCCGCAAGCTGGGTGTCGATCTCGAGAATCTCCTGATCTCCCAGCCCGACACCGGCGAGCAGGCGCTCGAAATCTGCGACACGTTGGTGCGCTCGGGCGCGATCGACGTCCTCGTCGTGGACTCCGTCGCGGCGCTCACGCCGCGCGCCGAGATCGAAGGCGAAATGGGTGATGCGCTGCCCGGCCTGCAGGCCCGGCTGATGAGCCAGGCGCTGCGCAAGCTCACGGCGTCGATCTCGCGCTCGAACACGATGGTCATCTTCATCAACCAGATCCGCATGAAGATCGGCGTGATGTTCGGCTCGCCCGAGACGACCACGGGCGGCAATGCGCTGAAGTTCTATGCGTCGGTCCGTCTCGATATCCGCCGCATAGGCTCGGTGAAGGATCGCGACGAGGTCGTCGGCAACCAGACCCGCGTCAAGGTGGTCAAGAACAAGCTTGCCCCGCCCTTCAAGGTCGTCGAGTTCGACATCATGTATGGCGAGGGCGTGTCCAAGACGGGCGAGCTTGTCGACCTCGGCGTGAAGGCGGGGGTCGTCGAGAAGTCGGGCGCCTGGTTCTCCTACAATTCGCAGCGGCTCGGCCAGGGGCGCGAGAACGCCAAGCAGTTCCTGCGCGACAATCCCGAACTGGCCCGCGAAATCGAGACGGCATTGCGCCAGAATGCAGGGCTCATCGCGGAGAAGTTCCTGGAGAACGGCTCCGAAGGCGGTTTCGACGAGGCGGACGAAGCGTAGCCGAGTTACTCCTGTCATCACGAATATGCCGCCGGCCTTCGCGCCGGCGGTTTTGTTTTGGAAACGAGCCCGGCGCGTGGGAAAGCCTCGGGTTTCCAGCCTATTGCGCCTTTCTGGACAGTATTCGAAGCTGCCGCTAAAAGGCGCTATCCATTTTCGCCGGCACCGGCCGGCGGTTCTCTGAAAAAGGCAGTTTTCATGAGTGGCGTGAACGAGATCCGGTCGGCTTTTCTCGACTATTTCAAGAAGAACGGACATGAGGTCGTTCCGTCGAGTCCGCTCGTGCCGCGCAACGATCCGACATTGATGTTCACCAATGCCGGCATGGTGCAGTTCAAGAACGTCTTCACCGGGCTGGAGCAGCGTCCCTACAGCCGGGCCGTGACCGCGCAGAAATGCGTTCGCGCCGGCGGCAAGCACAACGATCTGGACAATGTCGGCTACACTGCCCGCCACCACACCTTCTTCGAGATGCTCGGCAACTTCTCCTTCGGCGACTACTTCAAGGAGCGCGCGATCGAGCTTGCCTGGAACCTGATCACGAAGGAGTTCGGCCTCGCCGCCGACAGGCTCCTCGTCACCGTCTATCACACCGACGACGACGCGGCCTCTTACTGGAAGAAGATCGCCGGCCTTCCGGACCAGCGCATCATCCGCATCGCCACATCCGACAATTTCTGGGCGATGGGCGACACCGGTCCTTGCGGCCCCTGTTCGGAGATCTTCTACGATCACGGCGAAGGCATCCCCGGCGGTCCTCCCGGAAGCCCGGACGAGGACGGCGACCGCTTCATCGAGATCTGGAACCTCGTCTTCATGCAGTTCGAGCAGATCACCAGGGAAGAGCGGGTCGATCTGCCCCGGCCGTCGATCGATACCGGCATGGGCCTCGAGCGCATCGCGGCGGTGCTGCAGGGCGTGCACGACAATTACGATATCGACCTGTTCAAGACGCTGATCCACGCTTCGGAGGAAGCGACCGGCGTCCGCGCCGAAGGAAAGAACCGGGCAAGCCACCGCGTCATCGCCGACCATCTCAGAGCTTCGAGCTTCCTGATCGCCGATGGTGTCCTGCCGTCCAACGAAGGTCGCGGCTACGTCCTGCGGCGCATTATGCGGCGCGCCATGCGCCATGCCCAGCTCCTCGGCGCGACCGAGCCGTTGATGTGGCGGCTGGTGCCGGCGCTGGTCCGCGAGATGGGGCAGGCTTATCCCGAGCTCGTTCGCGGCGAAGCTCTCATCACCGAGACCCTCAAGCTGGAGGAAACCCGCTTCCGCAAGACGCTGGCGCGTGGCCTCGGGCTCCTCGCCGAAGCGACGGAAACGCTGGGCGAGGGCGGCCGGCTCGACGGCGAGACGGCCTTCAAGCTCTATGACACCTATGGTTTTCCGCTCGATCTGACCCAGGACGCGCTGCGCCAGCGCGGCATCTCGGTGGATCTGGAAGGCTTCGACGCGGCCATGACTCGCCAGAAGGCGGAAGCCCGCGCGAGTTGGGCCGGCTCCGGCGAAGCGGCGACCGAAACCGTCTGGTTCTCGGTCAAGGACAAGACGGGCGCCACCGAATTCCTGGGGTACGACACCGAGCAGGCCGAAGGCATTGTCGCGGCGCTCGTCAGGGACGGCGCGGTGGTCGATGAGGCCGGCGAGGGCGAGACCGTCTCCGTGGTCGTCAACCAGACGCCGTTCTACGGCGAATCGGGTGGCCAGGTGGGCGACACCGGCACGATGACGGGCGAAGGCTTCGAGCTCGAGATTACCGATACGCAGAAAAAGGGCGATGGTCTTTTCGTGCACGTGGCGCGGGTGGTGAAGGGAAAAGTTCGTGTCGGCATTGCCGTCGAGATGAAGGTCGACCACGCCCGCCGTACGCGCCTTCGGTCGAACCACTCAGCCACCCATCTCGTCCATGAAGCGCTGCGAGAGGTGCTGGGGACCCATGTCGCCCAGAAAGGCTCGCTCGTCGCGCCGGAACGCCTGCGCTTCGATTTCTCGCATCCCAAGCCGATGTCGGCCGAGGAGTTGGAGACCGTCGAACGCATGGCGAATGAGATCGTCCTTCAGAACGCGCCCGTGACGACGCGGCTGATGGCTGTCGATGATGCGATCGCCGAAGGCGCCATGGCGCTGTTCGGCGAGAAATATGGCGACGAGGTCCGCGTGGTCTCGATGGGCACGGCTCTTCATGGCGACAAGGCCGGCAAAGCCTATTCGGTCGAGCTTTGTGGCGGCACGCATGTCTCGTCCACTGGCGATATCGGTCTCATCAGGCTGCTCGGCGACGGTGCCGTGGCCGCTGGCGTGCGGCGCATCGAAGCTCTGACGGGCGACGCGGCGCGCCGGCACCTGGACGAGCAGGATCGGCGCTTGAAGGCCGTCTCCGCGGCGCTGAAGGTCTCGCCGGCCGATGCGCTCAACCGTGTCGAGGCGCTGCTCGACGAGCGACGCAAGCTCGAACGAGAGCTGGCGGATGCGCGCAAGAAGCTTGCTCTGGGTGGCGGCGGCTCGGCGGGTGCCGGTGCTGAAACCGAGACGGTGGCCGGCGTCGGCTTCGTGGGCAAGTCGGTGTCGGGCGTCGCCCCGAAGGATTTGAAGCCGCTGGCCGACGAAGGCAAGAAGACGCTTGGCTCGGGCGTCGTGGTCTTCATCGGGGAAACCGATGGAAAGGCGAGCGTCGTCGTCGGCGTCACCGAGGACCTGACGGGACGGTTCAGCGCGGTCGATCTCGTGCGCGTCGCGTCGGCGGCTTTGGGCGGACAAGGCGGCGGCGGTCGCCCGGACATGGCCCAGGCCGGTGGCCCCGACGCGTCGAAGGCCGGCGAGGCGATCGCGGCGGTGAAAGCCGCGATGGCGGCGAAGGGCTGAAAGCCTGAGGCGGCGTCGCAAGGCGGCGCTGCCCCTATTCTCCAAATTCGGTGCCGGTAAAGCTCGGCAGTCCGCAAATTCGCTGCCACCACCCCGCGATCGCTGGATAGCTGTCGATGACGGCGCGTCCCTCGGGCGTCCTGAGGAAATAGGCGAACATCGGCGCCGCGTGGAGGTCGGCCAGGGTGAGTTGCTCTCCGAGCAGCCATGGGCCTGGCATCTTGAGGTCGGCCAGTGCCGCGAGGCAGGTCGCCGCGATTTTCAGGCCACCGGCGATACGCGGTTCGTCGGAAGCCTCGCCGCGCTTCGGCTTGGAGACGCGTTCCACATAGACGTCCCAGACCAGCGCGCGATAGGCGTAGGCGTCGAGCAGTCCGATGATCTGGTTCATTGTTGCCCGCATCCTCGGGCCGGAAGGCTGGAGGGGCGGACCGTCAAAAGCTTCGTCCGCGTAGCGCGTTATGGCGCCGGTCTCGAAAAGTCGGAAGCTTCCGTGTTCGAAAGCCGGGATGCGGCTGAAGGGATGGTGCTTCAGATACCATTCCGGCGGCCCGTTCGGGGCGAACACATCGATCGGGACGAGTTCATACTCCACGCCCTTCACTTCAAGGGCGAGCCTTACGATCCTGACATAGACACTGTAGTCGGCACCGAATAGGCGTGGTGGAGATTTCATCGGTTCGCCCCTGTCTGCCGTCGCCGGATCGGCGGGCCGGGCGACGATGCCCGTCGCCGGGGCCGGAATTCAACCCGCCGGGAACTGGCCCGCCGGCAGCTGAATGCCGCCGGCGGGCCAGATTTTGTCAGGCGGCCATCGCCTTCGTCAGGTTCTCGTCGATCTTGTCGAGGAACCCGGTGGTCGACAGCCAGGGCTGGTCGGCGCCGATGAGCAGTGCGAGATCCTTGGTCATGTAGCCGCTTTCGACGGTCGCCACACAGACCTTCTCGAGCGTATCGGCGAACTTCTGGAGTTCCGAATTGCCGTCGAGCTTGGCGCGGTGCGCCAGCCCGCGCGTCCAGGCGAAGATCGAGGCGATGGAATTTGTCGAGGTTTCCTCGCCTTTCTGATGCTGGCGGTAGTGACGGGTCACCGTGCCATGGGCGGCTTCCGCCTCGACGGTCTTGCCGTCCGGCGTGACCAGCACGGAAGTCATCAGGCCGAGCGAGCCGAAGCCCTGGGCCACGATGTCGGACTGCACGTCGCCGTCATAGTTCTTGCAGGCCCAGACATACCCGCCCGACCACTTGAGGGCCGAGGCGACCATGTCGTCGATGAGACGATGCTCGTACCAGATCTTCTTTTCCTTGAACTTCTCGGCGAACTCGTTGTCGAACACTTCCTGGAAAATGTCCTTGAAGCGCCCATCATAGGCCTTGAGGATGGTGTTCTTGGTGGAGAGATAGCAGGGCACGCCGCGATCGAGCGCATAGTGGAACGACGCCATCGCGAAGTCGCGGATGGAATCGTCGAGATTGTACATCGCCATGGCGACGCCGGAGGAAGGCGCGTCGAAGACGTCGTGCTCGATGGTCTGGCCATCCTCGCCGACAAACTTGATCGTCAGCTTGCCCTTGCTGGGGAAACGGAAATCGGTCGCCCGGTACTGGTCGCCGAAGGCGTGGCGGCCGACGATGATCGGTTTGGTCCAGCCCGGCACGAGGCGCGGCACGTTCTTGCAGATGATCGGCTCGCGGAAGATCACACCGCCCAGGATGTTGCGGATCGTGCCATTTGGCGACTTCCACATCTTCTTCAGCTGGAATTCCTCGACGCGCGCCTCATCGGGGGTGATGGTGGCGCATTTCACGCCGACACCGTACTTCTTGATCGCGTTGGCGGCGTCGATCGTCACCTGGTCGTCGGTCGCATCGCGATGCTGGATGCTGAGGTCGTAGTATTTGAGGTCGATGTCGAGATAGGGGTGGATCAGCTTGTCCTTGATGAACTGCCAGATGATGCGGGTCATCTCGTCGCCGTCGAGTTCGACGACGGGATTTGCCACCTTGATCTTCGCCATGGGAAATGCCTCTTTTCTGGATTCGGGACGAATGTCCCGCATTGGTCGCGACCGGAAAGATGCGGCCCCTATAGCAAAGCGCTTACCCGCGCGCAAACCATGCCTCGTGCCGTCCCAGTCGCCATTGTCCGGGGCGATGCTGCTGCCTTCTCGCCCTGTGATTCGCTGTTGGAGCCCACCTCATGTTCGAGCCTGATTTCTTCATGTTGGATACCGGGCAGGTTACGCTCAATGTGGCCGCTGCAGGCGATTCCGCGGCGAGGCTGGTCATATGCCTGCACGGCTTCCCGGAGTATTGGGCCGCCTGGCGCGAGGTGATGCAGGACTTGTCGCGGGATCATTATGTGGTTGCGCCGGATCAGCGCGGTTTCAACCTCTCGTCGAAGCCCCAAGGCGGAGAGGCTTATCTGGCCAGAAATCTGGTGGCCGACATCGTGGCGCTGGCCGACCGTCTGTCTCCGGGGAGGCCGTTCGTGCTCGCCGGCCATGACTGGGGCGCGGCCGTCGCTTACGCCTACGCTTTCGCCCATCCCGACAGGCTCACCCATCTCGTCGTCGCGAATGGCGCGCATCCGCTCTGTTTCCAGCGGGCCATCCTCGACGATCCCGGCCAGCGCCGGGCGAGCCAATATTTCCACAGATTGCGCGCGCCGGACGCGGCCGCGCGCCTGGCCGAGAATGATTTTGCCCGAGTCGAAAGAATGATCGCCGGGTTCTCCAGGACCGGGTGGATGACACCGGAAATCCGCCAAGCCTATCGCGCGGCCTGGGCGCAGCCGGGAGCGATGCAGGCCATGCTGCGCTGGTACGGTTCTTCGCCGGTCGTCGTGCCGGCGCCGGGGGAGCCGGCGGCGGATGCGCCGCTCCTCGCCTTGGACCCAGCGAAGGTCACCGTAGGCGTGCCGCATCTGGTGCTGTGGGGGGAGGCCGACGAGGCGCTCACCCCCGCTTGCCTGAACGGTCTCGAGCGCTATGCCGAGGACCTCACCATCAAGAAGATCGGTGGAGCCGGACACTGGGTCCTGCACGAGAAGCCGGCCGAGGTCGCCGCCGCGATTCGCTCCTTCATCCTCTGAGAGGCCGTCGCATCCGAGGCGCCTCGGATGCACGGGGCCGTCCGCGGCTGCTGCACGCGTCCTTACGGAAGCTTCATTTCTCAGGGCGAATATGGCAGGGACGCGTAAAAAGCCGCAAAGACTGGATCATTGGCGTCATGGCAGGCACGGATCGCGACCGCAAACTCATCGCCGAAGGCCCGGCGATCATTCTCGTCGAGCCACAACTCGGGGAGAACATAGGCATGGTGGCCCGCGCCATGGCGAATTTCGGTCTTTCGGAACTGAGGCTGGTGAACCCGCGCGACGGTTGGCCCAACGAGAGGGCGCGAGCGGCGGCCAGCCGCGCCGATCATGTGATCGACGCCGTGAAGATCTTCGACACGCTGCCCGAGGCGATCGCCGATCTCAATTTCGTTTTCGCCACGACAGCGCGCGAGCGCGACGGCTTCAAGCCCGTTCGGGGGCCGGTCGAGGCGGGCAGGGCGCTGCGCGCTCGTTTCCGAGCCGGCGAGAAGACCGGCATCCTGTTCGGTCGCGAGCGCATTGGCCTGGAGAATGAAGAGGTGGGCCTCGCCGACGAGATCGTCACCTTTCCGGTCAATCCGGCCTTCGCTTCGCTCAACATCGCCCAGGCGGTGCTGCTGATGTCGTATGAGTGGATGAAGTCTGGAATGGAGGCCGAGACCGACACTGCCTTCGCCGGTCTCGAAATGGCGCCCGCGCCGAAGGAGCATTTGCTGGGTCTGTTCCGCCATCTCGAAGAAGCGCTGGACGTGAGAGGCTATTTTCGGCCGAAGGCGAAGAAGCCCAAGATGGTCGACAATCTGCGTGCGGTGCTGACGCGTCCCGGCTTCGCGGAAGCCGAGATCAAGGTCCTGCGCGGCGTCGTCGCCTCGCTCGACTATTTCTCGCCGAAGGAGCCGCGCGGCGCCGGCTATCCCGAACGCAAGGCGAAGGCCGATGCGGCGGCCCATCGCGAAGAGGCAAACGAGGCGCGAAAAGATGTCGAGGACGGCTGAGAGACCAATCCTCCTGTTCGATTCCGGCATAGGGGGGCTTAGCGTCCTTCGTGAGGCACGCGTGCTCATGCCAGGGCGCCGCTTCATTTACGTGGCCGATGACGCGGCTTTTCCTTATGGCGCCTGGGAAGAGCCCGCGCTGGCGGACCATATACTGAAACTGTTCGGGGAGCTGTTCGACCGCTACGATCCCGAGATTTCGGTGGTCGCCTGCAACACCGCCTCGACACTCGTCATCAATGCCTTGCGCGAGGTCTTTCCCGGCCGCCCATTCGTCGGAACGGTGCCGGCAATCAAACCGGCCGCCGAACGCACGCGTTCCGGCCTTGTATCGGTGCTGGCGACGCCGGGCACCGTGAAGCGCCAATATACCCGGGACCTGATTTCCCAATGGGGATCCAAATGCCATGTGCGGCTGGTCGGCAGCGACAGGCTCGCCGGCCTTGCCGAAATCTACATGCGGGACGGTTTCGTCGACGAGGATGCGGTCCGCGCCGAAATCGCTCCCTGTTTCGTCGAGCAGGATGGCCGGCGAACGGACATCGTCGTGCTCGCCTGCACCCACTATCCGTTCCTGGCCAATCGCATGCGCAAAACCGCCCCTTGGCCCGTGGACTGGCTCGATCCCGCCGAAGCGATCGCGCGGCGCGCGTTGTCCCTTATCGCCGCACAGACGCCGGAAGAGTGCGACACCGCGTTCCGGAACGGGGCGGACATTGCCGTCTTCACGTCCGGCAAGTCCGATTTCGCGACCCGGCGGATGATGCAGGGCTTTGGGCTCAGCCTCGCTTGAGGGCCAGGCCGCGCCTCCGAACCACCGCCGACACCGAGAGAATGATCGTCAGCGTGAGGGCGTAGGCGACGATCTGAATGCCTTCCGGGCGCGCGACGTATCCGACCAGGATGTGCAGCAGGAAGCCGACCGGGTTGGTCTGGGGCAGGATTTGCGACGTGTTCCAGATGTCGTAGCCGAGAGGAGGGAGATAGCCGGCCTGGACCAGGAAGGCCGCGGCTTGCGACGCGAGCCCGGCAGCCAGGAGCAAGACGATCACTCCTGTGACGTGGAAAATGTGCTTCAAAGGCACGCGCAGGAGGCCGGCATAGAGGAGGGCGCCGACAAGGGCAGCGCCGGCGACACCCAGAAGACCGCCTTGCAGCATGGTTGCGGCATCGAGTTCGCCATCGATCGCAACGCCGTAGAGGAAGAGAACCGTTTCAGACCCTTCGCGCAGCACTGCCACTGCGCAGATGATCGCCAGGGCCGAGAGTGGCTTGACACCTTCGCGAACTGCCGAGCCGATCGCCCGGCTTTCGCGCGCGAGTTCCGCTCCGTGCGAACTCATCCAGATTTGATGCCAGCCAAGCATTGCGACGGCCGTCAGCAGAACCACGGCATTGAAGACTTCCGTGCCGTTGCCATCGAAGAGCTCGGTCAACTGGCTCGCGAAGATTGCAACGATACCCGCTCCGACAAGGCCCGCGAGCACGCCACCTGACACCCATCGGCCTCTCGCCGGAATGCCGCTGCTCGCTGCAAGCACGATCGAGATGATTAGAGCAGCTTCAAGGGTCTCGCGGAAGACGATGACGAATGTGGGGAGCATCACTACTGCGCAAAAAGCGTCCCTATAGCCGTGTCTTCGTGACGCTCACCGAAGAAACCATAGCTGCCGGCAGCCAGCGGTCCGATGTGAAAGGTCATCTCCTTTCCACCGGCGATCACCTTCTCGACGTGGAAGTCGTTGCTCTCGAATTCCTCCGCCGTCTGGTCCGCATTGACGACTGTCAGAGCGAACGCCTCATTGGCGGGAACGCTGAGCGTCTGTGGCTTGAAGCGATGATCCTGGATCGTGAGTGTGAAGGTCTGTTCATCTGCCGCTTTGCCCGGCATTGCCTGGAAGAGCATGGCGGCAATGGCCACCAGACAAGCTGGCAACAGGCGCTGGAAAATCATCTCTCGACCTCTTCTTGAATGGCTGAGCCTCGGATCTCCAAGGGTTTCAGACGTTGCCAACATATAAAGAAGACAATTGAAGTCAACTATGGTCGACCATTTTGGAATCATTCAAAATACAAAAGATTACAATGCGTTATGGTTTGCCGTCAGGCAGTTGTCATTGTAGGCGATCAGCAGCGATGCGAATGGACGCGTGAGCGTTTCGGCCTCGCCGATGGCCTCGGCTTGATCGCCGATAGATCCTGCTTTCGCCTTGCCTGGGCGAAATCCTTGACACACAAGGAATGATCCACTAGAGCCACGCCAGCGCCGGGCCGAAGGGTCCGGCGTCTTACTTGACGTGTCCCGTGGGTCTTTCCGCAAAGCGTGCGTGGGAGATCCTGTCAGGTCCCAAGATCGGGGCCAGAGGAGGGCGCGTTCCTTCGTCCGGAGCATCTTGCTTCGGATTCAACGTGTTGAAAGGGAATGCGATGAGCAAGCGCGAATCCGCAAAGTACAAGCTGGACCGCCGTCTTGGCGAAAATGTCTGGGGCCGCCCGAAGTCTCCGGTCAACAAGCGCGAGTATGGCCCGGGCCAGCACGGCCAGCGCCGCAAGGGCAAGATGTCGGACTTCGGTCTGCAGCTGCGGGCCAAGCAGAAGCTGAAGGGCCATTACGGCGACGTGTCGGAGAAGCAGTTCCGCAAGACGTATGACGAGGCGAACCGTCGCAAGGGCGATACTTCGGAGAACCTGATCGGTCTCTTGGAGTCGCGTCTCGATGCCATCGTCTATCGCGCGAAGTTCGTGCCGACGATCTTCGCCGCGCGCCAGTTCGTGAATCACGGCCACATCAATGTGAACGGCCGCCGCGTCAATATCGGCTCCTACCGCTGCAAGCCGGGCGACGTGATCGAAGTTCGCGAGAAGTCGAAGCAGCTCGTCATGGTGCTGGAGGCCGTGCAGCTCGCCGAGCGCGACGTTCCGGACTACATCGAGGTCGATCACAACAAGATGGTCGCCACCTATCAGCGCGTGCCTAGCCTTGCCGATGTGCCGTTCGCGGTGCAGATGGAACCGAACCTCGTCGTCGAGTTCTACTCGCGGTAAACGACGTCAGTTCGAAATTCAGGAAAAGGCCGCGCCCGTTCGCGGCCTTTTTCATATGAGCAAGCGCAATTCCGATCTTTCGTGAAAATCGGTTCGCAGGCTGGCTGCGATGGTCTATGCAGGCGCGATGGACCGGCCAAGGAAAGATCGGCGGCCGGACAGTACGAAACGCGGTTTCGAAGTGTTGGAACAATGACCTTGCACGAGATTCCCGAGCTTGATGCGCCCGGTGCCGAGGGCGGCGCGCACCCGCTTTTCGCCGAAGTGCCGTCGAGTGTCGAATTCAACAAGCTGCGCAAGCGGCTCCTGCGACATATGCGGCAGGCCCTCGCTGACTTCGCCATGGTCAAGCCAGGAGATCGATGGCTCGTGGCTTTGTCTGGCGGCAAGGATTCCCACGGGCTCCTTGCCTTGCTCCTCGACCTGAAATGGCGCGGCTTGTTGCCGGTGGACTTGCTGGCCTGCAATCTCGACCAGGGCCAGCCGAATTTCCCCAAGAACATCCTGCCTGATTATCTGACCGCTCACGGCATCCCACACCGGATCGAGTATCAGGACACCTATTCGGTGGTGACCGAAAAGATTGTCGAGGGCAACACCTATTGCTCGCTTTGCTCGCGCCTTCGCCGAGGCCATCTCTACAGGATTGCACGCGAGGAGGGATGTTCGTCCCTGATCCTCGGTCATCACCGTGAAGACATTCTGGAGACGTTCTTCATGAATCTGTTCCACGGCGGGCGCATGGCCGCGATGCCGCCCAAGCTGCTCAATGATGAGCGGGACGTCATGGTATTGCGTCCGCTCGCTTACGCAGCGGAGAGCGATCTCGCCAAGTTCGCCGACGCCATGCGTTTCCCGATCATCCCTTGCGATCTTTGCGGCAGCCAGGAAGGGCTGCAACGCAATGCCATGAAGGCGATGCTGGAAGAGATCGAGCGTCGTATGCCCGGGCGCAAGGACACGATGATCCGTGCTCTGGGCAATGTTCGCGCCTCGCATCTCCTGGACCGGAAGCTGTTCGACTTTGCCGCGCTCAACGAAACCATCACTGCAGGGACACCATGACGTTTGACGAGAAGGCGATCGATTGGCTGGCCGCGGTACTCGCGGATGCCGCCGCAGCGGAGATCATGCCGCGCTTCAGGCGCCTGGATCGCGGGGATATCCGGCTGAAGACCTCCGCGGCTGACCTCGTCACCGAGGCGGATATCAATGCCGAGCGCGTCATCACGGCCCGCCTGCGCGAGCGCTATCCCGAAGCCATGATCGTGGGCGAGGAAGCCCACTCCGAAAATCCGGCGCTCCTCCACGGCCTTGGCGAGGCTCCGCTCGCTTTCGTCATCGATCCGGTCGATGGCACGTTCAATTTTGCTTCCGGAATGCCCTTGTTCGGAGTCATGCTCGCGGTTGTCGTTCGCGGCGAGACCGTCGCCGGCATCATTCACGATCCCGTCGGCAAGGATTGGCTGATCGGTGCCAAAGGGGCCGGCAGCCATGTCCGGCATGCGAATGGCCGGCTCGAGAAGGCGCGGGTCGCAGAGTCCGTTCCGCTGTCTGAGATGACCGGCGCCATCTCCTTCAGCCATCTGCCCGAGCCCGAACGGTCGCGCCTCGCCCGCAACCACGTTCAATCGCTGTCGCAATTCAACTATCGTTGCGCAGCGTGCGAGTACCGTTTGCTGGCTACGGGCTTCGGCCACTACGTCATCTACAACAAGCTGATGCCCTGGGATCATCTTGCTGGTGTCCTGATCCACGCCGAAGCCGGAGGCTATTCCGCCCGTTTCGACGGCAGCGCGTATAACGCTTCGCATGTGGGCGGTGGGCTGCTCGTTGCGCCGAGCAGGGAAAGCTGGGATGAACTGCGGCGCAAGCTCTGGGCGGAATAGGGCTGGTCGGAGCCCTATCAATCGCGATGCGTGCCGCCAAAACCGCGCATCGGTTTTGGGCAACGACATCCGGGAGCTTAAACCATGTCGCGCAAATCTCGATTTGCGCGACATGGTTTAACGTGCCGCTTCAGGTCAATGCGTCGGGTTCCCGTGCGCCTGGAACAAGCGGCCTCGCTCGGCAAGGAGCACCAGTGCCAGTGTCGTCAGCGATACAAGAAAGAAGCCGGCGCTGAACGGCAGTACGGTGCCGTCGAAGGCCTGCCCGATGATCGCGCCGATCGTTGCACCGCCAACCGTCTGGATGAAGCCCTGCACAGATGACGCCGTCCCGGCGAGGTGACCGAGCGGCTCCATCGCTATGGCGTTGAAGTTCGAGTTGATCCAGCCGAACTGGAGCATCGCCGCAGTGAACAGGCCGATGAAGACGACGAGCGGCACCGGCCCAATCAGAGCGAGCGCGAACAAAAGGGCGGTCACGGCACTGAAGCCGAGCAGCGCGCCGTGCGACAGTCGCCGCATGCCGATGCGGCCCACGAGCCGTGAGTTCGCGAAAGACGATAACGCCATCATGCTGGCGACCACCGCGAAAATGACGGGGAACCAGACACCGAGGCCGTAGATGCCGACATAGATCTGCTGAGCGGAGTTGATGAAGCCGAAGAGGCCGCCTGACATCAGTGTCGTCGCCAGCGTGTAGCATAGTGCCGTGCGGTTGCCGAGCACGACGCCAAAGCCTCCCATGACCGAAGCTGCCGTGAGAGGACGGCGATACTCAGGTCTAAACGTCTCGGGCAAGCGCATGGCAGTCCAGACGGTCACGCCGAGTGAGACCAGCGCCATGAACACGAAGATCATGTGCCATTCGGAAAACAGCATGACCAACTGACCAATGCTCGGAGCGACCACCGGCACGACCATGAAGACCATAAACACCAGCGACATGACCTCCGCCATGGCACGGCCCCCGAACACATCGCGCACGAAGGACACCGCCACGACGCGAGTGGCGGCGGCGCCGACGCCCTGGATGAAGCGCAAGGCAAGCAAGACTTCGAAACTCGGCGCGAAGGCGATGCAAAAGGCTGCCACCACGTACACCACAAGACCGAACAGCAGCGGGATGCGGCGGCCGAATCGGTCTGAGATGGGGCCATAGAGAAGCTGGGGCAGACCGAAGCCGAAAACATAGGCCGATATGACGTATTGCCGATGGTTCTCGTTCTCGACCCCGAGACTGGCGCCGATCTGCTGAAGCCCCGGCAGCATGATGTCGATGGCCAGGGCATTGAGTGCCATCAGTGCCGCTGCCAGCGCAATGAATTCCCAGCGCGGAATGGGCAGCAGGAATCCCTTGTCCTTCGCCGGCGCTTGCGCGTCCATCGTCGTCCCTCCGGTAATCACGATAAAAAACGAAAATGCGCCGGAAAGTCCGGCGCATTGTCAGAAGCTCGATCCGGCAGCTATTACCGTTGTGCTTCCTCTGCGATCAAGCGGCTTTCGCGCTGATGCCTTTCTCTTCCAGGAAGGTCTGCAGTTCGCCAGCCTGGAACATTTCGCGGATGATGTCGCATCCGCCGACGAACTCGCCCTTCACATACAGCTGCGGAATCGTCGGCCAGCTGGAATAATCCTTGATGCCTTGGCGCAACTCGTTCGAGGTAAGCACATTGACGCCTTTGTAGTCGACGCCGAGATAGTCGAGGATCTGGACGACTTGCCCGGAAAAGCCGCACTGCGGGAACCCCGGAGTGCCCTTCATGAAGAGCACGACGTCGTTGCTCTTCACTTCGCTGTCGATGTAGTCGTGAATGCCGCTCATGAAGGAATCCTTTTCATGCCCGTGGGAACAGGCCCGAAGTTCATTAGGAGATAAACCCTTCGGCGACCCGAAACAAGACCGAGACGCAATGCGTCGCCGCGGAGCTGTCGCCGGCGTGCCAACACGAGCGGATGTCGAATTGTAGGGTCGCTCAGTCCGGTGCGCTCGTCTGCAGGGCGAGTGCGTGCAAGACGCCGCCCATATTTCCCTTCAGGGCCTCGTAAACCATCTGATGCTGCTGCACGCGGCTTTTGCCACGGAAGCTCTCAGCCACGACTTCGGCCGCGTAGTGATCGCCGTCGCCCGCGAGATCGCGGATCGTCACCTTCGCGTCCGGAATGCCTTCCTTGATGAGGCGTTCGATGTCGCGCGCGTCCATTGCCACTGGGTCTGTCTCCAAGCTCCGCTCGTCATCCAGATATGGCGGCTGCGGCCGGTGAGGTCAATCCGGCTGTATCGCTTCACGCCGAGTTTCGGCGACCTGGATGTATGACAACCGTCATGGGCGGCGGTGACAGCCGTTGCAGTCATCGATCGGGCCGGATTTCCGGCCTTCGCGCACATCCCGGCGATGACAGTCGGAACAGAAGGCATGAAACAGTCGGTCGATTCGCGTCGTCTCGGACGCTGAGATGCGCTTGTGGCACGTTAGGCAATTCTCGTTGCCGCTTCCGTCGGCGAAATTGTGATGACAGCCCGCGCAGGGGAGCCCGGTGTGGTCGGTGTGCAGGAACCGAGCGTGGTCGACCGGCGCCTGCCTGAGCGTCGCCAGACGCGGGGACGCCAGCGGGCCTGCAGCGATCCCGGCGAGGATAATGACGAAAAGTGCGAGCGCTGCGGCCAGTTCTGCCACGTGCCTTTCGCGCAGGAAACCGTCCACCAGGAGAAGGATCAGACAGACCATGACGAGCACGGCGGAGACCTGGCCCAGGCCTGCGATCAAGGCGACATGCGCGCCCGCTGCCGCCGCGAGGAGATGGCCTGCGACGCGATGGGCTCGCTGGCTCCGGAAGGGCCCGAGTCGCCGGCGCAATTTTGCCGAGCGCTGCAGCGTCAATGCGGCGGCGAATGCCAGAGCCGCGAAGATGCCGGCCACGATCTCGACAGGAACTGCCGGTGTCAGCCAGCGCCAGAAGACTGGTTGCAGCCCCATGATCAAGGACACATGCGCCACAAGCGCGACCAGCGCCCCCCAGCCGAAAACTTTGTGCCAGCCCCGGCGTCCCGGCAATGGGCGTAGGGCGATGGACCCGACCGCCAGCATCAGTGCCGCCAATCCGAGCAGCCTT
Source organism: Rhizobiaceae bacterium (assembly GCA_035556195.1). GTDB lineage: Bacteria > Pseudomonadota > Alphaproteobacteria > Rhizobiales > Rhizobiaceae. The sequence goes on from DATMFK010000017.1 coordinate 490,525, forward strand.
GTTGCCCACCAGCCGTGATCCGTCGGCTGCAGGATGAGCAGGGCTCCCGTCGCGAGCAGCGCCAGTCCGCCAAGGCCCGAGTAGCCGGAAAGCGTCTGCATCGGACTCCACCGCAGGATCATCGCTTATACCTGGAATGCGTTCTCGGCATGGTAGTTCAACTTCGCACGGAGACGCTCTACTTCAAGACAATTGACAGGCGGGGCGGCAGAACAAAGAATCTTGCGGAGGATATCGTCTGGGCGTGGGGGCATGCCTTCGGCATAGCGACGCGGAGATGCGCGGGATGCAGGCGAGCGGCACGATTGCCCCACAGGCGACCACTTTGCTCCTGGATGCGCTGGCCAGCAAAGGGCAGGAGCCGGAAAGCGTCCTTGCACGGGTCGGGCTGACCCGGGCGAGCCTCACAGAAAGCCGAAGCAACACGCCGCTCGCCACCTTCACGACGATCCTCGAAGCCGCCGCTCGCGAACGTGGCGACGCAACTTATGGCCTCAAGCTCAGCCGCATCTATAACCTGCCGGCGCTGGGCTCCATCGCAACCGTCTTCTTCACATCCCCCACCCTCGGATACGCTCTTTCCAAGTTCACCACCTATTTCGCCAGTCTGCAGAGCAACACCGAGGCACGGCTCGATGTCTCGGGCGATGTCGCCAGGCTGAGCTATTTGATTTCCGATCCGACGGTTCGGCTCCGCAAGCAGGACGCCGATTTCACCATCGCGCTGGAGTACAGGATGCTGGCCGACATAGTCGGCCCAAAGCGGACGATCTTCCGTGTCGATTTCGAGCATGATTGTTCGCAGGACCTGGAAGCGTACCGAGCGCATTTCCAATGCGCGGTAGAGCCGCATCGGGCGCGTAACGCCCTCTATTTTGCCGCCAGCTATCTCCACAGTGCCCTGCCGGGAGCAGATCCCAGGGCCAATGCGAGCGCCGAACGAGAGCTCAGGGAAATCCAGTCGGCCCGTCGCAAGGAGCTCGACCTGCCCACTTCGATCGAAGCTTGGATGGGAGCGGCTCTCGCACGTTCGCTCGATGCGGACATCGAACATGCCGCGGCCGACTTCGGCGTCTCGTTGCGCACGTTTCAACGCCGACTGGCAGAGGCCGGCGTCAACTTCCTCGATATCCGCAACAAGCGACGGGTACAGATCGCACAACGCATGCTGGTCGCAACAGACATCCCGCTGACGGCGATCGCGCTGCAGCTTGGCTACAGCGAGGCCAGCGCCTTCTCTCGCAATTTCAAGGCTCAGGTCGGTGAAACTCCGGTGGAGTATCGCGCCCGCCAGCAGCATCTCCGGCAAGTAGGCGCCGATATTGGCTGAAAAGATCGTGCCGGCCTTATTTTGGCATGTTCTGTCAAGCGCAAGGCAAATCCATGAGACAATGCTACTGAACCAGCCGACACCGTTTGGGAGGACAGGAGATGAGCTGCTGGAGACGTCGCGGCAAGGTGTGGAGCCTCTGCCTTGGCGCGGCGGAGCTCAACTGCCGGCTCGCATTCAAATGGCCGTGAAACGTCGCAAGTCGACGAGGCCTGGCGGTTCATGCCCGCGGCCAGCGGGACATATACCGTCAATCATTCCAGTGCGGACGAAGTGGCGCGGGGCCGGAAGTCTGAAAAGCCAATCGGGGAGGACAACAATGCGTTTGGGCCTGTTCGCGGCGGTTGTGCTGGCTAGCGCGGCAATTCCGCCAACCTATGCCCAGGAAGCACAAGGGGAAATACAGCCGGAGGAGATCACCAACGTCACGATTCCGGAGGGCACGGAACTCCTGCTCTCTATGGATTTGGCCTTGAACCATGTGGTGGACGGGCGCGCCTATGTGATGGATGCCGACACGCTCAAGCTCCTTGGCATCATCGGCACGTCCAATCTCGGCATGGTGCTCATCCCGCAGGGCTCGAAAGACATCTATGTGGCGACGACGCATCTGTCCCGCACCACCCGGGGCGAACGCTCCGATGTTGTCGAGGTCTTTTCCGGGGATGACCTCTCCTTCAAGGAGGAGATCCCGATATCGAGCAACCGGGCGCAGGCGCTGAACTATCGTTCGTTGTTCCAGCCCTCGGCGGAGCACAAATATCTGTTCGTGCAGAACGCCACGCCGGCGACCTCGGTGACCGTGGTCGATCTCGCCGCAAAGAAGCAGATCGGCGATATTCCCAATCCGGGATGCTACGGCATTCTGCCTTCGGCCAAGACCGCTAGCCGGTTCGCGACCTTGTGCGGCGACGGGACCCTCGGCACAATCGACGTCAAGCCCGATGGCACCGGCGAAATGAAGGCCTCTGGCCAGATCTTCGATGCCGACAATGATGCCGTCTTCACAAGCGCTTTTCGCTGGGGCGATAATTGGGTGCTTCCGTCCTATGGCGGCAATATCTACGTCGTCGATGTCGAAGGCGAGACCGCGCGCCTGGTCGACAAGATCGAAGTGTCGAAAGGCGTCGAGGGAGATTGGCGCCCGGGTGGCTATCAACCATTGGCCGTGCACGACAAGAACGGTCTCGCCTATGTGCTGATGCATTCGAAAGGCGCTGAAGGCAGTCACAAGAATCCGGCGGAAGAAATCTGGGCGGTCGACTTGAGGGAAAAGAGGCTTGTCGGACGTTCCCAATCTGTGCCGGCGATCGCGCTCACCGTCAGTCAAGGAGACAGGCCGGCGCTTTTTGCGATAGACGGGCTCAAGGCCGAAGTGGTGCGCTATGACCTGCCGGACGCAGACCAGCAATTCACGTTGACGCCGTCCGCAACAGCCCCGGGGGGCGACCTACCCGATCAGGTGGAAGTGCGGTAGGGCGGGCCATGGTCGCGTTGCATCCGATATTGATCGTTCTTGCCGCAGGCACTCTCGTCTGCATCTTCACGCGCGCGGCGTTGCACAAGGCGATGGACCTGGAACTGTTCGCACACACCATGGCCGGGTACCGGATCGTGCCCGCGTCGGCGCTCCTTCCGGCCGCTGCGGGGCTGCTTGGCCTGGAACTCGCGATCGTACTCGGGTTGATCGTTCCGGCGGCCCGGCCTGTCGCGGCGGGCGGAGCGCTCGCACTCCTCGTTGGCTATGCCTGCGCCATTGCGCTCAATCTCGCGCGGGGCAATACCCGGATCGACTGCGGCTGCGGCGGCGAGGGGACGGGCCTGTCCTGGTACCTGGTGGCACGCAACGCCGCTCTGGTCGGCCTTTGCCTGATTGCCATGGCCACGCCGCTCCCGGTCGAGATGGGGGCCGCCGCCTGGGCAAGCGTCGCCGCCGGCATCCTGTCTTCCATGCTGCTTTTCGCCGGTATCGAAAAACTGATCGACAATTGGTCGTGGCTCCAGGCGTCCGATCGGGGGCAGGAACCGCACAATCACGAGGGGCACAACTGATGGAACCGCTAGTGGTGGCCGTGATCGTCCTGTGGGTGATTGTCCTCGTTCTCCTCGTCGTGGTGTTCGCGCTTGCCCGGCAGGTCGGCATCCTGTTCGAGCGCGTTGCGCCGATGGGCGCGCTGATGACTGACGCGGGGCCTAAGATCGGCGAGCGTTCGCCGCGCTTCGACTTGTTGACGCTGGATGGCAGGCCGTTCACGCTTGGCTCGCCGTCCAGCAAGAGCACTCTGGTGTTTTTCCTGTCGACCACTTGCCCGGTTTGCAAGAAGCTGCTGCCGGTGCTGAAGTCGCTGAAGCAGGCCGAGGCGCAGCGCCTCTCCATCGTGATTGCCAGCGACGGTGACGCGCTGGAACACAGCGAATTCCGCCGCGCGGCCGGGCTGGTCGACTTCCCCTATGTACTGTCGCGCGACCTCGGCATGACTTACCGCATCAACCGATTGCCCTTTGCGGTGCTGATCGACGAACAGGGGGTGGTGCGCGGCAAAGGGCTGGTCAACTCACGCGAGCAATTGGAAAGCCTTCTCAATGCGCAGGATCTCGACCAGGCTTCGATCCAGGAGTGGATCAAAGCGGAAGTCGGCAGACGTGCGCAGGCTTAGGGAGACACGCTGATGTCGGGACTGATCCAAAAACTCTTTGGCGCCATCGACCAAGTCACGGAGAAGGGATCGCGGCAGATGGCTCACCGGCTAGGACGCCGCAATTTCTTATCGTTCGTCGGCAAGGTTGCGGTCGGCGGCGCGATCATGCCGCTTCTGCCATTCGACCGGGCCGGTGGCGGCACGGCGCGCGCGGCCGCTGAGAAGACGGATACGGAATGCGAATACTGGCGCTACTGCGCGCTCGACGGTTTCCTGTGCACGTGCTGCGGCGGCACCGTCAACCAATGTCCGCCCAATGCCCAGGTCTCGGCAGTGACCTGGGTCGGCACCTGTCAGAATCCTGGCGACGGCAAGGCGTATCTGATCAGCTACAATGATTGCTGCGGCGTTGCCTCCTGCGGCAGATGCCTGTGCAACTTCAACCTGCGCGAGCGGCCGGGATACCGCATGGGCGTACACAACGACATCAACTGGTGCATGGCCAATAGTCAGACCAACTATCACTGTACGGTGGCCGCCGTGGTCGGGCTCGGCAGCAGCAATGGTTAAGCGACTTTGGGAAAAGCATTCTGCGTTTCTCGGCCAAATTCTCCCGTAAGCGTGAAGGCTAGGCGGGAGAAGCTTGCGCGAAGCAAACTGATTGGCATCGCAGCCTGCGTTGCGACGGCGACACTCACAGCGCATGCCTTCGCCGACGACGCCACCTTGTTCGCCAGGAATTGCGGCGCCTGCCACGGCAAGGCGGGGCTGGGCATACCCGGAATGGCGCCGCCCCTGGCCGGCGCGGATTGGGCAAAGGCGGGCAAGCCCGAAAGCCGAAACTACGTGCCGGAAGTCGTTCTGAACGGCCTCTCGGGCAAACTGGCGGCGGGAGGACGGATTTATCAAGGCGTGATGCCGCCGCAGAAACAGCGCAGCGACGATGAGATAGCAGTGCTCGTCAATTTCGTGCTTGCGACATTGAATGGCGCTCCGTCGGGTTTCAAGCCGCTCACGGCGGCGGAGATCGAAAGCTTGCGTGCCACGACAGTCGACCACAAGACACTGCTTGGAACGCGCGCGCAGCTTGTCCGATGAGCCCATGAGACCTGCTGCCATTTATTCCGCTGCGCTCGCCCTGCATGTCCTGGCATGCGGAACAGGCAGCACGGCAAGCGCCGCAGGGAACGGCCGGACACTCTATGTGCTGCATTGCTCGGGCTGCCATGGCCTGAACGGCGACGCGGCAAGCATCGGCCGCATACCGGCGCTTTCCGGCAATATCGGCTACTTCATGACGTTGCCCCAATCGCGCAACCTGGTCATCCAGGCGCCCGGCATCATGAATTCCGGCCTCCACGACGAGGATGTTGCCGCGCTGTTGAACTGGCTGGTGCCGACCCTTGCCGGGGACTCGCTCGCCGCGCCGTTCAAACCCTTCACCGCCGACGAGATCGGGCGCTCGCGCGCGACCCGTCCGGCGGATTTCTTCGCGACGCGGCGCAAGGTCGCCGCGGATTTGAAGAAGCTCGGGGTCGAACTGCCGAGCTACTGAAAGACCTTGGATTGCACCCACGGTCTTGGCGTCGACCGCGTCCGCCGCTACGGTCCGTTGCCAAGACCGATTGCTATCAATTTTCCGGAGGAAGATCGCCCGCCATGAAGGCCGGGAACCAGCCTTCATAAGCAGCGCGAAGCTCCTGGATGGTGAGCGCGCGCGCGTCGCCGAGCTTCAATTCGGTCCCGCCGGTGGTGCCGATCCAGGGCGCGAAAATGCCGCTGCCGCGCATGCGTTCCTCGTAGAACCAGTCGACCTTGTGGCGCGGGATGGTGATGAGATAGCGGCCCTGATCCTCCCCGAAGAATACCGGTATGGGCGGCAGGTCCTTCAGTTGATTGACCGTGGCACCGATGTCGCCGGCCATCGCCATCTCGGCGAGCGCCACGGCAAGACCGCCGTCGGCCAGATCATGGACGGCAGTGGCCGTCCCGTCGGCGACGAGGGACCGGACGAAATCGCCGACCTTCTTCTCGTGCTCGAGGTCGACCGGCGGGGGAGGGCCATCGTCACGGCCATGAATGTCGCGCAAATAGATGGACTGGCCGAGATGTGTTCCCCAGGCGGCCGGCGCGCCGACCAGGATAATGGCCTCGCCTTCGGCCGCGAAGCCGATGCGCGCCATCTTCTGCCAATCATGGATCAGGCCGACGCCGCCGATTGTCGGTGTGGGAAGGATGGCTTGGCCATTGGTCTCGTTGTAGAGAGAGACATTGCCGGAAACGATCGGAAAATCGAGCGCGCGGCAGGCATCGCCGATCCCGGTGACGGCCCTGGCGAACTGACCCATGATCTCTGGACGTTCCGGATTGCCGAAATTGAGATTGTCCGTGGCCGCGAGCGGTAGGGCTCCCGTCGCGGTGAGATTGCGCCAGCATTCGGCGACAGCCTGCTTGCCGCCTTCATAGGGGTCCGCCTCGCAATAGCGCGGCGTGACGTCCGAGGAAAAGGCGAGTGCCTTGCTGGGATGGCCGTCGACACGGACAACTCCGGCATCGCCGCCCGGACGTTGCAGCGAGTTGCCTTGGATCATCGTATCATACTGCTCCCAAACCCAGCGGCGACTTGAAAGGTCGGGGCCGCCGAGAAGCTTGAGCAGTGCGTCGGCCACATCCGACTCCGGTATGTCGTCGCTCCCGAGTGCCGCGCGCGGCTCGGGTTCCACCCAGGGGCGGTCATATTCCGGCGCCTGATCACCGAGCTCCTTGATGGGCAGGTTGGCGACTTCCTCGCCCTGGTGGAGAATGCGGAAGCGCAGGTCGTCCGTCGTCTTGCCCACGATGGCGAAGTCGAGGCCCCATTTGCGGAAGATCGCCTCGGCATCCTTCTCCTTTTCGGGGCGCAGCACCATCAGCATGCGCTCCTGGCTTTCCGAGAGCATCATCTCGTAGGCGCTCATGCGCTCTTCGCGAACCGGAACCTTGTCGAGATCGAGCTCGATGCCGAGGTCGCCCTTGGCGCCCATCTCGACGGCCGAGCAGGTAAGGCCGGCGGCCCCCATGTCCTGGATGGCGATGACCGCTCCGGAGGCCATCAGCTCCAGACACGCTTCGAGCAGGCATTTTTCTGTGAAGGGATCGCCGACCTGAACGGTCGGCCGCTTTTCCTCGATCTTGTCGTCGAACTCTGCGGAAGCCATGGTCGCGCCGCCGACGCCGTCGCGACCGGTCTTGGCGCCGAGATAGACGACGGGCAGACCGACTCCTTCAGCCTTGGAATAGAAGATCGCATCGGTCTTCGCGAGGCCGGCAGCGAAGGCGTTAACGAGACAGTTGCCGTTGTAGCGCGGATCGAAATTGACCTCGCCGCCGACAGTCGGAACGCCGAAGGAATTGCCGTAGCCGCCAACGCCAGCCACCACGCCTGCCACCAGATGGCGCGTCTTGGGGTGATCCGGCGCGCCGAAGCGAAGCGCGTTCATTGCCGCGATAGGGCGTGCGCCCATGGTGAAGACGTCGCGCAAAATTCCGCCGACGCCTGTCGCGGCTCCCTGGTAAGGCTCGATATAGGATGGATGGTTGTGGCTCTCCATCTTGAAGACCACGGCGTCGCCGTCCCCGATATCGACCACGCCCGCATTCTCGCCCGGTCCCTGGATGACCTGCGGACCGGACGTCGGCAGGGTACGTAGCCATTTCTTTGAGGATTTGTACGAGCAGTGCTCGTTCCACATGGCCGAGAAGATACCGAGCTCCGTGAAGCTTGGCTCGCGACCGATAAGGTCCAGGATACGCTGGTATTCGTCGGGCTTCAGACCGTGGGCCTTGATCAGCTCGTCGGTGATCTTCACGTCGTTGGGAATGGTCATGTCGATTCCGTTGGCGCCTACCGCATCGGCCCGAGAATTGAGATCTTCGAAAAGCACGACGCGCCGATTCAAGCAATCCGAAGCAGTCGTTGCGCATTTGAGGGACGCGCGACGCTCCAGTTCCGGCTCCATAGCCTATGCCGTGCGCCGTTTCACCCTGCCTGCTGCAAAAAACAGCCGGGGCGCCGGAAAAAGCCAGCGGTCATCCATAGCTATCGTAGCTGGAGCCCCCGCTGGCCAGAAGCCGGCGTATCGTCGCAAGCCCTTCCGACACGTCCGCCCTGCTGCGCGGCGTCGTGATTCCGACGCGTATACGATGGAACACCTGGTCGGTGCGGCCGGCCTTGAATTCGTCCTCGTCGTCGACGAGCACACCTTCTCCCGCCGCGGCATTCTTGAACGTCCCGGAAAGCCACGGCTCGGGGAGGCCTAGCCAGAGGAAGGGCACATTCGGCATCCAGCGGAAATCGAAGCCGGCAAGCGACGTGCAGGCGAGCTTCAGCCGGGCGTTGACCTCGTCGAGACAGCGCGCCCGGATGGCCGTGGCTTCGCCCGAGAGGACCAGCCGGGCGCAAAGCTCCGCCAGGAGAAAAGGCATGCCTCCGGTAGCCATTTTGTGGGCCACGGCGATGCGATGAGCAAAGTGCGGCGGGCAGGCAACCCAGCCACCGCGGACGCCGGCTGCGACGGCCTTGGACAATCCCGCGACCACGAATGTGCGCTCGGGAGCGAATTCGGCCAATAGCGGCGTGGGGTCCCCGGCGGGCGCGCCATAGAGGTCGTCTTCGATCAGCCAGACATTGTGTCGGCGTGCGATCTCGGCGATCTCCCGACGGCGCGATTGCGGCATGCTGACGACTGTCGGGTTCTGCACGGTCGGCATAAGGAAGGCGAGCTTGGGATGGCGCTGCGCGCAAAGTCGTTCGAAATCCCCCGGCACCACCCCTTGGTCGTCAGAGTCGACCAGAGCCACCCTGCGGCCGAAGAGACCCACGCTTCGCGCGAATTGCGAATAGGAAAGGTTTTCGAAGACGATATGATCGCCTGGTACTGTTGCCACCGAGGCAATCGCCACAAGGGCGGCATGGGCGCCGAGCGTGGGCACCACGGTTTCCGCCGCCGGATTGAAGCCGTTCCGCGCCAACCACTGGCTGCCGGCCTCGAGCCAGCTTTGCGGAAAGGCCCGCGCATAACTCGACATCTCGCCGGGATGCTCGCTGCTGATGTCCGCCAATATCCGGCCGATCGCGGCGCCTTGGCCGACGTCGGGAGCGGCGGTGCTGTCGAAACGCAGCCTGTCCGAAGGCGCTCCAGAGCCCCGCGTGTCGTCGCTGGGGACAGAGATGGCAACACCGGCGCGCTGTGCTCCGCCTCGATCGAGCACATAAGTACCGCGCCCCACTTCGCCGCTGACGAGCCCCCGCTGGCGCAACAAGGCGTAAGCACGCCCGACCGTGCCTATCGTCACCCCAAGATCATAGGCCAGATCCCTCTGGGGCGGCAGCTTCGTGCCGGAACTCAGAACGCCGTCGCTTATGTCCGCTTCGATATGGTTGGCTAGCCGCAGGTAGAGCGGCCCGGTTCCCTTGGAGATGGTGGGCGACCAATTTGTCATGGTGACAATTATCTATATTGCCTTCGGTCGGGAGTCAATTCATTGCAATTGTAGGGGTGCATTGATCGGCTTATTTGCCTGGATGGCTTGATGCGATGAATACAATCGAGACAATTTCGCGGGGCAGTGTGGACAATGCCGGAGGTGGACGCACCGGCTTCGTGTCCAGAATCGTGATGGCGATCGTATCGTCCGTGGCTTGGCTCGAGCTCCGCCTGGACAAGCGTCGCAGCCGGCTCGCCTTGCTCGAACTGACGGATGACCAGCTCAAGGACATCGGCATCTCCCGTGCCGATGCGTATCGAGAGGGCCTGCGCTCCTTCTTCGATTGACCGCGCCGGTCAGACCGCGCTGCCGCAGCTCTGATCGCCAGTTGCCCAGCGACTGACGTCCGCGTTGATCCGCGGAGCGAGAGGGTCCTGCATCAAGGGCCCGAACGCCTGCAGCCTCGCCGGCGTGCCCTCTGCCTGAACGACGAGCAATGGACGCGCCTCGGGGTGCTGCGCCGGAACCAGCAGGAATCGCGGCCGGCCGCTGAAGGAATTGAGTTCATTGGCAAAACGGTAGGGTCGGAAGGCCGGGTCCTTGCTGGCGAACCAGCATTTATGGGCGGCGATCGCCACTTGCTCCATCGTGCGCAGTGCAGCGCTCTTGCCGGACCCGCCGGATTGTCTCGATCCTTCCACGCCGGACTGGCACCCGGCAAGCATACCGATGCCGGCGACAGCGCTGATGCGGACCGCCGCCGAGAAGAGATGCGATGCTTTCATCAGGCAGCCAGTCCCAGCGCGCTCTCGAACAGGGCGCGGCCGTCGCTGCCGCCATGCGCCGCTTCGATCAGGTTTTCAGGATGCGGCATTAGTCCGAGGACATTGCCGGCCTCGTTGACGATACCGGCGATATCGTTGATCGAACCGTTGGGATTGGTCCCCTCGGCGTAGCGGAAGACGACCTGACCTTCGCCTTCGAGGCGGGCAAGCGTCTCGGCGTCGGCGAAATAGTTGCCGTCGTGATGGGCGACCGGACAGCGGATGATCTGACCCGGCGCGTAGGCGCGGGTGAAGGCCGTATTGGCGTTGGCCACTTCGAGCTTGATCTCGCGGCAGACAAACTTCAGCGACGTATTGCGCATCAGCGCGCCGGGCAGAAGGCCGGCTTCCAGGAGAATCTGGAAGCCGTTGCAGACACCCATTACCATGACCCCTTGAGCGGCCTTCTCGGCGACTGCCCGCATCACGGGCATGCGCGCGGCGATCGCGCCGCATCGCAGATAGTCCCCATAGGAAAAGCCGCCCGGGATCACGATCAGGTCGACATCCGGAATGGTGGTGTCCGTCTGCCAGATCGTTTCGGGCGTTTTGCCCGAAATCTTCGTCAGCGCCGCGATCATGTCGCGGTCGCGATTGAGCCCGGGGAGGAGGACGACGGCTGATTTCATGAACCCGAATCGAATCCCTTCTGTGTTCCGGCCATTTGCCTCTGCTCGGCATTTTCGAGCGATATCGCCTTACATGATGGCTACGCTGTAGTTTTCAATCACCGTGTTCGCCAGCAGACGTTCGCACATCGCCTTGAGATCGGCCTCGGCCTTTTCCCGATCCGACGCATCGAGTTCGATATCGAAGACCTTTCCCTGTCGCACGGATCCGACGCCACCGAAGCCGATGGCGCCGAGGGCGCCTTCGATTGCCTTGCCTTGCGGGTCGAGGACACCGTTCTTGAGAGTGATGGTCACGCGGGCCTTGATCACGTTCGGCGGCTCCTGGTTGTCTCGGCGGTCAGTGCGGCTTGCCCTTCGGGCCGTCGGTCGAAGCGACCAGGACTGGACCGGCCGGGCGGGGCGGTTCGTTCTCGTTCATGATGCCGAGCCGGCGGGCCACCTCCTGATAGGCCTCGACGAGCCCGCCCATATCGCGGCGGAAACGATCCTTATCGAGCTTTTCCTGGGTGGAGACGTCCCACAGACGGCAGGAATCCGGAGAGATCTCGTCGGCCACGACGATGCGCATCATGTCGCCTTCGAAGAGGCGCCCGCACTCCATCTTGAAGTCCACGAGCTGAATGCCGACTCCGAGGAAGAGGCCGGAAAGGAAGTCGTTGACGCGAATGGCGAGCGCCATAATGTCATCGATTTCCTGCGGGCTCGCCCAGCCGAAGGCGGTGATATGCTCTTCCGAGACCATCGGATCGTCGAGAGCGTCGGCCTTGTAGTAGAACTCGATGATGGAGCGCGGCAGGACAGTGCCTTCCTCCATGCCGAGCCGTTTGGCGAGCGAGCCTGCGGCAATGTTGCGCACCACAACTTCAAGCGGGATGATCTCGACTTCCTTGATCAATTGCTCCCGCATGTTCAGCCGGCGGATGAAATGCGTCGGGATGCCCATCCGGTTCAGATGCGTGAAGATGTGCTCGGAAATGCGGTTGTTGAGTACGCCCTTGCCATCCACGACCTCGTGCTTTTTCTTGTTGAAGGCGGTGGCGTCGTCCTTGAAGAACTGGATGAGGGTGCCCGGTTCCGGGCCTTCATAAAGGATCTTGGCCTTGCCTTCATAGATACGACGGCGACGGTTCATCGGTTTTCTCTGGTTTGGAGGGCAATCGGCAAAGACCGTTCCCTAAGGCTCGCGCGGTCGGAGCCGCGACAATGGGTTCAAGGCCGGTCTCTATCCCAATCGCGCCGTTTCCTCAATCAGCAATTCGCCCGATTAACTGCTTTCGGTTCCCGCATTTACCGCTCTTGGCCGGGAAATGACGCAGCGCAACAAAGTTGCAAGCGATATTGACCGAAGGCGCGCCTTTTGGTTTGTGCGCAGGCATCCCATATCACGCCGTGGAATCGGCGTTAACCGGAGGTTTGCCATGACGTCCATGAAGGACCGCGAAGAAGGTTTCGAGAAGAAGTTCGCTCTCGACGAGGAGCAGCGGTTCAGGGCCGTCGCGCGACGCAACAGGCTGCTCGGCCTCTGGGCGGCGGAGAAGCTCGGCAAGACCGGCGCGGATGCCGAGGCCTATGCCAAGGAGGTCGTGGTTTCCGACATCGAGGAAGCCGGCGATCACGACGTGTTCCGCAAGATACGCCGCGATTTCGATGCGGCTGGCATCGATCAGTCGGATCACCAGATCCGCAGGACGATGGACGAGTTGATGGTGACGGCCGCCGAGCAGGTCAAGAACTCCTGATCGTTGAGGCCGGACCGGCCGAAGCAGTCAACTCGGGCTCGCCTGGATGAAACAAGCCGCCCTGGATAAAGGCGGTTTATTGTTGCCATGTCGCAGGCTTCTGTTTGAATGCCTGTGACTATCAATGCAGGATTCTCCTTATCATGAGCCTTTTGTCGCGCCTCGGTTCGGGTGAAACACTGTTCACTGCATGGTCGGGAATTCCCGACGCTTTGACCGTGGAGCTTCTGGCCGGCAACGCTTTCGACGCGGTGACGCTCGATATGCAGCATGGCGGGCACCATGAGGATAGCGTTTTGCGCTGCCTCGTGCCGGTCTTGCGGGCCGGCAAGCATGCCTTGGTGCGCATCCCGGTTGGGCGTTTCGACATGGCGAGTCGCGCGTTGGACTTCGGCGCGGAGGCGGTGATCGCTCCTATGATCAATTCGGTATCCGACGCTCGCGCCTTCGCGGCGGCTGTAAAGTATCCGCCAGTCGGCGAGCGCTCCTGGGGTCCGACCTTCGCGTTCCCACGTAGTGATGTCACCGACCCGCAGGCCTGGTTGCGGGAATCAAATGCTAGGACGGCAGCCTTCGCCATGATCGAGACGCGCGCTGCCCTCGACGCGCTGGACGGGATTCTGGAGACGCCCGGAATCGACGGCATCTTTGTCGGGCCATCCGATTTCTCCATCGCTTGGTCGGACGGCGCCACTGTCGATCCTATGCGTGAAGACATGATGGAGACGGTCGGCGACATTGCGCGCCGGTCCATAGCGGCCGGAAAGGTCGCCGCGATGTATGTCAACGATATGGCCCTGACCGGCCGCTATGCTGCCATGGGCTATCATTTCCTCGCGATCGCTTCGGAGCACCGGGCCGTCGCGGTCGGTGCGCAGACCCTGATTGGCGCCGCGCGCGCCTCTCTCGAAGGGAAATAATCAGGCCTGCAGTCGCGACAGGAACTGGGCGAACGCCATGGAGCCTTCGGGCCAGGGTCCGTAGCCGGAATCCGTATTGAGATGACCGGCCTCGCCGGCATCGATGAAGAGCGATCCCCAGGCGGCCGCGACGTCCTCCGCCACCTCATAGGCGCAGAACGGATCGTTGCGGCTGGCGATGGTGATCGAGGGAAACGGCAAAACCTCACGTGGGTAAGGGCCGAATGTCATCAGGTGCCTCGGCCGGATTTTGGGATTGGAGACATCGGGTGGTGCCACGAGGAAAGCGCCCGCGACCTTCTTGCGGAACTCCGGGACGGCATGCACGACGGTCGGAACGCCGAGCGAGTGCGCAATCAGCACGACCGGGCGTTCGGCCTCGTTGACCGCGGCGACGACATTCGCCACCCAGTCCTCGCGAACCGGCTTCGACCATTCCGCCTGCTCGACACGGCGGGCCGTCGACAGTCGCTCCTGCCAGCGTGTCTGCCAATGTTCGGGGCCCGAATTGGTGTAGCCGGGCACGATCAGTATATCGGCGTCTTTGACCTTCATGGGCCGCCATGTAGCGACGGCGATGCTGCGACGCAACAGGAAGCATGAAGGCGTTGAACAGCGTGTTCGGTGTTTTCGCCCTTGCGGATGGCCTCTTGCGTGCCGACTCTTCTGGACTGAAGCAACTTGAATCGCGGGAGCAACTTGCGGCTCGATCGGCGCTCAGCGCCGGGCAGCGCGGGTGTTCTCGCCATCGGTGCGGCAGGTCCTGCCGACACGGAGCGCTCCATGGTGGATCTTCCCTTTGCCGTTACGACTCCCATTCGCGTCGCCAGGGTCGGGCTGAAGGCTCGCGATGCCGATGGCCTTGCCGCCTATTACCAGAGGGTCCTCGGGCTGAGGGAACTGTCCCGCGCCGGGGGCCGGCGAGTCCTCGGCGCCGGGCAGCGGCCGCTCATGGAGATCGAGGAAAGCGCTTCGGCCAAGCAGGACGATCCGCACAGCGCCGGCCTCTACCACACAGCCTTCCTGCTCCCGACAAGGGGAGATCTCGCCCGCTGGACCCGTTTCGCGATCGATGAGCGCATTCCCGTCGCCGGCGCATCCGATCATTTCGTTAGCGAAGCGATCTATCTCACCGATCCCGAGGGTAACGGGGTGGAAATCTATGCCGACCGGCCGAAGGAGAGTTGGAACTGGCATGGCAATTTCGTCGACATGGGTACGGAGCAACTCGACGTGCGGGATCTGCTCGGCGAGACTCGGAACGGCGAAGTCTGGCAGGGCGCGCCGGACGGCAGCGTGATCGGCCATGTCCATCTACGCGTTGGCGATGCCGGCGTCGCCGAGAAATGGTGGACCGGCGAGATGGGCTTCGACACGGTCCAAAGCCTCGGCGGTAGTGCCGTATTCCTGTCGACCGGCGGGTATCACCACCATATCGGCGCCAATTCATGGCAGAGCCATGGCGCGGGGCCGCGCAACGACCAGCGCGCCGGCCTGATGTGGGTCGAGTTGGAATCGGAGGCCGCCAACACGGAAAGCGAGAAGCGCGATCCCTGGGGAACGGCGATCAGGACGGTACCTGTCCGGCAGCCTTGACGCGGTTTATGGTGCATCGAAAGCTCGAAGTGCGGGATGGTGCTGGCAGCAATTCGGCCGCTTCGTTCTGCACCGTTGGGTGGGGTGCCCAAGGTAACGGAATGGATCCAGTCCACGGGCAAGCCCGTGGACGGGGTCACGTCGCCATTGCTTCGCTCCGCGCCGGCCCGAGGATGACGAAGCTTCCATATCGATGCCAATCGGCAACCTGACGATTTGAGGCAGGCCTTCGAGGCAGTCGTCATCCTCGAACGGGAGCCGCGCCAGCGGGCGAACTGATCCGTGGATCCATTCCGTTACCTTTGGGCAGCCCACCCAACGGGGCAGAAGGAAGTGGCTAAACCGGCACCATTGCCCGGTGCCTGGGGGCGTATCACCCCGCCCCGAAGACCCGCTTGAAGATCGTGTCGACATGCTTGGTGTGATAGCCGATGTCGAATTTTTCACGGATCTGTTCTTCGGAAAGCGCGGCCCTGACATCCCCGTCCGCAAGAAGCTCCTCGAGGAAATCGGCGCCCTTTTCCCAGACCTTCATCGCATTCCGCTGCACGAGACGGTAGGCGTCCTCGCGCGACACGCCGGCCTGGGTAAGGGCCAGGAGCACGCGCTGCGAATGGATCAGGCCGCGGAAACGGTTCATGTTCTTGAGCATGTTGTCTGGATAGACGACCAGCTTCTCGATGACGCCGGTGAGACGTGCCAGGGCGAAATCGAGCGTGATGGTGGCGTCAGGGCCGATCATGCGCTCGACCGACGAGTGGGAGATATCGCGCTCGTGCCACAGCGCAACATTCTCCATCGCTGGGAGGGAGAATGAGCGGACCATGCGGGCAAGCCCCGTCAGGTTCTCTGTGAGCACCGGGTTGCGCTTATGGGGCATCGCCGAGGATCCCTTCTGGCCTGGGGAGAAATATTCCTCGGCCTCGAGCACCTCGGTGCGCTGCAGGTGGCGTATCTCCGTTGCCAGCCGCTCGATCGACGAGGCGATGACGCCGAGCGTGGCGAAATACATGGCGTGGCGGTCGCGGGGGATCACCTGGGTGGAGACGGGCTCGGGTTTCAGGCCCAGCTTCTTGGCGACATGGGCTTCGACCCGCGGGTCGATATTGGCGAAAGTGCCGACCGCACCTGATATCGCGCAGGTCGCGATTTCCTCGCGGGCATGGACCAGCCGCTCCCTGCAGCGCGAGAATTCGGCATAGGCCAGCGCAAGCTTGACCCCGAAGGTGGTTGGCTCGGCGTGGATGCCATGGCTGCGGCCGATCGTGACTGTGTCCTTATGTTCGAAGGCGCGTTTCTTCAGAGCGGCGAGCAAAGCGTCGATGTCGGCCAGCAGGATATCGCTGGCGCGAGCGAGCTGGACGGAGAAGGTCGTATCCAGCACGTCCGACGAGGTCATGCCCTGGTGGATGAACCGAGCGTCGGGTCCGACGAATTCAGCGAGATGGGTGAGGAAGGCGATGACGTCGTGCTTGGTTTCGCGCTCGATCTCGTCGATCCGATCGATGTCGAATTTCGCGGCGCCGCCTCTTTCCCAGATCGTGCGCGCCGCCTCCTTGGGGATCACGCCGAGTTCGGCCAGCGCATCGCAGGCGTGGGCTTCGATCTCGAACCAGATGCGGTATTTGGTTTCAGGGGACCAGATGGAAACCATCTCGGGCCGCGAATAGCGGGGGATCATCAGTCGCTCCTGTCGTTCGGAAAGTTTTGCTGCCTCCTATCAGAGCAAACGGGAATCCTCAACGCGGCTTTCTCGCGAATCAGAGGCTCGGCGGAACGAACGCGGCGGGACCAGCCACCAGTCGTCAAAGCAGATCTCTGCGCGGTCAGAGGGCGGCTGCCCGCTCCGACCAGGTCGGCAGCAGATCCTTGTCGGCCTTTCGTGCGGCATGGACGCCGCGAGCGATGGCGCGGGCCATGGTTGCCCCTGCTGCCGCGTAAAGATCGATGGCGCCGTTATGATCGGGCACGATGCCGCCTTTTCCCGTCGCCAAGGCGAAGACCAGGTCGCCGTCGATCGGGGTATGGGTGGGCCAGATGGCGCGGGCGAAACCATCATGGGCTGCGATGGCAAGGCGTTTGGCGGCTGGCTTTGTCAGCACGGCATCCGTGGCGATCACCGCGATCGTGGTGTTGGCTCCGCTTTCCCGGAACTTGATGTCGATGTGCTGCGCGTCGCGCGGAAACGGCGAGGGGAAGCCGAGACCGCCGAATTCCGCGCAGATCTCCCAGGGTGCTGCCCAGAAATACGGGGTCTTGCCGACGGTGACGGAACCCGTAGGGTTGACGGCCACAAGCGCGGCGACGGTCACCCCGCTGGGCAGCACGGTCGAGGCGGAGCCGAGACCACCTTTCAGCCCCGCTGCGAGCGCTCCGACACCGGCCCCGGCGGTGCCGATCGCGAAATCGAGCGAAGCGCCGCGGGCCGCCTCGTAGCCGAGTTCCCGGTACGGAGGGTAACGCCCCCATTCCTTGTCGCCGCCATTGTGGAGGTCGAACAGGATTGCGCCAGGCACAAGCGGAACGCGGATCCCGCGCACGTCGAAGCCGACGCCTTGCTCCTTCAGCGCTGCCTGGACGCCTGAGGCCGCGTCGAGCCCGAAGGCAGAGCCCCCGGAAAGGACGATGGCGTTCACCGCCTCGACGGAATTGTGCGGCTCGAGCAGGTCGGTCTCGCGCGTTCCGGGCGCGCCACCCAGCACTTGCACACTGGCGACAGCCGGCTCGTCGCAGAGAACGGCCGTAACGCCGGTCTTGATACGCTCATCGGCCGCGTTGCCGACACGCAATCCAGCCACGTCGGTCAGGAGATTGCGCGGCCCTGTGCGAAAGCTCATCGGAAATCACTCCCCATCGGTGACGGCCACGAACTTGGCGCCGTCGAACCGGAACAGTCTGTAGGGGCTCTCCGTCAAATCGCCCTTAACGTCGAACGCCACTTTCCCGATCGCAGTTTGAAATTGCTGGTTGTCGAGCGCTTCCGCGGGTGCTGCACCCGACGATGCCGCCGCTACGGCGATCTCCATCGCCGCAAAGGCGGGTAAGACATAGCCTTCGACCTGGACGCCGGCGTTTTCAAGCGATTCCACGCCGGCGGGGTCGGCGATCTCGGCCCATTCCGGAAGGCCGATCATCAGTGTGCCGGCTTTCAGCGGGACGTCGCCGGGCGCGCTGCGCAACGCCTCGCCTCCGGCGATGACGAGGGGCATGCCGAGTTGCTGGGCATCGCGCGCGATCACGGCGATATCGTCGCGATCGCCGCCGACAAAAAGATGTGTGGCGCCCGCTTTGCGGAGGCGGCCGATCAGTCCGATCTGGTTGTCGAGTTGTGGCCGGTAAGTGTCGAGGAAGACCGGCTTCCTGCCGGCCTGTTGTGCCGCCACCCGGAAGTCTTCGGCCAGTTCCCGACCATAAATCGTGCCGTCGTCGACGATGGCGAAGAGTTGGTCGCGCCACAGTCTTGTGAGTATCGCGCCGACCGCGCTGCGCTCGCCGTCGGCGCGCGGCGCCAGCCGATAGATCGGCCACCCAGTCTTCCCCCGCTGATCCGTGAGACTGTCGGTGCGCACGCCCGGGGTGATGACGGGGATCGCTGCGCCCGCCAGGATGGGAAGTGCCGCTTCGATGGCTTCAGTGCACAGGAAGCCGACCACGAGCTGAACCTTCGCTTCAGCAAAACGCCGAGCCGCTGCGGCTCCGCCTTCGGCCGTGCAGGCATCATCGGCCGTTTCGACTGCAACCTGGTGATCGCCACGCGCTTTCGCCGCGGCCTGCGCGCCCGCCTCCAGTTGCCGGCCCAGCGGGGCCGAAGCGCCGGTGAGCGGGGCGGCCACTCCGATGTGTATGGCGTCTGCCTGGGCGACGCCGCATAGTGGAATGGCCGCGGCGAAGGCCAAGATGAGACGCAGTGAGGACATCCGGAACCATTGCTCGAATGACACGCGCGGAACGCGCTGCGCCAGAGGTAAAGGCTGACGAGGCGCGGCGCAACACGCTAATTCGTCCCCATATTCTTGTGCGGGTAGAGGGACGTGATCATATATGTGGATCGACAAGCAGGAATTTCCCGTGCTCAAGAAGAACGTTGTCGAAGGCAAGCTCTATCGGGACGCGATGAGCCATTTTGCCGGGGCCGTACATGTCATCGCGACCGATGGGCCGGCCGGCAGGCGCGGCACGACGGTCATCGCCGCCTGTTCGGTGTCGGACAATCCACCGGTCGTGCTGGTCTGCCTAAACCGCGAGAACCCGCGCAACGACGCCTTCACCGACAATGGCCGCTTCGCTCTGAACACCCTCGCTGCCGGCCAAAGGCTCGTCGCCGAGACGTTTTCCGGCCATACGGGCCTGCCCCAGGACGAGCGTTTCAAAGTCGGAAGCTGGGCGACGCTCACAACGGGGGCACCCGTCCTATCCGGGGCGCTTGCAAGCTTCGATTGCGAGATCATCGATTCCAAGGATCTGGCAACCCACCGTGTGCTTTTTGGCAAGGTGACAGGCCTGGCCATCGGCGATAACCTCAAGCCATTGCTTTATCACAATCGCGGCTATCGCCTGCTGGACGACGGCTGATCCCTGAGAGAGACGAGCCAAGCCCGGTGAAGAACACCCTCCAACCGCATCCGTTGCCGCAATCGATCGACGAGACGCTTTCTCTGCTGACGGACGCCGACTACGTTGCCGATCGTGCTTTGGCGACCGTCCTGTTCCTCGGCCTGCGCATGCGCCGGCCTCTCTTCCTGGAGGGAGAGGCCGGCGTCGGCAAGACCGAGATCGCGAAGGTGCTGGCGAACGCGCTCGGGCGCCGGCTCATCCGCCTGCAATGTTACGAAGGTCTCGACGTCTCTTCGGCCGTCTACGAATGGAACTACGCGGCGCAGATGATCGAGATCCGCATGGAGGAGGCGGAAGGGAAGGTCGACCGAAGAGCGATGGAGAAGAACGTCTTTTCGGAAAAATACCTGATACGAAGGCCGGTGCTGGAGGCACTGACCGGCGAGAAGGGCGCTGCGCCGGTGTTCCTTATCGACGAGCTCGATCGCACCGACGAGGCTTTCGAGGCATACCTTCTCGAGATACTGTCGGATTTCCAGGTTACCGTGCCCGAGCTCGGCACGATCAAGGCCGACGAGGCGCCGATCGTGGTCATCACCACGAACCGCACACGCGAGATCCATGACGCGCTGAAGCGTCGCTGCCTCTATCATTGGGTCGACTATCCCGATGCGGCCCGCGAGCTGGAAATCGTGAGGCGCAAAGTGCCCGACGCGAACAGCCGGCTCTCGGCGGAGGTCGTCCGCTTCATCCAGAAGCTGCGTGAGATCGAGCTCTTCAAGGTGCCGGGCGTCGCCGAAACCATCGATTGGGCGGGAGCGCTCACGGAACTGGACAAGGTGGCATTGGACCCCGAGACCGTTTCCGACACGATCGGCGTCATACTGAAGTATCAGGATGACATCGCCCGCATCGAGCAGGGGGAGGGCCGCCGTATCCTTCAGGAAGTGAAAGCCGAACTTTCGGCGATACAATAGAGTGATGGAAACCTCTCGGTCCGATCCCGGCATCGCGCATCCCGAAGGCCGCCTCGCCGACAACATTGTGTTCTTCGCCAGGGCGTTGCGCAAGGCCGGCATGCGTGTGGGGCCGGCGTCCGTCAAGGATGCCATCGAGGCGGTGCTTGCCGCCGGCATCGGCTCCCGCGACGATTTCTATTGGACCCTCCACGCCGTGCTGGTTACGCGCCGAGAGGACCATGCGGTCTTCGACGAAGCGTTTCGCCTGTTCTGGAAATCACGCGAACTGATCGAGAAGATGCTCGCCATGTTCTCCCCGGTTGCCCCCGACACCAAAGCGAGGGAAAAACTCCGGCCGGCGGAATCGCGCGTGGCCGATGCCATGTTCGAGGGTCACAGAAAGGAGCAGCGGCCGCAGGAGATCCCCGAGATCGAGGTGGACGCCCGCTTCACATTCTCAGGCAACGAGGTGTTGCGCACGAAGGATTTCGCGCAGATGTCGGCTGCCGAGCTCGCCGATGCCCGCAAGGCCATCCAGGAGCTGCGCCTGCCTCTCGACGAGGTGAGAACCCGCCGATTCCGAGCAGACCCGAGGGGCCGCCGCACCGATCCGCGCTCCATGATGCGCACGGCGCTCAGGACCGGGGGCGAGCTGATCCTGCCGAGATTTCGCTCGCCGCGCATGGTCCACCCGCCGCTCGTGGTCCTGGCCGACATCTCCGGCTCGATGAGCCAGTACACGCGGGTCTTCCTGCATTT
The DNA here is from genome assembly GCA_035556195.1 of Rhizobiaceae bacterium. Taxonomy (GTDB): domain Bacteria; phylum Pseudomonadota; class Alphaproteobacteria; order Rhizobiales; family Rhizobiaceae. The sequence continues at coordinate 511,943 of DATMFK010000017.1, forward strand.
CCTCCATGCGCTGGCCGACAAGCGACGTCGGGTACACACTTTCGTCTTTGGCACGCGCTTGACCAACCTTACGCGCCAGATGCGCCATCGAGACCCGGACGAGGCTCTCGCCCAGTGCTCCAGTGTCGTCAAGGACTGGTCGGGCGGCACCCGTATCGGCGACACGCTGCATGAGTTCAACCGGCTGTGGTCGCGCCGCGTGCTCGGCCAGGGCGCGGTGGTGCTCTTGATCACGGACGGGCTGGAGAGGGACGATGTGAAAGATCTCGCCGAGGAAATGGAGCGGCTACACAAGAGCTGCCGCAGGCTCATCTGGCTCAATCCACTGCTGCGCTTCGACGGTTTCGAGGCGAAGGCGCGAGGTGTCAGAGCCATGCTGCCGCACGTCGACGAGTTCCGCCCGGTGCACAATCTCAACGCGCTTTCGGATCTTTGCGCGTCGCTCGGAGCCGGTCCTATGCGAGCCAACGACCCGCGTCGATGGATGGGCATTGGCAACCGGGACGCCGCGTGACCATATTCCGTGTGAGCATCGGGCGAACGTGGAGGGAAGGATATGGCTTCGACAGTTCTCGACGAGACGCGTGATCCCCTGGCGATAGCCGAAGGATGGCACGAGGATGGCCGCGACGTCGCCCTTGCGACAGTCGTGGAGACGTGGGGATCGGCGCCTCGGCCGGTCGGCAGCCATCTCGTCATCGACCGAGAGGGCAACTTCCACGGCTCCGTGTCCGGCGGCTGTGTCGAGGGGGCCGTGATCACGGAGGCTCTCGACGTCATCGAGACCGGGGCCTCCAAGATGCTGGAATTCGGCGTCGCCGACGAGACGGCTTGGCGCGTCGGTCTGTCCTGCGGCGGGCGTATCAAGGTCTATGTCGAGCGGTTGGGCTGACCATGAAACCGTCGTCCTTGAAGATCCTGAATGACGAGCGCCGCCATCGGCGCTCGGCGATACTGCTCATCGATCTGTCGAACGGCGAGGATCGGGTCGTCCGCGAAGGCGATTCGATCGCTGGCGCGCTCGGAGAAGCCGTGGCCAAGGCGTTTCGCACCGGCCTCTCGACGACCGTGGAGGATACCGGTTCGACATACTTTCTCAACGTCTATCCGCCCCGACCCCGGCTGGTGGTGGTCGGAGCCGTCCACATAAGCCAGGCATTGGCGCCAATGGCCAGGATCGCTGGCTTTGATATTGAGATCATGGACCCGCGAACGGCCTTCGCGACGCCTGACCGTTTTCCTGACGTTCCGCTTCTGGCCGAGTGGCCGGAGGACGTCCTCAAGGCACGGCCTCTCGATGCATATACCGCGCTGGCGGCGCTGACTCATGATCCCAAGATCGACGACCTGCCGTTGAAGGCGGCGCTCGACGCCGGCTGCTTCTACGTCGGCGCGCTTGGCAGCCGCAAGACCCACGCCAAGCGGGTAGAGCGGCTCTTGGCTGCTGGAACCGCGCCGGAAGACATCGAAAGGATACATGCGCCGATCGGACTGGATATCGGCGCGGCGAGCCCGTCCGAGATCGCCGTGGCCATCCTTGCGCAGGTGGTCAAGGCCTTGCGGTCGCGTGGGCTCGGCGACAGCGCGAAAGGCAGGGCTGCGTGAGGTTCGGTCCCGTCGCGATCCGGAATGCGGAGGGTGCGATCCTTGCTCATTCTACGGCGGCAGGCGATCGCCGCTTGCGCAAAGGACACCGGATCGGCCCGGACGAGATTGCGGGATTGATGCAGGCTGGCGTCACCGAGATCGTCGCCGCCGTGCTGGAACCGGGCGATCTCACGGAAGACGAAGCGGCGACCCGGGTCGCAAGCAGCATGATCGTTTCCGGCATCGACGTGAAGGCGGCCGCGACGGGGCGCGTCAATCTGCACGCCCGGGAAGCGGGGGTCTTCGTCGTCGACAAGCAACTGGTCGATGCCGTGAATGCTGTCGATCCCGCGGTCACGCTCGCCACCGTGCCGCACTATGCGGCGGTCGAGAAAGGTCAGATGGTCGCGACCGTGAAGATCATCCCTTTCGCCGTGCCGGGCGCTGTCGTCGAGAAGGTGATTTCGCTGTGCGCCGCTCGCGAAGCCTTCTCGGTCAAGCCGTTCCGTCCGCGCAAGCTGGGCATCGTCCAGACGATGCTTCCGGGGGTGAAGGACAGCGTGCTCGACAAGACCGTCCGGGTCACCGAGGGCAGGCTGGCGCGTTCGGGAAGCCATGTCGTGGGCGAGCGACGCACGAGACACGACGAGAGCGCTGTCGCCGATGCCATCGCTGCCTTGGCGGACGAAAGCGATGTGATCGTCATATTCGGCGCTTCCGCCATGAGCGATCCCGACGATGTGGTACCGGCTGCAATCCGCGAGGCGGGCGGAGAGGTGCTCCGCGCCGGCATGCCCGTCGATCCCGGCAATTTGATCGTGCTCGGCTCGCTGGATGGAAAGCCCGTGCTCGGTGCGCCCGGTTGCGCGCGAAGCCCGAAGGAGAACGGCTTCGATTGGGTACTGGACCGGCTGATCGCTGATATTCCGGTCTCCGCTGACGATGTTGCAGGAATGGGTGTGGGCGGATTGCTCATGGAAATTGCCACTCGGCCGCAACCGCGCGAGCTTCCGAAAAGGCGGGCTGCCCCCAAAGTCTATGCCGTCATCCTTGCCGCAGGACGGTCCAGCCGCATGGGCGGGCCGAACAAGTTGCTCGCACGCTTTGGCGACGAGCCGCTGGTTCGGCTTACGGCCGGCCGCGCGATTGGCAGCCGGACGTCGGGAACGGTCGTCGTCACCGGCCATCAGGAAGAGCGCGTACGCGCTGCACTCGAGGGGCTTCCGGTCGTGATCGTCTCGAACCCTGATTTCGCGTCGGGCCTCGCGAGTTCGCTCAAGGCGGGAATAGCCGCATTGCCAGATGACGCGGCAGGCGCGTTGATCCTGCTCGGCGATATGCCAGGCGTGGGCAGCGCGGATATCGATCGCCTCGTCGCGGCATTCACGGCTGCCGGTGGCACATCCGTCGTTCGGGCGACCCATGAGGGAAAGCGTGGTAACCCCGTTCTCTTGCCAAGGGCGCTTTTCCCGGCCGTCGCGACGCTGGAAGGGGATACTGGCGCGAGACACCTGGTCGAGGCCGACGGCCTTTCCGTGGTCGACGTCGAGATCGGTGAAGGCGCTTCCATCGACGTCGACACTCCGGATGCCATGCACCTTGCCGGCGGCGTCTTGCAAGAATAGCCGAATCGTTGTGGGCTGCCTTGTCTGCCCTTCGGACCGCCAGTGGACACCTTGATAAAGCTCCTTCTTTCATCGCTGGTCACGCCCGCTCTGATCCTCGCATTCGGAGCAGCAGGCCACGCAGGGGAGCTTGCGCCATTCAAGGACAAGCTCTTCGCCTATCCTTCCGTTCTCTCTCGAGCGGATGATGGCGGCTATGTGGTGGTCGATTATCGCGAATCGCGAGACATCGATGCGCGTGACGAAATCCCGGAGCGGCGGGTCAGGAGCGATTACGTCACGCTCGGGGTCCGCAAGGCACAGCGGGACCTCGTGCTAGCCACGCCCGTGGGAGACATCCGGCATTATGCCGTCGGCAGGACGAAGGGCGCCAAGGTCATAACCGTCTATCTCCATGGCCAGGGTGGTAGCCGAAAGCAGGGTGTCGACGACTTCACCTTCGGGGGCAACTTCAACCGCATCAAGAATCTGATGGTCGAGAATGAGGGGCTGTACCTTTCGCCTGATTTTTCGGATTTCGGGTATGGCGGCGCGGCCGAAGTTTCGGCTCTGCTTGAGCACTATCTGAGGCTGTCGCCGGGTGCGAAGCTCTTCGTCGCCTGCGGATCGATGGGCGGTGGGCTTTGCTGGAAATTGGCCGCGGACAGGACGGTTGCTGCGAGGCTCTCCGGCCTTCTGCTCCTCGGCTCGCATTGGGACGATGGTTTCCTGGACAGCGAGGCCTTTCGCCGGAAAGTTCCGGTCTTTTTTGGCCAGGGCAGTCGCGACAAGGTCTTCCCGGTGGAGAAGCAGGAGGCTTTCTATCGATCGATCCGCAAGAGGTCTCCTGGCTATCCTGTCCGCTTCGTGCGGTTCGATACCGGAACGCATGGCACGCCGATCCGCATGACCGACTGGCGCGATACGCTCAACTGGATGCTGTCGGCACGATAATGCATGCCGCCCAAAAGCGTGCAGCGGTTTGGGGTAGACGACATGCACTAGGCCGCGAATCTACGGGCCGGTGTTGAAGTCCAGGACCGTTTCCGGGTTCATCTTCCCGTCGTAACTTGCATCCACATCATAGTTTACGAGCGTGAAGGCGCCGTTGCGGAAGATGTATGTGGCGGTTGATGACGCATCGCCTGCGCCGCGCCATTTCGAGGAGGACGTCAGTGTCTTCGTCGTAGCGTCGTATTCGGAATTCGCCAACTGGTCTTCGGTCGTGTAGCCGATGATGGTGACGGATTCGACTTTTCCCTCGGAATCGTCGTTTTCGTAGCGGATGTCGAGTTCAGGTGCTGCGAACTGCAGTGGCGTTACCTCCCCCGTATCATTAGCGAAATAGTAGACCTCATCCGTGTTGTAGGCGCCGGAGCCGCAGGAAAACTTGAAGAGCTGAGCCTTGCGCTCGGGCTGGTCCTCCGGATCGGAACTGTAGTGGAAGCCGATCTCGTAAAGCTCGGGGCCGGCTGCGCCCGGTTCAGCGTCTGGCGCTAGTGTCCGGCAGATCGAACCGTAGGTCGCCTCAAATGCCTTTTGTGCTTGTTCCTTGCCGAGATCGCGTGCCGGGGGCGGGGGCTCGTCGCCGCATTGCGCCGGCACCACGCTTGCCAGTTCGCCTTTCGCGGCCGTGAGCGTCCCTTTCTCCAGATGCAGTGGCTGGAAGACTTCGCCCTGGATCGACGGGTTGGCGAGCCTGGCCGTATAACAGCCGGCAAAGACGCTCTCCTTTCCGTCGTCGGCTGTCGCCTTGATCGCGACGGGCACCTGGAAGAAGATGCTCCCCGCCGCACCTTCGCTGCTGACAGGGCCGGTCTCGATATCGACACGCCCCGTATTGGCGAAACCCTTGGCGAAGGTTTCGAAATCCTTGGCGGGCTTCTTCTCCCCGAAATAGCTCCAGGCGCGCCCATATTCGCGCCGGTCGATCGCATTATAGAGCGAGCGTACCAGCGCGGCAGCATCCGACCGGTCGTCGAGATAAGGCCTTTCCTGGGGGGATGCCGGGCTTGAAATCACCCCGGTGCAGGCAACGGCAGCAGCAAGAACGAAGGGCCTCATCGCGAATCTCCAAGAGGATGTATGAGGATTGCCTTGGATTGTGGCGCTGCGATGAAGACCGACTGCCTCTATTCAAGCCTGAGCGGCAGCACTAGGCTTGCCTCGTCAAACATTCCTGGAGAGACCAGTGACGATTTCGATGTATCAGGCGTCGGTGCCCGTTTTCCTCGGCATGCTTAAGGGGTTGTCCCATGTGCTCGCGAAGGGCGAGGCCTACGCGGCTGAGAAGGGAATGGATCCGCAGGTGCTAATAGATGCCCGGCTCGCCCCTGACATGTTTCCGCTCTTCAAACAGGTTCAGATCGCGACCGACCACGCGAAAGGCGCGTCCTCGCGCCTTGCCGGTCGGGAGGTTCCGAAATTCGAGGATACGGAAAAAACCTTCGCCGAATTGCAGGCCAGAATCGACAAGACCACGAGCCTGCTGACAACGTTCAGCGCGGAGCACATAGACGGTTCGGAAGAGCGGACGATCGTCATTCCCATGCGTGCAGGGGAACGATCCTTTTCGGGAATGGCGTATCTGCTGCATTTCGCCATGCCGAACTTCTATTTCCACGTGACGACGGCGTATGACATCCTTCGGCACAACGGGGTGCCGCTCGGCAAGACTGACTTCTTCGGGGTTCGCTGAACCAAGCACGTTCGAAAAATATCCGGCGGCTTTCCGACAGATGCCCTCGCCACGATGAGCGTTAAGCAGGGTAAAGCGCGGCTAATCCCCGCAAAGCTGCTTAGCGCCGAGCGATGCGCGGAAAGTCGGCCGGCTTGATGCCGATGTCGGCCCGGTCGGCTTTGCCCATCGCATTGAGCACGGCCATCGCCGTACAGAAATTCTGGTGATCCAGCCGCTTGGGGCGGACAAACATCTCTGTGAAAAAGCCCATCGTTTCAAACCTGGAGCGCAGGGTCCGACCCGAAGGCGGAATTCGAGCGCGCGCTAATTTCTATGCTAGAAGGGCCGGAACAACGGGTTCGTTGCGGATACGACCACGATCCCAGCCTCGCAAAGCGTCTACCGCGATTCATCGAATTTGTGCAGTGCAACATGGACATGGCTGCCATGCGCTGGTGTTGGCAGCGTGTCATATGGATGACGCGAATTTGCTCAAGCGGAGACTGCCCGAGTTGAAGTGATTTTTAACGCGCCGACCCTAGGGTGCTGGAAAAGCGGTGACCGTGGCGCGGTCTCGGGTCGGAGGGACAATCGTGGGTGCAGGAACGGGCCGGGACTTCGCCTCGCTGCTTGATGAGTTGCTGGTCGAAGCCCGCATGGAAGACCATGGGGCATCTCGCCCCGCCGTGTCCTTCGATTATCTGGCTGTCGCGGAGGAACTCCTCTCCGGCCGGATCAAGGTCGCCGATGACAAGGTGATGTCCGAATATTCCTCCACTTCGGGAGGGGCCGATGAAGGGGTCGACGCGCTTTTCGAAGCGGCCGGAGGCTCTATAGAACCCGCCGACCTTCCGCCAGTCGAGCCTGAGGCGATTTTGCGGGAGCTCGGGTTGAAGGCGTCGAGCAACGCGGCCGAGCTTGCCCGGATCCGGCGAGCCTTCGCGTTCAAGAACCATCCCGACCGCGTGGCGCCGCACTTGCGGCAGCGGGCGATGGTGCGCATGCAGGTCGCCAACATGCTCATCGACGACGCGCGCCGTCGCGCCGGCCGTAAGCCTCGCTGAGGCTTCGCTGCCACGCCCGGCATTTTTCTCTGTCGACCTCGCCGGGTGGGGCTGGTCTCGTATCCGCTAACCGTGCAAAGCTGACCTGGTCTGGCGCCTTGACTGAAATTGACACATGGCCATGCGATAGGGTTTGTCATGCGCGACGAAACCGACTCGCTGTGCCGGCCGGAGGCGGTCAAGCTGTACGATCGCAAGAGGATCCGAATGGAAGACAATTATGAAAAGTATGCCATCGCCGTGATCATCGTTTTCGGCGCGGTGATTGTCGGCGGGCTAATGGGAGCGACGATCGGCTTCGGCAACCGTACCGGCTTCCTGTTCGCCTTGGGCTCAGCGACTGCCGGCTGGATTGCTGGCCATGCCATGCTGTTCGATCGACCGCGTGTTTACGGTGTCCTTATTGCTATCGCGACGCTGATGGCGATCGCGTCGACCCTGGCCTTGGTAAGCTAGGGGTTGGCGCCGCCAGGCGCCTCCGAACTTCCGATCCGAACATAGAGTGCGCGGTAGGCCGCAGCTTCAAACGTCATCGGCCCGATCGGCCACGAAATCAATGGAGCAGTCTATGCAAAAGCGCCGTCTGGGACGGACCGACCTTCACGTGTCCGCAATCTGCCTGGGCACGATGACCTGGGGCCAACAGAATACGGAAGCCGAAGGTCATGCGCAGATGGATCTCGCCTTCGACTATGGCGTCAATTTCGTGGATACGGCCGAACTCTACTCCATTCCGCCGAAACCCGAGACCCAGGGCAGCACCGAACGTATCGTCGGCAGTTGGATGAAGGCACGCGGCAATCGTGACCGGGTCGTTCTTGCATCGAAGGTTGTCGGCCGCACGGCAAACGACTGGTTCCGCGGAGGACGACCCTCGAAGCTGGTGCGCGCCGACATCTTCGATGCAGTCGACAAATCGCTCGCCCGACTTCAGACCGACTACATCGATCTCTATCAGATACATTTTCCAGAGCGGCAAGTGCCGTGGGGGGCCAACCCGACGCGCGCCGGAGCGTGGCCGGCACCGCGCGACGCCGACGAGACGCCGATTGCCGAAACGATCGCGGTGTTCGAGGATCTCGTGAAGGCTGGCAAGATACGGCATCTCGGCCTCTCCAACGAAAGTTCCTGGGGCGTGATGCGCTTCGTCTTCGAAAGTGAAAAAGGGGTGGGGCCGCGCCCGATCTCGCTGCAGAACGCCTACAATCTCGTCAACCGGACCTTCGAGGTAAACCTGGCCGAGGTCTGCGACCGGGAGCAGGTGAGCCTGCTCGCTTATTCGCCGCTGGCGCAAGGCTACCTCACGGGAAAATACGATCATGGCGCGCGTCCCGCCGGCGCCCGCTCGACGCTCTTCAATCGGGGCCAGCGCTACGAGACTCCGAATGCGGCCGAAGTGCATCTCGAATACAATACGCTTGCGCGGAAGTTCGGCATGGAGCCGGCGCTTTTCGCCAACGCTTTCGTTGTCAATCGTCCCTTCGTGACCTCCAATATCATCGGCGCAACTTCGATCCCGCAACTGCACACGGCGCTGGAGTCGGTCGAAGTGAAATGGACCGATGAGATGCAGAAGGCGGTGGATGCGGTCCATCAGCGGGTCGGCAATCCCTGCCCGTAGGGGCGGGGGCCGGGCAGGAGTATCCTTGATGTTTCCAGTCGGCGCGCAGCGGAACGAATTCCCGGCTCTTGCCATCACCGATGCCGGCCGGAGACGTATCTACCTCGACAATCCTGCGGGAACGCAGGTGCCTCGATCGGTGGCCGATGCTGTGGCCCGTTGCCTTCTTGAAGCCAATGCAAATCTTGGCGGCTTCTTTACGACCGCACTGGCAGCGCAACGCGTTGTCGAGGCCGCGCATGCGGCCGCCTCCGATTTCCTGGGCGCGTCGGGAAGCGAGGAGATCATCATCGGCGCCAATATGACGACGCTCACCTATCACATGTCGCGGACGGTCGGTCGACATTGGAAGGCGGGCGACGAGATCATCGTCACGCGCATGGATCATGAGGGCAACGTCTCGCCTTGGCTGCAGCTTGCGGAGGATCGTGGGCTGACCGTGCATTTCCTGCCTTTCGACCCGCGGAGTTGGCAGATCGAGGAGGATTCGCTGTCGGCTCTGCTGTCGGACCGGACGAAGCTGGTCGCCCTCAACTACGCCAGCAATCTCACCGGCTCCATCAATCGTGTGAAGGAACTGACCGCACGTGCCAAGGCGACCGGCGCCATCGTCTATGTCGATGCGGTGCAGTTTGCGCCGCACGGGCTTGTCGACGTCCAGGCGCTCGGCTGCGATTTTCTCGCCTGCTCGGCATACAAGTTCTTCGGCCCGCATATGGGCATTTTGTGGGGACGACAGGCCCTGATGGACACGCTCGTTCCCTATAAATGCCGCTGCTCGTCCGATGTCCTGCCTGAGCGCTTTGAACTCGGCACCCCGCAGATCGAGCTCATGGCGGGGCTTTCCGCCACGATCGCCTATTTCGAGGCACTGGGCGAGCGCTCCGGCGCGACCGGTTCACGCCGGGAGAAGATCGCAGCCGCATTCGAGGCGTCGATCGCTTATGAAGCGGGTCTCGCGCGGCGGCTGATCGATGGCCTTTCGGCCATACCTGGCTTGACCATCCATGGCATTACCGATCCGCATCGCCTCGACGAGCGCGTCCCGACCGTTTCGTTCACCGTGGATGGCATAACGCCTGACGAGATCGCGCGCGGGCTGGCGGATGACAACATCTTCGTCTGGTCCGGCCACAACTACGCCTGGGAGGTTGTCCATCAACTCGGCATACCTGCCGACCAGGGTGTGGTGCGGATCGGCATTGCCCACTACAACACGACGGAGGAGATCGAGGAGACGATCGCATCGGTCGTCCGCGTCGTCTCGACGTTGAGACAGAAGCACGCCTGAGCTGTCGCCGGGCCTTCGTGCTGCGAGTTGAGGCTGAATGAGGAGGACAGACCCATGCTGCGCGTCCAAAATGTCAGGATCGCCGACATCTATGTTCCGGCAGCGCGCCGAAAGACGCTGCATCCGGAAACAGTTCGGCTACTGGCCGAGGACATCCTCGAAAACGGCATGAAGACGCCGATACAGGTGCGAGCCGACGACAAGCGCTACGTTCTGGTCGAAGGGCTGCACCGGCTCGAGGCGGCCAAATGGCTTGGCGAGGAGACGATCGAGGCTTACCTCGTGCAGGCACGAAAGCACTGAGCAAGGCGGGCGCAGACCCGCGGAAAAAATTCTGCTGTGGAACTGTCGATTCTGGACTTCGTCGCTCGACGTGTGGTTGAACGCAATCCCAAACGAGGAGAGGGACAATGGTTGCCAACACTTCAGATCGCGAGCTGGTTCTTTCCCGCCTGATCGATGCCCCGCGCGAGAAAGTCTACCGCGCGTGGACGGAAGCAGACATTCTCAAGCAATGGTTCGCGCCAAAGCCTTGGACGACGCCTCGTGCCGAGCTGGACGTTCGGCCAGGTGGCGGCAGCTTGGTCGTCATGCGCGATCCCGACGGAAACGAATATCCGAACCGGGGCGTCTACCTGGAGGTGGTGCCGAATGAGCGGCTTGTATTCACGGACGGCTATACGACTGGATGGCAACCGTCGGAGAGCCCCTTCTTCACGGCCATTCTGACCTTCGCGGATGAGGGCGGCAAGACGCGCTACGTGGCGCGCGCCCTTCACTGGACGGTGGAGAACAAGGAGGCCCATGAGAAGATGGGCTTCCATGAGGGCTGGGGCCAATGTGCCGATCAGCTCGAAGCCGTGGCCAGAACGCTCTGACGGCGGTGCGAGGGCGCAAAGCTCGATCCTGGCGCCCTCGTATCCACGACCTTCCAAGATAGGGCGGCGGCATGGTCTCTGTCCGCGCTCGCCGAAGAGGGCGGCACTTTTGGCTAGTGGCCGAAGGTGGAAGGCGAGTCAGTGAGGGTATTTGTGCCGGGAGTTCGGGATATCGCGGAAGACCGGCACAGTATTGCGGCCCGTACAGAGGGAAGGCTGGCGGAGAGGAAGGGATTCGAACCCTCGAGAAGCTTTTGACCTCTACTCCCTTAGCAGGGGAGCGCCTTCGACCACTCGGCCACCTCTCCGGTGCCCGCTGGATAAAGAAAAGCGTTGAGACAATCAACCTGCCAAACGGTCTCTCCGAGAGAAAATAAATCGCCGTCGGGCCTATCGCCTGCCGGGGACGCCGGGCGAGAAGGCCCATGCTTCGCCGGCTCATGGTCGAGGGCTCCTGCCCCCGAACTGAGACACCCGATTCGGCTATAGAACAAGCTCCCGGCAAGTAGGCGCAAACCCACCAAGGGCCGCTTTCGAGACCGTTGCGCGCGTGATGGTTAAGCCATTCTTAGCGAGGGGGTTCAAAACGTGTCATTTGTGCAACAGGCCTGTGGGATAGCATCGTGGAAGCGCTTGTTGCAGTGCGATGTTTGTTGAACGGGTCAATATCCTGAGTAATGTCGATGAAGAAATTGAGGCGTTGCAGTCGCCGAGATTTCGACATTGGGGATGGGGCAGGGAACGCTGTCCTTCAGCATATAAAGCCCAGACCCGTTTTAAACTTTGACTGGAGGTCAGAAAATGAACATCAAGAGCCTTCTTTTTGGCTCGGCTGCGGCGCTCGTCGCGGTCAGCGGCGCCCGCGCTGCTGACGCCGTCGTCGTGGCGGAACCGGAACCCGTCGAATATGTGCGGGTCTGCGACGCCTATGGCAGTGGCTGGTTTTATATTCCGGGGACGGAAACCTGCCTTTCGATCAGCGGTTATGTTTGGTACCAGGTCGGCGCCAACGGTTACCAGAATGATTTCCAGGAGGTTGTCCTCCCGGATGGTTCGACCGAGGTCGTGGACGTCAGCAACGACACGCCGGGCTATGTCGGCGGCCGCACCGGCGATGGCTGGATCAAGTCGACCCGTGCTCGCGTCAATATCGAGTCTCGTTCGGAAACCGAATGGGGCACGCTGCGCGGGTTGATCCGCTTCCAGGCCGACTGGGGTGGTGTTACCCGCGCTACCAGCACCTCGCTTATTGGCAGCCCGTTCGCTGACGGCCCGGTCGGCATCGACCAGGGCTGGCTGGCTCTCGGCGGCTTCTTCGCGGGTTACTCCGAATCGGCTTGGGCGGCTTCGTTCCGCGGCGGCGCGACGAACTTCGGTTCGCACTCCTGGGGTGGCATGTACTATGGTTACGCGCAGCGTCACCAGATGTCCTACACCTTCTTCGGCGGCAATGGCTTCTTCGCCACGCTGTCTCTCGAAGACGACGCGCTGGCTGGCGACGGCTACGTACCGGACGTCGTGGCCAAGGTCGGCGTGAACCAGGGCTGGGGTTCAGTCTGGGGCCGCTTCGGTTGGGAAGACGACATCTCCGGGCTACCGGATGACTTCCCGCTCTCGGGCTCGGCGGAACATGAAAGCGGCTGGGGTGCCTCGCTTGCGGCGCAGATCAATGTCCCGAACTCACCCGGCTCCTCGCTGCGTATCTTCGGTTACTACGCCAACAGCGACACCCGCTTCAGCACGGGTTCCGCGCTCGGTGTCTCGCCTGAGTGGTCGATCCTCGCTTCGTACAACCAGCAGTTCACCGAGAACTTCGGTGTGTCGGTTGCGGGCCAGTACTTCGCCAATCTTTACGAGCAAGGCTCTGACGTGAAGATGGTGGGCATCGACGGTGACAACATAAACGCTTGGGGCGCCGAGATCTCGGCCGTGTGGACCCCCGTCACGAACTTCGAGGTTCGTCCGGAAATCCACTACGACAAGGTCGACGAACTCGACGGCACGGTGTCGGGCTTCCTGCGCTTCACCCGCTACTTCTAATCGGCCTCAAACCGATCAGGCAAAACCCGGTGGGCAACCGCCGGGTTTTGTTTGTTGTCCGCGACAGGTGGAGCCGAGCTCTTGACGAGGCGCGCGCCCATCAAGAGGGCCGCGCCACGAGCGAGAGTTCATCGACCGTTCACAAGGTCAGTGACGATGTCGAACTTGCCGGAAAGTCGCATCTTGTAGACTTGATAGTTCTCCATCACCCGCTGGACATAGCTGCGTGTTTCCGCAAACGGAATCCGCTCGATCCAATCCACCACCGTGTCGATGTCCTTGCCGCGGGGATCGCCATAGCGATCGATCCATTGCTGTGTCCGGCTTTGCCCCGCATTGTAACAGGCGAAAGTCAAGATGTAGGAGCCTTCAAAACGCCCAAGCTGCTCCGCCAGGAAAACGGAGCCCAGAGTCGCGTTGTAGCCGGCATCCGTCGCTAGCCGCGTCTGGGAGTAGGCTAGGCCGTTTCGTTTAGCGACATCCTTGGCCGTGCTTGGAAGGATCTGCAGCAGCCCCAGGGCGCCCGCACTCGACATGGCGCCCACATTGAATTCGCTTTCCTGCCGCGCCACGGCATAGGCAAGCGCCTGTCCGGCGCCGGACATGTCCGTGCCCACGGGGATCGCCCCCAGCGGATACGATAATGCACCAACATCGATGCCCCTTGCAGCCGCGGCCTTGCTGACCCGAAGAGCCAGGAAATGATTGCCGCGCCTTTCCGCCATCTCGGCGAGAAGAGCGAGTTCGCCTGGGCTGGAGAGTTGCTCGCCAAGATCGCGATAGAGGATTTCGGCGCGCGCCCCATACCCCGCTTCCTCCAAGCGCTGGATGGCTCGGACCGGTTCTCGTTGGGCAAAAGTCTGCCGGTCGCGCGCGCTGGGTCTCGGATGTGCAAGCGCCATGGCCTTGCGTTCCATACGCGCCGCTGCGAGCTGGCCGTAGAATGCCGTCCCATAGGTCGATGCCTTCTCGAAATAGGCCTTGGCATCTCCGGGCCCACCGGCTTCGGCTGCGCGCCCCAACCAGTAGTAAGCGCGTGAAAGCGATATCGGCCCGCTGGCAAAATCGGTGATCCGGGAGAAATGCCGTGCGGCCGTTACCGGATCGCCCAGGCCGCGAAGCGCATACCAACCGGCATGGAACTCTGCGTCCGCTGCGTTCGCCTGGCTTTCGGCGGAGTGGGCCGCAACGATTTCGTATGCGGTCCTGATTTCTCCCGTATCAACCAGTTCTCGCGACAATGCACGCCGCTCCAGCCACCACGCGTCGGGATCGATCAGCGTGGCCTTGTCGCCCGGCGCGCTCAGCATCGCCGCCGCGGCCTCTGAAAGTCTTGCCGCGCGACGAAGATATTTGATCCGCGCGAAAAGCCAGCCCGCCGAGCGCTGCGCCCTTGGTACGGCGTCCAACAGCGTACCGGCATCCTTGCCGTTGCGGATCACCGACGCCCAGGCGCTCCAGAGCTCTGAGGCGCCGGCAAGGACCGCCACGCGTCCCGCTGCATCAATGCGATCGAAATAGAGCATCCTCTCCATGCGGATCCGGTGGTCTGCGATGGGGATCAGCTTGCCGAATTCGTTCAGGATCGCCGTTTCGATGTCGGCCTGCAGCCTCTCCGAACGCCACAAGGGCGCGATGACCGCACGCGCCTTGTTGGGGTCTCCCTGCGCGAGATAGGCGCGCGCAAGCATGATCGCTCCCTCGGGCGTCTTTGGCGGAGAGCCCTGGAAGGCCGCGATGACTGTTTGTGCATCGGGCCGTTCGCGGAACATGGCGCGTTCCTTGTTCTTGCGCAGCGTCACGAGCCCTGGCCAGCCGGGAAGCGAACGCGCCGTCTCGTCGATCTCGCTGCTCGACAACTTGTCGCCTCCGCCGAGCGCGATGGCCCAAGCGAGAATGTGTCGATCCAGCGCGCCCGCCGGGAGGCTGTTCCGGACGGCGCGAGCCAATTCCAGGTCCCGCGCCGCAAGCGCGTCAAGGCCGGACTTGAGCGTGGTTGTGTCGCTCCTCCACGCGCTGCTCTCTGGAAGTGGAGCGAGCCGCGGTAGAATGGAAGCCGCACTCGCATCGACTGTCTTGGACGCGGCCGGTGGCCTGGGTTGAGGCAGGGGTGGATCAATGGCGGATCGATCTTTCCCCTGCGCCGCGACTGGCACGAAGGCGAGCAATGCGAGCGCTAAAGCGTATCGCCGCCAATCGAAGTCGGCGACACGCTTTAAGTATTTCCTTTTGCGCATGTCGCTAACCCAAAGCCGCCGCGCATCTTCGGGCGATATGCGTGACATGCGTTGCGGATTGACGGACCAGACGTGTCGGCGTCGTGAACTTGTCCATTTCTTGCCGGCTGGAGTAGGGAGGCTGATCGGGCGAGAGCTTAACCTGTCGGGTGAGGAGCCGTAGCGGAAACCTGACGCGAGTTTGCGGACGGCGGGGGGCATCGTTTGCGAAATCTCTGCGGATGAAAGTACGGGATTGGGGAAAAACGAAGGCAGGTCGACCCCCGCGGCAAGGCAGCCTGTCCGTTGTAACGGTAACGCACTTTGAGAAAGCAACTCTTTCCAACAATATTTTTCAAGGGAAGATCGTTCAGCAAGTCGGAAGAAGCTCGTCTGGATAGAGGGTTGAGGTTTCAGATACCTCAAAACCATGAACTATCCACGCCGCGCGGTGCCGAGCGCCGTGCCGGCAGCGCGGATTGTCCTGTTACTGTTGCGTGCTGGTGTTCGCCGGGTTTTTAGCTCCATTATATTCCGCAGATTTGGGAAGCGAGCGGCCGATCATACGACGCTCGGTGACGGTTATTGCCTGAGCAGTGACCGGCTTATGCCGCATCCACGGGAAGGCGAAAGCCGAACCGTGACGATGCGGCCGAGCCGCGTCATTCTTGTGCGCCGAGGAGGCGAGTGGCGATGGAAACCGACCAGAATCGCCGAGGGCTTGCGAGGCTCATGCTTAAAATGCCGGCCTTGCGCGGCCAGCTTAAACTGCTGAGTGCACGTAGCGAAGAAATGCGCAATCTCTGCGGCGCTTTCGACGAAGCCAGCTCGACGCTCGAACGCTTGCGCCGCGAACGTGACGATCGCAACGCGGACATGATCGCGGAGTATGAGAAAATCTGTGCTGACATCGAACGCG
Source organism: Rhizobiaceae bacterium (assembly GCA_035556195.1). Taxonomy (GTDB): domain Bacteria; phylum Pseudomonadota; class Alphaproteobacteria; order Rhizobiales; family Rhizobiaceae. The sequence goes on from DATMFK010000017.1 coordinate 527,843, forward strand.
ACATGCTGATCATGTGCGCTGGCGACGACTGATACTCGTGAATTTCAGATGAGTGAAAATTGCTGGCTGTATGTTCTGGTGAAATGTGTCTTTCAAGCGTCGGTTGAAGTACGCCTATGAATTGGTGGCCTTAGGTTTACTTGCGCGGGAACGATCGATATAGAAATAAGGGCGGGGAATACGAGGCGTAAGCATTTCGGGGAATTGCTTTGCATCGCGATCGTATCGAGTCCTTCGCGCTGGACCCGTCTATTTCCGAAGACGAAGCACGCGCTGAGCTGGAGCGGGTGCTCGGAGACTCCGAATTCCATTCCACGGAGCGCAACAAGAAGTTTCTCCGCTTCGTCTCGGAGGAGCTGTTTCGAGGTCGAAGCGAGGCGGTAAAAGCCTACTCCGTCGCCGTGGACGTATTTGGCCGCCCTGCAACCTTCGATCCAGCGATCGATCCGATTGTGCGGATAGAGGCAACGCGCCTGCGAGCCTCGTTGGCTCGTTATTACGAGCGGCATGGCCGCTCAGGCGGGATCTACGTCGATCTTCCGAAGGGACGCTATGTGCCCGTGTTCGGCAGGCTTGAAACAGACGGAAGCGGCAGCACTCCCCCATCACCTGCCTTGCCGGTCGCGGGAGGGTGTCCGGAGGAGACTGAAAAGGAACCGAAACTGCAGGCGGGCCCGAGGAGGAAACGGGCCGTAATCGCATTGATGGCTACCGGTTTGGCGTTACTCGGTGCGGCAAGTCTGGCCGATGTTTTCGGCGGGGCAGGCGCGGAGATCGTTTCGGACAAGCCGCGGGTGCTTGTCGAGGCGGGGAGCGCCGGCGACGCAAGCGGTGCTGGTACGTTGCAGGAACTGGAGCTCCTGCTAGGAGCGCTTGCGAGATTCCAGACGCTGAGGGTCGCCGCGGATCGGCATTCCTCCTCGGAGGAGACTGAATTGGGGGATCGACTCCTGGTAACGAATGCTGCCTCTTCCGCACAGCGACGGAGCTACCGGGTGACGATCAGATATCTCGGGGATGGGAGCAGCCGATCCGCTTCGTGGCAGTTGTTGGACGCGGCTACGGGAGAGATCCTCATGTCGGGCGAGGAGCGGCCCCGCGGCGACGAGCACGGGCAGGGCGGTTCCAGCGAGCAGCTGGCCGCGCAAGTCGCAAGTCGGCTGGCTGGCGTCCGCGGCGTCATCAACAGCATCGAAACCGCGCGCGAGCTCGAAAATCCGACGCTGGGTAACGGCTGTTTGCTCAGGGCATATCTTGCTCTCAGACAGGCGGAGAGGGGAGCGCTGGACACGGCACGTGACTGCCTTGAGCGGACTCTCGCGCTGCGCAAGGGTGCTCCGGAGGCTTATGCTGCCTTGGCGCGCGTCCTGCTGGCGATTGATCCGGTCGACTCGCCGACCGCGCTGACCAATCGCGCCATTGAGTTGGCGGACAAGGCGGCTTCACTTGGGCCTTATTCCGACCGGGCTGCCGAGGCGCAGATGCTGGCACTGAGGCGTGTTGGCCGAACCCATGCCGCGATCGCGGCAGGTCGCCGGGCAATGTCGCTCAATCCCGACAACGCCGACATTTCCGCTGGCCTGAGCGGTATCCTGCTGGTCTCGGGGCAATGGAGTGATGCCGTCGCCATGGCAACCGTTTCAGAACGGATCGACAGCGGTCTCAGTCCGGATGCCGAACTGACGATGGCCTTCGATGAATATAGGCGCGGCCGTTTCGACGCGGTGCTGAGACGTCTCCAGCAACTCGGCACTCCGGCCGGATTTGAAGCGACCATTCTGGGCGCCGCCGCGCTTGCCGAACTTGGAAGGGCCGCGGACGCCCGGAACATGCGCATGGCGCATCCGCGCTCTCTCCGCGCGGCCATGGCGGCACGAAGCTTCGCGCCGGAATTGATCGGCATGATCGAAACCGGGCTGGCAAAGGCTGGCATTGGGATCGACTAACGTCGTAGGCGATCCTGTGTCGGTTACAGTAACGTACTTGCGCTTTGTGCGTGACTGGGAACGCTATTTTCTGCGCTGCTTTCCATTTCGACGATGCGTGCGCCGGCCCGTGGCGTGGTTTCTGCGGGTTCAGGCGTCAATTCTCCCGCACTCGGGGCGAAATGAACGACCCAGACCAGAGAAGGCGTATCAGAATGAGGAAGATCAATACCGCCACTGTCGCCGTCCTCGCGATGTCGATGGCCTGCCTGTCGAACGCCATTGCTGCGTCGCTCGATGCCCTGCAGGGCGCCTGGATGATCAGCAGCCAGGATTGCGCCGCCACATTCGAGAAGAAGAACGGGTCGATCCGCTTCCGTGACGCGGCATCCTCCCTCGCGACAGGTATCATCATTTCCGGTGACAAGATCACCGGCGTCAACGGCGATTGTACGGTGAGGCGGGTCCGGCAAGACGAGGGACACCTCTCCCTAAGTATGGGTTGCGCGGATTCCGTTCTGGCGACCAGCATGTCGGTATCCCTGCGGATCGTCGACGCGGACACGATCGAGATCTCCGATTTTGTCTTTCCGGACGAGATGCAGAGCTATCAGCGCTGCCATCTATGAGAACGATTGAGCAGGGCAGTGCGGGATCAGCCGGTAATCCAGGCGACATTGACGCCAGGAGCTCGCGACATGAAGAAGCTATGTAGCGCCCCTTCGACATCTCGACTTCTTGCGGCATGCTTCATCTGTCTTGTGGGAATTGGCCTTCCCGGTTCGGTTACGCCTTCGGCAGCGCAGGCCGCCGGGCCAATGCCACCCCCCGAAAAGGTGCAGCAACTGATCAGCCTTCTGGATGATCCTGACGTCCGCGCTTGGCTCGCGGCAAAGTCCCCCGCAGGCTCGGGTTCCGAGGCGACGGCCGCTGAGCAGATTGCAGGCGGCGAGGAGGCTGTGCGCGCCCATGTCGCCTCGATGCGGGCTGCCTTCTCCCAGCTCCCTTCCGAGTTCGCCCAGGCGGTGCGGGTCGTCAAGACGGATATCAACGCGTACGGTTTTGCCACGATCATCGGCTTGTTCGCGGTCCTGCTGGCGATCGGGTTCGGCGCGGAGTGGCTGTTCAGGCGGGCCATGTCAGCGGCGAGGCTGAAGCAGACGAAGAACCCGGCCGAGCGTAGCCACGTGCTCCACATCTTTGCGGAACTCGCGCCTGTTGCTGTCTTCACGCTTGTCAGCGCAGGGGTTTTCCTCCTGTTCGACTGGCCGCCACTGCTGCGCACCATTATCGTGACTTACCTGCTTGCGGTGGTCGTCATCCGATTCGTGAGTGCGACCTGCAGGCTGCTGCTCGCTCCGGACGGAAACGATGCGCTTCGCCTGATCGACGTCGACGACAGCCGGGCGCGGTTCTGGTGTGGCCGCTTCACGGTCTTTATCTCCTATCTGATGATCGGCTGGGCCACCGTCAGTCTTCTTCCGAAGCTGGGCTTTTCGCCGGCTGGTGCGCTGCTCGTCACCTATCTCATCGGAATTGGATTGCTGGCGCTCGGAATAGAGATGGTTTGGAGAAGGCCGCGTGAAGCGAGTGCACGATCTCGTCTCAACACGGTCGATTGGGGCCTCACCATCTATCTTGTGCTGCTCTGGGGCCTTTGGGTGACCGGCTTGAATTTGGCCATGTGGCTCGGCATCTATGCGTTGTTGCTGCCGAAGGCGCTGGCGATGGTCGGGCAGGCGGCGAAAGTGCTTGCCACCCGTCAGGGCGTTCCTGCTTCTGCGCATTCTGTCAGGACAGTCCTGATCGTCCGTGGCGCGCGGATGCTCGTCCTCCTGCTCGCCGTCCTGTGGTTCGCAGCCGTTCTGCGGGTTCATCCTGGGGCTCTGGCGGGAGACCCGCTGGTCAACCGGATCATGCGAGGCGCGCTGCGTGGCGCCGTCATCCTCCTGGCGGCCGATCTGCTCTGGAACCTTCTGAAGGCCTACATCGACCGAATGCTCGAGGCAGCACCTGGAAGCGATACTGTCTCGGCGGCCGAAGTGGCGCGACGCGGTCGTTTGCGCACATTGCTGCCCATCCTGCGGATCGCGCTGGCCATCGTCATCGCAACGGTAGCTGTCCTCATGGTTCTCGCCGAACTCGGGGTCCAGATCGGGCCGTTGATTGCGGGCGCTGGCATATTCGGCGTGGCCATAGGCTTCGGTTCGCAGACACTGGTGAAGGATATCGTCAGCGGCATCTTCTACATGATGGACGATGCGTTCCGCGTCGGCGAGTACATCCAGAGCGGCAGTTACAAGGGGACGGTGGAGTCGTTCAGTCTCCGTTCGGTCCGGCTTCGCCATCATCGCGGCCCGGTGTTCACGGTGCCGTTCGGACAATTGGGGGCCGTCGAGAATATGAGCCGCGATTGGGTGATCGAGAAGTTCCGGATACGCGTGCCGTTCGATACCGATATCAAGAAGGTCAAAAAGCTGGTCAAGGGCATCGGAGCGGAACTCCTCGAGGATGCTGACATTGCGCCGGCTATCATCGAAACGGTAAAGCTCAAAGGCGTGGAAGCTTTCGGTGACTTCGGCATGGAGTTGAGTTTCGCCTTCATGGCCAAGCCTGGCCAGCAGACCATGGTCAAGCGCCGGGCGCAGACGATGATCCGCGATGCCTTCATGGCGAACGGCATCGAGTTCGCCCAGCCCACCGTTCAGGTGGGAGGAGGAGGCGAGGCGGCCACTGCAAGCGCGGCCGCGACAGCCTCGCATCTGGCCGCGGTGAAGGCTGCCGCCCCTGCGGCCGGCTGACTGTCGTGGAAACGCCACGGGTCCCCTGGCGGAGCACGCCAGAGCTATGGCGCACGGCCTTGCTTTCAGCTAGAAGGAGCGCCCGATCCGCGATAAGTGCTGTCGCCGGAAGTCCCAAGGAGTAGATGAAATGCTGAGAGGCTCGATGACCGCGCTCGTGACACCGTTCCGCAAGGACGGAAGTCTCGACGAGAAAGCCTTTCGCTCCTTCATCGAATGGCAGATCGCAGAGGGGACGAAGGGTCTCGTGCCTGTCGGGACAACGGGCGAATCCCCGACACTCACCCATGAAGAACATCGTGAAGTGGTGAAGATCTGCGTCGAAGTCGCAGCCGGAAAGGTCCCGGTGATCGCCGGTGCCGGTTCGAACAACACCGCCGAGGCGGTTGGCCTGGTCAAGTACGCTGAAGAGGTTGGCGCCAATGCGGCGCTGGTCGTGACGCCTTATTACAACAAGCCCACGCAGCGCGGCCTCTATGCTCATTTCGCGGCGGTGGCGAAGGCCACGAGGCTGCCAATCATCATATACAACATCCCGCCGCGCTCGGTGATCGACATGTCGCCTGAGACGATGGGGCAGTTGGCGCGTGACTTCGACAATATCGCTGGCGTGAAGGACGCCACGGGCAAGATCGAGCGCGTATCCGAGCAGCGCCTGACCTGCGGCAAGGATTTCATCCAGCTCTCAGGCGAGGATGCCTCGGCGCTCGGGTTCAACGCGCATGGCGGCGTCGGCGTGATCTCGGTGACGTCGAACGTGGCTCCGCGGCTTTGCGCGGAGTTCCAGGAAGCGTCGTTGAGCGGCGACAAGGAGCGGGCGCTCGAGCTCCAGGACAGGCTCATGCCGCTTCACAAGGCGCTGTTCATCGAGCCCGGCGTGTCGGGTGCGAAATATGCGCTCTCCCGGCTTGGCAGGATCGAGAACGTCGTGCGTTCGCCCCTCGTCACAGTGGAAGAAACGACGGCCAAGGCCATCGACACGGCGATGAAGCACGCCGGCCTGATCAACTGACGCTGCTCACGCATTCGAGAGATGACACAGAAAAAGAACGATCCGAACAACCGGACAGTCGCCGAGAATCGGAAGGCCCGCTTCGCATACGAGGTGATAGACACGGTCGAGGCGGGGCTGGTGCTCACGGGTACCGAGGTGAAGTCGCTGCGCGAGGGTCAGGCGAACATCCAGGAATCCTATGCCTCGGTCGAGGATGGCGAGATCTGGCTGATCAATTCCTATCTTCCGGAATATCTGCAGGGCAACCGCTTCAATCACGAGCCGCGACGTCGACGCAAGCTGCTCCTCAACAAGCGCGAGATGGCGCGGCTCGCCCAGTCCGTCGAGCGCGAGGGCATGACGATGGTGCCTCTGAAGATCTACTTCAACGATCGCGGCCGCGCCAAGCTGCTGCTCGCCATTGCGCGCGGCAAGAAACTGCACGACAAACGACAAACCGAAAAGCAGCGGGACTGGGCGCGCGAAAAGGGCCGTCTTCTTAAGACGAGGGGATAGCGATCCGATCGGGTCACGGTCGAAGAATAGAAGCCACTCGGCTTCTTCTCGCCGAGTGGCGTAGGTGACCTGAGCCTATTTCCGGAGGAACTCCGCGATCTCCGCGAAGACGTTTTCGAACATCTCCTCGGTCAGCACGCCGGTATTGGTGTTGTAGCGCGAGCAATGGTAGCTGGAGAACAGCGCGATCGGCTCATCGTATCGTCCGCCATGCCTGAAAGGATAAGCTGCCACGCGTTTGCCCATGGCGCGCACGACTGACTGGTGCGCGATTGCACCGAGCGCCAGAATAGCCTGCAGTCGCGGGAAGCGCGCGATGGTCGGGATGAGGAAGGTCCGACAGGTCGATATCTCTCCGCCGGTCGGCTTGTTGCCCGGGGGGACGCAGCGCACCGCGTTGGTTATGGCGGCCCCTATGAGTTCCAGGCCGTCGTCGGGCCGAGCCGCGTAGTGTCCGCGCGCGAAGCCGAACCGGATCAGCGTCTGATAGAGAAGGTCGCCGGCATAGTCGCCCGTGAACGGCCGGCCCGTACGGTTCGCTCCGCGCAGCCCCGGTCCGAGGCCGACAACGAGCAACCGCACATCTGCTTCGCCCCCTCGGGGCATGAATGTCGGGACTGGCGCATTGAACCAGGACGGTTCCTTGGCGCGCCACTCAGCTATGAAATCATGAAGCCGTGGACAAAGCGGACAGTCGCGGTCAGGCTCCGGCGAACCGGCGGACAACACGGGCACTGCGACTGTCATCAATACTCTTCGTCATGGGTTTCGACGGGCTCCTGCTTGCGCACTGGCCGGTCCGAGGGATCTCGACCAACCTCGCTCTTCAAGGTCACCAGGTCGATGAAGTGATCGGCCTGGCGGCGCAGATCGTCGGAGATCATGGGCGGCTGCGAGGCCATGGTGGAGACGATGCTGACCTTGCGGCCGCGACGCTGCAGGGCATCGACCAGGGTGCGGAAATCGCCGTCGCCGGAAAAGATGACATAATGGTCGACAACGTCGGTGAGTTCGAGCGCATCGATCGTCAGTTCGATGTCCATGTTGCCCTTGATCTTGCGCCGACCGGTCGAATCGGTGAATTCCTTGGCCGGCTTGGTCACAACCTTGTAGCCGTTGTAGTCGAGCCAATCGATCAGCGGCCGGATCGACGAATATTCCTGGTCCTCGACGAGAGCCGTATAGTAGTAGGCTCGCAGCAGGTAGCCACGTTTCTGGAAACTGCCGAGCAGCTTGCGGTAATCGATGTCGAAGCCGAGCGCCCGCGACGTTGCGTAGAGATTGGCGCCGTCGATGAAGAGGGCGATCTTCTCACGGGGGTCGAACATGTCGAAAATTCCTTGATCCAAATAACGAAACGGCAAACTTACGAACTGCAAAGGACCGGCGTAAGCAATGGGGCCGGACGCATCATTAGGAATTAGCGTCCAAACCGTGGCATTCCAAGTGGCGTGACGCGCCGAGCAAGAAAATTTGAAGATGGAGCGCTTCGGGGGCGGTGGCTTTCCCTCTGCGCGTGTGATTTCCTGTCTGTCTCTACCTGATGCCGCCCCCGATTGTGCTGTGAGTGCCGTCCGCTCCCGCATCTTGCGGCCTGGCGCGTTGGCTTCGTGCTTGAATTTGGCGCGCTTTCCCTGTATGGACCGGCTAAGTTTTCCAGAAATCCCAGGAATGAAAGGGGCACTTCATGGCCCGCGTAACTGTTGAAGATTGTATCGACAAGGTCGACAACCGTTTCGAACTCGTTCTGCTCGCCGGGCACCGCGCCCGCCAGATCAGCCAGGGCGCGCCGATCACGGTCGATCGCGACAATGACAAGAACCCCGTCGTGGCGTTGCGCGAAATCGCCGATGAGACGTTGTCGCCCGGCGATCTCAAGGAAGACCTGATCCATTCGCTGCAAAAGCACGTCGAAGTCGACGAGCCGGAAGCCGATGGTCAGGAACTCATCGATCAGGCTGCTTCGACGAGCGACGATGCCGATCGCGAAGAGGACACCGTCGCATTCGACCGTATGAGCGAGGAAGACCTGCTCGCGGGGATCGAAGGCTTGGTGCCGCCGGAGAAAAGCGACGATTACTGATTGAAGACCGTATCGCCGCACCTTTCGCGGCGGCGGTTTCGTGGTTATCTATGACATGCGCCGGGCGACACGCGCGGCGCATGATTCATTTGCGGACACCGGAACAGCACCATGATGCGTCAGTATGAGCTTGTCGAGCGCGTGCAGCGCTACAAGCCCGACGTGAACGAGGCGCTGCTCAACAAGGCTTACGTCTATGCCATGCAGAAGCATGGTCATCAGAAGCGCGCGTCCGGCGATCCCTATTTCTCTCATCCGCTCGAGGTCGCGGCGATCCTGACCGAGATGCATATGGATGAGGCAACTATTGCCGTCGCCCTGCTGCATGACACGATCGAGGACACGACTGCCACGCGGCAGGAGATCGATGAGCTGTTCGGCCCCGATCTCGGCAAGCTCGTCGAAGGGCTGACGAAGCTCAAGAAGCTCGACCTTGTCTCCAAGAAGGCGGAGCAGGCGGAAAATCTGCGCAAGCTGCTGCTGGCGATTTCGGAAGACGTGCGCGTGCTGCTCGTCAAGCTGGCCGACCGCCTCCACAACATGCGCACCCTCGACCATATGCGCGAGGACAAGAAGCTGCGCATCGCCGAGGAGACGATGGAGATCTACGCTCCGCTCGCCGGCCGGATGGGCATGCAGGACATGCGTGAGGAATTGGAGGAGCACGCCTTCCGCACGATCAATCCGGACGCGCATCGTACGGTGACCGAGCGGCTGAAGGACGTCTTCGAACGCAATCGCGGCGTGATCGGGGAGATCGAGAGGGCGCTGTCAGCGCTGTTCGAGAAGTATCAGATCAAGGCCGAAGTCAAGAGCCGGCAGAAGAAGGCCTGGTCCGTCTTCCGCAAGATGGAGACCAAGGGACTGTCCTTCGAGCAGCTTTCCGACATCTTCGGCTTTCGCGTCATCGTCGACACGGTCGAGGACTGTTATCGCGCGCTGGGAGCCATCCATACGACATGGTCTATGGTTCCCGGGCGGTTCAAGGACTACGTCTCGACTCCCAAGCAGAACGATTACCGTTCGATCCACACCACCATAGTGGGACCATCGCGCCAGCGCGTCGAACTGCAGATCCGCACGAAGGAGATGAACCGCATCGCCGAATACGGCGTCGCGGCCCATTCCGTCTACAAGGACACGGGCGGGAAGGCCAATGGCCACGCCGCGGGACTGTCCAAGGACACCAATGCCTATGCCTGGCTGCGCCGGACGATCGAGCAGCTTGCCGAAGGCGACAGTCCGGAGGACTTTCTGGAGAACACCAAGCTGGAGCTCTTCCAGGATCAGGTCTTCTGCTTCACGCCCAAGGGCATGCTGATCGCGCTGCCGCGCGGGGCCACGCCGATCGACTTCGCTTACGCCGTCCATACCGATGTCGGAGACACCTGCGTCGGCGCCAAGGTCAATGGCCGCATCATGCCGCTGATGACGGAGCTCAAGAACGGCGACGAGGTCGAGATCATCCGCTCGAAGGCCCAGGTTCCACCAGCCGCCTGGGAATCGATCGTGGTTACGGGCAAAGCCCGGGCCGCGATACGCCGCGCCACCAAGAACGCCATCCGCAAGCAATATTCGGGACTGGGCATGCGCATCCTGGAGCGCGCATTCGAGCGCGCCGGCAAGAGCTTCTCCAAGGACAAGCTCAAGCCCGTGCTCCATCGACTGGCACGCAAGGACATCGAGGACGTTCTGGCCTCGGTCGGGCGCGGCGAACTCGCCTCCGGCGACGTGGTGAAGGCAGTCTTTCCTGACTACAAGGAAGAGCGCGTCACCCAGGTGCCGAAGCAACGCGAGGAAGGCTGGTACAATCTACGCAATGCCGCGGGCATGCTGTTTCAATTCCCCGGCAGGACGTCCAAGAAGCAGGCCAAGGCCGCCAACTCCGATGGGGCGGTGCCCATCCGCGGCGTGCGGGGCGACCTTCCCGTGCGCTTTGCGCCGGAAGGCGCTGTCCCCGGCGACCGCATTGTTGGCATCATGCAGCCTGGTTCCGGCATCACCATATATCCCATCCAGTCGCCGTCACTGACTGCCTTCGATGATCAACCGGAACGCTGGATCGACGTGCGCTGGGATATCGACGAGACGACGCGGGAACGCTTCCCGGCGCGAATCTCGGTGACCGCGATCAACGCGCCGGGTTCGCTCGCCGAAATCACGCAGGTCGTGGCGGCGAACGACGCCAACATCCACACATTGTCCATGGTGCGCACGGCGCCGGACTTCACCGAGATGCTGATCGATCTGGAGGTCTGGGATCTCAAGCATCTGAATCGACTGATTTCACAACTGAAAGACAACGCGCTCGTCAGCGACGCGCGGCGCGTGAACGGATAAGAAGGGGCAAGGCGGCATGACGACCGAGGAAGTGCTGGAGATCTTTCGGGAGGCCGGCGCGGTCCTGGAGGGCCATTTCATCCTGACCTCAGGGCTCAGGAGCCCGGTCTTCCTGCAGAAGGCGCGGGTATTCATGCACGCCGACAAGACCGAAAGGCTGTGCCGGGCGTTGGCCGCCAGGATCAGGCAGGAAATCTCCGGCCGCATAGACTTCGTGGTCGGCCCTGCCATAGGCGGGCTCATCCCGGCCTATGAAACATCCCGTCATCTCGGCGCCCCTGCCATTTGGGTGGAGCGCGAGGGCGGTGTCTTCCGCTTGCGCCGCTTCGAGATTCCGCTTGGCGCGCGGGTTGTCATTGTTGAAGATATCGTGACAACCGGCCTGTCGATCCGCGAGACGGTGGATTGCCTGCGCGGGATCGGCGCCGAAGTGGTTGCGGCTGCTTGCATCATCGACCGATCGGCAGGCAAGGCGGATGTCGGCGTGCCGCTTGTCGCACTCGCCGAGTATGAAGTCCCCGCCTATCCGGCGGATCAGTTGCCGCCGGAACTTGCGAACATCCCGCCGGTGAAGCCCGGCAGCCGCAACATCTGAAACGGAGACCGGATGATTCTTGGCATCGGTAGCGACCTGATCGACACCAGACGCATCGAAAAGACGCTGGAGCGGCACGGCGAACGATTCATCGCCCGCATCTATACCGAGGTCGAGAGAGCGCGATCGGAACGGCGCCAACAGCGCGCCGCCTCCTATGCCAAGCGCTTCGCAGCGAAGGAAGCCTGCGCCAAGGCGCTGGGGACCGGCATGGCACAGGGCGTCTTCTGGCGCGACATGGGAGTGGTCAATCTGCCTGACGGGAAGCCCACCATGCACTTGACCAATGGCGCGGCGGCGCGGCTCGAGCAGATGCTTCCGGCAGGCACCCGCCCGGTGATCCACGTCACGATCACGGACGACTACCCGCTTGCTCAGGCGTTTGTGATCATTGAGGCACTTCCGGTCGAATAACGGCCATTGTTGGGGTGTTGGACCGTCTTGGGTCCACCGACCAGCCGTTGCCCGCGGGCGCGCAAGCCGATAAGACGGACCGACCAAATTGAGGACGACATGAGCGTGGCAGACAAATCGATAAAGAAGAAAGGCGGTCTCGGCGAGACCGTCAGCGTGATCGTTCAGGCGTTGCTGCTCGCCCTCGTGATCCGCACGCTTTTGTTCCAGCCGTTCTCCATCCCTTCGGGATCGATGCGCCCGACGCTTCTCGAGGGCGACTATCTCTTCGTGACCAAAGGGGCCTACGGCTATTCCCGCTACTCCATGCCGTTCTCGCCGAACCTGTTCTCGGGCCGGATTTGGGGCAGCTCGCCGGAACGCGGCGACGTGGTCGTTTTCAAATATCCCCCGAATCCGTCGCTCGACTACATCAAGCGTGTCGTCGGCTTGCCGGGCGATCGGATCCAGATGCGCGAGGGCCAGCTCTTCATCAATGACGTGGCCGTGCCGCGCGTAAAGGTTGGCCAGATCGACAATCCCGACATCACCGAGGTCGATCGCCCAGTGGACGTCTATCGCGAAACCCTGCCGAACGGCGTGTCCTACGACACGCTCGACCTGTCGCCGAATTCCATCGGCGACAATACGCGTGAATTCGTCGTGCCGGCCGGTCACTATTTCATGATGGGCGACAACCGCGACAATTCCACCGACAGCCGCTTCACGGTGGGTTACGTGCCCGAGGAGAATCTCGTCGGTCGCGCCAATATCATCTTCTTCTCGATCGCCGATGGTGCCAGCCCGCTCGAGCTCTGGAAGTGGCCCGGTTCGCTGCGACCGGCACGCCTGTTCACCATGGTGCGTTGATCCGGACAGTGTGATGGCCACGAAAAAGCTGACCGGGGAAGCGCTGGCCCACAAGCTGGCTGGCGCGACCGGTCATATGTTCCGGGATTACGACCGGCTGCGGCGGGCGCTCACGCACGCCAGCGCCCGTCACAGTAGCGGTGTCGACTACGAGAGAATGGAGTTCCTGGGCGATCGGGTGCTTGGCCTCGTGGTGGCCGATTTCGTCTTCAATGCCTTTCCCAATGCGCCCGAGGGCGAGTTGTCGCTACGCCTCAACGCGCTGGTCAATGCCGACACGCTTGCCGAGATCGCCGATGAGATCGGCTTGACCGACCTCATCCACACGGGCAGCGAAATCCGCAAGCTTGCCGGCAGCAAGCGGGTCAACATCCGTGCCGACGCGCTGGAGGCGCTGATCGCCGCGATCTATCTGGAAGGAGGGTTGGAGGCCGCGCGGAGCTTTGTGTTGCGTTATTGGGAGGCCCGCTCGCGTTCGGCCGTCGCCGCGCGCCGAGATGCCAAGACCGAGCTTCAGGAATGGGCGCATCAGGTTTCCGGCGGCACCCCAGTCTACACTGTCGAAGGCCGGGAAGGACCGGACCACGACCCCATATTCACGATCAGTGTCCGCGTCGGCAGCTACGAGCCCGCGGTCGCAACCGGCCGGTCCAAACGCGAGGCCGAACAGGCGGCAGCCTCCGCCGTGCTGATCCGGGAAGGCGTCTGGGCCGACGAGGAGAGCACATGAGCGAGACTGCGCCCGAAATACCGACACGCTCTGGATTCGTCGCGCTGATCGGTGCGCCGAACGCAGGCAAGTCGACCCTCGTCAACCAGCTGGTTGGCACCAAGGTTTCGATCGTCACGCACAAGGTCCAGACGACGCGGGCGATCGTGCGCGGCATCGCCACGCACGACCGGACCCAGATCGTCTTCGTCGACACGCCGGGGATTTTTCGGCCGCGTCGCCGGCTCGACAAGGCCATGGTGACGACCGCCTGGGGCGGCGCCAAGGATGCCGACCTGGTCCTTGTGCTGATCGATGCAGAACGCGGCATTCGCGGGGATGCCGAGACGATCCTCGACAATCTGGCTGGCATCGCTCAGCCGAAGATCCTCCTGCTCAACAAGATCGACCGGGTCAAACCCGAGACGCTGCTCAAGTTGACGGCGGACGCGAACGCTCGTGCCGGCTTCGAGCGGACCTTCATGATCTCCGCGCTCACAGGGTCGGGCTGCTCCGATCTCCTCGCCTTCCTTGCCGCCCGGCTTCCGGAAGGCCCATGGTACTATCCGGAAGACCAGATTTCGGACCTGCCGATGCGCCAGCTCGCCGCCGAGATCACGCGTGAGAAGCTCTATCTGCGCCTGCATCAGGAATTGCCTTACGCCTCCCATGTCGAAACCGAGAAGTGGGAAGAAAAGAAGGATGGCTCGGTCCGTATCGAGCAGGTGATCTACGTCGAGCGTGATAGCCAGAAGAAGATCGTGCTCGGCCACAAGGGCGAGACCATCCGGGCGATCGGCGAAGCCGCGCGCAAGGAGATCGCGGAGATCCTCGAACAAAAGGTGCACCTTTTCCTGTTCGTGAAGGTCCGCGAGAATTGGGGGGATGACCCCGAGCGCTACCGCGAAATGGGGCTCGAATTCCCCCACTAGGTCTCTTCTACAGGAATGGCCCGACTGGCCCGATCTCGCGTCGGAGTACCCTGGCGCTTGCTCGAAGGCCGCGAATCGGCGCTTGTCCTGGGGAGTTTATCTCCTGTCGCTCCTGACCCTGGGAAGGAAGCCGATGGCCTACAGATTTGTCCATGCCGCCGATCTTCACCTGGACTCGCCGCTGAAGTCCCTCGCATTGCGCGACCCCGACCTTGCAAGCCTGGTCGGCGATGCGACTCGGCGCGCCTTCGTCCAAATCGTCGATCTCTGCATCGAGGAACAGGTCGATGCCCTGCTCTTGGCGGGCGATCTCTACGATGGCGACCAGACCTCGATGAAGACGGCCCGTTTCCTGGCCGATCAGGTGCGGCGGCTGCACGAAGCGGGTATCCGCGTCTTTGTCATTCGCGGCAATCACGACGCGATTTCGCGCATCACAAGGGAACTTGTGTTTCCGGAAACCGTGAAGGTCTTCGGCGGTCGCGCCGAATCCGTGGAAATGGGCCATCCTGCCGGCTTTCCGGTGGCGATCCATGGTTTGAGTTTCGCCCAGCCCCACGCACCGGAGAGCCTCCTCGGCAAATACAGGCCTCCGGTGGAGGGGGCGGTCAATATCGGGCTGATGCACACGAGCCTGGGCGGCGCCTCGCGCCACGACCCCTATGCTCCCTGCAGCATGGGCGACCTCGATGCGTCGGGCTTCCGCTACTGGGCGCTTGGTCATGTCCACAAGCGGTTCGTTGCGGACAGCGCCTGCGCCATCGTCATGCCGGGCATGCCTCAGGGGCGCGACATCGGCGAGGCGGGCCCGAAATCCGTGACACTCGTCACCATTGGAGACGACCGTTCGATCTCGCTCGAGGAGCGGCTTACGAGTGTCGCCGAATTCGACCGCGTCGACGTGGACCTGAGCGGTGCGGAGGATTGGCGCAAGGTCGTCCTCGCAATCGAGAAGGCACTCGCGGAGAGGCGAGCAAGCGTGCGGTCCGAGCATCTGGTCGCTCGTGTGACGCTGCGAGGAGCGACGCCGCTTGCCTGGCGCATCCGCCGCGACGCCGATCTGCTGAAGACCGAGGCAGACGAGCGCGGGGCGAGCATCGGACAGACCTGGGTCGAGAAGCTGGAGATCGGATGCAAGGCGCCTGGCTGTGATGTGTCGCAGCCGGGCGATCCACTCGCCGAATTGCGGAACCTCATCGCCAGCGAGATCGCAGAAGGTGCCGCGCACGAGGCGGCCCTCATCGAAATCGCCGAGGAGTTGCGCGGCCAACTTCCTGCCGAGTGCCGCAGCATATTCGGTGAGGACGACGCGAGCTTCAAGGCAGTACTGACCGAACTCGGCCGGGAAGGGGCGGAAGAAGTGCTCGCGCGCTTGCGGCCCGCAGAGACCGCCGCATGAGGCTCTCGCGGCTGGATCTCACCCGCTACGGGAAGTTCACCGACTTCAGCCTCGACTTCGGCGAGGTGGAGCCGGGCCGGCAGGACCTTCACGTGATCTACGGGCCGAATGAAGCTGGAAAATCGACTTCCTTTGCAGCCTATCTGGATCTGCTTTTTGGATTCGAGCCGCGCACCCGCTATGCCTTCCTCCACCCCTATCCCAGCATGCGGGTCGGCGGTGTCCTGCAATTCGAGGATGGCGCCAGGGAACTCGTCCGCATAAAGCGCCCGCAAAACAGCCTGCTCGATCGGGACGATCAACCGTTGGACGAGGCGATCGTGCTCGCCGGACTGCGTGCGATCGATCGCGAAGCCTACCGGACCATGTTCTCTCTCGATGATGATTCCATCGAGGCGGGCGGCGAGAGCATCCTTGCCAGCAAGGGCGACCTTGGCCAGTTGCTCTTTTCGGCAAGCGCCGGGCTGGCGCACCTCAGCCAGGCCCTCGCTCAGCTTCGGGCTGAGGCGGACGGTTTCTATCGATACCGTGCTCGCAGCGGCGAATTGGCCGAGTTGAAGGCTCGCCTCGCCGCCCTGAAGGAAGAGCGCGACAAGATCGATACGCTGGCGATCGACTATACCCGCCTTGTCGAAGCGCGCGACATCGCACGGGCGCAATATGAAGCGGTGCTGCGCGATCGCGCCGTGGTCCAGTCGCGCATGGAGGAGGCGACCCGTCACCTCCATGCGATTCCGCGCCTGGCGGAACTACGCTCGCGCCGGGAGATGCTGGCCTCGCTCGAGGGCTTGCCGCAACCGCCATCTCACTGGGCCGCCGAACTGCCGCGCCTGCAAAAGGCCGAGATCGAGCTTTCGACGCGGCGCGAGGCCGTCTCCGCTGCGATTCAGGCGCTTGAATGCGAGATTTCGGACATCACGGTGGATGAGGCCGCCCTTTCGCTGGGGGGCCACCTCGAACATCTGGCCGACCTGCGCGCTCGGCACATGACCGCCGACAAGGACCTCCCGGATCGTCGTCTTCGCCTTGTCGAGCTCGAGCGGGAGATTGCCGCCATTGCGCGGAGCCTGGACTGGACCGCGGAGCCGTCGGAGTTGCTGCTCGATGCGCTGAGGATTGCCCGCCTTCGCGACCTGATCGAGCGTCGTTCGGGTATCGAGGCGGCGCTGACATCGGCCAGGATCGAGCATGCCAAGGCCGAACGTCTTTATGTGGAGGCAAAGAACCAGGCCTCTGATGCCGGATTGGTTGGCGGCGAGGAAGCGGACATGGCGGCGCCGATGATCGCTCTGGCGTCTGCGCTCGCGACATTCCGGGCGGACGATCACGCGGCGCGCCGTCGGCTGGCCGAAAGGGCCTGTGTCGCGCATCGGGAATTGCTGGAGGAACGGCTCGCCGCCCTTGCGCCGTGGAAAGGCGACATCGAGGCGCTTGCGGCCATCCGAGCGCCGCTCCAGCGGGACATCGAGGCCCTGTCGGAACGTCTGGCCCTGGCCGAGAGGAACCTGGCCGACGTCGGGAAGGAACTGGCGCGCCTGACGTCGGAGCAACGCCGCCTGCGGACGGAATTGGAATCGTCGACGCAGACGACGGGGATCGTGACCGATCAGCAAGCTGCCGCCGCGAGGATGGAGCGCGAGCAGGCTTGGGCGAGACATCGCGCTGTCCTTGATGGTGCCACAGCCGATGCGTTCGAAGCCTTGCTGCGGAACGACGACATCGTAACGAGCGCGCGGTTGGGCAGGGCTGGCGAAGTGGAGCGGCTCAACCAGCTTGCAAGAGCCCTGGCGACCGTCGAGGCGGCGTTGGCGGAGCAGTTCCAGGCGAGGTCCACCGCCGAGGGAGCGTTGGGGGCGATCCGTGAGACGGTCGCGGCCGTTCTGGCTGCCGTGTCCGCGACGTTGCCTGGGGATATGGAGCTTTCCCAGCTCGAAGACTGGTTGCGGCGGAGGGAAGAGGCGCTGGAGGTACGGCGGCTCTTGCGGCAGGCCGAGCGCGATCTCGACGATGCCATGGCGGACGGCAAGGCCCTTGCCGGTCGCTTGACGCAGGCCCTCGAGGAGGCGAGGGTCCCCTATCCCGCGAAGGCAACGCCGGACATGCTGGCGGCGTCGGCGCAATCGGCTCTGGACAAGGGAGCCGAGCGCGCAACGCTCAGAAGACGCCTGGTCGATTGTCGGGAAGCGCGTGACGCGCGACGCGTCGCTCTGGCCGAAGCGGAAGCGGCGGAAGGCGAATGGCAGGCCGCGCTGGCCGAGGCCTGCGCCGGTTGCTGGCTGGCGGGCCGAGTGCCTGACGTCGCCGGGTTGCGCGCCATTCTGGCACGGCTCGCGGATCTGGAGCCGGTGCTGCGGGAGCGCTCCGGTCTCGCCGATCGGATCGTCAAGATGGAGCAGGATCAGGCCGCCTTCGCCAGGGAACTCGCACTGGCGGCGCGGGCGGTCGGCATGCCAGCCACGGGTACGATCATGGAGATCTATCGGGATCTCTGCACGCGTGTCGATCGAGCGAAGACCGGCTCGGAAGCGCTGGCCGACAGGACCAAGCGGTTGGAGGATGCTAGACGGCGCAGGGCCGATATCGAAGCCCAGGCAGGGATTGATGCCGTGCACCGCGACGAGATGACGGCGTTGTTCGAAGTAGACACGTTGGGCGAAGTGGCCGAACGGCTGCGCGCGGTCGAGCAACGAGAGGCATTGCGCCAACAGACCGACAGCCTTTCACGCGAACTTCTCGAAGCCGTCGGCGTCTCGTCGATCGAAGAGGTTGAGACGCTTCTGGAAGGAATGGATCGCTCCTCGTTGGAACTGCAGCTCGGGGAACTCAAGGCGCGTTTCAACGATCTCGATCAGCGTTCACGCGAGTTGTTCACCGCGCACAGCAAAGCCGTGGAGCGCGTCGAGGCGGTCGGCGGCGACGATGCGGTGGCGCGGATCGAGCAGGAGCGGCGCACGCTTCTCCTGGACATCGAGGAAAAGGCGCGTGCCTATTTCCGATTGCGCGCCGGTACCGTTGCTGCCGAGGCTGCGTTGCGGATGTACCGGGAGCGCCATCGCAGCGCCATGATGGAACGTGCTTCGGACGCCTTCGCGACGATGAGCAGGGGCGCGTATTCGGGCCTGGCGGCTCAGCCGGATAGGGATAGCGAGATCCTGATCGCGAAGGGCGCCGACGGAACCTCGAAAGTCGCATCGGACCTTTCGAGGGGGACTCGCTTCCAGCTTTATCTGGCCCTGCGTGTGGCTGGCTATCTGGAATTCGCCAAGGCCCGGCGTCCCGTTCCTTTCGTGGCCGACGACATCATGGAAACCTTCGACGACCTTCGGGCCGAGGAGGCTTTCCGCCTTTTCGGCGAGATGGCCAGGGTCGGCCAGGTGATCTATCTGACGCATCATCAGCATCTGTGCGGCATCGCGCAACGTGTCTGCCCGGGAGCGCGTATTCACCAATTGTCCGGAGCGAAGGTGGGCGCACAGCCGGCAGTTGCGCCGGCTCCTTGATTTTGACGCTCTACCGGTGGAAAGCTCCTTCCATGGAATGGCGCGACGAAGGAATCATCCTGGGCACTCGCAGGCACGGCGAGACGAGTGCAATTCTGGAGGTGATGACCAGGACCCATGGCCGCCACCTCGGCGTCGTCCGTGGGGGCCGCTCGCGCCGACAGCAGCCGGTTCTTCAGGCAGGTAACCGCGTCGAGCTGGCCTGGCGCGCCCGGCTCGACGAGCACCTCGGCACCTTCCAGGCCGAGCCGCTGGAACTCAATGCGGCGCGCCTGTTCGACAGCGCGGTGGCCGTCTACGGCCTGCAGACGCTCGCCTCCCATCTGAGGCTCCTGCCGGAACGCGATCCGCACCAGGCCCTCTACGACACCTTGCTTGTCATGCTGGGCCATCTCGATGATCCGGCATTGGCGGCCGAACTCGTCGTACGCTTCGAACTGCTCGTGCTCGAAGAGCTCGGCTTCGGGCTCGATCTTTCTTGCTGCGCGGCGACCGGAACCCGCGAGGAACTCGTCTACGTTTCACCGAAGTCGGGCCGAGCAGTATGCAGGACGGCCGGTGAGCCCTGGCGTGAGCGGATGCTGCCGTTGCCGGAGTTCCTGCTACGCGCCGGTCTGCGCGCGACCCCTTCCGACGTCGAAGATGCTTTCCGATTGACCGGGTTTTTCCTGACTCGCCACGTCTATGAGCCGCGCGGCCTCGGCGAGCCGGAAGCCCGGGCGGGCTTCATCGTCGCATTGCGCAAGAGCTTCGCCGGAAATCCGGCGACCGACCGAGAATGAGGGGCATGAGGGAAGTCGAATTGTTCCCCGGCTATTTACCGTCGCTCGGCCTGGGGAACATCCATCACGATGATCTTGGCGACCACACTTGGCTTGAGATTCTTCAGGGCATGGTGGGCCGGACATATCCGGCGCCCAGTATCGGAGCCAGACCGGACTTCGCGTTGAGCCGTGTGTCGGAAGGGCCCGCGGTATCGTGCGGACTGCCGAGCGAGCGGCACCGGACGGCTCGATGAATTCGGGAGCCTTGCGATGCTTGGCCTGATCTCCTTCATCGCGGTGGTCGTGCTTGCCGTCATCGTCTCGCGTCAGCAGCGGCGCATCAAAACGCTCGAACGCGATCTCGACGGCTTGCGCAAGGCTGTCCCCGCGCATCCTGGGAACGAGCCACAGGAGGCAACGGTCGGGACGGCTGCTCCCCTGGAAAGGTTGTCCGGGGACGCGACTTCGTCTGAGGCAAGGGATGTCGCACCGGGATCCGAAATTCCTGCGGCCGAGTCGCCTGCGAGGGAGGAGTTGGGCAAGGCCGAATTTCCCGCGGAGCAGGGGGTGGGGCCGGCGGCGCGGACAAGGGCGCCCGATATCGAGACTGCGCTCGGCACACGGTGGGCCGTGTGGGTCGGCGGACTCGCCCTGGCTCTCGGTGGTATCTTCCTGGTTCGCTATTCCATTGAAGCCGGTATTTTCGGCCCTGGCGTGCGTCTCGCCATGGCGGCGGTTCTCGGCTCGGCCCTGGCCGCTGGAGGCGAGTTTGTGAGGCGAACCGGCTTTCGTGTTCCCGCCGAGGGGCTGCAGCGCGCGTATGTGCCGGCTGTGTTGACCGCGGCCGGAGCCTTCACCCTGTTCGGAACGACATATGCAGCGCACGGGATCTACGGTTTTATCGGCCCCGCGGCCGCATTCGTCCTGTTGGGTGTGATCGGGGTCGCGACGATCGTCGCCGCGCTCCTGCATGGCCAGTCGCTGGCCGGCATCGGCCTTCTCGGCTCGTACATGGCACCACTGCTCGTTGCTTCCGAGGCACCGAACCATTGGGCTCTTTTTCTCTTTGTGGCCGTCGTCCTCGTCTCGACGGCCGCGATCGCCCGGCTGCGCAACTGGGCACCGCTCATGGCCTCGGCCTTCGCGGGGGCGGGAATCTGGGCCGTCGTCTATCTTGTGGGCGCGCCCGAGATCGAGCTTTCGATCCTGATCTTCATCAACGCGGTCACACTCGGCACGCTGGCTTTTATCTGGCTCGGAGGCCGCACCGTGCCCAGGCCTTCCACGATCGGGAAAGGGATCGACGGTCCTTCGATCGCCCCAGCAGTGTTCGTGCCCGTCACGGCCTTTCTCCTTTTCGCCTTCCCCTCGGTCCGCGAAACGGGCGGCATGGCCGTTGCCACGTTGTCGATCGCGGCTCTGATCGCCACTGCGCTCTACAGAGCACCGGCACTTCCCACTCTTTTTGGCGGGGGCGTGGCTTCCGTGCTCGCCTATGCCTATGTGGCGTTCGGCGGCTCGGCAGAGTTCGAACTTTTCACCGGGGGGCTTGCGATCGAGCAAAACCCTGCCGGATTGTTCAGCACCGCGGCGATCCGGTACGGGGCGTTGCTCGGCGCCGTCTTCGTGGCATCCGGGTTCTGGAAAGCCAGTCGTCTCGTAGGCTCCGACGGGTTCCGGGCCGCCGCCTGGATGGCGTGTGCCGTCATTGTGTCGCTCGTCATCCTCGCCGCTCTCTGGTTCGCTTTCGGCAACCCTGACCGCGATTACGTCTACGCGCTGGTGGCCTTCGTCCTCGCCGCAATCTTTGCGATCGGAGCCGACTGGATCGGCCGGGCCGAGGTGCCTCCGCTCCACGGCGGGCCGGCCGTCTCCTTCGGGCTCGCCGGAGCCACGGCCGCTGCGCTTATCGCCATCCACATGGCGTTCGGCGGCGGCATGACGACGGTGCTCGCCGGCGCATTGGTCCCACTTCCCGCCTTGGCGACTCGGTTCAGATCCTATCCGGCACTTGGCTGGCTGAGCGTCGCCATCGCCGCCACCATAGTCGGTCGGATCGCGTTCGATCCCACGATCGTCGGGGCTGAGTTCATCGGCACAACGCCGGTGTTCAACTGGCTGCTTCCCGGCTACGGTGTCCCGGCACTCACCTGCGGATACGCGGCCTGGCAGTTGGCGGATCGACCCGGCGGGAGACCGCGCTTTGCGGTGGAGGCCTTCGCCGCACTCTTCGGCCTGGTCGGCATCGCGATGCTTGTGCGCCACCTCATGAATGGCGGCATCATCTATGCCGGCGCGCCGACGCTTGCCGAACAATCGATCTATACGTTGATTGCTCTCGGAGGAGGAGCGGTCGTGCTGGCGCTCGACCGGCGCTCGCCGAGCCCTGTCTTTCGTTACGGTTCCCTGGCGCTTGGCGTGCTTTCGGTGGCGTTCATCGTGATCCAGCACTTTGCCAATCTGAATCCGCTTCGCACCGACGAGTCGACCGGGCGGGTCCCAGTCCTCAACCTGCTGCTCCTCGGATATTTTCTGCCCGGCGCCGCGATGGGGGCGCTCGCCTGGTACGCGCGCAGGGCACGGCCACGTTGGTATGTCGCGATGTTGGCGTTGGTCGCCTCGCTACTTGGCTTCACCTACGCGACGCTTTCGGTCCGGCGTCTTTTCCACGGCGAATTCATCGGCCTCTGGAAGGGACTATCGCAGCTTGAGACCTATTCCTATTCCGCGCTGTGGCTGGCGCTCGGCGTTGCCCTGCTGAGCCTGGGCGTGAGGCTCAACTCCCATCTCCTTCGCATAGCGTCGGCCGGCTTGGTGGTCGTGGCCGTGGCAAAGGTCTTCCTGTTCGACATGTCGGAACTGGAAGGGGTGCTGCGGGCGCTCTCCTTCATAGGCCTTGGGGCCGTCCTGATAGGCATCGGCCTGTTCTACCAGCGCATGCTGGCCTCAGCCGCCAAATAATTTCCAGGCCTTCCGGCCGTGCTGTCGAGGGTGCGCGTCTTACGGGATTCACACATCATACGGCGCTCGCTGGAACAGCCTTCATCCGACCGCGCGAAGCGAGGTCGGATGAGGGTGTCGGGCATGTTAACGAACGTTGACGGGGAATTAACGATAAGCGTCTGTTTTTATTTAATCTTGTGCAATTTTCGTACGGTGCGGCTATCCCGGATTGGCGTCGCCGCCTTCCATACGGCGCGGGGGCCCAAGCCGCCAGAATGCGGATCGAGAGGAAACCGCCATCGGCTGGGCGTCCATTTGAAATGAGTACGGAGTTTTGTATGTCCAGGAACTATCTTGTGTTGGCCGCCCTGGCGGGCTTGGCTTCGTCGGTCGCTTCCTTTGCAGTCGCGGCGGATGCCGTGACCGATTACGGGCCAGTTGACTCGGGCAGCGCCGGCCACGACTGGTCGGGCACCTATGTCGGCGTCCAGGCAGGCGCGCAGTCGCCGAGCACGGTGAATCCATTCTCATCGCGTCGCGGATGGACGTTGGGCGCGCAGGCCGGCATGAATTTCCAGACAGGTCCGCTCGTCTATGGCGGCGAGGTCGAAGGCAATCTCTCTTCGGGCACGCATCACCGGCGAAGCGGCGGCGCCGAATTCGAGCAGCGGACCACGGTGGCCGCAAAGGCGCGGGCGGGCGTGGCGCTCGACCGGACCCTGCTATATGGAACGGCGGGTTACGGCCTGACCGAACTGAAGTCCAAGGGCAGCGTGATCTCGGGCGACCAGTGGGAAGGCGGCTTCCTCTACGGGGCAGGTGTCGAGCAGGCCTTTACGGGTGGAACGTCGGTCCGCGCCGAATATACCGTCCAAAAGCTAAACGGTGTCGATTCGATCACGACCGGCGGCGTTCGTCGCTCGGACAACCTCAGCAGCCACAGCCTGAAGCTCGGCCTCAACTATCGCTTCTAGGCCACGAACGCGGCGGCGGCTCACCCGCCAGACGCTATGGAGACTCTGCGACATCGGGCCGATCCTGAGATCGGACCCGATGCGGTGGCGCCGTCGATCCTCGTGACGGCGGCACAGGTCTCATCTGTGCTGGCTATTCGGCTGCGGCAAGTGCTGGCCGTTCGACCGGCTTCTCGCGAATCGGCCAGTGAACGACGGCAGCGAACAGGCCGAGCAGCACGCCCAGCCACCAGACGGGATCATAGCTGCCGAAGTGATCGTAAAGATATCCGCCGAGCCACACGCCGAGAAACGAGCCGATCTGGTGCGAAAAGAACACGATGCCGCCCAGCATGCCGAGGTGACGTGTCCCAAACATGATGGCGACCAGCGCGTTGGTGGGCGGCACGGTGGACAGCCAAAGCAGGCCCATGAGGATCGCGAAAACGATCACCGAGGTCGGCGACTGGGGAAGCAGCAGGAACCCCGTCACAAGGATAGAACGCCCGAGATAGATGAGGGCCAGGAAAATCGGCTTTGAATATTTCTGGCCGATCACTCCCGATGCGAGCGAGCCGATGATGTTGAAGAAGCCGACGAGCGCGAGCGCTATCACCGCGTAACGCGCATCAATGCCGATATCGGCGATATAGGCCGGGAAATGCGCGGTGATGAAGGCGACCTGGAACCCGCAGACGAAGAACCCCGACGTCAGCAGCAGAAAGCCTTGGTGGCCAAGCGCTTCGCGCAACGCCTGCCCCGCGGACTGGTTTGCCTCGGCGATAGCCACCTTGCTGGTCGCGGAATTGCCGACGAGAGGAATGGCCAAGATCGGTATGACCAGCATGGCAATGGCCATGTAGACGAGCGAATCCGACCAGCCATAGGCGTCGATCATGCCCTGGCTGATTGGTGCGAAGAGGAACATGCCTGCTGAGCCGGCGGCCGTGCCGATGCCGAAGACGAAGCTACGGCGCTCGGCCGGAACGTTGCGCGCAAAGGCGGCAAGAACGATGCCGAATCCCCCCGCAGCGACTCCCAGGCCGACCAGCACGCCGCCGCCGATGTGGAGCATCGTCGGGCTCGTGGCCGTCGCCATGAGAATCAGCCCCAAGGCGTAGAGGACTGCCGAGAGCGTCAGCACGCGCCAAGTCCCGTATTTGTCTGCGATGGCGCCGAAGAAAGGCAGGCCCGCACCCCAGAAGAAGTTCTGGAGCGCCATGGCGAGGCCGAAGGTCGTACGATCCCAGCCCTTTTCGGTCAGCATGGGCAATTGGAAGAAACCCATCGCCGACCGTGGGCCGAATGTGAGGGCAGCGATCAGGCAGCCGCAGATGATCATAAGCCACGGCAGGCTGGGTGCCGGACGCGCTGAAGCCTGGGGGGTCGTCATCGGGAGCTCCTGTGTAGATACACAATTCATAGACGAACCGAGGCGCTGGTCCAATGAAATGATTGGATAAGTCCCTTCAGTTTCGTTGATGCGAGCCGAGCGTCGTCGCTCCAAGGGAATATTTTCACGCCCAATTCGTTATGCTCTATGGTTTCCCGAGTAAGGAAACCGGCCGCCAGTGGGGCCCGATGGACGAAAAGAGGACGGCAATATTGGCGGAAATACCCCGTCTGCGGCGTTACGCGCGAGCGTTGATGCGCGACCGTGACGCGGCTGACGATTTGGTTCAGGATTGTCTGGAACGTGCGTTGGGCCGCTTGGACAACTGGCGTACTGGCGAAAACCCACGGCGTTGGCTCTTCACGATCATGCATCACCTTTTCGTCGACCAGACCCGCAAGGTTCGGCGTCGCAGCGAAACCATGCCGATAGATGCAGTTCAGAACATGGGCTTGCCGGCCACGCAGGTCGACAACATCGCTTCTCGAGAGATATTGGAGGCCCTCCAGGCGATCGCGCCTGAGAGGCGCGCCGCGCTTGTGATGGTCGCGATAGAGGGATTCTCATACGCCGAAGCGGCCAACGTGCTTGGCATTCCAGCAGGAACATTGATGTCGCGGATCTCGCGTGGCCGTGAAGAATTGCGCGGCCTGCTCGACGATGCGGAACGACGGCGGGCGATCAGGGTGGTCGAGAAATGAACGGCCGTCTTTTCAGCCAACGCGATATCGACATGGCTCTCGATGGCGAATTGCCCGTTGAGGAGCGAGCCCAGTTCGACGCCTGGCTCGCAGCCAATCCGGACATGAAGGCCAGGAAAGATCGCCTCGCGGATGATATGACAAGGCTCCGCGAAGCTGTCGCGGGCATCGTCGACGAGCCCGTGCCCGACAGGCTGGTCGCAGTGCTGAAATCCGGGCGCCCGACGAGATGGGGTCTCTGGAGGGCAGCGGCCGCTGCCGCCATCCTGGTGGTCGGCGGAATCGCAGGCTATGCCGTTGGCTCCGGTCTGCTCTTCGGTGATGGGCCTGAGGAATGGCTGGCCGAACAGGCGATCGGCGCCTATGCGACTTATCCTGCCGACCTGCCTCACACCGTGGAGGTCGGCGGGGAAGACAAGGATTACCTCGACCGATGGCTTTCCAAACGGACCGGTCTGAAGGTCGTGGCGCCTGATCTCTCAGGCCAGGGTTTCGAACTTCTGGGCGGCCGTATCTTGCCCGGCGGGCAGGCGCCTGCCGCGCTGCTGGTGTACAAGAACCAGGCCGGGAACCAGTTGTCGATCTACATGACGCCGCAGCCCGGAGACAACATCAGAGGAACCTATGCGGCGGAGGAGGGGGGACCGAACGCCATCTATTGGCTGGACAAGGGGTTCGGGTGCGCCATCGTGAGCAATCTATCTCAGGATCAGATGAGGGACGTGGCACGAAGCGCGTGGCGTCAGTTGTTGGCGGCAGCTGACGCATAGTCCCCAGAAGAGACGCGAGGCGCCGGACGGCTGTCACAATTCGGCCGATTTCCACAGCGAAAGCGCGAGTGATGCAGCAGCCGGGCAGGGTTGCGGCAGGAACCTACCATCATATCGATCCACCCTTCGATCGAGGCTTCCTGGTCGCCATGAAAGTCGACATCCGCCCGGCAAGCGAGTCCGATGCCGCTGCGCTCGTCGCCATCGAGAATGCGTCCTTCGATGCCGATCGGATTTCTCCACGATCATTCCGCCGGTTCCTCGCGGGGCGCTCCTGCACCTTGCTTGTCGCTTGTTCGGAAACCGGTCCCCTCGGCTATAGTCTGGTGTTGTTCCGGAATGGGAGCTCGGTTGCCCGGCTCTATTCCATTGCCGTGAACGGGCCCGGCGGCACAGGCCTCGGCCGAGCGCTGCTTCAAGCGGCGGAACACGCCGCCATACAGCATGGGCAAAAGCGACTGCGTCTGGAAGTGCGCCAAGACAACTCGCGCGCACGCGATCTTTATGAGCGCAACGGCTACCGCTATATCGGCACCAAGCAGGATTACTATGCCGATGGGATGCCTGCGCTGCGTTTCGAAAAACAACTGGACGCGACCGCGGGGGAAACCAGTCCATGACAGGGTTGTTGCGACGACCTGCCGTTCGACGGGCGTGCGGTTCGCCGTAGCCGTCTCCCGCCGGATCTTCTCTTCCACGCCGTTCCTGGAAAGCGCGTGATATCATGACCTGGGTTATCCTCACCGGCCGCCAGAGCGATCTCGATCAGGTGGCGACGCCGCACAAAATCATCACCAATCGCGATTACCTGGCGCACCCCGCGCTGTTTCGCGGGCAGCGCCCGAAAGTCATAAACCTCTCCAACAACTACGGTTATCAGAGCCGCGGCTACTATGCCTCCTTGCTGGCCAGCTCGCGGGGGCACCGGGTGATCCCGACCGTCGAAACGATGATCGACCTTTCCGAGCACAAGCTCTACGAGCATGCCTTGCCGGAGCTGGAGGTCGCCCTGAACAAGTGCCGAAAGGATCTTGGCGGCATTTTCCCGGCACGCGTTTCCGTCTTTTTCGGCATCGGGCCGTCCAAGGCATGGGATCGCTTCGCCAAGCTTCTGTTCGACTGGTTTCGAGCGCCTGCGCTGGAGGTTTCCATGCGGGACGGAGCTGAATGGGTCTCGATCCGCAAGATAAGCTTCCTTCCGCTTGCCCGCATGAACGAGGAGGAGAAGAAGCGCTTCCTTGGCTGCATGGAGACCTATACGGGTCGCGAATGGCGCGACAGCAAGGCTCGCACGCCCGCACGCTACACATTCGCCACGCTCATCGATCCCCACGAACAACTGCCGCCCTCGGCGATTTCCTCGCTGCGCCATTGGGCTCGGATCGCGGAAAAAATGGGAGTGGAGGTCGAGCCCATC
Source organism: Rhizobiaceae bacterium (assembly GCA_035556195.1). GTDB lineage: Bacteria > Pseudomonadota > Alphaproteobacteria > Rhizobiales > Rhizobiaceae. The sequence continues at coordinate 555,841 of DATMFK010000017.1, forward strand.
ACGCGCAAGGACTTGGCCAAACTCGCTAACTACGACGCCCTGTTCATCCGGGAGACGACGTCGATCTCGAATCACACCTATCGCTTTGCCCGGCGTGCCCAGCAGGAGAACATGCCCGTCATCGACGATCCCTTGTCGATGATCCGCTGCACCAACAAGGTCTATCTGAACGAGTTGATGGCTTTTAACAACGTGCCGATGCCGCCGACGGTGATGATCGCAAGTTCGGCCGACTTCGAGGTAGCTGCGCAGACGCTGGGCTTCCCGCTCGTGCTCAAGATCCCTGACAGTTCCTTTTCCCGCGGCGTGAAGAAGGTCCGGAACATGGGCGAGCTCAAGGACTTGGCGACCCAATGGATGGAGGACTCCGATCTGCTCATCGCCCAGAAATACATTCCGACCGATTATGATTGGCGTGTCGGCGTGCTTGGCGGGCAACCCTTGTTTGCCGTCCATTATCTCATGGCGAAAAAGCACTGGCAGATCGTCAATCACGACCGTGCGGGCAAGCCCGACCAGGGCGGCATCAAGACATTTACGCTTGAGCAGACGCCTGCCCACGTCGTGGACACAGCGGTGCGCGCGGCGCGGTGCATCGGTGATGGGCTTTATGGCGTCGACCTGAAAGAGACGAAGGAGGGGGTTTTCGTCATCGAGGTCAATGACAACCCAAACCTCGACCATGGCTGCGAGGATACGGGCGAGAAGGATCAGGTCTGGGTTCGCCTGACGCAATGGTTCCTCGATCGACTGGACCGGCCAGGACGGTAGGGCGGTGATCGCGACCGGCCTCAGCCCAGGGCGCCGGGCTCCTAGGACGTCAGACGGGAACGAGCGATACCCATGCCAGCAGAAGCCCGAGGGTCGAGAGCGTCGTGGCAACGAAGAGCACATCCCCTCGGCCTGGTTTCGGGGCGCTCATCAGGGTTCGTTGCGTATCGGCCGCCAGCCCGCGCGCTTCCATAGCGATTGCCGCGCGGTTGGCCCGGCGGATTGCATAGGCGAGCAGAGGGATTAGCAATGTCACCGTCTCGATGGGGCCGGGGAAACGCCGGGGCGGCCTGCCGTGCTTCATCGCGCGCGCCAACCTGATCTGCTGAGCCTCCGCGGCTAGGTCAGGCACGAGTTGGAGAACCGAGAACAGTGAATAGCCGATCCGCGGGGGAAGGCGCCAACCGACCATCAGCGCCTTGATCAGCCGGGCTGGGTCCGTGGTCAGCGCGAAAAGCGCCGAGACCATGCCGCAGGCGATCGCCCGTAGGAACAGCACCAGACCGGCCGAGAATGCCTCCGAAGTGAAGGGAGATTCTTGCGCCATGCGCTGCGCGAAGTCGCTTCCATTTCGAAATAGGACGCTGGTCGTCAGGAAGCCGAAGCCGAACAGCGCAAAGGGCAGCATCAGCGCGAGGACGGTGAACGGCGATTTTCTTTCAAGAAGAACGAGAGCGAGGCTGCAGATCAGGATCGTGACGAGTTGGAACCGCGCGTCGAAGACCACGATGGCAGCCGCTATCCACACGAGACAGATGCAGAGCTTGGCCAGAGGGTGTACCCCGGTCAGCATGTTGCCCTCGCATGGTTCAGCCAGCGAAGAGCCGGCGCGATCGCTGGTGCCGAAAGGCCAGCGCGATGGAGCAGCGCTCCATCTTCAAGCAGTTCGGATGTTCGTCCTTCGGCAAGGATGCGGCCTTCGCTGACGATAATCGATCGAGGGCAGAGCCGAAGGGCCAGATCCATATCATGCGTGATAAGGGCGACTGCCCTTCCGGCGCCCCGGATCCTTTCCACCTCCGCCACGACCATCGCGGCGCCACGCGCGTCGAGGCCGGCGGTCGGCTCGTCCAGGACCAGCAGGCGCCAGCGCTCGGTGGCGGTCAGAGTTGCGAGCGCAAGCCGCCGCTTCTGACCTTGCGACAGCTCGAATGGATGGCGGTCTTCGAGACCCGCCAGATTCCAGGCGGCCGCGACCCGTCCTGCTTTGGAAAGGCGCTCGGGCAGGGGGCTTGCCCGGTCTAGGGCGGCGGCAATCTCGTCGCGGACGGAGGCGGTGACGAACTGGTTCTCGGGGTTTTGGAACGCGATCCCCCCAGTGGCTCCTTCGCGGCGACCGCCCTTGAGCCGCAGCAGACCTGCTAGGCTTGCTCCCAGCGTCGACTTGCCTGCGCCGTTCGCGCCAAGGATGCCGAGGCATTCGCCGGAGCGGATGTCCATCGAGATGTTCTTGAGAACGGACGGCCCGAACAACGGCGCACAGTCGGCTCCGACCAACCGGGCGACGACTTGACCCTCGCTCGGAACGGGGGCGGCGCAATGTCCGGCGACGAACGCCTCGATCGTTGGCCGCGCTCTCTCTTTCTCCGGTTGTCGATCGAGGGCGCGAAGCATGTTCCCCATCGATAGCGGCGGGTCCTGGGCTGCCAGCCCAATCCTGCCGAGCGCGGCATCGAGGCGGCTGGCCAAGGGCAGCCAGATGCCGAGCGCATCCAACCGATCGTGATGATCTCGAAACAGCGCCGCTGGCGGCCCTTCGGCGAAAATCCGTCCGTCCGCCCCGATCACGACAACCCGATCCACGGAGTCGATGAGGCCGTCCAGCCGATGGTCGACGATCAGCACCGTTCGGGCCGTGCCCGCCATGAGCAACCGATGCAAGCGCTGAGCCGCCGCCGGTGAAAGATGTGCGGTCGGCTCGTCCGCCACCAAGAGCGGCGCTCCCTGTGCCAGCGTCGCGGCAAGCGCCACAAGCTGCTTTTCTCCGCCTGACAACGTGCCGGTCCGACGCTTGCGCCAGTCCTGCGACAGACCGGCCTCTTCCATCGCTTCGGTCACCTTGGCTGCGATGAGGGCCTCCGGGAGGCCTCGGTTCTCCAGCGCGAAGGCGATCTCGTCCTCGACGCGCATTCCGCACAATGTGAGGGCGGCGTCCTGAAAGAACCGGGCCACCGTTCCCGCCCACTGCGCCGGCCGGCGCGCGGCGACATCCTCTCCGAACAGCCTGATCGATCCGTTGATACGGGCCGGGATGGTTTGCGGGACGAGGCCCGTCAGAGCATTGAGCAGCGTCGATTTCCCGGAGCCGGAGGGACCGAGAAGCAGAAGCCTCTCGCCTCGTCCGAGCGTCAGGCTGGCGGGCCCGACCGCATCATGGTCGCCATAGGGATAGCGGACGGAGACCTCGCCCCATTCGGCAGCGTGACCGGCGTCAGGCGTGTGCTTGGCGCTTGGCATGGTCTATGGCAAGGCCCGAGAGCACGCCGGTGCGATACAGCGCTTCCACGACGATATGTCCGAGCAGGCCACCGAGCAAAGCGCCGCTCAGGCAGCGCAGGATGAACATGGTGATCAGCAGGCCGGGCGCGAGGGCGCCGTAGTCGAAGCGGATCCATGTATAGACAAATGAGAAGATCGAGGCACCGATGCCGGCTGCGATCAGCACCGGCAGGCGATAGTTCCGCCAGCGCGTGGCCGCGAATACCACTTCGGCGCCGGCGCCTTGCACGAGCCCGGTCAGCAACAGGAGCAGTCCGGCGGGGCTCCCAAGCAGGATCTGCATCGCAGCTGCCAGCAATTCTGAAACAAGCGCCGCCCCCGGCTTCCTGATGATGGCGGCGGCGATGATGGACACGATGAACCAGAAGCCCATCACGACGTCCATTGTGACCGGGCCGAAAATCGCCTGCGCGACCAGCCATATCTGGACCCAGGCAAGATAGAGAACGCCGAAGACGGCGCCGAGGACGGTGACGATCAGGATTTCACGGAGGGTCCAGGCGTAGCGGTCATCCATGACATGTCTCCAAGTGGATCTCAGGCGAGCGACGGGCTGTTCGCCGAAACGGTCATGTCGAGCGCGACGTGGCCCTGCGGGGCGCCGAAGCGGAGGAAGGCTTCCGACAGCGTGGCGAAAACCGGCCCGGCGTCACCGCGCAGTTTTGTGCAAAAATTCTTGGATCGGTCGAAGACTCCCGACGACTTCAGGAAGTCGATACAGCCGTAGATCTCGTCCATGTGGTGGCCCGCGCCGAGCGGATAAAGTGAGAACTGTGCGGCGACAGTCTGGCCCGTGAGTGCCGCGCGGGCGACCTCTTCGCGTGCCTGATGGACGCGTTTTACCAGTGGGCTGTCTGCCATGCTGCCCGAGATGGGCGTGCAAATCGGATCGTCGGGCTCGCCGGGGCAGCCGCGCGACACCGTCGCCGACAAGACGCAGTGCTTGCCGCTGGTTGCGGCAGCCACGAAGAGGTCGCGCATGGCCGGGAAAAGCCGCTCGGGCGGTCCGACGAGCAATGTCGAGATATCGTCCGTCTCGATCCTGAAATCGGACCGATAGGGCTCGAGCGCCCTGATCGCATGGAGAATGATGTCGACGAAATCGTCGGCCATCGGATAGAGGGAAACTTGTGCACCGGAAAACATGGCCGTCTCGCTCCGCTGGCATTATCCAGATCAGCTTGAGGGTCCGGAGGCATGACGCCTCGCATCTCAGCCCCGACGATACGGAGCACCCCTGTCGAATGAGGCAAGCTCTATGCTGCTTCGTGTCGTGATGCAACCCTTGCCGACCTGAGGATCGCAGATTCGCATAGAAGGTATAGCCTGCCCGCCGCGAGCCTTTATGGTTCGAAGGGCGACTAGCCGGCGCTGCCCATTTGTACCTTGAGGCTCGGCAGCAACATCAGCAGAGCGACAGAGGCGAGCGCCAACGTCGCAGCGCAACTCGCGACCGGGGTGAGCCCGACCGTGATGAATGGGGCGACGCCGGCTGTCCCGATCGCCGTGGTAACCAGGATGGCTACAACCACAAGCGCGGCGCCACGTGCATCGTCACCACGCGCGGCAACGACGGCTAGGTGGAAGCCGGGCGGCCCGCGGAGCCCGAGACCGGTGTTGAACGGGACGAACAGCGCCGTGATCATCAAAACGTCGGCGCCACCAAACAGCGCATAGGCTAGCATCGCAACCGCACCGGCTGCCGATAGCAGCGTACCGATCCAGATCATGCGTTCCGCGCCGAAGCGGCGGGCCAGTTGACCGGTCAGGTTAGCCGCCACGATGAAGGTGGCGATGCCGGTCATCTGCATGATGATGAAATTGGTGAGCGTGGCGCCGAGGGCCACGACGAACACCGTGGGCGCGCCAAATACGAGGACGAGAAGAGCGCCCAGCGTGAAGGCATGGCTCACCGCATAACGCAGGAACACCGCGTCGGTCAGTAGATGGCGGTATCCACCTCCCTTGCGGCTGGTGACCACAGCAGGGATGTGGCGGTGCCAGGCAGCGATCGCGACGGCCAGGAGCAGGGCGAGACATGCGATCACCTCGAAGGAGGCGTTCCACCCGAAGAGCTGGATCAGCCACAGGCCTGCGACGGGAGCCAGGGCCGGCGTCAGAGCTTCGACGCTACCGAGGAATCCGAGAGCGCTGACGGCACGCTGGTCGCCGAAGAGCTCGCGGATGATTCCGGGCGCGAACACTGCTGCCGCCGAGCCCGCCGCGCCCTGCAGGAAGCGCAGGCCGATCAACGCTTCCAATGATGGACTCATTCCGGCAAGTCCAGAGATCAGGCCGTAGGCGACGAGCGAACCGACCAACAAGGCGCGCTGATCGAACCTTGCGCCGAGAGATCCGAAGAGGAGCAGGCCGAAGGCGGAGCCGGCGACGAAGGCCGCGAGCACCAGTTGGGCGCGTTCGAGTGTGCCGCCGAGCACCTTCGGCAGCGCGGGCACGGCGGGTAACACGAGATCGGTGCCAGCGATTCCGAGCACTGTTGCGCAGACGATCATCGCGAAGGCAGGCACGTGGCCGCCGCCGGTCTTTTTCATGGAACACACTCCGTCGCCCAATAGGCGGGCTGCGCGCAGTGCACGGAGGATGACGCAAAGTCAAGCTGCCGACATTGGATCAGGCAACAGGGCATCGAGCTTTCCTGGATCGGTAGATCCCCGCCTCGGGTCCTCGGCAGGGGGGGCGCCCTATGCGGCAGCCCGCGTGCTCTCAATCGCGGTGAACCGTTCGATAAAGGCGGCATGGACGGCCTTTGCCGGACGCGGCGACAGGTCGAAACGGTCCGCGGTGACGCCGCGAGGGCGTCCGAAGAACTGTGCCGCCTCCGCGACGGAGAAGCCTGCGAGTTCGGTCGCTTCGAAATAGGCCGCGATCTGGTCGGCGCGCTTTATTTCCTGCTTCAGACTTTCGGACAGGGTTGCAGGCAAGGAGAAGCGGATATGGATCGCATGCTGGAGACGTTGCTCACAGGATTTGTAGCCGCCGCCGACCACCGACTTGAAAGGCGAGATCATGTCACCGATGACGTACTCCGGCGCGTCATGGAGCAGGGCGGCAAGTTGGGTGTCGGGGCGCACGTCCTTGCCGGTTGCCGAGAAGATCTCCTCGACCAGCAGCGAATGCTGCGCGACGGAGAAGGCGTGGTCCCCCTTTGTCTGTCCGTTCCATCGGGCGACCCGGGCGAGGCCGTGCGCTATGTCCGAGATCTCTATGTCGAGCGGGGAGGGATCCAACAGGTCGAGACGACGCCCTGATAGCATGCGTTGCCACGCCCTGGCCGGCGCGCCGGCCCGATCCATCAATCGCTCTCCGTGGATGCCGCCTGGGGGAAGGCGAATTTTGCCCAGTCGGGAATGGAAAGGCTTAGCTCTATGCCGCCGGCTGTGATCGGCACACCGGCATCGACGGCATCTTTCACGCGGTCGATGCGGACCATGGCAAGACCGGTCTTGCCGGTGACGGTGCCCAGCGCGCCAAGCGGGCGCCCGTTCGCGACGATCTCGGTTCCGGCGGCGGGGAGCTGGCTTGCGCCTTCGGCGATCAGAATGCGCCTGCGCGCGGTACCGCGATGCTGCATGCGCGACACGACTTCTTGCCCGACATAACATCCCTTGCCGAAGCCGATACCGCCGGTCTGATCGAGCAGTGCGTCGTGCGGGAAGGTGTCGCCAAGCGCATAGTCGGTGCCGCTCTCAGGAATGCCGTTTGCGACGCGCAGCGCATTCCAGGCAGTGGCGTCGGGGCCGGCGATGCTCTTGCCATAATGCCGAACGACCCCGAGCGCGGCGGGGAAGCGCGTATCGCGGACAGTTGATTCATCTCGCGAGGATGGTGAATCCTCGGCTGAAGAGGTTGAATCGAAATTCCACGAAGCCGCGACAAGTCCCGGATTTTCCACGGAAATCTGCACCTTTGCCCGAAGGCGGTAGAGCATCAGCCGCTTGACGAAGTCGCTGGCGGCCTCCGCCGGGCAGTCGAGGCGGAAGCCGCCGGGAATTCTCGCCACGAGGAAGTCGAAGAGGATCTTGCCTTGCGGCGAGAGCAGTGCGCCCGGCTTGACCTCGCCATCCGCCAGCATGGCGAGATCCGTGGTGATGATGTTTTGGAGGAACGTCTCGGCGTCGTCACCGCTGACGAGGACAAAGGCGCGGTCGTTGAGTTGAACGGTCGGCATCGTCTGCTGGGGGCCTGAACTTGCAAATCGGATGCGCATTACGTAAGCCCTGCCGCGCGGAGCGGCAAGCACCAGGCCTGCCGCGGAGCATGCAAAGGGTGGTGATGCGATGCCAGCGACGTTCGATCTGATCCTGAAGGGTGGAACGGTCGTCAACCATGATGGGCAAGGCATGCGCGATGTCGGCGTCACCGGCGGTCGCATAGTCGCCGTCGGCGATCTCTCTCGCGCTTCGGCGGGCGAAACGGTCGACTGCCGCGGCCTTCATATCCTTCCCGGCGTAATCGACAGCCAGGTGCATTTTCGCGAACCGGGACTGGAGCATAAGGAGGATCTCGAGACGGGTTCGCGCGCTGCGGTGCTGGGCGGTGTGACGGCCGTTTTTGAAATGCCCAACACCAAGCCGCTGACGACAAGCGACGAAGCGCTTGCGGACAAGGTCTCGCGGGCCCGCCATCGCATGCATTGCGACTTCGCCTTCTGGGTCGGCGGCACGCGCGACAATGCCAGGGACGTCGGGGACCTCGAGCGGTTGCCAGGCGCGGCCGGGATCAAGGTGTTCATGGGCTCCTCGACGGGCGATCTTCTCGTCGAGGACGATGAAGGCGTCCACTCGATCCTGAGGAACACACGCCGCCGGGCCGCCTTCCACTCTGAGGACGAGTTCCGGCTGAAGGAGCGGCTCGGCGAAAGAATCGAAGGCGATCCCTCCTCCCATCCGATCTGGCGCGACGAGACGGCGGCTCTGCAATGCACCCGGCGGCTCGTGGCTATCGCGCGGCGTGCGCGTGCGCGCATCCATGTGCTTCACATCTCGACCGCCGAGGAGATCGATTTTCTCGAGGTGCATAAGGATATCGCCACCTGCGAGGCGACGCCGCACCACCTGACGCTGAGCGCGGACGACTATGCCTCGCTCGGCACGCTGATCCAGATGAATCCGCCGGTGCGGGCCGCGCGTCATCGGGACGGGGTGTGGCGGGGCGTGACCCAAGGAATCGTCGACGTGCTCGGTTCCGATCATGCGCCGCACACGCTCGAGGAGAAGGCCAAGGCCTATCCGGCCTCGCCGTCGGGCATGACCGGCGTACAGACGCTGGTTCCGATCATGCTGGATCACGTCAACAGGGGACAGCTGACGCTGGAGCGACTCGTGGACCTCACCAGCCATGGCCCGCAGCGAATCTTCGGTATGGCGCGGAAGGGGCGCATCGCCGCCGGCTACGATGCCGATTTTACAGTTGTCGACATGAAACGCCGAGAGACCATCCTTAACGAGCAGGCAGGATCGAAGGCCGGCTGGACACCCTATCACGGGCGGCCGGTCACCGGCTGGCCGGTCGGCACGATCATCCGCGGCAAGAGGGTCATGTGGGAGGCGCAGATCGTCGCGGCGGGGCAGGGCGAGCCGGTGCTCTTCTCCGAGGCGTTGCCGGCCGGCTGACCGCAGCGAGCGGGCAGAAGCAGGAGTGGCCCTCCCTCAGCCGGAAGGGCCTGTTTGCGATCAATCGCCGGCTACGAAGAACTCCCAATGGCCGTCCGGCGAGATGCCCGTGCGATAGAATGTGTAGGCGCCCGAGGCCTTCATTTCCTCATAGTCGAAGGCGGTGACGATCTTGAAGAGCTCGACGCGCTGGCGCGAATCGAGCCGCTCCAGCGGGACGGCCACGAAATAGGGCCAGACATAGAGCTCTTCAGGCTTGCCGGCGTCGAGGTGCACATAGCCCGCGTTCAGCACCTCTTCGAGAATTGCGAGTAGCTCTTGCCCGTCGCTGTCGCGGTAACCTTCCCTCAGGAATTCGATCGGATCGCCTTCGACGCCGCCAAGCGCCAGGAGCGTGCCATCCGTGCCCTTGCCAATCAGCGGGCGCAAGGCCTCGATATCGCCGCTCTTGGCGGCCTCGAGGATCAGATTGCGCATGCGCTTGACCGGCTCCGGCAGCCGTTCGACGTCATAGATGATTTCCGGCAGCGGCGCGTTAGGATCGATCTCCGGCCTGCCAAGCTGGTTTCCGGTGGTCTCGTCGCCGCCGTTTTCCATGTCTTCGTCGGCCGGCGCTTCCGGTTCCTCCGTTGCTGACGGAGCTGATTGCGATGGATCGGAAGAGGGCGCGGCATCGACCGGTCCCAGAGGCTCCTTCTCCACCGTTTCGTCGGTCGGCGGCGCAATCTGCTCCTGCTTGATTTCGCTCAGGGCCGAGGCCTCGACGGTCATCGACAGGACCGTACTCGAAAGCAGAAAAGTGCCGGCCAACAGCCGAATGGCCAAGTTGCCTGCACCGAAGCGCGTTGCGCCGAAAATATGACTTGCCATGCTTACCCAACCTGTGTGGCGGGCGAACATCGCCCTGCCCTTGGGATCATATACAGGAGAATCCAGACAGCAGGTGTGTCAATGACGCCGCAGCAGCGGCTCAAATTCTCCCGCGATCACCTTTTCGCGCATGCGATCGAGAAGCGCGAGGGCAGCGGCTTCGCCATTGGTGCGCAGCAATTCGCCGAATGCGGTGGACAGCGCGGCCTCGGCGATGATCTCGGGCTCGATGCCCGCGGAAAGGCCTTCTGCCCAGGCCTCGTTGTGGCTCTCCACTGCCGTCAGGCGCTTTTCCTCGCGCACCAGTGCATCGATATCGTTGATGCCCCGTTCCATGTATTGCCTTCCACCCTCTTCAAGCGGCGATCCGGACAATGCCGATCAACTTGAGTCGTCCCGATTAATTTCCCGTTAAGGCTTTCTACCACAGCCGATGACGCTTGTGCGCCGTGCTTGGCGAAAAAGTTAACAGGCCCTTAACCCTCTCTTTCGCCATCAATCCGTCAATAAAAAGGCGATTCAGTTGCCAAAACGCGAGGCGATGTCTCGGCTTAATGCCTCACCTTCCTTCATATAGCGGCTGATCGCCTCGGTGGCCGACGGGGTGCAACTCGAGTAGATGCCTTCGAAGGAGCGATATCCCCGGTTGAAGCTGGCCACGAAGCGGGCGCGTCGCGCGGGATCCGGATTCTCGGCGGCGAGAAGCTTTTCCATCTCGTCGCGCCATTGACTGCCCTGCTCGCCGCACAGATTCCTGAGATAGTGTATCGAGCCCAGAACTTCGGCGAGACGCATCAGTTTCGGCTCGAACGGACCTTCCGCCACGGGAGCCTGAGCGGCAGCGCCGCGGGCGCTCAGTAGGGAAAGCGCAAGGACGGCTGCTATGGCGGGTCGAAGGATCATAGGCCCTTGTGACGGATCGTCGTGTTGCTCGCAAGGTTGTTCGGCAGCGATCAACGCTCGAGCACTTCGATCGCGACGTCGAGCACGAAATCGGACAGGAGCATTGCCCTCATTGCCTCGAGACCGAACCATCCGGCCTCTTCCGCATCGTCGCCCGCGACCGCTTCGCCAGCCCCGTGGGCCGCAGTGAAGACGTGAAGCCGGTAGCGAACCAACCGATCGCCATGCCTGCCTTCGATGAGGTAGTCCCGCACCAACTCGAGGCCGCCAATGTGGAGCCCGGTTTCCTCGAGAAGTTCTCGGCGCGCGGCTTCCTCGAGACCTTCGCCCGGCTCTACACGCCCTCCGGGAAACGCATAGTAGCCGCGCGACGGCTCGCGCCCACGCTTCACGAGGAGGACGGTGTCGCCGCGCCGAACCGCCACAGACACGGCGGGTATCTCATCATTTTCCATGGGCTATCCCCGGCAGCTTTGGACTAGTGTCGCATGGTTCCGACAAAACCTGCCACAAGAGAAGGGCTAGGCAGCTAGAACGCGTGTGGCCCTGGCTGGACCTGTCTGGCCGGGCCCGGTTTTTCTGTGGACGGCGCTCGGGGCGAGCTTCGATTGAGGGTTGCGGCATCGACGCCGGCGCGACACCATTCTTCCGGATGCGCTCGCCCGCGCGCAAACGAGAGAAAGCGCCTCCGAGGAGCCAGACATGTGCGGACGATTCGCGCTTACAGCCACGCCCGATCAGACTGCCTCTTTCACGGGGCTCGCGGAACTCGACGATTTCCCGGCCCGCTACAATATCGCTCCCACGCAGCCGATCCTGATCGTGATCGCCGGGGAGCCGCGGGCACCCGGCTCGAACCTGCCGGATCGTCGCGCCCTCCTGGTGCGCTGGGGGCTTGTTCCCGCCTGGGTCAAGAATCCCAGCGATTTTCCGTTGCTTATCAACGCGCGTTCGGAAAGCGTTGCCGACAAGGCGTCCTTCAAGGTCGCCCTGCGGCATCGGCGGGTGTTGATTCCGGCGTCGGGATTTTATGAGTGGCGTCGCGACGGGTCGAGCCAGCTTCAGGCCTACTGGATGCGACCCAGGCGCGGTGGCCTCGTTGCCTTTGCGGGATTGATGGAGACCTGGAGCGAACCCGGGGGCTCCGAGATCGATACCGGCGCCATCATAACGACGGTCGCCAGTGCCGATGTCGCCCATGTTCACGATCGCATGCCTGTTGTGATCGAGCCGGACGACTTCTCGGCGTGGCTCGATTGCCGGGGTCGGGAGCCGCGCGACGTTGCCAGCCTGCTTCGCCCGGCGCAGGAAGGATTGTTTGAGGCGATCCCGGTCTCGGATCGCGTCAACAAGGTCGCGAATGTCGGGCCGGACATCCAGGAACGCGTCGACCCGGTCGCGCCATCCACCAATTCACGGGCAAGTTCCGCGAAGGCCGCCAGGAAAGTATCCGACGGCCAGATGTCTCTGTTCTGATCCGCTCTCAGGCCGTCTTCGACGGCTTTGCCGCCTTGCGCTTCTTGGTATGGAGCAGCGCTGCAACGATGGCGGCCGGTCCGATGGCGCGATAATGGCTGGCGAGAGCCGCATACTGGGTCCGCGCCCGTTCAGCTTCGCTTTTGGTCCGGGTCATCTTCCTCTTCCCTTGGGTAAGCTTTGCTCAGAAGGCTGCAGATGGGTATTGAATTCGGCCAAATCGTGACGTTTGGCCGGTCCATGCGCTCATTTGCCGATCCCGTTTTGTGGACATGTTTAATAAAACCCTAGCGGAATTTGAGTAAAACCCGCGGGAACGATTTGCCGCCTTCCGCATTGCGCTGCCTTCGCGATATTGCCGCTTGACGGTTCTTGGGTCGGGAGCGATAACCACGCCATGAAAACGTCCTTCGCCATTATCGGCATTTGCATTATTGACTAGCGCACGCGCTGGTCCGGACGTTTTCGCCCCTTTCCCGAAAGACAAGCAAACGCCCAGGCCAGCAGGCCGGTTCGCGTGCGTTGGGACGCATGCCCGGAAACAAAGGCTTGGAGATACATGTCTGAACCGTTCAGGGGATTGCGCCTCTACAACACTCTGACGAGGGGGAAGGAAGACTTCGTCCCGATAGATCCCCGCAACGTGCGCCTGTATGTCTGCGGACCGACCGTCTACGACTATGCCCACATCGGTAATGCACGGCCGGTGCTCGTCTTCGACGTGCTGTTCCGCCTGCTTCGTCACCTTTATGGCGAGCAACACGTCAACTATGTCCGCAACATCACCGACGTGGACGACAAGATCAACGCGCGCGCCGCACGGGATTTCCCGGACCTGCCGCTCAACGAAGCGATCCGCAGGGTGACCGGGAAGACGGCGCGGCAGTTCCATGAGGACGTGGCCGCGCTTGGCTGCCTGCCGCCGACCCACGAGCCGCGAGCGACAGAATATATCGGCGAGATGCGCGCCATGATCGACCGGCTGGTCGAGCGCGGCGTCGCCTATGTGGCAGAGGACCACGTGCTCTTCTCTCCATCGGAGATGAACAAGCGCGCCGGTCCACGCTATGGGGCGCTGGCGCGACGCTCGCTCGACGAAATGCTTGCCGGCGCCCGCGTCGATGTTGCTTCGTACAAGCGCGACGAGATGGATTTCGTACTGTGGAAACCATCGAAAGAGGGTGAACCCGGGTGGCCGTCACCTTCGGGCATTGCAGTGCCAGGCCGTCCGGGTTGGCATATAGAATGCTCGGCCATGTCGATGGCGAAGCTGCTGGAGCCTTATGGTGGCGGATTGCAGTGCGATGATCCGCTGAAGAACACCTTCGACATTCACGCCGGCGGCATCGACCTGGTTTTTCCCCATCATGAGAACGAGATCGCGCAATCCTGCTGCGCTTTCGGTTCTGATCGGATGGCGAACATATGGATGCACAACGGCTTCCTTCAGGTCGAGGGGCAAAAGATGTCCAAGAGCCTCGGGAATTTCGTCACGATCCACGAACTCTTGACGACGGACGCCTTCGGCGGACAGCAATGGCCGGGGGAGGTGCTGAGGCTTGCCATGCTGATGACCCATTACCGGCAGCCGATCGACTTCACAGCGAGCGCTTTGGCGGAAGCAGAGCGGACGCTCGATGCCTGGTACCGCGCCGTCGGCGACATAGAGGTGTCGGAGGTCTCGTGTGAAGAGATAGCCGAGGCCTTGCTCGACGATCTGAACACGTCCAAGGCGATCGCCGCGCTGCACGAGTTGCGCGCCGAGGCGTCGAAAGGATCGACCGAAGCAAAGCGCCGGCTCAAGACGAGCGCGGCTTTGCTGGGGCTGCTGGGGCGTACCGAAACGGAATGGATGGCAGCCAAGGCCGGAGCAGTCCAGATAGACGGTGAAGAAATCGAAGCGCGCATCGCGACGCGGCTTTCCCTGATCGCCGCCAAGAATTGGCCCGAGGCCGACCGCATTCGCGACGAGCTCCTGAGCTTGGGCGTTCAACTGAAGGACGGCAAGGACCCGGCAACAGGCCAGCGCGTGACGACGTGGGAGGTGAAGCGGTGAGGCGTGTGACTGGGAGGAGGCTGGCGGGACAGCGCCCCCCTCTGTCCTGCCGGACATCTCCCCCACAAGGGGGGAGATCAGCTTGCGTCGCGGATTTCCCTAACTCGTCAGGTGCCGAGTATGGGCATGCCGGAATGAAGTCCAATCTCCCCCCATGTGGGGGAGATGTCCGGCAGGACAGAGGGGGGCAACATAGCGAGCCACCGTTTCAGGCCTTTTGCAGGGATACGATGGTGTAGTGATGCCACACGCCCCAATCGGCAGGAGCTATAGCGCCAACGCCAAGCGAATGCGCCGCGTAATGACGGAAGCGGAACTGAAGCTGTGGAACGAAATTCGGGCGCATCGCTTGATGGGGTTGGGATTTCGCAGGCAGTATCCGATGGCGGGCTACATCGTTGATTTTGCTTGTCCGGAACGCAAACTGGTCATTGAGATCGACGGATCCCAACTTGGCGAGGCGGAAAATGTCCGAGCAGACTCGGTCAGGACTGCGCGGCTCGAGCAAGATGGCTGGACCATCCTGCGCCTCTGGAATGACGACGTTCTTAGCGACATCGAGGGCGTGTGCCAGCACATTGTCGCTACCGCGGGCCTCGGCAATCCGCCCCTGAGCACAGTCGACAAGGAGACACCAGCATGATCGATCATATCGGCATCACAGTTTCCGATTTTGACGCCTCGAAAGCCTTTTACGACAAGGCGATGGCGCCTCTGGGCGCATCGCTCCTCTTTATGGTTCCGGTCGAACATACCGGTGGTAGCAAGGTCGGCGGTTATGGACGCGATCGGCCGGTCTTCTGGTTGCATGAGGCTGCCCAGACGGGGGCTGGCCGTCACTACGCGTTCACAGCCCGCACCCGCGCGGAGGTCGATGCATTCCATGCCGCCGCCATCGCGGCCGGAGGAAGGGACAATGGCGCCCCGGGCCTGCGCCCGCACTATCACCCGGATTACTATGGTGCTTTCGTCTTCGATCCGGACGGCAACAACGTGGAAGCCGTTTGTCATGTCGCGGAGCAGGGGCAATGATGAGCCTCGATAACAAGCCTATCTATTCCGGTGGCTGTCAGTGCGGTGCGGTTCGCTTCCACGCCGAAGGCGCGCTGGGTGACGCGTCCGTCTGCCATTGTCGCATGTGCCAGAAGGCGAGTGGCAATTTCTACCTGCCTCTCGTTTCGGTTCGGGGCGCGAAGCTCACGTGGACGCGGGGCATGCCCAAGAAGTTCCAATCCTCGAACTTTGCGTTCCGAGGCTTCTGCGGCGACTGCGGCACGCCGCTCTTCTACGAGGCGCCTGACGGCATCGCGCTGACCATCGCGAGCTTCGATCATCCGGAAGAGATAGCCCCCAGCATCCAGTGGGGCATCGAAGCCAAGCTTCCCTATGTGGACGATGTGCCGGGCCTTCCAGGCGAGCAGACGATGGCCGATGTTGGGGAGGCTTCCTTCCTCGCCGAACTCGTTTCCTATCAGCACCCCGACTACGACACCGAGACCTGGTCTCCGAAGGAAAGATCATGACCGAGTCCAAGACAGTGAGGACCGGCGGCTGCCAGTGCGGCGCGGTTCGCTTCCGCATTTACGGTGCCCTCGGGCGGCCGTCCATTTGCCATTGCCGCATGTGCCAAAAGCAGTTCGGCTCGTTCTTCTCGGCGCTGGTCACGGTGCCGCCTGAGGGTGTCGAATGGACTCGCGAGGAGCCCAGCTACTTCCAGTCCTCCGTCAATATTGATCGTGGCTTCTGCAAGCGATGCGGCACGCCCTTGACCTATCGCCACCCCGAGGGGCTGGAGATCGCGATCGGCTCCTTCGACGACCGCTCTGACCTCGCGCCGCAGGTCCAGGTGAACTACGCCGCGCGCCTACCTTGGGTCGAGCGGATATTCGACGCTCCGGTCCATGAGGATGCGGCCTACTATACGAGGCAGGAATCGATCGTCTCCTTCCAGCATCCCGATCACGAGACGACCAACTGGCCGACACAAGGCTTGAAGCTATGACCGACGCTCTGCGTACGCTCTATCCCGAGATCGAACCTTTCGATAGCGGCATGCTCGATGTGGGGGAGGGCCATAGGATTTACTGGGAGCGTGTCGGCACAAAGGGCGCCAAACCCGCCGTGTTTCTGCATGGCGGGCCGGGTGGAGGGATCTCGCCCAAGCACCGGCAGCTGTTCGATCCGAGCCTCTACGACGTCATCCTGTTCGATCAGCGCGGCTGTGGACGCTCGACCCCGCATGCGGAGCTGGAGGCCAACACGACCTGGCACCTCGTGGCCGACATCGAGCGCCTCCGCGAGATGGCAGGTTTCGACAAATGGCTGGTCTTCGGCGGTTCCTGGGGCTCGACGCTCGCGCTCGCCTATGCCGAGAAACATCCTCGATGCGTGAGCGAGCTTGTGCTGCGTGGCATCTATACGCTCACCAAGGCCGAGCTTGTCTGGTACTATCAATTCGGCGTCTCGGAGATGTTCCCGGACAAATGGGAGCGTTTCCTGGCGCCGATCCCGCAGGCGGAGCGTGGCGATCTGATCACGGCCTATCGCAAGCGTCTGACCGGCCCCGATCGCAGGGCCCAGGTCGAGGCTGCGCGCGCCTGGAGTCTCTGGGAAGGCGAGACGATCACATTGTTGCCGGAACCGGAGACCAGCGACAAATTCGGTGAGGATGATTTCGCCGTCGCCTTCGCGCGCATCGAGAACCATTTCTTTGTCCATGCGGGCTGGTTGGAGGAGGGGCAACTGATCCGGGACGCTCGTCGTCTGAGCCATATTCCGGGCGTCATCGTACATGGCCGCTACGACATGCCGTGCCCGGCCCGCATTGCCTGGGAGATGCACAAGGCCTGGCCCGCGTCCGAGTTCTTTCTGATCGAAGGGGCGGGCCATGCCTATTCGGAACCCGGGATACTGGATCGTCTGATCCGGGCGACGGACAAATTCGCCGGCAAAGCGGAACCGGCCGCATCGGTGTCGTCATGAGCAAGCAACGTCTTTATCTGTTCGACACTACCTTGAGGGATGGGCAACAGACGCCTGGCATCGACTTCTCGGTGGAGGACAAGATCGCTGTTGCCGGGATGCTCGATGCATTCGGACTCGACTATGTCGAGGGCGGTTATCCCGGTGCGAATCCTACGGACACGGCCTTCTTCGCTGAAAGACGTACGCAGCGGGCCCGCTTCGTGGCGTTCGGAATGACCAAGCGCGCCGGGGTCTCCGCCTCGAACGACCCAGGACTTGCCGCCCTGGTGCAGGCGAAGTCCGACGCGATCTGCTTCGTCGCAAAGACCTGGGACTATCATGTTCGCGTCGCGCTCGGCTGTTCCGAGGAGGACAATCTCGAATCCATCCGAGCCTCGGTCGAAGCGGCGCGTTCTGCCGGCAAGGAGGCGATGATCGATTGCGAGCATTTCTTCGACGGCTTCAAAGCCAATCCGGCCTACGCTCTTGCCTGTGCGAAGACGGCCTACGATGCGGGTGCGCGGTGGGTGGTACTATGTGACACGAATGGCGGCACCTTGCCGTCCGAGGTGCGTTCGATCGTCGAGAAGGTGATTGCAGCCGGCGTGTCCGGTGAGAGCCTCGGAATTCATGCCCATGACGACACCGGCCAGGCGGTGGCCAATTCCCTGGCAGCCGTGGAGGCCGGCGCGCGGCAGATCCAGGGTACGCTGAACGGTATCGGCGAACGTTGCGGCAACGCCAACCTCATTTCGATCGTCCCGACCCTCTTGTTGAAGCCGGCTTTCGCCGAACGCTTCGAGACCGGCATCTCGCCCGAGGCGCTGACGGGAATTTCGCGCCTGTCGCACGCCTTCGACGAACTATTGAACCGTGCGCCGGAGCACCAGGCGCCCTATGTCGGCGCATCGGCCTTCGCGACCAAGGCGGGCATCCACGCTTCGGCGATTGCCAAGGAACCGCGGACTTACGAGCATGTGC
The DNA here is from genome assembly GCA_035556195.1 of Rhizobiaceae bacterium. GTDB lineage: Bacteria > Pseudomonadota > Alphaproteobacteria > Rhizobiales > Rhizobiaceae. The sequence goes on from DATMFK010000017.1 coordinate 573,994, forward strand.
CGCCGGAAACGGTCGGCAATCGCCGCAGGGTGATGGTGTCCGACCAGGGCGGCAAGGCGAATTTCGTGGCCGAACTCAAGCGCCGAGGCATCGCCGTACCGAAGGATGACCGGCGGCTCGACGCGCTTATCGCGCTGGTCAAGGAACGTGAAGCCGAGGGCTATGCCTACGAAGGGGCGGATGCGAGCTTCGAGCTGCTTGCCCGCCGGATGCTCCATACGGTGCCGGAGTTCTTTCATGTCAGCTCCTTCCGCTGCATGATCGAGCGGCGTTTCGACGCCAATGGCAATCTGAGGACAATTTCGGAAGCGATCGTGAAAGTATCGATCGACGGCGAGGAAAGAATGTCCGTGGCCGAAGGGCATGGTCCGGTCAACGCTCTCGACCTTGCCCTACGAAAGGACCTCGGCAAGTACCAGCGTGAGATCGGCGATCTCACGCTGGTCGATTACAAGGTGCGCATCCTCAATGGCGGGACCGAGGCGATCACGCGCGTGCTGATAGAATCGCATGACTCCACCGGCGCGCGCTGGTGGACCGTCGGCGTTTCCGACAACATCATCGATGCTTCGTTCCAGGCGCTGATGGATTCGATCGTCTACAAGCTGATGAAGAATCGCGAGATGGCCGGACTGGTGGCTGCCGAATAGACAGTGATCCATCAAGCGAATTGCGATGAGCCATGAGAAGTTTTGGATGGTTCTTTGAGGGAGGCAGGCCCATAGAGCCTTCATGACTGTTCAGACTTCATCGGAAGGCGCGGCAGCGGCAGCCACGCGTGGTTTCCTGTTTGCTCTCGCCGCCTATACGTTCTGGGGCGTGCAGCCGATCTTCATGAAGATGGTCGGCCACATTCCGGCAGCGGAAGTGGTGGCCCATCGTATCGTCTGGTCGGTGCCGGTCGGCGGACTGGTCCTTCTCGCTCTCGGCCGAACCGCGGATCTCAAGGTTGCATTGAGATCGCCGCGGAGCTTGCTCATGGCGGCGGTGACGGCTTCGATCATCACGCTCAATTGGGGCATCTATGTCTGGGCGATCGCTGTCGACCGGGCGGTAGAGACTGCGCTCGGCTACTACATCAATCCATTGATGAGCGTTGTCATGGGGGCGGTACTGCTCGGCGAAAAGCTGAACAGGCTGCAGATCGTCGCGGTAGGCCTGGCGGCGTTGGCCGTCGCGATCCTGACGGTCTATGCGGGCGGGCTGCCATGGGTTTCGCTCGCCTTGGCAGTGACGTTCGCCTTGTATGGTTACCTGCGCAAGACGCTTCCCATTGGCCCCAGCCAGGGCTTCTTCCTCGAGGTGCTGATCCTGTCCTTGCCCGCACTCGCATATATTCTCTGGTTGCAAGGGACAGGCGAAGGGCATTTCACGATGTCCTTGCCGGACGACGTCGCATTGCTTCTGCTCTGCGGTCCCGTGACGGCGGTCCCCCTTCTTCTATATGCCTTCGGCGCAAAGCTGCTGCGTCTTTCGACGTTAGGCCTGATGCAATATATCGGCCCTTCGATCGTGCTTCTGATTGCCGTCTTCGTCTTCGGCGAGCAATTCGGCGGAGTGCGCGCCGTCGGGTTCGGCCTGATCTGGGCTGCTTTGGTGATCTATACTTGGTCGATTTTGCGCAATCGCTCCGCCTAAAGCTGCAGACCTTTGGGCGACATGCACCAAAGGCGGATGCTCCGCCGACCTACATCTTATCGATTACCGAGCCCACTCCGCTCGCCGGCATGCCATCGGCAACGGCCTCGGCAAGGATCGCTGCGACCACCGCATCCGGATCGTCGACGACGATCGGCTGAACGAGATGGCTGCTGTGGACGAAACCTTCTGTACGCATGTGGTCGAGAAGCGTAAGCATCGGGTCCCAGAACCCGCGCACATTGACGAAGACGATCGGCTTGCGGTGGCGCCCGAGCTGCGCCCAGGTCATGATCTCGACGATCTCCTCGACTGTACCGATGCCGCCGGGCAGCGCCACAAAGGCGTCGGATTTTTCGAACATGATATGCTTACGCTCGTGCATGTTCTCGGTGATCACGAGTTCGTCGAGGCGCGAAAGGGCCGTTTCGGTTGCTTCCTTGCTGATGAGGAAGCGAGGAATGACGCCGGTGACCTTGCCGCCTGCTCTGATCGCTCCGTCCGCCACGGCGCCCATTATGCCTTTTGTCCCGCCGCCATAGACGATGCGAAGGCCGGCGGCGGCAATTGCGCGGCCAAGGGTCTGGCCTGATCGGACATATGCGTCGTCCTGGCCCGGCGATGAGCCGCAATAGATGCAGACGGAACGGATCGTATTCATGAAACTCGTCGGACCCTCGCCACGGAGATTGAGATGATCCATCTGAGTTCATCTCGGAGCAGGGTCAAGGGCTCGGCGGCTTTTCTTGTCGGTTTTCGGAAAAGACTGTACAGCAAGGTGAGGTGGCTAACGGGGCATAAGACGCAATGGTCATAAATCCATGGAAGGCGCTTCTCTTTCTTGCCGGCGGCACGGCAGCGGCAGGGGCGACCGCTTATGTGTCCGGTGCGCTTGATCCTTATCTTCTCACCCAACCGGCGCAACTGCCCGCTGCACCCCAGGAGGATGCACTGGCAAAGCCCCTGTCGGATTCCGAGCAGCCGTCCGCCCCGGCGAAGCCCGAGAAGCAGATCCCGGCAGCCGAGAAGGCTGTCGTTCCTGCCTTCGACGTGGTGAGGGTCGAGCCCGACGGATCGGTGGTGGTTGCGGGCAAGGCCGAGGCGGGAGCATCCGTCGAAATGCTCGTCGGTGAACGCGTAATCGGAACGGCCAAGGCGGATGGGAGCGGGGATTTCGCGATCGTTCTCGATGAGCCGTTGAAGCCCGGCGACTACCAGCTCACCTTGCGCTCCTCCACCCCCGGCGCTGCGACCGTGGCATCGGCCGAAACGGCGGTTGTGTCCATTCCCGAAAGCCCGAGCGGTCAAGTGCTGGCAATGGTCGAGGTGCCCGGCAGGGCGTCGCAGGTGGTTACCGCCCCGAAACCGAAGACCGAGGCGACAGTGGAGACGGTCGTGCGGACCGAAGCGTCAAATCCGGAGGAGCCCGCAAAAGCGCCCCAATCCGTGCAGGCATCCGGGCAGCCGCCGCAGCAGCAAGCCGCCGCAGCGCCTTCGGGAATGTCGGCAGTGGCACAGCCGGAACAGGGTCAGGCACCTGCTGTCACGGTGCAGGCGGTCGAGATCGAGCGAACGAAGATATTCATAGCTGGCACGGCAGAGCCCGGACGAACCGTACGGGTCTATGCTGACGAGATGCTGCTGGGCGAGGCGAAGGCTGCACCCAACGGACGTTTTCTCGTCGAAGCCGATCGGGAACTGCCGGTCGGCAACTATACAATAAGGGCCGACGTCCTGAGCGACGACGGACTGCGGGTGATCGCGCGTGCGGCGGTGCCGTTCGAACGCGAGCCGGGTGAGACGATCGCCGCACTCGCGCCAACGGAGGTGCCACAAGCCAGCGGCCCCGATGCCGGATCGAAAGCAGTGCAACCGGGTCAACAGACACCGCCCTCGGCGGCGACTGCGCCTTCCGAACAGGCGAATAGCCCCCAGGCGGCGACTGCCCCGAAGCTTCAAGCTGTCGCAACTTCAGTCATCATCCGTCGCGGTGATACGCTGTGGCGCATCTCTCGGCGTGTCTACGGCCTGGGTATCCGCTATTCCACGATCTATCTGGCGAACCAGGATCAGATCACGAACCCGGATCTGATTTGGCCCGGTCAGGTCTTCTCCGTCCCCGGGCGGACAGAAGAAGGGGAAGCCGCAGACATCAAGGCGATGGGCGACCAGATGACCGCCGATCGGGCACCTCTCGCGCAATAACATTGCAAGTCGACGGTTCATCGTATATCGCCGATGGACGATGGACTTGCCAGGCGACCGATCCTTGGAACACTACCCAGCAGAGCCGGCGCATAGCCTCGCCGCCAAGCTTGCCGCGCTTGCACATCCGGCGCGGATCGCAATCCTGCAGCATCTGTCGTCACAAGGCTGTTGTTGCTGCAAGGATGTCGTGGAAACCCTCGACCTTGCCCAGTCGACGGTGTCGCAACATTTGAAGGTTCTGGTCTCGGCGGGGCTGGTGCGTTACGCACCGGAGCGCCAACGCTCGCTTTATGTCGTCGATCGAGACGCGGCGGCGAGCTTGTCTCGGGCCGTCTCGACTCTCCTCGAATCCTGTTGCCTCGAGCCGTCGGCCTGCGGCGCTCCGGGAAGCGACAAGAATTAACAGGGAAAATTGTGGCCAAGACCGTTTCTGCCGAATCAGGCTCCACTCTGAGAACCGTAGCCAATCTCTGGCCCTATATGTGGCCGTCCGATCGGGCCGACCTGAAGGCACGCGTCGTCTGGGCCACGGTTTTCCTCGTCGCGGCCAAGCTCATTCTCGTCGGCGTGCCTTATTTCTTCAAATGGGCGACCGATGCCTTGGCCAACGATGCCACAAGCGTCCCGCCGCTACCGGCCGTGCTGCTCGCGCCTGTGATGCTCGTCATTGCCTACAACGTCGTCCGAATCGTCCAATTGGGCTTCAATCAACTGCGTGACGCGCTTTTTGCACGGGTCGGCCAGCACGCCGTCCGGCAACTCGCTTATCGCACCTTCGTGCACATGCATGATCTGTCGCTACGCTTTCACCTGGAAAGGAGAACCGGCGGCCTTTCGCGCATCATCGAGCGCGGCACCAAGGGCATTGATTCCATTGTCCGTTTCACGATGCTGAACACGGCGCCGACCGTGCTCGAATTCGCCCTTACCGCGGTCATATTCGCCGTTGCGTATGGCTGGCTCTATGTCGCGGTGATTGCGGCGACCGTCTGGGTCTACATATGGTTCACTGTCCGGGCGAGCGATTGGCGCATCGCCATCCGGCGCGAGATGAACGATTCCGACACCGACGCCAACACCAAGGCGATCGACTCGCTTTTGAACTTCGAGACGGTCAAATATTTCAACAATGAGCGGATGGAGGCCGAGCGCTTTGATCGTTCGATGGCGCGCTACGAAATTGCCGCAACAAAGACATGGACGTCGCTCGGCTGGCTGAACTTCGGCCAAGGCCTGATTTTCGGGATTGGCATGACGATCATCATGGTGATGTCAGCCCTCGAGGTGCGGGCCGGCACCCAGACGGTGGGCGACTTCGTGTTCGTCAACGCCATGCTGATGCAGCTTTCCATTCCGCTGAACTTCATAGGCATGATCTATCGCGAGATCCGCCAGGCTCTCACGGACATCGAGAACATGTTCGACTTGCTCGACGTGCCCCAGGAGGTGACTGACATTCCGGATGCGAAACCGCTGGTGGTCAGCGACGGCAAGGTTGAGTTCCGCGACGTCCATTTCGCCTACGATCCGGCGCGCCCGATCCTCAAGGGAGTCTCGTTCACGGTGCCGGCCGGCAAGACCGTCGCGGTGGTCGGCCCGTCCGGAGCAGGCAAGTCGACCATTTCTCGCCTTCTTTACCGTTTCTATGACATTCAGAAGGGGGCCATCCTCATCGACGGTCAGGACGTTCGGGAGGTCACCCAGGCGAGCCTGCGCTCGGTGATCGGCATGGTTCCCCAGGATACCGTCCTGTTCAACGACACCATCGCCTACAATATCCGCTACGGACGGCCGGATGCGAGCGAGAGTGAGGTGCGCAAGGCCGCTGAACTGGCGCAGATATCCGGCTTCATCGAGCGGCTTCCGGATGGCTACAAATCGATGGTGGGCGAGCGGGGGCTGAAGCTTTCGGGCGGTGAGAAGCAACGCGTCGCCATCGCACGCACGATCCTGAAGGCGCCGCCGATCCTGATGCTCGACGAGGCGACCTCTGCGCTCGACACGCACACGGAGCAGGAGATCCAGGCGGCCCTCGACCTGGTCAGCCGCGGACGGACGACGATCGTGATTGCACACCGTCTCTCGACGGTGATCGGCGCCGACGAGATCATTGTCTTGCAAGACGGAGCGATCGCCGAACGGGGCACGCACCAGAGCCTGCTGCGCGCCCGGGGCCTCTACGCGGCCATGTGGGATCGCCAACGCGAGGCGACGGAGGCGGAGGAGCGGCTGCGGATCGCACGCGAGGCGGACGAACTGGGGATTGTGGTGCGGCGCCGGACCGCCGAAGTCTAATCAGCGGCTCTGTGCCAACCTGCGTTGCGACATTGGGCCTAATCCGCTAATCAAGCGCGATTTTCCACGGAGCCGGTCATGAGCATCGCCGATACGATCCGCAAGACATTCGTGCCGATCCATCGTGAAGGCTACCCATTCATCGCCGCCTTCGCTGCGGCCACGCTGGTCCTCGCGCTGCTGTCTTATACGCTCTTCTGGGTCGGTTTGATCCTGACTGCCTGGTGTGCATACTTCTTCCGCGATCCGCAGCGCGTCACGCCGGTTGACGACCGCCTGGTCATAAGCCCGGCCGATGGTGTGGTATCCGCCGTCGGACCGGCTGTTCCGCCGCGCGAGCTCGGCCTGGGCGGGACCGAGATGACGCGAATCTCCGTCTTCATGGACGTGTTTTCCTGCCATGTTAACCGTGCCCCCGTGCGCGGGCGTGTGGTCAGGGTCGAACACCGGCCGGGCAAATTCCTCAACGCCGACCTCGACAAGGCAAGCAGCGAGAACGAGCGCAACGGCGTCGTGATCGACAGCCCGAACGGAACAGTCGCTGCCGTTCAGATCGCCGGTCTCGTGGCGCGACGTATCGTGTGCTGGGCGGAAGCCGGCGGCAATGTCGGCGTTGGCGAACGTTTCGGCCTCATCCGCTTCGGCTCACGCGTTGACGTTTTCCTACCGCCCAACGCGGCGCCGCGCGTCGCGGTCGGACAGACAGCCGTGGCCGGCGAGACGGTGATAGCAGAGTTTGGCGGCGACGCCGCCGCACCCCTCGTCAGAGTTTCCTAGAGCAGGATGCGTTCAGGAACCGCCTATCCCGCTCGAGTATTTGTTTCAGCCGTCTTTGTGGAGGCCAAGTGATTCCACTTGGCTGCAAAATGCTCTAGGAGAGTTCATGGCGCGTCCGCCCTTCAAACCATTCCAGCCGCATGGACAGGGCGGACCGCGTATCCACGAGATACCGCTCAGACTGATCATTCCCAATCTGATTACGGTGCTCGCGATCTGCGCGGGCCTTTCCGGCATTCGTATGGCCTTTGAAGGCCGCTTCCAGACGGCGGTGGTGCTCGTCCTCATTGCGGCACTACTCGACGGCATCGACGGTCGTATTGCCCGTGCTTTGAAGGCATCGTCCAAGTTCGGCGCGGAGATGGATTCGCTCGCCGACATCGTCAATTTCGGGGTGGCCCCCGCGCTCGTGCTTTATGCTTATCTCCTCGATGTGGCGGGATCCCCGGGCTGGATAGCGGCATTGCTCTTCGCTATCGCCTGTGGCTTGAGGCTTGCCCGCTTCAACGTGCTGCTCGGAGACGAGGAGCGACCAGCCTGGCAAGCCGAGTACTTCGTCGGCGTGCCGGCGCCCGCCGGTGCCGCCCTCGTGATGCTGCCCGCCTATCTTGGGTTCCTCGGGGTCGAGAGCAGTCGGATCTTCGCTTTCGCCAGCTCTGCCTACACGATCCTGATTGCCATTCTGCTGATCAGCCGAGTGCCCGTCTTTTCCGGCAAGAAGCTCGGCCTGCGTATCCGTCGCGACCTGGTATTGCCGTTGATGCTCGGCGTCGTGGCCTACGTGCTCCTGCTTGCGGCCTATCCCTGGTATACGCTGACCGCGTCGGTGGTCGCCTACCTGATCTTCCTGCCGCTAAGTGCGGCGGCCTATGCGAGAACGGCCCGCAAGGAGGCCGAGAATTCGGCTGCCACTGCTGTTCCTCCCGAGGTTTAACTCACGGCGGCCGCGTTCAGGCCAAGGCGCCCAAGAGCCAGCTGGCGGGCTGCGGCATAGTCGATCTTGCCGGTACCGAGCATCGGTATCGCTTCGACTTTCACAATATCCTGGGGGATGAGCAGGGCATCGGCGCCGATCTGTTTGCCGAATTGACGAAGTGCGCCGGTGTCTGCCGCCTCGGCGGTCGTGACGAGCGCGATCCGTTCGCCACGCCGCCGGTCGGGGAAGGCCACCACGGCATGCGTGTCTTCGGGCCAAAGCGCCTGAACGAGCATCTCGATCGCACCGAGGGACACCATCTCCCCGGCTATCTTCGCGAAGCGTTTGGCACGGCCTTTGATCGTTACAAAGCCCTCCCGGTCGATGGTGACGATATCGCCGGTGTCATGGCTGGCGTCGGTGGAGGATTGCAATTCGCCAGGACGTTCCGCGGTCATGTAGCCCATCATCACGTTGGGGCCGGAAACCCATAGGCGCCCACCGTCGCTTATGCCTTCGACCGGCTCGAGGCGCATGCGCATGCCCGGAAGGAGCCGCCCGACGGTGCCGTCGCGGCTGTGCAGCGTGGAATTGACCGCGACGACCGGAGCCGCTTCGGTAAGGCCGTACCCCTCCATGATCTCCACGCCGAACCGTTCGTGCCAAAGGCGGCGGGTCTCGGCTTTCACCGGCTCGCCTCCGGCGACGACCAGACGCAGGCTGGAGAAGTCGCTGTCAGATGCAGCACGTGCATAGCCTGTCAGGAAGGTGTCGGTGCCGAAGAGGATCGTGGGCTTCACCCGGGCTGCGACGCCGGGGATGAGCTTGTAATGGAGCGGGGTGGGATAGAGAAACAGCCGCACGCCCGTCAGCAGAGGCAGCAGGGTCCCGCCGGTCAGCCCGAAGGAATGGAAAGCGGGAAGCACGTTGAGCAAGGTGTCCTGCGGCGAGATAGCGATCCGCGCCTCGGCCTGCATGGCGTTGGCCAACAGGTTCCGATGAGAAAGCACCACCGCCTTGGGCGAGCCCTCGGTTCCGGATGTGAACAGGATGATCGCTGGCTTCTCCGCGTCCTGGCGGGCCAGCGGAACGCGCCAGAGCAGCATTGCCGCCAGCTTCTCGACGATTGTCGCGCCAGCGCTGATGTCTTCTAGCCAGATGAATTTGGCGCCGCCTTGCTCGGCCGCACGGACGATGTCGGCAAGACCGGCCTGCTGGACGAAAGCGCGGGACGACACGACTGTCCTGACGATGGCGGTGCGTATCGCCGAGGTCACGCTGCCCGGGCCGGCCGTGTAATTGACGAGGGCAGCCACGCGCCCCGCCGAGAACAGCCCGACAAGCGCGACGACAAGCGCATTGGTATTCGGCAGCATGACGCCGACCGCTTCCCCTGGGGCCGTCTTGGAGGCGAAGCGGCTGCCGAGCAGGCGAGCCTCGATGAACAGCCGGCGCCAATCCAGCCGTCCGCTGGCGACATCTTCCACCGGGCTTCGATCGATGCCGAAACGGAACGCAGCGTCACGCAGCGCGAGGAACAGGCTGCACGACAGATCGACGCCAGCAAGGCGCGCCTCGGCGAGACGGTCGAACAGAACATTCGACATCCTCGACTGCGGCGGGCCACGCCGCTCCGCCAGTTCGGTCAGAGTCGCCGGCTCGAGAACACCCAGCCGCAGGGTCGGGAACCACTGGCGGGGCGATCGTTCGGGTGACGTGAGAGAGAGGGGTAGGTGGCGGGCGCCGCCGATGAAGATGGGTACGATCCTGGCTTCGGCCCTCGATGCGATCCGTCCGACCGCCCTGTAGAGGCGAAACGCTTTTGTGTCCGGTTCGACCGCGTCGGGAAAGTAGACCGCCAGCCGTCCCTTGCCGCGGAGATGGCGGACGAGCCGGCGGCTGACGAAAACGTGCTCGGCATTGAAAGGGATGGTGCGCGCAAGCTCGCGCCATGGTTCGAGCCATGCGGCCGAAGCAGAAGCGGGATCGAGTATATGGAGCGTGTCCTGGGGCAGCAGGGCGAGCATCATCGCCGGGTCTATGCGGGACTGATGGATGACAGCATAGATCACCGGGGGCTCAGCTTGTCGGGCAATGAGGATTCGTCGATCGGCGATGCGATATACGAGCGTGAATGGAACGTAGAAGAGAGCCTGCCGGAAACTGATGCCGAGCCTACTCGCTTCGATTGCCGCAATCACGAGATAGCTAGCCGCCAGGCCGAGCAGCAAAGCAACGGTCAGGATCATTCCGAACCTCCCAGCCTCTCGCCGCGGCTCTCAATCGGTCCGCTTCCGCAAAAGGGTAATCGATGCAGCGGGAAGGTCAATGTGGCGCCAGGCGCTCTGATCTCCACAGCTTGGCGCCCTGGAGTTTCGGGATGATCCGACCACCAGGACCTCGTGGTAAGGCGGAACGAAACAGGCGTGTCGACCCTCGAATCCGAGGTCCACGTCCAACGGGGGAGACATGTGATGCTTAACGCCATCGAGCCGTCACTGATCGTTTCCGCGGCGTCTTTGTCGCACCGGAGGGCTCGCCCTCCCTCCAGATCCGGGCGCTTCCTGGAATTGCCGCCGTCGTCATGGCTCTCCCTCCACGCCGGAAAGAAAAGCCGGCCCTGTTGGGCCGGCTGAAGTAAGGGACGGGCCTGAGGGGGTAAGGGGGGTGGGGGACAGCCCGTCCAATCACCCTAACGTGAGGCGCTCACAAAGGTTCCGGCCCGATCGAATTATTTTTCAAGCGGCAGATCGCGTCTGCGAAAATGCTCGCCGGCGATGATCAGCAGGCCAGCGCTCATGATAAGGGCCGCGCCCAGGAAGACCTCGCGGCGCGGGACGTCCGCCCAAATCATGTAGCCGAGCAGGAACGACCAGACCAGCGACGTGTATTCGAAAGGCGCGATGACAGATGCTTCGGCCCGCTTCATTCCTTCGAACAGCGTGAATTGGGCAAGACCGGCGATGATTCCTGCGCCGAACAGCAGCAGCGTCTCGTTCCAGGACGGCGTCTGCCAGAGATAGAAAAGCGGCAGCCCCGCCGTGATGAGGAAAAATATGTTATTCAGGATCATCTGGACAATGGTTTTCTCGCGAAGCGCGATCTTGCGCAGGAGCACGATCGCAAGGCCCCAGAGGAAAGCCGCGAGAAGCACGAGCACCACCGGGGTGGAAAAGCCAAGCGTTGTCGGGTCGCAAGCAAGATAGACTCCGACGAAGCCGGTAAGCACTGCCGCCCATCGAGGCAGCGGCACCTGTTCCTTCAACAGAACGACCGAGAGCGCGGTGACGATCACTGGTGCGGCGTAGTAGATCGTGGTCACCTCCGCGAGTTGCAGGTCGCGCGCAGCGGTATAGAAGCAGAGCCAGGCCGCCAGGATCAGGAACGAGCGCAAGAACATCGGTCTGAGCGTTGGGGAGCGGTAGGCTTCGGCGTAGATTCTCCGCCCGCCGAAAATCAGACAGCCGATCAGGATCGTGATGCTGCGAAAGAACAAGACCTGCCAGACTGGGATGGCAGCGACCAGAAGCTTCACGGCCGCATCATGGACGGTGAACATGAAATAGGACACGCTGGTGAGTAGAATCCCCGCGTACACATGGCTCCGTGTTGCCGGAATGGACAGGGCGGACATGGATAGATTTCCTGGCTGCGGGCCTTTCCTATGGCCCGCAGGTAGACCGGAGCGCTATACCCAAATCCGGAGATAATATTGGCTCAGACTTAGTTGATGGCGAAGCAGTAGAGCAGGCCGTCGCCGCCGGTGCCGCGGAGCGCTTCCTGTCCGCAACCACGCGACGGATGCGACGAGTTCCACGATTTCGCAGCCGCCGAATCGTCGAGGCCGGTGCGATCGTGATGTCCGACCATTGCCGCGCCGTCCCCATCGCTCGTCCAATTGTTGCAGGTCTGCTCGGCCGCCGTTCCGTCCGGCAGCGAACCGGTCAGGATATCATGGCGGTTGGGTCGGTCCCCGCGCCCCTGGACGGCGTTGCCCTTCTCATCGAGCGCGGTCTGCTTGGTGACCCCATTCTGGTCGGAATGGAGCGTGGCGACGTCATCGGCGATTTTCTCCCCCTTGGCATTGTGCCAGGGGCCCGAACCGATCCGGTCGCGAGCGTTGGTGCTGTTCGTCGACAGGTAGGCGCGCCATGTCTTGCCGGAAACGCCCGCAGCCTCGGCCAGCGATTGGCAATGCGCGTCGGCGCCCTCAAGTCCACCGAGATTTGCGCCTTTGCCCGGGCCCTGACTGGTGACGAAAAAGCTGATGGAAGCGTCCTGTGCGGCAGAAGTTCCTGCCATGCCCAGGAGCGCGCAGGTCGCCCAAAGAATAGTGCGCTTCATCTCGATCCTCCTCTCACGTATCGCTCATACAAACGCTAGAACGTGGCGGAGACCGGGCCAAATCACGACTGCGTGCATTGTGGCGACTGGTCTAATCCCAGTGGCCGGGTCGTCACACATCCAGGGCGCCTCATATCAAAGGAGATACCTTTGGACGGTCGCAAAGTGGTTCCTCACTGTCCTGCTGGCCGCCTGGCTTTCGCTATTCGAAACCTCCGGCGACCGGCGAGAACGGAGAAGACAAGGCAGACGAGGGCGGGCAGCCCCGCTGGCGATGATTATTCCGGGATCCGGTAGGCCGTGAAGCGTTCCTGCCTGGCATTGTAGATCAGGCCGGTTTCGATCAGCGAGGGGCTGGCCAGGCCGACGATCCGCGCCGCGATTTCCGACGGATGCGGCAAGGTCGCGGGGTTTTCACCGGGAACAGCCTGGGCCCGCATGGCGGTGCGGGTCGGGCCGGGATCGACGGCATTGACACGCAATGGCGAGTTCTTAGTCTCGTCAGCCCAGGAACGGGTAAGCGCCTCCACGGCGGCCTTCGAGGCGGCATATGGGCCCCAGAATGCGCGCGCCGAATGGGCGGCCGCTGAAGACATGATGATCGCTCGGCCGGCGTCGGACAGGCGCAACAGGGGATCGACCGACCGGATCATGCGCCACGTGGCAGTGACATTGATCGCCATGACCTTTTCGAACACCTTGGCTTCGACATGGCCAAGCGGTGAGATCACCCCGAGGATTGCGGCGTTTGCCACCAATACGTCGAGCTTGCCCCAGCGGTCGTTGATCGCACCGCCGAGGCGGTCGATACCAGCCATGTCGGTGAGATCGAGCGGGACCAGCGTCGCCTGACCGCCGCTGGCCTTGATCTCGTCATCCAGCTCTTCCAACCCGCCGACGGTCCGGGCGACGGCGATGACATGCGCACCCGCGGCGGCCAGCTCCTTGGCGAGAAAATATCCGATGCCGCGCGATGCGCCGGTCACAAGCGCGACACGCCCGGAGAGATCGAGGGGGTTGGTCATTTCGGGAGCGTCCTAGTGAGATGTTGCGCCTCTCCGATAAACCGGAGAAGGCATGTGCCATTGCCACCGTGGCGTCCGGCACGACAGGCTACGGTTAACCGCTATTGGCTAGCAAAGACAAGGTTCGGACATTGTCCGAGCCTTCGATGTCGGTCAGCTCTGTCGGATATTCACTGGTGAAACAGGCATCGCAGAATTGCGGGCTTCCATTTTCGCGAGCGGCTTCGCCAACCGCGCGATAAAGCCCATCGATCGAAAGGAAACCGAGCGAATCCACGCGGATAAAATCCGCCATCTCGGCGATCGACATGCGGGAAGCCAGTAGCTTGGCCTTCTCGGGAGTATCGACGCCGTAGAAACAGGACGAGCGCGTAGGAGGTGATGCGATGCGCATATGCACTTCCCTTGCTCCGGCCTCGCGTACCATCTGCACGATCTTCTGGCTCGTCGTACCCCGCACGATGGAATCGTCGACCAGGACCACGCGCTTGCCTTCGATCATGCGGCGATTGGCGTTGTGCTTCAGCTTCACGCCCATGTGGCGAATGGAATCGCCGGGCTGGATGAAGGTGCGGCCGACATAGTGATTGCGGATGATGCCGAGTTCGAAGGGAATGCCGGCTTGTTGCGAGAAACCAATCGCCGCAGGGGTACCCGAATCCGGAACCGGCACCACGATATCGGCTTCGACCGGATTCTCTATCGCCAGTTCGGCGCCGATGCGTTTGCGGACATCGTAGACGTTGCGGCCCTCCACGGTGGAATCCGGGCGGGCGAAATACACATATTCGAAGATGCAGAAGCGTGGCTTCTGGGTCTCGAACGGAAACGCGCTCTCGATTCCCTTGGACGTGACGACGACCATCTCGCCTGGCTTGATATCGCGCACGAAGCGGGCGCCGATGATGTCCAGCGCGCAGGTTTCCGACGCCAGGATCCACGATCCGTCGAGATCGCCAAGAACCAGGGGACGTATCCCGAGCGGATCGCGGCAGCCGATCATCTTCTTGGAGGTCAGCGCAACCAGCGAAAAGGCCCCCTCAAGCTGGCGGATCGCCTCGGTGAAGCGCGAATTGATGTCGCGCTCCTTGCTGGTGGCGACAAGGTGCAGGATCGTCTCGGTGTCCGACGTCGAGGAGAAGATCGCGCCCTCTTTCTGCAACATGCGCTGTACGGTCAGTGCATTGGTGATGTTGCCGTTGTGGGCAATGGCCAAGCCGCCATCGGAGAGTTCGGCGAAGAATGGCTGGACGTTGCGCAAGCCTGCCCCGCCGGTGGTCGCGTATCGCGTGTGTCCGATGGCGCGATTGCCGGGCAGCCGGTCGATGACGGCCTGCTTGGTGAAGGTGTCCCCGATCAGCCCGACGTGGCGCTCGACGTGGAACTGATTTCCGTCATACGAAACGATGCCCGCGGCTTCCTGGCCGCGATGCTGAAGGGCGTGCAGCCCTAGCGTTACGATGGCGGCCGCGTCCTGGCGACCAAAAATGCCGAACACGCCACACTCATCGTGGAAATGATCATCGGCCTCAGCGGAAAGCATTTTGTCTGCGGTGGCGTCCGGCATGGGGGACTCGCTGCCTCTCATCCATTTACCGCTATATAGGGACGGGGACCTGGCCGACCAAGCAATCGGTTTCGGATCAGTTGCCCGTGCCTTCGGCGGGTGGCGACCCCACGTCGCCTGTGGGAGCTGTTTCACTAGCCGCATCCGGCGCAGGCTCGCTCGCGCCCGGAGGCGAAAGCCTCTTCAGTATCGAATTTTCCGGGTCGTCGGGCAGCATCGCCTCCAACCGAGTGCCGATGTCTTCCAGGAGGGGGCGCGACTTGGCCTCGCTGATCCACGCTGGCGGATTGGAACTGACCAGCCAGTTGAAGAACATCATTCCGACCGCCACGACGAGGATTCCTCGCGCCGCTCCGTAGAGGAAGCCGAGCGTGCGGTCGAGCGCGCCGACGCGTGAATCGATTATGAAGTCGGCAACCTTCATCGTGATGACGGTGACCACGATCAGAGCGATCACGAAGACGATGCCGGCAGCCGCCGCCATCGCCAGCTGCTGGTGGTCAATATAAGGCTGCACATAGGGCAGAACTTGCGGATAGAAGAAATAGGCAGCTATCGCGGCCGCCGCCCAGGAGGCGATGGAAAGAATCTCGCGGGAGAAGCCGCGCACCATCGCGAGCATTGCCGAAACCAATGTGAAGCCGACGAGAATTCCGTCAAGCAGCGTAATCGGCATGTCGTTCCCACTCCATGATGCGGCCTTCCGGCCGCCGGCGCCGGCTCAATCTTCGTCCGTTCGTCTCAGCCGGGACCCTGCGATGCGGGCCACGAGATCGGCAAGCACCGCCGGCTGGAACGCCCTGGCTCCCGACCCTCCCGTCAGGTCTTCCGTTCCGCGCGGCAGAACCGCCTGTGCGAACCCCAGCTTTTCGGCTTCCTTCAGGCGCTGGAGCGCATGTGCGACCGGCCGTATGGCCCCCGAAAGGCTGATTTCGCCGAAATAAACGCAATCGGCCGGCAGAGCAAGACCGGTGAGCGACGAAACCAGGGCGGCCGCAACGGCCACGTCGGCGGCGGGCTCGGAGATGCGATAGCCGCCGGCGACGTTGAGATAGACGTCATGGGTTGCGAAGCGCACGCCGCAATGCGCTTCCAGCACGGCAAGCACCATCGAAAGGCGTGCCGAATCCCAGCCGACGACGGCGCGCCGCGGCGTGCCGAGGGGGGAGGGGGCGACGAGGGCCTGAATTTCCACAAGGACGGGCCGGGTGCCCTCCATCCCCGCGAACACGGCTGCCCCTGGCGCTGCCGCGTGCCGTTCGCCGAGAAACAGTTCGGACGGATTGGTCACCTCACGCAAACCGCGATCCGACATCTCGAAGACACCAATCTCGTCGGTCGGGCCGAAACGGTTCTTTACCGTGCGCAGAATGCGATAGTGATGGCCACCTTCGCCTTCGAAATAGAGCACGGCGTCGACCATATGCTCGACGACTCGCGGCCCGGCGATCTGGCCCTCCTTGGTCACGTGGCCCACCATCACCACGGCGGCTCCGGTGGACTTCGCATAACGGATGATCGTCTGGGCCGAGGCGCGGACCTGCGTGACGGTGCCCGGCGCGGAATCGGCGACGTCGGTCCACAGCGTCTGGATGGAATCGAGGATCACCAGATCTGGCCGGCGTCCCTCGGCAAGGGTGGCCAATATGTCTTCGACATTGGTTTCGGCAGCGAGTTCGACAGGCGCACTCGCCGCGTCGAGTCGCTGGGCCCTCAGGCGCACCTGCGCCACCGCCTCCTCGCCCGAGACGTAGACGATGCGATGGCCGAGGCGAGCGAGCGCCGCCGCGGCCTGCATCAGCAGCGTGGATTTGCCGATTCCGGGATCGCCACCGACGAGAAGGGCGGAACCGCGAACGAAGCCGCCGCCGGTGGCCCGGTCGAGTTCGCCGATGCCGGAAGCAATACGCGGCGCGTCTTCGATGTCGCCGGAGAGCGTCGTGAGCGCGACAGGGCGGCCCTTGCGCGGCGAGCGAAGGCTGGCGGGACCGGCGGCGATGCCGCCGCCCGTGCCCTCCTCGATCAGTGTGTTCCACTCACCGCACGAATCGCACTTGCCCGCCCAGCGCGTGTGCGCCGTTCCGCATGCTTGGCAGATGAACTGGACGCGCGGCTTGGCCATCAGGAAGCGCTTCTGGTCATCGCAGCCCTACTCGAACCTTTCCGGCAGATGACTGTCCTCGGCCAGGTCGAAGAAGCGCGTGAATTCGCCCTGGAAGCCGAGCGGGACGGTGCCGGTAGGCCCGTGGCGCTGCTTGGCGACGATCACCTCGGACTTGCCGCGCGCCTCGTTCATGTCGGCTTCCCATTTGATATATTCGTCCGTACCGGGTTTGGGCTCCTTGTTCTTGAGGTAATATTCCTCGCGGTAGACGAAGAGCACCACGTCCGCGTCCTGTTCGATCGAGCCCGATTCGCGAAGGTCGGAAAGCTGCGGCCGCTTGTCGTCACGGTTTTCGACCTGACGCGAGAGCTGGGACAGGGCGATGATCGGGACTGCCAGTTCCTTAGCCAGAGCCTTCAGCCCGGTGGTGATCTCGGTGATTTCCTGCACGCGGTTGTCCCCCTTCTTGGAGGAGCCGCTCATGAGCTGGATATAGTCGATGATGATCAGGTCGAGGCCGCGCTGCCGCTTCAGCCGGCGTGACCGGGCGGCGAGCTGCGCGATCGAGATACCGCCGGTCGAGTCGATGAACAGGGGCAGTTTCTGCATCGTCTGGGAACAGGCGACGAGCTTCTCGAAATCATATTCGCTGATCTCGCCGCGGCGGATCTTCGAGGAGGGGATTTCCGTCTGCTCGGAAATGATACGGGTCGCGAGCTGTTCCGACGACATTTCGAGGGAGAAGAAGCCCACCACGCCGCCATTCTTCGCTTTGAAGGATCCATCGGCCTGCTGGTCCGGCTCGTAAGCATGGGCGATGTTGAAGGCTATGTTGGTGACCAGCGACGTCTTGCCCATGCCGGGACGGCCGGCGAGAACGATCAAGTCGGAGGGCTGCAGCCCGCCCATTCGCTTGTCCAGATCGCGCAGGCCTGTGGAAATGCCTGAAAGCCCACCGTCGCGCATATAGGCGGCGTTGGCCATATCGACGGCGAGCTTGACCGCGTCGGTGAAGCTTTCGAAACCACCGTCGTAGCGCCCGGTCTCCGCGAGTTCGAAGAGCCGCCGCTCGGCATCCTCGATCTGATCCTGCGGCGACATGTCGACGGGCGCATCATAGGCGATGTTGACCATGTCCTCGCCGACAGTGATCAACGCGCGGCGCGTCGCGAGGTCGTAGATGGCCCGGCCATAGTCGGCGGCGTTGATGACCGTCACGGCTTCCGCCGCGAGGCGCGCAAGATAGTGCGCCACAGTCATGTCGCCGACCTTCTCGTCCGCCGGCAGGAAGGTCTTGATGGTCACCGGATTGGCCATCTTGCCCATCCGGATCAGCTCCGATGCGACTTCGAAGATCTTGCGGTGCAGCGGCTCGTAGAAATGCGCCGGCTTCAGGAAATCGGAAACCCGATAAAAAGCGTCATTGTTGACCAACATGGCGCCAAGCAAAGCTTGTTCGGCTTCAATGTTGTTTGGCGCCTCGCGATATAGTGGGGTTTCCGCCACTCCGATCTTCCGTGCTGCCTCTGCCATATCGTCCCCATCACCTGCGCTCCGCACCTCGGTACCAGACGCCGATTGCGGGCGGCAAAGATTCGCGTCTTGCAGCTTTCTTGTGCGCGCGATTCACAGAAGTCCACAGGTGCAATGAATCATCCGCAATCCGACGTTGACGCGAATCATCACCAGCGTAGCGCTGGACAAACAAGAACAAAACAGGAAGATTTCGCGTCGGGGCAGGATGGCAAGCCCGATCAAACGAAAGTCGGCCGAGGGAGCAAGGATAGTATACGCTTCAAGGGGGTGACGCATGGATCCCGTCGCAAGGGCGCTCTGGTTCATCGAAAGCCATATCGGCGGCGAGATCACTCTCGACGATATCGCCCAGGCGTGCGGCGTCTCGCGCTTCCATCTGTCGCGGGCTTTTTCGGCAACGCTCGGCCGGTCGATCATGCGCTATCTGCGTGCACGGCGTCTGACCGAAGCCGCGCGTGCATTGGCTGCAGGAGCACCCGACATCCTGTCGATCGCCTTGGGTGCCGGCTATGCGTCCCATGAAGCATTCACCCGCGCCTTTCGCGATCAGTTCCGAATGACGCCCGAGCAACTGCGGGCGAAAGGAGAACTGGAAGGCCTCGAGCTAGTGGAGCCGATACTCATGGAACAGAACTTCGATGCGAAACTTGAACCTCCCCGCTTCGTAGACGCCAAAGCCCTGCTGATCGCCGGTCTTGCGCAACGGTACGAATATGAAGACATGGATGGGATACCATCCCAGTGGGAGCGCTTTCAGCCGTATATCGGCCAAATTCCCCGAGAGATCGGCGGCGCCGCCTTCGGTGTGATAGCCAACAGCGACGACAAGGGCTTCGATTATGTCTGCGGGGTGGAAGTGTCTGACTTCTCGGACATCGATCCGTCGCTGACGAAACTGCGGCTGTCGCCGCAGAGATATGCCGTTTTCGTCCATCGCGGCCATGTCGCGTCCGTCCGCAACACGATGCACGCGGTCTGGCGAGACTGGCTCCCCAAATCAGGGCACACGGCGGCGGATGCGCCCTCCCTTGAACGGTACGGCAAGGATTTCGATCCGCGCACCGGCCTGGGTGGACTGGAATTGTGGCTGCCGCTCGGGCGCTGAATGGATCGTCAGCCGAGCTCGCCCTCAACCTCGACGGAATCGCCCCAATCCAGCCGTCGGGCTGCCCGGAAGGCGCCCCCTTCGCGCTTCGTCACGGTCCGATCCGTCACGGTCGCGTCGGCACGACAGAGCTTGAGCCTGATCATGCCTTTGGCGGTCCGCGGTGGGGCAAGGACACGCGCCGAGACGGTGTCCCCGGGCAGGCGGGAGGCGGCCACGAAGATGTACTTCTCATCTTCCCAAGGGATCTCCCCACCCTTCGTCAACCGATGCAACCGCGAGCGGGCGACGCGCCGCGCGAAGTGGCACCAGTCCGGCGCCACGAGAGGGCATGGAGCGATGTGGGGACAGGGAGCCAAGAGATGGGCGCCCGAACGGGTGAGTCGCTCGCGGGCGGCCAGCACCCGTCGCCAGCCGGCTGGAGTGCCAGGCTCGATGATGACGAGTACGCCGGTCGTTGCCGACCAAAGTCGATCGACAATCGTCTCGAGTTCCGCCGGCGCGATTTCGTCGAGGACATAGGAAAGCGTCACCAGATCCGCCTTGGGAAGGTCCGGCCGCCCTCGCGTGATATCGGCGGTAAGCCATCGCGTCGTGGCCACGGGAGCTATCCCGGCAAGTTGCTCGCCAATTTCGCGCGCTGCTGCGCTTGCTTCGAGCATCACCGCATCCGTCAAGGTCGGCCAGCAGTCCGAGGCGGCCCACAGCACGGAGCCGGGTCCCGCCCCAACGTCGAGAAGAGCGCGAGGGGCGAATTGCGGATGGGAGCCCGCGACCTGTGCAAGGCTGGCACGTATGGCTGCATAGGTGGCTGGCAGCCGCGTCGCGAGGTAGGCTTTGACAGCGAGCCGGTCGTCGAGATGCAGACGACCGTCGCGAACCTCCGCCCGGTAGCGGCCGGAGAGCAGGCCGGCAGCCTTCTGCAGTTCCGTCAGTGGGGTTCGTTCGAGCAGGCGGTCAACCGCCTGGCGGAGCGCCGGGGGCAATTCCATCGGATTCAGCCAGCCCGCGGTGCGAAGAGAATCACAGAAGCACCGAGAATGCAGGTCACGGCACCCGCCACATCGAAGCGATCGGGCCGGATGCCCTCGAACGACCAAAGCCACAGCAGTGACGCGACGACATATATGCCCCCATAGGCCGCATAGGCGCGGCCGGCGGCGTCGGTAGGCACGAGAGCGAGGATCCACGCGAAGGCGATGAGCGAGGCGATGGCGGGAACAAGCCACAGCGGCGACCTCTCGAGCCGCCACCAAGCCCAGAAGGTAAAGCACCCGGCAATCTCGGCGAGTGCTGCCGCGGCAAACAGGGGATAGCTGATCAAAACCGAACCTCGCATCGGGCGGGACGAGCGCGCTGCCGATCGGCGGAAGCGAACGGCCGCGCCCTATCCTTTGCGAGACTTTCTTGCCCGCGGCAATGGCTCGATCAAGATGCGATTGCTCCCTTAGACGACTTTCTTCTTGCCGCGCTTCGTCTTCGGCTCCGGCATCGTGCCATGTGCGATCTCATGCATGGCGAGCGCCTTCTCGCACTTGCCGATATAATCGCGCGTGACCGGCACGGCATCGTTCTTGCGCGCGAGCTGTATTTGGAAGACCATCATGTCCTGCCAGCGGAAGGCCGCTTCGGAACCGGCCAGGTAGAATTCCCACATCCGGCAGAAGCGCTCGTCATAGATGTCCTTGGCTCGCTCCCGGTTCGCGAGAAAACGCTCGCGCCAGTGCTTGAGCGTGTCGGCGTAGTGCAGCCGCAGGATCTCGACGTCCGTGACGAACAAGCCCGCCTTTTCGATATGGGGCAGTACCTCCGACAGGGCGGGAATGTAGCCACCAGGGAAAATATGCTTCCGGATGAAGGGATTGGTGGCAGAGGGCGGCCCGGCTCGACCGATCGAATGCAGCAGCATCACTCCGTCGGGTTTGAGCAGGGTAGCGACCTTGTCGAAGAAGGTTCGGTAATGGTTGACGCCGACATGCTCGAACATGCCGACGGAGACGATTCGGTCGAAACGTTCCGAGAGGCTGCGATAGTCACGCAGTTCAAAATGCACGCGGTCGTCGAGGCTCTCGGCACGCGCACGCTCCGTCGACACGGAGTGCTGCTCCGTCGACAGGGTGACGCCCAGAACCTCCGCGTCGAAGCTCTTTGCCAGGTAAAGACCCAGGCCGCCCCATCCGGAGCCTATGTCCAGAACGTTCTGGCCTGCTTTCATCTTCAGCTTGGCCGCGATGTGGCGCTTCTTCGCCAGTTGGGCCTCTTCCAGCGTCATGTCTGGGCGTTCGAAATAGGCACAGGAATATTGCATGTCCTCGTCGAGGAAGAGTCGATAGAGCTCGCCCGAGAGGTCGTAGTGGCGTTCCACGTTACGCTTTGCGCGACCGGCCGTGTTGATTTGCTGAAGCCGTCGGAAGGCCACCCGCAATCCTTCGATGGCGCGCGCCCAGGCTGCGTCGATACTGCCTGTCGGTCCCATGTTCTGATAGGCAATCTTGAGCAGCGCAAGCACGTCGCCCTCGACCATATCCAGCTCGCCTTCCATATAGGCCTCGGGCAGCGCCAGAGTTGGATGGAAGGTGATGGTCCGTTCGGCGTGGCGTGTCTTGATCCGCACATGGACGGGGTCGCCCGTGCCGTCTCCAAATTGAACTGTAGTCCCGTCCGGGCCCGTGATCTTGAGATTGCCAATTCTAACGAGACGTTCGACGATATGCCTCAGAAGGATATTCATGGCCACGGCACCCTGGATGAATTCTGCGCTTCGCGCGAAGCGGGGACATATTGCTTCAAATCGACGCGACTTGGAAAGTTCCGGCTGGCACAAAATCTGCCTTCGCTATTGAGACAGAACGAGGGTGGCCGACAAGAAAAAGGCCCAGGCGTTGCCGCCCGGGCCCTTGGTCACAGAAGGAGAAGAGGGATCAGGCCTCTTCCTCCTCTTCGGCGTTCGGATCGAAGAAGTTGTCCGGGCGCGCGTTCTCGTTGATATCCTCACCATAGATGGCTTCGGCGGTGGTGAGGGTCTCGCCCCTGGCCTGACGCTCGGCTTCGTCGGCCGTACGCGCAATGTTGAGGGTGATCGTCACCTCCACCTCGGGGTGCAGCGCGATCGCCACGTTGGTAAGGCCGATGGCCTTGATCGGATGATTGAGCTCGACCTGGTTGCGGGCGACCGTGAAGCCCTCGGCAGTCAGCAACTCGGAAATGTCGCGGGTCGAAACGGAGCCATAGAGCTGGCCGGTTTCACCGGCCGAACGGACGACCACGAAGCTCTTGCCGTCCAGCTGTTCGGCAATGGCCTGGGCTTCCGACTTGCGCTCAAGATTGCGGGCCTCGAGCTGGGCGCGCTGGCCCTCGAACTTCTTCTTGTTCGCTTCGTTGGCGCGCAGCGCCTTGCCCTGCGGCAGGAGGAAGTTGCGGGCGAATCCGTCCTTGACCTTGACGGTGTCCCCCATCTGGCCGAGGCGGGCGATACGTTCGAGAAGAATGACTTCCATTTTCGTGTTCCCTTGCGGTAAGGCGGCATGCGCCGGAAAGTTGGAACAGGTCAGGAAGCGGAGGGTGGCGTGGCGCCGGCGTCGCTGTCCTGCCTGTGCGGCAGTTAGGGTTTCCAGCTGTCCGGAGACCCAACTCGGGGTTTGTTCGACTTCGACCTTTCCGCACCCGTAGCGGAAGGCGGCCGGACGGTGAGCCGTCCGGCCATTTCTCTATCACTTCACCACGTATGGCAGCAGGCCCAGGAAGCGGGCGCGCTTGATCGCCTGGGCGAGCTCACGCTGCTTCTTCTGGCTGACGGCGGTGATGCGCGACGGAACGATCTTGCCGCGCTCCGAAATGTAGCGCTGCAGAAGACGCACGTCCTTGTAGTCGATCCGCGGCGCATTGGCGCCGGAGAACGGGCAGGTCTTGCGACGGCGATGGAACGGACGCCGGGTCGGAATCTGATTGATGTCGACCATTATTCTGCAGCTCCTTCAACAGCTTCACGCGGACGGCGCGGACCACGATCGTCCCCGCCGCGCGGGCCGCGGTCGCGGTCGCCAAAACGGGACGGGCGGTCGCCGCGATCGCCGAAGCGGTCGCCACGCTCGTCGCGGTCGCGCTTCTGCATCATCGCGGACGGACCTTCCTCGTGCTTTTCGACCTTGATGGTCAGGAAGCGGAGGACGTCTTCCGACAGGCCCTGCTGGCGCTCGAGCTCCTTGACGGCGTCTGCCGGAGCAGTGATGTCCATCAGGGTATAATAAGCCTTGCGGTTCTTCTTGACGCGGTAGGTAAGGGACTTCAGTCCCCAGTTCTCGACCCTGCCGACGGAGCCGCCGCCAGCGGTGATGACGCCCTTGAAACGTTCAACGAGCTCATCGACCTGCTGCTGCGAGAGGTCCTGCCGGGCAAGGAACACATGTTCGTAAAGAGCCATTGTCTTGCCTTTCTTCGTTTCTCTCCGGTTCCCGACGGCTAAGCCTCTGCAACTTCTCTTGACCCGGATTCGGGGAAGAAAGGAGCATGACGAGACGGTCGAGAGCGGAGACACGGGAGGCGGAAGAGCTTTTGCCTTCGCAGCGAGCCCTGGGTTTGATCCCGGTGGCCCGGCCCTCCGTTCAGCCCCCAGTCGGGACCGGTAGATTGCGGCGGCTCATACAGGGGAAGGTCGCAAAAGGCAAGAGGCCGAGATTCCTGGCAGCGGCGAAACCGCGCCGCCGGTCGAATTTTATACAGAGCCTGGCTCAGCAGTCGCGTCTACTCCCTTTTTAACAGGGGCGGCAGGTGGCGGATGGCGACGAAGCCTCCGCCCTTTCATGGGGAGAGCGGGGTTGCGGGCCACATAGGGCGCGCCAGCCCTTGACTCCGCCGCCGTCCTTGCTCCACACGCTGCCCGAACAAAAAGGCCGGGAGAGCGCCATGTCGATTGCATTTACCTTTCCGGGGCAGGGGAGCCAGTCCGTCGGCATGGGTAAGGAACTTGCAGATGCCTTCCCCGAGGCGCGGGCCGTCTTCCAGGAGGTGGACGAGGCTCTCGCGCAGAACCTGTCGCGGATCATGTGGGAGGGACCGGAAGAGAC
The DNA here is from genome assembly GCA_035556195.1 of Rhizobiaceae bacterium. Lineage (GTDB taxonomy): Bacteria > Pseudomonadota > Alphaproteobacteria > Rhizobiales > Rhizobiaceae. Next base: position 598,572 of record DATMFK010000017.1, read on the forward strand.
GCTGACGCTGACCGCCAATGCTCAACCCGCCTTGATGGCGGTCTCGCTGGCGGCGCTGCGCGCGATGGAAGCGCGCGGCTTCTCCCTGGCAGGGAAGGTCGCCTACGTCGCCGGCCACTCGCTTGGCGAGTATTCCGCGCTCGCGGCAGCCGGGACCTTTTCGATTGCCGACACAGCTCGGCTTCTGCGCATCCGCGGCAACGCCATGCAGGCAGCTGTCCCCGTCGGCGAGGGGGCTATGGCCGCGATCCTGGGGCTGGCTCAAGAGGAGGTTGAGGCGGCTTGCGTCGAAGCGGGGCGAGGCTCGGTCTGCCAGATCGCCAACGACAATGGCGCCGGGCAGCTTGTCATTTCAGGTGGCAAGCCGGCGGTCGAACACGCAGCAAGGCTCTGCACCGAGAAGGGGGCCAAGCGGGCTTTGATGCTGCCGGTTTCCGCGCCTTTCCATTGCGCGCTGATGGCGCCCGCCGCGGAGGCAATGCGCGCCGCGCTCGCCGACGTCGCGAAGAACAGGCCCGCCGTTCCGGTCGTCGCGAATGTCACGGTGCAGCCGCTCAGCGACCCGGAAGAGATTGCGGCGAGGCTTGTGGAGCAGGTCACCGGTCGGGTGCGCTGGCGCGAGACGGTCGAATGGTTCAGCGCGAACGGGGTGAAAGCTCTCTATGAAGTCGGCTCGGGCAAGGTCCTGTCGGGCCTCGCTCGCCGCATCGACAAGGAAATCGCCACCGCTTCGATCGGTCAGCCGGCCGACGTGGAAGCGGCGCTGGCTTCGCTGTAAATCTTGGATTGACCAACTCCCAAACAGGGAGCTCCAAATATCGAAGGAGCATAGCCATGTTCGATCTGACCGGCCGCAAGGCGCTTGTCACAGGCGCCACCGGAGGCATCGGCGAAGCCGTTGCGCGCGCCCTGCATGCTCAGGGGGCGATTGTCGGCCTGCACGGTACACGGATGGAAAAGCTGGAAAACTTGGCTGGAGAGCTCGGCGATCGAGTAAAGCTCTTTCCCGCTAATCTTTCTGACCGCGACGAAGTGAAGGCGCTGGGCCAGAAGGCGGAAACCGAACTGGAAGGCGTCGACATTCTGGTCAACAACGCCGGGATCACCCGCGACGGGCTGTTCGTGCGCATGTCGGACGAAGACTGGGATGCGGTGATCGAGGTCAACCTCACCGCCGTTTTCCGCCTGACCCGTGAACTCACTCATCCCATGATGCGTCGCCGGTTCGGCCGCATCGTCAACATCAGCTCCGTCGTCGGCGTGACGGGCAATCCCGGTCAGGCCAACTACTGCGCCTCGAAGGCCGGCATCATCGGCTTCTCGAAGTCGCTTGCCCAGGAGATCGCCAGCCGCAGCATCACGGTGAACTGTGTCGCTCCGGGCTTCATCGAATCGGCCATGACGGACAAGCTGAACGACAAGCAGAAGGACGCCATCATGGGCGCGATTCCGATGAAGCGGATGGGAACCGGGGATGAGATCGCCTCGGCAGTTGTATATCTCGCCTCGAACGAGGCTGCCTACGTGACCGGTCAGACGATTCACGTGAATGGCGGCATGGCGATGATTTAGTCGCCACGGGATAACGCCGTTTTCACCTTGGACAGCCGCGATTTTTCGTGTAATGCGGCCTCCAACCTGCGGGGAAGGTGGAAAAAACTGCTCCGCTGCACCGTTCCGCCAGGAACATCTTTCAGCTTGATAAGCGGCAATCGGGCCGCTAACGAAGACAGACAATTCACAGACGAGGATGCCCACATGAGCGATACCGCAGAACGCGTCAAGAAGATCGTTGTCGAGCATCTTGGCGTCGAAGCCGACAAGGTCACGGAGGCGGCGAGCTTCATTGACGACCTCGGTGCAGACAGCCTTGACACTGTCGAGCTCGTGATGGCGTTCGAAGAGGAGTTTGGCGTCGAAATCCCGGACGACGCGGCCGAGACGATTCTCACCGTCGGCGATGCCGTGAAGTACATCGACAAGGCGTCGGCCTGACACCTTCGATGCCGCATCGTGCTGGGGAGAGTTAAGCCATGAGACGCGTCGTCGTCACGGGCCTTGGATTGCTCTCCCCATTCGGGTACGGAGCGGAACATTCCTGGCAGCAGCTGCTCACCGCGCGCAGCGCTGCCAGACGGATCGAGACATTCGAGATCGAGGATCTGCCCTGCAAGATCGCGCATGTCATACCGCGCGGGGATGGCAGCGGGCACACCTTCAATCCGGAAGCTGTCCTCGAGCCCAAGGAACTCCGCAAGATCGGGGATTTCGTGCTCTTTGGGATCGCTGCCGCCGACGAAGCCCTGAGGGATTCGGGTTGGGAGCCGCGTACCGAGGAGGATCGTTGCGCGACCGGCGTGATGATCGGTTCGGGTATCGGCGGGATCGACGGTATTTCCGACAGCTCGATCACACTGCACGAGCGCGGACCGCGCCGCATCAGCCCGTTCTTTATTCCGGGCAACATCATCAATATGGTCTCCGGCCAGGTTTCGATACGCCATGGTCTGAAGGGACCGAACCATGCCGTGGTGACGGCTTGTTCGACCGGAGCCCATGCGATCGGCGACGCGGCGAGGCTGATCATGTTCGGTGATGCCGAAGTGATGCTCGCCGGCGGCGCCGAGGCGCCTGTCGGCAGGCTGTCGCTGGCCGGCTTTGCCGCTTGCAAGGCGCTTTCCACGGCCCGCAATGACGCTCCGCAACAGGCCTCGCGCCCTTACGACAAGGACCGGGACGGCTTCGTGATGGGCGAGGGCGCCGGGGTTTTGGTGCTGGAGGAACTCGAACATGCCAAGGCCCGCGGGGCCAAGATATACGCCGAAATCACCGGCTACGGCATATCCGGCGATGCCTACCATATCACCGCTCCGGCGGAGGACGGCAACGGAGCCTTCCGATGCATGAGCGCGGCCCTGAAGCGTGCAAAGCTGTCGCCGTCCGACGTCGACTACATCAACGCCCATGGTACCTCGACAATGGCCGATACGATCGAGCTCGGGGCAGTCGAGCGGCTCGTCGGCAACGCGGCATCCAAGATCTCCATGTCGTCCACCAAATCGTCAATCGGCCATCTGCTCGGTGCGGCTGGAGCGGCTGAAGCGATTTTCTCCATTCTCGCCATCCGCGACAACATCGCGCCGGCAACGATCAATCTCGACAATCCCGAGCGCGAGACGATGATCGATCTCGTGCCCAACAAGCCTCGCAAGCGCCAGATCGATGTCGCCTTGTCCAACTCCTTCGGTTTCGGTGGCACCAACGCCTCGTTGATCTTTCAACGCTACAATGGCTAGCGCGCTGATCGTCTCGGCGGGCAACTTGCCGCGATTTTCGCCATATTCGCGTCTAGGCTCCGCAGCGAGTCGGCAACGGCCAGCACGGGTACAGGCGAGATGAACACCACTCCAGAAAGCGAGAGCGCGACCACGCCGAAACCGATCGTGCCGAAAAGCGCTGCTGAAGCCCTTCGGCCGGAAGCGGGAACCCCGCCTCCAAAGCGGTCGCGGCAGTCTCGCAACCAGTTCGTCGTCTTCCTGAATTTCCTCGTCTCGACGATATTCCTTCTTACGCTCGCCGCCGGGGCTGGCCTGTATTTCGGCAAGCGGGCTTTCGAGGGCCCGGGACCATCGGAAACGGCGGCCACCATCCTCATCAAGCCCAATACCGGGGCGCAGGAAATCGCCGATCAACTCGAGCGACGTGGCCTGATCTCCGACGCGCGCATCTTCCAGCTTGGACTGCGTGCTTATGGCAATCAGGGCAAGCTGAAGGCGGGCGAGTACGAAATCAAGGCGCAGGCTTCCATGCGCGACATCATGGAGTTGCTGAAGAGCGGCAAGTCCGTTCTCTATTCGCTCACGATCACGGAAGGCTCGACGGTCGAGCAGGCATTCCAGCGCATAGCGGAAAACGAGGTGCTGTCCGGCGACATGCCGGCAACGATGCCGCCGGAAGGCAGCCTCGTGGCCGACACGCAGCGCTTCACGCGCGGCACGACCCGCCAGCAGGTCATCGATAAGATGATGGCAGACCAGAAGAAGCTGGTGGAGGAAATCTGGAATCGGCGCGCGGACGATCTGCCGCTTGCTTCCATCGAGGAATTCGTGACGCTGGCGTCGATCGTCGAGAAGGAGACCGGCAGGAGCGACGAACGGTCACGCGTGGCGTCCGTCTTCATCAACAGGCTGAGCAAGGGCATGCGCCTCCAGTCCGATCCGACCATCATCTATGGCTTGTTCGGGGGGAAGGGAAAGCCGGGTGACCGGCCGATCTTCAAATCCGACATCGACAAGCCGACGCCATACAACACCTATGTCATAAAGGGATTGCCGCCCACGCCCATCTCCAATCCCGGCCGGGCTGCCCTTGAAGCAGTGGCCAACCCGTCCAAGACCGATGACCTCTATTTCGTTGCGGATGGCAGCGGCGGGCACGTCTTCGCGGCCACGTTGGAAGAGCATAATGACAACGTGGCGCGCTGGCGGGCCGTCACGAAGAAGCAAGCCGAGGAAGCCGCCAAGGCGGCTGCCGAAGAGGCCGAACCGGCCAAGGCGCAATAGGCGACGGGCGGGGAGAGCCGAAGGGGCTCGTCCCGCTCCACGCGCAAGGGAAGCGAGCGGGGCGATGAGACTACAAAGCATGACCGGCTTTGCCCGAGCCGCCGTGGACCATGACGGGGCGGCGCTGGCTTGGGAAGTCAAGTCCGTGAACGGCAAAAGCGTCGACGTTCGTCTGAGGCTGCCGCCCGGTCTCGAGCGCTTGGAACAATCGGCGCGCCAGGCAGTCCAGAAGCGTTTCGCGCGCGGCAACATCCAGGCCGTCCTCACCGTTTCACGCGGAACTCTCTCGGTGCAGCCGGTCGTCAATGAAGCCTTCCTTGTCGAAGTGGCCGCATTGGCAAAGCGCCTCGAGCAACAATTCGGCGTCGCGCCGGCGACAGCGGACGGACTGTTGTCCCTGCGTGGCGTATTGGAGACGCCGGAGCCACAGGAAAGCGAAGAAGAACGTGCGTCGCGCGATGCGGCCATCCTTTCGGTCTTAGACGACGCGCTCTCCGGCCTCGAACAAGCCCGTAGGGCAGAAGGCGACGCTCTTGGCATCCTCCTCGGAGGCCATATCGATCGGATCGAAGCCTTGACGCTCGCCGCGGAGGCGGATCCCTCGCGCGAACCGTCCGCAATCCGGGAACGCATCGGCGAGCAAGTACGCCTGCTGATGGATCCGGGCGCTGCACTCGACGAGACGCGGCTGCATATGGAGGCTGCCTTCCTGGCCGCCAAAGCTGATATCCGCGAGGAGATCGATCGGCTAAAGACCCATGTAGCTTCCGGCCGCTCATTGATCGCGGCGGGAGGGGCGGTTGGCCGAAAGCTCGATTTCCTGTCTCAGGAATTCAATCGCGAGGCGAACACTCTCTGCTCCAAGTCCAATGCGGCGGCGGTCACGGCGATCGGTCTCGAGTTGAAGGCCGTGGTCGATCAGTTCCGGGAGCAGGTTCAAAATCTGGAGTAGGGGATGGCGGACGAGCGTCCATCGCATTCAATCAAACGGCGCGGCCTGATGCTCGTGCTCTCCTCGCCCTCGGGCGCGGGCAAATCGACCATCGCGCGTAGCCTCATAGAGAGCGATTCGGCCTTCGAGCTGTCGGTCAGCGTGACGACACGCTTGCGGCGCGGCAGCGAGATCGACGGCGTTCACTATCATTTCAGAAGCCGGCGCGAGTTCGATTCGCTACGCGACAACGACGCGCTTCTGGAGTGGGCGGAGGTGCATGGCAACTTCTACGCTACCCCTCGCGAACCTGCCGAACGGGCCATGGCCGAGGGCCGCGACATGCTGTTCGATATCGACTGGCAGGGTGCCAAGCAGCTCAAGGAGAAAATGCGAGGCGATATCGTCTCGGTCTTCATTCTGCCTCCCTCCATGAGCGAGCTGAAGGCCAGATTGCAGCGACGCGCGGAAGATTCCGCCAGCACGATCGACACCCGTCTCAACAATGCGCGGGTCGAGATAGAGCACTGGAGGGAATATGATTATGTGGTGATCAACCACGATCTCGACAGAGCGTTCGCCGAGGTGCGCGCGATCGTCACGGCGGAACGTTTGCGCCGTGACCGAAGGCCGGGTCTGTTCGACTTCGTATCCGGCTTGCTGGATGAAAAGACGGGCTGACGCGACCTGAAGCGAACCGCGGTCCTTTCACACCGCTTCCGCGCTCCAGAACTTTTGACGCATGTCTTTCTCCCTTAAACGGTGACGGCTTGGGGGAGACATGCTTTCGTTAGCTGGCATTTGCCAGTGCTACGAATTCCGCCACGCTCAGCGTCTCCGCCCGTCTCGTGCCGTCGATGCCGGCGGCATCGAGCAACTTTTCGCCTCCGACGCTCTTGAGGCTCTGCCTCAGCATCTTGCGACGTTGGCCGAACGCCGCTTCCGTGATGCGGCCTAGAGCGACCACACTTGCGGGCAGCGGCGCCGTTCGCGGCACGATATGCACGATCGAGGATGTGACTTTTGGAGGCGGGACGAAAGCCTGGCGCGGCACATCGAACGCGATCTTCGCTTCCGTGCGCCATCCCGCAAGAACGCCGAGGCGCCCGTACGCGCTGTCGCCAGGGGCGGCGACGATGCGCTCGGCGACCTCGCGCTGAAACATGAGCGTCAGCGAACCGTAGAATGGCGGCCATTCGGCCGGCGTCAACCAGCGGACGAGAAGCTCGGTTCCGATGTTATAGGGCAGGTTGGCTACGATCTTGATCGGTTCGCCAGGAGCAATCTTCGAGAAATCGGTCTTCAGCGCATCGCCCGGAATGACCTCCAGCCGACCCGGGTAATGGGCAGCGACTTCCGCCAGGGCGGCAAGACAGCGCTCGTCGCGCTCGATCGCGACGACGCGGGCGGCACCGTTCATGAGGAGCGCCCGGGTCAGCCCTCCAGGTCCTGGACCGACCTCTATGACGGTGATGCCTTCGAGCTTCCCCGCTGCCCGCGCCACCTTGCCTGTGAGATTGAGGTCGAGAAGGAAATTCTGGCCGAGCGATTTCTTCGCGGCGAGGCCGTGGCGCTCGATCACATCGCGAAGCGGTGGAAGGCCATCGATACTCATGCGCGCAAGGATCGACGCGCACCGAGCTCGGCAGCGAGCCTCAACGCGGCGACGAAGCTGTCGGGGCGGGCAATGCCCTTGCCTGCGATGTCGAACGCGGTCCCGTGGTCCGGAGACGTGCGTACGAACGGCAGGCCGAGCGTGACGTTGACCGTATCGTCGAAGGCAAGCGCCTTCGCCGGAATCAGCGCCTGATCGTGATACATGCACAGTGCCGCATCATAGCCGGCACGCGCTGCCGCGTGGAACATGGTGTCCGCGGGGAGCGGGCCGACTGCATCGATGCCTTCGGCCCGCAGGCGCGCAACGGCAGGCCGGACGACGGCCTCGTCTTCCGCGCCTATGGCGCCATTCTCGCCGGCATGCGGATTGAGGCCAGATACGGCCAGGCGAGCCCGGTCAAAGCCGAAACGCTCCCGCATGTCCTGGGCAACGATCCGCCCGGTCTCGACGATCAGCTCACTGGTCAGAGCCTTGGGAACCTCGGCCAACGGGATGTGGATCGTCACCGGCACGGCGCGCAGATCGGGGCCCGCCAGCATCATGACGGGCCTTATCGGCCGCCCGACCTGGCGCGAGGCGAGTTCACCGAGGTACTCCGTGTGGCCGGGAAAGATGAAGCCCGCATCATAGAGGACCTTCTTGGCAATCGGGAGGGTGACGATCGCAGCGGCACGGTCGCCGAAAACATCCGCAACCGCGCGGTCGATCGACTGCACGATGCCGGTGGCATTCGCGGTATGCGGAACGCCCGGCGTGTCCCGGTATGTCGCATCGAGGGCCACGACCGGGAGCGAAGTGGCGAAGATCGCGGCGCATTGGTGAGGTTCGACGACGGCGATGGACAGCTTCAGGCCGAGCCGTTTCGCCCGGTCGGCCAACAGGCCGGGATCTCCGAGCAAGTAGAATGGCGGCAAGTCAAGGCTTGCGCGAGACAACCAGGCGGACAAGGCGATCTCCGGTCCTATCCCGGATGGATCGCCCATCGTCACCGCAAGCGGGAGCAGGGAGGATTCAGGCAATGTGCACGCGAATGGTTGGTCAGCGTTCGATGATGCGGGCTTTTTTCTTCAGCTCGGCCATGTATTTTTTGGAGAATTCCTCGGCTTCCCCGCCTTCTTTGGCCGCCTCGCTCTGGAAGACCATCCGGGCGACGCGGTCGTCCGACACTTCCTTGGAGCTGCAGATGCCGATGAACTCGATGCCGCGCTCCGTTTCGCGCACTGATGTGGCGGAACCTGCCTTCGTGCTTTTGATGAGGTCGGCCCAATCTGGCGGCAGCTCCGGCGCGAGGATACGGCCGAGGTCGCGCACGGTTACGTCGACCAGGCCCTTGGCGAATTCCCGCGTCCTGTCGCAGCCGGAGAAACGCTGGCGCAGAGCCTCGGCTTCACGCTTGCGCTTGCCGAGCAATGCGCCGCGCTCGGCCGCCGGCACGACGAAGACGATCTGCTGCAGCATGTACTCCGTCGCTCTAGGCTTGTCGCCGCCTTTCTGGAGCATGCGCTGAACGACGTCCTGGTCACTTAACGTGCCCGTTGCGCGATATTTGGCCTGAAGGGCCTGGCTCCAACCCATCTGGGCGCGGATGAAGTCCTTGAAATGAGCCTTGGTGACGCCGGTCTGGTTCAGGATCTGATCCATCTGCTCGGGTTTGAGCTTGTTCGAGGCGGCGAAGCGGGCATAGGCGGCATCGACCTGGTCATCGGTGATCCGCACGCCTGCGCGCTTGATCTCAGCCGTACGAATAGCCTGGTCGATCATCTCCTGAGCAGCTTGCTTCGAGTCGCCGTTGCGGCGCTGCAACTTGAAGAACGCGACCCGGCGTTGGATGTCGTAGCTCGTGATCGGGATGTTGTTGACCACGTATTTGATCTCACTGGCATGGGCGACGCCGCCATGGACCGTGGTGGTCGCGGCGACCGCGCCTATGACAAGGGCGAATCCGGATGCCACGAGGCGCTTTCTGATCGCGATCATATGCTGTTATCCCCGATTGCGGTGCGCGATGAGATCAGGGCCGGTCCTGTTTCCGGCGTGACAAACCTGACGTCGAGATTGCGACGGCCGTGCTCCTATCACAGCCGCGTGCTCCGACGCTATAGGCGTGAGCCGCCTCGAAACAGAGCCCCTTCGGTCCATCCATCTCGCTCTGGCGCTGAGCTTTAAAGACGCATGCCGCCCTTATGCGGCGAAACGATGACGCATTCACTGCGTCGATCCGAGTGAACTCGAGCCGAAATCGCCGATGGTGCGGAACGAAATATTGAAACCGACGGTTTGCGTGGTTTGGTCTGTGTCGCGGTTATGGCTCTGATAGTACGTCATCGAATAGGTGAAGCATTCGTCGTCATAGGAGAAGCCGAAGGAATCGCGAACGATCATGCTCTCCTCGAGATCATAAGTACCTGATCCAAAGACGCTCCAGTTTTCGCGAACCTTCGCCGTGCCGGAGAGCGTCATCTCGTGACGATCCTGTGGGAAACCATAGAGTGGCTGGGCCTGGATGAAGGCGTACCTTGCCGAGACTGAGCCACGCTTCATGTTGAGGCCGGCACGCAATTCGGAGCGGCGCACCTCGAACGACTGCTCGTCCAAGCGAGCGCTTGCCGATGCGGAAAGGCCAAAGGGCGTCGAGAAGCCAACGAGCCCGACATAGTCGGAAGTCGAGGTCTCGAGCCCCGAGAACGCTCCAGCGTTGACCAGGTCGGGTTGGGCAAACGAGTTCTCGCCGAACAGCTGGTAGGATTGGCCCACGATGGCGTTGGTGGTCCAGCCGCTTGCGAAGGTTCCAGAATAACGGAAGCCGATATTGGCGCGCGTACCGCCTTCGATTCTGTCGTAGCCCGAGAACTTGTCGCGATCGAAGAGCGTCGTGGCGTCGAACACGAAGCTCTGCGCGTCTTCGTTGGGGATGCCCAACCTTTCGGCGGACGTCTCATCGGGGCGCGCGAAGACCTGGGCCACTGGCTCGAGGATATGGCTGGACGAGGTCAGCGAGAACAGCACCGGCCAGCGCAAGTCGAGCCCAGCGGTGGCCATGTAGCGGTAGTAAGCGGAGCGAATATCGGTACCGGCATCGATCTGCGGATTTGCGGCCATGGCGTTTATGGCCTGCACCGACGCGGCGGATTGATTGACGAACGTCGAATCCGCCTGGAAATGCAGGAGCGGCGTGACCTGGAGGCCGGCGTCGGCGAGGTAGGTGCGCTTCCACTCCGCCTCGGCGGTAAGCCGCCCGCTGGTGCCTTCGATGCCGCGCACTGCTGTTACGCTCTCAACCGGGACCCCATTGACGAGTTCGGTACCCGTCGCGATGTCCAACGTGTTCCGGTAGATCGTCCGAGAGTTGATGTCGATGTTCAGCTCGCCGCCGGCGACCGGCTCGTCGGACGTGAAGGAATAGTCGAAGCTTGGCAGGACCCAGGGCTGCTCCTCGTTTCGCGCTCCGGGAAAGCCATCCTGGATCTCTTCCTGCACCTGGAAGTGGTACGCGCGCAGATCGAAGAAGTTGCGATCGCCGAGCCCCGTCAGGTAGACCTGTGAGGTTTGCACGAGGTCGGCATAGCCCCCGATCCCGTAAGTCCTGGAAAAATCCTTGTCCGACTGGAGCATGATGTCCCAGCCGGCAGTCCAGCGCGGGTTGATGACAAAGTCGCCCTTCGTTGCCACCATGCCGCGGAAGCGATTGGGGTCGACGAGCTGCCCACCAACGTCAATGCCCCGGTCGACCGAGTTGACATCAAATGCGGCGGGATCGTTCTGGCGGATACCCGCGATCTTCAGATTATACTGGCCATTGTTGAAACGTTGACGCCATTCGGCCTGCCCGAGAAACCCCTGGCGCGCATAGTATCGTCCTTGGAGCGTCAGGTCGTAGGTGTCGGACAGGGCGATGTAGAACGGAACGATCGCTCCGACGCCGAGATCGCTGTGAAAGGTGATTCCGGGTATGAGGAAGCCGGTCTTGCGCTTGACCGTCGGATCCGCCACCTCGAAGGCCGGCAGATAGGCGATCGGGAAACCGAACATTTCGAATCGCGATTTCTCGAAACGAACGGTCTTGGCTTGCCCGTCCCAGATGATCTTGCGGGCCTTGATGCGCCATACAGGAGCCCTGTCCGGCTTCTCCTCGCAAGGCTCGCAGGCCGTGTAGACGCCGTTGTTGAACGTCGTCGTGACGCCGCCCTCGCGGTCGGCGCTCTCCGCCGCGAAATAGGTCTTGTCCGTTGTCTCCACCCGCAACGCATTCACGAAGCCGTCCCGGAAATCGTCGGTGATGTCGATTTCCTCGGCGAAGATCTTGTTGCCGTCTCTCTCGACGATCTGGACGTTGCCGCTGGCCACTAGCCGTCCCGAATCGCGATGATAGGTTACCCGCTGCGCGACGAGGCGATTGTCATCATAATCGATCTTGACGCCGCCGACTGCCGTCACCGTACGCTTGTCGTTGTCATAGACTAGCGTATCTGCCTCGAGCAGCATCTGCGCGTTGGGGGAAATGTCCCGCTCCAGCCCGGCCGTTTGCGCGTAGCCGGCATGAGGCACGACGGCAAACAGACAAACCAAGGCCGTGGCGCTCATGAGGCGCTTGAGCCGGACGAGCTTGGACCCCTCAGTTAGCGCGACCGCCACTAACCGTCCTCCTTGTACAGCAGGAACGTCACCCCGAAGAACATTGCCACCACAACCGGAAGCCACGCCGCGATTGCTGGTGGGACGAATCCCGCTGTGCCGAACGCTTTGACTAAAACCGAAACAACATAAAGCAGAAAGCCGGCTACGACGCCACCCAGAATCATCGTGGCGGACTGTCCCAAGCGGGTGAAACGCATGGATACCGTAGCGGCAATAAGGGTCATCGCGACAAGCAGAAGCGGCAGCGCGACAAGGGAGTGGAACTGCATGGCAAAGGCGTTCGCCTTCAACCCGAACGAGCGCGCCACCTCGATCTTCCGGGGGAGCTCGAAGAACGGAATCATATCGGGTCTCGCGAGCCGCTCCTGCACGAACTCCGGCCGGAGATTCGTCTTGATCTGCATGGTTCCCACGGCCTCGGGACGAGATCCGTCGCGCATCCGCGAGGCGTCGGTAAGCTCCCAGTAACCATCTTTCAAATGAGCGCTCTGGGCGTCGATTCGCTCGGCGATGTTGCCGGCCTTGTCGATGCGGAAAAATACGGCATCGACCAGTTCCAAGCCCTGCTGCAACGTCGTCCGAGCCCCAATGATCGTCTCGCCTTCCTCTTGGGTGGTCTGCTTGATCCAGGGGGTTCCGACCACGGCGCTGTTCTTGGTCGCGCGGTACGACGCTTCGATCGCCTCGGCGCGTGAATAACCTGCCGCTGCAATCGGATTGAGCACGCCCAGGGTGAGGAGGCCCAGAAGCAGGGCGCCAAAGCATGCGGGCCTCAGGAATTGCCAGGCTGAAACGCCGACGGATCGCGCAACGACCAACTCGTATTTGCGATTGAGGGAGACCAGTGTCGCCATTGCCGAGAAGAGTGCGATGAAAGGGATGGTCTGCTGCATCACCATAGGCACGCGCATCGCCGAAACGCCGAGCGCCATTCCCGTGGAGAAATTGGCGATGTCGGATGTACGCGAGGAAAGTTCGGTGAAATCGATGATGAAGACCAGCGCGGCGATGCCGAGGAAGAACCACGTGGTGATCGTGACATAGCGGAAAAAGAAGTAGCGGCTGAGCGTCCAACCCATTTCAGGCCGAGCCTCCGCCTGGCGTCGAGGCGCCGAACAGACGCATCCTGAACAAGGTGAAGCGCTCGCTTGTTCGCCGGAAGCTCGCGCCCATCCGGTCCGTCCATTTCACCGGGAGTTCCATCGCCTTGTTGGTGGCGAGATACCACACGGAGATCGCGGACGAGACGAGCGGGATGACGTAGAGCAGCGGAACGTAGGAGGCGTCGGTTTCGGCCTTGCCGCCGACGAAGAAGCTCATCCATCGAACCAGAAGCGCGATGACCAGCGCCGTGACCATCGGATGCACGCGGGCTTCGCGATGGGAGCGGGCGTCGCCCGCCACTGCCAGGGCGATCAACGCGAAGACCAGAGGATAGAGCCATTCGGTCAGACGCTGGTGAAAGACTGTGTTGAATTCCTGGGGAGCTTCCTTGAAGAATGGGTCGTTCGGATCAGGATTGGCGAGATAGCTCAACGGCCGGTCCTTCGCGTACATCACCATGTACGCGCTCGCCGACGTGAACACCGAAAGGTCGAGAACGTAGGAGGTGAAGCGGATCACCGATACTTCCTGGCCCGGAGACTTACGGTGGACGACGCCGTCGCTCATGATCAGCATGGCCCGGTCGTCTCGCGTCGTGAGCAGGCCTTCCTTCGCATAGTAGACGAGGTCGACGTCCTTCTGGCGGGAGTCGGCCACGAAGATGCCGCCGAGGCGCCCGTCGGGAAGGCGCGCGCCGATCTGCACATAAAGACCTTCGTCGACCCTTCGGAAGCTGCCTTCCTGGACCACGGTAGAAATCAGATCGGCACTGGCCTTGGCGACAAGGGTGCGCAAGCCAAGACGGGCCGGCGGGTCGATGACGTTCTGGACGAAGAAGGACAGGAAACAAGCTCCGATCGCCAGCACGAGGGCTGGCCGGATGGTCGTCATTCGGGAACTGCCAGCGGCATTGATCACAACCAGCTCGGAATCGCTGTTCATCATCGTCAGCGTCTGGCTGATGCCGATGGCAACGGTGAAGGGCAGGATGACCGGAATGATGGAGGGCAGCACTAAGGTCGCCATGTGGAAGAAGGTCAGCGCCGACTGCCCCTTGTCCGTGACAAGATTGATGCGGGCCAAAGCCTGCACAGTCCACACGACCGCGAGAGTCCAGAACAACGCGGCCAGCGCGATAACGAACGTTCGGCGCAATATGTAGCGTTCGACGATCTTCATCCGCAGGACTATTCCATGTTTGCCGGCGCCTAATGACGCCTGGTTGGGCAAGCCGAAATCATCCGCCTGCGTGCCTTGGTCGACCGCACCCGTCCGTCATCCAGAGCGCCGATCCACGTGAGGCCATCAAATAGTTGGGTCTCATTGGCTAAAAAAGGGCGAACGGGTTAGGTTAACGAATTCCTAACAGATCGCCGCCGCCTTCGGAAGCTCACGTTTTTGTGGATGCAGACAAGCTGCGCTCGTGGCCAGCAAGGAAAAGATCAGCACAGTGGCCAGGCTGGCGATCACGACGTCCGAAAGGTAGTGCGCGCCGAAAGCCATACGCAGGATCGAGGTGGCCAAGGCGAGCGCGATGGCGATGCCATATGCCGCAGGTTTCAGCGAGGCGTATTGCCGGGGGATTAGAGGGACAAGGCAGACCAGCCATGCCGCAGCTGCGGCCTCGCCGGACATGAAGGAGCAGTTGCTGATACAGTGGGAGGAAATCTCGCCTGCCGGGACGAATGGGAAATCCCCGCCGAACAGATCGGTCTGAAGGGGGCGCGGCCTGCCCCAGAATTCCTTGAAGACGCCGTTGATCAATATTCCGACCGACACGACATAGGTCCAGAACGCGGCCGCCGCTTGCAGCCAACGGCGGGCACTGGGCTTCCGCCGGCTCCAGAGCAATGCGATGGAGGCGGCGGTCAGCGCTGCCGCGAGTGCGGCGGGCAGATATTGAAGAAACTGCCGCAGCGTTATCGCCGGCCGACTGTGCCTCAACGGAAAGTCGCCGCAAACCGAGCTTGCAGGTTTCTCCGGGCCGCACCGGCTCTCGACGAAAAACCACGCGGCGGCGATCCGGTCGACGACGGGAAAGTGATGGAAGACCAGGATGGCGAGAGCGAGCAGCACACCGAGCAGGAATAGTATGGCCGGGCCGGAGAAGGGGGAGAGGTTCGGCAGGTTCGCGACCGCATCCCGCAGGCTGGCTGGCGGTTCCACGACGGCGCTGTTCGGGAGCGATGCCGAAAGTTCGGTTGCCTGTGGCATGGTATCGATGCTGGGGAACGGGTTCATGAAGTTGGCAGGATTCCACTTTTGCGTGTACTCAGTCAATCACCAAAGCATTGCATCTGCGTGACATTCCGCGCAGAAATCCCAGCTTGCGCCTTGCCAAAGCGCGCAAAACCGCGAAAGGTCGCGCGATTGTTTCACGCGCAGCAGGATTGACATGACAGTGACGCCGACGATTGCCTTCGCTCGACTCGCAACACCGAAGAAAGGCAGCGTCGTCCTGCTGTCGGCGGAAGAGGAGGGCGGTCTGAGCGAGGCGGCCCGCGCCTGCGACCCCGCCAAGGTGCTCGATCGCGCGATTCCGATAGCCGAATTCAAAGGCAAGATGGGAACCAGCGTCGAACTGATCGCGCCGGAAGGAACAGCCTACGATCGTCTGGTCGTGATCGGCGCTGGAAAGGTGTCCGCCTTGTCGGAGTACGCTTGGCTGCGCATAGGCGGCGCTATATTCGCGGCGCTGCGCAAGCCTGCCGAGGTCGCTATCATCATGGACCTTCCCGGCACCGTGGTGAGTGCGAACGACGTCGCCAATATGGCATTTGGTATCCTGCTTCGAGCCTATTCATTCGACAAGTACAAGACCAAGAAGGAAGACAACGGCGACAAGTCCTCCGCCCGTCCCGCAAAGATCACCGTTCACTGTTCGAATCCAGCGGCCGTGAAGAAGGCCTTTGCCGGCCTTGAGCCTGTCGCGGCGGGCGTGACCCTTGCTCGTGATCTCGTCAACGAACCGGCAAACGCGCTTGGCCCGGTCGAGTTCGCCGCGCGTGCAAAGGAATTGCAGTCGGTTGGCGTCAAGGTCGACGTGCTTACCGAGAAGGAAATGAAGAAGCTCGGCATGGGCGCACTGCTCGGTGTGGCCCAGGGATCGGCGCGTCCGCCCCGGCTGGTGGTCATGCAGTGGAATGGAGGCGTGCCGAAGGACAAGCCCATCGCCTTCATCGGCAAGGGCGTGACCTTCGACACGGGCGGCAATTCAATGAAGCCGGCGGCCGGCATGGAGGACATGAAGGGGGACATGGGCGGCGCAGCCGCCGTTACCGGCCTCATGCATGCACTCGCCGGCCGCAAGGCCAAGGTCAACGTGGTGGGCATCATCGGCTGCGTGGAGAACAACGTCGATGGCAACGCGCAGAGGCCGGGCGATATCGTGACCTCCATGTCGGGTCAGACCGTCGAGGTGCTCAACACCGATGCCGAAGGCCGGCTCGTGCTCTGCGACGCGCTTTGGTATTGCAACGAGAAGTTTCAGCCTAGATTCATGATCAACCTTGCGACGCTGACCGGCGCGATCATGGTCGCCCTGGGGCAATATCATGCCGGCCTGTTCTCGAATAATGACGAACTGGCCGCACGCTTGTTCACCGTGGGCCAGACGACGCAAGAGCGCGTATGGCGCCTGCCGCTGGGTCCCGAATACGACAAGCTGCTGGATTCCAAGAACGCCGATATGAAGAACATCGGTGGACGCTACGGCGGCGCGATCATAGCGGCGCAATTCCTGCAGCGCTTCGTCAAGGAGACCCCCTGGGCGCATTTGGACATCGCCGGCACGGCGATGGGCGTGCCGGCCAATGAGATCAATCAGTCCTGGGGCTCCGGATTCGGCGTGCGGTTGCTCGACCGCCTTGTCCGTGATCACTACGAGGCATGATCCGCTCATTTCCTAACCCGGGATCCCATGCATGGCCGAGGTGCTGTTCTATCACCTGACCGAATCGACGCTCGAGGACGCTCTTCCTGGCCTCCTCGAACGCAGTGTGAAACGCGGCTGGAAGGTTGTGGTCCAGACCGGAACGGAGGAACGTCGCGACGCGCTCGACACGCATCTGTGGACCTATCGCGACGACTCCTTCCTCGCCCATGCCACCGACCGGGAACCGCATCAGGCGGATCAGCCTGTCCTGCTTACCATCAAGCCGGACAATGCCAACGGGGCCGAGATCCGCTTCCTGGTCGATGGCGCATTACCACCCGATCTCACCACCTATGCGCGGGCGGTTTTCATGTTCGACGGTCATGACGCCATTCAACTCGAAGGGGCCCGTGAGCACTGGAAGGCGATGAAAGCGGCCGGCCACGAGGTCACTTATTGGCAGCAGGCGCCGGATCGCCGCTGGGAGAGGAAGGCGTGAACAGGACCTATCTATGATGCGGGTCCTTTTCCTGCTCATCTTCCTTGCCGGCCTCGCTCTCGGCGTCGGCTATCCGATGATGCTGGACAATGTGCCGCAGCGTGAGATCGGCACCTGGCAGGTTTATGACCCCGCTAGAGGTTTTCGATCCGCCGAAGCGGTGCTCTCGCCTGGCGATGCGCCGGTCCATATCGTTCTCGATATCACGACTGTAGGTCACCCCAGCTTTTCGGCCGATCGGACAGTCTTGACGCTCACGGCAGATTTCGACAGTCGTACCTTCCTCGCCAAGACGCTGAGCTTTTCCGGGGCGGCCCCACATCTGGAAAGTCCCCAAAGCAGCGGGCGGATATTCCGTGAGGAGGTTGGTGTGATCCCGGACGTTCGCGAAGGAACCTATGTCTTCACGGCAGGCCCCGGCGATGCCGAGGGTCTGGAACTCGCGTCGGCGCGCTTGATCCTGCAGAGCGGAGGCGCCGCCTACGACGGTCGCGTGCAACCGACGGGATTCATACTGATGGCCATCGGCTTTATCGGTTTCGTGATGGCGATGCGGCGAGGCGGAGGTCGCCCACAGAACCCGAATTCGCAGCCCCCGCCTCCACGCTGGGGCAGGAATGCCCGGAACAAGCAATAGGCGCAGGGCGCTGACGCTCAGATTGCTTCGAAATCCCCTGAGCGACCCTTGCCCGCCGTGAATCGTGCGGCCCCCTCAGCCCCTTCCATGCGGAAGGTCTCGGCGCTCCGCCACTCGTTCACCAGCGCCTCGGCCGGATCTAGCGACCATTGCAGCATGGCCGAGCGGCGATCCGCGCGCATGCAGGCTTGCGGGAACCGGGTCAGCTCACGGGCAAGCGCGAGGGCTGCATCGAGCGAGGTCCCGTCCGGCACGACACGGTTGGCCAGACCGATGGAAAGGCATTCCTCTGCCTCGACCTTGCGGCCGGTAAGGATGAGGTCCATGGCGCGGCCGTGCCCGATGATCCGCGGCAGGCGAACCGTGCCGCCGTCGATAAGCGGCACGCCCCAACGGCGACAATAGACGCCCATATAGGCTGATTGCTCCATGACACGGAGATCGCACCACAAGGCGAGTTCCATGCCCCCCGCCACGGCTGGCCCGGAGATGGCGCCGATGACCGGTTTGGACAGGGAAAGGCGGGTCGGCCCCATTGGTCCCTTCCGTGGATGATCGCCGCGGCCATCGAAGCTTCTGTCGAGATCGTGTTCGGCGAACCATTTGTCGTCTGCTCCCTTGCTCGCCCATTTCAAGTCGAAACCTGCGGAGAAGACGCCGGGCACCCCCGTGAGAACCGCGATCTTCTGTCGCTCGTCACGGTCGAAGGCGAGGAACGCATTGAAAAGCGCCAGTGCCATGTCGGGGGTGACCGCATTGCGGGCTTCGGCCCGATCGATCGTGACGATGGTTATGTCGCCATCCTGTGCGATCTTGATCGTCATTCGGCTATCCTTTCCCTGTTGACCGGAAGGCGCTTGCCAAGTCCTATCGTGAGCGACACCGCATTGGACAGGTCCGCGCGGCGCTTGGCAAGCGGCACGGCAGGCGGAACGTCAGATTGACGGGGACGAGCGAAAATTCTTACCTAGCGGACCTACGTCCACCCGGTCCGAGCGTTGAAACGGTGTCTGTCCTATGTCCGACTTTTGTCGCACGGCTCAACGCGTTGCCTATTACGCCCGGAACTTCGCTCGGGACACCGCCCCCCAGATCGTGTTCCGGCGTCGTTTGCATGGTCTCCTGGCAACTCTGGGCAAAGGGCGAGAATCTGTCATTTCGGACCGGCTCGCTTACTACAACAAGCTCGAGGACGCCTTCACTGTCAGCCCCGCGGCCGTCGCGATCGGGCGGCTTCCCCTTAAAAAGAGCTGCTACTATTACGATCTCAAGGAGCATGCCCGATATTTCGACCGGCGTCTGCGGTTCGACTATCTGTTTGGCGACGTAGCGCATATCCCTCCTGTGCCGACCCTGCTGAAGAGCAGGCCTACAGCTGGAGACAACAGCAATTCTGTCCTGATGAACCTAGACAAGCTGCGGCATTTCAGGAGGGTCGCAGACCCGGTACCATTCGAAAAAAAACGGTCCATGGCGGTTTGGCGCGGGGCCGCCAACCATCCAAGGCGCACCCCGTTTGTGGAAAACTGCATCGGTCTGGCCGCCTGCGACGTTGGTTTCACCCATGGCGGAAAAGCCGAGCATCGCCGGCCGTACATGACGATCGGCGAGCAATTGGCATATCGCTACGTCATATCGATCGAAGGTTACGACGTGGCCACCAATCTCAAATGGATCATGGCCTCGCAATCGCTCTGCATCATGCCGGAGCCCTCTTGCGAGACCTGGTTCATGGAAGGGCGGCTACAACCAGACGTTCATTTCGTGGCAGTCAAGCCGGACTTGTCGGACCTCGAGGAGAAGATCGATCGTTTCGAAAGCGCGCCACGCGAGGCGCTGTCCATCGTCGCGAACGCCAATGCCCATGTAAGGCGCTTCTCGAACCCGGAAGAAGAGCAGCTCACTTCGCTGCTGGTCCTCTATAAATATTTCGTCCTGAGCGGCCAGCTGGAGCCGGATGGGGAGATCGGACGGCGCTTCGAACGACACTTCTGCTGAACCAGCGGAGGGCTTCCCGACAGGCTGATCGCTACTCGGCTATCCCTTCCTCATATTCGGCAGAAAGCGCGAGCCAGGTCTCCTCGTGGCCGGCCAGCGCATGGGTGAGGTCGGAGCGCTCCTTGGCAAGCTGCGTGGCCGCGGTCGGATCTCTTTCGTAGAGCTTGGGATCGGCGAGCTGATCCTCGATCCCATCGATGCGCTTGCGGATGCGGTCCATGAGTGCTTCCGTCGCGCGGATCTGCTTGGCCAGCGGCTCCAAAGCCTGACGGCGTCGCGCTGCGTCACGACGCCTCTCCGCCTTCGATGCCTTCTCGGCCTCGCGTTTCTCGTGGCGATCGGGCGAGACACCGGTGACCTCCTGCCGATAGTCGCCAAGGTCGCCGTCATAAGCACGCACGGAACCGTCGCGCACCAGCCAGAGCCGGTCGGCCGTCGCTTCGATCAGGTGCCGGTCGTGCGAGATCAGGATGACCGCGCCGGGAAAGTCGTTCAGCGCGTGGACCAGCGCCTCGCGCGAGTCGATGTCGAGGTGGTTCGTGGGCTCGTCGAGGATGAAGAGATTGGGCGGCCCATCGAAGGCTGCGAGCCCCATGAGCAGGCGGGCCTTCTCGCCTCCGGAGAGGTCCTTGGCTGCCGTGTTCATCTTTTCCGTCGCCAGCCCGAACTGTGCGACGCGCGCGCGCACTTTCGACTCCGGGGCGTCCGGCATCATGCGCCGGACATGTTCGTAGGCGTTCTCCTCGGGACGCAGGTCGTCGAGCTGGTGTTGGGCGAACATCGACACTTTCAGGCCCGGGGCGATCGTCATCGTGCCGGTTTCCGATTTGAGCCGGCCGGAGAGCAGCTTGGCGAAGGTCGACTTGCCGTTGCCATTGGCGCCGAGCAAAGCGATGCGATCGTCCGCGTCGATGCGCAGCGACAATTTCTTCAGGATTGGATGTCCGGGCTGATAGCCGACCGAAACCCCATCCAGCGCGACAATCGGCGAGGCGACCGCCTTGACAGGCTCAGGGAAGCTGAACGGCCGAACGGTGTCGTCGACGAGCGCCGCGATCGGCTTCATCTTTTCCAGAGCCTTGATGCGCGATTGCGCCTGACGGGCCTTGGATGCCTTTGCCCTGAATCGGTCGACGAAGGACTGGAGGTGCTTGCGCTGGGCTTCCTGCTTGACGCGACTCTTCTCCTGCAGGGCCTGCTGCTCGGCGCGCTGGCGTTCGAATTGATCGTAACCGCCACGCCAGAAAGTGAGCTTCTTCTGGTCGAGATGGACGATCGAATTGACGGCGCGGTTCAAAAGGTCGCGATCATGGCTGATCAAGAGCACCGTATGAGGGTAGCGCGCGACGTAATTCTCGAGCCACAAAGTCCCTTCGAGATCGAGATAATTGGTCGGCTCGTCGAGAAGCAGAAGGTCCGGCTCGGCGAAAAGCACGGCGGCAAGCGCCACACGCATACGCCAGCCCCCGGAGAAGGAGGAGGCCGGCCGCTTCTGGGCATCGGCGTCGAAGCCCAGGCCGGCCAGGATGGTCGCGGCGCGCGCCTCGGCCGAATGCGCGTCGATGTCGGCGAGGCGGGTGTGAATTTCCGCGATGCGGTGCGGATCCGTCGCCGTCTTCTCTTCCTCGAGCAGGGCAGCACGCTCGACATCGGCCCTGAGCACGATATCGATGAGAGGCTCGTCCGTCCCGGGCGCCTCCTGGGCGACCTGCCCGATCCGGGTATTCTTCGGCAGGCTGATCGAGCCAGTCTCGGCCGAAATCTCTCCCGTTATCGTACGGAACAGCGTCGTCTTTCCAGTGCCGTTGCGGCCGACCAGGCCGGCCTTCGCTCCCGCCGGAAGGCTGAGAGAGGCATGATCGAGGAGAAGGCGCCCGGCGATCCGGAGCGAAAGATCATTGATGGTAAGCATGGTCCAGGGCTTTTGCACTGTATGCGAAGGCGGCGCAAGAAGCGCCGCTTACGCGAAGGTCCGCCCTTCCTCCGTCCGTTGGAAGGCGACGAGATCAAGCACCGGCGAGGGCTGGCCGAGAGCTGTGACCACGGCGTGGGCCTGGCCGCGGTGGTGAGTCTGGTGGTTGAAGAAATGGGCGAGCGCCGGGGCGAGTCGCTGCGAGATGACGCGCATGTGGGTGAGCGGTATATAGGTGAACCGCCCGGACAAGGACTTGGCATTGAGGGAGGCGATCCAAGTGATGATGCGCTCGTCTTCCGCCTCCCGCGCCGCGCGCAGCTTGGCGAGCTCAGGGTGGAGAATCGCATCCAGGGACGCGGGAGCTTCGCCTTGCCCGGTAAAGCGCTTCATCCAAATCCGGTCGGCCACCAATATGTGGTTCAGGGTTCCCATGAACGATTTGAAGAATACGCCGGCGTCGCTGCGGAATTCCTCGTCCGTCACCGAGGCGGCGGCCTCGTAGATGCGCTGGTTGGCCCAACGATTGTAAGCGGCGAACATTGCAAAATGCTGCTTCATGGGCTTCCCTTTGGAGAGCGAAACGGAAAATATGCGGCGAAACTAGAGCAATTCCGGGAAAAGTGGGAATCGGTTTTCCGTCCGGAATTGCGTGAAAACAAAGAGATAGAGCATTTCCGCGATTCGAAGAAAAACCGAAAATGCTCTAGAGCGGGATCATGCTTGAGTGAATCGGATGAGGATTCCCGAATAGCTTGAAATGTGATTCATCATGTAGGCCGGAAGGAGGCTGGCATGAATGAGCAAACCATACTCGGTGGATCTGCGTGAACGGGTTGCGGCGCGC